>CAVWMP010000003.1:0-725312 GCA_963756135.1 uncultured Actinomycetota bacterium
GACTAGATCGGGTAAGGCCCCCAGCAGAACACTGGGTTGATAGGCCGGAGGTGTACAGCAGCAATGCCCAGCCGACCGGTACTAATAGGCCGAGGGCTTGTCCCACAACCACTCAGCCAAGACAACAACACGTCGAGGCCAACGGTTCTCAGGCAAGCACACACCACAGCGCAACGAGTCAACAAGACACTCGCGTCCACATCCACACACGACACCATCGTGTGAACCCACACCTGTGTAACTGAATACCAGAGCTTGGCACACCAGCCCCCACCCCCACGGTGGACGCGGACGGTGTACCGCAAGAGTTACGGCGGCCATAGCGAAAGGGAAACACCCGGTCCCATCCCGAACCCGGAAGTTAAGCCTTTCAGCGCCGATGGTACTGCAACCGAGAGGTTGTGGGAGAGTAGGACGCCGCCGGACAATTCTTTCATCAGGGCCATCCCTTGCCGGGTGGCCCTGATGTCATTTCGGGTGCTATTTCGGGGCCTCGGACAACGACCGGATCAGCACCCCGAGGCTGGGCTTCGGCTGGAACGAGGTGGCCTTCTCGGGCAGCAGCCGGTCGGCGCCCGCGACGTGCAGCACGAGGTCCACGTCCGGTGCCGGAAGCAGCACCGCGCAGCCGGGGCGTCGGCGAACCTGGGTCAGCGCCTCCTCCGCGGTGTGGTGGTGGGTGATCCGCAGCGGACCCCGGGGCAGCGCCGGGACGATCTCGTCGTGCAGCACCTCGACCGCGGCTCGGCCGCGGTGCGGGCCGAGCCGGAGGTCGGCCCATCGCTGGCCGTCGGTGACCACGAGGACGTCCGGGGACAGCGAGGTCACCCCGTGGGCCGCGGTGGTCTCGCGCAGCTCGGCCGACGTGCCCTGCACGGCGGCGTGCAGGTCGTCGAGACCGACGCCGCCCAGCACCCGGTGGATCGGTCCCAGGAACAG
Organism: uncultured Actinomycetota bacterium; assembly: GCA_963756135.1. Classification (GTDB taxonomy): domain Bacteria; phylum Actinomycetota; class Actinomycetes; order Propionibacteriales; family Nocardioidaceae; genus Nocardioides. Next base: position 940 of record CAVWMP010000003.1, read on the forward strand.
GGGCGTGTCGTCCTGGTCGACGAGCATCGCCAGGCCCCGACCGGTCTGCGTCGTCGGGTGACGCCGGTGCAGGCGCAGGTAGGCGGCGTACCGGTGATGGCCGTCGGCGATCAGGGCCCGGGTGCCCGCGAGGGCGCTGTCGAGCAGACGCAGGTCCTCGGGCGACCGCAGCGGCCAGACCCGGTGCCGCTGCTCGCGCCGGTCGACGAAGTCGTGCGCCGGCGCCGAGCTCATGGTGCGGTGGACCACCGCCCGCACCTCGGCAGGCGATCGTTGCACGAGGAGGATCGGAGCCGGGTTCAGCCGCATGTCCCACATCCGGTCCGCCAGGTCGTCGGCCTGGAGGGGGTGGATCCCCTCGTGCGGCAGGATCGCCCGGTCGCCGGGGTCGGTGGCTCGTCGGGTCAGGTCGATGGTGCCCACCAGGCCCCGAACCGTCATCGCGTTGGCGGTGTACTCGTGCAGGTACACCGCGGGCTCGCAGTCCCGCACCAGCAGCCCCTTGGCCTCCCAGTCCGTCAGCCGTTGACGCACGGTGCGGTAGGGCCGCGCGAAGGCGCGGGCCGAGGCGGCGCTCCCGATCCGGGACGGCGCCATCCTCAGCGCCGTGAACGGCGCGAGCTGCAGGGGACCCGCCACGTACGGCGGGGTGACCACCGCGGAGGAGTCCATCGGAGCATCGTAGGGTGCCACCGTGCTGGGTTCCTGCGACCGCTCCCTGGCGGAGGCCTACGACCTGGCGATGCTCGACCTCGACGGCGTCGTCTACGTCAGCGGCCGAGCGGTCCCCGGGGCTCCGGGGCACCTGGAGCGGGCCCGCGCGGCCGGCCTGCGCCTGGCGTTCGTCACCAACAACGCCTCCCGCACCCCCGAACGGGTCGCCGAGCACCTGCGCGACCTCGGGGTCGAGGCCCAGTCCTCCGACGTGGTCACCTCCGCCCAGGCCGCGGCCCGGGTGCTGCGCGACCGGCTGCCCCCGGGCGCGTCGGTGGTGCTGCTGGGGGCAGCCGGGCTCGAGCAGGCGGTCCGCGCCGAGGGGCTCCGGCCGGTGCCGGTGACCGAGAGCGACGGGGCCGCCGCACTGGTGACCGGCTACGGCCCGAACCTGACCTGGCGCGACATCATGCGCGCCGCGGTCCTGGTCCGCGAAGGGCTGTGGTGGGTGGCCAGCAACACCGACCTGACGATCCCCACCGACTATGGTGTCGCACCCGGGCACGGGGTGCTGGTGGACATGCTGCGCCGGTTCAGCGGCGTCGAGCCGGTGGTCGCCGGGAAGCCGGCGACGCCGCTGCTCGAGGAGACGGTACGACGGGTCGGCGGGCAGCGACCGTTGATGGTCGGGGACCGGCTGGACACCGACATCGAGGGCGGACGGGCCGCCGGGTTCGACACCCTGCTGGTGCTGACCGGCGTGACCGGGCTGGCCGAGCTGGTCGCCGCCGATCCCGGGCAGCGCCCGAGGTACCTCTCGGTGGATCTCGGCGGGCTGCTCACCCCGACGGCCGCGCCGGACGTCGGTGACGACGACGGGGTCGAGCTGGGCGGCTGGCGCGTGACGGTGGGTCCAGCGAGCTCAGGCGGCTCGGGCGGCTCGGGCGGGCTCGAGGTCTCCGGCTCGGGAGGCCCCGATGACTGGTGGCGCTCGGTGGCGGTCGCGGCGTGGCGGCACCGGGATCGGACCGGGGAGATCCCGGACGTCGACTCGCTGGAGCCACCTGCCCCCGCGCCGGGTGCCCGGCGGTAGCCTGCTGGCATGGACCTCGACCAGCCGGAGACGCCCGACCTGGCCCCGCGGACCGGGGTCGACGAGGTCGACGGGGCGGTCGTCGACATCCAGCAGCTCGACCAGCGTCCGCTGTCCGAGCACGTCGCGGCGTTCGAGTCCGCCCACGACCGGCTGCGCCGCGCCCTGGACCCGACCCGGGCGAGCTGAGCACGCCGCCGCACCGGTGCCGCCCCGCCGCCTCCGCCTCGACGCCGAGCTGGTCCGTCGTGGACTGGCCCGGTCGCGCGAGCACGCCACCGAGCTGGTGGCCGCCGGGCGGGTGCGGGTGCAGGGCGCCGTGGCCACCAAGCCGGCCACCCAGGTGACCACCGACGTCGCGGTGGTGGTCAGCGAGGACGCCGAGCGTCCCGACTACGTCTCCCGGGGCGGCCACAAGCTGGCCGGTGCCCTGGCCGCGTTCGGCCCGGCCGGTCTGCGGGTGACCGGGCGGCGCTGCCTGGACGCGGGCGCCTCGACGGGGGGTTTCACCGACGTCCTGCTCCGCGCCGGGGCCGCGCAGGTGGTCGCCGTCGACGTCGGCTACGGCCAGCTCGCCTGGCGGATCCGCTCCGACGAGCGGGTCCGGGTGCACGACCGGACCAACGTGCGCGAGCTCACCCCCGAGCTGGTCGGCGGCCCGGTGGACCTCGTGGTCGGGGATCTCTCCTTCATCTCGCTGTCGTTGGTCCTCGACGCGCTGCTCGGGGTGACCGCCCCGGACGGCGACCTGGCGCTGATGGTGAAGCCGCAGTTCGAGGTCGGCAAGGACCGGGTCGGCAAGGGCGGCGTGGTCCGTGACCCGGCCCTGCGAGCGGAGGCGGTCCGTGCGGTGGCCGACGCCGCCGCGGCCCGTGGCTGGGGCGCCCGGGGCGTGGCCACCAGCCCGCTGCCCGGACCCTCGGGCAACGTCGAGTTCTTCCTGTGGCTGCGCCGCGGTGCGCCGGCCGTGGACCACGACACCATCGACGCCGTGGTGCGGGCCGGTCCGGCGGAGCCGGGTGAGATGGTGGTGCCGTGACCGAGCCGACCCCCCGCACCGTCGTACGCCGGGTGCTGGTCCTCACCCACACCGGGCGGGTCGAGGCCCGCGAGGTGGCCCTCGCCTTCTGCAAGGCGTTGACCAGCCACGGCATGGTGGTCCGGATGCTGCACTCCGAGGTTGAGGACCTCGGCCTGGTCGGCGACTCCTACGACCCGGCCGTCGAGGTCGCCGACCCGGCGCCCCCGGCCGGCGGCGGCACCGTCGCCGACGACTGCGAGCTCGTGCTGGTGATCGGCGGCGATGGCACCATCCTGCGCGCCGCCGAGCTCACCCGGGGCAGCCACACCCCGCTGCTGGGCGTGAACCTGGGTCATGTCGGCTTCCTGGCCGAGGCGGAGCACGACGACGTGGAGACCGCGATCCAGGCGATCGTGCACCGCCGCTACACCGCCGAGGACCGGATGACGCTCGAGGTGCGGGCCTTCCGGGACGGCGAGATCGTGATGGAGACGTTCGCTCTCAACGAGGCGAGCGTGGAGAAGGCGGCCCGCGAGCGGATGCTCGAGGTGGTCGTCGAGATCGACGGCCGACCGCTGTCGCGGTGGGGTTGCGACGGGGTCGTCTGCGCGACGCCGACCGGGTCCACCGCCTACAACTTCTCGGCGGGCGGACCGATCGTGTGGCCGGAGGTCGAGGCCCTGCTCATCGTGCCGATCAGCGCCCACGCCCTGTTCGCCCGGCCGATGGTGGTGGCGCCCACCTCGGTGCTGGCCATCGAGCTCATCGCCCGCGCCGACGGGACGGGCGTGCTGTGGTGCGACGGACGCCGCACCGCGGACCTGCCCCCGGGAGCCCGGGTCGAGGTGCGCCGCGGCACCGACCCGGTGCGGCTGGTGCGGCTGCACGAGGCGCCGTTCACGGACCGGCTGGTCGCCAAGTTCGGACTGCCGGTCCAGGGCTGGCGCGGCGCCGCCGAACGTCGACGGGCGGCGGCCACCGATGCTTGAGGAGCTGCGGATCACCTCGCTCGGGGTCATCGAGTCCTCCACCTTGGAGCTCGGCCCGGGCCTGACCGTGATCACCGGTGAGACCGGCGCCGGCAAGACGATGATCGTCACCGCCCTCGGGCTGCTGCTCGGCGGGCGAGCCGATACCGGGGCGGTGCGCTCCGGTGCCCGCACCGCCCGGGTCGAGGGCGTGGTCCGTGCCACCGCGCATCCCGGGTTCGCCGCCGCCGTCGAGGAGGTCGGCGGAGAGGTGGAGGACGACCGAGTGGTGCTGGCCCGGCACGTGTCCGCCGAGGGCAGGTCCCGCGCCTTCGTCGGCGGCGCCTCGGTGCCGGTGGTCCGCCTGGCCGAGGTCGCCCAGCCGTTGGTCGCGGTCCATGGTCAGTCCGACCAGCACCGGTTGCTCCAGGCCCGCGCGCAGCGCGAGGCGCTGGACCGCTTCGGCGGCCCCGAGCTGGCCGGGCTGGCGCATGAGTACGGCGACCTGCACGGACGGCTCGCGCGCGTCGAGGCCGAGCTCGACGAGGTCGTCGCCACCGCCCGGGAGCGGGCCCGCGAGGCCGACCTGCTGCGCTTCGGTCTCGCCGAGGTCGAGGCGGTCGACCCGGTGCCCGGCGAGGACGAGGCGCTGGCGGCGGAGGAGTCCAGGCTCGGCCACGCCGACACGCTGCGGGCGGCAGCCGAGCAGGCCCGCGAGGCCCTCTCCAGCGACGACATGGGTGGCGGGACGCCGCACGACGCGCTCGGCACCACCTCCGCGGCGCGGCGGCTGCTGGACGGGGTGCGCGACCACGATCCCGAGGCCGGTGAGCTGGCCGACCGGCTGGCCGAGGTCAGCTACCTGCTCTCCGACGTGGCCGCGGACGTCGCGTCGTACGCGGCGCGGATCGACACCGACCCCGCCCGGCTGGCCGGGGTCTCGGAACGCCGGGCTGCTCTCACGGCGCTGACCCGCAAGTACGGCGAGACCGTCGAGGAGGTGCTCGCCTGGTCCCAGCACTCCTCGCACCGGCTGCTCGAGCTGGACGGCACCGACGACCGGATCGCCGAGCTGCGCCAGCAGCAGCAGGAGCTGCGCGAGCAGCTCGGCAACGCGGCCGGCCGGCTGTCCGCGGCCCGCACCGAGGCCGCCGCCCGGCTGGGTGCGGAGGTCACCGCCGAGCTCACGCTGCTGGCGATGCCGCATGCGGTGGTGACCGTCGCCGTGCACCAGACCGAGGTGCCCGCCCCCGAGTCCGGCCGCCCCGAGTCCGGCCGCCCTGCCCCGCTGCGGGTGGGGGACCGGTGGCTCCGTTTCACCGGGTCCGGGGTGGACGAGGTCGAGCTGCTGCTCGCCGCGAACCTCGGCGCCGATCCTCGAGCGCTGCACAAGGGCGCCTCGGGCGGCGAGCTGTCCCGGGTGATGCTCGCCGTCGAGGTCGCGCTGGCCGGCACCAGCCCGGTGCCGACGTTCGTCTTCGACGAGGTCGACGCCGGCGTCGGCGGCAGCGCCGCGGTCGAGGTCGGCCGGCGCCTGGCCCAGCTCGCCCGCAACGCCCAGGTGCTGGTCGTCACCCACCTGCCGCAGGTGGCGGCGTACGCCGACCGCCACGTGGTGGTCGAGAAGTCGCACGACGGATCGGTCACCAGCTCGGGTCTCACGGTCCTCGACGGGGCCGCGCGCGAGCGGGAGCTGTCCCGGATGCTCGCCGGTCTCGCCGACTCGGACACGGCGCTGGCGCACGCCCGCGAGCTGCTCGACGTCGCACACCCGGTGCGTGCGTTGAGCTGAGGCCGGCGGCCCCACCCGTCCGGCTCGGCCGGCCCGACACGCCCCCGCCGGGGTTGTCGGGCAACCAGGGCGCAGTTTGCGACGATGGTCCGGACATGAGACTTCCCCTGCGTCAACGCCCCGACGTGACCCTGCCCGGGCAGATCGGGGTGGTCCGCCTCGGCCGACGAGCCGGCGAGCTGACCACCGTCGAGCCCGGCGACATCGTGGTGCTGGACCACCCCGACCTGGATCGGGCGGCGGCACAACGGCTCGTCGAGGCCGGGGTGGCCGCGGTGCTCAACGTCGGCCCGATGATCTCCGGGCGCTACCCGCCGCTGGGGCCCGAGTCGCTGGCGCTCGCCGAGGTGACCCTGGTCGACGGTGTCGGTCCGGCCGCGACCGCGTTGCGGGACGGACGCCGGGTCCGCCTCCTCGACGGCGCGGTCTTCGCTCAGCCCGGCCCGGACATCTCTGCCGAGGACGCGCCCGAGCCGCTGGCCCGCGGCCGGGTGCTGGAGCTGGTGACGATCCGGGAGGAGATGGCCCGGGCCCGCGAGGGGATGCTGGCCCAGGCCGAGACGTTCACCCACAACACCACCGCGCTGCTGCGCCGCGAGCAGGACCTGCTGCTGCACGGGCTGGGGCTGCCCACGCTCGGCACCCGGGTCGCCGGGCGACCGGTCGTGGTGGTCGCCCCCGGCCACGAGTACCTCACCGAGCTGAGGGGGATCCGGACGTTCCTGCGCGAACGCCGGCCGGTGCTGGTCGCCGTCGACGAGGCGGCGGCTGCGGTACGCCGGCTGGGCCTGCGACCCGACGTGGTGCTGCTCTCGGGCACCGACGCCCTGCCGGACCGGGACACCCTGAGATCGGCGACCGATGTCGTCGTCCGGGTCGACCGCGGCGCCTCCGACCGCGGGCTGGAGAGCCTGCGACGGCTGGGCATCCGGGTCGGGGTGCTCGAGACCGCCGCCACCGCCGAGGACGCGGCCCTGCTGCTGGCCGACGCGGGGGACGCTGAGGTGATCGTCGGGGTCGGGATGCACGCCACGCTCGAGGAGTTCCTCGACCGTCGCCGGGACGGCCTGGCGAGCACGTTCCTGACCCGGCTCAAGGTGGGGCCGGCACTGGTCGACGCCCGCGCCGTGCCGCGGCTCTACAGCGGGGTGGCGCGGCCCCGGCACCTGCTGCTGACCCTGCTGATCTGCCTGCTCGCGGTCGCCGCGGCCATCGCCACCACCCCGGTCGGTCAGGAGTGGGCGGTCACGGCCGGTGAGGTGCTGCGCGAGCGGAGCAGTGAGGCCGGCTCGTGGCTGGAGGCCCAGTGGCGGGAGTGGTTCTGAGATGACCTCGCGCCGAGCCCCGTTCCGACCCCTGATCACGCTCACCGCCGCGGCCGGCGCCCTGGCCGTCGGCATCGCGCTGGGCGGCGGACCGCTGAGCGAGCTCGACCCCGCGTCGGTGGTGGCCACCGGTGACCCGGGTGCCGCCGATGGCGCCGTCGACGGGACCGCCGAGCGGAACCTCCTGGCAGCGCAGACGGAGTATCTCGATGCCTTCGCGACCGCCGCCGCGCCGACGCTGTACGCCGGAGGACTCGACGGCCGCCAGGTCGCCCTGGTCGTGTTGCCGGGAGCCGACGCTGGCACGGTGGCCGACCTGACCGAGCAGGTCGGGACGGCCGGCGGCACGGTGGCGGGGCGGTACGACGTCGGCCCGGCGCTGGTGGACGCCAACGAGAAGTCGCTGGTCGACGCGCTCGGCCTCCAGCTCGACGAGCAGCTGCCCGAGCGTGTGGTGCGCCGCGCCGCCCCGACGTACGTGCGGCTGGGTCAGCTGCTGGGCGCCGCGGTCGCCACCACCGGCGACGGGGCCACGCCGCCCGAGGGTCCGGCGGTGACGGTGCGGCAGAGCCTGCTGGGCGCCGGGTTGGTCGACCTCCCCGACGGAGAACCGCAGCTCGCGCCGTGGGTGCTGGTGGTGCTGCCCGGCGACGGTGCCGCGGCAGCCCTGGACGAGGCGATCCTCACCGGGCTGCTCGACGGGCTGGCCGAGCGCGCCGCCGGGGTCGTGGTCGCGGCCGGCGTCGCGTCGGGTGCCGGCGGTGACCTGGCCGCCGTGCGCGAGGACCCGGTCGGGGCCGAGGTCACGACCGTCGACGGGATCGAGTCCGAAGCCGGTCGGGTGGCGACGGTGCTGGCCCTGGTGCGGCGTACCGAGGGTCGAGTGGGGGCGTTCGGAGCGTCGGGGTCCGACGGAGTGCTACCCCTGGGATAGCATGGAGTTCCGTGAGAGAGCCGACCCCCGCCAAGCACGTGTTCGTCACCGGGGGCGTCGCCTCCTCGCTCGGCAAGGGGCTCACCGCCTCCAGCCTGGGTCGACTGCTCCGCTCGCGTGGCTTGCGGGTGACGATGCAGAAGCTCGACCCCTATCTCAACGTCGATCCCGGGACGATGAACCCGTTCCAGCACGGCGAGGTCTTCGTGACCGACGACGGCGCCGAGACCGACCTCGACATCGGTCACTACGAGCGCTTCCTCGACACCAACCTCAAGCAGATCGCGAACGTCACGACCGGACAGGTCTACTCCAGCGTCATCGCCAAGGAGCGTCGCGGCGACTACCTCGGTGACACCGTCCAGGTCATCCCGCACATCACGAACGAGATCAAGGAGCGGATCCTCGCGATGGGGGCGGTCGACCAGGAGGTCGACGTCGTCATCACCGAGGTCGGTGGCACCGTGGGCGACATCGAGTCGTTGCCGTTCCTCGAGGCCGCCCGGCAGGTCCGTCACGACATCGGGCGGGACAACTGCTTCTTCCTGCACGTCTCCCTGGTGCCCTTCATCGGCCCGTCCGGCGAGCTGAAGACCAAGCCGACCCAGCACTCGGTGGCCGCGTTGCGCCAGGTGGGCATCCAGCCCGACGCCGTGGTCTGCCGCGCCGACCGCGAGCTGCCGGACTCGATCAAGAAGAAGATCTCCTTGATGTGCGACGTCGACGAGGAGGCCGTGGTCACCGCCGCCGACGCCCCGTCGATCTACGACATCCCCAAGGTGCTGCACCGCGAGGGGCTCGACGCCTACCTGGTCCGGCGTCTGGACCTGCCGTTCCGCGACGTCGACTGGACGCTGTGGGACGACCTGCTGCGCCGGGTGCACCACCCCACCGAGGAGGTGACGATCGGGCTGGTCGGCAAGTACATCGACCTTCCCGACGCCTATCTCTCGGTCGGCGAGGCGTTGCGCGCCGGCGGGTTCGCCCACGAGGCGAAGGTGCACATCCGGTGGATCGCCTCCGACGAGTGCGACACCCCGGCGGGTGCCGCCAAGCACCTCGCCGACGTCGATGCCATCTGTGTGCCGGGCGGATTCGGCATCCGCGGCATCGAGGGCAAGCTGGGCGCCCTCACCTACGCCCGCACCCACAAGATCCCGACCCTGGGTCTCTGCCTCGGCCTGCAGTGCATGGTCATCGAGTTCGCGCGCAACGTCGCCGGCCTGGAGAAGGCAGGCTCCACCGAGTTCGACCCGGACGTCCCGGAGCCGGTGGTCGCGACGATGGCCGAGCAGCTGGCCTACGTCGAGGGCGCCGGAGACCTCGGCGGCACGATGCGGCTCGGGCTCTACCCGGCGCAGCTCCTCGAGGGGTCGGTGGTGCGCACGGCCTACGGCGAGGAGCTCATCGAGGAACGGCACCGGCACCGCTACGAGGTCAACAACTCCTACCGCGACCAGCTCACCGAGGCAGGCCTGGTCTTCTCCGGCACCTCCCCGGACAACAACCTGGTGGAGTTCGTGGAGCTGCCCACCGAGGTGCACCCGTACTACGTCTCCACCCAGGCGCACCCCGAGCTGCGCTCCCGGCCGACCCGGCCGCACCCGCTGTTCGCCGGGCTGGTCGGGGCGGCGATCGAGCGGCAGCGCGAGCTGCGCTTCCCGATCGACGAGCGCGGGCTGCGTCGCCCCGCCGTCGACGACGAGGACTGAGCGTTAGCCTCACCATCATGTCCGCACCGCCGTCCCCCCTGGCCGACCGACCCGAGGACTGGCCGGTGCTGGCCAGCACCGACCTGTACCGCGACGACTGGGTGGTGGCGCTGCGCGCCGACGACATCCGGGCACCGGGGGACGAGCACGGCGAGCCGTTCCGGCGTCTGGTGCTCGAGCATCCCGGCGCGGTGGTGATCCTGGCCGTGGATGACGACGAACGGGTGTTCTGCCTGTGGCAGTACCGGCACCCGGCCCGCCGCCGGTTCGTCGAGCTGCCCGCCGGGCTGTGCGACGGCGACGACGAGGCCCCGCTGGAGGTGGCGCGGCGCGAGCTGCGTGAGGAGGCGCAGCTCGAGGCCGGGGACTGGACCTCCCTCGCCACCACCTACTCCTCGCCGGGGATCTCCGCGGAGCGGATGCACTTCTACCTGGCCCGCGACCTCGGCCCGGCGGACCGCGGGGACTTCGTGCCGGCCCACGAGGAGGCCGAGATGTCCTCGTTCTGGGTGCCGTACGGCGACCTGCTCGCCGCCGTGCACTCCGGGGCGGTCACCGACGCCCCCGTGGTGATCGCGGTGCTGCTCGCCCAGGCGAAGGGGCTGCTGGGCTGAGGCCGCAGGCACCAGACCGCCACGAGGTGGACGGGAGGGGCGCGGCGGGCGATCCTTTGCTTGGAGCAGGGGAGGGGTGGGCGGGTGGCTCGTTCGTGCGGCGGCTGCGCCGGCGTGGTTCCGGAGTCGGCGAAGTTCTGTCCGGAGTGCGGTACGCCGGTGGCTCGGGGGTGTCCGGCGTGTGGTCATCGGGTCGAGGGGGGTCGGTTCTGTCCTGAGTGTGGTGTGCCGCTGACGGCTCGGCTCCGGCTGAGGGAGTGGGCCCGCGGCGAATGCTCCTGGGGCGCCGGGTGGTCGGGTGGCGTCGGTCTCGGAGCGGCGGACGACCACGGTGTTGTTCGGTGATCTGGTGGGGTTCACGACGTTGTCGGAGTCGCGTGATCCGGAGGATGTTCGGGAGCTGTTGAGTGCCTATTTCGGTGTTGCTCGGACCGTGGTGGGTCGCTATGGCGGGACGGTGGAGAAGTTCATCGGTGATGCGGTGATGGCGGTGTGGGGGGTGCCGGTGACCCACGAGGACGATGCGGAGCGGGCGGTGCGGGCGGGGCTGGACCTGGTTGCCGAGGTGGCGGTGTTGGGTCGGTCCTGGGGGGTGCCGGAGCTGCGGCTGCGGGTGGGGTTGGTGACGGGCTCGGTGGCGGTGACCCTGGATGCGGTGGGGGAGGGGATGGTCGCGGGGGACGCGGTGAACACCGCGGCGAGGGTGCAGACGGCGGCGGCGCCGGGTGAGGTGTGGGCGGATGCGGAGACGCGGGCTCTGGCGGAGGCGGCGATCGCGTTCTCCGATCGGGGCGAGCATGTGCTGAAGGGCAAGGTCGATCCGGTGCGGTTGTTCCGGGCCGATGCGGTGGTCGCGGCGGTGGGTGGGGCTCAGCGTGAGGATGGTCTGCAGGCGCCGGTGGTGGGTCGGGAGGTGGAGCTGCGTCAGCTCAAGGAGGCGTTGCATGCGGTCGAGACCGATGGGCGCGCCCGGTTGCTGGTGCTCAGTGGTGTGCGGGTGTCGGCAAGTCGCGGTTGGGGTGGGAGCTGGAGAAGTACGTCGATGGTCTGCGGGGCAGCATCTACTGGCATCGGGGTCGGTGCCGGTCCTATGGGGAGGGTGTCTCGTACTGGGCGTTCGCGGAGATGATGCGGGCCCGGTTGCGGATCGAGGAGACCGATGACGTGGCCACGGTCCGGGAGAAGATCACCGCGGGGGCGGAGCGGGTCGCGCTCGAGGAGGAGGAGGCGGTGTGGTTGGCGCCGCGGCTGCGGGTGTTGCTGGGTGGGGGTGATCGGTCCGCGTTCGACCGCAACGACCTGTTCTCGGCGTGGGGCACGTTCTTGGCCCGGGTCGGTGGTGAGAGTCCGGTGGTGTTGGTCTTCGAGGATGCTCAGCATGCCGACAGTGGTCTGCTTGATCTTGTCGAGCATCTGGCTCGGACCAGCAAGGCGCGGCTGTTGGTGGTGGTGATCACCCGGCCGGAGCTGCTGGAGCGGCGGGCGTCGTTGCTCGAGTCGCGCTCGGCGGCTCTGGTGGACCTCCCACCGCTGGCTGCCGAAGCGATGGGGAGCCTGGTGGACGGGTTGGTGGACGGCCTGCCCACCCGTGCTCGCCGTGCGCTCGTCGCCCGGTCGGACGGGGTTCCGTTGTATGCGGTCGAGACGGTGCGGTCCTGGGTGGACCGCGAGGCGGTGGTGCCTCGGGACGGGCGGTACGTGTTCGTGGACCACGACCACTCGCGGGTGGACCTGGACCGGTTGACGGCTCCGACCAGCCTGCGGATGCTGATCGCGGCCCGGCTGGACACGTTGGGTGCGGTCGAGCGGCGGATGGTGCAGGACGCCAGTGTGCTCGGGTTGGTGTTCCGTATCGACCAGCTGCAGGGGTTGACCGACGCTGTCCGGCGCAGGTGCGAGCGGCGGTGACGACGCTGGACGACCAAGGTGTGCTCGAGGTCGTCGAGGAGTCGTCCGCCGAGTCCGGGCAGGTGCGGTTCCGGCAGTCGATGATGCGCGAGGTCGCCTACGACTCGCTGTCCCGGGTGGACCGTCGGGCTCGGCACCTGGCGGCCGCGGCCAGTCTCGAGGAGGACCCATCGGACGTCGGGGGCGCCTTCGCGGGGGTGATCGCCCAGCACCTGTTGGACGCGCTGCGTGCCGGGGGCCCCGACGAGCCGGGCCGTGCGGAGCTGGTGGTGCGGATCCGGGAGCTCCTCATCGCGGCTGCCGACCGGTCCGAGGCGCTGGGTGACCCGCAGCAGGCACTGGCCAGCATCGAGACCGCGCTCGAGCTCGACCCCGGGCCTGTGGAGCGAGCCGGACTGCTGAAACGGGCGGCCGAAACGGCGTACGCGTCCGGCAACCCCGAGAAGGCGCTCACGGTCGCGCAGGAGGCCGAGGGGCGCTATCGCGACCTTGGGGACGTGCCCGGCGTCGTGGCGGCCATGACGCTCCAGACATGGACGATGTTCACCGCGGGTCGGCTCCAGGAGGCGCAACAGCTGGCCGAGCACGCTCTCGAGCTGGCCGCCGGCCGTGACGACGTACCAGCGGCCGTCCTGCTCAAGATCCACTCGACCCTCTCGCACTGTGCCCGGGCCGCCGGTGATCTGCGCGAGCAACAGCGGCACGCCTGGGCCGGCCTCGCCCTGGCCGAGAAGCAGGACGACCCCATCCTGGTGGTCTCGCCGTTGCTGGTCCTGGGGACGGCCCTGACCGACTCGGGTTGTGTCGCCGCGGCGGCGGCGGTGTACCAGAGCTGTGCCCGGTTGGCTCGCGCCGGACACGACCTGCGCACCCTCGGCACCACTCTCGGCTACCTCTGCTCCGAGCGATATCCCCGCGATCTCGCTGAGGGCGCAACCTTGGCGGTGGAGGCGATGGAGGTGTACCGGCAGGTCGGCAACGTCTCGAGCGTGGGGGTCGGACTCATCAACGCGAGCTATGCCCGGTGGCTGCTCGGGGACTGGGACCGGCTGGTGCAGGAGAACGCCGAGTGGCTCGCCGACCAAGGCACGACGGCCGCATCGTCGTCGCTCTGGCTCATGCAAGCGCAAGTGCGGCGCGCCCGCGGCGAGCCGGTCACCGTGCCCGAGATCAGGCAGTCCGAGGACCCCTACGACCAGCACGCCGCAGCGCTGGCGCACGCACTCGCCGATGCTGCCGCAGGCGGTCTACCGGCGGCCGCCCGGGCCGCCGGCGAGGCCACCCTGAGCCGGATCCGGTCCGGTCAGGGCGACGTCGGCGACGACCTCGCGCTGTTGCTGCCACCGGCCGTCGAGCTGCTCTGCGAGGCGGGCGACGCCGAGGCGGCCCGGACGCTGATGGACGCGGCCGAGCCGGTGCTGACCGGCCTGCGGCACCGACTCGCCACCGCGGAGCTGGCGCGACTGCGCGGGTTGGTGGCGCTGGCGAACGGCACCGACCCCGAGGAGCCGCTGCGGGCCGCGGAGCAGGCGCTGGCCGACTACGGGGCGCCGTACCTGCTGGCACGGACCCGGCTGGAGCTCGGCCGGTGGCTGGCCCACCAGGGTCGCCTCGGCGAGGCCCAGCCCCTGCTGACCCAGGCCCGGCAGGTCTTCGAACTCCTCGGGGCCGTCCCCTCGACCGCCGAGGTCGACGACCTGGCGCTGGTGCCGACCGTGAGCATCATGGCGGCGGTCGGGGGATAGAGCCGATCTGACGTGTCCGCGGGCGGGGCCGGTGACGGGTCGTTCCGCACCCACGACATGCTCCTCTCCTTCGGACACGGGGACGTGGAGGTGGACGGGAGGGCCGTGGGGGGCGATCCTTTGCTTTGACGGGGAGGGGTGGGCGGGTGGCTCGTTCGTGCGGCGGCTGCGCCGGCGTGGTTCCGGAGTCGGCGAAGTTCTGTCCGGAGTGCGGTACGCCGGCGGCTCGGGGGTGTCCGGCGTGTGGTCATCGGGTCGAGGGGGGTCGGTTCTGTCCCGAGTGCGGTGTGCCGCTGCGGCTGCGGCTCCGGCTGAGAGCAGTGGGGCGGGCGTGTTCCGGGGGGCCGGGTCGGTCGGGTGGCGTCGGTCTCGGAGCGGCGTACGACCACGGTGTTGTTCGGTGATCTGGTGGGGTTCACGACGTTGTCGGAGTCGCGTGATCCGGAGGATGTCCGGGAGCTGTTGAGTGCCTATTTCGGTGTTGCTCGGACCGTGGTGGGTCGCTATGGCGGGACGGTGGAGAAGTTCATCGGTGATGCGGTGATGGCGGTGTGGGGGGTGCCGGTGACCCACGAGGACGATGCGGAGCGGGCGGTGCGGGCGGGGCTGGACCTGGTTGCCGAGGTGGCGGTGTTGGGTCGGTCCTGGGGGGTGCCGGAGCTGCGGCTGCGGGTGGGGTTGGTGACGGGTTCGGTGGCGGTGACCCTGGATGCGGTGGGGGAGGGGATGGTCGCGGGGGACGCGGTGAACACCGCGGCGAGGGTGCAGACGGCGGCGGCGCCGGGTGAGGTGTGGGCGGATGCGGAGACGCGGGCTCTGGCGGAGGCGGCGATCGCGTTCTCCGATCGGGGCGAGCATGTGCTGAAGGGCAAGGTCGATCCGGTGCGGTTGTTCCGGGCCGATGCGGTGGTCGCGGCGGTGGGTGGGGCTCAGCGTGAGGATGGTCTGCAGGCGCCGGTGGTGGGTCGGGAGGTGGAGCTGCGTCAGCTCAAGGAGGCGTTGCATGCGGTCGAGACCGATGGGCGCGCCCGGTTGCTGGTGCTCAGTGGTGTGGCGGGTGTGGGCAAGTCGCGGTTGGGGTGGGAGCTGGAGAAGTACGTCGATGGTCTGCGGGGCAGCATCTACTGGCATCGGGGTCGGTGCCGGTCCTATGGGGAGGGTGTCTCGTACTGGGCGTTCGCGGAGATGATGCGGGCCCGGTTGCGGATCGAGGAGACCGATGACGTGGCCACGGTCCGGGAGAAGATCACCGCGGGGGCGGAGCGGGTCGCGCTCGAGGAGGAGGAGGCGGTGTGGTTGGCGCCGCGGCTGCGGGTGTTGCTGGGTGGGGGTGATCGGTCCGCGTTCGACCGCAACGACCTGTTCTCGGCGTGGGGCACGTTCTTGGCCCGGGTCGGTGGTGAGAGTCCGGTGGTGTTGGTCTTCGAGGATGCTCAGCATGCCGACAGTGGTCTGCTTGATCTTGTCGAGCATTTGGCTCGGACCAGCAAGGCGCGGCTGTTGGTGGTGGTGATCACCCGGCCGGAGCTGCTGGAGCGGCGGGCGTCGTTGCTCGAGTCGCGCTCGGCGGCTCTGGTGGAGCTGCCTCCGCTGGCTGCCGAAGCGATGGGGAGCCTGGTGGACGGGTTGGTGGACGGCTTGCCCACCCGTGCTCGCCGCGCGCTCGTCGCCCGGTCGGACGGGGTTCCGTTGTATGCGGTCGAGACGGTGCGGTCCTGGGTGGACCGCGAGGCGGTGGTGCCTCGGGACGGGCGGTACGTGTTCGTGGACCACGACCACTCGCGGGTGGACCTGGACCGGTTGACGGCTCCGACCAGCCTGCGGATGTTGATCGCGGCCCGGCTGGACACGTTGGGTGCGGTCGAGCGGCGGATGGTGCAGGACGCCAGTGTGCTCGGGTTGGTGTTCCGTATCGACCAGCTGCAGGGGTTGACCGAGCTGTCCGGTTCGCAGGTGCGGGCGGCGGTGTCCTCGCTGGACACCAAAGGTGTGCTCGAGGTCGTCGAGGAGTCGTCCGCCGAGTCCGGGCAGGTGCGGTTCCGGCAGTCGATGATGCGCGAGGTCGCCTACGACTCGCTGTCCCGGGTGGACCGTCGGGCTCGGCACCTGGCGGCCGCGGCCAGTCTCGAGGAGGACCCATCGGACGTCGGGGGCGCCTTCGCGGGGGTGATCGCCCAGCACCTGTTGGACGCGCTGCGTGCCGGGGGCCCGGACGAGCCGGGCCGTGCGGAGCTGGTGGTGCGGATCCGGGAGCTCCTCATCGCGGCTGCCGACCGGTCCGAGGCGCTGGGTGACCCGCAGCAGGCACTGGCCAGCATCGAGACCGCGCTCGAGCTCGACCCCGGGCCTGTGGAGCGAGCCGGACTGCTGAAACGGGCGGCCGAAACGGCGTACGCGTCCGGCAACCCCGAGAAGGCGCTCACGGTCGCGCAGGAGGCCGAGGGGCGCTATCGCGACCTTGAGGACGTGCCCGGGGTGGTGTCCGCGCTGGCGGTCCAGGCACGGGCGCAATCATGGATCGGTCTGATGCGCGAGACGCAGCGACTGGCCGAGCACGCTCTCGAGCTGGCCGCCGGCCGTGACGACGTACCAGCGGCCGTCCTGCTCAGGATCCACAGGACCCTCTGGTTCTGTGCCCGAGCCGCCGGTGACCTGCAGTGCCAACGGCGCCACGCCTGGGACGGCCTCGCCCTGGCCGAGAAGCAGGACTCTGCGGCCCTGCTGGTCCCCGCGTTGTTCTGCCTGGGCACGACGCTGACCGACTCGGGTTCTCCTGTCGCGGCGGCGGCGGTCTACCAGCGTGGTGCCGAGCTCGCTCGCGCCGGCCATGCCCTGGAAGCCCTCGCCGACGCGCTCGCAAACCTCAGTTCCGATCGGTACCCCCGCGATCTCACTGAGGGGGCGGTGCTCGCGGCGGAGGCCCTCGAGGTGAACCGGCAGGTCGGCAACGTCGGGAACGTCGAGGTTGCTCTGACCAACGCGAACTACGCCTGGTGGCTGCTCGGGGACTGGGACCGGCTCCTGCACGAGAACGCCGAGTGGCTCGTCGATCATGGGACGAGCGCCGGCTCGTCGTCGTTGTGGCTCATGCAGACCCAGGTGCGCCGCGCCCGCGGAGAACCGGTCACCGTGCCCGAGATCAAGCAGTCCGAGGACCCCTACGACCAGCACGCGACCGTGCTGGCGCACGCACTCGCCGATGCTGCCGCAGGCGGGCTACCGGCGGCCGCCCGGGCCGCCGGCGAGGCCACCCTGAGCCGGATCCGGTCCGGTCAGGGCGACGTCGGCGACGACATCGAGGTGTTGCTGCCACCGGCTGTCGAGCTGCTGTGTGAGGCGGGCGACGCCGAGGCGGCCCGGACGCTGATGGACGCGGCCGAGCCGGTGCTGGTCGGCCTGCGGCACCGACTCGCCACCGCGGAGCTGGCGCGACTGCGCGGGTTGGTGGTGCTGGCGACCGGCACCGACCCCGAGGGGCCGCTGCGCGCCGCGGAGCAGGCGCTGGCCGACTACGGGGCGCCCTACCTCCTGGCACGGACTCGGCTGGAGCTCGGCCGGTGGCTGGCGCGCCAGGGGCGCCTCGGCGAGGCCCAGCCCCTGCTGACCCAGGCCCGGCAGGTCTTCGAACTCCTCGGGGCCGTCCCGTCGATCGTCGAGGTCGACGACCTGGCCCTGGTGCCGACCGCGAGCGTCGCGGCGGCACTCGGGCGATAGTGTCGATCCGGCGTCACATCGTGGTGGCGTCCACGAACGAAGGAGTCCCAGCGTGAAGGTCGGCGTCCCCACCGAAGTCAAGAACCACGAGTACCGGGTGGCGATCACCCCGATCGGGGTGCACGAGCTCACCTCCCACGGTCACGAGGTCTACATCCAGGCCGACGCGGGCGTGGGGTCCTCGGTGGAGGACGAGGAGTACGTCGCCGCCGGGGCGCAGATGCTGCCCGACGCGGACGAGGTCTGGGGCACCGCCGACATGGTCCTCAAGGTCAAGGAGCCGATCGCCGAGGAGTACTCGCGGATGCGGGAGGGCCAGACCCTCTTCACCTACCTGCACCTGGCCGCCGACAAGCCGCTCACCGAGGAGCTGCTCGAGCGCAAGGTCACCGGCATCGCCTACGAGACGGTGCAGTCGCCGTCCGGCGGGCTGCCGCTGCTGTACCCGATGTCCGAGGTCGCCGGCTGCCTGGCGCCCCAGGTGGGCGCCTACTCGCTGCTCAAGGCCCAGGGCGGGCGTGGGGTGCTGCTCGGGGGAGTCGGCGGCGTGGCCAACGCGAAGGTCGTCATCATCGGCGCCGGCGTCTCCGGTCAGAACGCCGCCAACATCGCGCTCGGGATGGGCGCCGACGTCACGCTGCTCGACACCGACCTGGAGAAGCTGCGGATGTCGTTCTGGCGGTACAACAACCGCGTGCACGGTCTGGCCTCCTCCAAGCTCGCCATCGAGCAGCAGGTCAAGGAGGCGGACATGGTCATCGGCGCGGTGCTCATCCCCGGCGCCAAGGCGCCCAAGCTGGTCACCAACGAGCTGGTCTCCCAGATGAAGCCGGGATCGGTGCTCGTCGACATCGCCGTCGACCAAGGTGGCTGCTTCGAGGACACCCGGCCCACCACGCACGACGACCCGACCTTCGCCGTGCACGACTCGATCTTCTACTGCGTGGCGAACATGCCCGGGGCGGTGCCGCGCACCTCGACGTACGCGCTCACCAACGCGACCCTGCCGTACACGATCGCGCTGGCGAACAAGGGCTGGCAGCAGGCCTGTCGCGACGACCACAGCCTGGCCCTCGGCCTGAACACCCACGACGGCAAGCTCACCAACGCTCCGGTCGGGGAGGCCCTGGACATCGAGGCGGTCTCGCTGGACGATGCCCTTGCCTGACCTGGCCCAGGCGGTCCGGACCTACCTGGACCACCTCACGGTCGAACGCGGCCTGGCCCCGAACACGTTGACCTCCTACCGCCGCGACCTGCGCCGCTACCGCGCCCACCTCGCCGAGACCGGCATCGAGGACCTCGACGCAGTCGACGAGGGCGTGGTGACGGGGTTCCTGCGTCGGTTGCGGGAGGGGGACGCCGAGCACCCGCCGCTCAGCGCCACCTCGGCGGCGCGGACCGTGGTCGCGGTCCGCGGCTTCCACAAGTTCGCGGTCCGTGACGGGCTGGCCGCCGCCGACCCCGCGGCGGCAGTCAAGCCGCCGACCCCGGGACGGCGGCTTCCCAAGGCGCTGCCGCTGGCCGACGTCGAGGCGATCCTGGAGGCGGCCGGGGCGGCGGGCACGTCGCTGGCGCTGCGCGACCGGGCGCTGCTGGAGATCCTCTACGGCACCGGCGCCCGGATCTCGGAGGCGGTCGGGCTCGACGTCGACGACCTCGACCCGGTCGACGGCACGGTGCTGCTGCGGGGCAAGGGCAGCAAGCAGCGCCTGGTCCCGGTCGGCTCCTACGCCCGGGACGCCGTCGAGGCCTACCTGGTCCGAGCCCGGCCCGAGCTGGCGGTCGCCGCATCCCCGGCCGGCGCGCTGTTCCTCAACGCCCGTGGCGGCCGGCTCTCCCGCCAGTCCGCCTGGGCGGTGCTGGTGCGGGCCGCCGAGCGTGCGGGGGTCAGCGCCGACGTCTCCCCGCACACGCTGCGGCACTCGTTCGCCACCCACCTGCTCGACGGCGGTGCCGATGTCCGCGTCGTCCAGGAGCTCCTCGGGCACGCCTCGGTCACCACCACCCAGATCTACACCCTGGTGACGGTGGAGAACCTGCGCGAGGTCTTCGCCACCGCCCACCCGCGAGCGAGGGACTGACGTGAGCGCGCCCGGAGCCTGGGTGCCGCCGGTCGGCGCCTCCGCCGACGACGTGTACGACGCGGTCGTGGCGTGGGCCGAGGAGCAGGGGCTGACGCTCTACCCGCACCAGGACGAGGCGGTCATCGAGCTGCTCGGCGGCAGCAACGTGGTGCTGGCCACCCCTACCGGATCGGGCAAGTCGCTGGTGGCGCTGGCCGCCCACGCCGCGGCGCTGGCGACCGACCGGGTCTCCTTCTACACCGCGCCGATCAAGGCGCTGGTCAGCGAGAAGTTCTTCGCGCTGTGCGAGGTCTTCGGCGCCGAGAACGTCGGGATGCTCACCGGCGACGCCGCGGTCAACCCCGACGCTCCGGTCATCTGCTGCACCGCCGAGGTGCTCGCCAACATGGCGCTGCGCGAGGGGGCAGCCGCGGACGTGGGCCTGGTGGTGATGGACGAGTTCCACTTCTACGCCGAGCCGGACCGCGGCTGGGCCTGGCAGGTGCCGCTGCTGGAGCTGCCTCGGGTGCAGTTCCTGCTGATGTCGGCCACCCTCGGCGACGTCCGCGAGCTCGCCGACGACGTGTCCCGGCGTACCGGCCGGGAGACCGCGCTGGTCACCGACGCCGAACGTCCGGTGCCGCTGACCTTCAGCTGGGCGATGACCCCGGTGGCCGAGACGCTGGAGGAGCTGGTCACCACCCAGCAGTCTCCGGTCTACGTCGTGCACTTCACCCAGGCTGCGGCGGTGGAGCACGCCACGTCGTTGCTGAACGCCGGCTGGTTGAGCAAGGCCTCCGCGCCGGTGAAGGACCGGATCGCGGAGCGGCTGGCCGGCTTCCGGTTCGCGGCCGGCTTCGGCAAGACGCTCTCCAAGCTGCTGCGCCGCGGCGTCGGGGTGCACCACGCGGGGATGCTGCCGCGCTACCGCCGGCTCGTGGAGCAGCTGGCCCAGTCCGGGCTGCTGGTCGTCATCTGCGGCACCGACACCCTCGGGGTCGGCATCAACGTGCCGATCCGGACCGTGATGTTCACCGGGCTGGCCAAGTTCGACGGCACCCGGCAGCGGGTCCTGCGGACGCGGGAGTTCCTCCAGATCGCCGGTCGCGCCGGTCGCGCCGGCTTCGACACCGCCGGGTACGTCGTGGTGCAGGCGCCCGAGCACGTGATCGAGAACGAGAAGGCCCGCCGCAAGGCCGAGGCCAAGAACGCCGCGATGAGTGTCGAGAAGCAGGCGAAGCGGAAGAGCAAGGCGCAGCTCAAGAAGCCCCCGGAGGGCACGGTGGTCTGGAGCGAGCAGACCTTCGACAAGCTCGTCGCCGGGGTCCCGGAACCGCTGGTGTCCCGGATGCGGGTCGACAACGCGATGATCATCAACGTCCTGGCGCGCGAGGAGGATGCCTTCCCGGTGCTGCGTCGGCTGCTCACCGACAACCACGAGGACCGACGCCAGCAGCTCCGGCTGGCCCGCCGAGCGCTGCGGCTCACCCGCTCGCTGGTCGCGTCCGGGGTGCTGACCCGGCGCGAGGAGCCCGACGGGCACGGGCGGCGCTACACCCTGACGGTCGACCTGCCGGAGGACTTCGCGCTCAACCAGCCGTTGGCGCACTTCGCGCTGGCCGCCCTGGACGTGCTGGACCCGGAGTCACCCGCGTACACCTTGGACATCGTCTCGGTGATCGAGGCGGTGCTCGAGGCACCGCGCCAGATCCTGATGGCCCAGCAGTACGCCGCGCGCGGCGAGGCGGTCGCGGAGATGAAGGCCGACGGGATCGAGTACGAGGAGCGGATGGCGCTGCTCGACCAGATCACCTGGCCGCAACCGCTGGCCGAGCTGCTGGGGGCGACGTACGAGATCTATCGGCAGTCCCACCCGTGGCTCCCGGAGGACGCGTTGGGCCCCAAGTCGGTGGTGCGCGACATGTACGAGCAGGGGATGAGCTTCACCGACTTCGTCTCCCGCTACCAGCTGGCCCGGGGCGAGGGGCTGGTGCTGCGCTACCTCACCGACGCCTACCGGACGCTGCGGCACACGGTGCCCGAGCAGCACCGCACCCCTGAGCTCGAGGACCTGGTGGAGTGGCTGGGGGAGACGGTGCGGCAGACCGACTCCTCGCTGCTCGACGAGTGGGAGGCGCTCAACGATCCCGACGCGGTGCACCGGGTCGCCCAGCAGCTGGCCGAGCACCGGCCGCCGCCGGCGCCGCGGGCGATCTCGCGCCAGGAGCGCGCCTTCACGGTGATGGTCCGCAACGCGATGTGGCGCCGCGTCGAGCTGGTGGCCCGCGACGACCTGGACGGGTTGATGGCGCTCGAGCGGGCCGCCGCGGACCGCACGGACCCGGCCCGCGAGGTGGTGATGACCCGGTCCCGCTGGGACAGCGCCATCGAGGAGTACTACGCCGAGCACGACCGGGTCCTCGTCGACGCCGACGCCCGGTCGCCGAGGCTGATCGCCGTCGCCCCGACGACCGGGCTGCCGGCCGGGCTGCCCACGGACACCGAGGATGTGGCCGCCCGGTTGTGGGAGGTGCGTCAGACCCTGCTCGACCCGGAGGGCCACCAGGACTGGGTGATCGACGCGGTGGCCGATCTCGACGCCTCCGACGACGCCGGCGAGCTGGTGCTGGCCGCGGTCTCGATGCACCGGTTGTAGCCGTCCGTAGGGTCGAGGCATGGCTGACGTCACCGTGACCCACGACCCCGACCGCCAGCGCTACGTCGCCTCCCTGGACGGGCAGCCGGTCGGACACTCCGAGTACCGGCTCTCCGAGGGTGTGATCACCTTCACCCACACCGAGGTCGCCGACGCCGCCGAGGGAAACGGGGTCGGGTCGGTGTTGGCCCGCCACGCCCTGGACGACGTGCGGGCGACCGGCGAGCGGTCGGTGGACCCGCAGTGCCCGTTCGTCGCCGGCTGGATCGAGCGGCACCCCGAGTACGCCGACCTGCTCGTCGACCGCTGACGGCGCGCCCGGACCTCGTCGTCGGCGCGCCCGCGTGGCTCCCCGGATGTCGTCGTGTCGACATATAGCCTGCGGGGCAGATCGGGACTGGTCCACAGTCACACGGGCGGATCGAGGAGCAGTAGATGAGCACTGGCGGGACGTTTCCCGGACCCGGAGCAACCGGGGGCAGCAGCGCGCCGGAGATGCCACCCACGTGGTGGACCCCGCCGGTCCAGGCCGCCGACCCGGGGGTGAGCCAGCAGCAGCCGGCCGCCGACCAGCTGGCCGAGACCCTGCCGTTCGCGCGTCGTGAGGAGGCGCCGGCACCCGTGCAGGAGCCGGTCATCGAGATCGGTCCCACCGGCCGGCCGATGCCGGAGTTCCGCGAGCCGGGTCCCGTGGTCAGCACCGGGCGTGCGCGGGTGGTCTCGATGTGCAACCAGAAGGGTGGGGTCGGCAAGACCACGACCACCATCAACCTGGGTGCCTCGCTCGCCGAGTTCGGCCGCAAGGTGCTGCTCGTCGACTTCGACCCGCAGGGGTCGCTGTCGGTGGGGCTGGGGTTGAACCCGCACGAGATGGACCTCACGATCTACAACCTGCTGATGCAGCGCGAGGTCGCCCTCGAGGACGTCGTGGTGCCGTCCGGGGTCCCCGGGATGGACCTGCTGCCCTCCAACATCGACCTCTCCGCAGCCGAGGTGCAGCTGGTCCACGAGGTGGCCCGCGAGCAGACCCTGCAGCGGGTGCTGGCGCCGGCGCTGTCGCAGTACGACGTGATCCTCATCGACTGCCAGCCCTCGCTGGGGCTGCTCACCGTCAACGCCCTCACCGCCTCCAACGGCGTGCTGGTCCCGCTGGAGTGTGAGTACTTCGCGCTGCGCGGGGTGGCGCTGCTGAAGACCACCATCGACAAGGTCCGGGAGCGGTTGAACCCGGGCCTGGAGATCGACGGCGTGCTCGGCACCATGTTCGACGGCCGCACCCTGCACTCCCGCGAGGTGATGGAGAGGCTGGTGCAGGCCTGGGGCGACAAGGTCTTCCACACCGTGATCCGGCGTACCGTCAAGTTCTCCGACTCCACCGTGGCCGGTGAGCCGATCACGTCGTACGCCTCGGCCTCGGCCGGAGCGAGCTCGTACCGTCAGCTGGCCAAGGAGGTGCTGGCTCGATGGCTCGACGGGTGAGCCTGCCCTCGGCCGAGGACCTGTTCCGCGCGGGGGCGGGGGAGACCGAGAAGCCGGCGTCGGTGCGGGTGGTGCCCGACCAGCCGCCGGGCGCGGACGACGGGTCGGCGCGACGTCCCAGCGGACGGGTCCGGCACGACGAGAAGATGACCGTCTACGTGACCGCCGACGAGCTGCTGGACATCGAGGCTGCCCGGTTGTCGCTGCGCCGCAGCCTCGGCACCGCGGTGGACCGCGGTCGGCTGGTGCGCGAGGCGGTGGCGCTGGTGCTCGCCGATCTCGACGAGCACGGCGAGGACAGTGCCCTGGCCCGTCGACTCAGCGAGGGATGAGCCTCACCATCGCGCCCGACGACCTGGCCGCGACCGACGGCGGCGAGTCCCCGGCGTTCGCGGTGCGGCTGGACAACTTCGAGGGTCCGTTCGACCTGTTGCTGAGCCTCATCGCCAAGCACAAGCTCGACATCACCGAGGTGGCGCTGTCCCGCGTCACCGACGAGTTCATCGCCCACGTCAAGGCCGGGGGACCGGTCTGGGACCTGGAGCAGACCACGTCGTTCCTGCTGGTCGCCGCCACCCTGCTCGACCTCAAGGCGGCCCGGCTGCTGCCGCAGGGCGACGTGGAGGACGAGGAGGACCTGGCCCTGCTCGAGGCCCGCGACCTGCTGTTCGCCCGGTTGCTGCAGTACAAGGCGTTCAAGCTGGTGGCGACCGTCCTGGAGACACGGTTGGCGGGGGAGGCGTTGCGGCACCCGCGAGCGGTGGGGCTGGAGGAGCGGTACGCCGGGCTGCTGCCGGAGGTGCTGATCGGGATCGGTCTGGAGCAGTTCGCCGCGATGGCGGCCCGGGCGCTGGAGCCGAAGCCGGTGCTCGAGGTGTCGTTGCAGCACATCCACGCCGCGAAGGTGAGCGTCCGGGAGCAGGCCGCGATCGTGGTGGAGCGGTTGCGCCGCTCGGGCACGCTGACCTTCCGGACGCTGTGCGGCGACTCGCCGGACCGGTTGACCACGGTGGCCCGGTTCCTGTCGTTGCTCGAGCTGTTCCGCGAGGGCGCGGTCTCCTTCGACCAGGTGACGCCGCTGGGGGAGCTCTCGGTGCGGTGGACCGGGGACGAGGAGACCAGCGCCGAGGAGCTGGTCCGCGACGAGTTCGAGGGGGCGCCGCCGGAGCCCGACCCTGCGGCAGCCGGCGACACGGCGGATACTGGTCCGGCTGAGAGCGACCCGACCGTGACGGAAGGAGACCACGGATGAGCGAGGACACGCTGGCGGTGCCGGTCGCGGCACTGCGGCCGTCGCTGGAGGCGCTGCTGATGGTCGCCGACCAGCCACTGGACGCCACGACGCTGGCGACCGCCGCGGGATACCCGACCGAGCAGGTCGAGACGGCGCTCTCGGACCTGGCCGCGGAGTACACCGCCCAGGAGCGGGGCTTCGAGCTGCGCAACGTCGCCGGCGGGTGGCGCTACTACACCCGCGAGGAGTACGCCGCCGTCGTCGAGGGCTTCGTGCTCGAGGGCCAGCAGGCGCGACTGACCCGGGCGGCGCTGGAGACCCTGGCGGTGGTGGCCTACAAGCAGCCGATCTCCCGGGCTCGGGTCTCGGCGATCCGCGGGGTGAACGTCGACGGAGTGATGCGGACCCTGCTCACCCGCGGCCTGGTCGAGGAGGCCGGTCACGACCACGAGACCGGGGCGAACCTGTACCGGACCACCAGCTACTTCCTGGAGCGGATCGGGGTGACCTCCATCGAGGACCTGCCCGAGCTCGCGCCGTACCTGCCGGACATGGCGGACCTCGAGGACGAGCTGGTGGAGATGGTCGCGGGGCCCGAGGCGGCGTCCGAGCCGGTGCCCGAGACTGAGACCGGGCCCGGGCCGGCGTGAACCCGGCGGGGATCGAGACCGACGACGAGGGCCTGATCCGGCTGCAGAAGCTGCTGGCCCAGTCCGGGGTGGCCTCGCGCCGCAAGTGCGAGGAGCTGATGCTGGGCGGTCGGGTCGAGGTCGACGGCGAGGTGGTGACCCGGCTCGGCACGAAGGTGGACCCCCGCGTCGCGGTGGTGCGGGTGGACGGCAAACGGTTGCCGCCGATCTCGGACCAGGTGTACCTGGTGCTCAACAAGCCGCGGGGTGTCGTCTCGACGATGTCGGACCCCGAAGGACGGCGGAACCTCGGCGACCTGGTCGCCGACCGACCGGAGCGGCTCTTCCACGTCGGCCGGCTGGACACCGACACCTCCGGGCTGTTGATCCTCACCAACGACGGCGACTTCGCCCAGCGGTTGGCGCACCCGTCGTACGAGGTGGACAAGACCTACGTCGCCGAGGTGGACGGGGAGATCTCTCGCGGCACCGTGAAGCAGCTGCTTGACGGGGTGACGCTCGACGACGGTCCGGTCACCGTCTCCCGGGCGAAGGTGGTCGGCGGGGCGGACCACCGGCGGGACAGCCCGGGGCGCTCGATCATCGAGCTGGTCATCCACGAGGGCCGCAACCGGATCGTGCGGCGGTTGCTCGACCATGTGGGGCATCCGGTGCGCCGGCTGACCCGGACCGCGATCGGGCCGGTGGTGCTCCGCGGGCTGCCGACCGGGGAGATGCGGGAGCTGACCACCGAGGAGCTCGGGACGTTGCTGGACAGCGCGCGGCTCTGATTCGCTGCGGCTGGTCGGTCTGGGACCTCACTCCTCGCCGGCCTGCTGGCGACGCTCGGCACGAAGGCCCGGCGAGGTGCACGATGGGGGGATGACCCAGGCCTCGAACGTCCCACTCTGGCACGTTCTCACGTGCGCCGACGCCGACGCCGAGCTGCGGTGGCTCGGAGCCGTCGGTTTCGCCGAGCACGCGGTGTACCGCGATGACGACGGTCTCGTGCAGCACGCCGAGCTGCTCTGGCCGGGCGGCGGCGGGATCATGCTGGGCACTGCCCGGGCTGGCGACGACGTCCACCAGCCGCCCGGGACCGCCGCGGCGTACCTGGTTGCCGACGATCCCGAGGCTGTCGTCGCGGCGGCCGTCGGGGCCGGCGGCCACCTGGTCCGCGCCGTCGTCGAGCAGGACTACGGCGGGAAGGACGGCACGGTCCGGGACCCGGAGGGCAACCTCTGGTCCTTCGGCAGCTACCAGCCCGCGTGACGTGGTCGGCACACGGAGGTTGAAGCGAGCATCGACCACGGAGGTTGAGGAGCGAGCGCCAGCGAGCGTCGACCACGGAGGTTGAGGAGCGAGCGCCAGCGAGCGTCGACCACGGAGGTTGAGGAGCGAGCGCCAGCGAGCGTCGAGCACGGAGGTTGAGGAGCGAGCGCCAGCGAGCGTCGACCGCGGGGTCGGGGCGAGCGCCGAGCGCAGCGTCACCCGGAGGTTGAGGAGCGAGCGCCAGCGAGCGTCTCGAAACCGGAGCCGTCCGGGTCGGGTGGTTTCGAGACGGGCGCGGGGCGCCCTCCTCAACCACCGGGGCGCGGGGCGCCCTCCTCAACCACCGGCGTGTCACCACGGAGGTTGAGGAGCGAGCGCCAGCGAGCGTCTCGAAACCGGAGCCGTCCGGGTCGGGTGGTTTCGAGACGGGCGCGGGGCGCCCTCCTCAACCACCGGGGGCGCGGGGCGCCCTCCTCAACCACCGGCGTGTCACCACGGAGGTTGAGGAGCGAGCGCCAGCGAGCGTCTCGAAACCGGAGCCGTCCGGGTCGGGTGGTTTCGAGACGGGCGCGGGGCGCCCTCCTCAACCACCGGGGGCGCGGAGCGCCCTCCTCAACCACCGGGGGCGCGGGGCGCCCTCCTCAACCACCGGGGGCGCGGGGCGCCCTCCTCAACCACCGGGGGCGCGGAGCCCCTCCTCAACCACCGGCGTGTCACCACGGAGGTTGAGGAGCGAGCGCCAGCGAGCGTCTCGAAACCGGAGCCGTCCGGGTCGGGTGGTTTCGAGACGGGCGCGGGGCGCCCTCCTCAACCACCGGGGGCGCGGGGCGCCCTCCTCAACCACCGGGGGCGCGGGGCGCCCTCCTCAACCACCGGGGGCGCGGGGCGCCCTCCTCCACCACCGACGCGTCGGGCGCACGCCTCCACCACCACCGCCACCGCAACGGGTGACCGGGTGGATCGATAGCCTTGCTCCGCTCCGGGTCGGGGCGGGACGGGCGCGGCAGCGCGGGGACAGGGACGAGGTGACGGCGTGGCGGTGCGGGCGGTTCGCGGGGCGACCCAGCTGGAGGAAGACGTCCGCGACCACATGCTGGAGCGGGTCGCGGAGATGGTGCTCGACGTGATGTCGGCCAACGACCTCGAGGTCGACGACTTCATCTCGGTGATCTTCACCGCCACCTCCGACCTCGTCTCGGAGTTCCCGGCGTACGCCGCCCGCCGGCTCGGGTTCGGGGAGATCCCGCTGCTGTGTGCTCGGGAGCTGGAGATCGCCGGGTCGATGCCGCGGGTGGTCCGGATGATGGCGCACGTGGAGAGCGACCGGCCGCGCGGTGACATCACCCACGTCTACCTGCACGGGGCGGCGGCGCTGCGCAGCGACCTGACCAAGGTCCGCGCGGTGCCCGACGAGTCCGGCGGGTCGCCCGATGCCTGACCTGCTGAGAGGCCCGGTCGAGATCGTCGGCACCGGACTGGTCGGCACCTCGATCGCTCTGGCCTGTCGCCGAGCCGGCCTCGACGTCCTGCTCACCGACGCCTCCTCGGAGCACCTGCGCACCGCGTCCGGGCTCGGCGCCGGACGCCCCCGCGGAGCCGGCGACGTCCCGCAGCTCGTCGTGGTCGCCGTGCCGCCGACCGCGCTCGGCGACCGGATCGCGGCTGCGCTGGCCGAGTCCGACGCCGTGGTCACCGACATCGGCTCGGTGAAGACCGTTCCGCTGGCGGCGGTGGCCGGCCTGCCCGGCGTGGAGCGGTACGTCGGCAGCCACCCGATGGCGGGCAGCGAACGCTCCGGGCCGCTGGCCGCCACGGCCGCTCTCTTCGAGGGCCGACCCTGGGCCGTCACCCCGCACCAGGACTCGGCTGCCGACTCCGTCGCTCTGGTCGAGGAGCTGGTGCTCCTCTGCGGCGCGGTCCCGGTACGGCTGACCCCGACCGAGCACGACAAGGCCGTGGCCAGGACGTCGCACGTGCCGCACCTGCTCTCGTCGCTGGTCGCGGCGCGCCTCGTCGAGGGCCCGGCGGAGCACCTGGCTCTCTCCGGGCAGGGGGTCCGGGACGTGACCCGGGTCGCGGCGGGAGACCCGCGGCTCTACGGACAGATCGTCACGGCCAACGCCGCGGCGGTGCTGACCCTGCTCGGCCAGGTCCGCGACCAGCTGGACCAGGTGATCGACGCGGTCTCCGACGGTGACGACGCCGCTCTGGTCGCCCACCTGCAGCGAGGCGTCGACGGCACCCGGGCGATCCCCGGCAAGCACGGTGGGCCGGTCCGGCCCAGTGCCCCGGTCTTCGTCTCCGTCCCCGACCACCCCGGCGAGCTGGCCCGGCTGTTCGCCGACGCCGGGGAGATCGGGGTCAACATCGAGGACCTGCGCATCGACCACGACCCGGGACGCCCGGTCGGACTGGTCGAGCTCGTGGTGGAGGAGTCGCGCGCCGAACACCTGCTCAGCTCGCTCGAGTCCCGGGGTTGGATCACGCACCGGTAGGCTGCTCGCTGCTCGTCCGCCGTCACCGCAGCAGGAGCCCCACCTCGTGAACACCCCCCAGCCCGCCCCGAGCAGTGCCCCCGGCACCCTCGTGATCGCCGTCGACGGCACGTCCGGGTCGGGCAAGTCGAGCACCTCGCGGGGCCTCGCAGCCCGGCTGGGGCTGCGCTACCTCGACACCGGGGCGATGTACCGGGCGATGACCTGGTGGATGCTCAGCGAGGGCGTCGACGTCCACGACGCCGAGGCGGTGGCAGCGCGGTGCGGCGAGCCCGTGCTCGTCTCCGGCGCCGACCCGCTGGCACCCACCATCAGCGTCGACGGACGAGACGTGGCGGTGGAGATCCGCTCGGCCGAGGTCAACGGCGCGGTGTCGCCGGTCAGCGCGGTCCCGGCGGTGCGGGCGCGGCTGCTGGACGAGCAGCGCGCCGTCATCACCCAGGACAGCACCGGCATCGTGGTGGAGGGGCGCGACATCGCCTCCGTGGTGTGGCCGCAGGCCGAGGTCAAGGTCTACCTCTCCGCCGACGCCGCGGCACGGGCCCGTCGCCGGGCCGCCGAGGAAGGGGGCACCGACGTGTCCGCCACCGAGGAGTCGCTGCTGGCCCGGGACCGGATCGACTCCGGTCGCGCGACGGCGCCGCTGGTGATGGCCGACGGCGCCGCGCACATCGACACCACGGCGTACACGCTGGACGAGGTCATCGAGCAGGTGGTCGCCCTGGTCTCCGCCGTCGAGGCCAGCGGGTGAGCAGGCAGCGCGTCTCCGGCCGGTACGGCGACCACCGCGAAGCCCCGCGCAGCGACCGGGTCCCTCACCCGAGGCGGTACCTGCTGCACCCGCTGAGGCCCCTGGCCCGCTGGCTGATCCGGCGCCGGTTCCAGGTGCACCTGCACGGAGTGGAGCACGTCCCGGTGTCAGGGCCGGTGATCTTCGCCTCCAACCACGTCGGCGTCGCCGACGGTCCGATGCTGGCGATCTTCGCGCCCCGGCCGGTGCACGCGCTGACCAAGACCGAGATGTTCCGCGGCTTCCTCGGTCACTTCCTGATCCACTCCGGCCAGATCCCGCTGGACCGCTTCCACAGCGACCCGGCCGCCGTCCGGCGCTGCCTGCGGGTGCTGCGCGACGGCGGCACGATCGGCATCTATCCCGAGGGCAGCCGAGGGAACGGTGAGTTCGACCGGTTCCACCGCGGGGCGGCGTACTTCGCCCTCGCCACCGGCGCGCCGGTGGTCCCGGTGATCACGTTCGGCAGCCGCGAGCCGGGGGGTCGGTCCAGCTCGATCCCCCGTCGCGGCGGTCGCGTGGACCTGGTGTTCGGCGAGCCGTCGGTGCTGCCTCGCCAGCCGTGGCCGCGCAGCCGGGAACAAGTGGAGCAGGCCTCGGTGTTGTTGCTGGAGGACCTGCGGTCCCATCTGGACCGCGCCCGTGCGTCGACCGGTCTTCAGCTGCCCGGTCCGCTGCCCCCCGGAGACATGGACCCCGATCCCGCGACCGGGGTCACCGAGCAAGGAGCCACATGACCGAGTCACCGATCGTCCCCGAGGACGTCGTCGGTCCCGTCCCCGTCCTCGCGGTCGTCGGCCGCCCGAACGTCGGCAAGTCCACGCTGGTGAACCGGATCATCGGGCGCCGCGAGGCCGTCGTCGAGGACGTGCCCGGCGTGACCCGCGACCGGGTCTCCTACGACGCCAACTGGGCCGGTCGCGCGTTCACCGTCGTCGACACCGGCGGCTGGAACCCCGACGCCCGCGGGCTGGCCGAGCGGATCGCCGGCCAGGCCGAGATCGCGGTCACCCTCGCCGACGCCGTGCTCTTCGTGGTCGACGCGACCGTGGGGATCACCGACGCCGACGAGGCGGTGGTCAAGGTGCTGCGCAAGTCCGGGAAGCCGGTCGTGCTGGCGGCGAACAAGGTCGACGACCAGCGCGCCGAGGCCGAGGCCTACGGGCTGTGGAACCTCGGGCTGGGGGAGCCGTACCCGGTCTCCGCGCTGCACGGTCGCGGATCGGGCGACATGCTCGACGCCGTCCTGGCGGCCCTGCCGGAGCCGCCGCCGGAGCAGGACAAGGAGCCCGGCGGACCTCGCCGGGTCGCGATCGTCGGCAAGCCGAACGTCGGGAAGTCCTCGCTGCTGAACCGTCTCGCCGGCCAGGAGCGGGTGGTCGTCGACGACGTCGCCGGCACCACGGTCGACCCGGTCGACGAGCTGATCGAGCTCGGCGACCGGACCTGGCGCTTCATCGACACCGCGGGCATCCGCAAGCGGGTCAAGGAGGCCTCCGGCCACGAGTACTACGCGTCGCTGCGCACCACCACCGCCATCGACCGGGCCGAGGTCGCCGTCCTCGTCGTGGACGGCGGTCAGTCCATCTCCGAGCAGGACGTCCGGATCCTGCAGACGGTCCGCGAGGCCGGTCGCGCCCTGGTGATCGCGTTCAACAAGTGGGACCTCGTCGACGAGGAGCGCCGCCACTACCTCGAGCGCGAGATCGAGCGGGACCTGGTCCAGGTGCAGTGGGCCCCGCGGATCAACATCACCGCACGGACCGGCTGGCACGTGGACCGGCTGGTGCCGGCGCTGGACAAGGCGCTCGACCGGCTGGGAGACGCGGATCGGCACCGGGGCGTTGAACACGTTCCTGGGGCGGCTGGTGGCCGAGCACCCGCACCCGGTGCGCGGCGGCAAGCAGCCGAAGATCCTGTTCGCCACCCAGCCGGCCACCGCGCCGCCCACCTTCGTGCTCTTCACCAGCGGCAAGCTCGAGGCCTCCTACGAGCGGTACATCGAGCGCCGGCTCCGCGAGGAGTTCGGCTTCGTCGGTACGCCGATCCTGCTCCAGCAGCGGGTCCGGGAGCGTCGCAAGCGGTAGCTCGGGACGTCGCGTTAGCCTGCCCGGGTTCGTTCCCCCGTTCTCGGCCCGCAGGAGAAGCCCCGTGGTCACCACGTCCCCCGACCGACGCCAAGGCACCCCGCTCTCGCGGGCGATGCGTCCGCTGAACACGGTGGTGGAGCGGTTCATCCCCTCCGCGCTGGTGTTCGCCATCGTCCTGACGTTCGTGGTCGGGGCGATGGCGCTGCTGCTGACCGACACCGGGCCGCGCGCCGTCGTCGAGGGGTGGGGCGAGGGACTGTCGGGGCTGTTGGCGTTCATCACCCAGATGTCGCTGATCCTCCTGCTCGGGCACACCCTGGCGCACACGCGGCCGGTGCGCCGGCTGCTCGGCTTCCTCGGATCGGTGCCGTCGACCGTCCTGCAGGCCTACGTCTTCGTCTTCGTCGTGGCGTCGG
Source organism: uncultured Actinomycetota bacterium (assembly GCA_963756135.1). GTDB lineage: Bacteria > Actinomycetota > Actinomycetes > Propionibacteriales > Nocardioidaceae > Nocardioides. The sequence goes on from CAVWMP010000003.1 coordinate 33,547, forward strand.
TCGCGTCGCTGATCACCTGGGGCCTCGGCCTGGTGGTCGGTGCGCTGCTCGCCAAGGAGGTCGCTGCCCAGGGCCGGGAGAAGGGACTGCGCCTGCACTTCCCGATGCTGGTGGCGGCCGGGTACTCCGGGTACGTGCTGTGGCACATGGGGTACTCCGGCTCGGCGCCGCTGACCGCGGCCACTCCCGACTCGTTCATCTCCAGCCAGCTGGGGCAGCCGCTGCCGATCTCGGAGACGACGTTCGCGTGGTGGAACATCGCCGCGGCGCTGGCCACGATCGTGGTGGTCGGGCTGGCCCTGTACCTGGTCGCGCCACGCGACGGAGACCACGTGGTGGAGCTGGCCGACGGCGGCGCCGGCGACGACGGGCCGGAGATCGAGGAGCGGGTGGAGACCCCGGCGGACCGGGTCGACGCGAGCCGGGTGCCGACGCTCGCCCTGGGCCTGCTGCTGACGACGTACCTGGCCCTGCACTTCTCCGGTGGGGGCTCGCTGACCCTGGACATCGTCAACTGGACGTTCCTGGCGCTGATCCTGCTGCTGGTCCGTCACCCGTTCGAGCTCATCGCGCTGGTGAAGAACGCGGCGGCCAACGTGGGGGAGATCCTGCTCCAGTTCCCGCTGTACGCCGGCATCCTCGGGATCATGACGGCGTCCGGGCTGATCGTCGTGCTCTCCGACGCGATCACCGGCATCTCCAACCCCACCACGTTCGGGTTGTTCGCGTTCCTCTCGGCGGGGCTGGTGAACTTCTTCGTGCCCTCCGGCGGGGGTCAGCTGGCCGTCCAGGGACCGGTGCTGCTCTCCGCCGCCGACAACCTGGGCGTGGACCCGGCGATCGCGATCATGGCGCTGTCCTACGGCGACCAGTGGACCAACATGATCCAGCCGTTCTGGGCTATCCCGCTGCTGGCCATCGCAGGGCTGAAGATGCGCGACATCCTCGGCTACACGACGGTCACGCTGCTCGCCTCGGGCCTGGTGTTCGGTACGACACTGCTGCTGGTCTCGGCCTAGGACTGCGTCGCATTCGTGGCCCAGGACCGCTCGACCAGCTCGCGCAGCACGTCCTGGTCGACCCGGTCCAGCCGGGTGAGGTACAGGCATCCCTTGCCGGTCCTGTGCGGCCCCAACCGGTCCAGCAGGTCGCTGTTGCTGTCGTAGTAGGTCAGCCCGTACAGGGTGAGCGACGCCTTGCGGGGCGAGAGACCCACGGCGAAGTAGTCGTGCTCCTTGCCGTCGGCGGTGGTGTAGCGCTGGATGCCGAAGCCGATGATCGAGGACCCCCACATCACCGGCTCCGCGCCGGTGACCTCCCGCATCAGCGCCAGCGCCGCCTCGGCGTCCGCGCGCCGCTGGTCGTGCTCGACCGAGGCCAGGAAGGCCTCGACGTCGCCGTCGTGGGGCTGGGTCTTGCGGGTCGCGTCGGCCATGGGACCAGTCTGCCTCCGGCGGTGCGCCCCGTGCGAGGCTCTGCCCATGGCGAGGACCGCGGGCGAGCAGACGAGCGTCGAGCATGAGGGGCTGGTCTTCGACGTGCGTGTCGCCGGCCCCGTGGACGGGACGCCGGTGCTGCTGCTGCACGGCTTCCCGCAGTCCGGGCGCTGCTGGGCGGGGGTGGTGGACCGGCTCGAGGGGAGCGGGCCTGCGGCTGATCGTCCCCGACCAGCGCGGCTACTCGCCGCGCGCCCGGCCCGACGGGGTGACGACGTACGGCATGGACCGGCTGGCCGGTGACGCGCTGGCGGTGGCGGACGCCCTGGCCGGGCCGCGGTTCCACCTGGTGGGGCACGACTGGGGTGCCTCGATCGCCTGGCACCTGGCCGCGCACCACGCCGACCGGGTGGCGACGCTGACGGCGCTGTCGGTGCCGCACCTGGCCGCGTTCGGGTGGGCGCTGCGGCACGATCCCGAGCAGCAGTCGCTCTCGGCGTACATCTCGACGTTCCGCCGGGAGGGGCAGGCGGAGGAGACGCTGCTCGCCGACGACGCCCGGAGGCTGCGCGAGACGTACGACGGCGCGGTCGCCGCGGGCGACGTCGAGGAGTACGTCGCGCTGATGCGCGGGGGAGCGCTACGGCCGGCGTTGGCTTGGTACCGCGCGATGGGCCGCGAGCTCGCCGAGACGCCGCCGGTGCGGGTGCCGACCACGTTCGTGTGGGGGGACCGGGACCGAGCCACCTCGGCGGCCGCGGCGCAGCGTTGCGGCGACTTCGTCCAGGCCGACTACCGGTTCGTGCCGCTGCCGGGGGTGACCCACTGGTCCCCCGACGAGGCTCCCGACGAGGTGGCAGCGGCGGTGCTGGCCCGGGTGGCCACGGCACCGCGGGACTGAGACCGCAGCGGGTTCAGCGGGTCGGCCGGCAGCCGGACGGTCACCGTCGTGCCGACACCGGGTTGGGAGTCGATGTCGATGTCCCCGCCGTGGGCGTTGACGATCGACTGCACGATGCTCAGTCCGAGACCGGAGCCGGGGATGGCCCGGGCGCTGACTCCCGGCGCCCGGTAGAAGCGCGAGAACAGGTGCGACCGCGCTTCGGGGTCGATGCCGATCCCGTTGTCCCGCACGACCAGCTGAGCGCCTCGCGGGCGACCGTTGACCTGCGGACCCGGACGCACCTGCACCCGCACCGACCCGGCACCCTCGGTGAACTTGACGGCGTTGCCGACCAGGTTGAGCAGCACTCGCTCCAAGGCTGTCGGGTCGGCCCGCAACGGGACCGGCTCGTTCCCCGGATCCAGCCACAGCTCCACCTCACGACCCCGACACAGCTCCTCCATGAGGTCCGCGAGCGACTCGACGAGCTCACGCAGGTCGACCTCGACAGGGTCGAGGACGAAGTGGCCGGTCTCGGAGGCGCCGAGCGTGAGCAGGTCGTCGACCAGCCGCTCCAACCGGCGGGTGTTGATCGCCATCCGGTCGAGCGCACGGCGCAGTGGCAGCGAGAGGTCGCCGTACTCACCGCCCGCGACGAGCTCGAGGTAGCCGGCGACGCTGGTGAGGGGGGTACGCAGCTCGTGGCTGACGTTGCTGACCAGGTCGGCCTTGAGCTGATCGACCTCGCGCAGCCGCTGAACGGCCTGGCTCTCCCGTTGCAGCGCCGTGGTGAGCGCCTGCTCGGCCCGGACCCGCTCAGTGACGTCCTCGCCCGCGCCCAGGTAGCCGACGACGGAGCCCTCGTCGACGATCTCGGTGAGGCTGTACGAGACGGTGCGGGTGGTGCCGGTACTGGTCAGGAACTCGCAGTCGCTGCGCTTGCCACGGCGAGCGAGGACCGTGGCGACGGCGTGCGGGTCGTTGCGCTGCGCCTCGGGCACACCCGCCTCGGCAGCGCAGCGAGGCCAGACGTCGGGCGGGTGCAGGGAGTCGAGACGCCGCCCGATCAGCTCGCTCTCCTCGATGCCCAGGATCTGGGTGGACCCCGAGCTGACGCGGGTGATGCGCAGCGACTCGTCGGCGACGACGATCAGGGAGTTCAGCGCGGCGTCCAGCAGACCGGCCGTGGTGGCGGTGGCGCGGGCGGACAGGGCGGTGGAGCGCATGAGGCGAGCACGTTGCTGATCGAGCTCGGCCTGCTGTCGGTCCAGTCGTTCCAGCAGGTCGGTCCTTCTCGCGGAGACCAGCGACCGCAGGCGCAGCGGCTGGGCCTCGAACCGGGCCAGGACCGGGCGGAACCCGATGATGAAGACGATCAGCGGCACGGCGAAGGCGGCGGCGAGGTACGCCTTAGCCGTCACTCCCGCGCCGATCTGCCCGGGCAGGGCCGACGACGGCCCGAAGCTGAAGGTCGGGAAGAGCACCCCGTCGAGCAACAGGATGGCGACGAACGCCACCACGTAGAACGGCGCCATCGCCCAGGACGGGAGTCGCTTCTTGGCGGCCTCGAGCATCGCGAGAAGCAGGAGCAGCTCGACGATGATGAGCAGCCCCCCCGAGAGGACGACGAGCAGGGACGCGTCGAAGACTTTGGGGGAGGTGCCCAGCGGGTTAGGAACGATCCCCGCCAGGAGGGCTTCATGGCTGATGAAGAAGATGGCGTAGACGACCAGGTTGGTCGCGACGGTGAGCAGGACGACACCCTGCAGCAGACGCGCCTCACGACCCACGACCATCATTACCAGCGTCGCGAACATGAACCCGCCGTAGGCGACCTGACCCGCGAACAACGTCACCGACTCGGTGATGGGCAGGGTGTAGAAGGCGCCTAGCAATCCACCCAGGGTGAGCACGCTTGCGAGGTGCACGTAGAAGAGCAGGTAGCGAAAGGGTTCCTTGACGAGCGCGTAGACCAGCGGCAGCACCGAGTAGGCGCCGACACTCAGCAGGAACAGGGTCGTTCCACCCACCGGAGCCCCCTCCCAAGACGTCTCCGGAGACGTGGATGGGACTGTACCTCCCACGGGGTAGCCGAGTGCTGATCGATGGTGCGGTGGGCGATTCCGGCGACAGCACGGCGCTGTTGTAGTGTGCACACGCCTCAGCCGCTTCGGCAGCAGGGGCTTCGGGCTGTGGCGCAGCTTGGTAGCGCACTTGACTGGGGGTCAAGGGGTCGCAGGTTCAAATCCTGTCAGCCCGACCGAGAAGTGGCCCCTGACCTGCGGAAACGCAGGTCAGGGGTCACTTGGCCATTTGAACCAGATCGCCTTATGTCGCGTTTATTCCTGAGAACCATCGCGCTGGCGACCCACATGGGCGCGTGATCGATGCCAGCAGGGGGCACGCAGTTGGCGGGGGACTCGAACTCCTTGGTGGTCACCTGCGAGGCTCAGCAGTCTCAGGGCGGTTCGCGCACGCCTCGGCGGGCGTGAGATCTGACAAGGTGGCCACATGCGGGTTGCTCTGATGGTGACGTGCGTCAACGACGCGATGTTTCCTGAGACGGGGAAGTCGGTTGTGACGCTGCTGCGCAGGTTGGGGATCGACGTGGAGTTCCCTGCCGCACAGACCTGTTGTGCACAACCGATGGTCAACACCGGCTACCTGGATGAGGCGGTGCCGGTGGTGCGGACCTACGTCGACGCATTCGCGGGGTACGACGCCATTGTCACGCCGTCCGGATCGTGCGCGGGCTCGGCCCGTCATCAGCACGGGTTGGTGGCCGCCCGATCCGGCGACCCAGGTCTGGTGCGGGCGGTGGAGGGTGCGCCAAGGACGTACGAGCTGTCGGAGTTCCTGGCGGACGTGCTGGGAGTGACGGACGTCGGAGCGTACTTTCCGCATACGGTCACCTACCACCCGACCTGCCACTCGCTGCGAATGCTGGGGGTGGGGGACCGCCCCCGTCAGCTGTTGGAGGCGGTGCGGGGACTGCGGCTGGCAGAGTTGCCGAGCGCCGAGGAGTGCTGCGGGTTCGGCGGGACGTTCGCGGTGAAGAACGCCGACACATCGGTGGCGATGGGGGCTGACAAAGCCCGGCACGTCCGGGAGACCGCTGCCGAGGTGCTGGTCGCGGGGGACAACTCATGCCTGATGCACATCGGCGGAGTGCTCTCACGCCAGCGCTCAGGGGTGCGGGTAATGCACCTCGCCGAGGTCCTTGCTTCTACGGAAGGGTCGGTTCTCTGATGACTGGCGGGACCTTCGTGGGCATGCCGGCCTTCCCCGAAGCCGCGCGCAAGGCGCTGGGCGACAGCCAGCTGCGGCACAACTTGTCGCACGCGACCGGGGTCATCCGCGGCAAGCGCGCCGAGGTGGTGGGCGAGTTGCAGGACGTTGGATTGTGGGAGGACCTTCGGCTGGCGGGTGCGGCGGTCAAGCAGCGTGCGCTGGACGACCTCGACGTGCAGTTGGTGCGACTGGAAGAGTCGCTCACGGCCGCGGGGGCGACGGTGCACTGGGCCCGTGACGCTGCCGAGGCCAACCAGATCGTCATCGACGTTGTCCGGGCACACGGCGCGGAGGAGGTCGTGAAGGTCAAGTCGATGGTGACCCAGGAGATCGACCTCAACGGCGCGCTCGCGGAGGCGGGGATCGCGGCCTGGGAAACCGACCTCGCCGAGCTCATCGTTCAGCTCGGCGAAGACCTGCCCAGTCACATCCTTGTTCCGGCGATCCACCGCAACCGCGCCGAGATCCGCGAGATCTTCCTGTCCAAGATGGCTGCTGCCGGGCGTCCCGCCCCCACAGGTCTGACCGACGAGCCTACGGCGCTGGCCGGCGCCGCGCGCGAGCACCTGCGCGAGAAGTTCCTGCGCGCCAAGGTCGGCGTCTCGGGCGCGAACTTTGCCATCGCCGAGACGGGCACGTTGGTGGTGGTGGAGTCCGAGGGCAATGGCCGGATGTGCCTGACCCTTCCCGAGGTGCTCATCAGCGTGGTTGGCATTGAGAAGGTCGTGCCGACCTGGGCCGAGCTGGACCCGTTGCTGCGCCTTCTTCCGCGATCCTCGACCGGGGAGCGGATGAATCCCTACACCTCGACCTGGACCGGCATCAGTCCCGACGACGGCCCGCAGGAGGTGCACGTGGTGCTGCTTGACAACGGTCGCACCCGGGCACTGGCCGATCAGGTCGGACGCCAGGCGCTGCGCTGCATTCGCTGCTCGGCCTGCCTCAACGTCTGCCCCGTCTACGAGCGCACCGGGGGGCACGCGTACGGCTCGGTCTACCCCGGCCCGATCGGCGCGATCCTGAACCCGCTGCTCGCCGACCCCGATGCCGCCGACGGCGGCTCGCGAGAACAATCCGAATCGCTGCCCTACGCATCCTCACTGTGCGGCGCCTGCTTTGAGGCCTGCCCAGTACGCATCGACATCCCGGAGGTGCTGGTACACCTGCGCAGCCGCGTGGTCGACGGCCACCGAGGTGATCGGGTCCCGAAGGCCGAAATGGTTGCCATGAAGGCCGCTGCCTGGCTGTTCAGCGACGCCCGTCGCCTCGGTGTTCTTGAGAGGATCTCCGGGCTGTCGGGCAAGGTCCTCGCGCGTTTCTCGCGCACGACCCTGCCGGGCGGGCGACCCGCCGCGGGCCGGCTGCCCGGGCCGGGTGCTGCCGCATGGACCGGAGCCCGGGATCTGCCGGCCCCGCCCGCGGAGTCCTTCCGGACGTGGTGGCACCGCACCGACGGTGGTCGCAATCAGAGCCCGACCGAGGGTCAGCGATGAGCGCAGCCCGCGACGAGATCCTCAGTAGGGTGCGCGCGGCGCTGGCCGACGTGGCACCCGACCCGGCCACGGTGAAGGCGCCGGTCATGCCTGCCCTGTCTACTCCGGCAATGCTCGACCTCTTCGTCGAGCGAGTGGCCGACTACCGAGCTGTCATCGAGCGCTGCGCCCCAACGGAGGTGGCCGACCGGGTCACAGCCGCCTTGGCCGCGCACGTCCCGACCGGAGTCGGCGTGGTCGTGCCAGTGCACCTCGACTTTCCCGACCTAGCCGTCCCGGGAGCGGTGGTGGACACCGGTCTGTCGGCTCACGAGCTTGACGGTGTGGCGGCGGTCGTCACCCGCGCCGCGGTCGCCATCGCCGAAACCGGCACGATTGTGCTCGATCACGGTCCCGGCCAGGGCAGGCGCGCGCTCAGCCTGGTGCCCGACGTCCACGTTTGCATCGTCGTCGCCGACCAGGTCGTACCTGATGTGCCCGACGCGATCGCCTTCCTCCAGCCGGCGGTCGAACGTGGCCAGCCACTGACCTGGATCAGCGGACCGTCAGCTACCAGTGACATCGAGCTCGACCGGGTCGAGGGCGTTCACGGCCCCCGGACCCTGCACGTGGTCCTCGTGGAACCCTGACCGCGCTCAGGTTCGCGGTTCGGGCGGCAGGGGCGTGATCGTCACCAGGGACACCGGGGACGGGTCCGCGCCACGGTCGGGGAGGGCGAGTACCAGGCCGCTGTGGCCCTCGCGATACGAGAGTTCCTGACCGTCGAGGAGGATGACCCGCTGCTCACCGGTGAGTCGTAGGCCGGGAAGTTCGACCTCCACCCCCGACGCCTCGACGAAGACGTGCAGGGACTGCTCGCGTTGCGTGAACCACACACTGTGTCCAGCAGCGGTCGTCATGGTGCGCGGCCCCCAAGGGTGCGATGCGAAGATCCCGTGACCGAACCGTTCGAGCCATCGGCCCAAGAAGGTGAGACTGGTCAGTTGCGCGTCGGGGAGTCGCCCCGACAGGTCCGGGGACACACCCAGCAGTAGGTTTCCGTTTGCGGCGACGACGTCCAGGAGCATGCAGGCCAGCTCAGGGCCGGTCGACACGAGCTTGCCGGGCTCCTGGCGATTCCAGCCGAACGACAGCCCGATGGGGCGAACCGACTCCCAGCCGATGTCGGCCTTCGGCGCGGTGTGGTGCGGGGCTGACGTCCGGAAACGGGGGCTCACGACGCCGTCTGGCACCTGCTGGTGGAACTCCTCGATGACGCGTTGCGCGTCGCCCTCGGCGGGGTAGCCCGTGTCGTTCCACAACCCGTCGGGCAGGTAGGTGGTGATCAGTTCCCGCCATTGCGCCTCGACGTACCTGGCGTAGTCCGCTCCAGGTGGGCGGGTGGTGAGGAGATCGGCAGCCCGCGTGACCGGCACGTTCCCGAACGACCAGTCGGCCCCGGAGGAGTAGTAGATGCCGTAACGGATCCCCCGCCGGCGCATGCTGGCGCCGAGTTCGCCCACTAGGTCGCGTGGGCTGCGCCAGGACGGGTAGCGCGGATGCCGCACACGGGATGGCCACAGCAGATATCCGTCGTGGTGCTTAGCGACCTGAACGACGTAGCGGACTCCGAACGAAGCGAACTGCTCCGCCCAGGCCTCAGCTGACCACGCGCCCAGCGCACGCTCGAACTCCGGCTGGAACGCGTGGTACGGCGTGTCGCCGTAGACATGGTGGTGATGCTGGGCGGTGGAGGTTCCGGGAATCGAGGCTGACGCCTGGTACCACTCGGCAAGGAAGCTGTTCGGCGTCGCCTCACCGCCCAATGAGTTCTCCGGGTCCCGTCCGGGCAGGGGCGCCCAGCCAGGCACGGTGTAGATCCCCCAGTGGACGATGATCCCCAGCTTGGCGTCGCGGAACCATGTGGGAGACGCCAACGGGGGAGTCGGCGCCAAGCTCCTCTCCGTGGTGCTGTCTCGCTCGTTGAGCAGCCGGGGTGGTCGGTCGGGACGAACACGCGCCGGTGGATGCGCGTCGCCCGCCACGGGCTTCGGAGATGCCGGCGGGGAGCCCGAGGCCAACAGCACGGCTGCGGCGCGCGCCTCCTCCGGCTCCCGACGTTCGATGGCATCCACCAAGCGCTCGTAGGCTGCAATGTCGGCGGTAGTGGCGCGCGCGTCGACCCGCCCCCGGGCGCCGCGCAGAAGGCCAATCATGCCTTCGGCGATCGGATCGTCCGCGAGCCGAGCGAGCGAGCTGTGGAACCGGTCCTCTGAGAGGCGCGAGATGGTGGCGTTGTACTGGTTGTTCTGGGGGAGCAGGCCACGTGGTTCGGGCTCACTGACCGCCATCCGCAGTTCGTCCAGAGCCTGGTAGAGCGAATCCAAGCGCTGGGGGGTGGCTCGCTCGGCGGCCAGCGCTGCGGCAGTTCCCTCGATCTGTGCCTGGAGTCGCCGTGTCTCACCGGGATGGCGCTCGGCCAGCAACCCGACTACAGGGGTGAGGCGGGACAGCACTGTGGCGGGTTCCAACGACGTCACGAAGACGCCTGCGCCGCGCCGCGTCTCGAGCACGCCCATCGCTACCAGCGCGCTGATGGCCTCACGGACCGAGCCGCGCGACACCCCCAACTGTGAGGCGAGGTCTCGCTCGGGGGGGAGACGTTCATCAGGCCCGTGCGTGCCCCGCTGAATGAGGTCGAGGACCTGGCGAAGGGCCCAGGCGGCCGCTGACGGTTCAGAGTCCGAATCAAGGCGGTCCATGGGCACATCGTAGGCGGCGGCGGAGCGCGCATCGCTGGAATTGGTCCGACCAATCCAATCAATTTTGACCCCCTCGGCAATTTTAGGGACAACGTTTGACCAAATCTCTTGCCACACCAGATGGGGGACCCTACTGTGTGTCATGAGCCACCCATGGAGCGCATCTTCGGCCTTGTTCGTGCCGGTCGCGCCAATCGGCAAGTGGTCAAACCAACTGGGTCTCGTGCTGGCCCCGAGACAACTAATTCTGGAGGAACCATGCGCATCTCTCCCTCTCGTGTCGCAGCGGTGGCGTCCGCGCTGATGCTGCTCGCGGTGGCAGGCTGTGGAAACTCAGCCGATGAGCCGGCCGAAAGCGCCGCGCTCGACTTCGACGGGGAAGTCGCCGGGTCGATCGATGTCTGGACGTGGGATGGCGCGCCGGGCGCCGACACCATGGATGCTCTCGGCGCCGCGTTCAAGAAGCAGACCGGAGTCGTGGTCAACTCCAAGGTCGTCAGTCGCGACGACTACACCGCTCAGGTACAGCTGGCGCTGAACTCAGGCGAGACCATCGATGTCCTCGGTGTCCAGCCCAGCCAGTTCGCCACCGAGGTCAAGAACAACCTCGTGCCGGTCAGCGAGTACGAGTCCAAGCTGGCCGACGGCCTGGAGGGATTCTCCACTAGCAGCATCGAGCAGATTGAAAGTGTGTACGAGGGCGACGACATCTACTCGGTCCCGCTGGGGTCCACCGGTTCCGCCGTGTGCTTCTACAACGCCGACATCCTGGACGAGGCCGGTGTTCAGCCGCCACAGACCTGGGATGACGTGCAGAAGCTGACCCAGGCGCTCGAGGCGAAGCGTCCCGGAACGCTCACCCTGGTCAAGCCCTCGGGGGCCGACACCTGGTTCGAGGACGAGTTCGTGCTGACCATGGCTGGACAGCTCGACCCGTCGTTGTACGACGAGATCCGCTACGGCGACGGTTCCTGGGAGGCACAGGGCTATGTCGACGCGCTCGCTCGCTACGGGGAGCTCTACGAAGACGGCACCCTTCAGCGTTCGGCGCTCGACCTCGGCTACGCCGACGCGATGGCCGCCTTCACCAGCGGCAAGGCAGCGATGGCCTGCAACGGCACGTGGGAGGCAGCGATGCTGCTGGATTCCTTCCGCAAGGCGAACGGCATCAAGGCCAGCCAGGTCGGAGCGATCCCGGTGCCGGCCGACGACCCAGACAGCCGTTCGCTGCGGTCCTTCCTCGACATCACGTGGGGAATCCCCGCGACCGCCGAGAACGCGGCGGCTGCAGCTGCTTTCATCTCCTTCGCGACCCAGGAAGAGGGCGTTGATCTCTGGGCCGACGGCCTCGGCTTCATCCCGGCTGCAGCCGACTGGCAGCTGGACTCCTCCGTCTTGGGCGATGACCAGGTCGCGGCCCAGGGGTACGCCACCATCCAGGAGCTCGTCGCCGACCCGAGCTCGGACCGCAACAACCTCAGCTCGCTGTCACTCGAGGTGGGCAAGCTCGTCGAGGAGGTCGCCCACGGTCGCATGAGCGCCCAGGATGCCGCCGCCGAGGCACAGAAGGCCTACGAGAGCGGTCTCTACAACTGAGGCATCCGTGCCCAGGGCATCGTCGTGACGCCCTGGGCACGGGGCTGCAGGCCACACCCGAAGGAACAGAGACCAGAAGGAGTCACATGTCCACGATCACACGGACGCGGCAGCGATCGCGTCCGGCAGCTCGCAGCAGCAGACGCCGCAAGGGGGACGGCCTCGCGGCACTGATGTTTGCGCTGCCGCTGCTTGCGATCTACGGCGTGTTCTTCGGCTACGGCTTCGTCTTCCTCTTCCAGACCAGCCTGACCAGGGTGAGCCTCTCCTTCGCCAACGCCATCGACGTCGGCTGGGACAACTACCGTCTGCTTTTCACCCAGGGCACATTCCCCTCAGCAATCCTGCACAACCTGATCTTCGCCGCGATCAGCGTAGTGGCGGCGATGACCATCGGGTTCTTCATCGCCTACGCGGTTAGCGCTGGCGCCCGCCCGAAGCGACTCATCTATGTCCTGTTCCTGGTGCCGGCCTTGATGCCGCTGTCCCTGGTGGCCACGATCTTCGCCACCATGCTCCAGGAGCGGTTCGGCGTGCTGAATGAGACCCTGCGGGCGCTGGGGCTGCCGGGCCTCGCGCAGTCGTGGCTGACGGATCCCAACCTGGCCTTCGGTTCCGTAGCGGTGATCTTTTGCTACCTCATCGGGCTCCCGATCATGTACTACACCGCTGACCTCACCGCGGTGCCCATCGACTCGGTCGAGGCCGCGTTGCTCGACGGGGCCAGCACCTTCAGCATCATGCGATTGGTGATCTACCCCATGATGCGCAACACGCACATCACCGTGGTCCTCTCGCTGGTGCTGGGCTCGTTCCGGGCGCTGGAGGTCGTGTTGTTCTCGACTGGTGGCGGACCGCTCGGCAAGACCGAGATCGTCGGCACCTTCCTGTACCGGTTCTCCACCGACCCCGGCCCGAGAACCGGGTTCGTGGCAGCCGGCGCAGTCGTGGTGTTGCTGGTCGCCTTCGTCATCTCCATGCTGCAGCTGCTGGTCAACCGATGGATGGAGAAGCACTGATGGCCGCCACCGCACCGCCCCCGACCCGGGTCCCGGATAACAGAAGCCCCGGCAAGCCCGTCGCGGCCCGCCGGTCACGCAGTCGCGCACCGCGACCGCCGCTCGCCGCTGCGATCACATCCCGCCGGGACCATGTCCTGATGTACATCGCCCTGGTCGTGCTCGGGGTGCTGTGGGCCTTTCCGATGTACGCCGCGATCCGCAAGTCGTTGGAGATTCACGGGCTCGGCAACTACACGTCGCTGTTCAGCGATCCGGTGGGGGGAATCTCCATTCCTCAGACCTATCTCAACTCGTTCATCGTCGGGGCTCTGCACGCGCTGATCGTCCTCGCCGTCTCAGTCCCGGCCGGCTATGCCTTCTCGGTCCTGGCCTGGCGTGGGCGAGAGCTGGCCTTCTCGTTGTCGCTGCTCTTCCTCGCGGTCCCCGCCGCCGCGATGATCGTGCCGGTCTACCAGCTCAACAACTTCGCGGGACTCTTCGACAACTACTTGGGTGTCGCCTTGCCCGAGTCGGCGATCACCATTCCGTTCGGAGTGCTGCTCATGCGCAACTTCGGACGCAATGTGCCCGGCTCACTGATAGAGGCGGCGCGTGTCGATGGAGCCAGTCATGCGCTGGTCTTCCGCCACATCTTCATTCCCCTCTGCCGTCCGGCGATCCTCAACCTCACCGTTCTTGCCTTCGTCTGGTCGTTGCAGGACTTCATGTGGCCCTCGATCTTCCTCCGTTCGGCGGGAATGCAGACCGCCGCGCAGGCGGTGATGACGCTGAACACGGGCCTGGGGGCATCGCCCACCGACATCGCCCGCTACAACGCCAGTCTCGTCCTCCTGGCCATCCCCGCGACACTCATCGTTCTGTTCGCGATGAGGTTCCTGGTCAACGGGCTCACCAGTGGGGGAGTCAAGGAGTGAGCCGTGGTCACCTGCGGTACCTCTCGCCGGCAACTTGCTGGACCGAGGCTTTGCCACTGGGTAACGGTCGCCTGGCCGCGATGGCCTTCGGGGGAACGGTGCTGGACCGTTTCCAGATCAATGACGACCGATGCTGGTCCGGGTCCCCAGGAACGACCAACGGGACTCCGCTGATCTCGCCGGGTGAAGGTCCGCACGTCCTGGCCGAGGTGCGTGCTGCGCTGGCCAGGGGAGAGGTCCGTCGGGCGGAGAAGTCCTCCACACGGCTGCAGCACGGCCACAGTCAGGCGTTTCAGCCTCTGGTCGACCTGTGGCTAGAGCAACAGGTCGAGTCCTCGACTGACGGTGTTGACGCCGGAGTCGGTGCTTATACCCGCGGCCTCGACCTCGACACCGCCATCGCCTCGCACTACCTCGAGCGGGATGGGCTCGGGGTCAACCAGGAGTCCTGGGTCAGCGCCGCCCATCAGGCGCTGGTGGTGACTCGGAAGGCCGGCTCACTGGACCGAGCCGACGGATCTGCGGTGCTGCCTCGAACGCACATATCGTTCAGCTCGCAGCACCCCACGGCGGAGGTCGTGGCAGCGGTGGGCGCAGGTGGCCGTGCTCGAGTCGAGGTCTCTGTCCGGATGCCCTCCCAGGTGGTACCCCCGCACGAGGATCTGCCCCACCCCGTGCAGTACTCCGACGCGCCCGGGGCGGCCATCTCGGCTGTGGTTCTGGCCGATGTCCTCACCGATGGGCAGCTGTCAGCCGTCGCGTCGGGCGTGCTTGTGACGGGCGCTAGCGAGATCACCCTGGTGTTGGTCACCGAAACCGACTACGAGGGCCCCCTCGAGATGCCCCACGGAGACCGGAGGCGGCTGACCGCGGAGGCCGGTGGCCGGCTCGACGTGCTGTCCGAGCGGTTGGCCCTCACGAGTGCCGGGCTGCCGACAATGCGGGACGAACACGTCGCGGAGCACTCCGCTCGTTTCGGCAGAGTAGATCTGGCGTTGGGGTCGGCGTCGTCCGAGGAGGACCAGCCGACCGACGTACGACTGGCCGCGTTTGCGGCAGGACACGACGACCCCGGTCTGCCGGTCCTGGCTTTCCAGTACGGCCGCTATCTGTTGCTCGCCAGCTCACGCCCCGGCACGTTGCCGGCAACGCTGCAGGGAGTCTGGAACGACAAGATCCGAGCACCCTGGAGCAGCAACTACACCACCAACATCAATCTCGAGATGAACTACTGGCCCGCCGAGGTCGCCGGTCTGGCGGAGTGTCACGTTCCGCTCCTGGACTGGTTGCACTCGGTGTCGGAGCGCGGAGCTGATGTCGCCAGGGATCTATACGGGATGCGTGGCTGGACGCTGCACCACAACTCCGACGCATGGGGCTTCGCCCTCCCGGCAGGCGAGGGTGACGCCGACCCGTGCTGGTCGTTCTGGCCCCTCGGCGCGGCTTGGTTGTGCAGGCACGTTTGGGACCACTACGACTTCGGGCGAGATCTCGACCGCCTGGCCTGGGACTGGCCAGTGGTGCGCTCTGCTGTCGAGTTCTACCTCGACTGGCTCGTGTGTGGCCCCGACGGCCGATGGGGGACCTTGCCCTCGACGTCGCCCGAGAACAAGTACCGCCACGAAGCGGGGGCAGCGGCGCTGACGCGCTCCAGCACCAGCGACCTCGTCCTCATTCGTGACCTGCTGGAACGAAGCCTTGACATGCTTGACGTTCTGGACGGGAGAGTCGCGGATGATGCGGAGCTCCGGCAGCGGGTCCGCAACGTCCTGAGCCAGCTCCCGGTGGAGAGGGTGGACCCCAACGGTCGCCTGGCCGAGTGGATGGCGGATCTGGAAGAGAGCGAGCCCGAGCACCGGCACACCTCCCACCTCGTGTCGGTCTACCCCCTAGCTCGGGTGGTGCCGCACGAGAGTCCAGCGCTGGCGCGGGCCGCCCTGGCGACACTGGACGGCCGAGGTCCACACTCGACGGGTTGGGCGCTGGCGTGGCGCATCGCCCTGCGCGCGCGACTGCGAGACCCGATCGGGGCAGAGACCGCGATGCGCCACTTCCTCGCCCCGCTTCCACCGGACACTCCCGAGGAGCCGTCCATGACAGCGCAGGCGGGCGTCTACCGCAACCTGTTCTGCGCCCACCCACCGTTCCAGATCGACGGCAACTTCGGCTTCACCGCTGCATTGGCGGAGATGCTGATGGACTCACGCTCGGCAGGTGACCACGTCGATCTGGAGCTGTTGCCGGTACTTCCGCCTGGCTGGACCACCGGGAGGTTCTCCGGCTTGCGCGCCCGGGGCGGGCTGGAGGTCGCGGCGCAGTGGACCGGCATGTCCACGGCGGCCGCCGCACTCGACGTCCAGATCTCCGCCTCATCGTCGGTCCTGGTGCGGCTGAGCACAGAACGGGCGGTCCTGACTCGGACCCTGGCTCCCGGCCCACCTGCACAGTTCAGCTGGCGAGCGGGCGAGGGCTGGATCGAGCACCCGTTGTCCCGGGGCGACGAGGATTCGTGCGCGACGGCGCAAGACGAGTGATCGAGCCGCTCCGCCGGCCGCGAGGGCGGGGGCGGGGGAGGGGCTGCGCGGGCGCACCCACTCGGGTACGTGCCGGAGTGTTGCTACTCCAGACCGTGTCGATCTATGCTGAACAAACGTTTGAGCATTGCGTGCTCACAGGAGTTGTGTTCATCAGGAGATGCCATGTCGGGTAGGCCGGACCTGCCGCTGGACGGTGTACGCGTTCTCGACTTCAGCCAGTTTCTGGCCGGGCCGGTGGCGGCTCTGCGACTCGCCGACCTCGGGGCTAGCGTCGTCAAGATTGAGCGTCCGGGCGCCGGCGAGATCGGCCGAACGCTGGCGTTTGCCGGGCGCTGGATTGCCGGCGACACCATGTCGTTCCACGCGATGAATCGCAACAAGCGGTCGGTCGTCGCTGACCTCAAGGATCAAGTCGACCTTGCCCTGGTCCTGGAGTTGGTCGCACGGTCCGACGTTCTCATCCAGAACTTTCGACCAGGTGTGATGGCCCGGTTGGGTCTCGACCATCAGGCTCTGTGCGCGGTGAACCCCGGCCTGATCTACGTGAGTGCTACTGGCTACGGCGAGAGCGGGCCTTGGGCAGGAAGGCCCGGCCAGGACCTGCTCGCTCAGTCGATCTCGGGTCTGGCTTGGGCCCCAGGGGAGGGGTTCCCGGTCCCGATCGGGCTGGCGCTGGCCGACCACCTGATGAGCTGTCACATCGCCCAAGGGGTGGTTGCCCTGCTTGTTCGCAAGGCGCGTACCGGGCTGGGAGGCCTCGTGGAGACGAGCCTGCTCGAGGCGATGCTGGACCTCCAGTCCGAGCGGCTCGTCGACAGGTTGAACGCCGCGGAAGCTGCCGCGGCGGGCGACGCAGGACCGGCCCCTGCCTCCACCATCTCTGGCGTCTTTCCGACGAAGGACGGGCATCTCGCGATCGCGATGGCTCCCGTGACGGAACTGGCTGCCCTGCTGCCGTGTCCCGGCCTGGCAATCGGCGCCGGCTCGGAGCTCCGGCTTCCGGAGGTCGAACGGCTGCTCGGCCCGTTGCTGGCAGCCCGTGGCACGAGGGACTGGTTGCGACGGCTCCAGTCGGCAGGGCCCTGGTTCTCTCCGGTGCTGACCCTGGAGGAGCTGCTTGTCGATCCGGCGTTCGTGGCGCTGGCGATGACTCAGGAGGTCATCCGGCCTCCGCTAGAGCCGTCGGAAGCGCCGATCACCATTCGCACTACCCGCAGCCCGCTGCGCGTGGACGGGAAGCCGCTACTCGCTTTTCGGGCAGCACCGCGGTTGGGACAGGACGGACACGTGCGCGACGAGCTGTCGCGCATCATGGCCGCCGAGGGCGAGTCGGAGCCCACCTCCCACTGGTCCAGCGCACCAGTTCCTCGGGGAACTCGGTAGGTTGCGCGCATGGCAACCCTAGGAGACGTCGCTGCTCGCTCGGGAGTGTCGATCTCGGCGGTCTCCCGCGTCCTGAGCAACCACAAGTCAGCGAGGGTCAGCGAAGTCACGAGAGCCCGCATCCTTCAGGCCGCCCGAGACCTCAACTATCGGCCGAACTTCGCCGGTCGCGCCTTGAAGTCGGCACGAACCCAGGTCATCGGCCTCGTGGTTCCCGACCTCACCAACGCGCTGTTCACCGACCTCCTGGACGGTGCCGAATCGGAGGCACGCGACCGCGGATACACCGTCCTGTTGGGGCGGACCGACGGGCAGCAGCCCCGCGGAGAGGTCGTGGCCGGGTTGATCGGTGAGGGGCGCGTCGACGGAATGGTCGTCCAGGTGGGCGACGGGGTGGATCCGGCGAGTTTCGGTGACTTGTTCGACTCGCCCGCGCCGATCGTGCTCATCAACTCCTCTTACCCCGGGCACGTGGGCTCGGTCGCCCTCGACGACCGGACCGGCGCCCGCTTGGCCACCGAGCACCTGCTCGAACTGGGCCACCGCCGGATCGCTTTTGCCAACGGTCTTCCCGAGTCCTTCACCGCCGAACGCCGCCGTGTCGGCTACCACGACGCGCTGGGCTCCGCCGGGCTGTCCGCGCCGCCGGAGCTCGAGACCCGCTGGGGCTACACCGCGGAGAGTGGGCGCGTTGCCCTGCGCCAGCTGATGGCACTGCCCGATGCGCCGACCGGCTTGGTGATGGCCAACGTGAACGCGGCGGTCGGTGCCCTGGCAGAGGCTCGTCTGCTGGGGGTGGGCGTCCCAACCGACCTCTCGGTCGTCGCTGTGCACGACTCGTGGACCGCGGAGAACACCTGGCCACCGTTGACGGCGGTGAAGATGCAGTTCCATGCGATGGGCCGCACCGCCGTGAGTGCGGTACTCCGTCGTATCGAGACCGGCGAGATGGCCGACGAGGTGATCGCCGACCCTGCTCCAGAGCTCGTCGTGCGTGAGTCGACCGCGGCCCCGAGAAGCTGAGGCAGCACTTGTGATCAAACGATTGACCTTTGCGGCATATGTGGTCTAACGTTTGAGCAACATCCATCCACCCTCCTGGAGGTACGTGATGCGGCTCCGCCCCGGTCCTCCGGAGGCCGCCCCGGCTGAGGTCACGCCCGCTCGGCCGTTCGAGCGTAACCCTCATCCGGGGTACACGCTGGCGGCGCCTACCTCCCCACGACCGATCGTCATCGTGGGCGCCGGAGGGATCGTGCGGGACGCACACCTGCCGGCCTATCGCAAGGCAGGGTTCCCGGTCGCGGCAATCGTGGATCTGGACCTCGACAAGGCGCGGGCGCTCGCAGGCGTCTACGGAATTTCCTCAACGTACGGCAGCGTGGCGCAGGCCGTCGACGCGGCGCCGAGTGGGGCTGTGTACGACGTGGCGCTGCCGCCCGGCGTCCAGGTTTCGGTCTTGGAGCAGCTCCCGGACGGCGCGCCGGTTCTCCTGCAGAAGCCCATGGGAGTGGGGTTGGCCGAGGCGCGGCGGCTCCGCGCGATTTGTCACGGCAAGGGTTTGGTGGCAGCGGTCAACACCCAACTTCGCTTCGCCCCGTACGTCGCTGCCGCGCGCCGGCTCATTGCCAGCGGTGCGATCGGCGAGCTCTATGACGTGGAAGTGCGGGTGTCGGTCCGGACTCCTTGGGAGCAGTTCCCCTACGTCCGGGACCTCGAACGGCTCGAGATCACCATGCACAGCGTCCACTACCTCGACCTGATGAGGTCGTTCCTGGGCGACCCGAGCGGCGTGAGCGCCGTCAGCGTCGGGCACCCGGGAAGCTCGTTGGCCAACACCCGATCCGCCGTCTCCTTGCACTTCGCAGGACGGCCGGTCCGCGTCGTCGTCTCAACCAATCACGACCACGTCTTCGGACCTCGGCACGAGGAGAGCTTCATCAAGTGGGAGGGGACCCGAGGCGCGATTCGTGCGCAGATGGGCCTACTCCTCGACTATCCAACTGGTGGCGCGGACGCGTTGGAGTGCGTGCGCATGGACGAGCGGGCCGCCGGATGGCAACCGGTGCCGTTCGCGGGCTCGTGGTTCCCCGACGCCTTCATCGGCTCGATGGGTGTGGTCCATCGATTCCTCGAAGGAAGCCTCGCCTCGCTCCCGACCTCCATCGACGACGTCTATCGCACCATGGCGGTCGTCGAGGCGGCCTACCTGTCCGTGCAGTCGGGCGGAACGTCGCCCCCTTACCAGAACTGATCGAAGCAGCGCCGCGACCTCGCGGCACCCTTGTTTTCACCATGAGAGGAACGACCCCTGTGAGACTTGCCCGACTAGGCCCTCGCGGCTCCGAGATCCCCGCCGTCGTGGTCGACCAGACCTACTTCGACCTGCGTCCCGTGATCGAGGACATCGGACCGACTGCACTCGCTGACGGCGGGCTCGAGCGAGTCCGGGCGGCTGTGGAGTTGGGGTCTGTCACTCCCGTGCCCGGTGCCTCGGAACTGCGGGTCGGTGCCCCAGTCAGCCGCCCCGGCAAGGTCGTGTGCATCGGGTTGAACTACCGCGATCACGCGCTCGAGACCGGCGCCGAACTACCCACCGAACCGGTCGTCTTCATGAAGGATCCGGCGACCGTCGTGGGCCCCTTCGACAACATCCTCGTGCCTCGAGGCTCCGTCAAGACGGACTGGGAGGTCGAGCTCGGCGTCGTCATCGGGCGCACGGCCCGCTACTTGGACTCGCCCGCCGAAGCCCGGAGCCATGTGGCCGGCTTCGTGCTCTCCCACGACGTGTCCGAACGCGAATTTCAGCTGGAGCGCGGGGGCCAGTGGGACAAGGGCAAGAGCTGCGAGACCTTCAATCCGCTCGGACCCGTCCTGGTCACCGCGGAGGAGGTCGAGGACCCCCAGGACCTCCATCTCTCCCTCTCCGTCAACGGTGTGAAGCGCCAGGACGGCAGCACCGCCGACATGATCTTCGATGTGGACCATGTGATCTGGTACCTCAGCCAGTTCATGGTGCTCGAGCCAGGCGACCTCATCAACACCGGCACCCCCGCGGGTGTCGCGCTGGGGCTGCCGGGCACTCCGTTCCTGCGCGCCGGCGACGTCGTCGACCTGGAGATCAGCGGCCTGGGTGCCTCGCGGCAGAAGGTGGGGCAAGCGTGAGCGGCGAGTTCGATGGCTTGGCCGTGGCAGTGACCGGTGGCGCGGCCGGGATCGGGCTGGCGATCGCGGTCGAGCTAGCCAGCCGGGGCGCTCGGGTGGCCGCGCTTGACCTCGACTGTTCCGCAGCGCCCGAACCGCTGCTACCGGTGGTTTGCGACGTGACGGACCGTGCTTCCGTTGTCGCGGCAGTCGATCACGTCGCGAAGACGTTCGGCGGTATCGACGTGCTGGTCAACAATGCAGGGATCAGCGCCGTTGGAACCGTCGAGGACAACGCGGACGCCGAGTGGGCGCGGGTGCTGGACGTCAACGTCACCGGAATGGCCCGGGTCTCGGCGGCAGCACTGCCATACCTGCGAGGGTCGCAACGGGCAGCGATAGTGAACCTCTGCTCGATCGCCGCACTGAACGGTCTGCCCCAGAGGGCGTTGTACGCAGCCTCGAAGGGCGCGGTCCTCGCACTGACGTACGCGATGGCCACAGACCACGTGAGCGAGGGGGTACGTGTCAACTGTGCCAGCCCCGGGACCGTGCACACCGGTTTCGTGGACCGGATGCTCCAGGGGTTTCCGGACCCAGTTGCGGAGAGGCAAGCGCTGGACGCGCGACAGGCCACGGGGAGGATGGTCACCCCCGCCGAGGTCGCGGCCGCGGTCGCCTACCTAGCGAGCCCACTCGCGGGCTCGACCACCGGGACTGCCCTAGAGGTCGACGGCGGCGTGACGCACCTGCGCACCCGACCGGTGCAGACCGTAGCGGCCACCGCGAAGGAGCAGTCGTGACCGACCAGTCCCTGCCCCTGGAGGGCATCACCGTCCTGGACCTCAGCCAGTTCCTCGCCGGGCCGGTTGCGGCGCTGCGGCTGGCCGACCTCGGGGCCAGGGTGATCAAGATCGAGCGTCCCGGTGTTGGGGACCCGGGCCGCCGACTGGCGTTCGCGGGGCGCATGGCCGGAGAGAGCAGCATGTCCTTCCACGTCATGAACCGGAACAAGCAGAGTGTCACCGCGGACCTGAGGGACCCCGAGGACCTGGCCTTCGTCCTGGAGCTGGTGAGCGAGGCCGACGTGGTGATCCAGAACTTCCGGCCAGGCGTGATGGAGCGACTCGGACTCGACTACGCAAGCGTCTCCCAGGTCAATCCCCGCCTCGTGTACGGCAGCGTCAGTGGGTACGGAGACACGGGTCCACTCGCCCACCGACCGGGGCAGGACCTCTTGGCCCAGGCCGTCGCCGGTCTTCCTTGGTTGAACGGCTCGGCCGACGATCCGCCCCGCCCCGTCGGAGTGGCAGTCGCCGACCACCTGGCCAGTTGTCACCTGGCACAGGGCATCACCGCACTGCTGGTGCGCCGGTTCAGGACCGGTCGCGGCGGTCTGGTACAGACCAGCCTGCTCGAGTCGCTGCTCGACCTGCAGTTCGAGCTGCTCACCACCCGGCTCAACGACCCGACGGTGACCGTGCAACGGAAAGGGCCGCGCTCCGCGCACGCCTTCCTGTCGGCGCCGTACGGGACCTACCCCACGGCGGACGGCTGGCTGGCCTTGGCGATGAATCCGATTCCCAAGCTCGGTGCCCTGCTGGGCATCTCGGAGCTGGTCGCGATGAGCGAACCCAGCGAGTGGTGGGATCGGCAAGCGGAGGTGGAGGACCTGATCAGTCATCGTCTCCTGGACCGCACCCGAGACGACTGGCTGGAGATCCTCGACGCTGCTGACGTCTGGTGCGCCCCGGTGCTCACACTCGAGGAGCTCCTGGAGCACGACGGATTCGCGGCGATCGCCATGACCCAGGAACTGCAGGGCAGGGGTGTTGCCCTGACAACCACCAGGAGCCCGATCCGCTTGGACGGGCGCGAGCTGCGCCACGAGGCTCCGGCGCCCCGGCTGGGCGAGCACGACGAAGCGATCCGCGACGAGGCGCGTCACCGGCCGGCGGTGCCGCGATGACGGTGTTGCGCGGCATCACGTGGGAACACCCTCGTGGGTACGACAGCCAGGTAGCTGCGGCACGTGAATACGCCGCAGCGACCGGCGTCGAGGTCAGATGGGAATACCGATCACTGCAGGCGTTCGCCGACGCCCCCCTAGCCGGACTGGCGACGGAGTACGACCTGCTCGTCATCGATCATCCGCACGTGCCGCTGGCCGCGAGCGAGGGCCTGCTCGCACCCCTGGACGGTCAGGGGCAGGACGCTGCCCTGGACGCCCTTGCCGCTGACTCCCTCGGTCTCGCGCATGACTCCTACATGCACAACGGGCACCAGTACGGACTGGCCACCGACGCCGCGGCACAAGTGGCAGTGCACCGGCCCGACCTCGTCGGGAGCCCACCAGACACCTGGGAAGAAGTGCTGTGCCTCGCCAAGGAAGGCCGGGTCCTGTGGCCGGCCAAGCCAATCGACGCCTTCTCGACCTTCATGACGCTGGCCGCCAACAACGGCACCCCCGTCGCCTCCCAGCCAGGTACCTTCATCTCGCCGGAGGACGCTGCGCCAGTACTCCACCTGATGCACCGCCTTGCCGCGAGAGTCCCACCGTGGTGCCTGGCCGCGAACCCGATCGAGGTCGCGGAGTTGCTGAGCAGGGAGGACACCTGGGTCTACGCGCCGCTGGCATTCGGATACAGCAACTACTCGAGGCGCGGCTTTCGCCCACACCTGCTCCGCTACGGGGACATCCCACAGGGGCCTCGGGGTGTGGCCGGATCGGTTCTCGGCGGAGCCGGGATCGCCGTCTCCGCCTTCTCAGTCGAGCCGGCGGCTGCCCGCGACTACGCTCTGTGGCTGGCGTCTCCCGAGGTGCAGGCCGGCCCGTACTTCGACGCCGGAGGGCAGCCGGGATACGCCTCTGCCTGGTCTGACGAACGAACCAACCGGGTCGCCGGTGACTTCTTCGCAGGCACCCGTCAGACCCTGGAGCAGGCCTGGTTGCGTCCTCGCTATCCCGGATTCATCGAGTTCCAGGACACCGCCTCGCCGTGGGTCACCGAGACACTCCGCGGCGAGCTCAGTGACTCGCAGTTCCTGCGAAGGACCGCTCAACTTGCCGAGCGGTTGTTGGTTCACGAGGAAGGCCCGCACGAGCCCAGAAACTGGAGAACGGGATGAAGACACACGACCGACACTTCGAGCTCTACCAGGTCGGAGAGCACCGAACCTCCGCTGGGCGGACGATCACCGAGACGGACATCGTCATGCACGCCGGGCAGACCGGAGACTTCTTCCCTCACCACATGGATGCGGAGTGGACCGCTACGCAGCCGTTCGGACAGCGGATCGCGCACGGCACGCTCATCATGTCGATCGCGGTCGGGATGACCGCCGGCGACATCAACCCGCAGGCGATGTCCTACGGCTACGACCGGATTCGGTTCATTGCGCCGGTGTTCATCGGGGACACGATCACCGTGAGAGCGGAGATCTCGGACAAGTCCGACCACCCGCGTCGGCCCGTCGATCTCGGCTACGTGAAAGAGCTGGTGACGGTGGTGAACCAGCGGGATGAGACCGTGCTCGTTCTGACCCACCTCTATCTGGTGAACAAGGCGGCCGCGTGAAGGGCGCTCCGGTGCCGCTCACCCGGCTCGGGCTCGGGGGCGCCCAGCTGGGCAACCTGGGTGGTCAGATGTCGGAGGACACCGCGCACGAGATCTTCGCCACCGCTTGGGAGTCGGGGATCCGGTACTTCGACACCGCGCCGCACTACGGGCTGGGGCTCTCGGAACGACGACTCGGCTTGCTCCTGCGTGGGCGACCCCGAAACGAGGTCACGGTGTCGAGCAAGGTCGGACGGTTGATCGTCCCCGGCGGAGACAACTCACCCAAGTGGGACGACGAGGGGTTCGCCGTTCGCACCACGACCCGTCGCCGGTGGGACTTCAGCCGCGACGGCGTACGCCGCTCGGTCGAGGCGAGTCTGGAGAGGCTCGGTCTTGACCGCCTGGACATCGCCTTTTTGCACGACCCCGAGCACCACTGGGAGCAGGCGCTCTCCGAAGGCCTCCCGGCCCTTCGGGAGCTGCGAGACGAGGGAACCGTCGGGGCCATCGGTGCCGGAATGAACCTGGCCGCACCCCTCACCGAGCTGGTCTCCCACCACGACGTAGACCTGGTGATGTGCGCGGGCCGCCACACATTGCTGGAACAGGCCCACCGACTCCTCTCGTCGGCTGAACAGCGTGATGTCGGCGTGGTGATCGCTGGTGCATTCAACTCCGGCCTGCTGGCTGAGCCGCGTCCTGCGGACGCAGCGTCCTACGACTACCTGCCGGCCGCGCCCGCCTTGGTGAACCGGGCGCGTTTGATCGCCGCCGTCTGCGAGGAGCATGGCGTCACCCTTCCCGAGGCGGCACTCGCATTCGTACAACGGCACCAAGCGGTCATTGCTGTGGTGGTGGGCGCGAACTCCGCCGCCCAACTTGGCGAGACCGTTCGCCGCCACCGGAAAGTCGTGCCCGAGGGTCTCTGGAGCGACCTGGCGGCACGCGAGCTATTAGTCGCCGGGCCCCTGCGACGCACCGCTGCATCCCATCCAATAGAGGAAGCCCCATGAGCCGCATCACCGCAGTCGACGTCTCGGACGTTCGATTCCCCACTTCTCTGTCCCTGGACGGTTCTGACGCCATGAATAAGGACGGCGACTACTCCGCGGCCTACGTCGTGATCCGTACCGACGTGCCCGGGCTCGAAGGCTACGGTTTCACCTTCACCATCGGGCGGGGCAACGACGTGTGCACGCTGGCCGCACAGCGCCGTGCCGAGCCGTTGGTGGGGCAGGATCTAGCCCTTGTGCTCGGCGATCTCGGAGGCACATATCGACGCCTGAAGGCCGACTCCCAGATGCGCTGGCTCGGGCCGGACAAGGGAGTCGAGCACCTTGCTCTCGCGGCGGTGATGAACGCGGTCTGGGATCTGGCAGCGCGGCAAGCCGGCAAGCCGCTGTGGCGGCTTCTCGTCGACATGGAGCCAGAGGAGCTCGTCGACGTTGCCGATCTGAGCTACCTCTCGGACGCGCTGACTCGGGACGAGGCCATCGGCCTGCTCCGCGCCCAGGCACCGGGCAAGGTGGAGCGGATCGCGCACCTGGAGACCAACGGCTACCCCTGCTACACGACCTCGGCCGGATGGCTGGGCTACTCCGATGAGAAGCTCCGCCGACTGTGCGCCGATGCGGTCGCCGACGGCTACCGCCACGTCAAGCTCAAGGTGGGCGCCGACCTCAACGACGACCGGCGCCGATGCGCGATCGCGCGCGAGGTCATCGGGGACGATGTCGAGCTGATGATCGATGCCAACCAGGTGTGGGACGTGCCTCAAGCCATCGAGTGGGTCCAGGCGCTCGCTGAGTTCCGTCCGCTCTGGATCGAGGAACCGACCAGTCCTGACGACGTGCTCGGCCACGCGACGATCAGGCGTGCTGTCGCACCTATCGGAGTGGCCAGCGGTGAACACGGAATGAACCGGGTGCTGTTCAAGCAGATGTTCCAGGCAGGTGCACTGGACTACTGCCAGCTCGACTCAGCCCGCCTCGCGAGCATCAATGAGATCGTCGCCGTCTACCTGATGGCGTACAAGTTCGGAGTCCCCGTGTGCCCGCACGCTGGCGGGGTCGGACTCTGCGAACTGGTCCAGCACCTCTCAGTCTTCGACTACGTCGCGGTGTCCGGGACGCTCGAGAACCGGGTCACGGAATACGTCGACCACCTCCACGAACATTTCACCGATCCCTGCGTCGTCGAGCGGGGGGCATACCGGATTCCGGCGCTGCCTGGCTACAGCGCACAAATGCACACCGCTTCTGTGTCCACCTACACCTACCCCGGTGGCTCCTACTGGCTCGGATCGGTGGAACCCGGACTCGAGGTCAGCGGGTGATCATCGACGCGCACCAACACGTCTGGGACCTCGAACGTGCCGAGTACCCGTGGCTGGGCCCGCATGTGCCGCAATGGAACCGCACCTTCACCTTCGAGGAGGTCCGACCCCACCTCCGCTCTGCGGGAGTGCGCGGCAGCGTCCTGGTCCAAGCCGCCGACAACCGCGAGGACACCGAGCACATGCTCGCAGTTGCCGCAGTGTGTCCCGAGGTGGTGGGGGTCGTCGTCCACGTTCCTCTGGACCGTCCGCAAGACACCGCCGACCGGCTGGCCGAGCTGCGCGTCGATCGCCGAGTCGTCGGAGTGCGCAACCTCATCCACGACCAGCCCGACCCAGACTGGATCCTGCGCCCGGACGTCGATGAGGGCCTCGACATTCTTGAATCGATGGGGATCCCCTTCGACTACGTCGCGGTGCTTCCACGTCACCTCGAGCATGTCCCCACGCTGCTCGAGAAGCACCCGTGTCTGCAACTGGTCATCGACCACCTCGCGAAGCCGCCCATCGGCCTGGACGACTGGGAGCCCTGGTGGACGCTCATCGAGGCCGCCGCGCAGCATCCTCTGGTGCACGCCAAGATCTCGGGCCTCTACGGCGCCCGAGACCTGGTTTCCTGGACACCGGCGAGCATTCGCCCTTTCGTGGACCGGGCACTCGAGCTGTTCGGTCCCCATCGTCTGATGTATGGCGGCGACTGGCCAATCTGCGTCGCCGCAGGCGGCTACGACAGGATCCTGGCCGGTGTGGCCGAGGCGCTCTCGGACCTCAGCGACGACGCACGCGCCCAGGTCATGGGCGGCACCGCCATGGACTTCTACTCCATCGATGACGACGTGCTCGAGCGGGCGAGTCGCTCGACGGGGAGTCTGGCCGCGGATTGACATCGGCTGTGCATCGATGTCCGCGGCGCCACGCGCCATCTTCGGCACAGCCCCTTCCTCGCGGCCCGTCCGACCCATCGGTCGGGCAAGTATCTGGGCGGGGGCATCGCGTGGGTGAGCGGTCAGATGTGCTGGCTGCTAGGCGGTACGGGCCCTCAAGCAGTAGGACGGGTATCCCTCGGGGGTCTTGGCTTGTCAATGCGGGTGCCCGACTTGAGCCGATCTCGGCCCAGTCCCCAGCGGGACGCTGTCTCGCTGCGGGCCAAGAGTCGGATCCGCCTGGTTGGGCAGGGGCAGAGTGATCCGGCGGCGTGCGCTTGCCTACCTCTTCTCGCGTGCTGTCACCCAAGGTGAGGTCAGACGACCTTGGTCGGGAGCCCTCGTCAACGAGCTCGACGCTCGGGAACTCACGGCGGCATCAGGGGGGAGTGATCTGCTCTGGCTGCGATTGCGATTCGAGTCATGTCGCGCTTATGTCCCGAAAACGTTGGCGCAATGTGTCTAGTCAGGGCAAGTGGGGTCAAGATGGGCGGGCGTGTTGGCGGTGCCTGGGGGAGTGTTTGCGCAGGTCAGCGCTCATGTCGTCAAAGGTCAGCATGCGGCGACGAAGCACGCTTTCCGTGAAGCTGAGAGACAAGGGGTCGCAGGTTCAAATCCTGTCAGCCCGACCGAGAAGTGGCTCCTGACCTGCGGAAACGCAGGTCGGGGGCCACTTGGCTATTTAAATCAAATCGCCCTATGTCGCGTTTACGTCCCGAAAACCATCGGGTACGTCCCGAAACCCTCGGGCCGGTGCCGCGGCCCTCGCCGCGTCAACCGCGCGATTGCGCAAGCCGGTGCCGCAGCCTCTCGCCGCGTCAACCGCGCGATTGCGCAAGCCCGGCCCACACCGCGCGGTAGCGAGCAACCGTTCACGGCTGGGATGGTGCGCGATGGTGGCTGCCGGGCCACAGCGTTCGTTACCGGCAGGCGCGTCAGCTGCGCGACTGCGTACACCGGCCCACACCGCCGCGGTAGCGCTCAACCGCGCTCGGTCGCTACAGGGCCGCGATGATCTCGGCCGCCGTGTCACGGGCCGATCGGCCCACGCCCAGCAACGTGGCCGAGGCCGGGCCGGTCCAGTCGCCGTACCCCACCAAGAACAGTCGTGGTTCTGTGTCGGCGCGGGTGCCGCTCGCGCCGCCGACCGGCACCTGCCCTCGCTCGTCGCGAAGATGGAGTGGTCGCAGGTGGCGCAGCGCGGGGCGGAAGCCGGTGCACCAGATGATGGCGTCGGCCTCCAGCGTGGTGCCGTCGGGCCAGCCGACGCCGGTGGCGGTGAGCCGGGAGAACATCGGCTGCGCCTTGAGGGCTCCGCGGTCCCGCGCCTCGCGCACGCTCGCGACCATCACCACATCGCCCAGCCCGCCGACCCCCGCGTGTTCACGTCCTTCGCGCAGCGCCTCGATCCGGGCCGTCGCGGCCGCGAACAGCACCCGACCATCCACGTCGTCGGGCAGGAACCGCGGTGGCCTCGTGGTGACCCACGTCGCGTCAGCCACCGAGGACACCTCGGCCAGGATCTGGGCACCCGAATTGCCTCCGCCGACCACCACGACCCGCTGGCCGGCGAACTCCTCGGGGCGGCGGTACTGCGCTGCGTGCAGCTGCCGCCCGGTGAAGTCGCGGGCGCCGGGACAGGTGGGCCAGAACGGCTGAGTCCACGTGCCGGTCGCCGACACCGCGAACCTCGCCGAGAGGTCCGCACCGTCGGCAGCGACGAGCAGCCGGTCGCCGGAGTCGTCACGGGTGACCGCAGTGACCGCGTGGGGTCGTCGCACGTTGAGCTCGTAGCGCTCCTCGTAGCGGGTCAGGTAGTCGATGACGTGGCTGCGCGGAGGAAAGCCGAGGGCGGCGTCATCCCAGGGCGGCATCATCCAGCCCGGAAGGGAGGAGTACGTCGCGGGGGAGAAGAGGCGGAGCCCGTCCCACATGTGCTGCCAGGCGGCGCCGGGGCGTTCCTCGGCGTCCAGGATGACGAAGTCGCGCCCGGGCACGAGGCCGGCACGACGCAAGTAGTAGCCGGTCGCCAGGCCGGCCTGGCCACCCCCGAGGACCGCGACCTCAACGCGTTCGCTCACCTCAGGGCTCGTCAGCGGCCACGACGACAAGGACCATCTCGAGAGGGTAGCCGCGGCGGATCTCCCCGTGCGCCGGGTTTGCCGTAGGACATCGACACCTGTCAACATTGATCTATGTCGAACTCTGCGCCCGTAGGCCGCGTGCTCCCTCTCGCTGGGGATCCGCTGGCGTGCTGCGTGCCCCTCGCCCGGGAACCGATCAGCACCGAGCAGGCGGCCGGGGTGGTTCCCCTGCTGAAGGCGATCGCCGATCCCGCCCGGCTCCGGCTGCTGTCGCTGGTGCTGTCGCACGAGGGTGGCGAGGCGTGCGTGTGCGACCTGCTGCCCTTCTTCGACCTCTCGCAGCCGACCATCAGCCACCACTTGAAGGTGCTGCACGAGAGCGGGCTGCTGGACCGTGAGAAGCGGGGCACGTGGGTCTTCTACCAGGCGCGACCCGCAGCGATGACCGCCCTCGGCGACCTCTTCACCACCGGCTCGCCGCGGGAGGCCCTGACATGAGCGACACCTCCCAGGAGACGCCGACCGCGGGCCCGGAGAACCCGGTTCTCCAGCGTCTCTCCACGCTCGACCGGTTCCTGCCGGTCTGGATCGGGGTGGCCATGGTTGCCGGGCTGCTGCTCGGACGCTGGGTCCCCGGCCTGGATGCCGCGCTGGCCGCCGTCGAGGTCGGCTCGGTCTCCCTGCCGATCGCGATCGGCCTGCTGGTGATGATGTACCCGGTCCTGGCCAAGGTGCGCTACGACGAGCTCGGCCACGTCACCGGCGACCGCCAGATGCTGGGCGCCTCGATCCTGCTCAACTGGGTCGTCGGCCCGGCGTTGATGTTCGCGCTCGCGTGGCTGCTGCTCCCGGACCTGCCGGAATACCGCACTGGGCTGATCATCGTCGGCCTCGCCCGCTGCATCGCCATGGTGCTGATCTGGAACGACCTCGCCTGCGGCGACCGCGAAGCGGCAGCCATCCTGGTCGCCCTCAACGCGATCTTCCAGATCCTCGCCTTCGCGCTGCTGGGCTACTTCTACCTGCAGGTCCTGCCCGGCTGGTTGAGCCTGGACCAGGCCGCTCTGG
Organism: uncultured Actinomycetota bacterium; assembly: GCA_963756135.1. Taxonomy (GTDB): domain Bacteria; phylum Actinomycetota; class Actinomycetes; order Propionibacteriales; family Nocardioidaceae; genus Nocardioides. The sequence continues at coordinate 63,957 of CAVWMP010000003.1, forward strand.
ACGTCTCGATGTGGGACATCGCCACGTCGGTGCTGATCTTCCTCGGCCTCCCGCTGTTGGCGGGCTACCTCACCCGCACCCTGGGGGAGCGTGCCAAGGGGCGCGAGTGGTACGAGACCAGGTTCCTTCCCCGCATCGGCCCCGCTGCGCTCTACGGGCTGCTGTTCACGATCGTGCTGCTCTTCGCACTCCAGGGCGACACCATCACCAACCAGCCCCTCGACGTCGCCAGGATCGCGCTGCCGCTGTTGGCCTACTTCGCCCTCATGTGGGGTGGCTCCATGCTGCTGACCAGAGCGCTCGGCTTCGACTACCAGCGCGCCACGGCGGTCTCGTTCACCGCAGCCGGCAACAACTTCGAGCTCGCCATCGCCGTCGCGATCGGCGTCTTCGGCGTCGCCTCCGGGCAAGCACTCGCCGGCGTCGTAGGACCCCTCATCGAGGTGCCCGTCCTGGTCGGGCTGGTCTACGTGAGCCTCTGGGCCCGTCGCTTCTTCACCGAGAGCGGCCCGACCCGTACCCGCACAGGAGCGTGAGGATGACTGCCATGAACTCCACCCCGCTGACCGAGCAGAACCCACAGGTCGTCTTCGCCTGTGTCCGCAACGGCGGCCGGTCGGTGATCGGTCGAGTGCTCGCCGAGCACTACGCCCAGGGCCGCGTCCGCGCCGAGTCCGCTGGCACCCAGCCCGGCGAGCACATCCACCCCGAAGTAGCTGAAGCGCTGCAGAAGCTGGGTCTGGACACCTCCACGGAGCATCCCAAGGTGCTCACCCACGAGATCGTCGCTGCCAGCGACATGGCCATCACCCTCGGCTGCGGCGAGGAGTGCCCCTACGTTCCAGGCGTGAAGTACGTCGATTGGCCGGTCGCCGACCCGGGCGGCCAGGACGAGGAGACCGTCCGCGGCATCATCGCCGACATCGACCGCCGAGTCCGGGACCTGCTCACCGACCTGGTGCCCGACCTCGAGCTGCCGCCCTCCGTGCTCGACCCACGCTCCTGATCCGAGCTGTCGTCCCGTGGCGGCCTGGTGACCTTTGCCGTTCCACTTGAGCCTCCTGCGGTAGCCCGAGCGGCCTGCGTCTGCGAGCTGCAAGGCAAGGTTCGAGGGGGCGAGTGCCTGCCGGAGCTCCGGCGACTGACCGGCTGGGACCGCAACGGGGCTGGGGTGTTGCGCCAGTCGCTCGGCGCGCCAGGCCTTCTCGACCTTGGAGTGACCTCGGTCCTCTTCGCGCCGGCCCTGACAGCGCGACTACTCGCAACCTTCGCCTGGTCCCTCGCGGAGGCAGCCAAACCAGTCGACCGGCCGACCAGGCGAAAGCCGAGACCAAGAAGGTCGGCGAGAACGTCAAGGACACCTTCAAGAACTGATTCGCAGGGATCACCGTTGCGCTGAGCAGAACTCTCAGGGCTTGCTCCGAGCGCCCCGACCGCGGCAGCCGAGGATTGTGTTCCCGACTCCCTACGTGCTCACCCTCGTGCGTCTCGTCGGGCGTGGTCCCGGCGCCTCGCCTGCCAGCCCTTCTTCGCGGCACGGCTGCGCAGGCGATGTAGCCGCTCTGCCTCGAGCTTCGCCAGTTCGCTCTGCCGGCGGATGCGTCGCTCTGCGTTGTCGGCCTTGCGTTGCTCGGCGGCCACGACCGAAGGGGACCTGACCGGCCAGACGTAGTCCACGTCGTCAGCGACGTCCGGGAACAGTGGTGAGTAGTGGGCGCGATCCTTGCGTACCAGCGCGGACTGGTGACTGCGATGCACCGCCTCGTCGCCGAGCCACGCAGGCAGCGCATCAGCGGCGGCAAGTTCGGGCTGGGTACGCACGGTGTCGATGCCGGCCGATCGGAGATCCGTAGCGATCGTGAGCGCGCACGTGTCGCCGAAACCGAGCCCTGTCCAGGCCTCGCAGCACGCGAAGCCGTATCGACCGAGCGCTTCCTCGAATCCTTTCCACATGAGGACAGCTGGGTGGTTCTTCCACCCGTAGTCCGGCCTTGTCAGTGCGCGGACGATTTGGATGGTCTCCACCCGCTGCTTGCCGAGTCGCTTGCGATCCAGAGCAAGCGCCGAGCGCTCGAAGTCGGCGTAGGGAAGGAAGGTCTGCACAGCCCCAGTGTGCCCGCGGATCGACAATCAGTCCGTCGTCGACCGACGAGAAGAGCCGAGACCCTAGGAGTTCGGCAGCACGTCCTTGACTGCGTCGATCACCTTGGCGAGCGCTGGGCGATCGTCACCGCCGCTGGCCCAGGCCGGGTCCTGCGGCAGGGGACCCATCGGGTCTGCGTCCCGGGGCACCGTCTGTCGGGTAGTCAGGGAACGGCGGAATGCTTCGTCCAGTCCCACCAGGCGATGTCCCTCCGGCAGCAGCAGCTCCTGGAAGTCGCTCTCCGCGACGATCATGTCGTGGTGGAGGCTCTCGACCAGCGCCTCGACCGTGGGCCGAGGCACGTCGGTGAGACTGCCGACCAGGGTGCCGACCAGCGCCGTCGGCAACAGCGGCACCTTGACCTGCGGCCGCTCGAGACCCGCGTGCTCGGTGTAGGCCGCGAGCAGCGCGCCGTAGCGCAGCTGATCGGGTCCTCCCACGTCGAAATGGCGCGAAGCGCCGGCGTACTCGAGCGCGCCGACCAGCGCCTCGAGCACGTCGACGACAGCGATCGGCTGCACCACGGAGTCCATCCACGACGGCACGGTGTGCACGGGCATCCGTTCGCTGACCTGCCGGATGATCTCGAACGACGTGGACCCGCTGCCCAGGAGCACCGCCGCGCGCAGCACGACCACGGTCGCGCCTGCATCGCGGAGAATCCTCTCGACCTCCAGTCGGGACGTGATGTGCTGGGAGAGCTCGGCTTCGGCGACGTCGGGGACGAGGCCGGAGAGATACACGATCCGGTGGACGCCGTGGGCACGCACGCCGTCCGCGAGATGGGTGGCTGCCTTGCGGTCGGTCTCGACGAAGTCGTCGCCGCTCATCCCGTGGATCAGGTAGTACACCGCGTCCATGCCCTCGCAGGCGGCCGTGACCTGCTCGGGATCGAGAGCGTAGCCGTCAACACGTCGTCAACCGGAACAGCGAGGCTCGGCATCGCGGCCGACCCCGCAGCGCAACCTAGAAGTCGTGTGTGCGTCGCAGACGCAGCGGCCGTCCGTCGGGGTCGTGCAGGAGTGCGTACGGCAGCGTGGCGACCGCGCGAGCCAGCAGTCCGAGCTCAGGGGGCTCGATCCTGCGCAGGCGCCCCGCCGGTCGCGGACCGGTCCGATCGCCATCACGCCACGCGTCCAGGCGGGCCGCACTGGCTGCGTAGGTCGCGAACATGTCCGCCGGTTCCACGCAGTCGGCCATCGCCGCAGACAGGTCGTCGGCCTCCCGGTCCAGGTGCTCGGCCGCCAAGGTGAGCCGGAGTCGGCGGCCGTACTCGCCCTCCCGGTCGATGACGACCGCGGAGAGCTCGGAGTCGTGGGTCCAGGAACGTCGGTTGAAGTTGTCGGAGCCGATCGTGGTCCAGGTGTCGTCGATGACGCAGGCCTTGGCGTGCACGTAGACGGGGGTGCCGGCATGGTTCTCGAGGCCGTAGATCGCGACCCGGTCGGGAGCTCTCCGCAGCAGGTCTTGCATCGCTCGGCGCCGGCCCTCCAGCTGCGGTAGCCGACCCAGCACGCCTTCCAGGTCGGGGAACAGGGGAACCACCCCGATGATGAACAGGTCCGGGTCCTGGTCCAGGACCGCGCTGAACATCTGGGCGACATGATGCCCCCACAGATATTGGTCCTCCACATAGACCAGCCGGCGGGCGCGTTCGATCGCTTTCGTGTACCCGCGCGCCACACTTCTCTCGCCGCCCCTGGCGAAGGGGTAGTCCCTGCTGGACGGCAGGTTGGGGTAGGTCCTCAGCAGCTGAACCACGTGCGTACCACCCGGGACGGGAGGCGGCGGAGGCGACTGTGCCGGCAGCGGGCTCGGCCTCGGACTTGGGACGGCCGGTGTGCTGCGCCGCAGTCCCCGCCAGCGACGAGGACTGCCGTCCAGCGGTGCCGGATCCTCCCAGCGCTCCCGGAACACTGTCTCCACAGCGTGCACTGCCGGGCCGGATATCTCGGCCTGAACGTCGTGCCACGGTGGGGTGGCGCCGTACTCCTCGGCCATCCCGTCGGACTGCGGGTCGCCGCCGTGGGTGGCGTCGTCCCGGCGGGAGTGGCACAGGTCGATGCCACCCACATACGCCACGTCGCGCGAGGGGTCGTCGCGATGCCGCAGCACGACCAGCTTCTGGTGGTGGGAGCCTCGGTTGCGCACCCGCATGTCGAGCCAGGCCTCGACGCCGAGCGCCCGCAATCGCGCACCGAACTCGGTGTTGTCGCCCTCGGCGTCGGCCACTGCTGCGGCGCGGGAGTGCCACACCAACCCCCGCACGTCGACCCCGCGGGCGGCGGCCCGGCCCAGCACGGCCAGGACCTCGCTGCCCGGCTCGCCGGTGAGTCGCTCGTCGGCGTCGCCCTGCCAGTCGGCGAAGACCATGAGGTCTCCAGCCCCAGTGGCCTCGATCCGCTCGTAGAGTTCGGCGAAGTAGGTCGCGCCGTGGATCAGCGGCCGCACCAGGTTTCCCTCAGACCATGCCCTGCCGTGGTGGGCATCATCAAGCCTCGTCTGCCCGTTGCCGCGCTCGGCGGGAGTCAGCAGCCACTCGATGACGTCGTCCGGGCTCGGCACGCAGACACCATGGCACAAGCGGCTGCCGGGCGAGCGGGCACGCAGGCTGCGATGGGCTGTCCGAATCACCGGTTCCGCCGACTGTGCTGAGGCTTTCAGGGGTCTATGCCAGAAGGCTCGCCGAGCCCTATCCTGCGAATGGCCCCAGGATGTGCCCCGGGTCACCTCCGCGAGACGGCATCTCGCACGACGTCATCGGGGTACTGCCGTGGGAATCATCGTGGTCATCGCCTCCACCGTGACGGGCCGGAACACAGCTGGCAGTCGATCATGATCGGGCGTCACCAGCATGTCTGACCTCGCGCGCAAGGCGACGTCAGAGCTCATCGGGACGTTCACCCTGGTGTTCTTCGGCGTCGGTTCCGCTGTCTTCGGAGTCGACGTGGTCGGGGGCGCCGGGGTGGCGTTCGCCTTTGGTCTCACCCTGCTGGCGCTGGCCTATGCCATCGGTCCGACCTCGGGCTGTCATGTCAACCCCGCGGTCACCCTCGGTGTGCTCCTTCGCAGGGGCATCTCCCTTCCCGAAGCCGGCGCCTACTGGGTGGCGCAGATCCTCGGGGGCGTCAGCGCCGGCGCCCTTCTCAGGCTCATGGTCTCGGACTTCGGCGGGGTCGAGGACCAGACCGGAGCCCTGGGAACGAACGCCTGGGGCGATCGTGTCAGCGGAGGCGGCGCCTTCATCTTCGAGGTCCTCGGCACGTGTCTCCTGGTGCTGGTGGTCATTCTTGTGACCGGGCGCGCCGCCGCTCCAGGGTTCGCGGGGCTGGCCATCGGGCTGATCCTGATCGTCATCCACCTTGTGGGGATCCCGTTGGACGGGACCTCGGTCAACCCGGCGCGCTCGCTGGGCCCGGCCTTGTTCGCCGGTGGTGACGCCTTGGCACAACTCTGGCTCTTCGTGGTGGCACCGTTGCTGGGTGCGGCGCTCGCCGCACTGCTGGCACCGATCTTCGACCTGCCGAGTGACAGGCAGGCGGCCCAGGCGCCAGGCACCGACCCCACCGGCGCGCGCGTGCCATCGTGACGGTCCAGCCTTCTCCAGACCCGACACGGCCGCGGCCTCCATCGGCCCGGATCCAGACGAGAGAGATGTGGTCACATGCGTAAGGCACTCCTGGTCATCCTGTGCTTCTTCCTCCCCTTCCTGGCAGTGCTGCTCAAGGACGGACTGAGCATCAAGGTGCTCTGGGCCTTCTTGCTGCAGCTTCTCGGGCACGTCCCCGGGGTGATCTACGGGCTCTACCAAGTCTTGAAGAACTAGCCGATCCAGAGGGGCCGATCCAGAGCGGCCGACCTCGTCGGAGGGCCGGTACCACCCTCCCAGCGACAGAAATGAGCGCGAGAGATGCTGTCTCAACTCAGAGCCTGGGTCGACCGACTGCGCAGCAGCCTCTTCTTCATCCCCATGCTCTGCGTGATCGGGGGCATCCTCGTCGGGGAGGCGATGCTCGTCGTCGACGCCCTCGTCACCGGCATCAATCCACGCCTGACTGCCACTGTTGACAGTGCGCGGACGGTGCTGACCACCGTTGCCGGGGCAACCCTGACCTTTGCCGGTATCGCGTTCTCGGTCAGCCTGCTGCTCATCTCGCTGGCGTCGAGCCAGTACTCGCCGCGCGTCGTGCACGGCATGTTCCGGGACCCGTTCAACAAGCGCGTGATGGGCCTGGTCATCGGGACCTTCACCTACTGCCTGGTGGTGCTACGTGCCGTGCGAGCGGCGGTGGAGGGGGCCGGCGACTCGGTCGTCCCGAGCATCTCCATCCTGCTCGCGGTTGCGCTCGGTATCGCCTCGATCCTGGCCATCATCGCCTTCATCAACCACGCGGCCCACTCCATGGACGTCTCGAGCATCCTTCGACGCGTGACCGAAGAGGTGCTGGCCCAGGCAGGCTCTGCCTGGCCAGAACCGGATCCGGAATCGCCTCCCGGTGCCGAGCAGGGAGATTCAGCGCATCTGCCCGAGGACGCCGCCGCGGTTCGCTTCGCCACCTATGGCTGGGTGCAGAACGTGGACTACGACGCGCTGCTGGCCGCGCTGCCGCCCGGATCGAGGGTCCGATTGGAGACCTTCGCCGGCCAGTACGCCATTCACCGCACGCCGATCTGCCACATCTTTCCGGCACCCGAGGACATGCAGGACATCGCTGACGCGGTCAGGGGAGCCGTGATGGTGGGGGAGTCACGGACGTTGCAGCAGGACCTGGCCTACGGCGTACGTCAGCTCTCGGATGTGGCGTTGAAGGCCATGTCGCCCGGCATCAACGACCCCACCACGGCTCACGACGCGATCTCCCACCTCGGCACGGTCTTGGCCGACTTGCTGAGTCGTCAGCCACCGGCTCGACGGTTGTCCGGCCAGGAGGGCCTGGTGCTCCTGGTCCCGTTGGCCACGACTCACGAGCAGCTCGTCGGGCTCGCTTTCGACGAGGTGAGAATCGCATCGGCGGAGCAACCGACCGTGCTGATCTACCTGCTCGACGTACTGCACCACCTGGAGCAGTCGCTGGCCGGGCTCCATCGTCCCAGTGCCGTGCTGGCCCTTCGCAGCCAGGCCGACCTGATCCGGGCGATGAACGAGACGGCCGACGTGCCTGAGCCGGACCGTGAGCGGGTCCGCGTTGCCCACGCTCGGCGCTACCGAGCTGACCTTGACACGGATGGCAGTGAGACCGGCCGCACCGCACGCCAGGGCCACCCGGCTGGGCGAGACGAAGACGGCCATTGAGAACGTCGCAAGTCCGAGGCTGCTCTCGGTAGGCGGTATTCGCCGGTAGCGTCCCTCGACCGCGAAGTCCCGTCCGGCTCCTCAGCTCGCCCGCGAGGCCCGGCGCAGCGTCCATGCGGCTGCCAGATCGTGCTCGTCCCGCAGCCCGCGGTAGCGGCCGCCGTGGAAGACCAGCGGGTCCTCGGTGACGTCGCCGACCTGCAGCGCGACCACCTCGCCCACGACGATGGCGTGGTCGCCTGTCGGGTGGACGGACTCCAGGCGGCAGGCGAAGGAGGCCAGGCTGCCGTCGAAGCGGGGGCAGCCGAGTCCGTCCAGGGTGTACGCCGTCCCGGCGAAGCCGGCCGTCCCGGGCTCCCGGCGACGGTCGGCGAAATGCTGGGACAGCCGCCGCTGCTGCTCACCGAGCACGTTCACCGAGAAGACTCCCGACTCCTCGATCGCTGCCAGACCATGGCCTGCGGTGCCGAGACACACCAGCACCAGCATCGGGTCCAGCGAGACCGAGGTGAACGAGTTCGCCGTGGTCGCGTGCAGCTCGCCGTCTCCGATCGGTGAGCCGACGACGGTCACGCCCGTCGCGAACGAGGACATGGCGGCGCGGAACGCCGCCTGGTCGGGGGCTGGGACGCCGTGTATCGGCCGGGCGGCGCCGGTCGTCTGCTGAGGCCGTCGGCGATCGGATCGGTCCATGCCAGTCAAAGAGGCGACGTCCATGGGCGCAGATACCCCCGCTGGCCATGTATCAGCACGTCGGGAGCCGGCTCCTTGCCTCCCGACGAGTTCAACGCGCCCACGCTTGGAGGAACCCATGACCGCGACCGCTGACCGAGTCCAGGAGACGCCCGTCGAGGCCGACCTCGATCTGGCCCCAGGACTGCTCGACGGAGCGATGTCGCTCGAGCTCACCCCCCAGCAGTGCAACCTCGAGTACTGGCTGGGCGCCGTCGCCCAGGGCACGCTCGCGGGCCTGGTGAAGGGTGGGCACCGCGCCGAGACGCCCACGCCGGACTGGATGCGCACCCCCGGCCCGCTCCGCCAGGCTCTTCTCGAGGAGTTCGCCTTCCGCTCCATCGCCGAGGAGAAGGCGACCCGGGCCCTGTCCTACCTCGTGCTCTACGCCCCGGACGTGGACACGATGGAGTTCTACGCCACCCAGCTTCTCGACGAGGCGCGTCACGCGTCGGTCTTCCGCGGCCACCTCCTCGACCTCGGGGTCCCCGCCGAGGAGATCGAGTCCACGATCGAACGGGTCGCCGCCGAGGACCGCGACCGCATCCTGGTTCCCCTGGAGGAGTTCGGTCTCCCGCTCGGTAGGGACGACGCCGACTTCATCGGTGGCGTCATCGTCCTCACCGTCCTCGTCGAGGGGGTGCTCGCCCCCGCAGCCGAGCTCAGCGAGCGCAAGTGGCGACTCTTGGATCCGGCGGCCGCCGAGATCGAGCGGGCCGCCGGCGTGGACGAGATCCGCCACCTCACCGTGGGCAGCGCCGTCGTCAAGGACTACCTCGCCCAGCACCCCGAGGAGCTCGAGCGGGTCCAGGAGCTCATCGACAGGGGCCGGTCGATGTGGGAGCAGCTGCCTGTTCTCGACATGATCCTGCGCCGCGAGCAGCTCTTCCAGGAGGGCATGGAGGCGCACGCGGACCTGCTCGCGCACTACGAGCTGACCCCGGGCAGGCGGCTGCTCGACACCACGGCCGAGGAGCGGATGATGCTTGCCGCGACCTGGTCGCTGGAGATGCAGGAGAGCCGCCTCGCCTACATGGGTCTGGGCTGACCGATGGAGCCGATCATGGAGCGGTTCGCCCGCGCCCTCCTGGCGCGCCGGCGGCGGGTGCTGTCGGCCTGGCTGCTGCTGTGCGTCCTCGGCGCCGTCTTCGCTGCCGGGCTGCCCGACCGGATCGTCTCCGGGGGAGAGGCTCCAAGCTCCGCCGACTCGGAGGTGGTCTCCCGCGCGCTGGCCGACAGCCCGCTCCCGTCGCTGTTCCTGACCGTGCAGGTTCCCGCAGCAGCCTCGAACGCTGAGCAGGCCTCGGCGACGGCGCAGGTCGCCGAGAGGGCCGCGGAGGTCCCCGGCGTCTCCGGGGTCTCGCCGATGCCGGACACCAGCCCGGTCGTGGCCGGAGGTGAGCGGGTCACCGTCCTTCGGGTCGCCACCGAGGGTGGCACCGACGGTGCTACCCGTACGGCGCACGTGCTCGCCGAGCGCGTGGACACCCTGGCCCCGCAGGGGACCCAGGTGCACGTGGGCGGGTTCGGTGCCTACCGGGACCAGCTGACGATCCTCTCCCAGCACGATCTCGAACGTGCCGAGCGCTTCGGCATCCCGATCGTGTTCGTGGTGCTCCTGCTGACGTTCGGATCGCTGTGGGCGGCCGGTCTGCCCCTCGTCATCGCCCTGTCGGCCCTGCTGATGGGCCTGGGCGCCGTCGGTGCCGTCTCGTACTTCCTGCCGATGTCGGACTTCGTGACCAACTCGGCCACCATGATCGGTATCGCCCTGGGCGTCGACTATGCGATGTTCCTGCTGCAACGGGTGCGCGAGCTGACCCGAGCCGGGTCGGGCATCGACGATGCGGTCGCCCTGGCCATGCGGTCCACCGGGACCGCCGTGCTGTGGTCCGGGGTCACGGTTCTGCTGGCCGAGTCGACCCTGCTCCTGGTGGACAGCCGGTCGATCCGCTCGGCTGCCTTCGGCATGGGCATGGTGACGATCTTCGCGGTGGCCACGGCGCTCATCGTGAGCCCCGTCCTGATCTCGATGCTGGGGTCCCGGATCGCCAAGCCGCGCCGCCACGCCCGCGACTCCACCGCCACCGTCGCCTGGCACCGCTGGGCTCGTCAGGTCACCAAGCGGGCCCCCGTCTGGCTCGCGGCCAGCGTGCTGCTGATGGTCGCCCTCGCCGCCCCCAGCACCGGGCTGCGCGACTCGGTGAGCATCTCCGGCACCTCGACCCTTCCGGCGAGTGCCTCGGTCCGCCAGGCCTACGAGCTGGCTGCCCTGCGCTACGGCCCGTCGGCGCTGAGCCCGGTCACCGTCCTGGTCGCGCCCGACTCCGCCGACGAGGCCCCACAGGCAGCCCGCCTGATCTCCGACGACCCGCAGGTCACCTCCGTGGACACCCAACCACTGCCCGACGGCTCGGTGGTGCTGGCCGTCACCACGGTCGACGACCCGTACGCCGAGGACACCCGCGCGCTCGTCGAGCGGATGCGGGACGGCCCGCTCGGCGACAGCCTCGCCGGGATCGACTATCGGGTCGGCGGAGAGACCGCGGCCAGCCTCGACGCGGCCAGCGGCATGTTCGACGGGCTGCCCCGGGTGCTGCTGGCGCTGCTGCTGGTGGTCGGCGTGGTCCTGCTGCTGGCGTTGCGCTCGGTCTTCCTGCCCCTCAAGGCGATCGCGCTGGTGGTGCTGTCGCTGGGGGCCAGCCTCGGCTCGCTGCTGCTGCTCACCACCACCGAGCTCGGTGCCGCACTGATCGGCGCCTCCGGTCCCGGTGACATCCATCCGATCGTGCCGGTCACGGTGGTGGCGATCACGGTCGCCCTCAGTACCGACTACGAGGTCATCCTGATCGCCCGGATGTCCGAGCACTACCGGCGTACCGGCGACAACCGGGCCGCGATCATCCACGGCGTCGAACACACCGGAGGGGTGATCACCGCAGCCGCGGCCATCATGGTCGCCGTCTTCGCGGGCTTCGCCCTGGCCGACCTGGCGCCGTTGAAGCAGCTCGGCGTCGGGCTGGCGATCGCCGTGATCCTGGACGCCACCGTCGTCCGCGGGGTCCTCGTCCCGTCCGCGATGGCCGTCATGGGCAGAGGCAACTGGTGGTGGCCCACCCTGCGCGGCCGCCAGCCCCGGCGCCGTCGACCCCTCTCGTCGACCGTCGCGCCGACCGTCGCGCCGGCCGTCCCGCCGGCCGTCTCGCCCTCCTTGCCCGCCTTGCCCGTCCCGGTCTCCGCCAGCGAAAGGTCCTGACCATGACCACCACGTCCGCACCACCCGCCCGGATCGCCGCCGGCACTGCGACCGACACGAGGCTCCTGACCGACTGTGTCGTGATCGCCAACCCCGCCGCAGGCGCCGTCGACGAGGCGCTGATCGGCCGCGTCGCGTCCGCCGTACGCCGGTCGCCGCTGCTGACACCGGGGTCGAGCGTCCACGTCGCCCGCACCGGGGCCCCCGGCCACGCCGCGACCCTCGCGGCCGCTGCCGCGGCAGACCTGGTGCTCGCCGTCGGCGGCGACGGCACGGCCAGCGAGGTCACCAACGCTCTCGTCGACTCGGCGAGGCCCGGCCAGGTGCTGGGCATCATCCCCGCCGGCACCGGCAACTCGACGGCGCGCGCGTGGTGGGGCGATCGGACCTGGGAGCAGGTGCTCGAGCTCCTGCTGGCCGACCCCGACACCGACACCGACACCGACGCGGTGCGCGTGCGCACCGTCGACCTGATCCGCCTGGTCGAGCCCGGGGTGCTCGCCATCCTGGGGACCTCGACCGGGTTCCTGGCCCAGGTGCTCGTCGACGTCCCCGGGGTCGACGAGGCGCGTCCGGGGCTACGACCGCTACCTGGTCGCCGCTCTCGGCGTGCTCCAGGACATGCCGGACCACCCGACCCGGGTCACCGTGGACGGGCGAGTCCTGCGCGAGGGCCGGCTCTCCTCGGTGGCCGTCGGCGGGGGACGGTTCCGGGCCCGGTCGTTCGAGTTCCTGCCCGAGTCCTTGCTCGACGACGGCCTGCTCGACGTCAGCACCATCGACGCCCTCGACGCCACCGCGGTCGACGAGATCGCGGCTCTCCTCCCCGCCGGAGGACACCTGGGTCGCGCCGACGTCGCCTACGCCCGGGGTCGCCGGATCGTCGTCGAGCGGACCGACGGCCAGCCCCTGGTCGCCGAGTACGACGGCTCCCTGGTCCAGGTCGGATCCCGGCTCACCGCCGAGGTGCAGCCGCGGGCCCTGGCCGTGCTCACCGCTGGAGACGCCGAGGGCTGGAGCTGAACCCGAGCCCACACCTCCCTCCCGACTTCCCACCCGACCGCAGCTCCGCCATCGACGAAGGATCGACCATGACCGTTCACGAGCTCCGCACCCCGCACCCGGGGCAGACCCGCCCCAGCCAGACCGCCGAGATCACCTGCGCCCAGCGCGCCGGTGAGGCCCTGCGGCCCGCCGATCGCCGGCTGATCGACGACCCGTTCGCCCGGCACTTCGTGACCCGACCGCTGCGCCGGGCGATGGTGGCCAACCGCCTCGACCGGGCGTCTCACGCTCACCGCCTTCGACCGGCTCTACCCGGGGTTCATGGCGATCGTGCTGCTGCGCAACCGGTGGTACGAGGAGGTGCTCGCCGACTGCCTGGAGGAGGGCATCACCCAGGTGGTCAACCTCGGGGCCGGCTACGACACCACCGCCTGGCGCCTCGACCTCGGCGGCGCCACCCTGTACGAGGTCGATGCTCCTCCCACCCAGCAGGCCAAGCGCGAGATCATGGCGGCCCGCGGGCTCGAGCCGAAGGCGAACCTGGTCTACGTGCCCTGCGACTTCGAGCGCGACTCGCTGCCCGAGCGGCTCGTGGCGGAGGGGTTCGACCCGACCGCCCCGAGCCTCGTCGTCTGGTACGGCGTCTCCTTCTTCCTCTCCGCCGAGGCCGTCGCCCAGACCCTCGACGACGTCACCTCGCTGACCGCGCCCGGCAGCACCTTCGTCTGGGACTACCTGTCCCCGGACGTGGTCGAGGGCACCTCCCGCTACCGCGGGGCGATGAAGGCCCGCGCCGCCGTCGCCAAGCGCGGCGAGCCCTACACGTTCGGCCTCGACGCCGACGCCGCGGACCGGCTGACGGAGCGCCACGGCTTCACCGTCCAGACCAACCACTCGATGCGTCAGCTGGCGACCCGCTACGGCCGGCCCCGTCGGTTCCGCTACAGCACCGACGACTTCTTCGGGATCGTCACCGGTCGCCGCACCGAGGTCCGCACCGAGGGAGGAGCCCGATGACGCTCACCGAGCAGCTGGCCGGCTGGGCGTCCACGCTGCAGCTGGAGGACGTCCCGGACCGGGTGGTCGACTTCGCGTGCAGCCAGGTGCTCTCGCAGCTGGCGGCGGCACGCGCCGGCGCCCAGCACCCGCTGGGTCGCCAGGTCATCGACGGCGTTCGGTGAGCCGCTGCAGGCCGATCCGGCGCGCTCGGCGTACGTGCTGTCCGGACTCACCTCCTGGCTGCACTTCGACGACACCGCCTACGCCGGGCACCTGTCGAACTCCACCGCCACCGTGCCGATGGCCTACGCCCACGCCCTCGGCCTCGACGGGCGGAGCCTGCTGACCGCCGTCATCGTCGCCAACGAGTGCGCGGCCCGGATCGCCGCGTCGGCGACCCTGGGACCGTTCCGCGGGCAGAACGCCGCCCACACGCACGTGGCCGGCGCCGTGAGTGGTCGGCTCCGTGCGGAGGAGCGCGAGCCTCCAGCAGTGGGTCGACGCCCTCGGGATCGCCTTCGCGATGCCGCCGTACCCGCTGCTGCCGGGCTTCCTGGGCAGTGACGCGAAGGTGCTGAGCGCCTCGGTGCCGGTGCGGCTCGGGCTGGACGCCTGCGACGCGGCCCGGGCCGGGCTGCGCGGGCTGCCCGACATCCTGGAGCACCCGGACGGGTTCCTGGCGAAGTTCGCCACCGTGCCGCTCCCCGACGCCGTCACGGCCGGCCTCGGCACCAGGTGGCACACCGAGACACTGTCCTTCAAGGTGCATCCCGGCGGACCGGGCGTCGATGCGGCGGTCGACTGCGCGCGACGGCTCCACGCCCGGCTCGGCAGCGTCCGTCCGGACGACGTGGAGGAGGTGGTCGTCGACACCTCGATGTACACGGTCGTCGTCGACGAACGGGTCAAGGCCTACCTCGACGGTGCCGACAGCCCGGTCAGCGCCCTGGTCTTCGCCACCGCGTACGCCGTCGCGACCACGCTCCTGAACGGCGACCTCGTCGGGGCGGACTTCGCACGTCCGGCGTTGGCCGAGGAGGACCGGTGGGAGCTGTCCCGCCGGGTGCGCCTCGAGCACGACACCGCCATGACCCGCGAGTCGCTGGTCTGCGAGGTGCCCTTCGGCGAGGCGATCCGCCAGGGGGGCTCCCGTTCTGCGGCCTGGCTCGACGAGGTCGGCACCCAGTGGCTGGTGGACCTGGTGGGGGAGCCGCTCCCCCCGAGCGCCACCTTCGAGACCGCCGAGAAGGCCACCCCTGCCCGGATCACGGTGCGACTGCGCGACGGGTCCGAGCTGGTCGAGGAGCAGCGCATCCCGGTCGGCGCCATCGGCGCCGAGACCCGGGCGGGACACGCCGGGCTGGTGCGCGAGAAGTTCCTGTCCACCGGCGGATCGGAGAAGGTCGCCGACCTGGCGTTCGCGCTGCGCGAGGCCTCCGCCGGCGACGTACGGCTGCTGCTCGAGGACGGCCTGGACATCGGCTGAGTTCGCCATCGCAGGTATCACGGGGCCGCCACGTCGCTCCTGTCCCGCAGTGCCTGACCACGAACCCCAAGGAGCCGGGAACCATGCCTGTCACCCACGAGAACGTCCCCTTCGACACCAAGGCCGCGACGACCCGGACCATCCTCCTCACGGGTGCCTCCGGGGTCGTCGGCCAAGCGCTGCTGCCGAGGCTGCTGGAGCGGGCCGACGTCCAGGTGGTCGCCCTGGTGCACCGCACGCCGGTCTTCGGGGAGCGGATCACCAGCGTCGCCGGGGACGTCGCGGCGCCGCTGCTGGGCCTGGACCTGCCGGTCTACGCAGGATCTCGCCCGGCGCGTCGACGCGGTCGTCCACTGCGCGGCCGTCACCGACTTCAACCGCACCGACGGCGTCGCTGGAGGCCACCAACGTCGCCGGCACCGAGCAGTGGTCGCTTTCGCCGCCTGCGCCGGTGTCACGCTCTACCACGTCTAGCACCGCCTTCGTGGACACCACCGTCGAGGGGGAGCGCGGCAGCACCGCGGTCGGGTACGCCGCCTCGAAGTCGACGGCCGAGACGGTGGTCCGCGAGTCCGGCGTGCCGCACGTGATCCTCCGTCCCTCGGTGGTGATCGGGGACTCGCCGAGACCGGCGAGGTCGCGGCCTTCCAGGGCCTGCACCAGGTGGTCGCGGGGCTGTTCGGCGGTCTGGTGCCGATGATCCCGTTCGACCCGAGCTGGCCGATCGACTTCGTCGCCTGCGACGTGGTCGCCGACGCCATCGCCACGGTCGTGGAGGCCGACGTCGACGAGGGCGAGTTCTGGATCACCGCCGGTCAGCAGGCGCTGCGCCTCGACGAGGCCGTCGAGCGTGGCCGTCGACGTCGCCGCCGACCTCGGCCTGGAGCGTCGACGACCCCGGTTCGTGCCGCCGGACCTCTTCGACCGGCTCATCGGCCCGGTGTTCATCGACGCGCTCCCGCCGCAGATCCGCTCCTCGGTCGCTGCAGATGCTGGAGTTCTTCACCACCTACCTCCAGTCCGGTCGGACCATGCCCGACAGCCACGCCGAGCTCGCCGCGCTGGGGGCCCGTCCGCTCCCGGACCCGCGCGCGGTCGCTGACCAGCAGCCTGCACTACTGGGCCGACGCGAAGGGCTTCTGCTCCTGCGCCGACGTGCAGCAGGTGGCCTGATGTCGATGACCGACCTGGACCGCGGCCTGACGACTGCCGCAGCCTGGACCGCAGCCTGGACCGCGAGGTGGTCCTGGGCCGCTACACCCGCCACGTCAACGCCGCCCTGGCCGGCCTGGCCCGACTCGTCGCCACGCCGGTCGAGGTCAGCTCGGAGGGCACCCACGTGCTGGGGAGCGACGGGCGGACCTATCTCGACTGCGGCGGCTTCGGGGTCTTCCTGCTCGGCCACCGGCACCCGCGCCGTCGTCGCCGCGGTCCGCCGCCAGCTCGACGCGCAACCCGCTGGCCACCCGGCTCTTCCTCAACCCCGAGCTCGCGGAGGCCGCCGAGGACCTGGCCGCGGTGGCTCCTGACGGGACTCGAGCACGTGTTCCTGACCAACTCCGGCGCCGAGGCGACCGAGCTCGGGCTCAAGCTGGCCCGGCTCAACGGCCGCCACCGCGTCGTCGCGATGAACGGCGGCTTCCACGGCAAGACCCTCGGCGCGCTCTCGGTCACCGGCCGACCGCAGTACCGGGACCCGTTCGCGCCGCTGCTGCCCGACGTCGACTTCGTCCCGTTCGGCGACCTCGGCGCGCTCGCCGCCGCGCTGGCCGTCGACGGACCGCGCCGGCACCGCCGTCCTGCTCGAGCCGGTGCAGGGGGAGGGCGGCGTACGCGTGCCACCCCCCGGCTACCTGCGGGCGGTGCGGCCCTCTGCGACGAGCTGCGGGCGCGCTGCTGGTCCTCGACGAGATCCAGACCGGCCTGGGCCGGCTCGGGGCCTGGTGGGGCGCCGACCAGGCGGGAATCCGCCCCGACGTGCTGCTCACCGGCAAGGTGCTCGGCGGTGGCGTCATGCCGGTCGGGCGGAGTGATCGCCACCACGCCGGTCTTCGCCCCGCTGGACGCGGACCCGCTCCTGCACTCCTCGACCTTCGCCGGCAGCCCGCTGGCCTCGGTCGCCGTCTCGGCGACGATCGAGGCGCTGCGCACCGAGGGCCTCGTCGAGCGCGCCGCGGTGCTCGGGCCGCCAGGTGCTGGACCTGGCCCGGGGGCGCGTCGGCGCAGCACTGCCCGCACCTGGTCGACGACGTGCGCGGCGCCGGCCTGCTCGTCGGCATCGACTGCGTCTCCGCCGAGGCAGCCACCGAGTTCCTCATCGCGCTGCTCGACGAGCGGGTCATCCCGTCGTACTCGCTGAACTCGAGCAACGTCCTGCGGCTCACCCCGCCCGCCGTGCTCGACACCACCGACCTCCAGCAGCTCGAACGCGCCCTGGACCGGGCCACCCGCGCCCTGGCGCGGACCCTGCCCGCCGCCGCCTGAGCGGCACGGCCCCTCGCACCGCTCCAGCCCACCAGCACCAGCAGACACCTACCCGCACAAGGAGAAACGACTCATGCGAACCGTCGACCTGCTCATCGACGTCCCGGGAAGGAGCGGCCGCGAGGTGTACGACGCCCTGGCCGACTTCGAGCGCTACCCCGAGCTCGCCGCGGCGGTGAAGTCCGTGGACGTCACCACCGTCAGCGACACCGTCACCCGCTCCGCCTGGGAGGTCGCCTTCCGGGCCGGGCTGCTGCGGTGGACCGAGGAGGACACCTTCGACCGCGACGCGCTGACCATCGACTTCCACCAGCTCGAGGGCGACATCGCCGGTCTTCGACGGCTCGTGGCGCTGCACGGACACCGCGACCGGGAGCGCCATCGCCTTCAACGCCTCCCTGGACATGGGCATCCCCAGCCTCGCGGACGCCCTGGAGCCGATCGCGGCCCGCACGCTGGTCGAGAACACCGTCGGGATCGTCGGTGGACTCGTCGGCGAAGCAACCCTGGTCACGTCGACGGTCAGCGCCGTCGCCCCCGAGACCGCGGGCGCGAAGGTGTCGTCGTGAGCGCCGACCAGACCGGCTCCCGCTGGCTGCGCGCCGAGCGAGAGGTGATGGAGCGCCTACCTGCCGGGTCTCGACAAGTACCTGCGCGACATCCCGCTCGCCGAGCTCGAGCAGCCCGGCAACGGCGCACTGCAGACCTTTCGTGAGGTCGGCGGACCGGCGTTGCTGGTGCCGCAGGACCTGCGGCGGCAAGGGCGCCGACCTCGTCGACGCCGTCCGGATCCAGCGTGCCCTCGGCAGCCGCTCGCCGTCGCTCGCCGTCGCGACGACCATGCACCACTTCTCGGTGGCGTCCCTGGTCGAGCTCACCGCGGCCGGTGACGGCTTCGAGTGGGCGATGCTCGCCGCGATCGCCGAGAACAGCTGGCTGCTGAGCTCGGGCTTCGCCGAGGGCAGGCCCGGGCAACACATCCTCACCCCCACGATGCGAGGCACCGTCGTCGACGACGGCCTGCGGATCAGCGGCGTGAAGAAGCCGTGCAGCCTCACCTGGTCGATGGACCTGATGTCGCGCCAGCGTGGCCGTGCGCCGACCCGGACGGGGGCCCGGACCGGCTCGCCGTCGTCCTCATCCCGGCCGAGTCCGAGGGGATCGAGCGTCGGCGCTTCTGGGAGAGCAGCTCCCTGGCCGGCGCGGAGAGCGACGAGGTGCGCCTCACCGATGTCCATCGTCCCGGATGCGCTGATCTTCTACCCCGACGACGGCGACAGCATGGACCCGATCCAGGCCCGCGGCTTCGTGTGGTTCGAGCTGCTCGTCTCCGCGTCGTACCTGGGCGCCGCCAGTCGCCTGGTCGAGCGGGTGCTGGAGCTGGGGAAGGGCTCGGCGGAGGACCGCGCGAACCTGGCCATCGAGGTCGGGGCCGCGTCGGCAGCGCTGGAGCATGTCGCGGCATCGGCGGCCGGGAGCACCGACAACGACGACCTCCTGGCTCGCGCGCTCTACGCGCGCTACGCCACCGAGCGCACCATCGAGCGAGTCGTGATGTCGGCTTCGGCACTCGCCGGCGGCATGGCGTTCATCGGGTCCTCGGAGATCTCCTACCTGCTCGGCGCGACCCGCGCGCTGGCCTTCCACCCGCCGTCGCGGGCGGCCGCGAGCGCTCCGCTGGCGCAGTTCCTCGACGGCGCCCCCCTGGCGCTCTGACCCGCCGACTCCCGATCCGCAAAGGACGCCCGACATGGACTCCCACAACCTGTTCCTCACCCGGACCACCTACCGGTGGCTGCGAGCGGAGTACGCCGTCGCGCTCGGGGCGTCGATCGTGCTGGCCGGGCTGCACCTCGGTGACATCCGGTGGCCAGCCTTCGTGGTGCTGTTCGTCTACATCGACGTGATCGGCTACCTGCCCGGGGCGATCGCGCACCGGCGGGCCGGGGGAGGGCCGATCAGCGTGACGTACTTCCGGCTCTACAACAGCATGCACAGCCTGGTCAGCGCCGCCGTCGTGGCCGGGCTCTGGTGCCTGGTCATCGGGCCGGAGTGGGCCCTGCTGGCCCTGCCCATCCACCTCTGCGGTGACCGGGCCGTCTTCGGCAACTTCCTCAAGCCCTTCGGTGTCTCCTTCGAGCCCACCACCCATCCCGCCTACCAGGAGTTCGTGAACAGCTATGAGCACACTGCTGCCTCTGGAATCAGCACCGGTCCCCGCCTCAGCCCCAGCCCCAGCCATGACCGCGTCGCTGTCTGAGACCGGCCGGGTCACCGACGTACTGGTCCGGCACGCCCAGAACTCCTCGGCGTTCCTGGCGCTCAACGACACCACCCGGCACTTCACGAGTCCGGGGATCGATGGCGTCGTCGCCTACCAGGTGGCCGGACGACGGACCCTGGTGCAGCTGGGCGGGGTGTTCGCCGCGCCGGCGGACCGGCCCGCGCTGCTCGCCGCCTTCACCGCGTACGCATCCACGCAGCGGCGGCGGGTCGTCGCGGTCCAGCTGCTGCGCGAGGACGCCGAGCTGTACGCCGCCCACGGCTTCGTCGTGAACCAGCTCGGCGCCGACTACGCCCGCGGGCTCGCCGAGTTCACCCTGCGCGGCAAGAAGCACATGCAGCTGCGCAACAAGGTCTCCCGTGCCCGTCGGGCCGGGGTCACCGTCGCCGAGGAGCAGCACGGCGAGACGCTCGCGGGGGAGCTCGACCTCGTCGACGGGAGGTGGCTGCGTGCCAAGGGCCGGCACGTCAAGGAGCTGGAGTTCATGGTCGGGCAGCGCGGTGGCGCCGCCCAACCGCTGCGCCGACTCTTCGTGGCCCGCGACGAGAGCGGTGAGGTGGTCGGCTACGTCAGCTTCAGCCCGGCGTACGGCGAGCGCTCGGGGTGGCTGCACGACCTGTCGCGACGTCGCCCCGACGGACCTCCAGGTGTCCTCGAGCTGATCGTGGTGACCGCGGTCGAGCAGTTCCAGGCCGAGGGAGCCGGAGTCCTGCACTTCGGGTTCACCCCCTTCACCTCGCTGGCTCCCGAGCACGAGGTGGCGGGTGCGAGCCGGGTGGCGGCACGGATCATCCGGCTCCTGGCCGAGAAGGGCTCGGCCATCTATCCCGCCGCCGACCAGCTCGCCTACAAGGAGAAGTGGGGCCTGGACCTCGTGGAGCCCGAGTACGTCGCCTTCCAGGGCCGGTTGACCCTGCGCGCGGTGTGGGACCTGCTTCGTCTCACCAACGCGGCCTGAGGCGTTCGGAGGTTCGCCAGGGCCCGGCACTGTCGGTCAGTTGTCGTCATAGTCGTGATGTACGAAGAAGTCGTAGGACATCGGTCTCACCTCCACTCAGCGGTACGAACACCGCCACTGTGCAGGGTCACCCTGTCCAAGGACTGTCCGAGCGCTGTCCGCAGCGTGTGGTCTGCGGACTCCGGCCCCGAAGCGCCCGAGGACCGGTCGGTTCACCGGGACAGCAGCGCCCAGACCGTCTTGCCGTCCACCTCGACCTCCACACCCCACTGGTCGGCCAGGGCGTCGACGAGCTGCAGACCTCGGCCCCCGGTGCAGTCCGGGCCGAAGTCCGCCAGGCGGGGCATCCGGTGTCCGCGGTCGAAGACCTCCACCCGGAGCGACCCGTCGGTCAGCTCCAGCCGGATGCGGACCGGACCGTCGCCCTGCCTGACGGCGTTGGACACCAGCTCGGTGACGACGTACAGGGTGCTGTCGACCACGTCGTCGGGCACCGGCAGCGGCGCCAGCCATCCACGCGTCCACCACCGCGCCAGCGGCACGGACATCGACTGGGCAGGCAGGAACCGTTCGACGGCGCTCACCTGTTGTCCGCCGTCCGAGGGGAGGTGGGCGGCCAGGACCGCGACGTCGTCCCCGCGGTTGCCTGCCGGAAGGAGCTCCAGAGCGGCGTCGAGGACCTCGCCCGGGCGGGCGCCGACGGGCAGCCCCCGCAACGTTGCGTGCAGATGCCCGACCCCCTCGTCGATGTCCCACGTCCGGGTCTCGACCAGGCCGTCGGTGTAGAGCAGCAGGACGGCATCGTCGGTGAGCTGGGTGCTCCGCTCGTCCCAGCCGTGTCCGATCCCCAGCGGTGGACCCGGCTCGACGCTGATCGACCTCACCACGGTGCCGGCCGGGGTGGAGATGATCACGGCCGGGGGCAGGTGCCCCGCACAGGCGACGGTGAGCAGTCGTGCTCGGACGTCGACATGGACGACCAGGGCGGTGGCGAGCAGGTCGCTCTCGAGCCGGTCGAGGTAGTCGGCGGTGCGCGCCAGGATCCCTGCGGGGGAGTGCCCCTCGCACGCGGTGGCCCGCACGACGGTGCGGAGCTGCCCCATCAAGGCCGCTGCGGGAACGTCGTGGCCCTGGACGTCGCCGACGACGAGGACCAGCCCCTCGTCCACGGCCACGGCGTCGAACCAGTCACCACCCACGTGCACGCCGGGGTCGCCGGTGCGGTAGCGAGCCTCGAGCCCGACCGCGCCGATCTGCGCGGGCACCTCCGGCAACAGGCTGCGCTGGAAGGCGAGTGCCAAGGTGCGCTCGGCTGCGAGCTCGCGCTCGCGCT
This sequence comes from uncultured Actinomycetota bacterium, assembly GCA_963756135.1. Lineage (GTDB taxonomy): Bacteria > Actinomycetota > Actinomycetes > Propionibacteriales > Nocardioidaceae > Nocardioides. Next base: position 85,930 of record CAVWMP010000003.1, read on the forward strand.
GCTCATCGAGACGGCTGCGTTCAAGAGCGAGCGAGACGCTCCTGACGAGGACGTCGATCAGCGCGGCGTCGCTCGGTGAGGGGGCGCAGGGCACCGGGTAGTACATGGCGAAGGTGCCCAGCAGCCGCCCACCGACCCCGAAGATCGGGGTCGACCAGCAGGCGCGGAGACCCGCACCGAGCGCGAGGTGCTTGAAGTCCGCCCACAGCGGGTCCTGGTCGATGTCCTCGACGATCACCTGGCGCCGACGGAACGCGGCCGTTCCGCAGGAGCCGACCGTCGGCCCGATCTCGACGCCGTCGATCGCCGTGCAGTACGACGCCGGCAGACTCGGTGCCGCGCCGTGCCGGAGATGCCTGCCCTCGTCGTCGAGCAGAAGCACCGATGCCAGGAGTCCCGCGTTGGAGACCCGCTCGACCACCCGGAGGAGTGCGTCGAGAGCACGTTCCACCGAGGAGCCGGCGACCACGCCGGAGAGGAGGTCGAGCTGTGCGGTGAGCAGCTGGGCATCGCGCCCCTCAGCTGCGCGGGGCAGGGGCAGGGTGGTGCTCATCGCGACCGCGTCCGAGCGTGCCTCACGCGGTGCCGGTCGTGGAGGTGATCTGGCCTGCACTTCGACGCGGCAGTCACGGTCAGCATGCTACGCCGCTCGATCGCTCGCGCGCTCGTTCCAGATCAGGATCGCGGCAAGACGTCCTTGACCGCGTCGACGGCTTTCGCCAGGACGGGACGGTCGTCCCCGCCACTGGCCCAGATCGGGTCCTGCGGCAGCGGCCCCATCGGGTCGGAGTCCTCGGGCACCGTCGTTCGGGGGGCGAGCGAGCGGCGGAGCGCGTCGTCCAGCCCGACCAGGCGGTGCCCTGCCGGGAGCAGTAGCTCTCGGAAGTCGTCGTTCGCGGCGACCATGTCGTGGTGGAGACTCTCGACCAGCGCCTCGACCGTCGCCCGGGGCACGTCGGTGAGGCTGCCGACGAGAGTGCCGACGAGGGCGGTCGGCAACAGGGGCACCGTGATCTGCGAACGGTCTAGTCCGGCCTGGGCGGTGTACGCCTGGAGCAGGGCGCCGTAGCGCAACGTGTCCGGCCCCCCGATATCGAGGTGGCGGGACTCACCGAGGTAGTCCAGCGCTCCGGCCAGTGCCTCGAGCACGTCGACGACGGCGATCGGCTGCACCAGCGAGTTCATCCAGGAGGGCATGGTGTGCAGGGGCATCCGCTCGCTGACCTGCCGGATGATCTCGAACGACGTGGAGCCGCTGCCCAGGATCACCGCGGCGCGCAGGACGACCACCGTGGCGGGGGTGTCGGTGAGAATCCGCTCGACCTCGCGACGGGACGTGATGTGGTCGGACAGCTCGGAGTCGGGTGCATCCGGGACCACCCCCGAGAGGTAGACGACCCGGCCGACCCGGTGAGCGCGGACGGCGTCCGCCAGGTTGCCGGCTGCCCTGCGATCGGTCTCGACGAAGTCGTCGCCGCCCATCCCGTGGATCAGGTAGTAGACCGCATCCATGCCCGCGCAGGCGGCCGCGACCTGGTCGGGGTCGAGAGCGTCCATCACCACGGTCTCGACCCGGTCACCCCACCACGGTTGCTCGCGCTCGGGATTGCTCGTGGTGCTGCGTACGTCGTGGCCCCGCTCCAGCAGCAGCGGCACGAGCCGCCCGCCGACATATCCGGTCGCCCCGGTCACCAAGATCTTCAACTCGTCCTCGACTCCACAGCTCGTCGGCACCGGCAAAGTGGCGGGCGCCATCCGTGCGGTACCCGCAGTCCGATGTCTCACGCGGGCGGGCTCGACCGACCTCGGCGACGACGGGTGGCATGACCCGTCGCCCAGGGGGGAAAGGGATTGTCATCGTGCCGAAGGCTGGACCCGGGATCCTGCTGCAGCCGCCTGGGCCCTGCCATGTACATGGGAGGTCGTCGTGAGTGGGTTTCCCCGAACGGTTCTCTGTGCCGTCGACGGGTCGAAGGAGTCCGACCTCGCGCTGAGCCGCATGGTCGACCTGGTCCGAGGTACCGATGCGAAGGTGCACGTCCTGCACGTGGGGCTGATGTCGCCGTGGACGAACCCGCGACACATGAGCCCGCAGCAGGTGGACCAACTGCGCGAGCAGGCTCGTGCGGTCCTCGACCTGCAGGTCGTACGACTTCGGGAGCTCGGCGTGGATCCGGACGGCGTCCACCTGCTGATGGGACGAGCGACCGACGAGATCCTGCGGCTGCGCGACGAGCTGGAAGCCGACCTCATCGTGATGGGCAGCAGGGGGTTGAACACCTTCAAGCGGGTGCTGTTGGGCAGTGACGCGGAGGGCGTCGTCCGGCATGCACCGTGCGCGGTGCTCGTGGTGAGGAAGGACCGGTGATCCTCGCGGCCGCGGACGGCGGCGCCCCCGACTTCACGCTCCGCACGCTGGACCTGGTCGTCATCATCGGCTACCTGCTGGCCAGCCGGATCATCCCGCTGATCTTCTCCAGCCGTTCGCAGAAGCGCGATGCGGAGGAGGGCAAGGACGCCTCCGAGAGCTACTTCCTCGGCGGCCGCAACTTCATCTGGCCGTTCGTCGGACTCTCGCTGGTGGCGACCAACATGTCCGGCGCCACGTTCGTCGGTCTCGCCGGCGGCGCCTACAACCAGGGCATCTCGATCTTCGCCTACGAGTGGATGACCACGGTCATCCTGGCGATCTTCATCTTCTTCATCCTGCCGTTCTATCTGCGCTCCCAGGTCTTCACGCTGCCGGAGTTCCTGGAGCGACGCTTCGACGTGAAGTCCCGGCGTGCCTTCGCCGCGTTCAACCTCTTCGCGAACATGTTCATCGACATGGCCGCGGCTCTCTACGCCGGGGCGATCGTGGCCCAGTTCCTCTTCCCGGAGCTGCCGATCTGGGTGGCCGTGCTGGTCCTCGCGCTGCTCGCCGGTGTCTACACCGTGGTCGGCGGTCTGGGCGCCGTGATGGTCAGCGACAGCATCCAGGCCACGATCACCCTCATCGGCGGCATCATCGTGTTCTTCGCCGTCCTCGCCGCGATCCCGTCCTGGGGGGAGATGACGGAAACGGCGGGCGAGGACAAGATGAGCCTCATCCTCCCCGCCGGCAACAGCGACCTGCCGTGGCCCGGGCTGCTCGACCGGTGTGCTGGTGATCGGCCTGTACTACTGGACGACGAACCAGCTGGTCGTGCAGCGGACCCTGGGTGCGAAGAGCCTGGACCACGGACGGTGGGGCGCGCTGCTGGCGGGCTTCATCAAGCTGTCGTTCCTGTTCCTCTTCATCCTGCCCGGGGTGATGGCGATCAGCCTCTACCCCGACCTGAAGAACCCCGACGAGGTCTTCCCGACCCTGGTCTTCGACCTGCTGCCGGTCGGCGTACGCGGCCTCATCCTCGCCGCGGTGATCGCGGCCATCTCCTCGACCGTCGACTCGATCCTGAACTCCGCCTCGACCATCGTCACGATGGACTTCGTCAAGCCGGCGAAACCGGACATGAGCCAACGTGGGCTGGTGCTCTCGGGGCGGGTCGCCACGATCGTGGCGCTGGTGGTGGCTGTCATCTGGGCGCCGTTCATCGCGCAGTTCGACACGCTCTACAACTACCTGCAGTCGGTGCTGTCCTACCTGGTGCCGCCGGTCGTCGCGGTCTTCCTGCTGGGCATCGCCTGGAAGCGCGTCAACGCACCGGCGGCGTTCTGGACGCTGGTGATCATGCAGCCTCTCGGATTCACCGCGTTCCTCCTCATCGAGGTCAACGGGCTGCTGGGCCTCCAGTTCCTCTACGCGGCGGGCATCCTGCTGGCCGCGTCGCTGGCGATGCTCGTGGTGATCAGCCTCGTCGGGCCCACACCCGACCTGGAGAAGACCGACGAGCTGACCTGGAAGAAGCAGTACTGGACCGACGAGACCGCCGAGCTGCGGGGGACTCCGGTCTGGGCGAACTATCGGCTGCTCACGGTGGTCATGCTGCTGGCCACCGCGGGGCTGGTGGTCGCGTTCGCCTGACGCCGGGGTCAGCGGCATCGGGGTACCGGTCTCGGGTCCTCATGGCCTGGAACCAACGGCCCTACCCGTGGGGAGCTCGCGGCACCGAAGGGTTGAGCCAGGACGCGGACACAGGCGAACCACGCCGTCGGCCATGCTGGACGAGAAGGGTCTGACCACCACCCGGTGGCGTCGCGTCGCCTGATCCCCCCTCAGCGGCGGCGGATCACCTTCAGGTTGAAGGCCTCGGTGCCCAGGGCACCCATCAGCCGCACCCACACCGGCAGCAGCATCTCGGCGCCACGCGCGGTCTCGATCGGGCCGAGGTCGACCACGTCGTCATGGCCGAAGCTCTCCAGCAACGAGACCACGGTGGCCTTGGCCCCGGGGTCGTCGCCGGAGACGAAGACCGTAGAGGACGCCCCGAGCGACGCCGGGTCGACCATCACCGAGGCAGCCATGGTGTTGAGGGTCTTGACCACCTTCGCGTCCGGGAAGGTGCGCTGGATCCGCTCGCCGAGCGAGTCGGTGTCCTTGACGAACAGCGTCGGCGGGAAGCCCTGGGAGAAGTCGAGCGGGTTGGAGACGTCCATCAGCGGCTTGCCGGCCAGGTGGTCCGTACCGGCGAGGCCGAGCACGTCGAGCGCGACCGAGCCGGAGGTGGCGTTGACCACGAGGTCGGCGTCGGCGGCCGCATCGGCGAAGGCGGCGACCGCGACACCCGGGTGGTCCGCGTGCCAGGCCGGGAACGGTGGGTTGCCCATGGCGTCCGTCTCGGTGCGAGCGTCCAGCGCGGCGGGGTCCCGGGTCCCGATGGTGACGGCGTGGCCCAGCCCGTCGAGGCGGGCGGCGAGGGCACGTCCGACCGTTCCGGTGCCGAGGACGGCGATGTTCATCGCCCCATCATGGCCCGCCGGCCGACGAGGCGTCACCCGGCGCGGATGAACCCCGCGACGATCCGGCCGAGCTCCGCGCCCGCGTCCTCCTGGAGGAAGTGACCGGCACGGCCGACGACGGGATGGTCGAGACCCTCGGTGCCGGGGACGAGCTTGCGCAGGATCGGTGCCATCCCGCCGGTGATCGGGTCGCTGTCGCTGAAGGCGACGAGGAACGGCTTGCGCCAGCCGGTGAGCACCGCCCACGCCGCGCGGTTGGCCGCCGACGCCGGGTCGTCAGGGGTGTTCGGAACCAGCCCCGGCATCGCCCGCGGCCCCGCCTTGGACTCCTCGGTCGGGAAGGGGGCGTCGTACGCCGCGCGGGCGGCGGCGTCGAGGCCCCGCACGCACCCGGACGCGACGAGCCGACCGACGTCGAGCACCTCGGCGGTCTCCACGGCCTTGCGGAACTGCCACCAGACGTCGGGCATCCGGTGGTCGCCGGTGGGCAGGCCGGTGTTCGCGGCGACCACCCGCGCGAACCGGTCGGGGTGCTCGGCCACCAGCCGGAGCCCCAGCAGCCCGCCCCAGTCCTGCCCCACCAGGGTCATCTCCCGCAGGTCGAGGTGATCGAGGACCAGCTCGCGGAGCCAGGCGACGTGCCGGGCGTAGCTGTGGTCGGCCGGGGAGAGCGGCTTGTCCGAGCGGCCGAAGCCGACCAGGTCCGGGACGATGCAGCGCACCCCGGCATCGACGAGCGCGTCGATCACGTGCCGGTACAGGAACGACCAGGTCGGCTCGCCGTGCAGCAGCAGCGCCACCGGTCCGTCGGCGGGCCCGGCGTCGACGTACGCCATCCGGATCGGGGAGCCGGAGTCGCCGGCGGGCTGCGAGACCTCGGCGTACGACGGCTCCCACCCGAAGCCGGGCAGGTCGGCGAACCGATCGTCGGGGGTGCGGTACAGGTCCATCGGACGGTCCTCTCGTCGGAGCTTCGGGGATGTCCGGGAGCGTCGCCGGCCTCGGCCGACCGCTCAGCCGGCGCGGACCTCGAGCGGGATCCCGGTCTCGCGCTCGGAGACCGTCCACAAGGTCCGGATCGCGGTGTCCCTGCCCGGTCGCAGGATCGGGCGGCGGACCGGGGCGCCGTTGGTGGCGAAGCGGGGGGCGTACATGGCGCCGCCGGGCGCGGCGGGGTCGGTGGCCGCACGCAGGGCGGGCAGGGCACCCCGATCGGTGCTCATCCCGCTCACCTGGGCCCACTTCTCGAAGAGCGTCCCGAGCGGGCCTGCCGCGCCCTGGTCCTGGGCGTGGGTCTGCAGGTCGGAGTCGGTCATCCCGGGGTGGGCGACGAGGCTGATGGCGCGGACACCGGCCGCCGCGAACCTCGCCTGGAGTCCGAGCGCGAAGTGGTAGTTGGCCAGCTTGGACTGGTTGTAGGCGCGCCAGGCGTCGTACGTCCCGTGCAGATGGGGGTTGTCGGGGTCCAGACCCCGGGACAGGTGGTGCGCGACGCTGGTCATCGCGACGACCCGGGCGGCGTCGGCGCGCAGCAGCGCCGGCATCAGATGGGCGGTGAGCGCCCAGTGGCCGAGGTGGTTGATGCCCAGCTGGGTCTCGAACCCGTCGGTGGTGCGGCCCTCGGGCATCGCCATCACCCCGGCGTTGTTGATCAGCAGGTCGACTCGGTCGTGGCGACTCATGATCGTCTTGGCGGCGGTCTCGACCGAGTCCAGCGATCCGAGGTCCAGCTCGACGATCTCCAGCGACGCGTCCGGGTGGGCGGCCAGGACCTCCGCCTCGGCAGCAGTCGCCTTCTGCTGGTTCCGCGCGGCCATCACCACGTGGGCGCCCTTGCCGGCCAACGCCTCGGCGATGGCCAGCCCCAGGCCTCCGTTGGCGCCGGTGACGACCGCGACGCGGCCCTGCTGGGAGGGGATGTCGGCGGTGGTCCAGCTCATGGTGGCGTGCTCCTCAGGGTGCCCTCCGGTGGCTCCGGGCGCGGCGTCGGGTTCCCGACGCTACGGGGACGTGTGAATGGGGCGTCGCGGCGGGGGTAAGGGAGGGGCCACCACCCCCGGCTCGAGGAGGCCCCCATGCGCATCGGCTACTTCCTGTCCTGCGAGGAGTACACGCCCCGACGAGCTCGTCGAGCAGGCCGTCGCGGCCGAGCAGGCCGGCTTCGACGCGCTCTGGATCAGCGACCACTTCCACCCGTGGAACGACGAGCAGGGCCAGAGCCCGTTCGTCTGGTCGATGATCGGCGCGCTCTCCCAGGCCTGCTCGCTGCCGGTCACGACGGCGGTGACGTGCCCGACGGTGCGCACCCACCCGGCGGTCGATCGCGCAGGCAGCAGCCACCTCGGCGCGTGCATGCTCGACGGCCGGTTCGTCCTCGGCGTCGGCACCGGCGAGGCGCTGAACGAGCACGTGCTCGGCGACGCCGTGGCCGTCGGTCGACGTGCGGCTGGAGATGCTCGAGGAGGCGGTCGAGCTGATCCGCGAGCTGTGGACCGGGCGAGGTGGTCACCCGCCGGGGCAGGCACTACCAGGTGGACACCGCGCGGATCTACACGCGGCCCGACGAGCCGCCCCCGATCTACGTCTCCGCGTTCGGCCCCAAGGCGCTCGAGGTGGCCGGCGCGGATCGGCGACGGCTTCATCTGCACGCAGGACGACGCGGAGATGGTCGCCTCGTTCAAGGAGATGTCCGGCGGCAAGCCCGCCCAGGGCGGCTACAAGGTCGCGTGGGCCGAGACCGCCGAGGAGGGCGTCGACCACGCGCACCGGCTCTGGGCCAACGCCGGCATCCCCGGCGAGCTCGCCCAGGTGCTGCCGTCGCCGCGCCACTTCGAGCAGGCCTCACAGCTGGTCACCCGCGAGTCGACAGCGAGCAGCGTCGTCGCCGGGCCCGACATCGACCAGCACGTGGAGCAGATGGCGAAGTTCGTCGCCGCCGGCTACGACGAGGTGTACGTCGCCAACATGGGCCCCCACTTCAGGGAGATGATCGCGGCCTACGGTCGCGACGTGCTGCCCGCCGTCCGCGAGCGGCACTCCTGACTCGGCTCCCTCGACTACGGCTGGAAGACCACCTTGACCGTCCCGTCCCGCTTGGCCTGGAAGTCGGCGTACGCCTCGGGTGCCTGGTCCAGCGGGACCCGGTGGGTGGCGAACTGCTCGGTGCCCAGCGGGTCCGCGTCGTCCGCGACCAGCGGGAGGATGTCGTCGACCCACCGCTTCACGTTGGCCTGGCCCATGCGCAGCTGGATCTGCTTGTCGAAGAGGGTGAGCATCGGCATCGGGTCGGTCTGACCCCCGTACACGCCGCTCAGCGAGATGGTGCCGCCGCGGCGCACCGCGTCGATGGCGGTGTAGATCGCGGCCATCCGATCGGTGCCGGCCCGTTGCATCACCGCCGCCGACAGGCGACGCGGCAGGACGTTGAAGAGCTTCTGGCCCAGCTCGGCCACCGGGGAGCCGTGCGCCTCCATCCCCACCGCGTCGACCACGGCGTCGGCACCGCGCCCCCGGGTGCGCGAGCGCACCTCCTCCCCGACGTCGTCGACCCGGTCGAGGTCGATCACCTCGACACCCCGGGCCTCGGCGCGGGCGAGACGGTCGGGGACCCGGTCGATGCCGATCACCCGCCGTCCGTGGTGGAGAGCGATCCGACAGGCCATGTCACCGATCGGCCCGAGGCCGAGCACGAGCAGGGTGCCGTCCTTCGGCACGTCGGCGTACGCCACCGCCTGCCAGGCCGTGGGCAGCACGTCGGAGAGGAAGAGGAAGCGGTCGTCGGGCGGGCCTTCGGGCACCTTGATCGGCATGAACTGTGCCTGCGGGACCCGCAGGTACTCGGCCTGCCCACCGGGGACGGCGCCGTAGAGCTTGCTGTAGCCGAACAGCGCAGCACCGCTGCCCTGGTCACGCACCTGGGTGGTCTCGCACTGGGTGTGCAGGCCCTGCTGGCACATCCAGCAGTGGCCACAGCAGATCTGGAACGGGAGCACCACCCGGTCGCCGACCCGGAGGTCGCCGGCCTCGGAGCCCACCTCCTCGACCACCCCCATCGGCTCGTGACCCAGGACGTCGCCCTCGCTCATGAACGGACCCAGGGTCTCGTAGAGGTGCAGGTCGGAGCCGCAGAGACCGCTGGAGGTGATCCGGACGATCGCGTCGTTCGGTTGCTCGATGACGGGGTCGGGGACCTGTTCGACGCGGACGTCGCGTCTGCCGTGCCAGGTGACTGCCTTCATGAACCGCTCCTTCTCGACGGGGGGTCAGCGGACCAGCGCGATGACCAGCATGATCGCGAGGACCGCGATGATGCCGACCACGAAGACGCTGACCACGCGGATGTCCTTGCCGGGTCGTGTCATGCGCATGTCGGGCCCCTACCCGTTGCCCCGTTTCACCATGCGCGCAGGAGCGGCCGACCGCGGGCCGCTCTCGCGTCAGCCCTGGTGCAGCCAGGGGGTGAAGCAGACTCCCACGAGCAGCCCGTCGGCAGCCTGGACGCGGGCGATCACCTGCTGCCACGGCTCGGTGCGTGCCTCGTGGACGAGGCGGTAGCCGCCTGCCACGAGCTCCTGGGCGGCCGCCTCGACGTCGTCGACCTCGAACTCGATCGTCGCCTGGGGGACGGGATGCGTGTCCGGCCAGGTGTCCTGGCCGAAGCAGGAGTGCGCCGCCTGACCGAGCGGCCAGACCCCCAGGTGCTTGGCTCCCTCGACGTCGTCCGAGGCCAGGTACTCCGAGTCCGGGTCGCTGTCCGGTGGCCGGAGCGGCAGCCCGAGCGTCTCCACGAACAGGTTCCTGTCGCCCGCCGGGTCGGAGGTGATCACAGCGAAGCCGGCCACGAAGCGAACGTCCATGGCGTCAGTATGCGCACGCTCTCCGCGAGGTAGACCACCATTGCACTTCGTTGCATAGGTAGGCCACACTGTCCGCATGGCCCTGGAACACGCGCTGCTCGTGTCGCTGCGCGAGCAGCCCGCGTCGGGGCTGGACCTGGCCAAGCGCTTCAGCCGGTCGATCGGCTACTTCTGGCACGCCACCCACCAGCAGATCTACCGGGTGCTGGCCCGGATGGACGCCGACGGCTGGGTGACGGTCACCGAGGTGAGCCAGTCCGGCCGGCCGGACAAGAAGGTGTACGCCGTCTCGTCGGCGGGGGAGCGGGTGCTGGCCGACTGGCTGGCCGCCCCGACGCCGATGGAGCCGCTGCGCAGCGAGCTGGCCGTCAAGATGCGTGGAGCCTCCTACGGCGACCGGGAGGCCGTCCTGGACGTGGTGCGGGCGAACCTCGCCGACCACCAGGCGCGGCTGGACCACTACCGGCAGCTGGAGAAGCGCGATCACCCCGAGGCCGTGGCCGGCACCGGCCTCGGCACGCAGACGCTGAGCGACCACGCGCTGGACCAGTACCTGGTGCTGCGCGGTGGCATCCGCACCGAGCAGTTCTGGGTGGAGTGGCTCACCGAGTACCTCACCGCCCACGAGACACGTCCGGCAGTACCGCACCCGACCTCCGGCACCACGACCTCCGCCCCCGCACCGAAGGACGCCAACCGATGAGCCCCTACCCACACCTGCTCGCTCCGATCCGGCTCGGCGACCTCGAGCTGCGCAACCGCGTGGTGATGGGGTCGATGCACACCGGGCTCGAGGACAGCGTCCGCGACCTCCCGGCGCTCGCGGCGTACTTCGCCGAGCGGGCCCGCGGCGGTGTCGGCCTCGCCATCACCGGCGGCTACGCCCCCAACAAGCGCGGCTGGCTCAAGCCGCTGGCCTCCGAGCTCACCACCCGGCTGCAGGCGATGCGGCACCGTGAGGTCACCGGGGCCGTCCACGCCGAGGGTGGCGCCATCGCGTTGCAGGTGCTGCACGCGGGCCGCTACGGCTATCACCCGTTCAGCGTCAGCGCCTCGAGCATCAAGTCGCCGATCACTCCGTTCAAGCCCAGCGCGCTTTCGTCCAAGGCCGTCGACAAGACGGCCTCCGACTTCGCTCGCACCATCGCCCTGGCCGGCAAGGCCGGGTACGACGCGGTGGAGATCATGGGCTCCGAGGGGTACCTGATCAACCAGTTCCTCGCCGCCCGCACCAATCACCGCACCGACGCGTGGGGCGGGTCCGCGGAGAACCGGATGCGGTTCCCGCTCGAGATCGTGCGCCGGACCCGCGAGCTGGTCGGCGACGGCTTCCCGCTGATCTACCGGATCTCGCTGCTCGACCTCGTCGAGGGCGGCCAGACCTGGGACGAGATCGCCGAGCTCGCCCGGCGTCTCGAGGAGGCCGGGGTGACCGTGCTCAACACCGGCATCGGCTGGCACGAGGCGCGGGTGCCCACGATCATCACCCAGGTGCCGCCCGGCGCCTGGCGCTCCAGCACCGCCCGGCTCAAGGCCGAGGTGTCCATCCCGGTGTGCGCCTCCAACCGGATCAACACCCCCGAGCTGGCCGAGTCGATCCTCGCCGCCGGTGAGGCCGACCTGGTCTCGATGGCGCGCCCGTTGCTCGCCGACCCGGCCTTCGTCGCCAAGGCCGCCGCGGACCGCGCCGACGAGATCAACACCTGCATCGCCTGCAACCAGGCCTGTCTCGACCACGTCTTCGTCAACCAGAAGGCCTCCTGCCTGGTCAACCCGCGCGCCTGCCGCGAGACCACGCTGGTGCTGGGCCCGACGAAGCGCGCCGCCACCGTGGCCGTCGTCGGCGCCGGCCCGGCGGGGCTGTCGGCCGCGGTCTCCGCGAGCGAGCGCGGCTTCGCCGTCACCCTCTTCGAGGCGTCCGCCGCGCTCGGCGGCCAGTTCCGGCTGGCGATGCAGGTCCCCGGCAAGGAGGACTTCCGCGAGACGCTGCGCTACTACACCCGGCGCCTCGAGGTGCTCGGCGTCGACGTGCGCCTCAACACCCGAGCCCGGGCCGATGACCTGACGGCCTACGACGAGGTGATCGTCGCCACCGGTGTCATCCCGCGGGTGCCCGAGCTGATCGGCGTGGACCACCCCAAGGTCGTCTCGTACGCCGACGTGCTCAGCGGCGCGGTCGTCCCGGGCAAGCGGGTTGCGGTGGTCGGCGCCGGTGGCATCGGCGTCGACGTCAGCCACTTCCTCACCCATGACCCCGAGGACGACCTCGACGACTGGATGTCGCACTGGGGGGTCGGCGACCCCGGGGTCCACCCGGGTGGCCTCACCGAGCGCAAGCCCCGCACCCCCATCCGGGAGGTCACCCTCGTCCAGCGCAAGACCACCCCGATCGGCATCGGCCTGGCCAAGACCTCCGGCTGGGCGCACCGGGCGGTGCTCAAGCAGTCCGGCATCACCCAGGTGGTGGGCGCCGGCTACGACCGTGTCGACGACGACGGCCTGCACCTCACCGTCGACGGACAGACGCGCGTCCTCGACGTCGACCACGTGGTGCTCTGTGCCGGGCAGGAGTCGGTGCGGTCGCTGTACGACGACGTGCTCGCTGCCGGATCGCCCGAGGGCCGCAAGCGCCGCGCGCACCTGATCGGCGGCGCCGACGTGGCCGCCGAGCTGGACGCCAAGCGGGCCATCGAGCAGGGGACCCGGGTGGTCGCCGGCCTGTGAGGCCCGGCAGGGAGGGTCAGCTCTCGTCGAGCGGGCGGAGGTGTTGGTGCGCGATCGCGCGCGCCTTCTCCACCCGGCGGACATACTTCGGCTCGGAGGCCAGGAAGTCCGTGGTGAGCCAGGTGCGCACCACCTCGAGGGCGATCGCGGAGCCGATGATCTTGCCCCCGAGGCAGAGCATGTTGCTGTCGGAGTGCGAGCGGGCCAGGCCGGCGCAGAAAGGGTCCTGGCAGACGACCGCGTCGACGCCCAGGACCCGATTGGCGATCATCGCGCTGCCGTAGCCGACGCCGTCCACCATGATGCCGCGATCGACCTCGCCGCGGCCCAGGGCGAGCGCAGCGGGGTGCACGAAGTCCGGCAGGTCGCAGGCGGTCTCGCCGTGGCAGCCGAAGTCGACCGGTTCGTGTCCCGACTCCTCCAGCAGCGCTGCGATCTCGCGCTTCAGCGGATATCCGGCGTGGTCACTGGCGAGGGCGATCTTCATCGTCCGAGCCTGGCACCATCCACCGGTAGGCGCTACCGGCTCAGTTCAGCATCCGCATGCTCCGGGGCACGCCCTCACCGCGTTCGAGGGCACCCTCGGTGAGCTCCTGCAGCGCGGTCAGCGCCACGTTCTGCGACATCGGCCCGAACGAGACCCGGGCGACGCCGAGCTCCTGCAAGCGGGGCAGCGACGGTGTGCCGGGGATCGCGATGAGCGTCAGCCGCTGTGGGCCGAATGCCTCGACCAGGGTCGTGACGTGCTGCTCCTTCAGGAAGGCCGGGACGAAGACGGCCGGGGCGCCCGCGTCCAGATAGGCCCGGCCCCGCTCGAGTGAGGCGGCCAGGTTGTCGGCCGGGTCCTTGTCCCGCCCGAGGTGGAAGGCGTCGGTGCGGGCGTTCAGCACGAAGTCGGGGACGCCCTCGGCCTCGGCCGCCTGCATGATCTCCTCGACCTGCCGAGCCGCGTCGGCGACCGGCTTCATCTGGTCCTCGATGTTGGCGCCCACCACTCCGACCCCGATCGCGCGCCGGACCGTCTCGGCCGCATTCCCGTAGCCACCCTCCAGGTCGGCGCTGACCGGCAGCGAGGTGGACGCGACGATCCGGCCGACCGCCTCCAGCATCAGGTCCAGCGGGATGTTCTCCCCGTCCTCGTACCCGAGCGAGGAGGCGATGGAGTGGCTGGCGGTGGCCAGGGCCGTGGTGCCGGGCACGTCGGCCACGACCTTGGCGCTGATCACGTCCCAGACGTTGACCAGGGTGAGCAGCTGCTCGGCCCGGTGCAGCCGGAGAAGCTCCCCGGCTCGGGACTGGCGGGACTCAGATGACTCAGGCGACTCAGGCGACTCAGGGACCATCGGTGCTGCCTCCGACCTCGAGAGGGGGTGTCGGTGCGACCCTACGACCCGTCCCCATGGCCACCGGGCTGCCCGCCACCGGCGTACTGTGGGCGGACGGAGCCATTCAGGCTTCCGACCAGGGGGCCACCATGAGCGACAAGTCGCCGCGGCAGGGCATGACCAAGAAGACCGGCAAGTCCATCAAGGAGAAGCGCGCCGACAAGCGCGCCAAGGGCCAGGAGGAGCCGACCTCGCTGGGACTGACCCCCAAGAAGCGCTGAGTCCGCACGATCACAGGGCCGGGCTGGTCCGAGCCCGCTACTGCACCCACGCCTGGATGCAGCGCTCCAGGGCGGTCACGATCGACGCTCGGACCAGCAAGGTCTCGGCCGGGTCGTCGCGGTGGTCCAGGACCGTGCTGCGCACACGGTCGGCGGCGTCGCGGGCCGTCTGCACCGCGTCCTCGTCGACGTCCAGGTCGCTGAACGGCTCGCCGCTGGTGTGCAGCATGTCGGCGACCGCCTCCAGGGCATCGCCGAGACCGGCGAGGAAGCGGTCCGGTTCGTCGGCTCCCTCCCGGAGGTCGACGGCGACCAGCTTGGTCAGGTCCGAGACGATGCCGGCGATCGTCTGCAGCGCACGGCCCTGTCGCTGGCTGCGGTCTGCCCACCCCGTCCATCCGCCGGCGCGCCAGTTGCCCCGCCGCGCCTCGGCCACCTCGGAGACCAGCTGGTCCAGCTGCCGTGACCGTCGGCTCAGGTCGTCCGGGACCATCGCCCAGCTCTGGTGCGGGAACGGCTCCGCAGACCGGACCTGCTCCGCCAGCGCCTTCAGCTGCCGCACGATCTCGCGGCGCAGCGCCGCCTCGACTCGCGAGGTACGGGTGAGCGGGAGCTGCGGGACGAGCAGGTTCACCGCGGTCCCGACGACCGCGCCGACGGCGGTCAGCCCGGCGTACGCCGCCACGTAGTGCCAGGGGTCCTCTCGGCCGACGACCAGGGTGAAGACCGCCGCGAAGGGCACCCAGCTCCCCATCGCCCCCAACCAGGGCGACCCGGCGAGCAGGGTGGCCGCCACGACAGCGGCGGCCAGCAGGACCGCCGTCGGACCGGGGGTCGCGGAGACCAGGAGCGCGAGCGCCGCCCCGAGCAGGATGGCGCCGACGGCCTGCACGGTGCTGCGGACCGAGTCCACCACGGCGGTGCCCATCACCACCACCGCACCGAGGGGCGCGTAGTAGGGGTACTCCTCGACGAACCCCCCGAACGGCTGCACCAGCTCCCAGGCCACTGCCGCCGCCACCGCCGTCTTCAGCGCCAGACCGGTGCGC
The DNA here is from genome assembly GCA_963756135.1 of uncultured Actinomycetota bacterium. GTDB lineage: Bacteria > Actinomycetota > Actinomycetes > Propionibacteriales > Nocardioidaceae > Nocardioides. The sequence continues at coordinate 101,043 of CAVWMP010000003.1, forward strand.
GGGTGCTCGCGCAGCAGCAGCTGGGCCCGGCGCCGAAGGCGGACGGCGCGGCCGGGCTGGACGGGGGAGGAGCGACCGGGCATCGGGATCCCGGTTCCCATCCGGGCCAGCCGCATACCGTCGTACCTTTCTCCCATGCCGATCCCGCCCCGCCTGGCCCGACTCGTGTGCCGGGCGCGGATCCTCCTCGTCGTCCTGGCCCTGTTCACGCCGATGGCCCTCTGGCTGGCCTCGCCTCGGAGGCCTCGGAGGCCTCGGCGGCCTCGGGGGAAGCGGGGGCGGCGGCCGGCCAGGCGCCGACCCGCGCCGACGGTGCGTGGCGGACGATCGAGCGGATGGTGCCGGTGCTCACCGGCCCGGACGACGACATCCCGATCAGCCTGGACACCCGGCTGTACGTGCCCAGGGCGGCGACCGCGCGGCGACCTCAACCGGCGATCCTGATGACGCACGGCTTCGGCCTCACCCAGGACTCCACCGAGATGCTCACCACCGCCCGGCTCTTCGCCTCCCACGGCTACGTGGTGCTGACCTACACCTCCTCCGGCTTCGGGGAGAGCGGGGGCTGCGTCACGCTGCAGTCGATGGACTACGACGTGAAGAGCGCCCGCCAGCTCATCGACCGGGTCCTCGAACCGCGCCGGGACGTGCTGCACGATCGCCGCGGTGTCGTCGTCGGCACCATCGGAGGCTCCTACGGGGGCGGCATCCAGCTCCCGCTGGCCGCCGCGGACGAGCGCATCCGCACCAGCGTGGTCGGCCGCACCTGGAACAACCTGCAGTACGCGTTGGACCCCAACAACCGGGTGGTCCCCGGTGACCCCACCGGTTTCCGGCACCAGCGCAACCAGCAGGGAGTCTTCAAGCAGGAGTGGACCTCACTGTTCTACGCGGTCGGCCAGTCCCAGCCGGCCGAGGGCAACGGCGGCTGTCCGGAGGCCAAGGTCGCCCAGGGTGACCCGGAGGAGATCGCCGGCGCCGAGGCCTGCCCGGGGTACTACCTGGCGCTGTGCCGGACCGCGACCCTGCTCTCCGGGACCGGGGATGCGGACGCTGCGGCCCGCCGCCTGATCCGTCGAGCGTCCGCCTCGACGTTCCTGACCCGGGTGAATGTCCCGGTGCTGCTGGTGCAGGGGCAGAGCGACACGCTGTTCAATCTCAACGAGGCGGTCTCGACCTACCGCGAGCTCGCCCGCCGGGACGTCCCGGTCGGGATGATCTGGAACTCCGGCGGTCACGGCGGCTACTCCTCGCAGCCGGGGGAGTGCGAGCTGTACGACGGCATCGACCGGTCCGTGCGCACCATGAACAACTGCTACCTGACCCGCCGCTCGGTGCGCTGGATGGACCACTGGCTGCGCGGCGAAGCCGGAGGGCGCGGGCCGGCGTTCGCCTACTACCGGGACTGGAAGCGGTACGCCGGCAGCGGGTCCAACGACGAGCAGTACGGCACCTCGTCCCGGTTCCCGCTGCGCGACAGCACGACCCGGTTCACGCTGTCCGGCGAGGACGACCTGGTCACCCGCCCCGGTGACGCGACGCCGGGGCAGGTGAGGTTCGTCAACCCGCCCGGCGGAGAGCCGGCCGCCTACAGCGAGACCTCGAACTTCTCCGGGCCGGACTCCGACCCGTCGTTCCAGGACGTCCCGCCCGCCGAGGTCGACGGCCAGTTCGCCGCCTTCACCTCCTCACCGTTCGCCCGGCCGGTCCGGGCCGTCGGGGTCCCGTCGGCCCGGCTGCGGATCAGCAACACCAACGGCCGCGACCTGGTGTTCTTCGCCAAGGTGTACGACGTCGACGCCGCCGGGGGAACGACCCTGCTCCACCGGCTGATCACGCCGGTGCGGGTGCCTGCCGACGCGGTCGGTGACCCGGTCCGGATCACGCTGGCCGGGTTCGCCCACCGGTTCGCTCGCGGACACCGGGTCCGGCTGGTGCTCGCCAGCACCGACCAGACGTCGTACAACGCGAAGACGGCCGACGTGCTGAGCGTCGAGACCGGTCGCGGGTCGGTCCTCGTCCTGCCGGGTCGGGTGCGGCGCTGACCGGTCCGGCGCGTCGCGGTGGCTGTCGTCGCAGCGTCCCTGGCCGTGCTGGAGCTCGACGAGCTCGAGCAGCCCGCACGGTCCGCGCTCAGGCCTGCAGCGCACCGGCGCAGTCGGCGGCCGAGCACCTCCGTGGCGGCGCTCACCGCGAAGGAGGCCAGCAGCACGGTGGTCACCACCGGAAACCGGAACGTGTTGAGGTTCTCGGCCAGCAGGCGCCCCAGGCCGGCGGCACCGACCACGCCCGACGACCGCGGTGTCGCGGACGCAGATCTCGAAGCGGTACAGGGTGTAGGTGACCAGGTGCTGGGCCGAGGCGGGGCGCAGCGCCGAGACCGAGGCGAGGGGCCCGGAGACCCCGCTGTGGCGGAGCGCGTCGCGGGCACGCACGTCGATGCTCTCCCAGGCCTCGGCGACCAGCCGGCCCAGGATGCCCCCGGTGTAGAGGCCGAGCGCGAGGGCACCCGGCAGGATCCCGGGGAACAGGGCCAGCAGGGCGACGATCGCCCAGATGGTGGGTGGCACCGAGCGCAGCACCAGCAGCACCAGCCGGGCCACCCCCAGCAGCAGCAGGCGGAGCGCCGCGGAGAGCCCGCGGCGGCGCCCGTCGCCCGTCCCCGGCCGGGGCGTGGTGGCCCACGGCCCGACCAGCAGCGTGATGACGACGGCCACGGCCATCGCGAGGATCGCCATCGCGACGTGTCCAGCACGGCGGCGTTCACCGTCGACCACCCACCGGCCGGCAACGCCGGTGGCCACAGGTCGTCGAGCAGGGTGCCGGTCAGCCGACGGGTCCGGTCCGAGGCAGACCGTCGAGGGAGACCCCGGAGAACCACCACGCCACGGCGACGGCGGGCACGACGAGCAGTGCCGACCACCGGGCCACCCGCGACGTGGTCGGCACCGACTCGGCGGTGCGCCTGCCCCGTCGATCTCGCCGACCGCCCAGTCCGAGCAGCTGACCACGGCCATGTCGGTGCGCACCCGGGTGCTCCACAGGTCGACGACGGCGGAGAGCAGCAGCACCGCCCCCACCAGCGTCCACACCTCGTCCCAGTTGCGGGACTGCAGGCTGACCACCAGCTCCTGGCCCAGGCCGCCGACCCCGACGACGCCGAGCAGCACCGCGGAGCGGATGGCGCACTCGAACCGGTAGAACGAGTACGACAGCAGCAGCGGGGTGGCCGGCGGCACCAGGGCGTAGGCCAACGCCGAGGTCGGTCGCGCGCCGGCGGCACGCAGCGAGGCCAGCGGCCCCGCCGGAACGCTGTCCAGGGTCTCGCCGAAGACCTTGGCGGTCTGGGCGCCGAACGGGATCGCGATCGCCAGCACCGCCACCAGCGGGTCGAGGCCGAGGACGCTGACCAGCAGCAGCGCCCACACCAGCTCGTGGATCGATCGTGCCGCCACCAGGAGGCCGCGCAGCGCGAGCCGCACCCCGCGCACCGGCCAGGGCGGCGTCCGCGACCAGGTGACGTCGCTGAGCACCAGGCCCCCCACGACGCCGACGACCAGGGCACCCGCCGTTCCCAGGGCGGCGAAGACCACCGTGGTCAGCGCGGCGTCGGCCACGAGCCGCAGGAAGTCCCCGTCCAGCGACGGGCGCAGTGCGGTGCCGACGAGGTCGTCGAGCTGGCGCAGCCCGCCGGTGTTGACCAGCCCGGTGGAGCCGGCCACGGCACGCCAGACCGCCCAGAGCACGGGCACCACGACCACGAGCACGCCGACGCTGCGACGGATCCGCACCGTCCGGGTCGAGACCCGGTTGCCGGTCCGCCCGGCGCCGGCCGCGGTCGACCGGTCCGACGCCTCGAGCTGCTGGGTCACCCGGCTCCCCGCTCCACCGGGCTCTCCCGGCTCATGCCAGCGCGTACAGGTCGGCCAGTCGGGCGTCGTCCACCGAGGCCGCATCGGCGTCGAAGATGATCCCGCCGTCCCGCAACCCGATCACCCGACTGCAGTGCTGCCGGGCGAGCTCGGGCTGGTGCAGGCTGACCACCAGCGTCGAGCCGGCGACGTGCCGGCGCAGCAGCTGCGAGGATCTCCCCGGCGCGGGCCGGGTCGAGGCTGGAGACCGGCTCGTCGGCGAGGACCAGGTCGGGTCGCTGCACCAGCAGTCGCGCGATCGCCACCCGCTGCCGCTCACCGCCGGAGAGTCGTTCGGTGCGCTCGTGCACCGCCCAGGCGAGCCCCACCTGGTGCAGGGCGTCGCGGACCTCGGCGTCCGGACGGGAGGCCACCAGGGACCACAGCGCCCGGCCGGAACCCCAGCGGCCCAGCCGGCCCGCGTTCACGTTGTGCAGCACCCGGACCTGCTCGACGAGGTCCAGACGCTGCGAGATCGTGCCGATCCGGCGCTGCACGTGACGCAACCGCCCGGTGGGCAGCGCGCCGAGGTCGTCGCCGAACACCTCGACCGAGCCGGAGGTGGCCCGCAGCGACCCGTTGAGCAGCGCCAGCAGGGTGCTCTTGCCGGCGCCGCTCGTGCCGAGCACCCCGATCCGCTCGCCGGCGTGCACCGTCAGGTCGACGTCGCGCAGCGCGTCGTGCGAGCCGAACCGTCGCCCTGCCCCCCGCAGTCGTACGACGGGCGGACCCTCGCTCACGCGAGCAGCCCCTGCTCGCGGGCGACCGCCTCGATCTGGTCGTAGTTGCTGTTCTCGGTGGGGATGAACGACTCGGCGCCGAAGAGCGCCAGGATCTCGGCGTCATCGGGGTCGTCGGCGTCCAGGGAGAGCAGCAGGTCGGTGATCGCCCCGACGGTGCCCTCGCCGAACGTCTCGTCCACGTCGGGACGAACCAGCCAGTGGTAGTCGGCGTACCCGGGGGTCTGCCACAGCACCACCACGTTCGACAGGTCGACCTCGCCGGCCTCCTCGGTGGCCTTCCACACCTGCTCGTTGACCGCGCCGACCTCGAAGCTGCCGGAGGCGACGGCCTCGATGGTGGCGTCGTGGGAGCCCGAGAAGCCGGGGGAGCCCTGGAGGTCCGCGAGGTCGAGGCCCGCCTCGTCCATGAACGACTGCGGCATCAGCCGACCGGACGTGGAGGTCTCGCTGCCGAAGGTGAGCGTGTGTCCCGCCAGCGCGGTCAGCCCCTCGACGTCCTCGAACGGCTCGAGACCGGAGTCCCGGGTGGCGATGAAGAGGCTGCGGAAGTCGGCGTCGATGTCGCGCTGGGCGATCGCCATCGCGCCGGGGACCCGGGAGCGAGCCTGGACGCCGGTCAGTCCGCCCATCCAGGCGACGTGGATGTCGCCGACCTCGAAGGCGCGGACCACCGCGGTGTAGTCGGTCACCGGCTGGTAGGTGACCTCGTGGTCGATGGCCTCGGAGAACCGGGTGGCCAGCGCGGGGTAGAGCCGGTTGAGCAGCTCCGGGTCCTGGTCGGGGATCGCCGAGAGTCCCATCGGGCCTGCGGCCTGCTGGTCGTCACCGGAGGAGCCGGCGGACTCGGTGTCCTCGGAGCCGCACCCGGCGAGCACGACGAGGCCGGCGGTGCCGAGGAGGAGGGAACGGCGGTGGAAGGGTGTCATCGGATCTCGCTCTGGTTGTCGGCGCCGTGAGGCGGCTCGGACGGGCAGGACAGGTCAGAGGGAGGACCAGCGCTGGTGCGCGGACCACATGATGGCCCCGGCCACGGCGGCCAGGCTGAGCAGGACCGTGGCGGAGGTCGTGTTGCCGCCCAGCAGCGGGTCGCTGCCGGCGGCCAGCTGGGCGTGGATGAGCAGTGCGGCCAGGACGCCGAGGGCGGCTGCGGCCAGACCCAGCACGGGCGGAGCGCCTCGGGCCGCGAGCAGCACCAGGGCGCCGGTCGCGATCAGCACCAGCGCACCGAGGAGGTTGTAGTAGCCGAGGCTCATCGACAGGTCCGTGGAGTGCAGACCCGGTCCCCGGCGCTCCAACGGATCGCCGAAGGAGAGCACCAGGCTGTACAGGCCGGCGAGCACCGCGACCCCGCCGAAGACGGTCCCCAGCGTCCGGCCGGTGGCGAGCTTGGCGCGCACGGCGTCCACCGCGAAGACCCGGCCGGCCGAGCTGAACAGCAGGACTGCGTGGGCACCGATCATCAGCCAGTACGACCAGGGCCACTCCTCGGGTGCGTAGGCCACGGACAGACCGATGGCCAGCGACTGGCTGAGGCCGAGCAGCGCGGCGACCCGGACCCAGGAACCGGTGAGCAGCAGGATCGCCAGCGTCGACTCGAGCAGCAGCACCGTCCACCCGAAGGGGGTGAAGTTCGGCAGCACCAGGTTCTCGACCACCCAGCTGTACGGCGGGAAGACCGGGTGCTCCACGGCGTACGAGGTGAACTTGTACAGCCCGTTCCCGGCCTCCTGACCGAAGTCGGGGGCCCGTTTCCAGGAGACGTTGTAGAGCCACATCAGGCCGAGGAGAAGGCTCAGCCCCCGGGCGGCGCGGGCGTGGGAGACCGGGACGTCCTCGGTCGCGGGGGCGAGCAGCCAGGTCAGGGCTGCGCGCGGGGTGGGACGGGAGGAGTCAGGCACAGCGGAACACCTCTCGGCCGGTGCGGGTGGCGGCGTCCTGCACGGCGACCGTGTCGCGGACCACGCCGAGAACCTCGGAGATCGGGAGCGGACCGTCGTGGATCCGCAGGTGCGGGTTGGTCACGGCGACCGGGTGCCACCAGGCACCGTCGGCGGTGATCGTGGGTTCGGGCTCCAGGGAGTCGATGGACACGTGCACGCCGGTGTCGGCGAAGCCCTCGGCAGCGACCGGTCGGATCACCCGGTCCTCGGTGGCGATCCCCTCCTCGTCGAGGCGGCGGTGCAACGCCTCGACCCCGAGCGGGTCCTCGTCGTACATCGTGGCGGCCACCCGGACCCGGAAGCCCAGGGCACGCGCCTGACCGATGCCGGTCAGCGCACGCGACCAGGAACCGGCTCCGCGCTGACGGTCGTGCAGCTCCGGGGTCGCCGAGTCCAGGCTGACCTGGAGCACCACGGAGCGATCCATCTCCTCGAGCATCTCGCGGCGACGACCGCGCCCGAAGATCATCGCGTTGGTGAGGATGGTGCGCTGCAGACCCTCGCCGGCCCGCACCAGCTCGTCGAGCTGGGGGTGCAGGAACGGTTCGCCCCCGGTGAGGAAGAGCTCCTTGCCGCCGAGCGCGGTGAACTCGCCGAAGGCCTCACGCGCCACCTCGGGGGTGAGCTGTCGGGCGGCGGCCTGCGGTGAGGACTCGGCGCAGCAGTAGGTGCAGGCGAGGTTGCAGTGGAAGTTGGTGTACGCCCAGAGACGGCGTCCGACCGGGGTGCGCTCGCCGAGGGTGAACACGGTCGAGACGTCCGCGGGCACCCCGGACTTGCGGACCGCGAACCACCACGGGCCCTCGGGAGTCTCCGCGACCTGCTGGTGCACGTCGTGCCCGACCAGCTCCGCCCAGACCGGCAGGTCGACGACCACGCTCGGCTCCGCGCTGCGGATGCCGAGCAGCTGACCCTCCTCCAGTCGGCGCATCGCGCGGGTGATCAGCAGCAGCAGCCCGCTGCCGCAGTCCATGTCGCCGCCGTCGATCAATCGCTCGAGGGGGTCGAGACCCGTCGGCCGAGCCGGCACCTGGTGCTGCACATCAGCCATCCCGCCACCGTAGCCCAGAGGTGTACTTTCGGGTGATGAGCGAGACCGGCCTCTGGCGCCCCGAGGACCCCGCTGCCCGGCAGGACTTCTGGGAGGGCGTCCACACCGGCAAGGACGAGGACGGCGTCTCCTGGTGGCAGTCGGTGCCGGGACTCTCGCTGGGGCTGGTCGACGAGACCGGGATCGACCGGGACGATCCGGTCATCGACGTCGGGGCCGGCTGGTCCACGCTGGTCGACCACCTGCTGGAGCGGGGCTACCGCGACCTGACCGCGATCGACCTGTCCACCAGCGCGCTGCAGATCGTCCGGGACCGGCTGGGTCGGGCCGGCGACGACGTGGTCCTCGACGTCGCCGACGTGCTGGACCTGCGCCGGCACAAGAAGTACGTGCTCTGGCACGACCGCGCCGTCTACCACTTCCTCACCGAGCCCGACGAGCGGGAGGACTACCTGGCCTCGCTGGAGCGCAACGTCGCTGCCGACGGCTGGGCCGTGGTCGCCACCTTCGGCCCGGACGGCCCGACGACGTGCAGCGGCCTGCCGATCGTCCGCTACACCCACACCGAGCTCGCTGCCGAGTTCCCCGGCTGGGACCTGGTCTCCACCGCCGGCGAGGACCACCAGACGCCCTGGGGCACCACCCAGCAGTTCACCGCGGTGCTGCTGCGACGCACCGGCTGAGCGGACCCCCCTGACCTGAGGGCCCCTGATGCGGCAGGGTGGGCGCATGAGCATCGACATCGAGACGACGGCGCCCTGGGCGGCGCTGGTACGCCACCACGAGGAGACCCGCGGCATCCACCTGCGCGAGCTCTTCGCCGAGGATGCCGACCGCGGTCGCCGACTGACGACCCAGGTGGGCGACCTGTACGTCGACTACTCCAAGAACCGGGTCACCGACCGAGACCCTCGCGCTGCTGCTGGACCTGGCCCGCGAGGCCGACGTCCCCGCGTCGGTGGCGGCGATGTTCCGCGGCGACCACCTCAACAGCACCGAGGACCGCGCGGTGCTGCACACCGCGCTGCGCGCCCCCGGGTCCGCCGCGCTGGTCGTGGACGGACAGGACGTCATCGCCGACGTCCACGCGGTCCTGGACAAGATGGCCGGCTTCGCCGACAAGGTCCGGACCGGGGAGTGGACGGGGTACACCGGGCGGCCGATCCGCAACGTCGTCAACATCGGGATCGGCGGTTCCGACCTGGGTCCGGTGATGGCCTACCAGGCACTCGCGGGCGTACACGGACCGCGAGCTGCACCTGGAGTTCGTCTCCAACGTCGACGGCGCCGACGTCACCGAGTCGCTGCGCGGGCTCGACCCCGAGGAGACGCTGTTCGTCGTCTGCTCGAAGACCTTCACCACCATCGAGACGATCACCAACGCCACCACCGCGCGGGACTGGCTGGTCGACGCGCTGGGCGACGACGGCGGCGGTCAGCCGGCACTTCGTCGCGGTCTCGACCAACGCCGAGAAGGTCGCCGAGTTCGGCATCGACACCGAGAACATGTTCGGGTTCTGGGACTGGGTCGGCGGCCGCTACTCCTACACCTCCGCGATCGGGCTGTCGTTGATGGTCGCGATCGGCCCGGAGCGCTACCGCGAGATGCTGCCGGCTTCCACACCATGGACGAGCACTTCCGCACCGCCCCGCTGGAGAGCGAACCTGCCGGTCCTGCTGGGTCTGCTGGGCATCTGGTACCGCAACTTCCACGACGCCGCGTCGTACGCCGTGCTGCCCTACAACCAGTACCTCGCGCGGTTCCCGGCGTACCTCCAGCAGCTCGACATGGAGAGCAACGGCAAGTCGGTGCACAAGCCGACGGGGAGGTCGTCTCGACCGACACCGGCCCGATCGTGTGGGGTGAGCCCGGCACCAACGGGCAGCACGCGTTCTACCAGCTCATCCACCAGGGCACCGAGCTGATCCCGTGCGACTTCATCGGATTCGCCCGGGCCGCGACGCCGGTCGGCCGGCACCAGGACCTGCTGACGGCGAACCTGTTCGCGCAGGTGGAGGCCCTCGCCTTCGGCAAGACCGCCGACGAGGTGCGCGCCGACGGGGTGACCGAGGAGCTGGTCCCGCACAAGACGTTCGCCGGCAACCGGCCCACGCACGCTGATCTTCGCCGAGGAGCTGACCCCGTCGGTGCTCGGCCAGCTGGTCGCGCTCTACGAGCACAAGGTCTTCGTCCAGGGGGTCGATCTGGGGGATCAACTCCTTCGACCAGTGGGGCGTCGAGCTCGGCAAGGTGCTGGCCAAGCAGATCGTGCCGGAGCTGTCGCTCGGACTCCGCCCTGGAGCACGACTCGTCGACCAACGCGCTGATCGAGCTGTACCGGCGGCTGCGTCGAGGCTGAGTCGGCGCAGCGGGCGGGAGCTCGCCGGGCCGCCTTCCTCTGGATTTCCTCAAGATCACGGCCGAGATGTCTGAAGCCCGCGCCAGCGGGCACGAAGGTGCCGTCAAGCAGCCGTCGGCCGCCCTGACGGGGGGAAGGACGGCCGCGGTGTGGCCGTGCGACCGCCGGGGTTCCCGAGACCACCGGCGCCGCACGACGGCCGGTGACAGCGCGCCGCCCGCCCGGCACCCGGCGGGCGGCGCGCAGCTCCCAGCGACGTCAGCGCGACGGGGTGGCCGGCACCCGACGGTCGAGCCAGCCGACCACGTCACCGATGACCTCGGCCTTCTCCGGCTCGTTGAAGATCTCGTGGTAGAGCCCGTCGTAGAGCTTCAGCTCCTTGTCGGGCGACCCGGCCCGCTCGTGGGCGAGGGTGCTGCCGGCCGGGTTCGTCAGCCGGTCCGCCGTCCCGTGCAGCACCAGCAGCGGCACCCGCAGCTGCGGTAACCGGTCCGGGAACGTCGCCATGGTGGCCAGCAGCCCGCCGCCGAGCCCCGCCGGCACCTTGCCCCGATAGACCAGCGGATCGGCGTCGTACGCGGCGACGACCGCGGGGTCGCGGCTGATGCTGGTCGCGTCCAGCTGCTGCAGCGGCAGCTTCGGCGCCACCCGGCCGAGCAGCTTGGCCACCCGCAACGTCATCGGGGTCAGGTCGTCGCCCGGCAGCACCGCGGCCCCCGACAGGACCAGACCAGCCAGCTTCTCCTGGTGCTCCAGCGCGTGGTCCAGGGCGATGCTGCCGCCCATGCTGTGACCGATCAGGAACGTCGGCAGCCCGTCGACGGTGACCCGGTCGATCACCGCGTCCACGTCCGCGGCCAGGTCGGCGAACCGCTTCACGTTGGCCCGCGTCCCGCCCGATCGCCCGTGCCCGCGGTGGTCGGGAACCACGACGCGGTAGCCGCTGTCGGTCAGCCGCTCGGCGACGTGCCGGTAGCGCGCCCCGTGCTCGCCGAGACCGTGGCAGATCACCACGACGCCGCGCGGGTCGCCGGACGGCTCGTGGACGTCGTACACGATCCGGGTGCCGTGCCGGCCGCTGAACGAGTGCTCGGTGCTCATCTGCATCCTCACGTCGGGAACGTGGCGATTGAACTACACCTGCGGGACTCGCGAGGAGCGGGGGCGGCCCCGTCCGAGTGCCGTCCGCGACGGATCCTCCCGAGAGTGTCCGAAATCCGCTTGACCAACGCCGATCGACACCGACCGGAAGTGGCCGAAAAGAGGTGGTATCTGGGGGCGGAACAGGCCCTCCTTCCCGTCGACTCGCGACACGGTGTCGCGGTTCTCACGAGAGGCACCAACATGCGCATCGCCACCTCCACCAAGGTCCTGACCTGGTTCGCCACCGCGTCCGCGCTGGCCGCCTTCGGAGCGGGTGCGGCCCAGGCCGCGCCCACCCCCGACACCAAGGACGACCAGCCCTCCACCGCCCAGCCCAGCGCCTCGTTCCTGGCGAAGGAGAAGAAGGCCAGCCAGGGCGTCGTCTCGACCCCCGCGACCCAGGCGGCCCTCAAGCAGGTCCAGCACCGGATCGCCTCGTACGTGGCGAACAACGGCACCCGCTACACCTTCGGCAGCTACGCCGACCCGACGACCGGCGACATCGTCGTGGAGAGCAGCGCTCCCGCCAAGGTCGTCGCCCGGCTCACCTCGACCAGTGCCGTGCAGCGTGGCGGAGTGGAGGTGACGACGCGGCGGACGGTCACCCGGGACGCCTGGCACCGGCGCGACGACATCCCGTCGTACTACGGCGGAGCCGGGCTGTCGGCCTCGGGCGCTCTGTGCTCCTCCGGCTACGCGGTGAAGAACTCGTCGGGAACCCGGTACATGGTGACCGCCGGGCACTGCTACGCCAACGGCACCAGCGTCCGCACCGAGTCCGGGGCCAACGTGGTCGGCACCGTCTTCGGCCGCGCCCTGGCCTCGCTCGGCTCCGGTCCGGTCGACATGGAGCTCATCGGCGGGTCCTCCTACTGGGGCCGCGTCTACACCGGCGGCGTCACCAGCACCACCAGCGCCCCGGTGGTCGCGGCCGGCTCGGCGTACGTCGGGTACAGCAACTACTGCCACAGCGGTCGGACCACCGGCGAGAACTGCGGCCACACCGCGCAGAGCACCACCGCCCAGGTGTGCACCCAGTCCGGCTGCAAGTCTCCGGTGATCGCCTACACCGGTGGCACCCTGTCGGCCCCCGGTGACTCCGGCGGCGCCTTCTACGCCAAGGACTCCAGCGGTGGGGTCTGGATCCGCGGGCACGTGATCGCCGGCAGCTCCTCGACCGCGTACGCGGAGACCTGGAACAAGGTGGCCAGCCGCTACGGCGTCTCCATCGTGACCGGCTGAACGATGCCGGCCCCGGGCCGTCCCGCCTCCCGAGGCGGGGCGGCCCGAGGCATTTTGCCGTCGCCGACGTATCAGGGCAGGTGCCCGCCGCTCCTGGCCACCCGAGACCGCGACACCGGGTGGCGGTCCCGGACCCGAGGACGACAGATGCGCCGTACGACGACGAGGAAGACCATCGCCTGGCTGGCTGCAGCCGCCGCCGTGACCGCGATGACGGCCGCGAGCCTGCCCGCCAACGCTGCCCGCTACGACGACAAGCCGAAGGAGGACCCGGGCAAGCCGGTCGAGGAGACCTCGCTGGTCGCCGAGGTCAAGGCCGAGGACCGGGTCCGCGTCGATCCCGCCGCCGAGCAGGCCCTGGCCGAGATCCAGAAGCGGATCGCCGCCTGGGTGGAGAAGAACGGCACCAGGTACTCGTTCGGCAGCTGGGTGGACCCCCAGCGTGGCCGCAGCGTCGTGGTCGAGAGCGACGCACCCCGCGAGCTGGTCAAGGAGCTCACCGACGTCGACGCGGTCCGCGAGGGCAACGTGTGGACCGACATGCGCCCGCTGGCCAAGCCGGTCACCGACACCTGGCACCGGCGCGACGACATCCAGTCGTTCTGGGGAGGCGCCGGGCTCAGCGGCGGGGGATCGCTGTGCTCGGCCGGCTACCCGGTCAAGAGCAGCTCCGGCTACCGCTACATGGTCACCGCCGGTCACTGCTTCGCCAACGGCTCGCTGGTCCGCAACGAGTCCGGGTCGCAGACCTTCGGCTGGGTGACCGGCCGGGCGCTGGCCTCGCTGGGCAGCGGCCCGGTGGACATGGAGCTGATCTACGGCAGGTCCTACTCCGGTCGCGTCTACACCGGCGGGGTGACCAGCACCAGCAGCATCCCGATCAAGGCCGCCGGTCGTGCCTACGTCGGCTACACCGACTACTGCCACAGCGGCCGGACCACCGGCGAGAACTGCGGCCACACCGCGCAGAGCATCACCGGCCAGGTGTGCACCCAGTCCGGCTGCAAGTCCCCGGTGATCGTCTACACCGGCGGCACCCTGTCCACCAACGGCGACTCCGGCGGCGCGTTCTACGCCAAGGACTCCCGCGGCGCCTGGATCCGCGGCCACGTGATCGCCGGCAGCCCCACCACGGCGTACGCCGAGACCTACCTCAAGGTGGCCGCGCGGTACGGCGTCAGCATCGTCACCGGCTGACGCCGAACACCGCACGAGAGCGCACCAGCAGGCCCGGTGCCCGGGGACCGATGAGGTCCCCGGGCACCGGCCTGCGTCTGCGCCTAGGGTGGCGCCATGCCAGACACGTCCGCCGAGCTCAGGCTGGACCACGAACGGGCCCGGCGCACCGGCGTGGCCGAGGCCGTGTACGCCCCGGGCAAGAGCCCCGCGCAGTGCGCCGCGGCCGTCACCGGGCTGCTCGAGCACGGTGCTGCGCCGGTCCTGATGACCCGGGCCACGACGATCCAGGTGCGGGCCGCGACCGGCGCCTGCCCCGGGGGCCGGGTGGTCGAGGTCGGCGCGGACCCGGCCACCGCGCAGCCCCTGCACGTGGTCGCCTGGCGCGAGGCGCGCCGCCGGCCCGGGACCGTCGTGCTGGTGACCGCGGGCACCGCGGACCTGCCGGTGGCCCGGGAGGCCGGGGCCACCCTGGCCGCCTACGGGTGGCCGCCGGAGGACGTCAACGACGTGGGGGTGGCCGGCCTGCACCGGGTGCTCGCCGAGCACGACCGGCTGGCACGGGCCGACGCCGTGGTCGTGGTGGCCGGCATGGAGGGGGCGCTGGCCAGCGTGGTCGCCGGCCTCACGCCGGCCCCGGTGGTCGCGGTCCCGACCAGCACCGGCTACGGCGCCGGGCTCGCCGGGATCACCGCCCTGCTCGGCATGCACGCCTCCTGCAGCCCGGGGATCACCGTGGTCGGGATCGACAACGGGTTCGGCGCCGGGTGCGCGGTGGCGCGGATGCTGCGGCCGCTGGCAGGACCCACCGCGGACGACCCGGACCGCGATGGGTGAGCGAGTCGCCTGGCTCGACCTGACCGGCGGCGTCAGCGGGGACATGCTGCTCGGCGCCTGCCTGGACGCGGGCGCGGACCTGGCCGCCGTCCGGGACGCCCTGGCGGCGCTCGGCCTCCCCGAGCAGGTGGAGCTCACCCCGACGCCGGTCACCCGCGCCGGTCTGGCCGCCGTCCACGCCCGGGTCGAGGTCGGCTCCCCGACGAAGCACCGCCGGTTGGCCGACATCCGATCGCTGCTGGAGACCGCCGCGCTCGCCGCACCGGTACGCACGCGGGCCCTCGCCTGCTTCACCGCGCTGGCCGCGGCCGAGGCCCGGGTGCACGGGTGCAGCCCCGAGGAGGTGCACTTCCACGAGGTCGGGGCGCTGGACAGCATCGCCGACGTCGTCGGAGTGGTCGTCGCGCTGCACTCGCTGGCGCCGGACCGCCTGGTGTGCAGCCCGATCGCACTGGGCGGCGGCCGGGTGGCGACCGAGCACGGGCCGGTGCCGGTGCCGGGCCCGGCGGTGCTGGAGCTGCTGGCCGCCGGCGACGTCGGGTGCTTCGGCGGACCGGTGGACCTCGAGCTGGCCACCCCCACCGGCGTGGCCCTGGTGGTGACCCTCGCCGACGAGTGCGGGCCGATGCCACCGATGCAGGTCGACACCGTCGGGACCGGCGCCGGCTCCCGGGACCCCCAGGGGCACCCCAACGTCACCCGCCTGGTGCTGGGACGGGAGCCCGGCCGGGGTCGGGGCGACGAGGCTCCGCCGATGCTGGTCGCCGAGACCAACGTCGACGACCTGGACCCGCGGCTGTGGCCGCCGACGCTGGCGGCGCTGCTGGACGCGGGTGCCGCGGACGCCTGGCTGACCCCGATCCTGATGAAGAAGGGCCGCCCGGCGCACACGCTGTCGGTGCTGGTCGCCGGCACCGGCCTGGACGGGGTGCTCGACGTGGTGTTCGGTCACACCAGCAGCATCGGGCTGCGGATCACCCCCGTCGAGCGGGTCGTGCTGGACCGCACCGAGGACACCGTGGACGTCTGGGGGCACCGGGTGCGGATGAAGGTGGCCCGCCGTCAGGGCACCTGTGTCAACGTCTCCTGGGAGTACGACGACGTGCTCGCCGTCGCCGACGCGACCGGGCGGGCGCCGACCCTGGTCCTGGACGCCGCCCGTGCCGCCTGGCACGGTCGCACCGGACCCGACAGCAGAGACGGGGAGCAGCGAGAGTGACGGGGCGAGCGTGACCGAGCGTGGACAGCACCGGTGGGGGATGGCTGACGTCGTGCGTCACTACCGGTCGGGCGGGCACACCGACCCGGGCGAGGCGCGGGCACTCGAGGCGGTGGGCGAGCGGCGCCACGGGACGGTCCTCGACCTGGGGGTCGGGGGCGGTCGCAGCACCGGCCTGCTGGCGTCCGGTGCGGCGTCGTACGTCGGGATCGACGTGGCGCCGCCGATGCTGGAGCTCGCCCGTCGCCAGCACCCGGAGGTGGACCTCCGCCTGGGCGATGCCCGGGACCTGCGCGACTTCCCGGACGGTTCCTTCGACCTGGTGCTGTTCAGCTTCAACGGGATCGACGCCCTCGACCACGCGGGCCGGCGGACGGCGGTCGAGGAGATGGCGCGGGTGCTGGCGCCCGACGGTCGCGTGGTCCTGTCCAGCCTCAACCGGGACGGGGTCAGCTTCGACGAACGCCCGTGGACGATCCGTTCACGCCGGCCGGTCGGTGTGGCGCGCGAGCTGGCGCTGCTGGTCCGCCATCCGGTCTCGTTCCTGCGGAGCCTGCGCTGGTACCGCCAGACCCGGCACGACGCGGTGGACGGACCCGACTGGGCGATGCGGCCGATGCGGGCCCATGAGTTCCGGTTCGTGGTGCACTTCGCCGCGGTCCCGGACACCGTCCGGCTGCTCGACGACGGTGGGCTCGTGGTGGAGTCGGCCTGGTCCGAGCGGGGGGCGGCGGTGTCGCTGACCCGCACGGACCCGGACGCGGACTGGGTGCACTACGTGTGCTCGGCGCGGCTCACCCCGCCCGCATGACCCCGACCGGGGTGCGGTGGTGGCCGGGGAACACCGCCGACAGCGACGCCCGCGGGAAGCGACTGGCCACCACGTCGCCGAGCACGTCGCGGAAGTCGGTGGTCACGGTCAGGTCGGCGTCGTAGGCGTCGGTGAGCCCGGGCCAGCGGCCGTGGTACTTGCCACCGTCCACGCCCGCCCCGGCCAGGAACATGGCGTTGCCGTACCCGTGGTCCACGCCGTAGTTGGCGTTCTCCTTGACCCGGCGGCCGAACTCGCTGAACGCGACCAGGGTCACCTTGTCGGAGAGACCGCCGAGGTCGTCGAAGAAGGCCGCCACGGACCGGGCGAAGTCGTCGGCGTTGCGCAGCAGCCGTCCCCAGTCGGCGGTGCCGAGGTCCGAGTGCATGTCCCAGTCGCCCTGGTCGACGGTGATCACCTCGGTGCCCACGTCGGCCCGGATCACCCGGGCCACCGACCCGAGCGCCCGGCCGAGGTCGGAACGCGGGTAGGAATCGGTGCGGTCCGCGGTGCCCTGGACCGGCTTGAACTGGGTGACGGCCTCGAAGGTCGAGCGCATGCCACGACCCAGCGGCGAGGCGTCACCGTCCCACAGCGTGTGCAACGAGCGCACCCGTCCGCCGTCCTTGTCCCACTTGTCGTCGCCGGGGATCGCCACCGAGTCGATGCTGCGCGCCGACATCACCTGCTCGGGGCCGGACAAGGAGGCCGGCAGCCCGCCGCGGCCGAAGTTGAACCCCTCCAACGGCGAGGACGTGGTGTTGGTGCCGATCAACCGGTTCAGCCAGCCCTGGCGGGTGGTCGAGCCGGGGTTGGCGTCCTCCACCTCCTCCATCGCCGCGAAGTGGGAGCGGTTCACCGAGGGCAGTCCGGCCGCGTGCACCGCGGCCAGCCGACCCGAGCTCCACAGGTCCTGCAGCGGGGCCAGCTTCGGGTGCAGGCCGAACATGCCGTCCTTGACGAGCAGCCGGTCGGCCGGGACACCGATCCGGGGTCGCGCCTGGTAGTACGCCGGGTCGCCGTGCGGGACGACCAGGGAGAGCCCGTCGGCGGCGCCGCGCAGGGAGAGCACCACCAGCACCGCGTCGGCGCGGGCGGCGCTGGCCGGTGCGGCGGTGACGACCGCCGTGCCGAGCAGGGTGGTGGTGCCGGCGAGGGCGGCGGCCCCCCGAAGAAGGCCGCGACGGCTGAGGGAGGCGTACTCCTCGCAGCAGGAGTGGGTGGTCGTGGCAGCAGGCATGAGGAGTTCCCGGGGTCGAGAGGTCAGCGGGTGAGGTGGGCGGGGGAGTCCAGGAAGGTGGTCAGCAGTCGGGCCGAGTTCCACTTCACCAGCCCGTGACCGGGAGTGATCTGCTCCCGGGGCTGGACCCCGACCGCCTGGCAGCAGGCCTCGAGCAGCTGTGCGTCGGAGCGCTGGTGCAGCAGCTGCTGGGCGAGGTGGTCGACGAGCTTGTCGAACCGGATCTTCCTGCGCGGCAGCCAGGCGCGCGGGTTGCGGTAGGCGATCCCCTCGGTGGGCCACCACCGTCCGCTCATCGCGAAGTGCATCTCCATCGAGGCCACCAGCCGGGTCGGGGAGGCCCAGGTCTCGTTGTCGACCGGCTGGCCGTCCGGGCGGGCCCACGCGAACGGCATGATCCCGAGGTTGCCGGCCTGCCAGAGCATCTGGTTGACGGCCGACCGGTCGTCGGTCGGCTCGGAGACCCGCACCCGCAGCACGCGGTACGTCGCGACGACGTCCTCACCGGGGTCGCGGACCTTCTGGCCGACCGAGCCCTTGAAGGCCGGCGAGGCGACCAGGGCGCGGAGCACCTCGGTGATGTCGGTGCCGCTGGTGAGGTAGACCCGGGCCAGCTGGTCGACGAGCTCGGCGGGCGGTTCGTCGGAGACGAACTTGACGGCAAGCTTGCGGGCGATCCGCTGGGCCGTGGCCGGGTGGTGTGCCAGGTAGGTCAGGTACTCCCGGACCACCGCTCGACCGTCGGCGGCGCTGTTGGCGTGGCTGAAGCCCATCACCCGGACCGGTCCGACCCAGTGGTCGTCGGGACGGTAGGAGGCCGCGAAGCTCTTCCACATGTCGATCCGGTAGCCGGTGAGGATCCGGGCCGAGCTCTTGACGTCCTCCTCGTCGTAGTTGCCCCTCCCCACCGTGTGCAGCTCGAGCAGCTCGCGCCCGAGGTTCTCGTTGGGGTGCTGGGCGGTGGAGACGCCGCCGTCGAGGAAGATCAGCATCGCGGGGTGGGTGATCGCCGCCTGCAGCATCTCGTCGAACCGGCCCAGCGCGTGCTCACGGATCATCCGGCCGTAGCCGACCCGCCAGGTGGCGCAGGGGTCGCCGGTGGCGGGGACGTGCAGGTGGTTCTCCCAGAACTCGGTCATCACCTCGAGGACCTGGCGCTGGGAGTGCATCCGGCGGAGCATCACCCAGCGCTCGTAGTCCTGCATCACCTCCCAGCCGCCCTCGACCTCGCGGCGCTGCCGGTCCCAGATGTCGGCGGCGGAGCGCTGGAAGCTGGGCCACCACGACTCGAACCGCTCGGTGTCGGTGTCCCGGATCGCCTCCGGCTGGAGCTGCCGCTCGAACCAGGCACGGCCACCGCCGGCAGCCCGCACCTCGCGGGCCAGTGCCGGGGTGATGCCATAGGACATCCGCGAGACCAGGTGGCGGCTCTGCTTCGAGAGCAGCGTGATGCCGCGGTACCGGGCCGGCCGGTAAGTGCCGGCGTGGGCGGCTTCCTGGAGGCCGGGGAGGCCGATCGCGGCGGCGGATCCGGCGAGGCCGACCGCGGCCGATCGACCGATGAGTGCTCGGCGGGTGGGGGCCACGCCCGTCATCGACGTCATGTGCTTCTCCTGGGGGATGCGCTGGGGGGTGCAGCCCCGCTTCCGAAGCTGCGCGCAGAGCCAACGTAGGACGCCGACCGGGCCCGTAGTCAGAAAGGACTAGGAATGGCCCGAGTGGGCCATGCGCACCGTCCGTTCGACGGATGGCTAGACTGACTCCGGCAGCGGCCCCGACATGAATGGACCCCGAGAACCCACTGATGGACGGCTCTCGAAGTAGCCGGCTCTCCCCGACGTACCGGGCAGGCGACCGATGAGTCTCCTGCTCCTCGCGATCGCGTTGCTGCTGGTCCTGGCATGCGGACTGTTCGTGGCCGCCGAGTTCTCCCTGGTCACGGTCGACCGCAACAAGGTCGACCAGGCCGCCGAGAGCGGCGACACCGGCGCCCTGGGGGTGCAGGCCGCGCTGCGGTCGTTGTCCACCCAGCTCTCCGGTGCCCAGGTCGGCATCACGGTGACCAACCTCGGCATCGGCTTCCTCGCCGAGCCGGCGATCGCCGGGCTGATCGACGAGCCGCTGCTCGAGCTCGGGATGCCGGCGAGCGCGGTCCCAGCGGTCGCGCTGGGTCTGGGTCTGACCATCAGCACCGTGCTGACGATGCTGTTCGGGGAGCTGGTCCCCAAGAACCTGGCGATCGCGCTGCCGATGCAGACCGCCCTGGCCACCCAGCGGCCGATGCGCGCCTTCACCGCCGTGAACAAGCTGCCGATCCGGTTGCTCAACGGCTCCGCCAACGCGCTGGTACGTCGGCTCGGGGTCGAGCCGCAGGAGGAGCTGCGCTCGGCCCGCAGCTCGACCGAGCTGGCCTCGCTGATCCAGCGGTCCGCCACCGAGGGCACCCTCGACGCCGACACCGCCGAGCTGATGGAGCGGTCGGTGGAGTTCGGCTCGCGGACCGCCGGCGAGATCATGACCCCCCGGGTCCGGACCCGGTCCGTGGAGGCCGGCGACCGGGCCAGCGCCGTCATCGACCTGGCGCGGGAGACCGGGCACTCCCGGTTCCCGGTGCTCGACGACGAGGACGCCGTGGTCGGCACGGTGCACGTCAAGAACGCGGTGGCGCTGCCGCCGCACGAACGACCCACGACCCGGGTCAAGCACCTGATGGCCAAGCCGATCGTGGTGCCGGACTCGTTGCGGCTCGACCCGCTGCTCGCGCTGCTGCGCAAGGACGGGTTCCAGATGGCGGTGGTCCTCGACGAGTACGGCGGCCACGCGGGCATCGTCACCCTGGAGGACGTCATCGAGGAGATCGTCGGCGACATCGCCGACGAGCACGACCGCCTCGGGTCCCGGGCCCGGCTGCGCCGTGACGGCACCTGGTCGCTGTCCGGGTTGCTGCGTCCGGACGAGGTCGAGGACCTGACCGGGATCGCGCTGCCCGAGAACGAGGACTACGACACCATCGCCGGCCTGGTGCTGCGGGTCCTCGGGAAGGTGCCGGTCCCCGGTGACATCGCCGAGGTCCCGGTGCCGGACCACTCCGATCCCGACGAGCCGCGCCAGCAGCTGGCGGTGCTGGCGGTGGAGGAGATGGACGGCCTGCGGGTCGACCGACTCACGCTGCGCCTGCTCGACCATCCCCAGGAGTCCTCGTGAGCGACCTGACCGCGTTGCTGGTGGCCGCGGCGCTGCTGGGGTTCAACGCCTTCTTCGTCGGCGCCGAGTTCGCCCTGGTCTCGGCACGCCGCAGCCAGATCGAGCCTGCCGCACAGGGCGGGTCGCGGATGGCGAAGACCACGCTGCGGGCGATGGAGGACGTCTCGCTGATGATGGCGGGCGCCCAGCTCGGCATCACCATCTGCTCGCTCGGCCTCGGTGCCGTCGGCGAGCCCGCCGTCGCCCACCTCATCGAGCCCGGGTTCCACGCCCTGGGGATGCCCGACGCGCTGCTGCACCCGGTCGCGTTCATGGTGGCGTTGACCATCGTGGTGTTCCTGCACGTCGTACTGGGCGAGATGGTGCCCAAGAACATCGCGATCGCCGGACCGGAGCGCTCCGCGCTGGTGCTGGGTCCGCTCATGTACGGGATCGTGAAGCTGTTGCGTCCGCTGATCGTGGTGCTCAACGCGATGGCGAACAGCACGCTCCGGCTGCTGCGGGTCGAGCCGAAGGGGGAGGTCACCTCGGCGTACACCCGAGAGGAGGTGGCCGCCCTGGTCGAGGAGTCGCGGGGCGAGGGGCTGCTGGAGGACGACGAGTACGACCGGTTGGCGGGCGCCCTGGGGTTCACCGAGCAGACCGTCGCCTCCGTCGTGATGGAGTCCGACTCGCTGACCACCGTGGGGCGGGGCTCCTCGGCGGCCGATGTCGAGGCCCTGTGCGCGGCGACCGGGTACAGCAGGTTCCCGGTGGCCGGTGACGACGGGGGGCTGCTGGGCTACCTGCACATCAAGGACGTGCTGGAGCCGGACGAGCAGCGCCGCCTGGACCCGCTCGACGACAAGTGGATCCGTCCGTTCGCCCAGGTCGCGGCCGAGGACTCGCTGCACGACGTGCTCGAGACCCTGCAGCGCCGCGGAGCCCACATGGCGCGGGTCGTCGACGAGCACGGAACCACCATCGGCCTCGCCACCCTCGAGGACGTCATCGAGGAGCTGGTCGGCGAGATCCGGGACGCGGCCCACCTCGAGGAGCACGCCTGAACCGGTGCCGGGATCGTGGGCGTCCGGCGGCTATGGTGTCGACGGCAGGCCGACCCCGACGGGGCCAGGCGTCGCAGGCGACGAGAAGGAACCCGTGGCAGAGGACACCCACGCGCGCGTGTGGACGCTGCCCAACGTGCTCAGCATGCTCCGGCTCGCCGGCGTTCCGCTGTTCCTGTGGCTGGTGCTCGGACCCGAGGCCGACGGCTGGGCGCTGGGCCTGCTGGTGCTGGCCGGGATCACCGACTGGCTCGACGGCGCCCTGGCGCGCCGGCTGCACCAGACCTCCGTGTTCGGGCAGATCCTGGACCCGGTCGCCGACCGGCTCTACATCCTGGCCGTGGTCGTCGGCCTGGCGCTGCGCGACGTCATCCCGTGGTGGGTGGCGGTCTCGCTGCCGCTGCGCGACGCCCTCATGTGGGGCCTGGTCCCGCTGCTGCGGACCCGCGGGTACAGCTCGCTGCCGGTGCACTTCCTCGGCAAGGCCGCCACCTTCAACCTGCTCTACGCCTTCCCGCTGCTGCTGCTCGGGGACGGTGAGGGCCGGATCGCGACGCTCGCCGAGGTCTTCGGCTGGGCGTTCGCCGGCTGGGGGATCGGCCTGTACTGGTGGGCAGGGATCCTCTACGCCTGGCAGGTACGCCGGCTCCTGGCGACCACGCCACGACGAAGCACGGTGCCCGGTGGCTGACCAGCTGACCGACGAGCGGCCCGGTGCCGCCGGAGAGCCGGGGCCGGCGGGTGCGGCCGGTCCGCTCCCCGACCGGGTGACGCTGCCGCTGCTCACCCTGATCACCCAGCAGTCGCTCGACGAGGACTACCGGCACGCAGCCGAGCGCCGGGAGCGGGAGGGCCTGGTCGTCCCGCGGCGGCGGCGCCACCAGACGGTGGCCGTCGTCATCGCGGCGTTCGGCCTGCTGGTGGCCACGGCCGCGGTGCAGACCTCCCGCGACGCCGGCATCGACGACGCCAGTCGCAACACCCTGGTCTCGCGGATCGCGGACCGGCGGGCGGCGGTCTCGGGCCTGCAGGACGACATCCTGCGGCTGCGGGACCAGAACACGGCCCTGGAGGCGAGCCTGCGGCGGACCGCCACCGACGCCACCGGCGCCGCGAACGAGCTGCGTCGGCTGCAGACCCTCGCCGGGTACGTCCGGGTGCAGGGTCCCGGGGTGCGGGTCAGCGTCGAGAGCGCACCGGACGCCGACGTGCTCTCGCAGGTCCGTGACGAGGACCTGGCGCTGCTGGTGAACGCGCTGTGGTCCGCCGGCGCGGAGGCGATCGCGATCAACGGTCAGCGGCTCACCTCGCTCGGCGCGATCCGGAACTCCGGACCGTCCTCGATCCGGGTCAACCGGATCGCCATCTCCCCGCCGTACACGATCCTGGCGCTGGGGGACACCCGGACCCTGCAGGCGAACCTGGCCGCCACCTCGTCGGGGCAGGCGTTCGGCCAGCTCGAGCTCGAGTACGGCTTCGAGGTCGAGGTGGACAATGTGGAGGAGCTGACCCTGCCCGCCGCCCGGTTGCGCAGCCTCCGGAACGCCGAGCCGCTGGTGCCCGACGACGACAACGACATGAGACCCTCGAGCCCGTCCCAGGAGGACCAGCCGTGATCGCCGCCCTCGGACTGCTGGTGGGGATCCTTCTCGGGATCCTCCTCCAGCCCGACGTCCCGCTCGCTCTCGAGCCCTACCTGCCGATCGCGGTGGTGGCGGCCCTGGACGCCGTCTTCGGCGGGCTGCGGGCCTACCTCGACGGGATCTTCGACGACAAGGTCTTCGTCGTCTCGTTCCTGTCCAACGTGGTGATCGCCGCGGCGATCGTCTACCTCGGCGACAAGCTGGGCGTCGGCGGCCAGCTCTCCACCGGCGTCATCGTCGTGCTCGGGATCCGCATCTTCTCCAACGTGGCAGCCATCCGGAGGCACCTGTTCCATGCCTGAGACCGACCTGCCTGAGCACGACGACGTCGACCGCTCCGGACGGCGGCCCCCGGTGCGGCTGCCGGCCGGGCTGGCCAAGCCCACCCGCGGCCAGCTCGTGGTGGCGCTGCTGCTCGCCCTCGTCGGGTTCGCCGGCATCACCCAGGTGCAGTCCCACGAGGCCGACGACCGGTACGCCGGGCTCCGCGAGCAGGACCTCATCGACGTCCTCAACGGCCTCGCCGGGACCACGCAGCGGGCCCAGTCGGAGATCGCCAGGCTCGAGGCCACGCGCGACGACCTGCTCTCCGACACCAACGCCCGGCAGACCGCCCTCACCCAGGCCCAGGAGCAGGCCGCAGCGCTGCGCATCCTGGCCGGCCTGGTCCCGGTCACCGGCCCCGGTATCCGGGTGACGGTCAAGGAGCTCGAGGGACGCGTGCGCATCGACTCGATGATCGACATGGTCCAGGAGCTGCGCACCGCCGGCGCCGAGGCCATGCAGATCAACGGACAGGTGCGGGTGGTCGCGCAGACGTCCTTCGAGGACACGGAGGGCGGTCTGCTGGTCAGCGGCCAGCTGCTCTCCCCGCCGTACGTCGTCGACGTGATCGGGGACCCGGACACGCTGGCCGGCGCCATCACCTTCCGGGCCGGCCCCAGCGACCAGCTCGAGCAGGCGGGCGCGGAGGTGACGCTGGACCAGCTCGACCTCCCTGGACATCGAGAGCGTCGCCGAGGCCGAGGACCCCGAGTTCGCCCAGCCCGACCTGTCCCAGTGACCCCACCGTGCGGGAGCGGGCAGTAGGGTTCCCGAGTCGCCGCGCCCGTGGCGCGTCCCCGCGATCGACAACACGCGTCCCGACAACCGGAGGAGACCCCATGTACCCCGACGACCTGAAGTACACGGGCGAGCACGAGTGGGTGCGCACCCCCGGTGAGCACGAGGGCTCGGTCCGCATCGGCATCACCCACTACGCCCAGGACGCCCTCGGCGACATCGTCTACGCCTCGCTGCCCGAGGTGGGCGACCGGGTCGAGGCCGGCAGCACCTGCGGCGAGCTGGAGTCGACCAAGTCGGTCAGCGACATCTACGCGCCGGTCTCCGGCGAGGTGGTGGCTCGCAACGAGTCGCTCGACGCGACCCCGGAGCTGGTCAACAACGACCCGTACGCCGCCGGCTGGCTCTTCGAGGTGGTCCCGACCGATCCCGCCGCCGTCGACGGCCTGATGGACGCCGAGACCTACCAGGCCTCGCTCGACGGCTGATAGGTTCGACCAACCATCAACCTCAGCCCTGCGTTGAGGGTTTCGTGTGCCCCCCTGGAGGATGACGATGCCGTTCTGCACCCAATGTGGCCGGCAGAATCCCGACGACGCGCGTTTCTGCTCCCAGTGCGGGAGCCGGCTGGTGAACGCCGACGAGACCACCGGATCCACCGCGAGCCACGGCGAGTCGACGGCGACGATCCAGATCGGCGCCGCCGCCGAGAAGGTCGAGACCTCTGACCGCCAGCTCAACGCCGTGGACGCGGCCGCCGTCGACGCGTTGCCGTCGGGTCACGCGCTGCTGGTGGTGCAGCGTGGTCCCGGCGCCGGCAGCCGGTTCCTGCTCGACACCGACCAGGTGAACGCCGGCCGCCACCCGGACAGCGACATCTTCCTCGACGACGTCACGGTCTCGCGTCGGCACGCGGAGTTCCACCGCCGCGGCGACGACTTCAGCGTCCGGGACTCCGGCAGCCTCAACGGCACGTACGTGAATCGGGACCGGATCGACAGCGTGGATCTCAAGGACGGCGACGAGGTGCAGATCGGGAAGTACCGGCTGGTCTTCTTCTCCGGTCACGAGAGTGCCTGAGCCGGTGACCTCGTCCTCGATGAGCGGGGAGGCCGCCGGGGCTGCCCGGGGGCTGATGACGATCGGCGAGGTGCTCGACCGGCTCCGGGCCGACTACCCGGGGGTGACCATCCCGAAGATCCGGTTCCTGGAGGACAAGGGCCTGATCAAGCCGGAACGCACCCCGGCCGGGTACCGGAAGTTCTCGCACGCCGACGTCGAGCGGCTGCGGTACGTGCTGCGGATGCAGCGGGACCACTACCTGCCGCTCAAGGTGATCGGCGAGCACCTCGACGCCATCGACCGTGGCCTGGAGCCGCCGCCGATCGAGGCGGTGGTGCCCACCGTGCCGCAGGTCGCGCTGGCCGCGGACGGACTGCCCAGCCCGGCGTCCTTCGCCCGTCGGGACAACCTGCGGCTCTCCCGGCGCGAGCTGGTCAAGATCGCCGAGATCACCGACGACCAGCTCGAGGAGCTCGAGCAGTTCGGCCTGATCCGGCCGCGAGCCGGGACCGGGCACTACGACACCGACGCCCTGGTGATCGCGCGCACCGCACGGGAGCTGGCCGAGTTCGGTCTGGAGCCGCGTCACCTGCGCGCGTTCAAGGCCGCCGCGGACCGCGAGGTCGGGCTGGTCGAGCAGGTGGTGGCCCCGCACAAGCGTGGTCGCGACGCGGCCGCGACGGCCCGCGCCGAGGACGCCGTCAGCGAGATCGCCGCGCTCTCCGTACGCCTGCACGCGACGCTCGTCAAGGCGGGTCTGCGCAGGTCCTGAGGTGTTCCCCGACGGGAGTAGGCTGACGGGGTGCGCGAAGTCGATGTCATGGGAGTCAGGGTCGAGATGCCCTCCAACCAGCCGATCGTGCTCTTGCGCGAGGTGACGGGGGAGCGGTATCTCCCGATCTGGATCGGCGCGGTCGAGGCCACCGCCATCGCGTTCGCGCAGCAGGGGGTGGTGCCGCCACGGCCGCTCACCCACGACCTGCTCAAGGACATCCTCGCGGCCACCGGCAACGAGCTGGCCGAGGTCCGGATCACCGACGTCAAGGACGGCGTCTTCTTCGCCACCCTCGTCTTCGGCTCCGGTGCCGAGGTGAGTGCCCGCCCGTCGGACTCGATCGCGCTGGCGCTGCGCACCGGCACCCGGATCGTGTGCTCCGAGGAGGTCCTCGACGAGGCCGGCCTGGCCGTCCCCGCGGAGCAGGAGGACGAGGTCGAGAAGTTCCGGGAGTTCCTCGACCAGGTGACGCCCGAGGACTTCGACGCCCACTGACCGGCGACACATCCCTCACCCTCAAGTAGAGGTTGAGGGTCAGGACGGTCCGCCGACACGCCGTCGACGTCTTTGACCGCCTCCGGGGCGAGGCTTACCGTGAAGTGTCTTCGTTGTAACTCCACCGCTGTGGTCGGGCGCACGATTCGGCCGCCCGCCACCTTCCCTCGGGGTTACGCTCAGCGAAGTAGACCCACGGAGGACCGCGTGAACGAGCACGAGCAGGCCGGGCCCGAGACGGCCAGAGCCGCCGCCGAGCAGGCAGACGAGCAGGGGCTCCTCTTCACCGACGACGTCTCCCCGCTGCCGAGCGACACCGGCTACCGCGGTCCGACGGCCTGCAACGCCGCCGGCATCACCTATCGCCAGCTGGACTACTGGGCCCGCACGGGCCTGGTGGAGCCCACCGTGCGAGGCGCCTCGGGGTCCGGGTCGCAGCGTCTCTACTCGTTCCGCGACATCCTCATCCTCAAGGTGATCAAGCGACTGCTGGACGCCGGCATCTCGCTCCAGCAGATCCGCACCGCCGTGCAGCACCTGCGGGAGCGCGGCACCGACGACCTGACCCGGGTGACGCTGATGAGCGACGGCGCCTCGGTCTACGAGTGCACCAGCAACGACGAGGTCATCGATCTCCTCCAGGGCGGTCAGGGCGTGTTCGGCATCGCCATCGGCGGCGTCTGGCGCGAGATCGAGGGCACGTTGGCCGAGCTGCCCAGCGAGCGCACCGCCGACGACGCCGCACCGTCCGCTGCCGACGAGCTCTCCGCACGCCGCGCGGCCCGCAAGATCGGCTGAGCACCGGCCAGCCGGTAGGCTGGCACCGCTGACAATCCCGCGCGGGAGAGTCTCCGCCCGGCTCCGGTCGGGACGGAGCGCCGAAGGGGCAATTCCTCCCCGGAACCTCTCAGGCGCCCGGACCGCGCGGACCAGGCAACTCTGGAGCCCGCCGTGGGTCGACAGAGGGGGAGGCGTCCGGACGACCCCTGCGTCGAGGAGCCACCCATGTCCGACAGTCCGACCCTTGCCCACCTGGATGCGGCGCTGCCGTTCGTGGACCGGCACGTCGGGCTGCAGCCCGACGACGTCGCCACCATGCTGGACCGGGTGGGTTTCTCCTCGCTCGAGGAGCTGATGGACGCCGCCGTGCCCGGCGGCATCCGGCAGACCGCCGAGCTGGGGCTCCCGGAGGCCCGGACCGAGGCGGCCACCGCGCGCGAGCTGCGGGAGCTGGCCGCGGCCAACCGGCCCGGTGAGCCGATGATCGGGTTGGGGTACCACCCCACCATCACGCCGCCGGTGGTCCGGCGCAACGTGCTCGAGGACCCGAGCTGGTACACCGCGTACACGCCGTACCAGCCGGAGATCTCCCAGGGTCGGCTCGAGGCACTGATCAACTTCCAGACCGTGATCGGCGACCTCACCGGACTGCCCACGGCCAACGCCTCGCTGCTCGACGAGGCCACCGCGGCGGCCGAGGCGATGACCCTGGTGCGCCGAGCCAACAAGAAGGCCGCCGGCCCGTTCGTCGTCGACGCCGACGCGCTCCCGCAGACCATCGACGTGGTCCGGACCCGGGCCGCGGCGATGCGGATCGAGGTGGTGGTCGCCGACCTGTCCGACGGACTGCCCGACGACCTGCCCGAGGGGGGCCTGTGCGGGGTGCTGGTGCAGTACCCCGGGGCGTCCGGACGGGTCCTGGACCCGCGCCGGGTGATCGAGCAGACCCACGAGCGCGGCGCCCTGGCGGTCGTCGCCGCCGACCCGCTCGCGCTGTGCCTGCTGGAGTCTCCCGGGGCGCTCGGCGCCGACGTGGTGGTCGGCTCCTCGCAGCGCTTCGGCGTGCCGCTCTTCTACGGCGGCCCGCACGCCGGGTACATGGCCGTCGGCGCCGGCCTCGAGCGGCACCTGCCCGGCCGGCTGGTCGGGGTCTCGGTGGACGCCGAGGGGCGGCCGGCCTACCGGTTGGCTCTGCAGACCCGGGAGCAGCACATCCGTCGCGACAAGGCGACCTCGAACATCTGCACCGCCCAGGTGCTGCTCGCCGTGGTGGCGTCGATGTACGCCGTCTACCACGGCCCCGAGGGCCTCCGGGCGATCGCCACCCGCACCCATCGGTACGCCGCGGTGATCGCGGCCGCGCTCACCCGGGCGGGCATCGCCCTGCACCACGAGCAGTTCTTCGACACCCTCGCGGTCGCCGTGCCCGGCCGGGCTGCCGACGTCGTCGACCGCGCCCACGAGCTGGGTCTCCAGCTGCGGCTCGTCGACGAGGACACCGTCGGCCTGTCCACCTCCGAGTGCACCACCCGGTCCACGGTGACCCGGGTGCTGGAGGCCTTCGGGACCGGTGCGGCCGGGATCGAGCCGGTCGACCCGGACGCGCTGGACGCGCTGGACCGCGAGACCGGCGATGCGCTGCCGGAGGGGCTGCGCCGGGAGACGGCGTACCTGACCCACGAGGTCTTCTCCAGCCACCACAGCGAGACCGCGATGCTGCGCTACCTGCGCCGCCTCTCCGCGCGGGACTACGCCCTGGACCGCGGGATGATCCCGCTCGGCTCCTGCACGATGAAGCTCAACGCGACCACCGAGATGGAGCCGGTCTCGCTGCCCGGCTTCGCCGACCTGCACCCGTTCGCACCGGCGCAGGACGCGACCGGCTACCGGCAGCTGGTCGAGGAGCTGGAGGGCTGGCTGGCCGAGGTGACCGGCTACGACCGGGTCTCCATCCAGCCGAACGCCGGCTCCCAGGGTGAGCTCGCCGGACTGCTGGCGATCCGCGGCTACCACCACGCCAACGGCGACACCGAACGGGACGTCTGCCTGATCCCGTCCTCGGCGCACGGCACCAACGCGGCCTCGGCGGTGATGGCCGGGATGCGCGTCGTGGTCGTCAAG
This sequence comes from uncultured Actinomycetota bacterium, assembly GCA_963756135.1. Lineage (GTDB taxonomy): Bacteria > Actinomycetota > Actinomycetes > Propionibacteriales > Nocardioidaceae > Nocardioides. The sequence goes on from CAVWMP010000003.1 coordinate 130,904, forward strand.
TCCGGGGCCGACGGCTCGGTGGACCTCTCCGACCTTCACCAGCAGTGCGAGAAGCACGCCGACGACCTGGCCGCGATCATGGTCACCTACCCGTCCACGCACGGGGCCTACGAGGACACGATCTCCGAGCTCTGCGCGACCGTGCACCGCCACGGCGGCCAGGTGTACGTCGACGGCGCCAACCTGAACGCGCTGCTCGGCTACGCGCGGCCCGGTGAGTTCGGCGGCGACGTCTCGCACCTCAACCTGCACAAGACCTTCTGCATCCCGCACGGCGGCGGGGGTCCGGGCGTCGGCCCGGTGGCGGTGCGGGAGCACCTGGCGCCGTACCTGCCCTCGCACGCGATGCACCCCGAGACCGAGCGACGCGACGGGATCGGCCCGATCAGCGCGGCGCCCTACGGCTCGGCCGGGATCCTGCCGATCACCTGGGCCTATATCGCGATGATGGGCGCCGAGGGCCTGACCCGCGCGACCGCCTCGGCGGTGCTGTCGGCCAACTACGTCGCCACGCGGCTCGAGGAGCACTTCCCGGTGCTCTACCGCGGCCACGGCAACCTGGTCGCGCACGAGTGCATCCTGGACGTCCGTGGGCTGACCAAGGACACCGGCGTCACCGTGGACGACGTCGCCAAGCGGCTGGTCGACTACGGCTTCCACGCTCCGACGATGTCGTTCCCGGTCGCCGGCACCCTGATGGTGGAGCCGACCGAGTCCGAGGACCTGGCCGAGATCGACCGGTTCTGCGACGCGATGATCGCCATCCGCGCCGAGATCGACCGGGTGGCTGCGGGGGAGTGGAGCCCGGAGGAATCGCCACTGCGCGGCGCCCCGCACACGGCTCGGGCGATCGTCGGTGACTGGGACCGCGCCTACTCGCGCGACCTGGCGGTGTTCCCCGCCGGCGTCGACCCGGACAAGTACTGGCCGCCGGTGGCCCGGATCGACCAGGCCTACGGCGACCGCAACCTGGTCTGCGCCTGCCCGCCGCTCGACGCGTTCGCATAAGTGACGACGACGGCCCGCCGGGAGGTTCCCGGCGGGCCGTCGGCGTTCCCCTCGGCCGACCTCAGATCGGCGTGCGGGTGGTGGTGAGGTCGAAGAAGAAGGCGTCCTGGCAGTCCAGCGGGACCGTGGTGCCGGAGTAGATCAGCACCAGGTCGTGCTGCAGCCGACGGTGGTGGCCGTCGTCCTCGATGTGGTAGCCGGCGTCGTCGATCTCGAAGTGCACCGGGATCCGCTTGCCGACCCGGGTGGCGGTGCCACGCACCCGGGCCCGCTCGCCGTCGATCGTGACGCCGGTGCGAACGACGCCGTCCTGCAGCACCTTGTTCTGCGGCTGCCGGCTCGCGGACGTCTCGGGGTCCTCGTTGAGGGTGATCGCCACGCTGTTGGGGTAGCGGCTGTTCTGGTACAGCTCGACGAAGGCGGCCAGGCCGTCGGCCTCGCCGAAGCAGGACATCACCACGCCGCGCTGCCGCTCGGTGGTGCTGCCGTCGGCGGTGGTGGCTCCGGAGGTGGCCGCTCCGGTCGGGGCGGCCAGGGCCAGCATCGCGGTGGTGGCGGCGAGTCCGGTCAGGGCGGTGATGCTGCGCATGGTGGCGCTCCTCTGCGTGGGTGCCGGTCCGGCACGGTGGTGGATCTGACGCGGGGGATACGCCCGACCCGGCCGTCCGGTTGCACCACGGTCCCCACCACCGCCGAACTGGATCAGACCACCGGCCGAGTCAGAGCGCCTGCGACACGCTCGACATGTTGAAGTCCGGCACCCGGAGCGCCGGGGTGGCCGTCCGGGAGAAGTAGTCGTCGCCCCACTCGCGGCTGAAGCTCGGCACGGTGGCCCCGGCGTGGCTGAACCGCCGCAGCAGGTCCACCGGGCTCTCGTTGAACCGGAAGTTGTTGACCGCCGCGGTGATCTCCCCGTCCTCGACCAGGTAGACCCCGTCGCGGGTGAGCCCGGTCAGCAGCAGGGTCTGCGCGTCGACCTCGCGGATGTACCACAGGCAGGTCAGCAGCAGCCCCCGCTCGGTGCCGGCGACCAGGTCGTCGACGTCACCGGCGGCGTCCTGGACGTCGAGCACCAGGTTGTCCTGGTACGGCGTCACCGGGATCCCGGCCAGGGTCGCGGAGTGGCGACTGCCGACCAGCGCGTGCAGGCGGCCGTCCCGGATCCAGTCGGTGCGGGACAACCCGAGCCCGTTGTCGAAGACCGACGAGTCGTTGCCCGACGAGGCGGCGGTGACGAACGGAGGCGCCTCCAGCCCGGGGTACGTCGGGTCCGAGTACAGGTCCACCCCGGTACGGGTGATCAGGTCGCCGATCCGGGTGCCGCCACCGGGACGGCTGAAGACCGACTGGCCGTCGTGGGCGTCGCGGGCGCCGCAGGCCCAGTAGCCGTCGATCATCAGGTCCGCCACCGCGGTGGGCGGCAGGACCGTGTCGTAGCGGCCGGCCGGCAGGTCCACCCGGCGGCCGGCCCAGGACAGCCGCTTGGCCAGCTCGGCGTCCATCGCGTGCGCGTCGACATCGCGGAAGTCGCGGGTGGCGCCGCCGACCCAGGCGCTCGCGGACAGGTCGGCGGTCTTGCCGGTGCATCCGTAGTGGCCGGTGGGCTGCACGTGCCGCAGCCGCAGACCGCTGGTCGACCCGAGGTAGGTGGTGGTGACCTCGTGGTTGACGAAGCCGTACAGCACCCGTCCCTCGGTGGCCGCGCGCCGGAAGGCCTCGCCCAGCTCGGGGGCGAACGCGTCGTACACGCCGATGTCGGTGCCGACCGGAGGGTCCTCCCAGCCCGGTGAGGTCGCGTCGCCCACCAGGTCGGCGACGTCCTCGGACGGTCCGGCCGCCCGCGCCGCGGCGTCCGCGGCACCGACCAGCTCGGTCACCTCGCCCTGGGAGCTGACGCTGCGGGTCACCGACCCGGTGGCCACGCCGTCGGCGGTGCGCACGAACGAGATGACGGTGACCGCGAGGTCGTGCATCACCCCGTTGGTGGTCAGGGTGTTGTTGGCCCACCTCAGGTTCGCGTGCGTCGCGTCCTGGACCACGACCACGCAGTCGTCCGCGGTGGTGACGGCCAGGGCCTGGTCGACCAGGGACTGCGGTGGGGTGGCGCCCATCAGTGACCTGCCTCGTCGGTGGTGTTGAGGATCGTGACGTCGGTGAAGAGCGCGGTCGGGCAGCCGTGGCTGACGGCCGCGGTCTGCCCCGGCTGCGCCTTGCCGCAGTTGGAGGCCCCGTGCAGCTCCCACGTCTGCTCGCCGCCGACCGCCGCGAGCGAGTTCCAGAAGTCGGTCGTCGAGGACTGGTAGGCGACGTCGCGGACCTGGCCCGCCAGCGCACCGTCGGAGATCCGGTAGAAGCGCTGCCCGGTGAACTGGAAGTTGAACCGCTGCATGTCGATCGACCAGGAGCGGTCGCCGACGACGTAGATGCCGCGCTCCACCCGGCCGATCAGCTCCTCGGTCGACGGTCCGTCCGGGGCCGGGAGCAGGGAGACGTTGGCCATCCGCTGGACCGGGACGTGCCCCGGCGAATCGGCGTAGGCACACCCGTTGGAGCGGCCGTCGTTGAGCTCGGGGTGCAGCGCGGCCATCGGGCGGTCCAGCTGGTAGCCGACGAAGCGGCCGTCGCGGACGATGTCCCAGGACTGGGCCTCGACCCCCTCGTCGTCGTACCCGACGGTGGCGAGACCGTGCTCGACGGTGCGGTCCCCGGTCACGTGCATCAGCGACGACCCGTACTGCAGCGTGCCGAGCTGGTCGAGGGTGGCGAACGAGGTGCCGGCGTAGTTGGCCTCGTAGCCCAGGGCACGGTCCAGCTCGGTGGCGTGGCCGATCGACTCGTGGATGGTCAGCCACAGGTTGGACGGGTGGATCACCAGGTCGTAGCGACCCGCCTCGACCGAAGGGGCACGCAGCTTCTCGGCCAGCAGCTCGGGCACCTCGGCCAGCTCGGTGTCCCAGTCGTAGTGGGGGCCGGTGAGGTACTCCCAGCCCCGGCCGACGGGTGGGGCGAGGGAGCGCATCGCGTCGAAGCCGGCCGGTCCCGAGCCCATCGCCTCGAACCCGGGCTCGAGCCGGACCCGTTGCTGCGTGGTGCGGGTGCCGGTGAGGTCGGCGTAGTACTTGTTCTCCTGCACCTGGTCGACGTGCGCGGACGCGTGGTCGACCGCGGCGCCGCGCGCCAGCCGGCGGGTCCAGTCGACCAGCAGGGCCAGCTTGTCGCGCACCGGGACGTCGAACGGGTTGACCTCGTACGCCGAGACCCACACCGCGTCGCCGTGCACGGGCTCGGGCGCGAGGCGAACCGGGGTGGTGGTCATCCGGGCGGCCACCCGGGCGACGGCCACGGCGGTCTCGGCGACCCGGACCGCCTCGGACTCGGTGAGCACGACGCCGGAGGCGAAGCCCCAGGCACCGCCGTGCAGCACCCGGACGGCGAACCCGAGGTTCTCGTGGTCGCTGGTGTCCTGGAGGGCGCCGTCGCGGACGGCGAGGTGCTGGGAGCGGATCCGCTCGAACCGGAAGTCGGCGTGCTCCACGCCCAGGTCCGCGGCCCGGCCCAGCGCGATCTCGCCGAGCCGGCGGTAGCCGAGCGCGGTGAAGCCGGGGTCGAGCCCCGGGCCCGAGGAAGTGACGCTCATGCAGCCGAAACTATCCGACCCGAGGCTCGGCCTTCGCTCCGGTGGGTCCGCGGGCGGGTCGCCTCACTCACCCTCGCCGATGGGCTCCTTGGAGGTCCCCAGGAACGCCCGGCCCTGCGCCATGTAGATGTAGGTCCCGTCCTCGTTGCGCAGCAGGTCGAGCACGCTCTGGAACATGGTCGAGGGCAGGTGCATCCGAATGATGTCGTTGCTCTCGTAGTCCTGCTCGAAGGCCATCCCGGGGTCGTTGAAGCGGATCCAGGCGATGGACTTGCCGCTGGAGTCGCTGAGCTGGATCTGGGCGCGGTTGGTCTGGTAGCCGGTGGGGCTCCCGTAGACGAGCACGTGGTAGTCGGTGGCGAGTGCAGCCATGGTGGATCTCCTCGATGGTCGCGGTGGTGCTTGCGCAGCGATGTGCGCACGGATGTGTCGGGATCTGTCGCTCACTCAGGAGCAGCGGGACCCGGCCCAGATACCTCCCGGGACCTGGCCGCACCGGCCGCACCGGTGCCGGGTCCGGCCGGCGGGCGTCGCTAGGGTGAGCGCATGGGAAATCCGGCCTGGCTGGGCATCGGCGCACAGCGCAGTGGCACGACCTGGTTCACCGACCTGCTGACCCAGCACCCCGAGGTGGGTCTGGGCACCAACGGGCGCAAGGAGCAGCAGCTGCTGCACCAGGTGGCCGACGGACGCGTGCCGGACGCGGAGTACCTCGACCTGTTCCCGGACGACGGCATCCGCCGCGGTGAATGGACCCCGCACTACATGCGGCACGCCTCCACCCCCGGGGTGGCGGCCCGCCTGGTGCCGGCGGGTCCGGTCCTGGTGCTGCTCCGGGACCCGGTGGAGCGGTTCCGGTCCGCGATGCGGCTGGCGGCCACCCGCGGCAAGTCCTGGCCGTACCCGGTCCCGATCAATGTGCAGACCTGGAGCGGCTTCTACGCCGACCAGCTCGCCGCGTGGGTCGACGCGGTCGGCCGCGAGCGGATGCACGTGATGGTCTACGAGGTGGTCCGCAACGACCCGCAGCGGGCCGTCGACGAGGTGTGGCGCCGGCTGGGCGTGGACCCGGTGCCGCTCACCGCGGTCGCCCGGGAGTCCTCGTCGTCGTCGCGCGCGGACTGGGAATGGACCCCGGGTCTGAGGGAGTCGCTGCAGGTGATGTACCGCCCGCAGGCCGAGCGGCTGGCCCGCGACTGGGACCTCGACGTGTCGGGATGGTCGGGTCTGACCTGATCAGCCTCAGCTCGGGCCTCGGTCGCTGGACACCGTGCCGGCCACGCACCAGGCGGTGGCGTCGATCGTGAACGGTGCCGGACCGACCACGTCGGCCAGGTGAGCACGGAGCCGCTCGCGAGACTCGGCGTCCAGGCCGGCCACGTAGTCACCGGCCGGACCGACGCCGAGGGTGAACGGCTCCCACCACTCGTCGAACGTCGCGCAGGTCAGGTGCACCGTCAGTCCGGTGGCCCGGACCTCGGTGAGACCGGCGGCCGTCGCCAGCTCCGTCAGGTGACCCTGACGGGTTCCCGGCAGGTCGGACTCGCCCGGCGCGGTGGGATCGAGGTCGTGCACGCCGGCAGTGAAGACCGCCAGCGGCCCCAGGCCACCGGCGTGGTCCCAGACGGACGCGGCCACCGTCCCGCCAGGGCGGGTGACCCGCGCCATCTCCCGCAGTCCGGCGATCGGATCGGCCATGAAGTGCACGACCAGCTGGGCCAGGGCGACGTCGACCGCGTCGTCGGGGAACGGCAGCGCCTCGCCCGTGCCGCGACGTACGTCGACGCCGGGCAGCGCGGCCCGGGCGGCGGCGACGAACGGCTCCGACGGGTCGACGGCGAGCACCGCTGCGGCACCCAGCCGGTCGACCAGCACCCGGGTCAGCGCGCCGGGGCCGCAGCCGACGTCGAGGGCCGCTGAGACCGGAGCGGCACCGGCAGGGACGCCGGCCCAGTCCAGGAACAGCGGGGCCAGCGGCTCGGAGAACCGCCCCATGAAGCGGCCGTAGGACTCGGCGGCGACGTCGAAGGACACCCGCCGAGGCTACGCGCGCCTCACGGCGCCTGGGAGAGCGTGGAGCCGGCGCGGGACTTGGCGACCGAGAGCCGGGCCGGGATCCGGTCCCGCATCTCCGCCACGTGGCTGACCACTCCGACCACCCGACCGCCGTCGCGCAGCGAGTCCAGGGTGTCCATCACATCGTCGAGGGTGTCGGCATCGAGGGAGCCGAAGCCCTCGTCGACGAACAACGTGTCCAGGTCCGCTCCGCCGGCCTCCTGGGTGATCACGTCCGCGAGCCCCAGCGCCAGAGCGAGGGAGACCACGAAGGTCTCGCCGCCCGACAGCGTGGCCGGGTCCCGGGACTCCCCGGACCAGTCGTCGCGCACCAGCAGGCTGAGGCCGCCGCGGGTCTCGCCGGCTCCCTTGCGACCGGTGTGCTCGAGGGAGTACCGCTGGTCGCTCATCCGCGCGAGGCGCTCGTTCGCGGCCGCGACGACCTGGGTGAGCCGATAGGCGAGCACGTACGCCGAGAGCCGCATCTGCATCCGGTTGTCCGGCGACTTGCCCTCCACGAACGCCGACAGCCGGGTGGTCAGCGCCAGGTCGGAGCGGACCGGCGCCCACTCCCGCAGCGTCCGGTCGAGCTGCACCAGCAGGCCGGCCAGCCGCTCGACCCGTGAGGTCCACCGGCTCTCCTCGGCCCGCGCACCGCCGAGGGCAGCCAGCGCCGTCGTGTGCCGCTGCACCATCGCCTCGACGTCGGGGGCGGCCGCAGCCAACAGCTCGTCGGCGTCCGGCTCGGCCAGCACGGCCAGGACCCGATCCAGCTCACGGTCGTGCTCCCGCAGCCGCCGCTCGCACCGCTGCAGCTCCACCTCGGGCAGCTCCGCCGCGGCCGCCTGCTCGGGTGAGTCGAACCCGGCCCGGGCGGCCGCCTCGGCGAGCGAGTGCCGCGCTTCCCGGTCCGCGCTCGCGGCTGCCTCCCGTTCGGTCAGGGCGGTCAGCGCCGCCTCGGCTCCTTCCTCGCGCTCGCGACAGGACGCCGCGAGCGCGGAAAGATCGGCGGCTCCGGTGCCTGTCAGCGCGGCGTCCAGCTGCTCGCGCAGCGCCTGCACCTCGGCGAGCAGCGCGTCCCGGGTCGCGGTCGCGCGAGGACAGACGGTCGGTGAGATCGCCGAGCTGGGCCCTGGCCCGCTCCAGCTCGGCCTCGACGCTCTGGAGCTCCTGGTCCAGCGCCACGACGCCGTCGGCGGAACGAGCGGCCTGCTCGAGCTCGGAGGCCAGGCTCCGGCGTCGCTCCGCGAGGACCTCGCGGAGCTCAGGGCCGGCCTGCTCCGCGGCCAGCGTGAGCCGGGTGGTGAGGTCGCGGAGCTCGACGTCTCGCAGGTGAGCGGTGGTGTTGGCGTCGTCGAGGGCGCGTTGGGCTGCCTTCTCGGCGGCCGCGTCCGGCGCGTCCGGCCGGGACACGGCCTTGGCCGGGTGCTCCGCCGACCCGCAGACCGGGCAGCAGCCCCCGACGGCCAGCCGACCGGCGATCTCGGCGGCCATCCCGTCGAGCCGTGCCTCCCGGACGTCCAGCCAGTGCTCCCGGGCCGCCACGGCCCGCTGCTGCGCCTGCGCCCGGGCCAGCTCGGCTGACGCCAGCTGGCCGGTGAGGGCGGCGTGAAGGTCGCCGGCAGCGAGCCGGCCGTCGACGTCGTGGAGGCGGGAGGACAGCACCTCGACCTGGGAGCCCGCGGCCCGGGCGGCTTCGATCTCGGAGCGCAACCGGACCACCCGGGTCGGCAGCGTCTCGGCCCGGGCCGCGGCAGCCTCCCGCTGGTCGCCGATCCGGGTCACAGCCGCCGCGGCGCTCGCCAGCTCCGTCTCGGCCGCCGCGAGCCGCAGGGACCGCGGCCGCAGGGCCCGTGCCTCGGCGGCGCCGGTCCTCGCCGCCGCCAGGACCTCCCGCAACCCGGTCGGCTCGGCGGACGGGATCCCCAGCTCCCGCACCCGGGTCAGGGCCTCCTCGGCGCGGTGCTGCGCCGCCTGCCACGACCCGGCTGCCTGGGCGGCCACCCGGTGGAGCGGCGCCACCCCGGTGGCGCGGCGCGCGGCGTCGAGGCTGGACCTGGCCTGCTCGATCCCGGCCGTGGTCTCGACCAGGCGTCGGTGCTTCTGGGTGGCCTCGAGGACCCGGGTGCGCCGCTCATCACGACGACGCGCTGCGTCCAGAGCAGCCCGGGTGTCGGCCTCCGTGGCCTCGGCGTCGCTCGCAGCGACGGTGGCGCGGCGCCGGGCCGCCTCCGCGTCGGCGTGGACGCCCTCGGCCCACCAGCGCAGGGTCCCGGCGTCCGCGGCGTCGGTGAGGTCGTGCAGGTCCCAGACCTCCGGCAGCGGGGAGCCGACGGCCTCGGAGCATCGGCTGATCAGGTCGGCCACGGTCTGGTGATGGGTCCGGGACTCCTCCTGAAGCGCTCGACGGCGCTCCCGCAGCCAGCGCTCGGCGTCCTCGAAGCGCCCGGTGCGGAAGAGCTGCTGGAGCAGCCGGTGCCGGTCCTCGGACCGGGCCCGCAGGAACGCCTGGAAACGTCCCTGGGGGAGCATCGCCACCTGGGTGAACTGGGTCAGGTTCATCCCGACCAGCCGGGTCATCAGGTGTCCGGCCTCGTCGAGCCGGGTGGACAGGGTGACCCACTGTCCGCTCAGCCTCTCGGCGACCACGACGCTGGCCTGTTCGGAGGTGAGGCCGGTGCCCCGCTTCTTCGGGCGCTCCCACGCTGCGCTGCGATGGATCCGGAACCGGCGTCCGGACAGGGTGGCCTCGAGCCGGACGGTGGGTGCGACCCCGGGCGCGGCCTGGTCGCAGCGGAGTCGTTTCGCCACGCTGCGATCGCCGGGGACGTCGCCGTACAACCCGAAGCAGACCGCGTCGAGGATGCTGGTCTTCCCGGCGCCGGTGGCCCCGGACAGCAGGAAGAGACCAGCCTCGGAGAGCTGGTCGAAGTCGACCCGGACCGTGCCGGCGAACGGTCCGAACGCGGTGGCCTCGAGCTGGTGCAGCCGCATCAGAACAGCACCTCGCCGGAGGTGAGGAGCATGTCGACGTCGTTGTCCTCGCAGCAGGCGTCGAGCGCGGCGTGCAGCAGGGCGAGCTCCTCGCTCGAGCCGGGGGCGCCGCGCATCGCGGTGACGAACTCCTCGGCGATGGCGTGGTCGTCGCGTCCGGCTCGGGGGATCGCTCCGAGCGCGCCGGGCCCGGTGGACGTGGACTCGAACGCGAGGACCAGGGTGTGCGGGAACCTGCGGCGCAGCTGGTCCATGGCCTGCGCGGGTCGCCCCGGATCGGTGAGGGTGGCCTGCACCCAGCTGTCCCGGTGCCGGTCCAGGGCCGGGTCGGTGAGCAGCTCGGCGAGGGTGCCCCGCAGTCGGGCCAGCCGCCGGGGGACCGGGGCCTCGACGAACTGCGTCGCGGCGAGGCCGTGGGCGTCGAGGTCCACCAGCCAGGTGCCCTTGACCTGGTCGGCCTCGGAGAAGGAGTAGGCCAGCGGGGAGCCGCTGTACCGGATCGCGTCGGTGAGCACGTGCCGCCCGTGCAGGTGGCCGAGCGCCACGTAGTCGATGCCCTCGAACAGGGTCGTCGGCACCATCGAGACACCGCCCACGCTGATGTCCCGCTCGGAGTCGCTCGGCCGGGCCCCGGAGACGAACGCGTGCGCCAGCACCACCGACCGGGTGCCTGCCGGGCGGCCGGAGAGGTCGGCGCGGACCCGGCGCATCGCCTCGTCGAGCGCCGCGGCGTGCGAGCGGGCGGGCAGGTCCCACGGCTCGCGGACCGAGTCCGGGTCGAGGTAGGGGATGCCGTGCACGGCGACCGGACCGTGGATGTCCTCCAGCAGCACCGGGTCGCCCACCGAGGAGGCGTCGGTGCGCAGGTGGATCCCGGCGGCGTCGATCAACCGGCTGCTGAAGCCGAGCCGCTGGGCGGAGTCGTGGTTGCCGCTGGTGAGCACCACCCGCGCCCGGGACCCGGACAGTCGCACCAGCGTCTCGTCGGCGAGCCGGACGGCGTCGACCGGCGGGAGTGCCCGGTCGTAGACGTCACCGGCGACCAGCACCAGGTCGACCCGCTCGGACTCCACGACCTCGATCAGATGGTCGACGAAGGCGGCCTGGTGGCCGAGCATGCCCTCGCGGTGGAAGGACCGCCCCAGGTGCCAGTCGGAGGTGTGGAGGATGCGCACACGCCGACCGTAGGAGGTGGCGCCGACACCGCGGCGTACCCACGCCGACAGGCGGAGGCCGGGGCCGACAGGGAGGCCGGTCAGGGGTCGGTCAGGCGTACCGGACCACCCGGTCGGCGCGGGTGAAGCCGAAGAGACCGAGCCCGGCGTCGACGGCGAGTCGCACCGCCAGGCTGCTCGGCGCCCCCACCGCGACCAGGCAGCCGACCCCGGCCACGACGGCCTTCTGGACCAGCTCGAACCCGGCGCGACCGCTGACCACCAACGCCGCCTCGGCCGGGTCGGCACCGCCCAGCACCCGTGCGCCGGTCACCTTGTCCACCGCGTTGTGGCGCCCGACGTCCTCGCGGACCACCACCAGCTCCCCGTCGGAGGTGGCCAGTGCGGCGGCGTGGACCCCCCCGGTGCGGGCGAAGACGCTCTGGCGCTCGCGCAGCCGGCCGGGGAGGTCCCGCACGGTGGCGGCCGCCGGGAGCTCCCCGGACCAGCGCAGGCCCGGTCCGATCCGCAACGCGTCGCCGACGCTGTCCTTGCCGCACACCCCGCAGGCCGAGGACCCGGCCGAGGCGGCCGCGTGACGGTGGCCGAGGTCGCCGGCGGGCGGACCGTCCAGGGTCACCGTCACCACGTTGAACTCCTCCTCGGCGGCCAGGGAGACGTCGGTGCAGTACGCCACCCGCTCGACCTGCCCGGCGACCTGCCCGGCGGCCCTCGCACCCGGCAGCACCAGCCCCTCGTGGACCAACCACCCGGTGGCGAGCTCGAAGTCGTGACCGGGGGTCCGCATCGTCAGCCAGACCCGCCGTGGCGCAGCGGCCGGCCACCCGAGCCGGATCTCGAGTGGCTCCTCGGTGGCCACCCGGTCCTCGCGGGCTCGCTCGGCGTCCACGGTGAGCTCACGGACCCGGGTTCGCACCGTCGGGCCTGGCCGGCGTGCCCGGGGCCCCGTCGTCATACTCACGTTCGTCAGCGTAGGCAATGGCCCAGCCGACACGAGAAAATAGTCCGAAGTAAAGAGGGGCGAATGTCGTCGCGCGGGCCTACGATCCTCGCGCAGGTCCATCTGGACCTGTCGACATTGGTCGCTGAAACCCCTTGAGCCTCAGAATTCTCGGGATCTCGGGCAACCCTCAGCAGCTCGCTGACGTCGTAGGTGCAGGACGCGGCTGGCGCGTCCACTCATCGGGAAGGCAGACAGCGATGTCTCGTCCACTTGCTCACCGCCGGGGTCGCTCCCTGGCCACGTTCGCCACCGGCGTCGGGCTGATTCTCGGCTCCGCCGCCCTCACCCAGACCCCCGCGCAGTCCGCCGAGCCGGCCGAGCCGGTCGCGGACTGCGCCGAACCGTTCCCGCTCGCCGAGGTCGCCAAGGGTGACGAAGTGACCGGCCTGACCGTGACCGAGGGCACCACGCCCGAGGGGTTCACCGGCGAGGTCCTCGGCGTTCTCAAGAGCCCGATCCTTCCCGGCCGCGACCTGATCATGGCCCGGCTCACCTCGCCCGAGGTCGACCGCGTCGGCATCTGGGGGGGCATGTCCGGCTCGCCGGTCTACGCCGAGGACGGTCGTCTGATCGGCGCCGTGGCCTGGGGCCTCACCTGGGGGGCCTCGCCGGTCGCCGGCATCACACCCTTCGAGGAGATGGACGATTACCTGACCGACGCCTCCGCGACCCGGGGCAAGATCCCGGCCAGGATGGCGAAGCGCATCGCCGCAACCACGGACGTCACCGTCGCGCAGGCCGAGCAGGGCATCCGGCAGCTGCCGATGCCGATGGGCGTCTCCGGGGTGGGGGGGACCAAGCTCTCCCGCGTGCTGGGCGGCGCCAAGGCGGAGAAGCGTGACTACCTCACCAAGGACGTGCGCGCCATCGGTGGCGGCAGCGCCGAGGCCGCCGGCCCGGAGACGATCGTCGCCGGTGGCAACCTGTTCGCGGCGGCCTCCTACGGTGACATCACCATGGGTGGCACCGGGACGGCCACGTCGGTCTGCGACGGGGAGGTCGTCGGGTTCGGGCACTCCTTCGGGATGCTCGGCGAGACCACCTTGTCGATGCACCCGGCCGAGGCGATCTACATCCAGGAGGACGACACCTACTCCGGCTTCAAGGTCGCCAACCCGGGCGCCCCGGCCGGCACCATCACCGAGGACCACTGGACGGCGATCACGGGTTCGTTCGGCGCCCTGCCCGAGACGATGGACGTCGCCTCCACGGTCACCTACCGGGACCGTTCGCGCACCGGGGAGACCCACGTGTCGATCCCGGAGGCGAACCCGGCGGCCACGTTCTACCAGCACGTCGCCAACCACGACCGGGTCATCGACGCCTACATCGAGGGCTCGGAGGTCCAGGACTACCTGATCGAGGGCACCGACGAGGCCGGCGCGCCGTTCTCGCTCGGCTTCACCGACCGGCACACCTCGAACTGGGACATCAGCATCGACCCGTCGTTCGAGATCGCGGACATGGTGTGGGCGCTGTCCAACCTGTCCGACGTGACGCTCGACCGGGTGGAGGTGACCTCCGACGTCGACGACAGCACCGACGTCTGGCGCCTCAAGCAGATCCAGTCCAAGCAGGACGGTGCCTGGGCGAAGGTCAAGCGCAGCCAGACGGTCAAGGTCGAGCCCGGCAAGAAGCTGCGGCTGCGCGCGATCCTCGAGACCGCGACCGAGTCCATGACCGTTCCGCTGAAGTTCTCGGTCCCGAACGCGACCGGCCGGGCCACCCTGTACGTCACCGGGGGCAACTCCCTGTGGAGCTGGCCGAACTTCAAGTCGGTCGCCGACGCTGAGGAGTACGTCGACTCGCAGGTGCGCAACGACATGATGGTCGCGGAGTTCACGTCCAAGCGCAGCCAGGTCCAGCGCGGCTGGTTCCGGTCGTCGTCGCGCGGCGTGAAGTTCTACAAGAAGCAGGAGTTCCTGCAGGAGCACGTGGTGAACGGCTACAAGCAGATCAGGGTGAAGATCAAGAACTGATCTGATCCGGCACGAACCGACGGCGGGCGGGTCGGGGGCGAGAGCCCCCGGCCCGCCCTCGTCGTAGGGTGCGGGGATGACGACCAGCGCGACGGATCCCGACGGCGAGGGGCTGCTGCGGCTGATCCGGGACTCGGTCATCGGCGACGACCACGTGATGCGCACGCCGTACGGCCCTCGGCGGGTGACGTACGCCGACTACACCGCCTCCGGACGGGCGCTGGGCTTCCTCGAGGACTTCATCCGCGACCAGGTGCTGCCCAGCTACGCCAACACCCACACCGAGTCCAGCGGCACCGGCCTGCAGACCACCCGACTCCGGGAGCAGGCCCGCGGGATCATCAAGGACGCCGTCGGTGCCGGTGAGGACTGCGTGGTGCTGTTCGCCGGGTCCGGCTGCACCGGAGCGGTCGCCAAGCTGATCGGCGTGCTGGGGCTGCGGGTCCCCTCGGTGCTGGAGGACCTGCACCGGTTGACCGAGCACATCCCGCCCGGGGAACGCCCGGTGGTCTTCGTCGGGCCGTACGAGCACCACTCCAACGAGATCCCGTGGCGCGAGTCGATCGCGGACGTCGTGGTGATCCGTCAGGACGCCGACGGGGGAGTGGACGCCGAGGACCTGCGGGTCCAGCTGGAGAAGTACGCCGAGCGCCCCCTGAGGATCGGCTCGTTCAGCGCCGCGTCCAACGTGACCGGCATCCTCTCCGACACGGCCGGGATCGCCACCCTGCTCCACGAGCACGGGGCGTTGAGCTTCTGGGACTTCGCGGCCGCGGCGCCGTACATCGACATCGACATGGAGCCGATCGGGGCGGACCGACCGCTGTCCGGCAAGGACGCGGTGTTCATCTCGCCGCACAAGTTCATCGGCGGGCCGTCCACCCCGGGCGTGCTGGTGGCCCGGAGGTCCTTGTTCGGCAACCGGGTCCCGGACGTCCCCGGGGGCGGCACGGTCGCCTACGTCAACGACGACGACCACCGCTACCTCGACGACCCGACCCACCGGGAGGAGGGCGGCACGCCGGCGATCATCGAGTCGATCCGCGCCGGGCTGGTCTTCCAGCTCAAGCAGGCCGTCGGCACGGTCACGATCCGGGAGCAGGAGGACCGACACCTCGCCCGGGCCGTCGAGGCGTGGCGCGCCGAACCGGCGCTCGAGCTGCTGGGCAACCTCGATGCGCGACGGCTCTCGATCGTCTCGTTCCTGGTCCGCTCACCCTCGGGGCGCTACCTGCACCACAACTACGTGGTCGCGCTGCTCAACGACCTGTTCGGGATCCAGTCGCGCGGTGGCTGCTCCTGCGCCGGCCCGTACGGGCACCGACTGCTGGGCATCGACCTGGCGCGCTCACAAGAGTTCGAGCGCGAGATCGCCGGAGGTTGTGAGGGGATCAAGCCCGGCTGGGTGCGGGTCAACTTCAACTACTTCGTCTCCGACGCCGTGGTCGACTACCTGGTCGACGCCGTCCGGCTCGTGGCCACCGACGGGTGGCGGCTGCTGGGGGACTACCGGTTCGACCCGGAGCAGGGGCTGTGGCGGCACCGGGACGGGTTGGTCGAGCCGCCGCTGAGCCTGCACGACATCTCCTACACCGGCGGCCGGTTCAGCACGCCGGAGCACTCCGCCACCGGCGGTGAGGAGCTGCTGGCCCAGCACCTGCGCGAGGGAGCCGAGATCCTCGCCGCGGCAGCGGAGCCGGACCTGGCCTCGCACCCGTCGGCGATCAGCCGGGACTTCGAGCACCTGCGCTGGTTCGACCTCCCTGCTGCCTGCCTGCGCTGACCGCGGCGGGTCAGGCGAGTCGGACCAGCATCTTGCCGATGTTGTCGCCGCGGTAGAGCCCCAGGAACGCCTCGACCGCGTTGTCGATGCCGTCCAGCACGGTCTCGCGGTAGACCAGGGACCCGTCGGCGAGCCAACCGCCGACGGTCCGGTAGAACTCCCCGGCCACGTCGGCGTGGTCGCTGACGATGAAGCCGCGCAGGGTGAGCCGCTTCTGCACGAGCATGAACAGGTTGCGCGGCCCGGGCGGCACCTCGGTGGCGTTGTAGCCGGTGATGGTGCCGCAGGCGGCGATCCGGCCGAAGTCGCTCATCGACCCGATGGCCGCCTCGAGGTGGTCGGCGCCCACGTTGTCGAAGTACACGTCGAACGGTCCGTGCGGCCGGATCAGCTGGGAGATCTTGCCGTCGTGGTAGTCGACGCAGGCGTCGAAGCCGAGCTCCTCGGTCACCCAGGCGACCTTCTCCGCCGAGCCGGCGGACCCGACCACCTTCGAGGCACCGAGCAGCCGCGCCATCTGGCCGGCCATCGACCCGACCGCGCCGGCGGCCCCGGAGACCAGGACGGCGTCGCCCTCGCGCATCTCGGCGATGCGGGTGAGCCCGACGTACGCCGTCATCGCCGGCATCCCCAAAGCACCGAGGTACGCCGACGCCGGCACCCGGGACGCGTCGATCTTCCGCACCTGGTCGGCCCCCAGCAGGGCGTGCTCACGCCAGCCCAGTCCGTGCTGCACGGTGTCGCCGGTCTGCAGCGAGTCGAGGTTGGAGGCGACCACCTCGCCGACGGCGCCCCCGTCCAGCGGCGCTCCGAGCTCGAACGGGGCGACGTAGGACTTGGCATCGTTCATCCGGGGGCGCATGTACGGGTCGACCGACATGAAGGTGTTGCGGACCAGCACCTGCCCGGGACCGGGCTCGGGCAGCTCCACCTCGACGGTCTCGAAGTTCTCGGCGGTGGGCAGGCCGTGCGGACGGGAGCGGAGGTGGATCTCGCGGGTCGTGGTCACCTCACGATCCTGCCACCCGGGGCCGCGGACGCACCGAGGGCCCCGGACGTCGGTCCGGGGCCCTCGGTGGGGAACAGGATCAGGCCTGCTGGAGGCCGAGCGCGAACTCGACCTGGCCCTGCTGGTCCACGGCGGCGTCGAGCACCTTGTCGTCGAGCATCACCGCGGCGGTCTCGTCGAGGTAGAGCGTGGCGCCCTCCTGCTGGACGACCTGGTCGCCGGGCTCGGCCTGCTCGGCCGCGCTGACCGAGAAGGCGGGGTCGACCTGGCTCTCGGAGGTGATCCGGAGACCGGCGGACTCGGGGAACCCGGGCTGGGTGGTGATCTGCTGGACGATGTTCTGGGCGTTCTCGGTGAGGGTGAGCATGCTCGCCTTTCCGATGGCGGTGGTCGTTCCGGTCGCCGTCCACCGTCCCCGACGAGTCGGATCCGTTCAAGATGACGGTGATCCCGGGCGTGTCGGATCGGAGGCCTCTGGCACGCTGGGCGGATGCAGAGCGAACAGGACCCGCGCCCGGACGAGACCCTGCGTGCCATCGACCTGGTGCAGATCGGCGAGCACCGGTTCAAGGCGCTGAACCGTCGCGGCGGCGTGCTGCCGATGGGCTCGGGTGACGACCCGGACTTCACCCCGGTCGAGATGCTGCTGGCGGCGCTGGCCGGGTGCGGTGCCATCGAGCTCGACGCGGTGGCCGGACGACGCGCGCCCTTCACCGCCTTCGCCGGCCGGGCCGAGGGCCACAAGATCCGCGACGACCACGGCAACCGGCTGGTGGACCTGCGGGTCACCTTCGACGTCAGCTTCCCCGAGGGTGAGGCCGGGGACGCCGCGCGGGACGTGGTCGCCCGGACCCTGGCGCAGATCGAGGACCGGCTGTGCACGGTGGGGCGGACTGTCGCGCACGGCGAGCCGGTGCGGTACGTCCAGGCGGTGCCGTCGGTCGAGACGGGTGAGGAGACGGCCGGGGAGACAGCCGTGGAGACAACGGGGTGAAGGTCGACGTCAGCGTCGAACGGGTCATCCACCGGCCGGTGGAGGAGGTGGCGGCGTACGCCGCGGACCCCGGGAACGCCCCGGTCTGGTACCGCAACATCAGCAGCGTCGAGTGGCGCACCCCACCGCCGGTGGCGGTGGGGTCACGGATGGACTTCGTGGCCCATTTCCTCGGTCGACGGCTGGCCTACACCTACGAGGTGGTCGAGCTGGTGCCCGGTGAGCGGCTGGTGATGCGCACCACGCAGGGGCCCTTCCCGATGCAGACCGAGTACACGTTCACCTCGGTCGACGGCGCCACCCGGACCACGCTGATGACGCTGCGCAACACCGGCACCCCTGCCGGTTTCAGCCGGGTGGCGGCGCCGCTGATGCAGGTGGCGATGCGTCGGGCGATGACCAAGGACCTGGCGGCGTTGGCCGGTCAGCTGGAGCGCTGACCGGCCCGACCGCCCGACCGCCCGACCGTTGATCAGGAGACGGAGACCGACTCCATCGTGACCCCGGCGTTCGGGGCGCCGTCACCGGTACCGAAGCTGTCGTCGGCTCCCTCGGAGGCGATCTCCCGGACGACCTCCAGGCCGGCGTCGTCGACGGACCCGAAGACGGTGTAGCTGGCGGGCAGTGCGGTGTCCTCGTAGACGACGAAGAACTGCGAGCCGTTGGTGTTCGGCCCGGCGTTCGCCATCGCCAGGGTCCCGGCCGGGTAGGTCTCGTCGCCGGTCAGCTCGTCGTCGAACGAGTAGCCGGGGCCGCCGGAGCCGGTGGCAGACGGGTCGCCGCACTGGAGGACGAAGATGCCGGCCGTGGTGAGCCGGTGGCACTCGGTGCCGTCGAAGTAGCCCTGGTCGGCGAGCGAGACGAACGAGGTCACCGTGCACGGGGCGGCCGCGCCGTCGAGAGTGATGCCCAGCTCGCCCTGGTTCGTGGCGATGGTGCCCTCCACCTCGCCGCTGACGGTGGCGGCGCTCGGGGGCGGCTCCACCTCCCGCGACGCAGGCTGACCGTCCTCGGGGTAGCTGCACTCGACGCCGGAGGCGTCACGGCTGGGCGTCGCGGTCGGCGCGTCGTCCCCGGCGGAGGGGTCGGTGGCGGTGTCGTCGGTGCCGGAACAGGCAGCCAGCAGCAGGGTGGAGGCAGCCGCGAGGGCAGCCAGGGACCGGGGGAGGTGGCGAGGCATGCGCCCGATGCTAGGTCGTCACGCCTGAGCCGCCGTCGGCGGAGGCACCCCACGGACGTCCACACGGAGGTCGCACGGAGGGGGGAGCGAGCGCCAGCGGGCGTCTCGCAACCGGAGCCGCCGTCGTACGGAGGTTGAGGAGGTCGCGCAGCCCCCACGGTGGTTGAGGAGGTCGCGCAGCGACGGTGGTGAGGAGGTCGCCGCACGGGTGGTTGAGGAGGTCGCGCAGCCCGCACGGTGGTTGAGGAGGTCGCGCAGGCCCCACGGTGGTTGAGGAGGTCGCGCAGCGACCGTCTCGAAACCACCCCACCTAGGACATGCCACTGGCCCCGCCGGGGCGGGGTGTGGGGCGGTCAGGGTCGTCGGTGCTCGGCTGGACCGGGTCCGGTCGGCTGGTCGCGGGTGACATCGCGGGTGCCGTCGTGGTCGCGGAGGTAGGTGTAGCGCTGGGGGCTGGTCCAGTGGTAGCTGCCACGTTCGATCACCGTGTACCGCCAGCCGCCGTGGGTCTTGAGCCGGTGATGCCGCCGGCACAGGGGCGCGATGTTGGCGGTGCAGGTGGCTCCGCCGGCGCCGTGGGGGACGCAGTGGTCGCAGTCGCACTTCCTCGCTGGTCGGGTGCACCAGGGGAAGACACAGGTGTGGTCGACCAGGGCGGCTGCCTCGGCGATCCGGTCGGGGACCTCGTAGGCATCGACGTGGACGTGGTCGTGGAGGTCGATGACCGGCCTCACGGTGATCTTCGTGGTGTCCGGCACGGAGCACCAGTCGCGGATCTGGCCGGTGGTGACCGGCATCCGGGTGTTCTCACACCGGCCGACCCCGGCCTCACCGGTCAGCGCCGCCTCGGAGAGGTGCACGTACAGCACGACCTCACGTCCGGGCTTCCGACCGTTAGTCGTCGGAGCGCTTGTCCCGACTCTGCCGGCCCGGCGTCGGTGTCGGTGCCGGTGAGGTCGAGGGTCCCCTGTCGGCGGGCGATGACGCCGAGGGCGGCGGCGCGGCGCACGTCGAGGGAGTCGGTCGAGCCGAGGTCCTTCGAGTGCGGCGGCGCCGGCGGTGACGGCGGCGTCGAGGTCGAGGGCATCCGCGACGTCGAGGGTGCCCCACACCTGCGTGGTCCCCGACAGGCCGGACAGGTCGGCCTGGTTGCGGGCGACCTCGAAACAGCGGGACTCCGCGGCGGCTACCCGGCGGCGTTCGGCCTCGGCGGGCATGAACCAGCCGACCGCGTCCAGGACCAGCCGGTCCAGCTGGGCGGGACCGATGCGGTGGGCGACTCCGGCGACGTGCCGGTCCACGAACCCCGCAGCCTCCAGGGAGAGGGTCATGGTGGTCTTGGCGATCCGGCGGGCCTTCCACGCCACCAGGTCCCCGGCCACCACCCGCGCCCAGGTCCGCGGCAGCCGGTACCGCAGCTCGACGGCCTCGCCGAGGTAGCAGCGCCCCGCGTCGGTCGACTGCCCGATCGCGGCGGCGAACTCGGCCACCGAGAACTCCGCGATCAGCGGCGCACCCTCCCCGGCGATCGGCACCCCGTGCTCACCACAGGAGGGGTGCCAGATCGCGGCCGCGTCATCGATCGAGTCGGTCGAGTGCATCGCCGCCCAATCGACCGCGGCCTGCAGCAGCGTGGCCTCGGCCTGGTTCGCGGCCGAGCGGGCGTCCCTGGCCACCGCCAGCACCCCCGCAGCGGTGTCCGCTGCGGCGGTGGTGGTGATCGCTTCGGCCATAGGACAAGTCAAGCCGCGACCACCGACAACGACCCCCCGAAACGGGCCCCTGATCCCACGATGTGAACACCTCGGCGAAAAAGTTCCCAGCGGTTCTGGCGGGGGTTTCGAGACGGGCGCGGGGCGCCCTCCTCAACCGCCGCCGGCCGGCATCACGGAGGTTGAGGAGCGAGCGCCAGCGAGCGTCTCGACACCCCCGCCGTGGTTTGAGGAGCGAGCGCCAGCGAGCGTCTCGAAACCCTCCTCGTCCATCGGTGGTTTCGAGACAGGCGCTGCGCGCCTTCCTCAACCACCGTGGGCGCTGCGCGCCTTCCTCAACCACCGCCGGCCGGTACCACGGGGGTTGAGGAGCGAGCGCCAGCGAGCGTCTCGAAACCCCTCGATCGGTGGTTTCGAGACAGGCGCTAGCGCGCCTTCCTCAACCACCGTGGGCGCGGAGCGCCCTCCAACCACCGTGCGCGCGGAGCGCCTTCCTCAACCACCGTGGGTGCGGCGCCTTCCTCAACCACCGTGGGGCGCGCGACTTCCTCAACCACCGTGGAGCGCTGCGGACCTCCTCGACCGCCGTGTCAGCCGTTGAGGCCGCGCGCGGTCACCGGCCACCCCCGGAGCCGACCGCCCTCGTCGACCCAGAGCTGGTCGACGAGGTTGACCGCGGTGCAGACGTGGTTGGGGACCACGTCGAGCTCGGTCCCGAGCCGGGGGAGGGGTCTGCCGTCGAGCTCCACGACGGCGTGGTGCTCGGCGAGCTGGACGATCCTGGCCTCCGGGTAGGCGAGGAGCCGACCGAAGCCGGTGGCGTACGACGCCCGGTCGGCGCCGAGCACCTTGCTGCCGGCGTTGATCACCAGCCGGCCGTGGGCGTGGCTGACCACCGTGGCCCGACAGGTCAGCGCGATGTCGTCGGGGTCGGTGGTGCCGAGCTCCCACTGCTGGGCGTCCCCGAACACGTACACACCCGGGCGTAGCTCGGTGACCACCTGGGTGTCGGAGAACGCCAGGCTGGGGGTGGAGCCGCCGCTGACCACCCGGGCCTCGACGCCGGCGTGGGTCATCGCGGCCACGGCGATGGTGAGCGCTCCAGCCTCGTCCTCGGCGGCGGACCGCAGTCCACCTGGCCTGTAGCTGTGGCCCGGGAAGGTGAAGACCCCCCGCACCTCGACCCCGGCACGCTTCGCCTGCATCGCGATGCCACCGGCGTCCGCGGGGTCCGCCCCGCTGCGGTGCTGCCCGCTGTCGACCTCGACCAGGACCTCCACGGAGCTGCCGCCGAGATACCGACCGGCGTTCGCGGCGCCGGCAGCGGAGTCCACCCCGAACGCCAGTCGGACCGCTCCGGTCAGGTCCACGAGCCGCCGTGCCATCGCCTGGTCGAGCCACAGCGGGTAGGCGATCACGATGTCGTCGAAGCCGGACCGGGCGAACGCCTCGGCCTCCCCGACGGTGGCCACGGTGATGCCGACCGCGCCGGCAGCCACCTGCATCCGGGCGATCTCGGCGCTCTTGTGCGTCTTCACGTGCGGGCGCAGCGCCACCCGCGTCTGGGTGGCTCGCTCCGCGGCCAGCCGGACGTTGCGACGCACACGGGCCACGTCGACCCGCAGATAGGGAGTGGTCGGACCACCCACTACATCTCCTCGTGGGTGTCCGGGTCCCCTCCGAACAACCGCCCGTCCTCGCGGGCGAGCCCGCTGATGGCAGCCACCTCCTCGCGAGTGAGCGAGAAGCCGTCGAGGTCGAGGTTCTGACGCTGCCGCTCGGGGGTGGCCGACTTCGGGATGGGCACCGTCCCCAGCTCGAGGTGCCAGCGCAGGATCACCTGGCCGGGGGAGACGCCGTACTTCTGCGCCGTGGCGGCGACGGGAGCCTCGTCGAACGGGGCCTGCCGCTTGCCCAGCGGGCTCCATGCCTCGGTGAGGATCCCGAGCCGTTCGTGGACCTCGCGCATGTGCTCCTGGGGGAAGTACGGGTGCAGCTCGACCTGGTTCACGGCAGGGGTGACCCCGGAGTCCTCGATGATCCGGATCAGGTGCTGCTCGGTGAAGTTGCTGACCCCGATCGAGGTGATCAGCCCCTCCTGCTGCAGCTCGACCATCGCCCGCCACGCCTCGTGGTACTTCCCGACGCTCGGATTGGGCCAGTGGATGAGGTGCAGATCGAGGCGGTCGAGGCCGAGCCGGTCCAGGGACTCCTGCACGCTGGCCCTGGCGGCGTCGTACCCGTGATGACGGCCGGGCAGCTTGCTGGTGACCAGCAGTTCCTCGCGGGGGACCCCGGAGCGCCGGATGGCCTCACCGACCTCGGTCTCGTTGCCGTAGTTCACCGCCGTGTCCAGCAGGCGGTAACCCGCCTCGATGGCGCTGGTGATGGCCTCGATGCACTCGTTGCCGGCGAGCGGGTAGGTGCCGAACCCGATCGCGGGCAGCTTCGATCCGTCGTTGAGCGTGCGGAAGGCGGTCATGGTCTCCACGGTAGGTCAGGTGCCCTGCGGTCCGTCGTCGTCGGGGCGGGCCTGGTGTCCTGGCGCGCCGTCGGTACGCCGGTCCTCCTTCATCTCGGCCTCGAACAGGTGTCGCCGACCGCCCACCAGCTCGTCCCGGGCCAGCTTCTCCAGCTGCTTGAACGTCGCGTAGTAGCCGTCGTCGTACTCCTCCATGATCTGGAAGGTCCAGCGCCCCTGGAGCACGTTCCGACCGATCAGCTCCCCCTCGAGCCGGTCGGCCAGATCGGTGTGCCCAGCCTCCCGGAACTGATCGACGGCCTTTCCGGCGGTCAGGTCGGCGGTGCCGGAGAGCCGGTGGAACGTGTAGAGGTGGCCGCGAGCCACCTCGATCGCCTCCAGCGCCTCCGACAGGGTGCCCAGGGCCTCGACCGTGGCATCGTCGACGCCATCGGGTCGCCGGTGCTCGGGCGTGGGCCGCTCGGCCGGGGCGTCGTGGTCGGGGGTGGTCATCTCACGCCTCCAGGGCAGCGCGCAGCCCGTCGGGGTCGGCCACGGTGAACGTGGCCCCGGGGTGCCGGATGGAGCGGGTCGGGTCGATGGCCACGACGGGCTCGGTGAACGTGACGCAGAGGGCGTCGTCGCCGTTGGTGGCGAACGTGACGCCACGGTCGCTGAAGGACAGGTGGGCCGGCCCGGCGGTCTTGAGGAAGGCGAAGCCCCCGCTGCGGGTCATCGACTCGACGTTGCTCCGCGGGGTCCTCAGCTTCCAGGGGCCGAAGCGGGCCAGCAGCTCCTCGTCGGTCACCTCGACCCAGGCGGTCCTCGGGGTGATCCCGAAGGCGAGCGCCGGCAACCGGTAGCTGCGGGCGAACGCGAACGGGAACCGCACCGGGCTCAGGAGAGCACCTCGGCGGCGTCGACGGACCCGTGCCGCTCCTCGATCGCCCGCGCCAGCCGGGTGACGTCGTCGTCGGACAGGTCCACGCCCGCCTCGCTGAGGCCCTCGCGCAGCTCCTTCTCGACGGTGCCCTCGGGAGCGCCGTCCTGGTAGGAGGAGATCCGGTCCACGACCCCCTGGACGGCCTGGGTCTTCTCGGTGCTGGTCTCGTGGTTCTCCGCAGTCATGGCCGGCCGGTACCCCGAGCCTGTGGTGCCCAGTCGCCGCTGGCGCATCCCGCCACCACGGACCGGTGATTCCCGGTGTCGGTGGGGGTCTCTAGCGTGTGGAGTGCGGGGCATCGACCCTGCACACCCTGCACGACGGACGGAAGTGGGCGGGAGCATGGCGGGCGAGATGATCCGGGCCGAGGGCCTGGTCAAGCGGTACGGCGACGTCGAGGCCTTGGCCGGTCTCGACCTCAGCGTGCCGGAGGGCAAGGTGCTGGGGTTGCTCGGTCCCAACGGTGCCGGGAAGACCACGGCGGTGCGGATCCTGGCCACGCTGCTGAAGGCGGACGGCGGCAGCGCGAGCGTGGCCGGCATCGACGTCGCGGCCGATCCCGACGGTGTCCGAGCGAGGATCGGCCTGTCGGGGCAGTACGCCGCCGTCGACGAGTACCTCACCGGCTTCGAGAACCTCGAGATGGTGGGTCGGCTGTACGGGATGGGGCGGTCCCGGTCCCGGGAGCGCGCCCGCGAGCTGCTGGACCGGTTCGACCTGGCCGAGGCGGCGGACCGGCCCTCGAAGACGTACTCCGGCGGCATGCGCCGCCGCCTGGACCTGGCCGGCGCGCTGGTGGCCGCGCCACCGGTGCTGATCCTGGACGAGCCCACCACCGGGCTCGACGTCCGCAGCCGGATGCAGATGTGGGACGTGATCCGCGACCTGGTCTCCTCCGGCGCCACGCTGCTGCTGACCACGCAGTACCTCGAGGAGGCCGACCGGCTCGCGGACGACATCGTCGTGATCGACCACGGCCGGGCCATCGCCCGTGGCACCGCCGACGAGCTCAAGTCCCAGACCGGGGGAGAGCGGATCGAGATCGTGCTGCGGCACCGGGGCGACCGCGAGACCGCGGTGCGGGTGCTGGGGGAGGTGGCTGTTGCCGAGGTACAGACCGATGAGAGCACCCGGGCCGTGACCGCCGCCGTCGACGGCGGGTCAGCGGCGCTGATGCGGGTGCTGCAGTCGCTCGAGGCGGCCGGCGTCGAGCTGCTCGACATCGGCCTGCGCCGCCCCACCCTGGACGATGTGTTCCTCACCCTCACCGGGCACGCCGCCGAAGAGGCGGAGAAGAAGGACAAGAGAGCGAAGGCCGCCCGGGACGCCGGACACGCGCAGCAGGAGGTCGTGCGATGAGCAGGATGGCGGCCCCGGTGAAGGGGCTCACCGACGGCTGGGTGGTGGCCAAGCGGAACCTCATCAAGATCAAGCGGGTGCCGGAGATCCTCGTCTTCGTGCTGATCTCGCCGATCATGTTCGTGCTGCTGTTCGCCTTCGTGTTCGGCGGTGCGATCGACGTCGGGGGGGAGGTCTCGTACCGGGAGTTCCTGATCGGCGGCATCTTCGCCCAGACCGTCGTCTTCGGGGCGACGTTCACCGGGATCGGGCTCGCCGAGGACATGCAGAAGGGGATCATCGACCGGTTCCGCTCGCTGCCGATGTCCCAGGCGGCGGTGCTGGTCGGCCGGACCACCTCCGACGTCGTCTACAACGTGCTGTCGTTGATCATCATGGCCCTGACCGGGCTGCTGATCGGCTGGCGGATCCGCGAGGGCATGGTCGACGCGCTGCTCGGGTTCGGGCTGCTGCTGTTGTTCGCCTACGCGATCAGCTGGGTGATGGCCTGGGTGGGGCTGATGGTGCCGAGCGTGGACGTCATCCAGAACGCCTCGTTCATCGTGATCATGCCGTTGACGTTCGTCTCGAACGCGTTCGTGCCGTTGGAGTCGTTCTCCAGCGGGCTGCGGGTCTTCGTGGAGTGGAACCCGGTCTCGGCGCTCACCCAGGCGGTCCGGGAGCTGTTCGGCAACACCGATCCCCGGATCCCGGCGCCGGACGTGTGGTCGTTGCAGCACCCCGCGCTCTACACGGTGCTGTGGGTGGGCCTGATCCTGCTGGTCTTCATCCCCCTCTCGGTGCGGCAGTACGCCCGTGCCAGCAGCAAGTAGCCGCCGTCGGTCGGTCACATCGTGGATGGCTGAGGCGTCAACAGAACGACGACCCATCACGAGGGAGGGACTGCAGTGGATGCGACCGCGACGTTCGAGGCGGAGCGTCCACGACTGCGCCGGCTCGCCTCCCGGATGCTCTCCGACCCGGTCGAGGCCGAAGACGTCGTCCAGCAGACCTGGCTGCGGTGGCACGGCGTGGACGCCTCGATCGAGAACCTCCCCGGCTGGCTGACCACGGTGACCTCTCGCCTGTGCCTGGACCGGCTCCGGGCTCGGACACCGGTCCCCGCCACCGACATCGAGGCGGCCGGGCCGGCTGGCGACCCCGCTGTCGACCGGGCGGTCGACCCGGCTGGCGACCCGGTCGACGACGTGCTGCTGGCCGACGCGGTCGGGATCGCGCTCCGGGTGGTGCTCGACCGGCTCAGTCCGGCCGAGCGGGTCTCCTTCGTCCTGCACGACAGCTTCGGTTTCGAGTTCGCCACCATCGCCCAGGTCCTCGACACGACCCCGGCAGCTGCTCGCAAGCTCGCGTCCCGGGCACGCAGCAAGGTCGGCCAACCGGCCGCCGAGGACCAGCTGGCTGCGTGGGAGGTGGTCGACGCGTTCCTGACGGCCGCCCGACAGGGTGACTTCTCACGGTTGCTGGAGCTGCTCGCGCCGGGCGCCGTGATCACCGGCGACGAGGCGGCGGTCCGGGCCGGAACGCCCGCGCGGATCGACGGTCGCCAGCAGGTGGCCACGTTCTTCAACGGTGCCGCGGCCGCGGCCCTCCCGGTCTTCGTCGACGAGCGGCCGGGAGCGGCCTGGTTCCACCGCGGCGCAGCCCGGGTGGCCTTCGACTTCGCCGTCGCCGACGGCGTCGTACGCCGGATCGCGTTCCGCGCCGATCCCGCGGTGCTCGAGCAGGTCACGCGGAGAGCAGGGGAGGGGCGACATCAGGGCAGCTGATCCTCATCGGGAGCCGTGCAGTGACCATCGGAAGGAGGCGAGCAGATGAAGTCCATGACATGCCGACAGCTCGGCGGACCGTGCGACCTGGAGCACTGTGCCGCGAGCGCGGACGAGGTCATCAAGGCCCAGGACCGCCATCTCAAGGAGGCGGTCAAGGCCGGAGACCGGGCCCACGAGCCGGCGCACCGCGAGATGAAGGCCCGGTGGAGGCACCCCAAGCAGTCTCTCGGGTGGTATCGCGACACCAAGAAGACGTTCGCCGAGCTGCCGGAGGAGTGAGTGCGGCGGTAGCGGAGGGTAGCGACACCGAGGTCCTAGGACAGTGCCGCGATCAGCTCGGCCTTGGGCTTGTTGGACATTCCGGTGATCCCACGCTCGCGGGCCTCCTCCCGGAGCTCGACCACGGTCCAGGTCTCGTCCGGGACGGCGGATCTGGCGCTCGCCGTGGTCGTCGCCGACGCCGTGCTCGGGGCAGCCTCGGTGCTCGGGGCAGCCTCGTCAGTTCCGGTGTCGCTGCTCGGCTCCGCCGCGGCCTTGGCCCGATCCAGCTTCTTCCGCAGCTTCTCCGCGCGCGCCTGTGACGCGGCGGCGGACTTGCCCTGCACAGCCGCCTTCTTCTTCCACCGAGCCTTCTTGGCACTGGCCTTGTCGAGCTTGGTCTTGGTCTTGGTCAGCTTCGTCTCGGTCTCGCGCAGCTCGGTCTTCAGGCGGGAGACGGTCTTCTTGAGCTCCTGCTTGGCGGTGCCGGTCTTCTTCTTCTTGCTCATGACGTCCTCATCGGTAGACATGCGCCGGGTTCGGCTTGCCGAACCTATCTCGGCGGGGCCGGTCATAGGTCGACCAGGAGCGGGGGAGTCCGTGAGCACGCCCCGGGACCTTGGACCTCCCGCAACCGGGACCGGAGCCTCTGCCGACCGAGGTCGTGTCCGGGTGGGCTGGAGACCCGCACACCCAAGGAGATCACCATGAAGGCCGCCGTCGTCCCCCAGCTCGGATCACCGCTCGAGATCCGTGATGTGTCCGTCCCTGATCCTGGCCCGGGGCAGGTGCTGGTGAAGATCGAGGCCAGCGGTCTCTGCCACACCGACATCCACGCCGCGCGCGGCGACTGGCCGGTCAAGCCCAAGATCCCCCTCATCCCGGGTCATGAGGGAGTGGGCACCGTGGAGAGCCTCGGCAGCGGCGTGGACACCGTGGCCGTCGGCGACCGGGTGGCCCTGCCGTGGCTGGGAGACGCCTGCGGTCATTGTCGCTACTGCGTCGCCGGCTGGGAGACCTACTGCACCAGCCCGCAGTACATGGGCTACACCATGGATGGCTCCTACGCCGAGTACGCCGTCGGCAACGCCTCGCACGTGGTCACGGTGCCGGACGCGGTCTCCTCCTTCGACGCTGCACCGCTGACCTGCGCCGGTGTGACGACGTACAAGGCGCTGAAGGTCGCCCGTCCGCAACCGGGCGAGACCGCCATGGTCGTGGGCATCGGTGGCCTCGGCCACTTGGGACTTCAGTACGCCAAGATCTTCGGCAGCACGACCGTGGCAGTCGACGTCGACGACGCCAAGCTCCAGCTGGCCAAGGACCTCGGCGCCGATCACATCGTCGACGCGCGCGGCGACCAGGAGGCTCAGCTGGCCGCTCTTGGCGGGGTCGACGTCGCCCTCGTCACCGTTCCCTCGCCCCGGGCCATGCAGGCCGCACATGCCGCGCTCAACCCGAACGGCCGACTCGTCATCGTGGGCCTGCCCGCGGACAACCGCCTGGAGATTCCCGTCTTCGAGACCGTCCTGAAGGGCATCAGCGTGATCGGCTCACTGGTCGGTACGCGCAACGACCTCCACGACACCTTCGCGCTCCACGCAGAGGGCCGCACCCGCGTGGTCGCTGAGACACGCAAGCTCGACGACGTCAATGCCTGCTTCGAGGAGGTGCTCGCCGGAGACGTACCGGCACGGCTCGTCTTCGACCTCTCGTGAGAGGGGCGATCCATCGGGGGAGCCGGGGGTCAGTCGTCGAGACCTGACATAATGTCACTTATCGGCACTACAGGACGGGGCCGAGGCGAGGGGTACGACGGAGCTCGGCTCGGTCCCTCGTCACTCGGAGTCGCACCGACTGACGGCCTGCTGCGGGTCGCTGGCACACACGCCGATCGAGCGGCGGTACTCGGCGGTGTACCTGGTGCCGCCGGCGGTGTAGTGCACCAGGTAGCTGTCGAAGCCGACGTCGCGGTTCGTCGCCCTCGGGAACTGCACCGCCAGCACCGGGCCCTCCCGGCCGTCGCCACAGGCGGCGCTGCGACCACCCGGGTCGTCGGTGACCCTGGCGTACCGGCTCCGCGGCACCCGGCCGCCGGCGGCGCCGACCGTCTCCTGCTCGCCGTCCTCGGGCCAGGACACCCACCAGGTGAGATCGGCCTCGCTCCACGTCGACAGCGCCTCGACCGACTCGATCTCGATGCTCATGGGCTCCTCGGTGCAGCCCGACAGCGTGGCCCAGGTCCTCGTGCTGGCCGGCGCCATCCGCGTGGTGCCGCTGTCCGGCAGCACGAGCGGCCCGTTGCCCACCCCGAAGTCGTGCAGCAGCAGCGCGACGACACCGAGGCCGATCCCGAACGCGACCCCCAGCTTCAGGTGCGTCTCCTCCATGCCGCCACGCTGTCACACCCGCCCGGGGGCCCCGACCTACAGCACCAGGCCCAGGGCGAAGGGACCGATGAGCACGGTGAAGAGCGTGATGAGCACCGCGCCGGTGATGTTGAGGACGACTCCCCCGCGGACCATCTCGGCGATCTTGACCGTCCCGGTGCCGAACACGATGGCGTTCGGCGGCGTACCCACCGGCAGCATGAACGCACAGGTGGCGGCCAGGGCGGCGGGAATGAGCAGCGCCGTCGGATCCACCCCGATCCCGACGGCGACCCCACCGAGCACCGGGATGAAGGTGGCGGCGGTGGCGGTGTTGCTGGTCACCTCGGTCAGCATCAGCACGATGAGCACCACGGCCGCCAGCACCAGGACCACGGGCAGCGCGCCGAGTCCCCCGACCTGCTGGCCGAACCACTCGTCGAGGCCCGAGTCGGCGACGGCTGCCGCGAGGCTGAGCCCGCCCCCGAACAGCAGCAGCACCCCCCAGGGCAGGCCGTCCTCGGCGTCCTGCCACTCCAGGGTCATCGTGCCCTCACGGTCGCCCGGGACCAGGAACAGCACGAGCCCGGCGATCAGCGCGATCACGGTGTCGTCGAACGAGTCCAGCCACGGCAGCACCGAGAGCAGGCTGTCGCTGTTGGCCAGCACCCCTGGCACGATCCAGAGGAACGCGGCGCCGAGGAAGACGGCGAGGACCACCTTCTCCCCCTGCGACATCGGGCCCAGGCCGGCGATCTGCTCGTCGATGAGCTCGGCGCCGCCGGGGATCTCGTCGAGCTGGAACCGGAAGACCAGACGAGTGATGATCAGCCACGCCAGCCCGAGGAAGACCACCAGGATCGGGACGCCCAGCATCATCCACTGCAGGAAGCCGACCTCCTTGTCGAGCTCACTGGACAGGTAGCCGGCGACGATCGCGTTCGGCGGGCTGCCCAAGAGGGTTCCGAGTCCGCCGATGGAGGCCGACCAGGCGATCGCGAGCAGCAGCGCGACGCCGAAGATCCGTACGTCCTTGTCCTCGACGATGTCGCTGACCGCGGCACCGGCGTGCAGCTCCTGCGCGGTCTCCTCAGCGTCCTGCCCACCACCGGACTGGTGGCTGTTCTCCACCACCAGCGCGAGGACGCTGATGCCGATCGGCAGCATCATCAGCGTGGTGGCCGTGTTGGAGACCCACATCGACAGCAGTGCGGTGGCCACCATCATGCCCAGCACGATGCGCCGGGGCTCGGTGCCCACCCGGCGCAGGGTGAGCAGCGCGATCCGGCGATGCAGGTCCCACTTCTGCATGGCGATGGCGATCAGGAACCCACCCAGGAACAAGAACACGATCGGGTCGGCGTACGGCGCGGTCACGTCGTCGACGCCCAGAGTGGTCAGCGCCGGCAGCAACGCGATCGGCAGCAGCGACGTCGCCGAGAGCGGCAGCGCCTCGGTCATCCACCACACCGCCATCAGCGTTGCGACCGAGGC
The DNA here is from genome assembly GCA_963756135.1 of uncultured Actinomycetota bacterium. Taxonomy (GTDB): domain Bacteria; phylum Actinomycetota; class Actinomycetes; order Propionibacteriales; family Nocardioidaceae; genus Nocardioides. The sequence continues at coordinate 162,086 of CAVWMP010000003.1, forward strand.
CACCACCCGGGCGTCGGAGGACAGGTCCGCCCCGCCCAGGAGCAGGTAGACCAGGCCCGCCAGCACCACGCCGAGACCCCGGAAGGCCCACAGCCGCGCCGGAGTACGACGGCTCCCGCCCTCGTCGCTGCCCGTGTCCGAGGACCTCGTCGTGTCGGCTTCGTGCCGGTCGCCGGCTGCCATCTGCACCCCCATGCGATCTGAGGCCGCCACACTAATACGTGCCGGGCGGCGTCTGAAGGAGGTGGCGACAGGCGCAGGGTGAGGGTCGCCGCGCCGGTCGGGTGACGGGCTGGGACCGCACGGTGGACATCACAGGGTCACCACAGGGTCGGCCGTCATCCTGGCCTCATGTCACCCATACCTCCTCGGCACCCGCGAGCCCCCAGGCTCCTCCGCCGGTCTCCCGTGCCGGCGACGCTCCTGGCCACCGCGCTCCTGATGTCCTCCTGTGGCGACTCCGGATCCGACTCCGAGTCCGACGAGACGTCCGCGTCCCCGTCCTCGTCCTCGTCCCCGTCGTCGTCGCTCGTCGACCGCAGCGGCCGGCCTCGACACCGCCCTGTTCCTCGACGGGGCGCTGGCCGAGGAGCCCGCGACCGAGGACTGCGTCCTCAGTGGGGGTGCCGAGACGACCTGCTACCGGATCACGGTCGCCGGCTACCCCGTCGACCGGGAGCCGGGCCCGTTCTGCCCGGAGACGATCACCGACGACGCCGACGCCGGCGGCCTCTGGCTCGACGGGGAGAACCTCTACGACGTCTCGGGAGAGTTCATCGAGGGTCTCGCCGAGACCTACGACGACGACGCCTGGAAGATGTACGACGAGGACGGCAACGTCCTGGTCACCGAGACCCAGGAGGAGTTCGAGGCTGCGGCTCGCCCGGACGTCGACCCCGACCTGGAGAACCACTGCGTGCAGGGAAAGCTGGAGTGGCTCGAGAACGGTGAGCCGATCACCACCGAGGTGCTCATCCCCACGACGCCGGTCGCGGCCGACGAGGCCGCGAGCCAGCAGGCGATCCTGGGGGTCACCCTCGACGGGGTCCGCATCGACGCCTCCGCGCCGGTGGACGCCATCCTCAGCGCCTACACGATCGCGGCGTTCGACGACTGCGGCGGCCACTTCAACCCGTTCGAGGGCTACCACCTGCACGGGGCGGTCGGCTGCTCGGAGGTCGGTGAGGCCGCGGACGGCGACACCGCGCAGTTCGGCTACGCGCTCGACGGCTACCCGGTGCACAGCCCGTTCGAGGACGGCGACGCCCCCGACGACCTCGACGAGTGCAACGGGCACACCACCGAGACCGGCGGCTACCACTACCACGCCAACCCGGCCGCCGAGAACCTGGTGATCACCTGCCTGGTCGGCCAGACCGCCGAGTCAGAGGACGCCGCGGGTGGGGCGCCGGACGGAGCCGGACCGCCGGACGGAGCCGGACCGCCCGACGGAGCCGGACCGCCCGACGGAGAGGACGGGTGAGGCGAGCTCTGATCGGCGCCGTCACGGCCACTGCCCTGCTGGTGCTCCCGGCCTGCGGGTCGAGCACCAGCGACGACGAGGCCGAGGACACCGCGTCGACCAGCAGCTCGGAGTCCGGCAGCGCGGAGGCCACCGCCACCGGCGAGGCGACGACCGCTCCCCCGTCGCTCTTCGACGACGGGGCACTGACCGCCGAGGCCACGACGGTGGACTGCACGCTGGAGAACGGCAGCGAGACCACGTGCTACCAGCTCGAGGTCGCCAGCCTGTCCTCGACCGTCGACACCGATGGCCCCTACTGCCCCGCGACGACCAGCGAGCTCGGCGGCATCTGGGTCTGGGACGGCGACGAGCCCGGTCTCTACGCCCTGGACAGCGACTTCTGGGACCTGATGTCCTCCCAGGGCTACGAGTTCGCCGACGCCGACGGCGACATCACGATCACCGACCCGGCGCAGGGGGCTGCCGACTCCGCCACCACGGAGAACTCCTGCCTGGAGGCCACGGCCGACGGCTCCTTCCACCTGCAGGTGCTGATCCCGACCAGCCCCGAGCAGCTCGACTCCCCCACCGACCTGTCCACCATCTCCCAGGTCGGGCTCGCCCTCGACGGCGTGACCATCTTCGGTGACGCACCCTCGGTGGCCGACCGAGGAGGGCTGCCGGCGCTCGATGCGTGTGGCGGCCACATCGACCCGTCCGGCTACTACCACTGGCACTTCGGCGCCGAGTCCATCCAGACCAACCTCGACGACGCGGAGGCCGCCGTGACCTGCTCGGTCGACCAGGACGCCGAAGCGCTGGTCGGGTTCGCCTACGACGGGTACGGCATCTACGGACCCGAGGAGGACCGGGAGATCCCCCGTGACCTCGACGAGTGCTCCGGACACGTCTCCGAGACCACCGAGCTCGGAGCGCAGTACCACTACCACCTGACCTACGACTCCCCGAACCTGCCGACCTGTCGGGTGGGTGCGACCGCGGAGTCCAGCCTGACCAGTCCCGACAACTCCGAGGCAGCCCTGCCCGACGGCGACGGTCCGGGCGCTGCGGGTGGTGGGCCGCCGGAGGGCGACCCGCCGGCGGGAGGCTGACCGGTGCGCCGTCTGCACCGGACGCGGTGGCTGCCGGGGGTGCTGGTGGCCCTCGGCTGCGCCGCATCGATCCTGGTCGGCGCGGGACCGGCCTCGGCCCACGACGACACCGGTGACGCGATCGCCGTCACCGTGACCGATCGCCGGGTCCTCGGCACGGCGCCGGTGCTCTTCACCGAGCTCGGCTACCAGGACACCTCCGGCGACGGGCTCGTCGACGCCGACGAGCTGCGCGCCCAGGAAGCCACGGTCGCGGCGGGCCTGGTGGACGCCGTCCGCGACCACGTGCGGATCGACGTCGACGGACGTCAGGCGGTGATCATCGGAGCCGGATCCGCGCCCAGTGCCGACGACCAGGACGTCGCCTCGGAGTACGTCGAGGTCCTGTTCGCCACCGGACCCCACGACGGCGACGTCTCCGAGGTGGCCGTGGCGTGGTCCTTCTCGTCGCCGACCGACCAGCTGCTCGTCACCGGCACCGGGGGCTCGATCGCCGGCCGACTGGGCGACGACGGCACGGCACTGGTCCCCCTCGGTGCGGGGGCGACGGTCAGGTCGTTCTTCGTGACCGGCCTCGACCACGTCCTGTCCGGCCTCGACCACCTGCTCTTCCTGGTGGTGCTCACCTTCGCCGTGGTGGGCTCCTCGGTGAGCCGCGCCACCACGTGGCGGGTCGTCACGCTCGTCACCGCGTTCACCCTCGGCCACGCGACGAGCCTGTGCCTGGCCTATCTCGACGTCGTCTCGGTCCCGGCGCAGTGGGTGGAACCGGCGATCTCCCTGTCCATCGTCGCCGCGGCGGTGCTGGCCCTGCGCGGCCGGGGCGACACCATCCGGCCGTGGATCGCCGCGATCGTCGGGCTGGTGCACGGGCTCGGCTTCGCCTCCAGCCTCGGAGCGCTCGGGCTCTCCACCACCCACCAGGTCGCGGCGCTGGCCGCGTTCAACCTCGGCATCGACGTGGCCCAGACCGCCGTGGTGCTGCTGGTCATCGGCGCGATCTGGGGAGCCGGCTGGGTGCTGGCGGCGCGCCGGGACTGGGCGCGCGTCGCGGTCTGCGGCAGTGCCGGCATCATCGGTCTGACCTGGACCGCCTCCCGGCTGGCGCTCTGATCCTCCCCCTCTCCGAGGGGGGGTGAGGGACGTCACCGCGACGTCGACTTGGGTGCGCGGGGGCGGTTGTACCACGATAGAACCCGAGGCGCCCGGTGGGCCCTCAGACCTTGTATCCGAACCCTCCCGAGGAGGTGCGCATGACCACCATCATGACCCTGATCCGCCGTTTCGACGCCGAGGTGCTCGAGGCATTCGTGCCGTGGCACCAGCGCACCTGGGCTCGCCCCGGCCGCTGAGCCCCACGACCTCGCGCCGCCTCGGTAGCGCTTGACGACAACGCCCGTCCCGACCTCGTCGGGGCGGGCGTTCCGTGTTCGGTGGTCGCCGCCCCGCGGCCGTCGGCTGGGTACGGTGGCGGGGTGCTGGCCGATGACCCGACGGACGATGCCGCGGACCCGCGCACCCTCCTCGGCCAGTGGCGCCTGCAGCGGTACGTCGAGGACCGCCTCGGGCCCGCCCGCACCGTGGTCGGCACGCTGAGCCTGGAGGCCGACGGGACCGACCGGATCCGCTGGCGCGAGGTGGGCACGATGTCGTGGGTCGACGGCGAGACCGAGGTGTCCCGCGAGCTGACCCTCGTCCGCGAGCCGGACGGTGCCGGGTGGACGGTCCACTTCGCCGACGGACGGGTCTTCCACCCCTGGCGACCGGGACGGCAGGTGCACCATCCCTGCGGGTCCGACGACTACCGGGGCCTGGTGGAGGTGGACCCGCGGGACGTCCACGGCGCTCCGACGGGCTGGTCCGTCCGCTGGGATGTGACCGGCCCCGCCAAGGACTACACCATGACCACGAGGCTGTCGCGGATCGCTAGGATCGGCACGTGACCACACCTGCGCGCCTGTCCGACCTCGAGCACCACCAGCCCGCCGGACCCGTCCCCGTCGTCGCCCCGCTGGGGTGGATGCTGATGCTGGGCGGAGCCATCGGTCTCCTGCTCTCCTCGTGGATCCTCTACGGCCGCGGCGCGGAGGGCATGTGGGCCGGCTACCGCGACCTCGGGCTGGCCACCATCGTCATCACCTGCGCGATGTCACTGCGCAGCTCGCTGGCCACGAAGCCGGCGGTCGGCCTGTCGGTGCTGTGTGGCCTGGGGCTGGTCCTGTTCGGCGTGTTCGTCGCCGACTCGACGGTCATCCGGATCACCGAGATCGCGGCCGGTGCGGTGATCACCGCGGGCGCCCTGCTGCGCGGCTCCGAGTCCGACTGATCGGTCTGCGCGGCTGAGCACCGGGTCGGATCACCCCGGACACCCGTCCGGGTCCCCCGTCCGGTCGTCCACCTCACCCGTCCGGGCCATGCCGACCGCAGCCGGACAGAGGATTTCGAGATTGCTACGGCGTTTCGTATCACGCGCGCGCCTCTTGGTTCTTACCTTGTGAGAGGAGAGTCACAGGACCGTCGCTCGGGTCGGGACTGATCGGCTCCGGAAACGTCGAGTCGGATCGGAGGTGGGCCCGATGTGGGACACCGTTCAGACCAACGAGCTGCACCTGTCGCACGACATGCCCTGCCTGCGCTGCGGGCACGCCACGCATACCTTCCTCGCCTGCGGCGACAGCTGTGACTGCCAGCCGACGTTCATGCCCGGCGGTCTCCTGCCGGCACGCGTCGTCGCCTGAGCCGACCGCGATCCTCGGCCGGCACCTCGACGTGGGCCACCCGGTGCAACGCCGGCCGGTCGTGGCGGTCATCGTCGACCCGGCCACTGGTCCACCACAGCCGGAGGTCCCGTCCGCGCACGTCCAGCAGCGCCAGGTTGTTGGCGTACCAGGGCCCTGCATCCACCCGCCAGTGCAGCGGTGAGGCCGGCACCCTGCCCCCCAGCAGGCGACCCCGGGGCCGGGCCCTGCCCCGGGAGATCAGCTGGAAGCCGCGGCGTACCGCCGGTGGCAGCGGGTTCCGGATCGGGGAGCACACCGCCTGGACGATCCGGCTGCTGATCGGTCGGCTCAGCGCCGGGTCGGGCCAGGCCTCGGCCACGTAGCTGTGGTGGACGTCCCCGGACAGGAACGTCACCGTCGCCGGGGCCCGTCCGCGGCGACCCTCGGCCACCTGCAGCACCATCTCGGCCACCCGGACGAACGAGCCCTCGAAGGCCGCCCAGTGCTCCAGGTCCACCTTCTGGCGCAGCCACTCGCCGATCCGGGCCGCTCCCCTCCCCCACGCCCCCTGTGCCAGCGCCTCGTCGAAGCCCTCGAAGTAGTGCAGCGCGGGGCTGAGCAGGAACGGCAGCGAGGTGCCGATCAGGAGGTGGTCGACGTCTCCGCGCAGCTCGAGGTCCAGCCAGGCGAGCTCCGACTCGTCCAGCATCGAGCGGCGATCGGGGTCGAGCACCCGTGCGGCGCGCGAGTCCACCACCACCAGCCTGGCCTGGGTGCCGAAGCTCCGGGTGAAGCTCCAGCGGTACGACGTGGGATCGGCGTCCGCGGTCGCGGCGTGGTCGTCCAGGGCCTCGCTGAGATCGAGCTCCTCCTCCCCCCGGTGCTCGGCGACCCGGCGCCACAGCGCGTCGGCCGCCCGGACCTCCGGAGCCAGGTTCCCCAGGTGCTGATAGACCCAGTACGACGCGAGCCCGCCCACGATCCGGTCGTGCCACCAGGTGGTGTCGGCCATCTCGCTGCGCCAGGTGTGGCTGGCGTTCCAGTCGTCGCGGATGTCGTGGTCGTCGAAGATCATCGCGGTCGGCAGCGTGGAGAGCAGCCACCGGTTCGCCGGGAAGCTCCACGCGATCCGGTACAGGTGGGCGTACTCCTCGTAGTCCTTCAGCTCCCACCAGGGCGCCTGCTCGGGGTCCCGACGCTCCTCGATGAACCGGCGCATCTCCGGGCTGGTCTCGTCGGCGTAGACCTGGTCCCCCAGGAACAGCACCAGGTCCGGCCACCGGTCGTCGGGTTGGGACCCGCGCTCGTCCCGGGTGAGACCCGCCAGGTGCAGGGCGTAGGCGCGCAACGCGTCGACGCCGTACTCGGCGTTCGCCTCGGCGTCGTGGGCGACGCTGACCCGGCAGGAGCCGAAGGCCAGCCGCAGCGGCACGTCCGGGCCGAGGGTCGGGATCGTGGACGGGGGGAACCCGGCGAACTCGGGGTCCTCGGAGGGCCAGACCTGCGTGCCGTTGACCGCGACCGTGTAGGGCAGCGTCGCCCCGGCGGGGAGTCCGGACAGCTCGACCAGGGCGTAGTGATGCCCGTGGACGGCGAAGGTGCGGGCGCGGGCACTGTGCTCGCGGGCGCTCCCGGCCACCACCTCGACGGTGGCCGCCCCGTCGGTCTCCAGCCAGATGCTGGCGCAGCTGTCGTCGACGTACCGCAGCAGCGGGCCCAGCCGCAGACCGCCCATCCTCACCCTCGCGATCTCACGGCCGGAGCAGCACCTTGATCGCCCGACGTTCGTCCATGGCCCGGTACCCCTCGGCCACGTCGTCCAGCGACATCGTCACGTCGAAGACCTTGCCCGGTTCGATCCGCCCCGACATCACCAGGTCGAGCAGGTTCGGCAGGTAGCGCCGGACCGGCGCCATCCCGCCGGCGAGCCCGATGTTGTGGGTGAACATCCGCCGGATCGGCAGCTCGACCCCGTGCGGGACGCCGACGAAGCCGACGGTGGAGCCCGGCCGCGCGACGGCGAACGCGGTGCCCATGGCCTGTCCGGTCCCGACGCACTCCAGCACCGCGTCGGCGCCGACCCCGTCGGTGAGCTCCTTGACGGCCGCGGCGCCCTCCCGGTCCCGCTCGGCGACGAGGTGGGTGGCGCCGAACTCGGTGGCGAGCCGCTGGCGGTTCTCGTGCCGCGACATCGCGATCACCCGTTCCGCGCCCAGCACCGAGGCGGCCAGCACGCCACACAGACCGACGGCCCCGTCGCCGACGACGACGACCGTGTCGCCGGGCTGGACGTTGGCGGAGACGGCGGCGTGCCAGCCGGTGGCCATCACGTCGGTCAGGGCCAGCAGCGAGGGCACCAGGGCCTCGTCCGGCACCCCGTCGGTGACGACCAGGCTGCCGTCGGCCTGGTTGACCCGGGCGTACTCGGCCTGGCCGCTCTTGGTCATCCCGAAGTTCACGCAGGCGTTGTGGGCCCCGTGCCGGCAGTGCGCGCAGGAGTTGTCGCAGTGGTCGAACGGCACCAGCACGAAGTCGCCGGGCTTGACGTCGTGCACCTCGGTGCCGACCTCCTCGACGACGCCGATGCACTCATGGCCGATGGTCTGGCCTGCCTCGATGTCCTGCTCCCCGCGGTAGGGCCACAGGTCCGAGCCGCAGATGCAGCCGGCGGTGATCTTGACGATCGCCTCGGTGGGGTTCTCGATGCTCAGGTCCGGGACCTCGGAGAGGCGGATGTCCCGCGTTCCGTGGATGGTGGTTGCACGCACCTGCGCATCCTTGCACCCCGGCCCAGGTTGACAGGTTATCTCACATGTGAGTTACCTTGGGTCCATGGAGGACTACAAAGGCCGCATCGGCAATCTGATCCGCGACGCCCGCAAGCACCGGGGGCTCACCCAGGCACAGCTGGCGGATCTGCTGTCGACCAGCCAGAGCGCGATCAACCGGATCGAGAAGGGTCACCAGAACCTCTCCCTGGAGATGCTGGCCCGGATCGGCGCGGCCCTGGACTCCGAGATCGTCGCTCTCGGCGCCGGGCCCGTGCACCTGCGGGTCACCGGACCGACCACGCTCTCGGGCACCATCGCGGTGAAGACCTCCAAGAACGCCGGTGTCGCGCTGCTGTGCGCCTCGCTGCTCAACCGCGGTCGGACCACGCTGCGCAAGGTCGCCCGGATCGAGGAGGTCAACCGGCTGCTCGAGGTGCTCGGCAGCCTCGGGGTGCACACCAAGTGGCTCAACGAGGAGAACGACCTCGAGATCATCCCGCCGCGCGACCTGGACCTCGGTGACATCGACGAGGAGGCCGCCCGTCGGACCCGCTCGGTGATCATGTTCCTCGGCCCGCTGCTGCACCGCTCCGACTCCTTCGACCTGCCGTACGCCGGCGGCTGCAACCTCGGCACCCGCACCGTGGAGCCGCACATGTCGGCCTTGCGTCCGTTCGGGCTGGACGTCAAGGCCACCGACGGGATGTACCACGCCTCGGTGAACCGGGCCATCGAGCCGACCCGACCGATCGTCCTCACCGAGCGCGGCGACACCGTCACCGAGAACGCCCTGATGGCGGCGGCGCTGCACCCGGGCACCACGGTGATCCGCAACGCCTCCTCGAACTACATGGTCCAGGACCTCTGCTTCTTCCTGGAGAAGCTCGGTGTCCGCATCGACGGCGTGGGCAGCACCACCCTCACCGTCACCGGGGTGAGCGACATCGACGTCGACGTCGACTACGCGCCCAGCGAGGACCCGATCGAGGCGATGTCGCTGCTGGCCGCGGCGATCGTGACCAAGTCCGAGATCACCATCCAGCGGGTCCCGATCGAGTTCCTCGAGATCGAGCTGGCGCTGCTGGAGGAGATGGGCTTCCAGTACCGGCGCTCCGAGGAGTACGTCGCCCTCAACGGCCGGACCCGACTGCTCGACATCACCACCAAGCCCTCGGAGCTCCGCGCGCCGCTGGACAAGATCCACCCGATGCCCTTCCCGGGCCTGAACATCGACAACCTGCCGTTCTTCGCGGTGATCGCCGCGGTCGCCGAGGGCTCGACGCTGCTGCACGACTGGGTCTACGAGAACCGGGCGATCTACCTGACCGACCTGAACAAGCTCGGCGGCCAGGTCAAGCTGCTCGACCCGCACCGGGTGATGATCGACGGCCCCACCTCGTTCACCGGCACCGAGCTGGTCTGCCCGCCGGCGCTGCGCCCTGCCGTGGTGATCCTGCTGGCGATGCTGGCCTCCAAGGGCACCTCGGTGCTGCGGTCGACGTACGTCATCCACCGCGGCTACGAGGACCTCGCCGAGCGACTGAACCTGCTCGGCGCCAGCATCGAGCCGTTCCGGGACATCTGAGCCGGCTCCGGCCGCGCCGCCGAGCCGCGGCCTCGTTCGGCTCCCGAGCAGGGATACTGCCCGGGTGAGCTCACCGCGGACCGGGTACCCGTACCTCGACGTGGTGCTCGGGCAGCCGGGCTCGGTGCTGGCCTTCGCGCACCGCGGCGGCGCCTACCACCCCGAGATCGAGGGGCTGGAGAACACCCTGGCCGCGTTCCGGCACGCGGTGGCGCTCGGCTACGACAGCCTCGAGACCGACGTGCACGTCACCCGGGACGGGACGCTGCTGGCCTTCCACGACACCGTCCTGGACCGGGTCACCGACCGCACCGGCGCGATCGCCGAGCTGGAACTGGCCGAGGTGCGCGAGGCACGGGTCGGGGGCCGCGAAGAGGTGCCGACGCTCGCTGCGCTCTTCGAGGAGTTCCCCGGTGTCCGTTTCAACATCGACCTGAAGTCGGCGGCGGCGGTGCCCGCGCTGGCCGCGTTCCTCGACGACCGCGAGGCCTGGGAACGGGTGCTGGTGGGCTCGTTCTCGGTGCGGCGGCTGCGCGACTTCCGTGCCATCGCGGACCCCCGGGTGGCGACCTCCGCTCACCTGCTGGAGGTGCTGGCGTTCCTGGCGCTGCCCGGTGCCCTCGCCGACCGGCTGACCGGCCGCCGGGTGGCCGCCCTGCAGGTCCCGCACCGGCGCCGGCTGGGCAGGTTCTCGATCCGGGTCGCCGGCCCCGGCCTGGTCCGCCGCGCCCACGCGGTGCGCAAGCACGTGCACGTGTGGACCGTCGACGACCCCGACGAGATGCACGAGCTGCTGGACCGCGGCGTGGACGGCCTGTTCACCGACCGCACCGACCTGCTCAAGAGCGTGCTCATCGAGCGCGGCCAGTGGAGGGACGCCCCATGACACCTGCACCCGACGGTCCCCACGAGCCGGGCCGACCCGGGATCGCGGACCTGCGGCCGCTGGCCAGGGCCAGGGCCAAGGAGCAGCGGGCCTGGTACTTCTACGACTGGGCCAACAGTGCCTTCGCCACCACGGTGGCCGGGGTCCTGTTCGCGCCGTACCTGATCGCGGTGGCCAAGGAGGCCGCGGTCGACAACCGGATCTCGGTGCTGGGGCTCTCCGTCGCGCCGGGCGCGCTGCCGTCGTTCGTGATCACCGCCTCGACGGTCATCTCGGCGCTGCTGCTGCCGCTGCTCGGCGCCGTCGCCGACCGGACCGAGAAGAAGAAGCAGCTGCTCGCCGGGTTCGCCTGGGTGGGCTCGGCGGCGGCCGCGCTGCTGTTCTTCGTCACCGGGGACAACTGGCAGCTCGGCGCGGTGACCTTCATCGTGGCCAACCTCTGCTTCGGCGCCTCGGCGGTCTTCAACGACGCCATCTTGTGCCTGATCGCCGACGAGCACGAGCGGGACCGGGTCTCCTCCCGCGGGTGGGCGCTGGGGTACGCCGGCGGCGGACTGCTGCTGGCACTGAACTTCGTCCTGGTCAGCTTCCACGACAGCTTCGGGCTCACCGAGGGCCTCGCGGTCCGGATCAGCATGCTCTCCGCGGCGATCTGGTGGGCCGGCTTCACGATCATCCCGTTCCTGGGACTGCGCAACCACCCGGTGCGCCACCTCGAGCCGGCCAGCGGCGGGGTGCTGGCGCGCAGCTTCGGGCAGCTGGTCGCGACGCTGCGCGACATCCGCAACTACCCGGTCGCGCTGACCTTCCTGGTGGCCTACCTGTTCTTCAACGACGGCATCCAGACCGTCATCGCCTCGGCCTCGATCTACGGCGTGGAGGAGCTCGGCTTCGCCACCGGCACGGTGCTGGCCACCTACCTGCTGGTCCAGCTGGTCGCGATCTTCGGTGCGCTCGGCTTCGGCCGAGCCGCCGGGCGGTACGGCGCCAAGCGGGTCATCCTGGTGGGGCTGGTGGCGTGGATGCTGATCGTCACCGCCGCGCTCTTCCTGCCCGAGGGCGAGATCGTCCCGTTCCTCGTCCTCGGCGCCGGGATCGGCATCGTGCTCGGCGGCACCCAGGCGCTCGCCCGGTCCTACTTCTCGCTGCTCATCCCCCGCGGCAAGGAGGCGGAGTACTTCAGCTTCTACCACGCGATGGAGCGGGGCACCTCCTGGCTGGGCACCCTGGTCTTCGGGCTCGTCTTCCAGTTCACCGACTCCTACCGACCGGCGATCTTCGCGCTGATCGGCTTCTTCGTGGTCGGCGGCGCGATCCTGTCCCGGGTGGACACCGCCCGGGGCATCCGGGAGGCCGGGAACGTGGTTCCCGAGGTCATCTGAGACCAGCCTCCGACCGGGAGTGACGCACTCCACCTCGAAACCTGGCACCGATCTGCTCATGATTGCCCGGAATTCTGGGTACCCCGATACCGTTGAAGACTTGACGTACATCGGTGCGTCGAAGTCCGTACACCTAGTTGTGGAGGTGCCTCATGGCGGAGCGCACATTGCGGGGAGCGCGACTCGGAGGCCAGAGCTTCGAGGACGAGCGCGGCATCGAGTTCGCTGCGCGGCAGCAGGTCGGGTACCGCTGCAAGCAGAACCACGAGTTCGAGATCACCATGTCGGTCGAGGCTGACATCCCGGCGGTCTGGGAATGCCCGCGTTGCGGTGCGGAGGCACTCAGCACGCAGGGCATCGAGCGCGAGGTGAAGGCGGAGAAGCCGGCGCGTACCCACTGGGACATGCTGCTGGAGCGCCGCTCGGAGAAGGAGCTCGAGGACATCCTCAAGGAGCGCCTGGAGCTGCTGCGGGGCGGCGAGATCGGTCCCGCCCACCTGCACCGAGCCAACGCCAAGAAGCGCAAGGCGACCGCCTGACGGTCCACCGACCGAAGCCGAGGACCGCGGCCCCGCTCAGGGGTCCTGCGGTGCCGGCCGTCGTCGTCGACGACCTCGCCCCGGATCACCGATCCCTCGGATCGCGGTCCGGGGCTTTGTCGTCCCTGGCCGGGGGCCGATGTCGGCCCCACGAAGCCGACCAGTCGGCGCGCCAGCACCGTCTGCAGCCCCCGCCGCGCCAGCGGGCGGGTGATCGGCAGGATCAGCAGGGCGCCGACCGCGTCGGTGACGAAGCCCGGGGTGAGCAGCAGGGTGCCGCCGATGAGGATCAGCGCCCCGTCGGCCAGCTCCCGCGCCGGCATCCGTCCCTCCTGCAGCGTGAGACGCAGCGCCCGCCAGGCGCGGGCGCCCTCCCGGCGTACCAGCCAGGCGCCCAGCGCGCTGAGAGCGATCAGCAGCAGGATCGTCCAGCCGACGCCGACCACCTGGCCGACCTGCACCAGCACGTAGATCTCCACCAGCGGCACCACGACGAACGCCACCAGCAGCGCCAGCGGCACCCACCGGCGGCGACGTCGCGGTCCCGCGTCGCCGAGGCTCATCGCGGCCCACCGGTCGGGCTCGGGGTCCGAGCGGTGCGACCACCCGTCCGTCGGACCTGGTCGAACCGTTCGCGCAACCCCCAGGCAGTGATCCGGCGCAGCGACTCCAGCGCCACCGCGCCGCTCATCTTCGAGTCCCCGTGGACGCGTTCCACGAACTCGATCGGCACCTCGCGCACGCACAGCCCGGCGCGGAGCGTCCGGGTGACCAGGTCGGTCTGGAAGACGTAGCCGGTCGAGCGGACCGAGTCGAGGTCGATCTTCTCCAGGGTGCTGCGCCTGAAGAGCCGGAAGCCGGAGGTGGCGTCGCGCACGTCGATGCCGAGCAACCCCCGGACGTAGAGGTTGCCGCCGCGCGAGAGCGCCTCGCGGCGTCGCGGCCAGTGCACCACCGACCCGCCCGGCACCCACCGCGAGCCGAGGACCAGGTCACACTCGCCGATGGCGTCCAGGAGCCGGTGCAGCTGCTCGGGCTGGTGCGAGCCGTCGGCGTCCATCTCCCCCACCACGTCGAACCCGGCCGCCAGGGCCTCCCGGAACCCCGCGACGTACGCCGCACCCAGGCCGGCCTTCCCGGCCCGGTGCAGCACCCGGACGTGGTCGTCGTCGGCCGCCAGCCGGTCCGCGACGGCGCCGGTGCCGTCCGGCGAGGCGTCGTCGACGACGAGCAGGTGCACGTCGGGGTGGGCGGCGCGCAGCCTCGCGGCGATCCACTCGAGGTTGCCGACCTCGTTGTAGGTGGGCATCACCATCACCACCCGGCCGAGACCGTTCACCACTGCCTCACTCACCATCTCCACCGGGCGAGCCGGCGACGACCGGCTCCGGCTGGAGCGGCTCGGTCCGCGACTCCTGACGCCTCCGACGATACGGGACCAGGCCCAGCAGGAGACCCGACGCGGCGAGGCCGATCGCCACGCGTTCCGGCCACGGCCCCAGCCGCACCGCAGGGGTCACCTGGGTGGACAGCCCCACCTGCTCCACCAGCACGTCCTGGGTGCGGGGGCCGGCACTGCTGCGCACCGAGCCGTCCGGGGCGATCACGCCGGTGATCCCGTTCGTCGCGGCAACCACGGTGAACCGGCCGGTCTCCATCGCCCGGAGTCGGCTGATCGCGAACTGCTGGTCGATCTGGTCGGTGAAGATGAAGGTGGCGTTGCTGGTCTGCACCACCAGCAGCTCGGCGCCGCGGGACACCTGGGCGTGGATGCCGTCGTCGTAGGCGACGTCGAAGCAGATGGCGTCGGCCACCGCCACCCCGGCGATGGACAGCGGCTCCCGGCGGTCCCCGGCGAGCATGTCCCGGGGGATCAGCGCCAGCCGTCCGAAGTTGCGGTCGTCGAAGAACCGCCGGAACGGGATGTACTCGCCGTACGCGACCGGGTGCCACTTGGTGTAGCGGTCCCCGTCGCCGGTGACCGGGTCCCAGACGATGCCCTGGTTGAGGACGTGCTCCTCCCCCGCGTCCACCAGGGCGCCGACCAGCACCGGCACCCCGACCGCCTCGACCGCCTCCTCGATGCCCGCGTTCGTCTCCGCGTCCAGGAACGGATCCACCGCGGTGGAGTTCTCCGGCCACACCACGAAGTCCGGCTCGAGCACGGTGCCCGCCTCGACCCGGGCGCCGAGGTCGATGGTCGCCTCGACGTGGTTGCGGGTCACCTGGCGGTGGTCGTAGAGAATGTCGTTGCCAGGCCCCGGCACGTCCCCCTGGACGGCAGCGACCGTGCTGACCCCCTCGGCCTCGAACCCCCAGGGACGCAGGGTGGGAACGGTGAGCAGCGCGACCACCCCCAGCAGGGCGCAGACCGCACCGATCCGCTCGGTGCCGCCCCGGGCGGTGACGATCCAGGCGAGCACGCACCCGAGCAGGGCCAGCCCGAAGCCGACGCCGGTCATCCCGACGTACGGCAGGGACAGGGCGATCGGCGTGTCGACGGTCGCGAAGGCGAGCTTGCCCCAGGGCATCCCGCTGAACGGCCAGCTGCTGCGCCACGCCTCGACCGAGACCCACGCCGCGGCCACCCACACCGGCCACCCGCGGCGACCCTGCAGCACCGCTGCGAGGGACCCGAGGACGGCGTAGAAGCAGGCGACGGCCACCGACAACGCGATCCACGCGTCGGGGCCGACGGTGGTCATCCACCTGATGTGCACCAGGTAGAAGCCGAGCCCGAACGCGAGACCGGGGAGCCAGCCGCTGCGGGCACGCAGCCCCCGGGTGCTGAGCACGAACCCGGCCACCGCGAACGGCACCAGCCAGGCGGCTGCGACCGGTTCGAACGCCAGCGCGAGGGCCACCCCAGCGGCGGCGGCGGCGGGGATCCGGAGCAGCACTCGGCCAGCCTACGGGCGTCCGGGTGCACTGCCGGGGGTCCCCTGCCCGGGCGGCGGCACCGGGTTGCAGACGAACGGAAGGGCCTTGGCACCCTTCGGTCCAACCCGGGCGCGACCGGCTGCGGCGAACGAGTTGTTGTCTAGGGGGTCCGAGGCCCTTCCGTGTCCGTCCTCGCGGAGCGAACCGACCTCCGCGAACAGCGTCGGACGGGTGATTGGCACCCCACCCTCCGACACGGCCACTCGGACGTCGGTTCGCCTGCCACGATCTGCACGGGCGGACGTGTGTACCTTCACCAATCCGTGACCTTCTGTCAACACGCCTCTGACCTGCAACAACAGGCGTATGCGCAGGTCAGCGCAGGGGTCTGGAGCGGGAAGATTCCTTGCCCTTCTCCGGGGCGCTGCGGCGTGTCGCCCACGACTCGCCGCGATGTGTGACTGGTGTGAAGATCTCGGGTCGGCAGCGACTCGTGCCGAGACGACCGGGCCGAGGTGAGAGGGTGCACGCGTGACCGTCGACTACGCCTTCGACGCCCAGGTGGCGCGGCTGCACCTCAACCGTCCCGAACGCCTCAACGCGGTCGTCCCCGAGCTCACCGACGGGCTGTGTGCGGGCCTGGCGCGGGCCGTCGAGGACGGCGCCCGGGTCGTGGTGCTCGCCGGCCGCGGCCGGGCCTTCTGCGCCGGGCACGATCTCAAGGAGCCCGAGGCCGCCGAGACCCCGCTGCAGACCCGGGAGCGACTCGAGGCGATCCAGGAGGTCACCCGGCTGGTCCGGCGGTTCCCCGGCCCGGTGCTGGCCGCTGTCCACGGGTATGCGCTGGGCGCCGGCGCCGAGTTCGCGCTGTGCTGCGACCTGGTGGTGGCCGGCGAGGACGCCCGGTTCGGCTTCCCCGAGGTCGGGGTCGGGCTCAGCGTCACCGGTGGCATCTCCCGCCTGCTGCCGCAGCTGGTGGGCTGGGCGAAGGCCAAGGAGCTGCTGCTGCTGGGCGAGCGGGTCGACGGGGCCACCGCGGCCGCGATCGGTCTGGTGGCCCGGGTGACCCCCGCCGGGCGGCACGAGGAGGTGGCCCTCGAGCTGGCCGCGCGGATCGTCGAGCGGCCGGCGCTCGCGACGAGCCTGGCCAAGCAGGCGCTCGACCAGGGCCTGGACTCCTCGGTCGACGCCGCGATGGCCCGGGAGGTCGACCACGCGCTGCTCACCTCGCTCTCCGGGGAGGGCGAGGCCCCCCGGGAGGAGTTCCGCCGTGGCTGAGGACGACCTCACCCTGCTCGACCTGCTCGACCGGGCCGCCGCCCGGTGGCCGGACCGACCGGCGTGGACCTTCGACACCGACACCGACGCACCCGCCACCACGCTGACCTTCGCCGAGGTCGCGCAGCGCGTGACGTCGTCCGCGATCGCCCTGCACGAGCACGGGGTCGGACCCGGGGACCGGGTGGCGGTGATGCTCGGCAACGAGCCCGACTTCCCGCTGACCTGGCTGGCGCTGGCCCGGCTCGGAGCCGCGATGGTGCCCCTCAACGTCCGGTACGGCACGGCCGACGCGGCGCACCCGCTGGCCGATGCCGGGGTGCGACTCGCGGTGACCGGCGAGGCCCACCTGGACCTGCTCACGCCGCTGGTCGACCGCGTCGTCCTCGCCCGGGACCTGGGCGGGCGCCCCGCCTCCGGCTGGTCCCCCGCACCCCCGGATCCGGGGGCGATCGTCAACGTGCAGTACACCTCCGGCACCACCGGGCACCCCAAGGGCTGCCTGCTCTCGCACCGGTACTGGACCACCCTGGCCGGCTCGATGACCGCCGAGTTCCCGCACCTGACCAGCGACGACGTGATGCTCACCGCGCAGCCCTTCTCCTACGTCGACCCGCAGTGGAACGTGGTCACGGCGCTGCTGGCCGGCGCGCACCTGGTCGTCCTGGACGGCTTCCACCCCAGCCGGTTCTGGGCCACGGTGCGCGAGCACCGGGTGACCTACTTCTACTGCCTGGCGTCGATGCCGACGCTGCTGCTGCGGATGCCCACCGGCCCCGCCGACCGGGACCACCGGGTCCGGGTCGTGCAGTGCTCCGCCATCCCCACGGCCCTCCACGCCGAGCTCGAGGACCGGTGGGGCGTCGGCTGGTACGAGGCCTTCGGGATGACCGAGACCGGCGCCGACCTGCGGGTGGGGCCCGCCGAGCACGACGAGCTGGTCGGCACCGGGTGCCTGGGACGTCCCGCCGCCCACCGCGAGGCCCAGCTGGTCGACGGCGAGCTGTGGCTGCGCGGGGACGGGATGATGGACGGCTACCTGGGACACCCCGACCCGTTCGTGGACGGCTGGTTCCGCACCGGCGACCTGGCCCGGGTCGACGACCGGGGCCGCTACTACCTGACCGGACGGCTCAAGGACATGATCCGCCGCAGTGGCGAGAACATCGCCGCCCGCGAGGTCGAGGAGGTGCTGCTGGCCCACCCGTCGGTCCACCTCGCCGCCGTCGTCGGGGTCCCGGACGAGCTGCGCGGCGAGGAGGTGCTGGCCTACCTGGTGGCGCCCGGCGCCACCGTCGAGGAGCTGGTCGAGTGGTGCCGGACCCGGCTGGCCGGCTTCAAGGTGCCCAGCCGCTGGGAGCTGCGCGAGGAGCTGCCGATGACTCCGTCACACCGGGTCGCCAAGGCCCTGCTGCGCCCCACCGCACCGGAGGTGACCCGGTGATCGAGGCCGACCTGCTGCTCACCAACGCCCGGGTGCGCACCCTGACCGGTCCGGGCCGGTCCGGGACCGCCACCGCGGTGGCCGTGCTCGACGGGCGAGTGGTGGCCACCGAGGACGTGCCCGCCCGACGGGTGGTCGACCTCGACGGCGCCGTGGTCACCCCGGGCTTCCACGACGCGCACAACCACATGGCCTGGTACGGGCTGTCCCTGGCCGAGGTGGACCTGCGGGTCTCCTCGCTCGAGGCGGTGTACGACGCGGTGGCCGCGCGGGCAGCCGAGCTGCCGCCCGGGGCCTGGGTGATCGGCGCCGGGTACGACGACAACAAGACCGGCGGGCACCCGGACCGCGACGCCCTGGACCGCGCGGCGCCGGGGCGGCACGTCTGGCTGCGGCACACCTCGGGGCACATGTGCGTGGTCAACGGCGCGGTCCTCACCGACCTCGGTCTGGCCGAGGCACCGGTCGCGGTCCCCGGTGGGCTGGTCGTCACCGACGCGGCCGGTCGGCCGACCGGACTGCTGCAGGAACAGGCCCAGCAGCTGCTCAACCCGTTGGTGCTGCCGGTGCCGCTCGCCTCGCTGACCGACGCGGTGGAGCGGGCCGGGCGGGCCTACCTGACCCAGGGCATCACCAGCTGTGTCGAGGCCGGCATCGGCGGCGGCTGGATCGGCCGCAGCCCCGTCGAGCTGGCGGCGTACCAGCGGGCCCGCGACGAGGGCCGACTGCCCGTCCGGGTCGAGCTGATGGTGGCCGCGGACGCGCTGCACCCGCTCGCCGCGCACCCCGACGACGAGATGCCGGTCGGGCTGGACCTCGGGATCCGCACCGGGCTGGGCGACGACCGGCTGCGGATCGGCCCGGTGAAGGTGTTCTCCGACGGCTCGCTGATCGGGCACACCGCCGCGATGTGCGCCGACTTCGCCGACACGCCGGGTGAGCGCGGCTACCTCCAGGACGATCCCGAGGTGCTGCGCCGGACCATCCTGGACGCGCACCGGTCCGGCTGGCGGGTGGCCGCCCACGCGATCGGCGACGCCGCGGTCGACCTCGTCCTGGACAGCTACGCCGAGGCGCAGCGGCGCTGGCCCCGTCCCGACGTCCGACACCGGATCGAGCACTTCGGCGTGAGCAGCCCCGAGCAGGTGCTCCGGGCTGCCGAGCTGGGGGTCGTGCCGGTCCCCCAGGGCCGGTTCGTCGGCGAGATCGGCGACGGGATGCTCCGAGCGCTCGGACCCGAGCGGTCCCGGTGGGCCTACCGGCAGCGCAGCCTGCTGGACGCCGGCCTGGTGGTGCCGGGCAGCTCGGACCGGCCGGTGGTCGACGGCAACCCGTTGCTGGGCATGCACGACCTGGTGAACCGGCTCACCGACACCGGCGAGCCCTTCGGGCCCGAGGAGGCGGTCTCCGGCCTGGAGGCCCTCACCGCGTTCACGTTCGGGTCGGCGTACGCCTCCCACCAGGAGCGCAGCAGGGGCACCGTCGAGCCCGGCCGGCTCGCGGACCTGGTGGTGCTCTCCGGGGACCCGGCCACCGTGGCGCCGGAGACGATCCGCGACATCGAGGTGCTGCGCACGGTGCTCGGCGGCGAGATCGTGCACGGGGAGGACCGGTGACGCTGCGGCCGGTCGAGGAGCTCGACGCGGACGGCGTGGCCGCGGTCCGGGCGATCTACGACGACGCGTTCCCGGCCGAGCTGCGGGCGCCGTTCGAGGATCTGCTGACCGACCGGCTGCTGGTGTGGGTCGAACCCGACGGCCCCGCCGGTCTGGCGCTGGTCCGCGACCTCGCGGAGACCGGCTGGACCTTCCTGCGCTACTACGCGGTGGGCCGCCGCGGGGTGGGGCTCGGCTCCCGGATGTGGCGGGCGCTCACCGCGCTGCTCGCCGCCGAGGGACGCACCCGGCTGGTCTGGGACGTCGAGCACCCCGACGAGCCCGGTCTGGCCGAGCACCACGTCGTCGAGCACCGGCGCCGGGTCGTCTTCTACGAGCGGTTGGGGGGACGGGTGCTGCCGGTGCGCGACTACCACCCGCCGCACGACGGGCACGCTCCCCCGATGCTGCTGATGGCGACCGACCTGGCCGCCGGCCTGCCGGAGGAGACCCGGGCCCTGGTGGAGGCGGTCTACCAGCACCGCTACGGACTGACGACCGCCGATCCCGTCGTACGGCGCACGCTGGAGGCCAGCGGTCTGATCTGACCGCAGAATCTCCCGCGATGTGGTGGATTCACCGCAGGATCTCTGTCACCCTGGCCTCATGAGCATCGACACCTCCATCGCCTCCCTCGTCGAGGGGGCCACCGGCCAGCCGTACCCGTACCGCCGGGTCGAGCTGGTCGAGCCCGACTGGACCCGTTTTCCCGGCTGGAAGGACGTCACGGCCACCGAGTGGGCCTCGGTGCAGTGGCAGCGGGCGCACTGCGTGAAGAACCTGCGTCAGCTGCGCGACCTGCTCGGCGACCTGGTCGACGAGCGGTTCTACGCCGACCTGGAGCGGGACCAGACCGAGCGGGCCACGATGTCGATGCTGGTGCCGCCGCAGATGATGAACACGATGGTGCCGCACGAGGTGCCCGCCGGCCCGGGGTCGCTGACCGAGGCGTTCTACGCCGACCCGATCCGGCACTACATGCTGCCCGTCTTCTCCGACCGACGCACCGACTGGCCCTCGCACCCGCACGCCACCCGCGACTCGCTGCACGAGCACGACATGTGGGTCGCCGAGGGGCTCACCCACCGCTACCCCACCAAGGTGCTCGCCGAGCTGCTGCCGACCTGCCCGCAGTACTGCGGGCACTGCACCCGGATGGACCTGGTCGGCAACTCCACCCCGACCGTCGAGAAGCTCAAGTTCACGGCCAAGCCCGCCGACCGGCTGGGCGACATGCTCGACTACCTGCGCCGCACCCCGTCGGTGCGCGACGTGGTGGTCTCCGGCGGCGACGTGGCGAACATGCCGTGGCCGCGGCTGGAGGCGTTCCTGACCCAGCTGCTGGAGATCGAGAACATCCGCGACATCAGGCTCGCCACCAAGGCCCTGATCGGACTCCCCCAGCACTGGCTGGGCGAGGACGTCCGGGCCGGGATGACCCGGGTCGCCGGCACCGCGCGCGACCGCGGGGTCTCGCTGGCGATCCACACCCACGCCAACCACGCGAACTCGATCACGCCGCTGGTGGCGCAGGCGACCCGGGCGATGCTCGAGGCCGGCGTGCGCGACGTCCGCAACCAGGGGGTGCTGCTGGACGGCGTCAACGCCGACCCGCACGCCCTGCTCGACCTGTGCTTCCGGCTTCTCGACGGCGCGCAGATCATGCCCTACTACTTCTACCTGTGCGACATGATTCCGTACTCGGAGCACTGGCGGGTCTCGGTCGCCGACGCGCAGCGACTCCAGCACCACATCATGGGCTACCTGCCGGGCTTCGCGACCCCGCGGATCGTCTGCGACGTGCCGTTCGTCGGCAAGCGGTGGGTGCACCAGCTCGCCGAGTACGACACCGTCCGCGGCATCTCCGGGTGGACCAAGAACTACCGGACCTCGATCGAGACCGACGACCCGACCGCGCTGACGAAGACCTACCAGTACTACGACCCGATCCACACCCTGCCGGCCGAGGGCCAGCAGTGGTGGGCCGAGCACGGCCGGCTGGACGAGTCGGCCCTGAAGGCGGCGGAGATGGCCGAGGCGTCCCGGCGGACGGCGGCGCTGCAGGCCTGGTAGTCGGCGGCGATCACCAGGGGGCGAGCACCGGGTAGGGCTCGTCCGGCCGGGGACGCCGCGGCGCTCCCGCGGTGAACCGCATGCGCCGGTGGCTGCGGTTGTCCCACCGGTCACGGGCGGCGCCGGGAGCGATCTCGACGCCGGACCCGGGCCGCGCGCGCAGCACGAAGACGCCGTCCCGGCCGGCGCGGACGACCCGGCGGTCCCCGTCCACCCGGACCACCGCCCGGCCCCCCGGCGCCACCTGGGGCCGGTAGGTGAGGTCGTCGTACGGCACCGCCGCGGGGTAGCGCAGCACGAACGCTGCCCGGCCCGGTCGGGCCCGGACCGGCTGCACCGTCAGCGCCGGCGAGGGCGCGACGGTGAAGGGACGCGAGACCAGCCGATAGCGCTTCGCGGTGACCACGAACCGGTAGGTGCCCCGGGCTGTGTCGCCGGGGGGCTCCCACACCGCGCGGTACCGGCCCTCGTTCGCCTCCTTGACGTACCCGGCGCCGAGCGGCACCTGCTCGTTGCCCCGCACCGTCCAAGCCACCGTGCTGCCGCGGTCGTCGGCGACGTTCCGCCAGGCCCCCGCCCGACGCTGCTGCACGGTGACGAAGGCCCGGTCCAGCGGACGGTCCGTGCCCCGGGCGCCGCCGGTCCAGGCGAACCGGGCCCGCTGCAGCCGGCGTACCGCTGTCGGCTGGGCGGGGTCGCTCGCCGCGGCCGCGCCGTCGGGGAACGGCGTCGGGTCCGGCTGGAGCCCGTTGGTGGGGTCGAAGGGGTACGCCGGCGGCGCGGCGACCCCGCGCGCCAGGGTGCGGGCCAGCTCCGCCGACTTCTCCACCAGCAGCACCGAGCTGAAGGTCCCGAAGTTGGTCTGGCCACCCTCGTACGCCTGCCAGGTGTACTCCGGCGGGCTGGTGAAGTAGCCCTGGTACTCGTTGGCGAGGCCGCTGATCGCCACCGACCGGACGCCGCTGCCGCCCAGGGCACCGCTCACCGCGGCGCGGATCCGCCGGCCGACCTCGACGGTGACCTCGCCGGGATTGGAGACGATCGCCCCGTCCCCGACCCGTAGCACCACCAGCGGCGCGCCCCGCGGGATCGGAACGCCCTGTGGCAGCAGCTGGATCTTGGTGCCCTGCGGCCCCACGGGTGCCGGCAGCCGGTACCCCTCGTAGACCATCCCGGTGTTCTCGTGCAGCTGGCCGCGGTGCTCGTCGGACCCGGTCAGCAGCGGCAGGCCGGGCACTGCCTTGTCGTCCACCGGCCCCTCGGCCGTGTCCTGGCCGCAGAAGCAGAACCGGGTCCAGCGCAGGTCCAGGGCCGGCCGGGTGGAGAGGCCTCGGCCGGCCCGGCGCCAGGCCCGCAGCATCGCGGCCGCCTCGACCCGGCCGACGTACTCAGCCTCAGCGGGTCCGGTCCGGTGCAGCGCCGAGGAGGTGTCGCCCTCGTCGGCGTTCGAGAACGCGGTCACCACGTCCTGGTCGCGCGGCGCCCCACCGGTACGCCGCAGCGCCGCCTCGCCGGCCAGCATCGCGGCGCCGAGGTGGTCACCGTTGTAGTTGCTGGAGCGGGTGCCGAGGTTGACGGTGCCGTGGTTGGCGAACGTGGACCACATCCCGACCGGCACCAGCCGGCCGCCGATCCGCTTGTCCACCCGGAGCACGTCGAGGATCGGGTCGATGGTGCTGCCGGCGCCCCGGGGGCTGTCGGCCGCGCTGCCCTCGCCCAGGTCCTTCTCGATACCGTAGTTGGCCAGGTGCGCCTCGATCGACCGGTTCTCGGTGAGGCCCACCGGGATCCGGGTGCGTCCCCAGGCGGCGGCGCCTGGGCCCCGGTCGTCGTCGGCCCGCGCGATGGCGACCGCGATCCGGCGGGCCAGGAACGCGTAGAGCTGCGGGTCCGGGCGGCCCTCGAACTGGGTGATCGTGTTCGCGTTCGGCAGGGTCAGGTCGTAGGCGGTGTAGGGGAAGTACTGGCCGGGTGCGCTGTGGGTGTGGGTGGCCGAGACGAGGATCGTGGTCTCGTCGAAGCCGCGTCCGCGCAGGTCCTCGACGGCCTCGGTGAGCAGTCCCCCGGCCACGCAGCACAGGTCGGTCACGACCAGGGCCACCTTCCGCTGTCCCCGTTGCAGCACGATCGCCCGCGCCTGGAGCCGGCCGTGGGCGCCCCTGGCCCGCGCGTCGGAGCGCACGTTGCCCATCGTGAAGTACCCGGTCGGCGGGGTGATGTCGGCGCGCCCCACGCCCACCTGGAGCGGGCCGGTCGCCCCCGTGCCCGTGTTCGGGACCGCGCCCGAGCGTGCCGCGCCCGGGACCGGGGCGGCGCTGTCGCGGGCCGCTGACTCCCCCGGCGTGGCGACCAGCGCCGCCGGGAGCAGCAGCGCGAGGACGAGGGCGAGCAGGCGGGCCATCCGACCTCCGGGGGTGGTGCGTCGTCGCGGGCACGATCACCGGTGCAACGAGCCAGGACTCCTGGGGTGATGGCCCCGGTCGGGTCGGGCGTTCATCCGGGTCCGCCTGTTTCCGGGTCCGCCTGCGGTTTCCCCGGCCGGCCGGGGAAACCGGAACCTGTCAGGTGGAGCACCCCCCGACCAGTTCCGGTTTGCCCCGACAAGTCAGCCGGTCGGCACGGATCCGCGCGAGTTTCCTCCACAGCTGGCCGATCCGGTCAGGTTCTCCACAGGCGCGATTCTGCCGCTGTCGCGGCCGGCGCCCGGAGGACAGGGTTCCTTGCATGCACGAGCTGACGAACCGACTGACCACCCTCGACCAGATCTTCCGGACCAAGGACGTCCTTGCCGCGGGGTGTGACGAGAAGACCATCCGCAAGATGGTCCGGTCCGGCCAGTGGCATCGGCTGCGGCAGGGGTCGTACTGCTCGGGCGAGCTGTGGCGCGCCCTCGATGAGGACGGCAGGCGGCTCCTCGTCTCGACGGCGGCGTACCGGTCCGCGAGGTCGGACGTCGTGCTCTCGCACACGTCGGCGGCTCAGCGGTTGGGCGCACCGGTCTGGGACATGCCGGGCCACACGCACCTGACCCGCACCGACGGCCGGGCCGGGCGTCGTGAGGCGGGCGTCGTCCAGCACCGCGGCGTGCTCCGGGCCGAGGACGTCACCCGGCGCGACCTCGCCTGGCTCACCGATGGGACCCGGACCGCCCTGGACTGCACCACGATCACCGACGTCGAGCACAGTCTGGTGATCGTCAACGGACTGCTCGCCGCCGGCGAGACCACCCTGCCGCTGCTGCACCGGCGGTACGCCGCGATGCGTCACGTGCCGGACACCCTGCGCACGAACCTGGTGCTGCGTCTCGCCGACGCTCGGTGCGAGTCCGCCGGCGAGAGTCGCACCTTCTACCTGCTGTGGCAGGCGGGGCTGCCCAAGCCGATCCTGCAGTACCCGGTCCGCGACGCCGGGGGCAAGATCGTCGCGCGGCTGGACTTCGCGTGGCCGGAGCTGGGGGTGTTCCTCGAGTTCGACGGCATGGTCAAGTACCGCGACCTGCGCCGCGAGCACGAGAGCGTCGAGGACGCGGTGATCCGGGAGAAGCTGCGCGAGCAGATGGTCTGCGAGCTGACCGGCTGGCGCTGCATCCGGCTGATCTGGGTGGACCTGGCCCGCCCGGCGGTCACCGCCGAGCGGATCCGCCGGATCCTGGCCGGGCTGCCGTCGGCCGCCTGAGCCGGTCGACCTGTCGGGGCAGACCTCCACCTGTCGGGGGGCGCTCCCCCCGACCAGTTCCGGTTTCCCCCGACCACTGCCGGTTTCCCCCGACCAGTTCCGGTTTCCCCGGCCGGCCGGGGAAACCGCGCCCGGGTCCGGAACCGAAACCGCGCCCGGGCCCGGAACCGCCCCCGGATCCGGATCCGGACCGCACCAGGATCAGGTCACGGACCGGTTCTCGTAGTACGTCGAGAGCACGATCGTGGTGCGGGTGTTGACGTTGGCGGCGGACCGGATCCGGGCGAGCAGGTCCTCCAGGTCCACCGGGGAGGGCACTCGGACCTTGAGGATGTAGGACTCGTCGCCGGCCACCGACCAGCAGGACTCGATCTCGCGGATCCCCTCCAGCTGCGCGGGCGAGTCGTCGGGCTGGGACGGCTCCAGCGGCCGGATGGAGATGAAGGCGGTCAGCGGCAGCCCGATGCCCTGGTGGTTCACCGTCGCGCCGTACCCGAGGATGAGACCGCGCTGCTCCAACCGCTTCACCCGCTGGTGCACCGCCGAGGTGGACAGCCCGGTGGCCTTGCCGAGATCGGTGTACGACATCCGCCCGTCGGCGGCCAGCAGCTGGAGGATCTTGCGATCCGTGGCCTCGAGATCCGGATGGTTCACGAGGCCACCCTAGGGGCAGCGGAGCCGCTCGGGCGCCGTTCCTGCATGGCAGGATGCGGCCCGTGGCCACACCCTCCCGTCCCTCCCTTCCCGATACCGACGGCACCGGTCGGCTGATGCTTCTCGACACCGCCTCGATGTACTTCCGGGCGTTCTTCGGGGTCCCGGAGATCCTCGCCCCGGACGGCACCACCCCGGTGAACGCGGTGCGGGGGCTGATGGACTTCATCTCCCGCCTGGTCGAGCAGTACCGCCCCACCGACCTGGTCTGCTGCTGGGACAACGACTGGCGCCCGCAGTGGCGGGTCGACCTGATCCCCACCTACAAGTCGCACCGGGTGGTCGCCGAGCGTGCCGACGCCCCCGATGTCGAGGAGGTGCCGGACCCGCTGGAGGTGCAGGTCCCGATCATCCTCGACGTGCTCGACGCCTTCGGGATCCGGGTCGTCGGAGCCGACGGCTACGAGGCGGACGACGTCATCGGCACGCTGGCCACCGGCGCCGGTCAACCGGTCGACATCGTCACCGGCGACCGCGACCTGTTCCAGCTGGTCGACGACGGGGCAGACGTCCGGGTGCTCTACATCGCCCGCGGGGTCGGCAACCACGAGCGGGTCACCAACGCCTGGGTCCGGGACAAGTACGGCATCGACGCCGCGCAGTACGCCGACTTCGCCACGCTGCGCGGCGACGCCTCCGACGGGCTCCCCGGCGTCCCGGGCATCGGCGAGAAGACCGCCGCCACCCTGCTCGGCCGGTTCGGCGACATGCCGGCGCTGCTGGTCGCCGCCGACGACCCCGGGTCCGACCTCGCCCCCGGGCCGCGCAGCAAGGTCAAGGCCGCCGCGGACTACCTGGCGGTGGCGCCCCAGGTGGTCGCGGTGGCCCGCGAGCTCGAGCTGGACCGCAGCGGTACGGCGCTCCCGCGCACGCCACGCGACCCCGACCGGGTCGTCGAGCTGGCCACCCGGTGGGGCCTGGAGAGCAAGGCCCGGCGGCTGGTCGAGGTGCTCGGCGGCTGAGTCCGAGCGACGCCCCGCTCACCGGCCTGCTCGTACGGTGGCCCCATGAGCCGAATCGCCGTCGTCGGGGGTCACGGGAACGTGGCCCAACACCTGCACACCGCGCTGCTGAGCAACGGGCACACCCCGGTGGCCCTGGTGCGCAAGGAGGAGCAGCGCGCCGAGCTGGAGAAGCTCGGCGCCGAGGTGCGGATGCTCGATCTCGAGCAGCAGCAGGCCGAGGAGTTCGCCGCCGTGTTCGAGGGCTGCGACGCGGTCGTCTTCGCCGCCGGCGGTGGCGGCGACGGCAGCGTGGAGCGCAAGCGCACCGTGGACCTCGAGGGCTCGCTGAAGTCGATCGACGGCGCCCGCCGCGCCGGGATCAGCAGGTTCGTGCAGATCTCCGCGATGGGCGTCGACCAGGAGCTGCCCGAGGACACCGGCGAGGTCTGGCGCGCGTACGTCGAGGCGAAGCGCGACGCCGACGCCGCGCTGCGCGACAGCGACCTGGACTGGACGATCATCCGGCCCGGCGCCCTCACCGACGAGGACGGCACCGGCCTGGTGGCGCTGGGGCCCGACGTGGAGCGCGGCGAGGTGACCCGCGCCGACGTCGCGGCGGTGGTCGCCGCGGTGCTGGACGCCGAGACCACCGTCGGCCAGCAGTGGAACCTCATCGGCGGCCGGACCCCGGTCGCCGAGGCGGTCCGTCAGTCGCCCAGCGCCGAGTAGGCCACCACCCCGCGGCGCAGCCGGGACACCACGTCGCGGGCGGTCCCCCGCAACGCCGGGTCCCCGGCCGCGTCGGCGACCTGACCGGCCAGGTCGAGCAGCTGCTTCATCCAGCGGACGAAGTCGCCGGCCGCCAGCTCGGTCATCGCCAGCACGTCGTCCAGGTCGTCGCCCTCGGCCCACCGGTAGGCCACCCAGGCGAACCCGAGGTCCGGCTGACGCAGGAAGTCCAGCCGGTGCTCGCGCTCCAGGGTGTCGAGGTCGCCCCACAGCCGCACCATCGACCCGACCACCTCGCGGACCCGGCCACCGGGCAGGCGCGGGGAGCTCGCGTCGTCGGCGCGGCGGGTCTCGAAGACCAGCACCGAGAGGACGGCGGCCAGCTCCGAGGGCGAGAGGCCGTCCCACAGCCCCAGCCGCAACGACTCCGCGGCGACCAGGTCCATGTCGGAGTAGATCCGCATCAGGTGCCGGCCGCGCTCGCTGACCCGCACCCCGGCACCCGTGTCGGCGCCCGCCTCGGCAGGAGCGGTCTCCAGGTACCCCAACGCGGTGAGCACCTCGCAGACCCGGTCGAACTGACGGGCCACGGTGTTGGTCCGTGACTCCACCCGCCGCGCCAGCGTCTGCGCGTCCCGGTCGAGCTTGAACCACCGCTCCGCCCACCGGGCGTGGTCCTCCCGGTCCGGGCAGTCGTGGCAGGGGTGCGCCCGCAGCTGCTCGCGGAGCTCGGCGACCTCCGCGTCCACCCCGGACCGGGCTCCGTCGGTACGCCGACCGGCCGCGGACCGGCCGCGCCCCGGCGGCGGCGGGGCCAGGTCGTGGGTGCGGGTGCGCAACGCCGAGGCCAGGTCGCGTCGCATCTGGGGGTTCCGGGCGTTGAAGTTCTTCGGCACCTTGAGCCGGGTGAGCGCCTCCACCGGGACCGGGAAGTCGATCATCGCCAGCCGTCGCGCCTGCCGGTCGGCGGTGACCACGAAGGGCCGCGGACCCTCAGGGGAGAACCCGGGGTCGATGACCACGGCGTACCCGGCGAACTTGCCGGTCGGCACCGCGATGACGTCCCCGGGCTTGAGGGTCGACAGCGACGCGACCGCCTCCTCCCGGCGGTCGGCCCTGCGGGCGCGGTTGGCGCCCTTCTCCACGTCGCCGATCCGGCGGCGGAGCCCGGCGTACTCCATGAAGTCGCCGCGGTCGCAGGTGGCCGCCTCGGCGTAGCCGTCGAGTGCCTCCTGGGCCTTGTGCAGCTGACGGGCCAGCCCGACGACGGCCTTGTCGGCCTGGAACTGCGCGAAGGACTGCTCGAGCAGCTCCCGGGACCGGTCGCGGCCGTAGTGGTGGACCAGGTTGACCGCCATGTTGTACGACGGCCGGAACGACGACCGCAGCGGGTAGGTCCGGGTGGAGGCCAGCCCGGCGACCTCCTTCGGGTTCATCCCGGGCTGCCAGAGCACCACCCCGTGACCCTCGGTGTCCAGGCCGCGCCGCCCCGCGCGCCCGGTGAGCTGGGTGTACTCGCCGGGGGTGATGTCGGCGTGGGTCTCGCCGTTCCACTTGCTCAGCTTCTCGATCACCACGGTGCGCGCCGGCATGTTGATGCCCAGCGCCAGGGTCTCGGTGGCGAAGACGACCTTGCACAGGCCGCGCAGGAACATCTCCTCCACGCACTGCTTGAACGCCGGCAGCATCCCGGCGTGGTGCGCGGCCACGCCGCGGGTCAGCCCGTCGAGGAAGTCGTGGTACCCCAGGGCGTGCAGGTCCTCGGGGGGCAGGTGGCGGCAGCTGGCCTCGACGAAGGCGAAGACCTCGTCGCTCTCGGCGGGCGTGGTGAGCCGCACCCCGGCGGAGAGGCACTGGCTGACCGCCGCGTCGCAGCCGACCCGGCTGAAGATGAACACGATCGCCGGCAGCAGGCCGTCCCGCTCCAGGCGGTCCACCACGTCGTAGCGGCTGGGGATCCACACCCGCCGGCCGTTGCCGACCTGCCGGGGACCGCTGCGACGTCCCTTGTCGCGGGGCGACCGGCGGTCCTTGATCCGGCTCGCCGCCCAGTCGTCGCGGGCGATCTTCATCAGCTCCCCGTTCACCGGGGCGCCCTCCTTGACGAACCCGGCGGCCGCGTCGACGTCGGAGGAGGCGAACAGGTCCAGCATCTTCCGGCCCAGCATCACGTGCTGGTAGAGCGGCACCGGGCGCTTCTCCTCCACCACCGTGGTGGTGTCGCCGCGCACGGTGGCCAGCCACTCGCCGAACTCCTCGGCGTTGGAGACGGTCGCGGACAGCGAGACCACCGCCACCGACTCCGGCAGGTGGATGATCACCTCCTCCCAGACCGCGCCGCGCTCCCGGTCGGCGAGGTAGTGCACCTCGTCCATCACCACGAACCCCAGGCCGACCAGGGTCCGGGACCCCGCGTAGAGCATGTTGCGGAGCACCTCGGTGGTCATCACCACCACCGGGGCCTCGCCGTTGATGGTGTTGTCGCCGGTCAGCAGGCCGACCTGGTCGGGGCCGTAGCGCGCCACGAGGTCGGCGTACTTCTGGTTCGACAGCGCCTTGATCGGCGTGGTGTAGAACGCCTTGCGCCCCTGGCTCGAGCGCCAGGTGGATCGCGAACTCCCCGACGATGGTCTTGCCGGACCCGGTCGGGGCGGCGACCAGCACGCCGCGGCCCTCCTCGATGTCGCGGCAGGCCCGCAGCTGGAAGTCGTCGAGGGCGAAGTCGTAGAGCGCCTCGAAGTCCTTCAGCACCGGGTGGGAGCGGGTACGCCGGTACTCGGCGTACCGCTGCGCCGGGGACGGCTCGCCGGCCGGTCGGGGGTCGGAGGCCATGGCGACAACCTACGCGAGCACCCTGAGGGCACCCGGGTCGCACTCGACGGTCAGCGGCAGCGCGCCGAACCGTTCCCCGTCGGCGTAGGCGACGATCCCGGCGGCCGCGACGGTCACCCGGCGGACCCGATGGTGCTCGTAGGCGGGGTGGCGCGTGTGGGTGCCCCGGAAGAGCTTCGGGTAGGTCCGCACCAGCTCCGGCTTGCTGATCGGCTTGATGATCACCACGTCGAGCAGCCCGTCGTCGAGCACCGCCCCCTCGGTGATCCGCAGCCCGCCACCGAAGGACGGTCCGTTGCCGACCGCGACCAGCGTCGCCTCCAGCCGTCGCTGCACGCCGTCCAGGTCGAGGGTGTAGGCCAGCGGCTCGAAGGTGCGCAGCTCGGCGAGGGTGGCCAGGTTGTAGCGCATCTGCCCGCGCGGCCAGGTCATCGCGTTGGCCCGCTCGTTGACCACGGCGTCGAACCCGGCGGCCAGCACGGTGACGTACCACCGGTGGCCGGACCGGGCGAGGTCCAGGGTGCGGACCCGGCCGGCCACGATCCGGTCCGCGGCGGCCACCGGGTCGCGCCGCGGCAGGTCGAGGTACCGCGCGACGTCGTTGCCGGTGCCCGCCGGGACGATCCCCAACGGGACGCCGGTGCCGGCCACCGCCTGGACCGCCAGGTGCACCATCCCGTCGCCGCCGACGACCGCGAGGGTCTCGACGCCGTCGGCGACCGCGGCGCGGGCCTGCTCGAGAGCCTCGTCGGCGTCGCCGGCGACGAGGTCACGGACCGCGAACCCGGCGTCGCGCAGCCGCGGGAGCACCGCCGCCCGGGCCAGGGCCCCGCGACCCTTGCCGGCGGTGGGGTTGGTCAGCAGGGCGAGGGGGCGGGCGGGCACCCGGCCGAGACTAACGGTCCCCGGCCACCGCCACGGTCGCCCGCGACCGTCCTAGCGCCGGCCGTCGCCGGCGGACCCGATCCGCAACCGGACGGCGTACCGCTCCGGGGAGGCGCCGACGGCCAGCGCGAGCCGGCTGACCGCATCGAGCACCAGGTCTGCGGTGAAGCCGGTGCCGGGAACCGTCAGGGTCAGCCGGTCGGCGATCGTGACCAGGTGCACCTGGCCGCGCTGCCACGCCTGGTGCGCGGGCAGCCGCACCGCGTCGTCGGCGACCGGCCGGGGGAACGCCTCGTCCACGGCCAGCAGGTCGCAGGCGATCCGGTCGTCGCCGGCGGCCAGTGCTCCCAGCACCAGGTGTCCCGAGCGCACGCCGGAGTCGGCCGACCAGGTGACCTCACCGGTGCCCAGCCAGTCCGGCAGGTCGAACGGGTCGACCTCGGTCGTCGTGCCGCCGGGGCGGCGGTCCGGGGCGCTCACAGCGTCGACAGCTCGTCGTCGCCCCAACGGTCGGTGCTCGCGCTGCCACGGCCCCGGGCGCGGTCCACGGCGCGGGCGATCAGCTCGGCGACCAGGAACAGCAGCAGCATCGGCAGCGCCAGCATCACCATGGAGAACGGGTCGGTCGACGGCGTCGCGACCGCCGCGAAGACGAAGGTGAGGATGATGATCCAGGGTCGGTACCGGCCCAGGGCCTTGCCGGAGACGACCCCGGCCAGGTTGAGCATCACCACGAACAGCGGGATCTCGAAGGCGATCCCGAAGACCAGCAGCATCCGGGTGAAGAAGCTGAAGTACTCACCGAACTCGACCAGGTTGGTGAGCTCGGCGGGGGTGAACCCGATCAGCACCTCCAGGCCGGTGGGCAGCACGTAGTAGCCGGTGAGCACCCCGAGGAAGAAGATCGGGCCGGCGATGGCCGCGAACACCCGCGACCACTTCTTCTCCTTGGCGTGCAGCCCCGGCAGGATGAACGCCCAGATCTGGTAGAGCCAGAACGGGCTGGAGGCCACCACCGCACCGACGCCGCACAGCTTGAGCTGCAGCATCAGCGGACCGGTGGCTCCGCCGACGTACGCCGCGGTCTCGGTGCTGTCCCCGAGCACCTCGCGGGCGTGGTCGTAGGGCCCGAGGACCAGCGTCAGCAGCTCGTTGTAGAAGAACAGCGCCACCGCGAACGCCAGGACCAGCACCAGCACCGACTTCAGCAGCCGCCCGCGCAGCTCCCGGAGGTGGTCGGAGAGCGCCATCTGCCCGTCGGCACCCACCGGGTGGTGGGGGCGGCCGCGGAGCAGGCCCAGGAAGCCGTGGACGGACCCGCGCAGCGTCAAGGCGGGGGGCGTCTCAGGCGGTCTCGCCGCGACGGCGGCGCTCGGCCTCCGCCTCGGCGTCGCTGGCAGCCTCGGCCTGCCGCTGGCGGGCCTCGATCTCACGGGCCTCGGGGGTACGGCCGCGGCGGCCGCCCGGGTCGTCGTCGAGGTCGTCGGGCTTCTCGTCGTCGTCGTCCATCAGGCCCTTGGTCTCGGCCTTGAAGATGCGCAGCGCGCGACCGCTGCCGCGGGCGAGCTCGGGGAGCTTGGAGGCGCCGAACAGCAACACCAGTACTGCGAGGATGATGAGCAGCTCGGGAGTGCCGAGGCCGCCGATCGCGAGGGCGTTCATGTCGGTCCTTACCTGTGACGAGTGGGCGTGTTCACTCTACGCCGGGGACCCGTACAGCCCGAGCACCTGCCGTGCGGCGGCCCGGAAGTCGTCGGCGAGTCCCGCGGGGGCCAGCACCCGGGCGTGCGGGGCGAGCCGGAGCAGCAGCCGGGTCAGCCAGGCCTCGTCGACGACGACGAGGTCCACCTCCAGGGCACCGTCCGCGGCCGGGCGCACCTCGAGCACCGGGTAGTACTCCACCATCCACCGGGCCTCGGGACGCAGCAGCAGGGTCGCGGTGGTGGCGTCGGTGGCGTGCGAGAACAGCCCGGCAGCCAGGTCGCGGGGTGGCTCCGGGGTGGTCTCGAGCGGTGCGTCGGTGACCTCGGCGTGCTCGATCCGCTCCAGTCGGAACAGCCGGGGCGCCGCGGCGCTGTGGCACCAGGCGTCGAGGTAGGCCACGCCCCGGTGGGTGACCACGCCGCGCGGGTCCACCGTGCGCTCGGAGAGCTCGTCACGCGAGGGCACGTAGTAGCGCAGCAGCACCTGTCGCTGCCGGTCCGCGGCGTCCTGGAGACGAGTGGCCAGCAGCCCCTCGGCCGGGTCGCCGGCCTCGGTGCCGGGGTCCACCCGGCCGGCGGCGGTGCCGTCGGCGGCGGCCGCCTCGAGCTTGGCCAGCGCCCGGTCCACCACCTCCCTGGTCTCGTCCTGGGCGCCGTTGCGCAGCGCGCGCAGGGCCACGATGACGGCGGTCGCCTCGGTCGGGGTCAGCCGCAGCGGTCGGGTCAGGTACTCCGCGTTCGAGACCCGGATGACGCCGTCGCCGTGCGGCTCCTCCAGCGCATCCAGATCGACGTCGATGAGGTCGTCGGGGTAGCCCCCGGGGAGGCCGCACATCAGCAGCACCTTGAGGTCGGTGACGAGCTGCTCGGAGGTCACCCCCAGCAGCGCTGCGGCGTCCTCGACCCGGAGGGCGCCCCGGGTGTGCAGCAGCGGCACCAGGGTGAGCAGCCGGGAGACCTGGTCCCGGGCACCCCCGGGCTGGTGCGCGTTCACGAGCCCTCCCCGAGTCCGCCCGCGGCGTCGCCCGCCTGCTGCCCGGTCAGCGCGGCGGTCAGCCGCTCCACGACGGTACGCCGCAGCTCGGCCGGTTCCTCCACGACGACGGCGGCGCCGTGCGCGAGCAGCTCGTCGGCCAGTCCGGGACCGGAGCGGGTCAACCGCACCCGGTCCCATCCGGTCGCCCCGTCGGGGCCCCGGACCCCGGGCTCGACCTCGTCGGCCCCCTGCCGCAGCGCGAGGCCGGCCCCGGCCCGGACCAGGAGCACCGCGTGCTGCTCCACCGACGGAGGCGCCAGTCGCCGCGCGGTCTCCCCCAGGTCGGTGCCCGCGGGGATCTCGTAGGCGCCGGGTCGTCCGACCCGGCGCGCGGTGCCCCGGACCCGGGAGAGCCGGAAGACCCGCTCCTCGCCCCGGTCCAGGTCGTGCCCGACGACGTACCAGCGACCGGCGTGCCGGACCACGCCCCACGGCTGCAGCCGACGTCGGGACGAGGCGTCGTCGCCGCCGCGGGCGTAGTCGAACTGGACCTGGCTGCGCTCCTGGGTGGCCTCCCAGAACACGTCGAAGGACGGTTCGTCCGCGGTCAGTCGGGGCTCGACGATGTCCAGCGCGGAGGTGTCCACCTCCACCCCGGCCGCGGTGAGCTTGCGGACCGCGTCCGAGGTCGCCTCGGCGAACCGGGCGTGCTGCCAGACCCGGGTGGCCAGTCCGATCACCGACGCCTCGTCGGGTGTGAGCGAGACCGGCGGCAGCGCCAGTCGATCGGGGCGGATCCGGTAGCCGGGCTCGTCGTCGAAGTAGGCGTCCATCTGACCGACCTCGATCGGCACTCCGAGGCTGCGCAGCTCCTCCTTGTCCCGCTCGAACATCTTCTCGAAGGCCGACGGGCTGGAGTCGGCGTACAGGATGGCGCGGATCCGCTGCTTGGGCACCAGGTGGCGCTGCACCAGCAGCATGATGAGCAGGTTCAGCAGTCGTTCGGACTTGCGCAGGGTCTGCTCGTCCGGCCCCGTCAGCTCCTGGTCAGCCACCGGCCGCTCAGCCGGCGGCCAGGACGTCGACGACGAAGAAGAGGGTGTCGGTGCCGGTGATGCCGGCCTGTTCGTTGCCTGCCTCCCCGTAGCCGAGGGCCGGCGGGATCTGGATGACGATCCGGGAGCCGACGCTGGCGCCGGTCAGCGCCTTGGACCAGCCCTCGACCACCCCGTCGAGCGCGAACGCGGTGGGCGTGCCCTCGTAGTTCTGGTCGAAGGGCTTCTCGGCGTCGTAGACCTGGCCCAGGTAGCGGGCCACCACGCTCTGTCCCTTCGTGACCTTCGCTCCGTCACCCTCGACCAGCACCGCCTTGCGGAACTGGCCCACCGGCTGCGGGGTCGGGGAGAAGTCGAGGCCGGTGGGGTCGCCGGCCTCTCCGGTCTCGATGAGGGGCGCCCAGTCGGGGGCCGCCTGGTCGGTGCCGCTGGGACCGTCGAGGACACCGCTGACCAGGTCGACGATCACCAGCACCGAGTCCTTGTTCGCGATGCCCAGCGACGGCGTTCCCGGCCTCGCCGAACGCCGCGTCCGCCGACGCGGTGACCGCGACCCGGGAGCCGACGGTGGCGCCCTCGATGGCCTCGGCGAAGACCGGGCTGAGCTGGTCGTCGAGCGTGACCAGCTCGGGCTGGGAGTCGTAGGAGCTGAAGGACTCCTCCTCGGTGAAGCCGTTGCCGATCCAGACGTGGCTCAGCACCTGGTCGCCCTGGCCGATCTCGGGACCGTCCCCCTCGGTGATCACCTCGGTCTCGATGCTGGAGGCTGCCATCGGGGACTCCCAGGTCACCTTCGGGGCCTCACCGATGTCCCCGGTGATGCTGACGGCGTCGAGCCGCTCGGCACTGGCCGGCTCGCTACCGGTCTCCTCGCCGCACCCGGCGACGGAGAACAGCAGGACGGGGACGGACAGGCCGGCCAGCAGGCGGCGGGAGCGTCGGAGCACGGGGTTTCCTTTGCGCGGACGGGGTGGTCGGGGGCGTGTCGGCCGGCCGGGGCCGGCCCGGGCCCCTGCGGGGCGCCAGCCGGGGACACTGCGCAGCAGACTAGCGGGAGCAGCTGAGATTGCGGTGAGGAAGCCCGGGTCCCGCCCGGACGGGCCGGCATCCACCAGGGGGTCACATGCCGTCGATGAGCCGTTGCACCCGCTCGTCGTGGGACCGGAACGGGTCCTTGCACAGCACGGTGCGCTGCGCCTGGTCGTTGAGCTTGAGGTGGACCCAGTCCACGGTGAAGTCGCGGCGACGCTCCTGGGCCTTGCGGATGAACTCGCCCCGCAGCCGGGCGCGGGTGGTCTGCGGAGGGACCGTCTTGGCCTCGAAGATCTTCAGGTCGGTGGTCACCCGGGCCACCGCGCCACGCTTCTCCAGCAGGTAGTACAGCCCGCGGTTGCGGTGGATGTCGTGGTAGGCCAGGTCCAGCTGGGCGATCCGGGGATGACCCAGCGGCAGTCCGTGCTTGGCGCGGTACCGGTCGATCAGCTTCCACTTGATCACCCAGTCGAGCTCCCGGTCGACCAGCCCGAGATCGTCGGACTCCACCGCCTTGAGCCCGCGCTCCCACAGGTCCAGGGTCCGCTCGATGAGCGGGGTGCTGATCCCCCGGCGGTCGACGAAGTCCCGTGCCTTGCCGAGATACTCGCCCTGGATGTCCAGCGCGCTGGCCTCGCGGCCGTTGGCCAGCCGCACCTTGCGCCGGCCGGTGACGTCGTGGGAGATCTCCCGGATCGCGCGGATCGGGTTCTCCATCGTGAGGTCGCGCATCACCACGCCCTCCTCGATCATCCGCAGCACCAGGTCGCAGCTGGCCACCTTGAGCATCGTGGTGGTCTCGCTCATGTTGGAGTCGCCGACGATCACGTGCAGCCGGCGGTACTTCTCGGCGTCGGCGTGCGGCTCGTCGCGGGTGTTGATGATCGGGCGGCTGCGGGTGGTGGCGCTGGAGACGCCCTCCCAGATGTGCTCGGCGCGCTGCGAGACCGAGTACGACGCCCCGCGCGGGGTCTGGGTGATCTTGCCGGCGCCGACCACGATCTGCCGGGTCACCAGGAACGGGATCAGCACGTCGGCCAGCCGGGAGAACTCCCCGGCGCGACCGACCAGGTAGTTCTCGTGGCATCCGTAGGAGTTGCCCGCGGAGTCGGTGTTGTTCTTGAACAGGTAGATCTCGCCGGCGATGCCCTCGTCGTGCAGCCGCTGCTCGGCGTCCAGCAGCAGGCCCTCGAGGACCCGCTCGCCGGCCTTGTCGTGGGTCACCAGCTCGGCGATGTCGTCACACTCCGGGGTGGCGTACTCCGGGTGGCTGCCGACGTCGAGGTAGAGCCGGGCGCCGTTGCGCAGGAACACGTTGCTGCTGCGACCCCAGCTGACCACCTTGCGGAACAGGTAGCGGGCGACCTCGTCCGGGCTGAGGCGTCGCTGCCCGCGGAACGTGCAGGTCACGCCGTACTCGTTCTCGATCCCGAAGATCCGCCGGTCCACGCACCCAGCCTAGGTGCCCGACGGTGGCCGCGGGGGGACCTGACCGACCGACCCACCCGATTCCTCCACCCGGACGAGCACCAGCTCGTCGACCTGGTCCCGCAGCAGCTGCCGGGCCACCGGGGGCAGTCCCTCGTCGGTGACCACCACCGAGGCCTCCCCCAGCTTGGCCATCGAGCTGAGCCCGACCAGTCCCCACTTGCTGGAGTCGGCCACCACGACGAGGCGACGGCTGGCCGCGATCATCGCCCGGTTGGTCTCGGACTCCAGCAGGTTCGGGGTGCTGAAGCCGGCCCGAGCGTCCATGCCGTGCACGCCGAGGAAGGCCGCGTCCAGGTGCAGCGAGCTGAGCGCGGCCAGCGCCAGCGGTCCGACCAGGGCGTCCGAGGGGGTGCGCAGGCCTCCGGTGAGCAGCACCGACTCGCGGTTCACCCCGGTGCGGTGCAGGACGTCGGCGACCCACACCGAGTTGGTCACCACGGTGAGGTCGGGGATGTCGGCCAGGTACCGGGCCAGAGCGTGGGTGGTGGTACCGGCCGAGACCGCGATCGCCGAGCCCGGCTGCACGAACCGCGCCGCGGTCGCGGCGATGGCCTCCTTCTGAGCCAGCTGCTGGGCGGCCTTGGCCGCGAAGCCCGGTTCCGTGGTGCTCGGTGCCGTGCGGTGCACGGCACCGCCGTGCACCTTCTCCAGCAGCCCCTGCTCGTGCAGCACGCCGAGATCCCGGCGGATCGTCATGTCGGAGACGTCGAGCGCGGTGACCAGGTCGCTGACCCGGACGATCCCGTCCTCCTCCAGCAGGGCCAGGATGTGCGCGCGTCGCTCGGCGGCCAGCACTACTGCTCCCGCACCACGGCGACGCCACCAGCCGGGACCGTCAGCTCGCCGTCGACCTCGTGCCCGGAGATCAGCTCGCGACCGCTGACCGCCACGGTCGCGGGGGTGTCGCCGTGGTTGACCACGAACAGCCAGGACCTGCCGTCGTCCGCGGCACGCCGGGTGAGCTCGACCCCCGGCGTGGCCGTGGCCAGCGGTGTGACGCCCGCCTCGCTCAGCAACATCCCGACCAGGGCGTCGGTGGCGTCCTGGTCGAGCCGGGTGGCGACGTACCAGGCGCTGCCCTGGCCCACCGGGTGCCGGGTCACCGCGGGCTGCCCGGCGGCGGGCCCGTCGTCGTACGTCGCCACCGGCTCGGCGCCGGCGGTGCGCAGGTCCTCGGTCCACACGTCGGCGGTCCAGCCGTTGTCCAGCCGCACCCGCTCTCCGACCCGCAGCGGCAGGAACTCCTCGGAGCGCACCCCGAGCAGGTCCCGGAAGGCCCCCGGGTAGCCACCGAGCCGGATGTGGTCGTGCTCGTCGACGATGCCGCTGAAGTAGGTCACCAGCACCGTGGCTCCCGCCTCCGCGGCGGCCCGCACCCGCGCGGCGGCGGCGTCGGCGACGCTGTACAGGGTCGGCACGAGCACCAGACGGTAGCCGCGCAGGTCGCTGTCCGGGTGCACCAGGTCGACGCCGACACCGGCGTCGGTCAACGCCCGGTGCAGGGCGTGCGACCGGTCCAGGTAGGTCACGTCGACGCTCGGATGCGAGTCGAGCTCGCAGGCCCACCAGGCCTGCCAGTCGAAGAGGATCGCGACCTCGTTGCTGACGGTGCTGCCGACCACCTCCGCCACCGCGTCGAGGGCTCGGCGCAGCTCGAGCGCCTCGCGCCACTGACGGCTGTCGGTGCCGGCGTGCGGCAGCAGGCCGGCGTGGAACTTCTCCGCGCCGGCGCGGGAGGCCCGCCACTGGAAGAACAGGATGGCGTCGGCGCCCCGGGCCACGTGCTGGAAGCAGGACCGCGCCAGCTCGCCCGGTAGCCGGGCGATGTTGCGGGGCTGCCAGTTGACCGCGCCCGGCGAGGTCTCCATCAGGATCCACGGACGGCCACCGGCCAGCCCCCGGGTCAGGTCGGCGCAGAACGCCAGCTCCCGGTAGCCCTCGGGGTCGGCGGCGATGAGGTAGTGGTCGTTGGAGATGACGTCCATCTCGCCGGCCCACGCCCAGTAGTCCATCTCCCGGATGTGCTCGGTGACCATGAAGTTCGTTGTCACCGGGACCCCCGGGGACAGCGCGTGCAGGAGGTCCCGCTCGGCGACGTAGTTGGCCAGCAGCTCGTCGGAGGAGAACCGGGCGAAGTCCAGCTGCTGGGTCGGGTTCGGGAACGCCGGCGCGGCCCGGGGCGGCAGCACCTCGGCGAAGTCGGTGTAGCGCTGGGACCAGAAGGCCGTCCCCCAGGCCCGGTTCAGCTCCTCGACGTCGCCGTACCGGTGCTCGAGCCAGGTGCGGAAGGCGGCGGCGCTGACGTCGCAGTAGCAGCGGGCGTTGTGACAGCCCAGCTCGTTGCCGACGTGCCACAGCCGCAGCCCCGGGTGCCGACCGTAGCGCTCCGCCAGGGCACGGCACAGCGTCGAGGCGTGCTCGCGGTAGACCGGGGAGCTGGGGCAGAACCCCTGCCGGCCGCCCGGCCACAGCCGAGTGCCGTCAGCGGTCTGCGGCAGCATCTCCGGGTGCCGGGTCGTCAGCCAGGGCGGCGGCGACGCTGTCGCGGTGGCCAGGTCGATCCCGATCCCGGCCGCATGCAGCCGCTCCAGCACGTCGTCGAGCCAGTCGAAGCGGTACTCCCCCGGAGCGACCTCGAGATGCGCCCACGAGAAGACGCCGACGGTGACCAGGTCGACGCCGGCCTCCTGCATCAGCCGGAG
The DNA here is from genome assembly GCA_963756135.1 of uncultured Actinomycetota bacterium. Lineage (GTDB taxonomy): Bacteria > Actinomycetota > Actinomycetes > Propionibacteriales > Nocardioidaceae > Nocardioides. The sequence continues at coordinate 202,614 of CAVWMP010000003.1, forward strand.
GTCCTCGTCCCAGGTCTCGACAGACCACTGCTCGGGGTTGTAGTCGCCGCCGAAGGCGAGGCGGCCTGGGGTCGACAGCCATCGGGACGGATGTTGAAGTCAACGCCATTCTCCCGTCGTTACCTGTTTGTTATCGCAGATTCCACCGCTGACCACACCTTGACAGGTGAGGTGCATCACGTCAATGATGACCAGACGATGTTCGAACTTGTTGACTTGGAGGCTCACTCATGGCGTTCCGTTCCTCTCACCAGCCCATCCCGCCGTCGGTCCTCGGGATGGCTGCCTCGCGGCGGTCCGTCCTGCGCGGCGGCCTGCTCGGCGGTGCCCTGCTGAGCTCCTCGAGCCTGCTGGCTGCCTGCGGCGGTGACGACGGCGGCGGAGGCGGGAGCGCCACCGACCCCGTCCGGTACGGGATGAACGAGGCCAAGGGCGCCGGGCCGGCGTACGACCGTCTGGTGGCGATGGCCGAGGCCTACGCCAAGGAGGCCGGAGTCGAGGTCCCCGTCAACGCGGTGGACCACAACACCTTCCAGGAGAACATCAACACCTACCTCCAGGGCAACCCGGACGACGTGTTCACCTGGTTCGCCGGCTTCCGGATGAACCAGTTCGCCGAGCAGGGGCTGATCACCGATGTCAGCGCAGCCTGGCCGATCGACGGGATCAACGACTCGTTCAAGCAGGCCTCCACCGCAAGTGACGGCAAGCAGTACTTCGTGCCCAAGGACTACTACCCGTGGGCGGTCTTCTACCGGAAGTCGGTCTTCGACAAGGCCGGCTACGAGGCGCCGGCCACGCTCGACGAGCTGACCACCCTGATGACGAAGATGCAGAAGGACGGGATGATCCCGTTCGCCTTCGCCGACAAGGACGGCTGGCCGGCGATGGGCACCTTCGACATCCTCAACATGCGGATCAACGGGTTCGACTTCCACATGAGCCTGATGGCCGGCGAGGAGCAGTGGGACTCCGCCGAGGTCAAGCAGGTCTTCGACACCTGGAAGGGCCTTCTCCCCTACCACCAGGCCGACCCGCTGGGCCGGACCTGGCAGGAGGCTGCCGACGACCCTGGGCAAGGGCGAGGCCGGCATGTACCTGCTCGGCACGTTCGTGGTCGACGCCATCCCGGACCAGGAGGAGGACCTCGACTTCTTCACCTTCCCCGAGCTCGACTCCTCGATCGGTGCGACGGCGCTGGACGCCCCCATCGACGGCTTCTGCCTCGCCGCAGCCGGCAACAACGAGGTCGGGGGCCTGGAGATGATGAAGTGGCTCGGCACCGCCGCGGCCGCGGACGCAGCGAACGCCGACACCACGCCGATGATCGCGGCGAACGAGAACGCCAGCACCGCGAACTACTCCGCCCTGCAGAAGAAGTCCGCCGAAGTGGTGGGTGCCGCCACCAACATCGCCCAGTTCCTGGACCGGGACACCCGCTCGGACTTCGCCTCGACGGTGATCATCCCGTCCCTCCAGCAGTTCCTCGAGACCCCCGACGACATCGACGGAGTCACCAAGAGCATCCAGGAGCAGAAGGTCTCGATCTTCGGCAGCTGACCGCTGACGGCTCGGCACAGCGACCATCCGCACGAAGACAGGAGATGACACGTGTCCACCACGACACCGACGCCGACCGGTAAGGCCGACGAGAAGCAGGCCGAACGAGGGGCTCCCCCACCGCGCCGCAGGCTCCCCTGGGGGGACCGAGCGGTGGTGATCACGATGGTCGCGGTGCCCAGCCTCTTCGTGCTGTTCCTGGTGCTGGTGCCCGCGGTGCTGTCGATCATCCTCTCGTTCGGTCGCTGGAACGGCATCGGGGAGGTCGGCGACATCGAGTGGGTCGGGCTGAAGAACTACTCCGACATCACCTCGATCTACCCGCCCTTCTGGCCGGCGATCCGACACAACCTGATCTGGCTGGCGTTCCTGTTCCTCGGGCCGACGCTGCTGGGCATGCTGCTGGCGGTGGTGCTGGACAAGAAGATGACCGGCAGCCGCTTCTACCAGACCGCGTTCTACATGCCGGTGGTGCTCTCGATGGCGCTCGTCGGCTTCATCTGGCAGCTGTTCTACTCCCGCGACCAAGGCCTCATCAACCAGGTGTTCAACAGCGAGGTGGACTGGTACGGCGACTCCGACGTCAACCTGTGGGCGGTGCTGGTCGCCACCGCGTGGCGGCACACCGGCTACATCATGCTGATCTACCTGGCCGGCCTCAAGGGCGTCGATCTCGCCCTGAAGGAAGCCGCCGCGGTCGATGGTGCCAACGAGCGGCAGACGTTCTTCAAGATCGTCTTCCCGGTGATGCGCCCGATCAACATGATCGTGCTGGTGATCGTCGTCATCGAGTCGCTGCGTGCCTTCGACCTGGTCTGGGTGGTCAACCGTGGCACCAACGGCCTGGAGATCATCGCCGCCCTGGTCTCGCAGAACGTCGTGGGCGAGGCAGCTCGCTACGGCTTCGGCTCCGCCCTGGCGGTGATCATGATGGCGATCTCCTCGGTCTTCATCGCGTTCTACCTGCGCAACGTGTTCAAGGAGGAGGAGAAGCGATGACCGAGACCCCGACGCTCGAGCCCCAGAAGGCCGAGAAGGTGGCCAAGGCGCCGCACGCCGACTCCGGCGCGATGAGCAAGCCGCGTGGCCGCCTGGCCACGGCGATCATGCTCATCCTGGCGCTGGCCTGGATCTTCCCGCTGTTCTGGGCGGTGCTGAACTCCTTCCGCAACTACAGCTACACCCAGCAGAACGGCTACGTGTCCTTCGGCGGCTGGACGTTCGACAACTACCAGTCCGCCTGGACAGACGGTCAGCTGGGGAAGTACTTCGTCAACTCGCTCATCATCACCATCCCGGCGGTCGTGCTGACGCTGTTCCTGGCCTCGCTGGTGGCGTTCGTGCTGGCCCGGTTCAGCTACCGGTTCAACCTGGCACTGCTCGCGGTGTTCCTCGGGGCCAACCTGCTGCCCCCGCAGGCCCTGCTGGTGCCGGTCTTCCGGATGTACCGGGCGATCCCCCTCCCGGAGTTCATGAGCGAGTCCGGTCAGCTGCTCGGCAGCTACTGGGGGCTGATCGCGATCAACATCGCCTTCCAGCTCGGGTTCTGCACGTTCGTGCTCAGCAACTACATGAAGACGCTGCCGCACGAGATCTACGAGTCGGCGATGGTGGACGGCGCCGGGGTGTGGCGGCAGTACTGGCAGCTGACGATGCCGCTGGTGCGGCCGGCCCTCGCCGCCTTGGCCACGCTGCAGACCACCTGGATCTACAACGAGTTCTTCTGGGCCACGGTGCTGCTCGGCGGGAACGGCGACAAGTTCCCGGTGACCAGCGCGCTGAACAACCTGCGGGGACAGTTCTTCGTCGACTACAACCTGCTCTCCGCAGGGTCCGTCCTCGTGGCGCTCCCGGTGCTGCTGGTGTTCTTCGTGCTGCAGAAGCAGTTCGTCTCCGGGCTCACCCTCGGGGCGACCAAGGGCTAGCCACCGCGACGGCGGGACCGATCAGGACGTCGGCGGCGGTGCGACCGGGGGGTCGCTCGCCGCCGGCTCCGTCCCTCGGCCCGACTCCGGCGAGGTGCTCGTCCCGGCATCGCCGGCCGCCTCCGCGGCCGGTCCCCGGTCACCCAGCAGCCCCTCCAACCGGGTCGGGCTCAGCCGGCTGAACTTCCGTGGCCTGCTGCGGGTCCGGTCCAGGACCGCGACCTCGAGGTCCTTGGTCGGGATCACCCGGTCGTCGGTGCCGCCGTTCTCCTTCGGCTGGTGGCCCAGCGCCGCGACCGCCAGCCGGACCGCCGCGGTCAGGTCGAGCCCGTCGGCGTAGTGCTCCTTGAGGTAGCCGCCGACGACGTCGGCGGCGCCGCCCATCACGGCGTACCCGTGCTCGTCGGCGACCTGGCCGTCGTAGGTGAGCCGGTAGAGCTGGTCGCCGGCCGGGTCGTCGCCGACCTCGGCGACGAAGATCTCCACCTCGTAGGGCTTCTCGCCACCGGAGGAGAAGATCGTGCCCAGCGTCTGCGCGTAGGCGTTGGCGAGGCCGCGCCCGGTCACGTCGCGCCGGTCGTAGGCGTAGCCGCGCATGTCGGCCAGCCGGACCCCGGCGATCCGCAGGTTCTCGAACTCGTTGTACCGCCCCACCGCGGCGAACGCGATCCGGTCGTAGATCTCGGAGACCTTGTGCAGCGCCTGGGACGGGTTCTCGGAGACGAAGAGGATCCCGTCGGCGTACTGCACGGTCACCACCGAGCGGCCGCGGGCGATGCCCTTGCGGGCGAAGTCCGCCCGGTCCTTCATCAGCTGCTCGGGCGAGACGTAGAAGGGCATGCTCATCGCTGGTTGCCTCCCGTCAGCGGTGCCACCGGACCGTCCGGGCGGGACATCCGGCCGGCGATCACGCGGTCGGCGATGTCGGCGACCTCGTCGTCCGGCAGCCGGCGACCGCCCTCGGCGGTGATCACCTGCACCACCGGGAAGATCCGCCGGGTCAGGTCCGGGCCACCGGTGGCGGAGTCGTCGTCCGCGGCGTCGTAGAGCGCCTGCACCACCGAGGTGACGCAGTCGGTCTCGTCGAAGTCCTCCCGGTAGAGCTTCTTCAGCGACCCCCGGGCGAACAACGACCCCGAGCCGACCGAGTGGAACGCGGTCTCCTCGTAGCGGCCGCCGGTGACGTCGTAGCTGAAGATCCGGCCGGCGCCCACGGTCATGTCGTAGCCCGCGAACAGCGGCACCACCGCGAGGCCCTGCATCGCCATGCCCAGGTTGCCGCGGATCAGCGCCGCGAGCCGGTTGGCCTTGCCGTCCATCGAGAGCACGGTGCCCTCGATCTTCTCGTAGTGCTCGAGCTCGGTCTGGAACAGCCGCACCATCTCCACCGCGAGACCGGCGGTGCCGGCGATGCCGACCGCGGAGAACTCGTCGGCCGGGAAGACCTTCTCGATGTCGCGCTGGGCGATGATGTTGCCCATCGTGGCCCGGCGGTCGCCGGCCATCACCACCCCCCCGCCGAACGTGGCGGCGACGATGGTGGTGCCGTGCGGCGCCAGGTCACCGGCCTGCCCCTGCGGTACGGCGCGGCGGCCCGGCAGCAGGTCGGGTGCCTGCTCGGCGAGGAAGTCGGAGAACGAGGAGACCCCGGGCTGCAGGAAGGCAGCGGGCAGGCGCGGATCCCTCACTGGCCACCCTTCTGGATGAAGGACTTCACGAAGTCCTCCGCGTTGGTCTCGAGCACGTCGTCGATCTCGTCGAGGATCGCGTCCACGTCGTCGTCGAGCGCGTCCTTCCGCTCGGCGACGTCGGTCTCGGGAGCGACCTCGGTCGCTTCCTCGGTCTCCGAGGACTTGCGCGGCTGCTTCTGCTCCTGGGCCATGGTGAAACCCTAGCGGTCGACGGGTCAGCCGGTGAGCTCGGCGACCAGCTGAGCAGCGGTGTCGCAGCGGTCCAGGAGCCCGCCGACATGAGCCTTGCTGCCGCGCAGCGGGTCGATCGTCGGGACGCGCTGCAGGGACTCCCGCCCGGGCAGGTCGAAGATGACCGAGTCCCAGGAGGCGGCGGCGACGTGCTCGGCGTACTTCTCCAGGCAGCGGCCGCGGAAGTAGGCGCGGGTGTCGACCGGCGGGTCGTGCATGGCTACCGTCACCGACTCCTCATCGAGCAGCCGTTCCACCCGACCCCGGCTCACCAGCCGGTGGTAGAGCCCCTTCTCCGGACGGATGTCGCTGTACTGGAGGTCGATCAGCTGGAGCTTGGCGTCGTCCCAGGCGAGCCCGTCCCGGTCGCGGTACTGCTCGAGCAGCTGCAGCTTGGCCACCCAGTCCAGCTCCCGGGCACAGAGCATCGGGTCCCGCTCCAGCCGGTCCAGCACCGACTCCCAGCGGGCGAGCACGTCGACGGTCTGCGGGTCGGCGTCCGCGCCGTACCGGTCCTCGACGTACTTGCGGGCCAGGTCGAGGTACTCCAGCTGCAGCTGGACGCCGGTCAGTCGACGACCGTCGCGCAGGGTGATGGTCTGCCGCAGCGTCGGGTCGTGCGAGACCGCGCGCAGCGCCGAGACCGACCCCTCGACGCCGAGGTCCGCGCTGATGAACCGGTCCTCGATCATCGCCAGCACCAGGGAGGTGGTGCCGACCTTGAGGTACGTCGCCACCTCGGCCAGGTTGGCGTCGCCGATGATCACGTGCAGGCGCCGGTACCGGTCGGGGTCGGCGTGCGGCTCGTCGCGGGTGTTGATGATCGGCCGCTTCAGGGTCGTCTCCAGCCCCACCTCGACCTCGAAGAAGTCGGCCCGCTGGCTGACCTGGAAGCCCTGCTCCCGGCCGTCCTGTCCGATGCCCGACCCGGCCGGCGCCGCAGAAGACCTGGCGGCTGACGAAGAAGGGCGTCAGGTGCCGGACGATGTCGGCGAACGGGGTGGACCGTCGCATCAGGTAGTTCTCGTGGGCGCCGTAGGAGGCGCCCTTGCCGTCGGTGTTGTTCTTGTACAGCGCGATCGGTGCGCCCCCGGGCAGCTGGGCCGGCCCGCCGCTGCGCGTCCAGCATCACCTGCTCCCCCGCCTTGTCCCACGTCACGATGTCGAGCGGGGTGGTGACCTCGGGGGTGGAGTACTCCGGGTGTGCGTGGTCGACGTAGAGCCGGGCTCCGTTGGTGAGGATGACGTTGGCCAGCCCCATGTCCTCGTCGGTCAGCTGGGAGGCGTCGGCCACCTGCCGCGACATGTCGAAGCCGCGGGCGTCGCGCAGCGGGGACTCCTCCTCGAAGTCCCAGCGGGCTCGACGGGCCCGGGCGGTCGCCGAGGCGTAGGCGTTGACGACCTGGGAGGAGGCCACCATCGGATTGGCCAGGGGCTGGCCCTGCACCGAGATGCCGTACTCCACCTCGGTCCCCATCACGCGACGCACACTCATGTCTCAGAGCCTACGGGCAGGGGGCGGGACCGGGGTCAGTCCCGGCTCCGGTTCGCGGTCGCGGCGTGGGCAGCGTTGACCCCGACGATCCCCAGCCAGGAGATCACCAGTGCCGGCAGGTTGTCGGTCAGCCCCAGGGGCAGGGTGATCGGGATGCCGGCGATCACCGAGACCAGACCGAGCGCCAGCTGGCGCTTCCCGGCGCTCTCGCGCTGCAGCCGGTGCAGGTCCCGGGCACCCGTGGTCTCCTCGCTGCGCTGCTGCACCGCCCGCTCGATCCGGTCGGCGAAGGAGTCGACCAGCGCGGCGTCGTAGGAGACACCCAGCTCGCGCCGGGTCTCCAGCACGGCCTCGATCTCGCTGCGCTCGAGCTCGTCGTCCGGCATCTCCTCAGAGGTACTGACCGGTGTTCGAGACCGTGTCGATCGACCGACCCGGCTCGGTGCCCTGCTTGCCGGTGATGAGCGTGCGGATGAAGACGATCCGCTCGCCCTTCTTGCCGGAGATGCGGGCCCAGTCGTCGGGGTTGGTGGTGTTCGGGAGGTCCTCGTTCTCCTTGAACTCGTCGACGCAGGCCTGGAGCAGGTGCGAGACCCGCAGACCGTGCTGGTCGTGGTCGAGGAAGTCCTTGATCGCCATCTTCTTGGCCCGGTCCACGATGTTCTGGATCATCGCGCCGGAGTTGAAGTCCTTGAAGTACAGGACCTCCTTGTCGCCGTTGGCGTAGGTGACCTCGAGGAAGCGGTTCTCCTCGGTCTCGGTGTACATCCGCTCGACGGTGGCGCGGATCATCCCGTCGACGCAGGCCTGCCGGTCGCCGCCGAACTCGGTCAGGTCGTCGGCGTGCAGCGGCAGCGTGGTCAGCAGGTACTTGCTGAAGATGTCGCGCGCCGACTCGGCGTCCGGCCGCTCGATCTTGATCTTCACGTCGAGCCGGCCCGGTCGCAGGATCGCCGGGTCGATCATGTCCTCGCGGTTGGAGGCGCCGATCACCAGCACGTTCTCGAGCAGCTCGACGCCGTCGATCTCGCTGAGCAGCTGCGGGACGATGGTGTTCTCGACGTCCGAGGAGACCCCGGAGCCGCGGGTGCGGAACAGCGAGTCCATCTCGTCGAAGAACACGATGACCGGGGTGCCCGCGCTGGCCTTCTCCCGGGCGCGCTGGAAGACCAGCCGGATGTGCCGCTCGGTCTCGCCGACGTACTTGTTGAGCAGCTCGGGGCCCTTGATGTTGAGGAAGTAGGACTTCCCCTCCTGGCCGGTCTTGGCGGCGACCTTCTTGGCCAGCGAGTTGGCGACCGCCTTGGCGATCAGCGTCTTGCCGCAGCCGGGCGGGCCGTAGAGCAGCACGCCCTTCGGCGGCTTGAGCTGGTGCTCCTTGAACAGCTCGGGGTGGAGGTACGGCAGCTCCACGGCGTCCTGGATCTGCTCGATCTGGCCGGCGCAGGCCACCGATCGACTCGTAGGCGATGTCGGGGACCTCCTCGAGGACCAGCTCCTCGACCTCCGACTTCGGCACCTTCTCGTAGACGTAGCCCGGCCCGGGTGTCGAGCAGCAGCGAGTCGCCGGCGCGGATGGTCTCGGTCAGCAGCGGCTCGGCGAGGCGGACGACCCGCTCCTCGTCGGCGTTGGCGATCACCAGGGCGCGCTCGCCGTCGGCGAGCAGCTCCTTGAACATCACCACCTCGCCGACCTGCTCGAACTCGAAGGCGGCGACGACGTTGAGGGCCTCGTTGAGCATGACCTCCTGGCCACGCTGCAGCTCGTCGAGGTCGACGGACGGGCTGACGTTGACCCGGAGCTTGCGGCCCGCCGGTGAAGACGTCGATCGAGTCGTCCTCGTTGCGGGCCAGGAAGGTGCCGAAGCCGGCCGGCGGCTGGGCCAGCCGGTCGACCTCCTCCTTGAGCTTCATGATCTGGTCGCGGGCCTCGCGCAGGGTGCCGGCGAGACGCTCGTTCTGCGAGGTCACCGCGGCGAGCGAGCGCTGCGCGTCGGCGAGCCGCAGCTCCAGCCCGCGGGAGTGACCGGGGCCGTCGCTCAGCCGGCGGCGCAGGTCGGAGACCTCGGCCTCCAGGAAGCGCACCTGGCTCGCGAGCTCTTCGGGGCTCGGGCCCCCGTTGCTGGATTGTCGACATCGACGCCACCTCCTGTGCCTTCGACCCTACCCGCGTCAGTGTGACGCGACAGGGCATTACTGGGCGGTGTTGGTCACGATTTGACCCACCCGTTCGCGGTGGGTCAGCCAGTCCTCCTGGCTGGTCCTCGGCCGGGACGCCGGGCGGCCGCGGCCCGGTGTAGTCGGGGCCGTAGGCGCCCGGCGCCGGACGGCGCCGCTTCACCGGCGGGCGCTGGCCCGGCGCCATCCGGCGGGCGGTGACCAGGAAGGCGGTGTGTCCGATCATCTTGTGGCCCGGCCGCACCGCGAGCCCCTCGACGTGCCAGTCGCGGACCAGCGACTCCCAGGGCTGGGGCTCGGTGAAGCCGCCGTGCAGCCGGACCGTCTCGACGAAGCGGGAGAGCTGGGTGGTGGTCGCGACGTAGGCGCACGACGATGCCGCCGGGGCGCAGCGCCTCGGCGGCGGCGTCGAGGCACTCCCACGGCGCGAGCATGTCGAGGATGAGCCGGTCGCAGCGCTCGCCGGAGGCGGGCAGCGCCTCGGCGAGGTCGCCGAGGTCGAGTCGCCAGGCCGGGTGGTCGCCGCCGAAGAACTGGCCGCACGTTGCGCTGGGCGACGTCGGCGAACTCCTCGCGCCGCTCGTAGGAGCGCACCCGCCCGTGCGGACCGACCGCCCGCAGCAGCGAGCAGGTGAGCGCGCCGGAGCCGACGCCGGCCTCGACCACGTGGGCGCCCGGGGAAGATGTCGGCCATCGCCACGATCTGGGCGGCGTCCTTGGGGTAGACCACCGCCGCGCCGCGCGGCATCGAGACCACGAACTCCGAGAGCAGCGGCCGGAAGACGAGGTACTCCCCGCCGGCCGACGAGGTGACCGTGAAGCCCTCCTCGCGACCGATCAGGTCGTCGTGCTCGAAGTGGCCGCGGTTGGAGAAGAAGCGCTTGCCAGGCGTCCAGGCTCGATGTTGTGCCGGCGGCCCTTGCTGTCGACCAGCCGCACCCACTCGCCCGCCCGCAGCGGGCCCGCGGTGCACCCCGGACCAGGCGTCGGGGTCGACGTCGGGACTGTCGACCGGGGTGTCGGCGGGGGCGTCGCGGTCGGGGTCAGACATGCGCCGCACCCTAGTCAGGCTCGTCGCCGGCTCAGGCAGTGGTCTCCCGGAACGCCCGGTCGACGTCGGCGGTGGACAGCACGCCGAAGACGCTGCCGTCCTCCTCGACCAGCAGGTACTCGGCGGCCGGGGTGCGGGTGATCGCCTGCACCAGCTCCTCACCGCTGATCGTGACCGGCAGGCGCAGGCCCTCGTCGAGCGACGCGGGCCACGGTCGAGGTGGCCACCCACGGCCGGCGGTCCTCGGGGATCGCGAGGAGCGCCTGCCTCGTTGACCAGTCCGTCCGGGGCAGCCGGCCGTGGTCACGGTGACGATGCCCCCGGCCTGGGCGTCCTGGGCCCGGCGTACCGCCTCGACAAGCGGCAGGTCGCCGGGAACCGCGAGGGTACGGCGCGCCAGGTCGCGGGCGACCAGCCGCGGCAGCCGCTGCCGCAGCCGGGCCGAGGTGATCGCCGCGGTGGACCCGGTCCACAGGAAGGTGGCGACCACGAAGCACAGCAGCAGCGTGACGCAGGTCGGCGCCGGGCAGCGACCAGCGGCAGCAGCAGCACCAGGGCGGCGGTCACCCGGCCGCCCCACGCCGGCCACGACGGTGCCGCGGTGCACGTTGCCGGTGGCACCCCACACGGCCGCCTTCAGCACCCGGCCACCGTCCAGGGGCAGCCCGGGCACCAGGTTGAGCACCCCGACCAGCAGGTTCGCCCCGGCGAGCCCGTCGACCGCCATCCCGAGCAGCCCGGTCGGCGATGACGATGGACAGCGCCCAGGCGGCGAGCCCGACGGCGATCGAGGTCAGCGGGCCGACGACGGCGATCGCGAACTCCTGCCGCGGCTTGCGCGCCTCGCTCTCGATCGCGGTCATGCCGCCCAGGAAGTGCAGCGTGATCGAGGTCGACGGGGAAGCCGCAGCGACGGGCCACGACGGCGTGCGAGGCCTCGTGCAGCAGCACCGAGAGGTAGAGGACGACCGCGAAGGCGAGCCCGGCGACGTACTTCCAGGGGCCGAGACCCGGCTGGGCGGACTCCACGCTGGGGGCGACCAGCGACCGCGATCAGGGCGGCGACGAGGAACCAGGAGGAGGAGACCAGCACGTCGCTGCCGCGCGACGGTGCCGATCTTGAAGGTGCCCGGGGGCCGGCGTCGGCTGCTCGGGGGCGATCGGGGCGGACACGCTGACGAGGCTATCCGAGAGGTCCCGGGCGCCTGCCACTGTCCCCGGTCTCGACCTAGGGTGCGGAGCATGAGCGTGCAGCAGCAGTCGCCCGCGGAACGGGTGTCCACCCCGGTCGACGGGGTGGAGGTGCTGGGGCGCTCTCCCCCAGCCGGGCCGGCGACTTCCTGACCTGCCCGCTGCTCTACCGGTTCCGCACGATCGACCGGCTGCCGGAGCCGCCCTCGCCCGACGCCGTGCGCGGGACCCTGGTGCACCAGGTGCTCGAGGAGCTCTTCGACCTCCCGCGGCCGAGCACCGCACCCCGGAGCAGGCCCGGGAGATGCTGACGCCGACCTGGGGGCCGCTGCTCGAGGAGGAGCCGGCCCTGGCCGAGCTCTTCGGGTCCGAGCCCGGCGGGACCGCCGGCCCCGGAGCTGGCCGGCGTGGTTGACCTCCTGCCGGCGCGGTGCTCGACCGCTACTTCACCCTGGAGGACCCGAGCCGGCTGGAGCCGGCCGAGCGCGAGCTGTACGTCGAGAGCCTGCTCGAGTCCCGGCTGCTGCTGCGCGGCTTCGTCGACCGGCTCGACGTCGCGCCCGACGGCGCGTCCGGATCGTCGACTACAAGACCGGACGGTCGCCCGGCGTCGAGGCTTCGAGGCCACGGCGCTGTTCCAGATGAAGTTCTACGCCCTGGTCCTGTGGCGGACCCGCGGGGTGGTGCCGGCGATGCTGCAGCTGGTCTACCTCGGCAACGGCGAGATCCTGCGGCTCGTCCCCGACGAGCAGGACCTGCTGGCCACCGAGCGCAAGGTCGAGGCGATCTGGCGGGCGATCCGGCTCGCCGAGGAGACCGGCGACTGGCGTGCCGCGGCCGGGGCGGCCGTGCGACTGGTGCGCCCACCAGGCGATCTGTCCCGGCCTGGGGCGGCACTCCCCCGCCGCTGCCGGAGCGAGCCGCGGGATCAGCCGGCCAGGCGACTCACCGAGGCGTGAGCCGCGGCCAGGTCGGCAGCGGTCGAGCCCGGCCAGGCTGTCCCGGAAGACCCGGCGGGGTCCCGGGGGCACCGCCACGTGGTTCTCCACCACCAGCACGGTGCAGCCGGCCGCCTCCGGCGGAGGTCGGCGCCGGTGTTGGAGTCCTCGATCGCGAGGCAGTCCGCCGCGGGCGACGCCGAGGGCCGCGGCCGCGGTGAGGTACGGCTCCGGGTGCGGCTTGCCGCGGCTCACCTGGTCGCCGGTGACGATCACCCGGAACGTCTCGGGCGGCAGCTGGGCCAGGATCGGGGCGACGAAGCGCTCGTAGGACATCGTCACCAGCGCGCACCGGACGCCGGCCTCGTCCAGCCGCTCCAGCAGCTCGAGCGGCCCCGGGGCGCCACGGCACCTCCTGGCGGACCCGGGCCACCACGCCGTCGAGCAGCTCCTCGACGATCTCCGCGGGACTCAGCGAGAGCCCCATCCGCTCGCGGATGTAGGCGCCCGAGCTCGAGCAGGTCGTTGCCGACCAGGCTCAGCGCGTCGGCGTGGGTCCAGGTGCCGCCGTACCTCGCGGCCATCGCGTACTCGGTCTCGATCCAGTACGGCTCGGTGTCGACCAGGGTGCCGTCCATGTCCCACAGGACGGCGGCCGGGATCGGCGGCGCCTGGTGGTCGACCGACCGCCCCTCAGTCATCGGGGTCGTAGCCGAGGTTCGGGCGAGAGCCACCGCTCGGCCTCGGCGAGGGTCCAGCCCTTGCGCTCGGCGTAGGCGGCCACCTGGTCGCGGCCGATCCGGCCGACCACGAAGTACTGCGACTGCGGGTGGCTGAAGTACCAGCCGGAGACCGACGCGCCGGGCCACATCGCCATCGACTCGGTCAGGGTGATCCCGGTGCTGGCCTCGACGTCGAGCAGCTCCCAGAGGGTCAGCTTCTCGGTGTGGTCGGGGCAGGCCGGGTAGCCCGGTGCGGGGCGGATGCCCGGAGTACCGCTCGGCGATCAGGTCCTCGTTGCGTCAGCGACTCCTCGGGCTGCGTGGCCCCAGAACTCGGTGCGGACCCGCTCGTGGAGCCGCTCCGCGAAGGCCTCGGCCAGCCGGTCGGCGAGCGACTCGATGAGGATCGCGTTGTAGTCGTCGAGCTCCTCCTTGAACGCCTTGACCCGCTCGGGCAGCCCGATCCCGGCGGTGACCGCGAAGCCGCCCACGTGGTCGGGCAGGCCGGTGGTCTCGGGGGCGACGAAGTCGGCCAGCGACCGGTGCGGGATGCCCGGGCGGTGCTCGCCCTGCTGACGCAGGTGGTGCAGCACGGTCAGCTCGGTCGGTCCGCTCGTCGTCGGCGTACACCACGGTGTCGTCGCCCCGTCCCGACGGCGGGGAAGAAGCCGAACACGGCCCGGGCGGTGAGCCAGTTCTCGGCGATGATCCGGTCCAGCATCGCCTGCGCGTCGTCGTACAGCTTGCGCGCGGCCTCGCCGCTGGTCGGGTTGTTGAGGATGTCGGGGAACTTGCCCTTCATCTCCCAGGCGTTGAAGAACGGCTGCCAGTCGATGTACTCGCGCAGCTCGGCGATGTCGTAGTCGTCGAGCAGGTGCACGCCGGGCTGCCGAGGCGCCGGCGGCTGGTAGCCGGCCCACTCGACCGGAGTCGCGTTCGCGGCCGCCGCGTCGTAGCCGAGCAGCTTGCGCTCGCTCTTGGCCGCGTGCCGGGTGCGCAGCGCGTCGTAGTCGGCGCTGCACGTCGGCCATCAGCGTCACGCGGCGATCCTCGTGCAGCAGCGCAGCCGCCGTCGGCACCGAGCGGGAGGCGTCCTTGACCCACACCACCGGGCCGTCGTACTTGGGGTCCACCTTGACCGCGGTGTGCGCGCGCGAGGTGGTGGCGCCGCCGATGAGCAGCGGGATCTCGAAGCCCTGCCGCTGCATCTCGGTGGCCAGGGTGACCATCTCGTCCAGGGACGGCGTGATCAGTCCCGACAGCCCGATGACGTCGGCGCCGACCTCGCGGGCGGTGTCGAGGATCTTCTGCGGCGGCACCATCACCCCGAGGTCGATGACCTCGTAGTTGTTGCACTGGAGCACCACGCCGACGATGTTCTTGCCGATGTCGTGGACGTCGCCCTTGACGGTGGCCATCACGATGGTCCCGTTGGTCTCCTTGGCGGTGGCGTACTCGGGGTTGTCGACCTTCTCCTGCTCGATGAAGGGGATCAGGTAGGCCACGGCCTTCTTCATCACCCGGGCCGACTTCACCACCTGGGGCAGGAACATCTTGCCGGCGCCGAACAGGTCGCCGACGACGTCCATGCCGGCCATCAGCGGCCCCTCGATCACCTCGATCGGCCGGCCGCCGCGGGCCGCGATCTCGGCGCGCAGCTCCTCGGTGTCGGACTCGGCGTAGGTGTCGATGCCCTTCACCAGCGCGTGGGTGATCCGTTCGCCGACCGGCAGCGAGCGCCACTCCTCGGCGACGTCCTCGACGGCGCCGGCCTCACGGTTGTGCTCCTCGGCGATCTCGAGCAGCCGTTCGGCGGCGTCGGGTCGACGGTTGAGGACGACGTCCTCGATCCGCTCGCGCAGCTCGGGCTCGACCTGGTCGTAGACGACCAGGGCGCCGGCGTTGACGATGCCCATGTCCAGCCCGGCGTCGATCGCGTGGTAGAGGAAGACCGCGTGGATCGCCTCGCGGACCGGGTTGTTGCCCCGGAAGGAGAAGCTCACGTTGGAGATGCCGCCGGAGACCTTGGCCCCGGGCAGGTTCTCCTTGATCCACCGGGTGGCCTCGATGAAGTCCTGGCCGTACGTCGCGTGCTCCTCGATGCCGGTGGCGACCGCGAAGACGTTCGGGTCGAAGATGATGTCCTCGGGCGGGAAGCCGACCTGGTCCACGAGGATCCGGTAGGCACGCTCGCAGATCGCGGTGCGCCGCTGCAGGTTGTCGGCCTGGCCGTCCTCGTCGAAGGCCATCACGACCGCCGCGGCGCCGTACTTGCGGCACAGCGTCGCCTGCTCGACGAACTTCTCCTCGCCCTCCTTCATGGAGATGGAGTTGACGATCGCCTTGCCCTGGACGTTCTTGAGGCCGGCCTCGATCACCTCGAACTTCGAGGAGTCGACCATGATCGGGACCCGGCTGATGTCGGGCTCGGAGGCGATCAGCTTGAGGAAGCGGTCCATCGCCGCGACGCCGTCGATCATCCCCTCGTCCATGTTGACGTCGATGACCTGCGCGCCGTTCTCGACCTGCTGGGCGGCCACCGTGAGCGCGGTGTCGTAGTCGCCGGCCTTGATCAGGTTGCGGAACCTGGCCGAGCCGGTGATGTTGGTGCGCTCGCCGACGTTGACGAACAGGCTGCTCGCGTCGAGCGTGAACGGCTCCAGGCCGGCCAGCCGCATCGCGGGGGCGACCGGGCGGACCTCGCGGGGCGCCTTGCCCTCCATCGCCGCGGCGATGGCCGCGACGTGCGCCGGGGTGGTGCCGCAGCAGCCGCCGACCAGGTTGACGAACCCGGCGTCGCCGAACTCGGAGACGATCGCCGCGGTCTCCTCGGCGGCCTCGTCGTACTCGCCGAAGGCGTTGGGCAGGCCGGCGTTCGGGTAGCAGGAGACGAACGTGTCGGCGACCCGGGACAGCTCGGCGATGTAGGGCCGCAGCTCCTTGGCGCCGAGCGCGCAGTTCAGCCCGACGGCCAGCGGCCGGGCGTGCCGCACCGAGTTCCAGAAGGCCTCGGTGACCTGGCCGGACAGGGTCCGGCCGGAGGCGTCGGTGATGGTGCCGGAGATGATGACCGGCCAGCGACGGCCGCGCTCCTCGAAGAGCGTCTCCACCGCGAAGATCGCTGCCTTGGCGTTGAGGGTGTCGAAGATGGTCTCGATGAGGAGCAGGTCGGCGCCACCGTCGACCAGCCCATGGGCGGCATCGAGGTACGCCGCGACCAGCTGGTCGTAGCTGACGTTGCGGGCGGCGGGGTCGTTGACGTCGGGTGAGATCGAGGCGGTGCGGGTGGTCGGGCCGAGCGCGCCGGCCACGAACCGGGGGTGGTCGGGCGTGGCGACGTCGTCGGCGGCGAGCCGGGCCAGCCGGGCCGCCTCGTAGTTGAGCTCGTAGGCGAGCTCCTCCAGGCCGTAGTCGGCCAGCGAGATGGAGTTGGCGTTGAACGTGTTGGTCTCGATGAGGTCCGCGCCGGCCTCGAGGTACTCGCGGTGGATGCTGGCGATGATCTCGGGCTGGGTCAGCGTCAGCAGGTCGTTGTTGCCGATCAGGTCGCTGGGCCAGTCGGCGAACCGCTCGCCACGGTAGCCGGCCTCGTCGGGCCGGTCGCGCTGGATCGCGGTGCCCATCGCGCCGTCGAGGATGAGGATCCGCTCGCGGAGCAGCGCGGTGAGGGTCTCGGTGGCGTCGGGACGTCGGTCTGCGGGCTGGGACACCACGCCTCCTCTCGCGAGCCGACGTCGGCCGGCCCACCTCGGGACACTCCCGAGGCTAGCCCGTCCAGGTGGCGGACGGGCCGTTCAGATCGTGACACCGGGCGGGTGAGGGCACGAAATCCTCGACCCCCCGACGACTAGGATCGCCCGGTGATCGAGATCGAGGAGACCACCGGCCTGGTCGACCCCGTCGTCATCGCGGCCTTCGAGGGCTGGAACGACGCCGCGGACGCCGCCTCGTCGGTGGTGGACCACCTGATCTCGGTGTGGGACGCCCGGGTGGTCGGCGCCATCGACCCCGAGGACTTCTACGACTACCAGGTGAACCGCCCGATGATCGCCACCGACGCGGCGGGCCACCGCCGGATCACCTGGCCCAGCACCCAGATCGCCATCGCCTCCCCTCCGGACCTGCACCGGGACGTGATCCTGGTGCGCGGGATCGAGCCGAACATGCGGTGGCGGCAGTTCTGCGCGGAGCTGCTGGCCGCCTGCGACGACCTGGGCGGTCAGCTGGTCGTCACCTTGGGGGCGCTGCTCGCCGACGTCCCGCACACCCGGCCGATCGAGGTCACCGGCACCGCCACCGAACCCGAGCTGGTCGACCGGCTCCGTCTCGAGGCCTCCACCTACGAGGGCCCGACGGGCATCGTCGGGGTCTTCCAGGACGCCTGTGTCCAGCTCGACATCCCGGCGGTCTCCTACTGGGCGGCGGTGCCGCACTACGTGGCACAGCCGCCGTGCCCGAAGGCCACCCTCGCCCTCCTCAGCCGGATCGAGGACCTGCTGCAGGTGACGATCCCGCTGGGCGACCTGCCCGACGACTCCCGGGCCTGGGAGCGGGGCGTGGACGAGCTGGCCGAGGAGGACGAGGGGGTCGCCGAGTACGTCCGCTCCCTCGAGGAGACCCGCGACACCACCGAGCTTCCCGAGGCCTCCGGTGATGCGATCGCCGAGGAGTTCGAGCGGTACCTCAAGCGTCGCGGCGACGACTCCTGACCGGGCCCGACCCCGACCTGGGCTCACCCGGTTGCGCGCAAACGCTTGCGCGATCCGGGGGCGGTTTCCCCGGCCGGCCGGGGAAACCGGAACCTGTCGGGTGGAACTCCCCCCGACCAGTTCCGGTTTGCCCCGACAAGTCGGGCCCGATCGCCGAGGTCCGCGCCGATCCGCGGGCTAGAGCAGGATGCCCAACGAGGCGTCCAGCAGGGCCAGCATGGTGACGGCGGCGTCCCGGTCGCTGGTGTCGGCCAGGTCACCGTGGCCGAGGGTGGCGTCCACCCAGGCCTGGACGGCGCGGACCGCCCGGGGCGCGTCCAGGTCGTCCGCGACGGCGGCGAGCACCTCGGAGACCACCGGGAGCGCCGGGGCGCCGGCGCCCAGCGAGACGGCCTGGCGCCACTGGGTCAGCCGGTCGAGGTTGTCGAACAGCTCCGCATCGGTCCACTCCCAGTCCGAGCGGTAGTGGTGGCCGAGCAGGGTGAGCCGGATCGCCATCGGGTCGACGTCGCTGTTGCGCAGCGCCGAGACGAAGACCAGGTTGCCCCGCGACTTCGACATCTTCTCGCCGTCGTAGGCGACCATCCCGGCGTGCACGTAGCTGCGGGCGAACCGCGTCCCGGGCTCGGCGACGTGGGCGTGCCCGGCGCACATCTCGTGGTGCGGGAACACCAGGTCGCTGCCGCCGCCCTGGACGTCGAAGGCGCCGCCCAGGTACTCCTGGGCGATCGCGGTGCACTCGATGTGCCAGCCCGGCCGGCCCGGCCCGAAGGGGCTCGGCCAGGACGGCTCTCCCGCGCGCTCGCCGCGCCAGACCACGCAGTCCAACGGGTCCTTCTTGCCCTCCCGGTCCGGGTCGCCGCCTCGCTCACCGAAGAGCGCCAGCATCGTGTCCCGGTCCATCCCGGACTCCTCGCCGAAGGCAGGGTCCGCGGTCACCGAGAAGTACAGGTCGTCCTCGACGCGGTACACCGAGCCGGACTCCTGCAGCCGCCGGATCAGGTCGACGACCAGCGGGATCGACTCGACGGCGCCGATGTAGTGGTCCGGCGCGAGGATCCGCAGCGCGGCCATGTCCTGGCGGAACAGCTCGGTCTCCCGCTCCGCGAGCTCCCGCCAGTCCACGTGCACCTTGGTCGCCCGCTCCAGCAGCGGGTCGTCCACGTCGGTGACGTTCTGGGCGTAGGCGACGTCGTGGCCGGCCAGCCGCCAGGCCCGGTTGAGCAGGTCGAAGCCGAGGTACGTCGCGGCGTGGCCGATGTGGGTGGCGTCGTACGGCGTGATCCCGCAGACGTAGAGACGGGCGGGGTCCTCGGCGGGGGTCGGGGTCACCCGGGAGCCGGTCGCGGTGTCGTGGACGGTGACCGCCGGTCCCGAGACCGGTAGCGCGGGGATCTCCGGGGACGGCCAGGCTCGCATGGCGCGCAGCCTAGCCAAGCGACCTCAGAAGGGCGGCCACGGGATGGCGGGGTACGCCCCGGACGGACCCGGCATCTCGCCGCGGGCGACCAGCCGGTCACAGCGCCGGCGGACCATCTCGATCTCGACCTCGGTCAGGTGGTCGGCCAAGGCCGCGCCGAGCGCGCCGGACAGCGCCGCGGAGACCCGGCGTACGCCGTCGAGCTCGTCGTCGGTGAGCGGCTCCCCCAGCCACCCCCACAGCACGGTGCGCAGCTTCGGCTCCTGATGGAAGGCGATCCCGTGGTCGACGCCGTACCGGTGGCCGTCGGCCATCTCCAGCACGTGGCCGCCCTTGCGGTCGGCGTTGTTGACGATCACGTCGAACACGGCCATCCGACGCAGCGCCGGGGTGTCCTCGTGGACCAGGCTGATCGGGCGGTCCCGTGAGTCGACGCCGTCGAAGACGTGCCGCCAGCCCGCGGGCGTCTCCCCCTCGGGCACCAGGTCCACGGCGCTCTGCTCCGGGTCCGGCTCCTGCCATCGCTGCACCATCCCCGGGCCGTGCGGGCCGTCGCGCAGCCAGGTCTGCGGCACCACGTCCCAGTCGAGCTCCTCGGAGACCAGGTACGCCGCCACCTCGCGCCCGGCGAGCACGCCGTGCGGGAAGTCCCACAGCGGCCGCTCCCCCGAGATCGGCTTGTAGACGACCCGGACCTCCTCGATCGCTCCCAGGAAGGTGGCGTTCGAGGCCGGCATGATCCGGCCGTGCAGCTCCAGGTCCCCGTCCGGGGGCCGGCTCAGGGGTCCCGGCGACGGAAACCGTTGGCGCGGACGCACAGGTGGCCCTCGGGGTCGATGGGGTTGCCGCAGAACGGGCAGCTCGGCCGACCGGCCTCGAGCACCTGCTCGGTCCGCTTGACGAACGCACGGGCGGCGCCGGCCGACAGCCGCACCAGGAGCACCTCGTCGGGCTCGGGCTCCTCGAAGTCCTCGTCCACCTGGTCCGGCGAGACCACGGCCGCCTCGGTGAACGGGAACACCTCGATCACCACCCGGTGGTCGTGGGGGTCCCAGGAGAGCGTCATCGTCCCGGCCCGGAACTCCTCCTCGATCGGCTGCTCGAGCGGGTCGGAGTCGTCGAGGTCCAGCGGAGCGACCGCGGGGATCAGCGTCGCGTTCTGCTCGCTGGCCATCAGCTCGTCGAGCAGCTCGTCCAGGCGCTCGGCCAGCGCGGCGACCTGTTGCTTCTCCAGGGCGACGCTGACCACCCGGCTGCCGCTGCGGGCCTGGAGGAAGAACGTCCGGGCGCCGGGCTCGCCGACGGTGCCGGTGACGAAGCGCTCCGGCGGGTCGAAGCCGTGGACGAGGGGTGCCATGTCGCCCACCCTATGACCGGCCCGGGGACCGGCCCGATGGCCGGGTTGCGGGGCTCCGGGCCTGCCCCGCCACCGACGGCCGCGTCCTCGGCGGCCCGGCGGGTGGCCCGGCTGCCGGACCGGCGCCGCTTGCGGGCGGGCGGGGGTGCCAGCCAGCCGAGGTCCCCGGCGTGGGTGTTGGTGGAGACGACGTACGGGCGGGTCGCGGTGTAGCGCACCACGGAGATCGAGGCGGGGTCGACGTTGATCCGCTGGAACAGGTCCAGGTGCAGGCCGAGGGCATCGGCGAGCACCGCCTTGATGATGTCGCCGTGGCTCACCGCGACCCAGACCGCGTCCGGGCCGTGCTCGGCCTCGACCTCGGCGTCGAGGCGGCGTACCGCCCCGACCGCCCGGGCCTGCATCGCCGCCATCGACTCCCCGCCGGGAAAGACGGCCGCGGACGGTTGCGCCTGCACCGTGGCCCACAGCTTCTCCCGAGCGAGCTCCCGCAGGGAGCGCCCCTGCCACTCGCCGTAGTCGCACTCGGTGATCGCCTTCTCGCGCAGCTGCGCCGGGGCGCCGGCCTGCCTCTCGCTGATCGCGCGGGCGGTCTGCCGGCAGCGCTCCAAGGGCGAGGTGACCACCCGGGCCAGCGGGACCCCGGCCAGTCGCTCCGCGGCCGCGGTCGCCTGCTCCCGGCCGGTCTCGTCGAGCCGTACCCCCGGCGTACGGCCGGCGAGCACCCCGGTGGCGTTGGCGGTCGTCCGGCCGTGCCGCACCAGCACCACGGTTGCCATGCCGGGGAGCCTAGTGGGACGGCGGTGGGGGCTAGCGTGAGCCCGTGATCGTCGACAGCGCGTTGTACCGCCGCGGGTCCCGGGTGCCGGTGGACTGCGACGCCCACGACTTCGCTCGGATCCGGGCCTCGGCGCAGGAGGAGGGCGACTTCGTCTGGGTCGGCCTGCACCAACCGAGCCGCGATGAGCTCGCCGAGGTGGCCGAGACGTTCAGCCTGCACCCGTTGGCGGTCGAGGACGCGGTGAAGGCGCACCAACGGCCCAAGCTGGAGCGGTACGACGACAGCCTGTTCCTGGTCCTCAAGACGCTCTGGTACGTCGACGCCGAGGACGCGGTCGAGACCGGTGAGATCAACCTGTTCATCGGCGACAACTTCGTGGTCACCGTCCGGCACGGTCAGGGTGTCGAGCTGACCTCGGCCCGGCACTTCCTCGAGGGTGCGGACACGGTGCTCACCCACGGTCCCTCCGCGGTCGTCTACGCGGTCTGCGACCGGGTGGTCGACGGCTACACCGCCGTGGTGGACGCCCTGCAGGAGGACGTCGACGAGGTGGAGGCCTCGGTCTTCTCCCCGGAGCGGACCAACGACTCGGTGCGCATCTACACCCTCAAGCGGGAGATCGCCGAGGTACGCCGAGCCGTGCTGCCGCTGCGCGAGCCGATGCGCCGCTTCGCCACCGGGACGGTCGACGGCATCGAGCCGGAGTCGGCGCCGTTCTTCCGCGACGTCCAGGACCACCTGGCGCTGGCCGCGGACGTGGTCGACACCCTCGACTCGCTGCTCTCCACCGCCTTCGACGCCCACCTGGCGCGGATCTCGGTGCAGCAGAACAACGACATGCGCAAGATCTCCGCCGCGGTCGGGCTGGTGGCCGCCCCGGCGCTGATCGCGGCGATCTACGGGATGAACTTCACCCGGATGCCCGAGCTGCACTGGGCCTTCGGGTATCCGTTCGCGCTGCTGCTGATGGTGACCGCGTCCGGGTCGCTGTGGGTCTTCTTCAAGCGGTCCGGCTGGTTGTGACCGGGCTCCCGGGCTGCCGGGGTCAGGCCACCAGCACCCCGGTCGCGACCAGCACCAGCGTGAGCGTGCCGAGGGCGACCCGGTAGATCACGAACGGCCGGAACGAGTGCGTGGAGACGTAGCGCAGCAGCCAGGCGATCGCGGCGTACCCGACGACGAAGGAGACGACGGTGGCCACGATCGTCGGCCCCCAGCCGTAGCTGTTGTCGCCGTTCGGGATCTCCTTGAGCTCGAAGAACCCGGCGCCCAGCACCGCCGGGATCGCCAGCAGGAACGCGTAGCGGGTGGCCGCAGCGCGCTCGTAGCCCAGGAACCGGCCCATCGACAGGGTGGCCCCGGACCGGGAGACGCCCGGCACCAGCGCGCAGGCCTGCGCCAGGCCCATCAGGATCGCGTCGCGGGGAGTGAGCTGCTTGATCTGCTTCTCGTTGCGGCCGAAGCGGTCGGCGATCCCGAGGATGATGCCGAGCACCACCAGGGTGCTGCCGATGATCCACAGGCTGCGGAAGTCGGTCTCGATGATGTCCTTGAGCGCGATGCCGAGGACCACGATCGGCAGCGAGCCGAAGATGATGAACCAGCCCATCCGGGCGTTCAGGTGGCCCCGGTGCTCGGGGCGGAACAACGACTGGATCCAGCAGGTGGCGATCGCCCAGATGTCCTTGCGGAAGTAGAGGACCACCGCGACCTCGGTGCCGATCTGGACCACCGCGGTGAACGCCGCGCCGGGGTCCCCCCAGCCGAACAGCTCGGGGAAGATCCGGAGGTGCGCACTGCTGGAGATCGGCAGGAACTCGGTCAGGCCCTGAAGGGTCCCGAGCACCACGGCCTGGAGGAGGTCCCACACGAGCCGCGAGCCTAGTCCCGCGGCGCTGGCGTGCCGGGACCGGGACGGTGGCGCGCCGTCGCTACGGTAGAGGCCATGCAGCAGCGCTCGCTCGGCGTCACGGGCCTGAAGGTGTCCCGGCTTGGGACTCGGCACGATGACCTGGGGTCGCGACACCGACGAGCACGAGGCGCGCGACCAGCTGGCGGCGTTCACCGAGGCCGGCGGCACCCTGGTCGACACCGCCGCCGCGTACGGCAACGGCGCCTCGGAGCGGCTGCTGGGAAGCCTGCTCGGCGACGTGGTCGACCGTGACGAGGTGGTGCTGGCCACCAAGGCCGGGATCAGCGTCCGTCGCCAGGGGGTGCGCCACGACACCTCCCGGGGTCACCTGCTCGCCTCGCTCGACTCCTCCCTGGGCCGGCTCGGGGTGGACCACGTCGACCTGTGGCAGGTGCACCTGTGGAACGACGAGACGCCGCTGGAGGAGACCCTCGCGGCGCTCGAGCACGCGGTGAGCACCGGGCGCGCGTCGTACATCGGGGTCAGCAACTACACCGGCTGGCAGACCGCCCGTGCCGCCACCTGGCAGCGAGCGGTGCCGGGCCGGGTGCCGTTGGCCTCGACCCAGGTGGAGTACTCGCTGCTCAACCGGGTCATCGAGCACGAGGTGGTGCCGGCGTGCGCCTCGCTCGGACTGGGGATCCTGCCCTGGTCGCCGCTGGGCAGGGGTGTGCTGACCGGGAAGTACCGCCACGGCACCCCGTCGGACTCGCGCGCGGCCACCTCGCAGTTCGCGGGGTTCGTCAACCACTACCTCGACGACCGCTCGGCGGCGATCGTCGAGTCGGTGGTCAAGGCCGCCGACGGACTCGGCTGGTCACCGGCGGAGGTGTCGCTGGCCTGGGTGCGCGACCGACCCGGGGTGACCGCGCCGGTGCTCGGCGCCCGGACGGCGGCCCAGCTGCGCAGCGTGCTCGGTGTGGAGGAGCTGGAGCTCCCCCCGGAGATCATCGAGGCCCTCGATGACGTCTCGAGCGACTGACCCGACCCACCAGCGATCCCGAGCCGACCCCCAGACATCCAGGAGACGTGCGATGAGTCCCCGAGCCGACCGGCGTCCCCCCGCCCCGGGGGTGGAGTGGGAGTTCGACCGGGTGTCGTTCCCCCGCGACTTCTCCCGCAACGTGGTGACCAGCCTGCTGGTGGCCCGCGCCGAGCACGGGGGCTGGGAGCTGGCGCGGGTGCAGATCACGCCCGACGGCACCCGCCGGGTGGTGCTGCGCCGCAAGATCATCCGGCAGCTCCGTCCGACGTGCTGAACGCCCCTCAGACCTCGTCGAGGAACGCGTCGAGGACCCGGGCCCCGAACTCCAGTGCGTCGGTCGGCACCCGCTCGTCGATGCCGTGGAACAGCGCGGTGAAGTCGAGGTCGGCCGGCAGCCGCAGCGGTGCGAAGCCGTAGGAGCGCATCCCCAGCTTGCGGAAGTGCTTGGCATCCGTGCCGCCGCTCATCAGGTACGGCGCCACCACCGCGTCCGGGTCCTCGGCCAGCAGGCACCGGGTCATCGAGGCGACCAGGTCGCCGTCGTACGGCGTCTCCCAGGGCTGCTGGTGGCTGACGAAGTCGATCTCGACGTTCTCGCCGCAGAGCTCGGCCAGGGTGGCGAAGAACTCGTCCTCGTAGCCGGGCAGGAACCGGCCGTCGACGTGGGCGGTGGCCTCGGTGGGGATCACGTTCACCTTGTAGCCGGCCGCGAGCATCGTCGGGTTCGTGGTGTTCTTGATGACCGCGCCGAGCATCCGGGCGGCGCTGCCGAACTCCTCGATGAGGGCCTCGGCGTTCTCCGGGCTCGCCTCGGTGCCGGCCAGCTCGGCCACCGAGGCGAGCAGCACCTCCATCGTCGGGGTGAGCCGGACCGGCCACCGGTGCGCTCCGATCCGGGCCACCGCGCCGGCCAGGTCGGTGATGGCGTTCTCGTGGTTGACCATCGAGCCGTGACCGGCCCGACCGCGGGAGGTCAGCCGCATCCAGGCCATCCCCTTCTCGGCGGCCTCGATGAGGTACATCCGCTTGCCCCGCACCGTCGCGCTGAAGCCGCCCACCTCGCCGACGGCCTCGGTGCAGTCCTCGAGCAGCTCACGGTGCTGCTCGACGATCACCTGAGCGCCCTGGTGACCGCCGGCCTCCTCGTCGGCGGTGAAGCAGAGCACCACCGGCCGGTCCGGCATCCGGCCGGTGCGCTGCCGGTCGCGGACCACCGAGAGCAGCATCGCGTCGAAGTCCTTCATGTCGACCGCTCCGCGACCCCAGACGTAGCCGTCGCGGATCTCCCCGCTGAAGGGATCGACCTGCCAGTCCTCCGCAGCGGCGGGCACCACGTCGAGGTGCCCGTGCAGGAGCAGCGCGTCCCGGCCGTTCTCGGTCCCCCACCGGGCCACCAGCGAGGTCCTCCCCGGCTGGGACTCGATCACGGTGGTCTCGATGTCCACCTCGTCGAGCAGGGTGGCGACGTACTCGGCCGCCTTCCGCTCCCCCGGGCCCTCGCGGTCCCCGTAGTTGGTGGTGTCGATGCGGATCAGCTCGCGGCAGAGGTCGACGACCTCCCCGGCCGGGTCGTGTGCGGGGTCAGCCATGGGCCCCAGCATGTCACCCGGACCCGGGTTCCCGATGCGTGGTGGAAGGCGCTGCTTTGCTACAGTTCCGACCGCACTCGTCCGGGTGGCGGAATTGGCAGACGCGCTAGCTTGAGGTGCTAGTGCCCGTATTAGGGCGTGGGGGTTCAAGTCCCCCCTCGGACACTGAGAAGGCCCCGGCTCCACGGGGCCTTCTCTTCATTTGCGCAGGTCAGGACCACCTGGCCGACGATCGTGTCACCGGCGCAGCGCGGCGTACCACCCGGCCAATCGGCCCGACCGGCTGACGGCGAGCAAGCGACGCTCGACGGCCTCGTGGTCGGCGTGCGCCGCCGCCACCAGCACGTGGTCGCCGGTGCGGAGCACGGTCGGGGGGGTCGGACCGAAGATCTCTCCCGAGCGCAGGATCAGCGACACGGCCGTCGGTGGCGGCAGCCGCAGCTCGGCGATCTCGACGCCTGCCAGTCGCGACCCGGGCTGGACGGTGAAGCGGAACAGCGTGGCATCGAGCTCCTCGAGCGGCGCGGACTCGATGGCCACCGATCGCGGCTGATCGGGCGCCGCAGCGCCGAGCCGGCGCGCCGCCCACGGGAGGGTCGGCCCCTGGATGAGGGTGAAGACGACGACCAGCAGGAACACCACGTCGAAGATCTCGTGGGCGCCAGGCAGTCCGGCCGCCATCGGGATGGTCGCCAGGACGATGGGCACGGCGCCGCGCAGCCCCGCCCAGGAGATGAACGCCTGGTCACGCCACGGCACCCCGAACGGCATCGTGCACGCGATGACCGACAGCGGGCGCGCGACCAGAGTCAGCGCGCCCCCGACGACCAGCGCGAACGGGAGGGCGTCCAGGAGCCGGCCGGGGCTGACCAGCAGGCCGAGCATGATGAAGAGCCCGATCTGGGCGACCCAGGCCAGGCCCTCGACGAAGCTCTCGGTGGTGGCGCGGTGCGGCAGTCTCTGGTTCCCCAGCGTCAGCCCGGCGACGTACATCGCCATCAGGGCGCTTCCGCCGAGGACGCCGGCTGTGGCGAACGCGAGGAACGCGACCGCGAGCATCGCGATCGGGTAGAGACCCGAGGCCGGGAGGGCCGAGCGCCGCAGCACCCAGGCCCCGGCGTAGGCGACAGCAAACCCGATCGCCATGCCGAGGACGAGCTGGTAGCCGATCCGGCCGAGGATGCCCCAGCCGCTGGAGGTGCTCCATGCACTCGACGTCACCACGGTCACGAGGATGATCACCGGCGGGTCGTTGAAGCCCGACTCGGCCTCCACGAGGGCGCGCAGCCGGCTGCGGATGGGCAGTCGTCGCAGGACCGCGAAGACGGCAGCCGCGTCCGTCGAGGAGGCCACCGCGCCCAGCAGCAGCGCGGTGCGGAGGTCGACGTCCAGCAGGAGGAGGACCAGCCCTGACGTGACGCCCACGGAGATGCCGACGCCGACCGTCGCCAGCAATGCGGCCACGGGTGCCACCGGCCGAGCGGTGCGCCAGTCGGTCGTGAAGCCGCCCTCGGCGAGGATCACCGCCAGGGCAACGGTGCCGAGGACCTGGGTCAGCTCGGCATCCTCGAACTCCAGGCCCAGGCCGGCCTCCCCCACCACCATGCCGATCGCCAGGTAGAGGAGGAGGCTCGGCAGCCCGGCGCCGCTGGAGATGCGCACCGCCGCCACCGCGACGAGCAGCAGCCCAGCCCCGACGAGCAGGACCAGGTTGAGGTCAGCGGGGTCCATGCACCGAGTCTTCGTGGCCGCGGAGGAGATCCCCATGGGGTCTGCCACCCATCTGTGCCCGACGCGGTGCACGCTTCGCCGGTCGCGTGCGAGGCTGACGGAGTGCGGCTGTGGTGGAAGGTGGTGCTCATCAACGGCGCCGTGCTCGTCGCGGCGACACTCGCCCTGGTGCTCACCCCGTTCAGCGTCTCGCGCCATCCCGTGATCTCGGAGGTCGTCGTGCTGTCCCTCGGGCTGCTCGTGATGCTGGTGACCAACGCCGTGCTGCTCCGCTCCAGCCTGGCCCCGGTGGATCGGGTGGTGCGGGAGATGGGCACGGTCGACCCGCTGCGTCACGGGTCACGCCTGGCTCCGCCGGGGTCGGCCCCCGGCCGCCAGCTGGTGCTCGGCTTCAACGCGATGGCCGACCGTCTCGAGGACGAGCGCACCGCGAGCAACGGCAAGGCCCTCGCCGCCCAGGAGGCCGAGCGCCTACGCATCGCCCAGGAGCTGCACGACGAGGTCGGTCAGCACCTCACCGTCGTGCTCCTCGGACTCAAGCAGCTCGAGGCGCGTGCCGACCCCGCCCTCGCCGAGGAGCTCGCCCTGCTGCGCGAGAGCACCCGGGAGGGTCTCGACGACGTACGCCGAGTGGCGCGCCGGCTGCGGCCCGGGGTCCTGGAGGACCTCGGCCTGGCAAGCGCGCTGGCCTCGCTGGCGAACGACTTCTCCGCCCACAGCGGGGCAACCGTCCGCCGCACCGTCGCCCCGGGCCTGCCCGCCCTCGCCCCCAGCACAGAGCTCGCCGTCTACCGGGTCGCGCAGGAGGCGCTCACCAACGCTGCCCGGCACGCACGGGCAGAGACGGTGACCCTGTCGCTGA
This sequence comes from uncultured Actinomycetota bacterium, assembly GCA_963756135.1. Classification (GTDB taxonomy): domain Bacteria; phylum Actinomycetota; class Actinomycetes; order Propionibacteriales; family Nocardioidaceae; genus Nocardioides. Next base: position 230,942 of record CAVWMP010000003.1, read on the forward strand.
CCCGACTGGGGGAACGCGTGGTGCTGGAGGTCGCCGATGACGGGCAGGGGTTCGATGTCGACGCTGCCACCGCCGGGGCCGGCCTCCGCGGCATGCGGGAGCGCGCCCGATCGGTGGATGGCGAGCTCGGTGTCACGAGCCGCCGCGGCCTGAGCGTCGTACGACTCGTGGTCCCGGTCGGTGCGCCGTCATGACCGCGGCCGCGCGGATCCTTCTCGTGGATGACCACGCGCTCGTGCGCCGCGGGGTCCGGCTGATCCTGGAGCAGGAGCCCGATCTCACTGTCGTGGCCGAGGCCGGCGACGGAGCGGAGGCCGTCGAGCTCGCGCGGACCGTCGATGTGGACCTGGTGGTCCTCGACATCGTGATGCCGCGGATGACCGGGCTCCAGGCGGCGCGCGAGATCGGCCGGCGACGCTCGGTCGGTGAGCCGCCGAAGGTACTGATGCTGTCGATGCACGACAACGAGCAGTACTTCTTCGAGTCGCTCAAGGTCGGCGCCAGCGGCTATGTCCTCAAGTCGGTCGTCGACGAGGACCTGGTCGCGGCCTGCCGTGCGGTGCTGCGTGGCGAGACCTTCGTCTACCCGGGCGCGATGAGCACCCTGGTGCGCGACTACCTCGACCGGCTGCGTCGCGGCGAGCGGGTGCCCGAGACAGTGTTGACCGAGCGCGAGGACGAGGTGATCAAGATGATCGCCGAAGGGAGCTCGTCCAAGGAGATCGCCAAGGCCCTGACCATCAGCATCAAGACCGTCGAGCGACACCGCGCCAACATCCTGGCCAAGCTCGGGATGCGCGACCGCACCGAGCTCACGCGCTACGCCATCCGGGCCGGGCTGATCGATCCGTGACCCGGTCGCCCTGCGCGAGCGACCGGCGCGTCCCGACGGCGTGACACGCTGGCCACATGCGTGGGACCGGGACGGTCGTCGCGGTCGACGTGTCGCCAGGGATGCTCGCCGGTCGGCTGGAGTGGCTCGACCTGGACCGCAGGTCCACAGGAGGCGACATGGTCGCGGCCGCCGGCTGCTCCGCGCGTCAATCTTGATTCGTTCAAGAAAATGCCGCACAGTGGGCATGTGCCCACCGCCCCCGCGTTCGACCAGCTGCTGCGGGACGCCTCGCTGCGCGTGACCCGCCCTCGGATGGCGGTGATGCAGGCGGTGCACCGCTCGCCGCACGCGGACACCGAGGCGATCATCGGCGCCGTACGCCGCGAGCTCGGCGAGGTCTCCCACCAGGCCGTCTACGACGTGCTGCGGGCGCTGACGACCGCCGGACTGGTGCGCCGCATCCAGCCGTCCGGCTCGGTGGCCCGCTACGAGTCGCGCGTCGGGGACAACCACCACCACGTCGTCTGCCGCTCCTGCGGCGCCATCGCCGACGTCGACTGTGCCGTCGGCGAGACACCGTGCCTGACCGCGTCCAAGGACCACGGCTTCGCCATCGACGAGGCCGAGGTCATCTACTGGGGCCGCTGCCCCGACTGCTCCACCGCACACCGTTCCTGAACACCCAGATCGCGCACCCCGTCCCGGAAGGATTCCCATGCCTGAGAACCACGACGCCGTCGTCGGAGACATGCAGTCGGAGGAGAGCGAGGCTCGTTGCCCTGTCGCCACCGTCGGCCCCCGCAACCACCCGACCGAGGGCGCGGGCAACCGTGACTGGTGGCCGAACCAGCTCAACCTGAAGATCCTGCGCAAGCACCCCGCGGTCGCCAACCCGATGGGCGAGGACTTCGACTACGCCGCGGCGTTCGCCTCGCTCGACCTCGACGCGCTGATCGCCGACGTCGACGCGCTGATGACCGACTCCCAGGACTGGTGGCCCGCCGACTTCGGTCACTACGGCGCGTTCTTCATCCGGATGGCCTGGCACAGCGCCGGCACCTACCGGATCAGCGACGGCCGCGGTGGCGCCGGCGCCGGCATGCAGCGCTTCGCACCGCTGAACAGCTGGCCCGACAACGCCAGCCTCGACAAGGCCCGCCGCCTGCTGTGGCCGATCAAGCAGAAGTACGGCAACAAGATCTCCTGGGCCGACCTGATCGTGCTCACCGGCAACCGCGCGCTGGAGACGATGGGCTTCACCGACCTTCGGCTTCGCCGGCGGCCGCGCCGACGTCTGGGAGCCCGACGAGGACGTCTACTGGGGACCCGAGCAGACCTGGCTCGGCGACGAGCGCTACACCGGCGACCGCGAGCTCGAGGGCCCGCTGGCCGCGGTGCAGATGGGCCTGATCTACGTCAACCCCGAGGGCCCGAACGGCAACCCCGACCCGCTGGCCTCGGCGCGCGACATCCGCGAGACCTTCGGCCGGATGGCGATGAACGACGAGGAGACCGTCGCCCTGATCGCCGGCGGGCACACCTTCGGCAAGACCCACGGCGCCGCCGACCCCAACGAGTACATCGGGAACGAGCCCGAGGGTGCCCCGCTGGAGGAGCAGGGCCTCGGCTGGCGCAACACCTACGGCAGCGGCAAGGGCCGCGACACGATCACCAGCGGCCTCGAGGTCACCTGGACCACCACCCCGACCCGGTGGAGCAACAACTACTTCGAGAACCTGTTCGGCTACGAGTGGGAGCTGACCACGAGCCCGGCCGGCGCGCACCAGTGGCAGCCCAAGGACGGGGCCGGCGCGAACACCGTGCCGGACCCCGAGGACGGCTCGCTGTCGCGGCCCCCGACCATGCTCACCACCGACCTGGCGCTGCGCGTCGACCCGGTCTACGAGCCGATCTCGCGACGCTTCCTGGAGAACCCGGACGAGTTCGCGGACGCCTTCGCGCGGGCCTGGTTCAAGCTCACCCACCGGGACATGGGCCCGATCCAGCGCTACCTCGGCCCGTTCGTCCCGGACGAGACGCTGCTCTGGCAGGACCCGGTGCCGGCCGTCGACCACGAGCTGGTCGACGACGCCGACGTGGCCGCACTCAAGGAGAAGGTCCTCGACTCCGGGCTGTCGGTCTCGCAGCTGGTCGCCACCGCCTGGGCCTCGGCCTCGACGTTCCGCGGCAGCGACAAGCGCGGCGGCGCCAACGGCGCGCGGATCCGCCTCGAGCCGCAGAGCGGCTGGGAGGTCAACGACCCCGACGAGCTGGCCACGGTGCTGCGCACCCTGGAGGGCGTGCAGGAGGACTTCAACGCCGCCCAGGCCGGTGGGAAGCAGATCTCGCTGGCCGACCTGATCGTGCTGGCCGGCTGCGCCGGGGTGGAGAAGGCGGCGCGCGACGCCGGACACGACGTCACCGTGCCGTTCACGCCGGGCCGCACCGACGCCACCCAGGAGCAGACCGACGTCGAGTCGTTCGCGCCGCTCGAGCCGAGCGCGGACGGGTTCCGCAACTACCTCGGCAAGGAACAGCTCCTGCCGGCGGAGTACCTGCTGGTCGACCGGGCCAACCTGCTCACCCTCAGCGCGCCGGAGCTGACGGTCCTGGTGGGCGGCCTGCGGGTGCTGGGCGCCAACCACGCTCAGTCGCCCCTCGGCGTGCTCACCGACCAGCCGGGGACGCTGACCAACGACTTCTTCGTGAACCTGCTCGACATGGGCACCACGTGGTCGTCGCGGGGCGACAACCCCGAGACCTTCGAGGCTCGGAGCACCTCCTCCGACGAGGTCCGGTGGACCGGGAGCCGCAACGACCTGGTCTTCGGCTCGAACTCCGAGCTGCGTGCCGTGGCCGAGGTGTACGCCAGCGACGACGCCGACGAGAAGTTCGTCCGCGACTTCGTGGCAGCGTGGGACAAGGTGATGATGCTGGACCGGTTCGACCTGGCCTGAGCCCCGGCTCCGTTTCGCCCCGGCTCCGTCTCGGTCTTCGCACGGACGGAGTCATCCACCCGCCTCCGGGCCGGCCCTGTGGGTCGGCCCGGTGGCAGGATGGTCGGGACCGCACACCGAGGAGGGGTCATGCCCGCACCCGAGGAGCAGCCCGCGGGCCGACGGCTCCGCGACCTCGATGAGGCCGAGTGTCGCGAGCTGCTGGCCACCCACCGACGTGGCCGGCTGGCCTGGGACGACAAGGAACGGGGGCCGACGGTGATCCCGGTCAACTACCTGGTCGCCGGTGACGACATCATCGTCCGTACCTCGGTGCACACCGAGCTGGCCCGGCACTTCACCTCGGGGCGCACGGCCTTCCAGATCGACGAGTACGACGACGAGGCGCGCACGGGCTGGAGCGTGCTGGCGCGCGGCACCGCCCGCTCCGCGCAGTACGACGAGGTCCCCGACGACAGCGACCGCCCGACCGCCTGGGTGCTCGGCAACCGCAGCTTCTTCATCCGGATCGGGATCGAGACGCTCACCGGGCGACGGGTCGTCCCCGCCTGAGGCGACGCCTCAGTGGGCTGCCCGGCGCACGGGCAGCTGTTGCAGCGGGTCCCACCCGGCACCCAGCCGACGCCCGGTCAGCTCGGTCCAGGGAAGGCGCAGGTAGAGGGTCCGCGCCCCACCGGCCCACGGTCGGGGCGCCATCACCTGCTGGATGCGGTCGAGCTCCTCGACGTCCTGGACGACCTCCAGCCGCCCACGGGCCTGCACGCTCCACCCCCGCTGGTACTCGTGGTCGAACTGGTCCACCTCGAAGGCGACCCGCGCATCGCGGCCGTGGGTCCCGAGCAGGCTGTACGGCGTGGTGCGCACCACGACGGCGTCGTCGACGACGGAGTAGTTGACCGGCAGGATGTGCGGCCCGTCGGGGGCGACCACGGCGATCCGGCCGGCGACCCCTGCCCGCAGCAGGCGCTGGCACTCGACCTGGTCGAGCTCGTAGGACTCGGGCATGTCTACCTCCGGGTGATTCTGCTGGGCTGGTGGCTCGGCGAGGACGAGGTGGTGGCCTCGGCGGTCGTCGCCGACCGCCGATGGGACGTCGGCGGTCCCGGGCGCGCGTCGACGAGCAGCACGGGGCAGTCGGCGTCATGCAGGACCGCCCGCGCCACGGGACCGAGGTGGGACCCGAACGGCACCCACGGGTCGTGACGTCCCACGACCAGCAGCTCGGCGCTCCTGCCGGCCTCGAGCAGCGCATCGGCCGCGGAGGCGTGCCGCACCTCGATGTCGACGGCGATCCCGGTCAGGGCATCTCCCAGCTCGTCGAGGGCCCGGCGGATGTCGGCGCTGGCCCGGGCGGCCCAGACCACCCCGTCCACGCGCCTCATCACGATGTCGTCGTACCCGCCGGGGAAGCTCCACGTGTGCAGCACGTGGAGGCTGGCGCCACGGCTGATGGCGGCACTCGCGGCGACCCGCAGCAGCTCCTCCGAGCGGTCGGGGATGTCCACGCCGACCGTGACCGTCGGCACCCTGGTCCCGGCAGCCGCAGGCCAGGCCGACGGCACCGAGACGACCGGCACGTGGGCTCGCGCCGCGACCCCGCTCGAGACCGACCGGGTCACCCGGCGACGGATCGCACCGAGAGCACGGCGCTGCATCACGATGAGCCGGGCGTCGGCTCCAGCGAGCCGGATGATCGTGGGCACCAGACCTCCGGTGCCCATCGCCGACGTGACGCGGATGCCGTCGCCGACGCGTCCCCGCGCCCGCGACACCGCGGCGTCGAGCGTCTCCCGGCCCAGTCGCTCCGGGTCCGCCATGTCCACCACGACCAGGCCCACCCCCTGCGGCAGCAGCGGGACGACGTGCACGAGGTGCAACCCGCAACCGGATCGCTCGGCCTCGGCCACCGCGTGGTCGAGGGCGCCGTCGAGCGGGTCGTGTCCGACCGCGAGGACGACGGGACGGGGGTTCTGGTCGGTCATGACGTCCCTCCGCGGGGTGGTCGTGGTCCACAGGATCTTGAGACCACTCTCCTCCGCGCCCGGCGATCCCTGTAGGGACCAAGGGCCCTGGCTCCGCCGACACAGGGCCCGGATCAGGCCAGGTCGGGTCCACCCAGACGAGCGCGGCCCGCTCTGGCCGCGGTCTCCCGGGCCGACCGCCGAAGCCTTTCCCTCTGGACGGCGACAGCGAGGACCCCGAGCTGCAGCAGAACCACCCCCAGCAGTCCGAGGCCGTCCCAGAAGGCGGGACTGCCCGGGCCGGAACGCAGTCCCGCGGCGGCGTCCAGCACGAAGGTGCTCAGCAGGGGGAGGCCCAGCAGCAGGAACTGTGCCAGCACCGCTCCGCCACCTACAAGCACCAGTCCGGAGTACCACCGGATGATCCGTAGCTCCCTGGCCGGGACGGCTCCCACGTCGTGCCGAGGCGCGGACCCGACGAGCCGGCAAAGCAGGTTGACAAGCCAGTGCCGGGTGTCCTGCATCAAGTTCCCGGTGCGCAGCAGGTTCGTCATCACGTAGTACAGATCGGTGCGCAGGAAGATGGCCGACTGGAAGAGCAGGGACATCGCCAGCAGGTATCCGACGAAGCCGGGCAGTGGGCCGCCCACCCCGGCCGCGCGGAGCACCAGGCAACCCAGCAGCAGGGTCACGTCCCAGGTCATGCCGGCGAGGTAGGGCGCGTAGCGGGCTCGGCGAGGGAGGGCCCGGACCGAGGACATGTCGGTCTGCGCCACCAAGAGATGTAGCCGGTGGCTGATGTCCAGCGTCGCGCTGCTGCCCGTCGCCCGGACCGCCACCAGGTGGGCCATCTCGTGGAGCAGCACCAGCAGCCAACCGACGGCGGTGAGGAGCACGAGGTTGAGCAGTACCCCCAGATCGAGCACCGCATCCTCAGCGGTGGGTCGCAGTTCCGGGCGAAGAAACAGCATCGCCGCGACGCTCCCCCAAACGAGCCCGAAGACGACGGCGGCCGGGCCCGAGAGGAGCCAGGCGACCCGCTGCTGCGGCAGTCCCGCCAGCAACCGCCAACCCCGTGGCCCGACCGGGTCGGCGACATCCTCGTCGGCGACTGCCAGGGGCAGACCGTCGACGCTGCGCACGAAGCCACACCCGCTGAGCTCCTGGACGAAGTCCACGACGTCGATGTCATGACCGAACTCGGCGGCGAACCGGTTCGCGGCCGCCCCCAGGGAGGTGGGGTCCGAGAGCCACCCCAGCAGCGCAGCACCTTCGGGGGCAGGGCGACGAAGACGCCGGTCTCCGGCCGACCGACCTCCACCGCTCCATCCTGCTCGACACCCACGTGCAGCGGATACAGCTCCACGATGCTGTTCTCGGCCAGGGGCAGGGTCGTCATGACGCAGCCCGTCGGTCGATGCCCGACAGATGGCCACAGATCGGGCACTCGGGGTCCTTCGACCCCTCGACCACCCGGGTCTCCAGCGTCTGCAGGTCGACGGTGAGCTTGCGGCCCAGGATCACCGGCTCGGTGACACCTGTCAGGTGCTTGACCGCCTCGAGGGCGGTGAGGCTGCCGATCAGCCCCGCCACCGGGGCGGTGCACGGGTTCACCGTGCGGTCCCCCATCTGGTCCCGGGCGAAGCGGAGCCGAGCGCCATACCCGGGATAGGTCGCCAGGGCGAAACGCTGCTCGCACTCGAAGCAGGCCGTCCGACCCGGGACGTGCAGGAAGCTGTTGATGGTCAGGCCATCGTTGGCGCCTCGGATCCAGGCCACCTGCTCGGCGACCGAGGCCGCGTTGAGCCAGTCGTAGATCCTGATCCTGGGGCGGTCGGCGGCGCACACGACCAGGTCCTGCCCGGCGAAGCAGGCCCGGGCGTCGGCGGTGCTGCTGACCTTGGTGGATGCGGTACGTACCTCGACGTGCGGGTTGAGTGCCACGATCCGGTCACGTGCGGCCGTCACCTTGCGGCGGCCCACGTCGCCCGCGGTGTACAGCACCTGGCGGTTCAGGTTGTGTGGCTCCACCACGTCGTCGTCCACGAGGAGCAGGTGACCGACCCCCGCGGCCCCGAGAGCCATCGCCACGTACGACCCGAGTCCGCCCACGCCCAGGATGGTCACGTGAGCGTTCTTGAGCTTCAGCTGGTGGTCGTGGCCGGTGGTCGGCGGCGTCGTGAAGAACGAGAAGAACTCGACGTTGCGGCGATACCGCTCGACCTCTGACGCCGTGAACTGCTCGGGTACCGGAGCCGCTGCATCCTCCACGTAGCCGGCCTCAGCGAGCTCGGCGATGGCCGTGCGGACGTCGTCCTCGGGCAGCAGTGGATCGGAAAGGCGGATCTCGGCGACGACCTCGGGAACGGTGCGGGATCCGTCCAGCAGGTCCAGCAATCGCATCAGGTGGCCGGCGTCGTCGCTCAGCTCGGCCGCCAACCCGTAGTCCGCGCCGCCGATCGCGATCGTGCGCGCATCGACGGGCATCGGGGGGAAGACACTCTTCACTCGTGGACGCTCCATCGCGCCCCTCCTCATCCTCACTCGTAGAAGAGGGGCGGCTCGGTGACCGAGCCGCCCCTCCGGGTCTGGGGCGCGGCTCAGCAGTCGTAGCAGCCACAACAGCCGTGCGCGATCGCCGTCGTCTCGATGCGCTCGAGCTTGCGGATGGAGATCTTCATGCCGGTTCACCTCCCCGTCACGCGGTCTCCCCCGTCAGGAGACGTCTGCGCCACAGGAGCGTGCTGGGTCCGGTTGGATACGAACGCGCGGCAACTTTTCCAACCGGGTTGCGTCGTCGCAGGGAAGCCCCGTTCGGAGGTGCCTACGACCAAGGAGGAGCATGATGCGCACGCGACAGTTGATGACCACCGCAGCCCTGGCCACCGCGGTGGGTGCCACCACGCTGGGGACGGCCGCCGGCACCCAGGCCGTGGGCAGTGGGAACGAAGCCGGTGAGCCGGTGGTCCGGGGGATCTCAAGACCACTCTCCTCCGCGCTCGACGGACCCTGTAGGGACCAAGGGCCCTGGCTTCGCCGACACAGGACCCTGATCCGTCCCGCCGCGAAGGGCCAGGCTCGAGACCAGGCGATGGACGCCGAAGGCCGGAGGACCTGGTGAGCGACACGATGAGAGCCCTACGACTAGAGTCCTGGAAGAGCGAGCCGGTGCTCGACGACCTCCCGGTCCACGAGCCCGGCCCCGGGCAGGTGGTGGTGCAGGTCGGCGCCACCGGTGCCTGCCACTCCGACCTGCACCTGGCGCACGACTTCGACGCGGACACGCTGCCCTGGGAGCCGCCCTTCACGCTCGGCCACGAGAACGCAGGCTGGGTGCATGCCCTCGGTGCCGAGGTGACCGGGGTCGAGGTCGGTGCCCCGGTCGTGGTGGTCGGGATCGGTGGCCTGGGCCACCTCGGCGTACAGATCGTGCGTGCCACCACGGGAGCCCGGGTCATCGCGGTCGACCCGCGCGAGTCCGCCCGCGACCTCGCCCTCGCCGCGGGCGCGGACCTCGTCCTGGCGCCCGGCCCCGACCTGGTGCCCGAGATCCGGGAGGCGACCCAGGGGGTCGGCGCGGACGTCGTCCTGGACTGCGTCGGCTCGGATGAGACGCTGGCAGCGGCCGCAGCGGCCACCCGCCAGCTGGGCGACATCATCATCGTCGGCATCGGTGGTGGGACGCTCCCGGTCTCGTTGTTCTCGGTTCCCTACGAGGCGTCCGTGCAGACGACCTCCTGGGGCAACCGACGCGAGCTGGTCGAAATGCTGGATCTCGCTGGCCGCGGTCTGCTCCGGGCGGCGACCACGGTGTACCCGCTGGAGGACGCCCCTCGGGCCTACGAGGACCTGGCGCACCGTGTGCTCACCGGCCGCGCGGTCGTCGTCCCCGCCGACTCCTATCGCCCCTGACATGGCCGCGCCTCATGACCCCCGAGCGATCGTCGAGTTGGCGTGCCGCGCCCCTAGCGTCCACAACACCCAGCCGTGGCGTTGGCGGTCGCGCGGGACACAGGTGGAGCTGTACGCCGACCGCTCGCGCCGGCTCGATGTGAGCGATCCCGACGGGCGCAACCTGATCATCAGCTGCGGCGCCGCACTGCACCACTTCCAGGTGGCCGCCCTGGGTCTCGGCCACCGGGTCGCGGTGTCGCGGTTTCCGGACCCCCGCGACCCGGACCTGCTCGCCGCGATCGAGGTGCACGCGGGGCCGGGCGCCACGCCGGTGGCCGTCGCGCGACTCGAGGCCCTGCGTCGACGGCGGACCGATCGGCGCCGGTTCACCTCCTGGCCCGTGCCGGAGGACCGGCTGGAGCTTCTTGCCGCTGCGGCCCGCAGCGCCCAGATCCAGGTGGCGGTGCTGGCCGGGTCCGAGTCCAGGCCCCTGGTCGAGCAGCTGGTGGAGCAGGCCATCGACCTCCAGCAGCGCGCCCCCGACCACGTGGCCGAGCAGCGGCGCTGGATCGAACGATCGCGGCAGGACGGCGTACCTCGCAGCGCCCTGCCCGCGCAGGACCACCCGAGCGAACGTCGTGACCGGTTCCACCGGGACGCGGGGCGCACCGACGACCGACGGGTCGTCGCGCCCACCGACGGCCTGCTGGGCATCGCCACCGCGGAGGACGACGACCGGTCGTTCCTGGCCACCGGTGAAGCCTTGAGCGAGCTCTGGCTCGGCGCCGAGCTCGCCGGTCTCTCGGTGGTGCCGCTGAGCCAGGTCGTCGAGGTCGACACGACGCGTCGCCAGCTGAACAGGCTGGTGCTGCCCGACACGCTCCACCCGCAGCTGCTGCGTGCGGATCGGGTGGCTGCCCGTGGCGCGCGAGCCCCTGCCTCTCACCCCGCGGCGACCGGTCGACGACGTACTGACGAGGGGCCCGTCGAGGCGCCTCAGCCGTGCAGCTCGGCGACCATCCGCTCGGCGAGGGGACCGCTGGAGGCCGGGTTCTGGCCGGTGAAGAGCGTCCGGTCGACGACCACCTTCTCGCCCCAGGGCTCGCCCTCCTCGAACTCGGCGCCGAGCGCGACCAGGCGGTCCTGCAGCAGCCACTTGGCCCCGTCGGCCAGGCCGGCCTGCTGCTCCTCGGCGTTGGTGAAGCCGGTGAGCCGGTAGCCCGCGAAGGGCGACCCGCCCTCCCGGTTCTCGGTGGCCAGCAGCGCGGCCGGGGCGTGGCAGACCACGCCCAGCGGCTTGCCGGAGTCGAGGGTCTGCACCAGCAGCTCACCCGACGTGGCGTCGGCCGACAGGTCCTCCATCGGACCGTGACCACCGGGGTAGAAGACCGCGTCGTAGTCGGCGAGCTCGACCTCGTCCAGGGTCAGCGGCGCGGTGAGCTCGTCGAGACCCTCCAGGCGTCGTTCCAGCTCCGCGGCCTGCTCCTCGCCGCCGTTGACCTCGGGTGCCAGGCTGCCCCGGTCGACCACCGGGACCACGCCACCAGGGGTGGCGACGACCACGTCGTACCCCGCCTTGGTGAAGACGTCGTACGGCGCGACGAGCTCCTCGGCCCAGTATCCGGTGGGGTGCTCGGTGCCGTCGGCCAGGGTCCAGTGCCGGGCACCGGTGACGACGAACAGGATCTTGCTCATGGATCTCCTCGGGTGGGTGGCGTGGCCAGCGGTACCCGGTTCCCCGATCGTGCCCCGACGACACGGGGCGGAACGGGGGGCTCCCGGGCCTAGCGGGTCTCGGTCAATCCTTGCCGACCCGCACGTCGGGCGCGCCCAGCCGGGCCGCGTCGGCGGTCTGGTCGTCGCCCTGCTGCTGGGACTCGAGCTCGGCCGCCACGCGGGCCCGGTAGTGCTCCACCTCGCGCTTGACCGTGTCGTCGTCCCAGCCCAGGACGGGCGCGACCAGCTCGGCCACCTCCTCCGCGGAGGCGACGCCCCGGTCCCAGGTGTCGATGGAGATGCGGGTACGCCGGGTGAGCAGGTCGTCGAGGTGCAGGGCACCCTCGGCCTCGGCGCCGTAGACCAGCCTCCACCTTGAGGTACGCCGGCGCGCTCTCCAGCGGCTTGCCGAGCTCCGGCCGCTCGGCGACCATCTCCAGCAGCTCGTGGATCAGGGTGCCGTAGCGGTGCAGCAGGTGCTCGATCCGGGAGACGTGCAGCCCGCTCGCCTCGGCCAGCATCTCGCGCTGGTTCCAGGCAGCCGCGTACCCCTCGGCGCCGACGATCGGGACCTTCTCGGTGCACGAGGCCGGGATGAGGCGCGAGCAGGCCCTGGACGCGGCGTCGACCGCGTCCTTGGCCATCACCCGGTACGTCGTGTACTTGCCGCCGGCGACCATCACCAGGCCGGCGACCGGGCTGGTGACGGCGTGCTCGCGGGAGAGCTGGCTGGTGGCCTCGGACTCCCCGGACAGCAGCGGCCGGAGGCCGGCGTACACGCCGACGACGTCCTCGCGGGTCAGCGGGGTCGTTCAGCAGCGCGTTCGCGTGCTCGATCAGGTAGTCGATGTCGGTCCGGCTGGCCGCCGGGTGGGCCAGGTCGAGGTCCCAGTCGGTGTCGGTGGTGCCGATGATCCAGTGCGCGTCCCAGGGGATGATGAACAGCACGCTCTTCTCGGTGCGGCTGATGATGCCGGTGTTGGCGTGGATGCGGTCCTTGGGGACCAGGATGTGCACGCCCTTGGAGGCGCGGACGTTGAACTGTCCACGACCACCGACCATCTCCTGGATCTCGTCGGTCCACACGCCGGCGGCGTTGATGGTCCGCTTGGCCCGCACCTCGTGGTCGGTGCCGGTCTCCAGGTCCCGGACCACCGCTCCGACGACCCGGTCGCCCTCGCGCAGGAAGCCGACGACGCGCGAGCTGGTCGCGCACAGGGCGCCGTACGCGCGCCGCGGTGCGGGCGATCATCATCGTGTGCCGCGCGTCGTCGACCTGACCGTCGTAGTACTGGATCGCGCCGACCAGAGCATCCTTGCGCAGCGAGCTGAACTCGCGCAGCGCCTTGCGCTTGCTCAGGTGCCGGTGGGTCGGCACGCCCTTGCGGCCACCGCCCATCGTGTCGTACAGCAGCACGCCGCTGCCGACGTAGAACCGCTCCCACAGTCGGTGCTGCAGCGGGTACAGGAACGGCACCGGGCGGGTCAGGTGCGGCGCCAGCACGTTGAGGATCAGCGACGCGCTCGCGCAGCGCCTCGCGGACCAGGGAGAAGTTCAGCTGCTCGAGGTAGCGCAGGCCTCCGTGGATCAGCTTGCTGGACCGGCTCGAGGTGCCCGAGGCGTAGTCGCGGGCCTCGACCAGGCCGACGCGCAGCCCCCGGGTGACGGCGTCGAGCGCAGCGCCGGCCCCGGTGACTCCGCCGCCGACCACGAGCACGTCCAGCTCGTCGGTGGCCATGGCGCTCAGGGCGTGCGTGCGGGCACCGGGTGAAAGGCCAGTGGAGGGGGTCATGGGAACAGTCTCCCGGCCGGGCCGCAACGAGACCAGCCGGAGTCCAGATCGTCGGTCACGAGACGTCGACCCAGTCCAGGGTGCGGGTCACCGCCTTGCGCCAGCCGGCGTAGCCCTCCTCGCGCTGCTCCTCGTCCCACTCCGGCTCCCAGCGGCGGCTCTCGTTCCAGTTCTCCCGAAGATCCTCGGGGTCCGACCAGAACCCGACCGCCAGCCCGGCGGCGTACGCCGCTCCGAGCGCGGTCGTCTCGGCGACCACCGGCCGGCTCACCGGCACCCCCAGCACGTCGGCCTGGATCTGCATGCACAGCTCGTTGGCGGTGACCCCGCCGTCCACCTTGAGCACCTCCAGGTGCACGCCTGAGTCCTTGGCCATCGCGTCCGCGACGTCGCGGCTCTGGTAGCAGATCGACTCCAGGGTGGCCCGAGCGATGTGCGCATTGGTGTTGAACCGGGACAGCCCGACGATCGCGCCGCGGGCATCGGAGCGCCAGTACGGCGCGAACAGACCGGAGAACGCCGGCACGAAGTAGCACCCGCCGTTGTCGGAGACCTCCCGGGCCAGCGTCTCGCTGTGCTCGGCGCCCTTGATGATGCCCAGCTGGTCGCGCAGCCACTGGACCGCGGAACCGGTCACCGCGATCGAGCCCTCCAAGGCGTAGACCGGCTTGTCGGACCCGAACTGGTAGCAGACGGTGGTCAGCAGGCCGTTCTCGGAGCGGACGATCTCGGTGCCCGTGTTGAGGAGCAGGAAGTTGCCGGTGCCGTAGGTGTTCTTCGCCTCGCCGGGCTTGAGACAGACCTGGCCGACCATCGCCGCCTGCTGGTCACCGAGGTCTCCGGCCAGCGGCACCTCGCCGCCGAACGGGCCGTTCACGGTGGTCTTCCCGTACAGGTCCGGGTCGGAGGAGGGGCGGATCTCGGGCAGCATCTGCCGGGGGATGTCGAAGAAGCCCAGCAGCTCGTCGTCCCAGTCGAGCGTCTCCAGGTCCATCAGCATGGTGCGGCTGGCGTTGGTGACGTCGGTGACGTGGACGCCGCCGTTGACTCCCCCGGTCAGGTTCCACAACAGCCAGGAGTCGGTGGTGCCGAAGATGGCCTCACCCTTCTCGGCGGCGGCGCGGACGCCGTCGACGTTCTCCAGGATCCACTGGATCTTCCCGCCGGCGAAGTACGTCGCCGGCGGCAGGCCGGCCTTGCGACGAATCACGTCACCGCGCCCGTCGCGGTCCAGGGCGGAGGCGATCCGGTCCGTGCGGGTGTCCTGCCAGACGATCGCGTTGTAGTAGGGCCGGCCGGTGCGCGGGTTCCACACCACGGTGGTCTCCCGCTGGTTGGTGATCCCGAGCGCGGCCAGGTCGGCCGCGGACAGGTCATGGGCGTTCATCACCTTCTGGACCACCGAGCTGGTGCGCTCCCAGATCTCCACCGGGTCGTGCTCGACCCATCCTGCCTGCGGAAGGACCTGGGAGTGCTCGAGCTGGTGCTTGCCCCGCTCGTTCCCCTCGTGGTCGAAGAGCATGAAGCGGGTGCTGGTGGTCCCCTGGTCGATGGAGCCGACGAACTCAGGCATGGCGTTCCTCTCGATCTGGTGCTGGCCCGGCGCCCGGTGGCGACCCGGCTGTCGACGACCTTGCTGCGGTCACTGCGCGGGAGCGGTGTCCCGGTCGGCGTCGGCCGGGATCTTCCCGACCTCCTGGTCCTCCTCCTCGGGCGGCAGGAAGCGCTCGACGAGGAACCGGTACGCCACGCCGCCGATCAGCCCGCCGATCAGCGGTCCGATGATCGGGACCCAGAAGTACAGCGACCCGGTCTGGTCCCGCCAGGCGCCGCTGTAGCCGGTCATGAACGATGCCAGCCGGGGACCGAGGTCGCGGGCCGGGTTGATCGCGTATCCGGCGTTGGTCCCCCAGGCCATCCCGATCGCCACCACGATCAGACCCACGATGAAGGGCGCCATCCAGGCGACCGGGGCGTCGTTGCGGACATCGGTGACCGCGAGGATCAGGAACAACAGGATCGCGGTGCCGATCACCTGGTCCAGCAGCGCGGTGCTGGTGCTGATCTCCAGAGCCCCGTTGCCGGGCAGTGTCGAGAAGATCGCCTGGGTGGCGATCGTGTGGTCGGGGTCGACCGCGGCGATCGCGTCCGCGTAGGCCACCCGAATGATCAGCGCGGCGACGAACGCGCCGGCGGTCTGCGCGGCGATGAACGGCAGCACCTTGTGCCAGGAGAAGCCGCGGAAGCACGCGAGCGCCACGGTGACGGCCGGGTTCAGGTGGGCACCGCTGATCCGCGCGGCGGTGTAGACACCCATCACGACGCCCAGGCCCCAGGCCCAGGCGATCGAGTCGTGGTCGCCGAGGGTGCCCTCGCTGGTGACCACCTGGGCCACGACGCCGACACCGAACAGGATCAGGATCATCGTCCCCGCGAACTCGGCGGAGACCTCGCCCAGCAGCCGGGACCTGGGGGTGGCGGACATGGCATCTCCTTCGACCTGGGTGCGCGGACGCGGTCGATTCCCGTGCCGTGACCCTCGTCACCCTGCCCACTCGCTCGCCGTCCTAACCTTCGCCGCGGCGGTCCGTTCTCCGGCCTGGACCAGGTCCCGGCAGCAACCGCAGGAACCGGGCCTGCGCGGAGTCCGCACGAGCGCTCTCCACCAGCTCGTTGGCCATCGCCAGGGCGTCCTCCCCGCGGCCGCTGTCGGGGGTCAGCACCGTCGACTCCGCGTCCTTCTCGACCCTCACCTCGGGCAGGACCACGATCAGCGCATCCTGCGCCCGGTAGACCGGGTGGATCCCGGCCCCCCGCTCCAGGCGGTCGCCGAGGATCTGCCCGGCCTCGTCCTCCGACACCATCACCAACGAGCCGGTCAGCGCCCGGCCGTGCTCCTGCAGTCGGCGTCTTGCGTCGTCGTCGAGCTCGGTCGCGGCCTCGCCCGCGAGGTCCACGGCCACCTCGTCGGTGGCGTGCAGCTCCACCTGGTGTCCGTCGGCCCAGTAGTAGCCGTCCCGCCGGGTCATCGGGTCACAGCCTGCGGGCGGCGCGGAGTGCGGCGAACGTGTTCACCCGGCCGTAGCCGACGTACCGGCTCCGCTTCCCGCGGGTCCCCCGGCCGATCAGGTCGGTGTTCTCCACGATCACCTGGCGCACCTGCTCCTCGGTGAGGTCCGGGCGCACCGAGAGCACCAGCGCCGCGGCGGCCGCCACGAACGGGGTGGCCGAGGAGGTGCCGTTGAAGTTCGGGACCACCAGCGTCCTGGAGTAGCCGCGACGCCCGGCGATGTCGGTGGTGAGGATGCCCACCCCCGGCGCCATCACGTCGAGCCCGGTGCCGAAGTTGCTGCCCCACCAGTCCTCCCCGTCCTGCGACTTCATGGTCTTGCGCTCGTCCCACTGGTTGGAGGCACCCACGCAGAGGATGTCGGGCAGGTTGCCGGGGTAGCTGGTCGGTCCCTGGTTGTTGCCCGCGGCCACCACGACCACGGCGCCCTTGCCGTCGCGACCGCGGCGGCGCGCCCGCCGGAACGCGCCGGTGATCACGTCCACCGGTGGACCCCCGCCCCAGGAGTTGGAGAGCACGTCGGCCCGCGCCTGGTTCCAGGACCAGTCGATGGCGTCGGCGGTGTTGAAGTCGTCGAAGATCCAGCCGTGCCCGCCGTCGCTCTTGGCGATCCGTACCGCGACCAGCGAGCAGCCGTGCGCCAGGCCCTGCGCCCGGGGCGACCGAGAGACGACGATCCCGGCGCAGGCGGTGCCGTGCGCGTCGTCCCCGTCGGGCATCGCCGTCGGGTTGCCGTCGACGAAGTCCTTCTCCGCGACGACCGCGGCCTTGAGGTAGGAGTGCCCGGTGTCCACCCCCTCGTCCAGGACCGCCACCCGGATCTCCGGGTCACCGGAGGTGATCGTCCACGCGGCGACGGCGGCGACGTCGGCCCCCACCACCCCCGGCGAGCCGTCGTTGGCCAGGCCCCACTGCGCGGACGCCAACGCGGGTCCGGGTCCGGGCCGCTGGACCAGCCGCAGGAAGTTCGGGTGCGCGCCCTCGACGTTGCCACGCTCGTAGAGCCGACGCGACGCCTCGCCCACCACGGCCAGCGGGTCCGAGGCGTCCGGCGGCACCGCCAGCAGCAGCTTGCCGTCGCTGCCCTCCTGCGCCACCGTCAGCCCGAACTCCTTGCGCGCCCAGCTGATCTCGGCGGTCTTTCCGCCCAGCACGACCAGCGTGTCCGTGGGGATCACCGCGGTCTCCCCGGGCTCGACGGGCTGGATCATCGTGGTGGACTCCGAGACCACGGCGAAGCGCGACAGGACGGCGCGGGGTTGTGCCGAGAGCAGCCGCATCACCTGGCTGCCGCTGGACTGCGGCCGGGAGCGGAACGGCATCGGGTCGGCATCACCCGGCCGTGCCGCCGACCGCTGCCGGGCGCTGTAGACCCCCTGCACCGTCACGTGCTGCTTGCGGTCCCCGCTGTAGTACTCCAGCTGCGTCATGCCGGTTCCCCCTGGTTCCCCGAGCCGCGGTGGGCGGCCGTGGACTCCAGGGTTACCGCATCCGGACTCGTCCGTCACTGACCCGAGATGACCACAGCGCGGAGCCGACCCCCTGTTTCGCCGTCGCGCCGCTGGCTACCGGACCGGCAAGGACCACGACGTACGCACCGAGGAATGGAGCAGCCCATGTCCGAACAGACCCTCCAGGGCAAGACCGTCGGCTTCCTGGTCGCCACCGAGGGCATCGAGCAGGTCGAGCTCACCGACCCCTGGCAGGCGGTGGAGCAGGCGGGCGGCACGCCGGTGCTGCTCAGCATCGAGTCGGGCAAGGTGCAGGGATTCGACCATCTCGATCCCGCCGATGCCTTCGAGGTCGACGCTGTCGTCGACGACGCCTCGCCCGAGCAGTACGACGCGCTGGTGCTGCCCGGCGGCGTGGCGAACGGGGACAACCTGCGGATGCACCGACCCGCGGTGGACTTCGTCGGCGCGTTCCTCGGCTCCGGGAAGCCGGTCGCTGCCATCTGTCACGCGATCTGGTCGCTGGTCGAGGCCGATGTGGTCACCGGGCGGGAGCTGACCAGCTTCCCCAGCCTGCAGACCGACGTCCGCAACGCCGGCGGCACCTGGGTGGACCGGGAGGTCGTGGTGGACGGCAACCTGATCACCAGCCGCAACCCCGGCGACCTGCCGGCGTTCAACCGCGAGCTGATCAGGTTGACCGCGGCCGGGTGAGCCCGGCGGCGGGGCTTGACGCCACGCCGATCTAGGCTGCCCGGGTGCAGCCACCCTTCCGCGTCGGGTTCGTCACGGGTGCCACCCCCGACAAGTGGGCCGGCGTGTGGCGGACGCGTCGACGAGACGCCCTCGAGCTGGTGCCCGTCGAGCAGGAGGTCCAGGAGGACGGCCTGCGGGACGGCAGCCTGGACATGTGCCTCGTGCGGCTGCCGGTGCACCGCGACGGGCTGCACCTGATTCCGCTGTACGACGAGGTGCCGGTGGTCGTCGCCGGCCGTGAGCACCTGGTCAGCGTGGTCGAGGAGGTCACCCTCGCCGACCTGGTCGACGAGCAGCTGGTCCTCCCGCACCCGTCCGGTTGGATCCCAGAGGTCGAGCAGTCGGCGTGGCCGGCGATGACGGTGGCCGACGCCGTCGAGGTGGTGGCCTCGGGCACCGGCCTGGTGATCCTGCCGATGTCGGTCGCCCGGCTGCACTCCCGCAGGGACGTGATCCACCGGCCGGTGCGCGACCTGCCGCCCACCACCGTGGGCCTGGCGTGGCGCATCGACCATGACGACGACCGGGTGCAGGAGTTCATCGGCATCGTCCGCGGACGCACCGAGCGGAGCAGCCGCGGCTGAGCTCCCCCGGGAAGGGGCTCAGACCGCGACAGCCTTCTGCTGAACGACCTCGCGAGGAGGCTGCGGCAGCTGGCGACCCAGCTCCCCACCGATCCGACCGCCGTGCGGGCGGCCGTGGTCGGCGAACTCCTCGCGGTAGAAGGCCAGACAGTGCCGGCCGAGCTCCACGCGCGACCCGGTGCGCAGCACCTGGCGGGTGACGGGCGCGCCGTGCACCTTGACCGGGCCGTCGACACTGCACACCACGAACTCGTCGGCACGGTCGTGCACGACGGTGGCGTGGTGCGGCGCGAGCCCCGAGAGCACCACGTCGCAGGACGGGTCCGAGCCGATCGTCGTCTCGTCACCGTTGAGCCAGAGCACCGGCACCTTCTCGCCGGCCCAGACGTCCTGCTTGACCAGCACCAGGCGGGCCTCGCCGCCGCGGCTCGGGTCGTGGGTGGTGGTCACGGCACGGCGCGGCCGCTGCATCATGGTCGGCGCGATCGGCCACGGGGTGGCCGGCGGCTCGAACGAGGCCTCCGGGAGCCGCTGGCTGCGGAACGAGGCCCGCGCCCGCGTCGAGGTCCAGGCGCCCCTCAGGCTGCCCAGACGGATGTGCCGGGAACCGGTGCTGCGGCGCTGCCAGAACGAGCTGCGCACGTCCCCGAAGGTGACCAGGTGGGTGCCCTCGTGCTCGACCCGCAGGGTCATCCCCCACGCCGCCAGACGAGCCGCCATCGTGCGGATCGCCCGGACGTCCCGGCTGCCCGCGAAGGCGCCCGGGTCGTTCACGGTGAGCACCAGGCGGTTGTCCTCGCCGGACACGTGGCCGCGGACGGTGGGCCGGTCCGGGACCGTGACCTCGAAGTCGAGGTCGGCTGCGATCCTCATCACGCGGTCCCGGTGTCCGAGCTGCGCGGTGCGGCGGCCGGGATGCTGTCGCTGGTGACCTTCAACGTCCCGTTGAGCTTCCAGGTCGCCCGGGGCGCGTTCGAGCCGGTGTCGCGGGGCACCTCGACGGCCATCTCCTCGAAGGTGTAGTTCATCGCGGCCTGGCCACCGGTGAGCACGTCGTAGACCCGCTGACCGAACTCGGTCCAGTCGGTCGACCCGTCTCGGGTACCGTCCACCTGCTGCATGCTGATCGTCATCGGAATCTCCCTAAGTTCAACACTTCCCTCAACGGGATGTTGAGGTTATGGTTGTCAGCATGACCCTCGACACCGCCTCTGCGCAAGACCCCACGGCAAATTCATCAAAGATTTCAACAAACGGTTCAGATCCTGTGCTCAGCATCGGCGACCTGGCCGAGCGGACCGGGCTCAGCGCGGCCACCCTGAGGATGTGGGAGAGCCGACACGGCTTCCCGGTGCCGCACCGGCTCGCCTCCGGTCACCGGCGCTACCGGGAGACCGACGTGGCCGCTGTCGACCACGTCGTGCGCCGCCGCGACGCCGGCACCAGGCTGGAGACGGCCATCGCCGAGGCGCTGGCCCACGCCGAGCCCACGGCACCCTCGGTGTTCGCCGAGCTGCGCTCGCGCCACCCCTACCTGGAGACCCACCGGCTCCAGAAGTCCACGCTGCTGGCCCTGTCCTGGGCCATCGAGGACCAGTTCTGCGCGAAGGCCCAGCGCGGCCGGCTGTTCGGCTCCTTCCAGCACGAGCAGTACTACCGCCACGCCCGCCCGCGCTGGCAGGAGCTGAGCAAGCTCGCCCGCTCCACCATGGTCTTCTACGAGCCGCAGGAGGGCGGCGCGGCCGCGGACCAGTCGGCTCCGCACCCGGGGGGCCCGATCGTCGTGCCGCTGAGCGCCGAGGACCCGATGCGTCGCGAGTGGATGGTGGTCTGCGACTCCGCGGACCTGCCGGTGGCGCTGACGGCCTGGGAGGTCCCCGGGCAGTCGGGGGTCCGCGACTCCGACCGTGTCTTCGAGTCGATGTGGACCGTCGAGCCCGTCGCGGTCCGGGACGCCGCTCGGGTCTCCGCCCGGGTCGCCCAGGAGCACGGGGTCGTCGAGGCGGCGCCGCTGCTCTACCAGCTCTCCGACGAGCCCGCCGGCGGGGTGGCCGACCTGCGGTCGGTGACCACCCTGTTCAACCGGGTGGTCGCCTACGTGGACCGCTTCGGCCGCTGAGGCCTACCAGCTGGTCGCGAGCGGTCGGCCCTCGGTGAAGCCGGCCGTCGACTGGACGCCGACCAGCGCCCGGTCGTGGAGCTCGATCAGGCTCGCCGCCCCGGCGTACGTGCAGGCCGAGCGGACCCCGGAGCAGATCTGGTCGATCAGGTCCTCGACCCCGGGGCGAGCGGGGTCCAGGTACATCCGGGACGAGGAGATGCCCTCCTCGTAGAGACCCTTGCGGGCCCGGTCGTACGCGGACTCGCCGACGGTCCGGTTGGCCACGGCGCGCGCGGACGCCATCCCGAAGGACACCTTGTAGGCCCGTCCACGGGAGTCCTCCAGCAGGTCGCCGGGCGACTCGTGGGTCCCGGCGAACCAGGACCCCACCATCACGCTCGCGGCACCCGCGGCCAGCGCCAGGGCCACGTCCCGCGGGTGCCGGACTCCCCCGTCGGCCCACACGTGCTTGCCGAGGTCCCGCGCTGCCGCCGCGCACTCCAGCACCGCGGAGAACTGCGGGCGACCCACGCCGGTCATCATCCGGGTCGTGCACATCGCCCCCGGACCGACTCCCACCTTGACGATGTCGGCGCCGGCGTCGATCAGCGATCGGGTGCTCTCGGCCGACACCACGTTCCCGGCGACGACCGGCACGCCCGGGTCCAGCGCTCGCACCGACGCCAGGGCCTCCAGCATCCGGGCCTGGTCACCGTGCGCGGTGTCGACCACCAGCGTGTCGATCCCCGCGGCCAGCAGTCGACCCGCCTTGTCGGCGACGTCCCCGTTCACGCCGACCGCGGCCGCGATCCGCAACCCGCCGGAGTCGTCGGTCGCCGGCGTGTAGAGCGTGGCCCGCAGCGCTCCGGTCCGGGTGAGCACCCCCACCAGCCTGCCGGAGCCGTCGACGGCGACCGCCAGCGGCGCCCGTGCCGCATCGATCGCGTCGAACGCCGCCCGGGGCTCGGTGTCGGCGTCGATCGTCACCGGGGCGCGGTTCATCACCTCACGGACCTGCGCGAACCGGTCCACGTCCTCGCAGTCGGCGGCACTCACCACCCCGACCGGACGCCCCTCCGCCACGACCACAGCGGCCCGATGAGCGCGCTTCGGCATCAGCGACAGCGCCTCGGCCACCGTCGCGTGCGGGGTGAGCTCGATGGGCGTGTCGAAGACCAGGTGCCGCTGCTTGACCCAGCCGACCACGTCGGCCACCACCGGGATCGGGATGTCCTGCGGGATCACCACCAGTCCGCCGCGACGGGCGACCGTCTCGGCCATCCGCTTGCCGGCGATCGCGGTCATGTTGGCCACCACCAGCGGCAGGGTCGCCCCGGTGCCGTCCGAGGTGGCCAGGTCGACGTCGTACCGGCTGGCGACCGTCGAGTGCCGGGGAACCATGAAGACGTCGTCGTAGGTGAGGTCGTGGGCCGGGGCCTGGTCGTGGAGGAACTGCACGGCAGTCGACCCTACGTGGCGCCCCCGGACGTCGCGCGGCGTACCCGGGCCGGATCCCTAGAGTGGCGCCGTGACGTTCTCCGAGCCCGGCACCCCGTCCGACCTGACCGCGCGGGTCCGCGCCACGTTCCGGGAGGTGCACGGCACCGAGCCGGAGGTGGTCGGCCGAGCCCCGGGCCGGGTCAACCTGATCGGGGAGCACACCGACTACAACGCCGGTCTCTGCCTGCCGGTCGCCCTTCCCCACGCCACCTACGCGGCGCTGCGACCGCGTGCGGATGACGTGGTCACCGTGGCCAGCGGCCAGCAGCGCGACCCGTGGCGCGGCACCCTGGCCACGTCGGGACCCGGCGGCCCGCAGGGCTGGGCGGCGTACGTCGCCGGCGTGGTCTGGGCGATGCGCGAGGCCGGTCACGACGTCCCGGGGCTCGACATCGTGGTCGAGGGGACCGTCCCGCTCGGTGCCGGGCTGTCCAGCTCTGCTGCCCTGGAGTGCTCGGTCGCGGTCGCCGTCACCCGGGTGCTGGGCCTGGAGCTGACCGACGCGCTGCGGCGCGCGCTGGTCGCGGCGTGCATGCGGGCGGAGTCCGAGGTGGCCGGAGCGCCGACCGGCGGGATGGACCAGAGCGTCGCCCTGCTGGCGCACGACGGCGCCGCGCTGCTGATCGACTTCGCCGACCACAGCACCGAGGCGGTGGACCTGCCGCTCGCCGCGTCGGGGCTGACCCTGCTGGTCACCGACACCCGGGTCTCGCACGCGCTGGGCGACGGCGGGTACGCCGCCCGTCGGGCCGACTGCGAGTCGGCCGCGGCGGCCCTCGGCCTGGACTCGCTGCGCGAGGCCACCCCGGCAGATCTCGACCGGCTGCACGACGAGCGGATCCGGCGACGGGCGCGTCACGTGGTCACCGAGATCGACCGGGTCCGGGCCACCGTGACCGCGCTCCGCGCCGCGGACTGGGCCGGGCTCGGCCGGCTGTTCGGCGACTCGCACCTCTCGATGCGCGACGACTTCGAGATCTCCTGCCCGGAGCTCGACACGGCCGTGGTCACCGCCCTGGAGGCGGGGGCCGTCGGCGCCCGGATGACCGGCGGCGGCTTCGGCGGCTCGACGGTGGCGGTGGTGCCGACGACCCGGGTGGACGCGGTCGTCCGGGCGATCGACGCCGCGTTCGTCAGCAACGGGTTCGGCCCGCCCGCGCACCTGCTCGCCGAGCCCTCGGGTCGCGCGGACCTGCAGTAGCCGACCTGCAGCACCCGACCTCCCGAACCGGCCTCAGGTGGACGAGACGCCGATCCGTCCCTCGCGGAACGCCTCGACGAAGCGGGCGTGGTCCTCGCGGACCCGGTCGGCGTAGTCGACCCCGAAGTCGCAGACCCACGCCACGAACTCATCCCGGCGACCCTCGAGCGAGGCCACCACCGCCTCCTCGACCTGGAACTCGACCAGGTCCTGCTCGCTGTCCTCGTCCGAGGCACAGTGGATCTTGGCGGTCGCCCGACCGAGCAGGCCCACCACCTGGCGGATCTGATCGGGCTCGGTGAGTCCGGACCAGTCGAGGTCGACCTCGTAGGGCGACAGCTCCGCCACGACGTACCCCACCCCGTCGATCTCGGTGTGCCCGAGCAACGGGTCGGTGTGTGCCTGGAGGGCTCGCTGGCTGACCACGGTCCGGTGCCCCTCGTGGTCGAAGTAGCTCTCCACCTCGGTGCGGTCCACGAACCGGCTCAGGGCGGGGACGTTGGCCTGCTTCATCGACAGCACCACGTCGTTGTCCAGCGCTTGGCTGGCACCCTCGATGAGCAGGTTGTACGCCGGCAGCCCGGCGCTGCCGATGCCGAAGCCGGAGGTGCCGACCACGTCGTGCAGGTCGTGGAAGAGTGAGCGGGGTGCGCGCTTGTCCGCCGGGATCGAGTCGACGTACTGCTCGTAGGCGGTCACCACTCGGGCCAGCTCGCTCTTCCCGAGCTGGCGGGTGGTGGGGCCGTCGCGGAACCGGCGGGTTCCCGCGTCACGGACCGTGAGGGCGTCGAGCAGGTCCGCGCGGCGACGCTGCCGGGCGGCGACCAGCACGTCGTGCAGCGGGCCCTCGGTGTTGTCGAGGTGCAGCGCGAACTCCTGGTCGTCCTCGCTCTCGACGTACCGGTCGACCTGGTCCAGGTAGGCGCGCACGTAGTCGTCGACCAGCCGACGTACGTCGTTCTCCGGCAGCGCCTTCTGCCAGCCGACCAGCGCCAGGGACGCGGCGAACCGCTGCAGGTCCCAGGTGAAGTGGCCCAGGTAGGCCTCGTCGAAGTCGTTCACGTCGAAGACCAGTCGCCCCTCGGAGTCGAGGTAGGTGCCGAAGTTCTCCACGTGCAGGTCACCGTGGATCCAGATCCGGCCGCTGCGCTCGTCGCAGAAGGGGTCGTCGACCGCGGTCACGTCGGCGTGGAACAGGCAGGCCGAACCGCGGAAGAAGGCGTGCGGGTCCGAGGCCATCCGCCGGTACTTTCCCCGGAACGCGGTCGGGTCCGCCGTCATCAGCGGGGCGAACGCATCGGTGAGGGTGCCGACGATCCGGTCGGTCCGCTTGCTGGTCACCCCTCGAGCATGCCCCGGATGAGCCCGGCTACTCAGGCCGATCTGCGTAGCGGCGCGCATCCCGCACCCGATCCGCACCGGCAGCCTGGAGACATGAGCACTCCGAACCAGTCCCGGAACACCACCGCCTTCTTCGCCCAGGCGGGCGTCTCCTTCGCGATCGCGCTGCTGGCGATGCTGTTCGCGATCATCTACCTGCCCGTGGACCCGTGGATCCGCGCCTTCCTGGCGCTGGGCACGCTGTACCTGACCACCTCGACGTTCACGCTCGCCAAGGTCATCCGGGACGCCCAGGAGAACCAGTACGTCGTGGCTCGGCTCGACCAGGCGCGGGTGGACAAGATCCTGGCCGACCACGACCCGTTCACCGCGGTCTCGTGAGCGCCGGGTAGCAGGATCGGGTGTGGGGGCGTGTGCTTGACTCCCAGCACTCGTTCGTCGACCGGAAGGAACTTTCTCGTGGCCTCCAAGAACCCGCTGGGCAAGCTGATCGGTGCCGCCCTCGAGACCGCGAAGGAGACGGTCAAGGACCCCCGGGGCACCGCCACCAAAGCCATCGGTGAGGGCGTGCAGCTGACCCGCACCGTCAAGCAGGTCCTCAGGCCCGGCCGCAAGAGCGGCACGTCCGCCGAGACCGGCAAGCCCGCTGCGTCCGCGCCGGTCAGCGATCCGGCCGCGACGTCGCGACCGGTGGCCGTGCCCGCCGACCAGCCGCGCAAGGGTGCCGCAGGCGACCCGGTCAGTCCGCGGAGCGACCAGCCCGCTGCTCCCGCGAAGAAGGCCGGGGCCACGAAGGCGGGGGCCGGCAAGGCGACCGTCAAGTCTCCTGCGAAGAAGGCAGGGGCCACGAAGGCGGGGGCCACGAAGGCGGGGCCACGAAGGCAGGGGCCACGAAGGCGGGCGAGCCGAAGCCCGCTGTCAAGAAGGCCCCCAGCGCCAAGGCTGCGGTGACCGGCCCGGCCAAGGCTGCCGGCAAGAAGACCCCGGCGAAGAAGACCCCGGCGAGGAAGACCCCGGCCAAGGCGGCCTCGGCCGCGAGCGCAGGCTCGGTCGCCCTCGACAAGCCGGCGGACAAGCCCGCGGATCAGCCCGTCGACGCGCCGACTGACCAGCCCGCCGACCAGCCGCTGATCGACCCCGGCACCGCGAAGGCGGTGGCCAGCGAGGCCGAGACCCTGCAGCGGGCGGCGGACCCGGAGAAGACGGACTGAGTCGCAGGGCCACCCCGTCCTATATTGACAATATGCTGTCATATTGACAGGATATTGTCATGACGCGCGCCGTGCACCTCGCCCTCCTCGACACGATGGCCGACTGGGAGGTCGGCTATCTCACCGCTCACCTGACCAGCGTCCGCGGCCGCCCGCAGGACGCTCGGTTCCGCATCGTGACGGTGGGCCTGTCCCCCGCCCCGGTGGTCACCATGGGCGGACTGCGCATCGTCCCCGAGACCAGCGTGGACCAGCTCGACCCCGCGGACAGCGAGATGCTGGTGCTTCCGGGCGGCGAGACCTGGGGCACCCCCGTGACCGAGCCGTTCGTGCAGGCCGCGGCGCGGTTCCTGGGCGCCGGGGTGCCCGTGGCCGCGGTCTGCGGTGCGACCTACGCGTTGGCGGCCGCGGGGCTGCTCGACCACAGCCGCCACACCAGCAACGACCCCGGCTTCCTCGCGGCCTCCGGCTACGCCGGCGCTGACCACTACCAGAACGAGCCGGCCGTGATCGACGGCGACCTGGTCACGGCCAGTGGTGTGGCGCCGGTGCACTTCGCCCGTGCGGTCTTCGAACGGCTCGGTGCCCACGATCCAGCGATGGTGGACTCCTGGTTCAAGCTCTACGCCGATCGCGACCCCGCGGGCTACCACGAGCTGATGGCCGCGGGGGTCACGTGAGCGATCCCCAGGCGATCCTGTCCGACCTGGCTCTCACGACGTTCCGACTCAACGGCCAGGTGCTGGCTCTCGCCGAGGACCTGGCCCGCCCGGTCGGCCTGACCGCCGCCCGCTGGCAGGTGCTCGGGGCCGTGCTGAGCGGGCCGCTCCCCGTCGCGACGATCGCCCGAGACATGGGGATGGCGCGTCAGAGCGTGCAGCGGATCGCCGACATCCTGGTCGACTCCGGCCTCGCCGCGTACTCCGACAACCCCGCACACCGCCGCGCCAAGCTGCTGGCGCCGACCGACGAGGGGCTGGCCGCCGTACGTCGGATCAACCCCGGCCACGCCCGGAGCGCCGCAGCCTTGGTGGCAATCCTCGGTGCCGAACGCGCCGACGAGATCCTCCGAGCGCTGCACGAGCTCTCAGACGCCCTGACCCAGACGCACGCTCGGTAGCAGGCCCCGGCCGCCTGCTCGTCAGAGCTGATCGAGGAAGCGGAGCACTCGCTCCATGAGCAGGTCGGCAGCCGCCGGGTCGTGCGAGGGCAGCGAGGAGTCCGTGAACAGGTGTGCGTCGCCCGGGTAGACGAACAGCTCAGCCCGGTCCGTCGACGCGACGAGCTCCCGAGCGGCGTCGAGATCGCCACCCTCCTCGGCGAAGAACGGGTCGGCGTCCATGCCGTGCACCTGCACCGCCAGGCCGGCCGGCCACTTCTCGCCGAACTCCGAGACCGGCAAGCAGGCGTGGAAGAACAGGGCGCCACCCGCCTCAGCCCGGGTCTGGGCGAGCTGTTGGGCGGGCATGACACCCATCGAGAACCCGCCGTAGACCACCCCCGGCGAGGACAGGGAGTCCGCAGCGGTCACGCCACGCTCGAGCAGGACCCCGAAGCCGACGTCGCGGGCGTGCGCCATGCCGTCGTCGATCGTGGCGAAGGTGCGCCCGTCCATGAGGTCGGGGGTGTGTACGACGTGCCCCGACCGACGAAGCTCGTCGGCGAAGGCCACCACCCCCTCGGTGAGTCCTTGGACGTGGTGGAACAGGACGATCTCAGCCATGAACCTCATCCTCATTGATTGATCCAATAGTGCGGAACGTTCTGGGACAGTAGTCTGTTCGTGTCATGTCCAGCAACCCTCGCCCTCCTGGCTACGAGCTCGCCGATCGGCTCGCGCTCTCGACACCGGCGCAGGTGCGGGCGGTCGGCCACCCGCTTCGGACGACGATCCTGGGCCTGCTCCACGAGCGGGCGGCCTCGGTGACCGAGCTGGCCGCGGCGGTGGCGCGCCCGAAGAGCACCGTCGCTCACCACGTGAAGGTGCTGGCCGAGACAGGGTTGCTGCGCGTGGTGAGCACCCGCCGGGTGCGGGCGATCGAGGAGCGCTTCTACGGCCGTACCGCCCGGATGTTCTACGTTCCCGTCGAGCGGAGCGCCGCAGCAGAGACCCTGCCCACGGACTTCAACGACTTCGAGGTGGCAGCCCAGGAGTCGGCGGCGGCCTTCCGGGAGGGTCGACTGTGGGGCTTCATCCGGCACGCGCGCCTCCCCGAGGAGCGAGCCGCCGAGTTCTGGGACCGCATCGCGGCACTGGTGAGCGAGTTCGACGAGCTGCCCAGGTCCGGGGACACCGTCTACGGCCTCGCTGTCGGCATCTACCCGACCGACCACCCGAAGCTGCCGGACGATCCAGCCTGACCGGATCCCGGCGTGTCGTATCAGGCGGGCCGGGGGCCTTCTCCTCCTGGGAGACGGGCGTCTGTCATCGGCCCGCCGATGACGAGGACGCAACTACCACCAGGAGATGGCACGTGACCTCTTACAACATCGACAAGTACTCGGTTCGGCGTTGGTCCTCACGACCGACGACCAACCGCAGTCCCGGTACGGCCGTTGCCGGGATCTACCTCTACCAGGGCAACGTCTACCGCGGATACGCCTACTTCTTCGCCGACGGTACGCCGCTGGCGGACCCGGTCATCACGGCCGACAAGGTCTTCGTCCACTTCAACCTGAGCGAGCTGGACTCGATCCTGCAGATGCTCCGCGAGGAGCGGCCGATCTACCTCTACGAGTTCGGTCCGAACAATGCCGGCCTGATGACCGGCGCCGAGCCGACCGGCGAGGAGGAGGGCCGCAACGGCTGACCGGCGCGTGCTCTGACCACCGGCCCCGGTGCGGCACCTGCTGCAGCGCCGGGGCCGTTCGTCGCCATCTCGTGCACGATGGTGGGGTGAGCGATCGTCTGCCTCTGCCGGCGCCACCTCCTCGACGCCCGGACGTGGAGGACGACTTCACGGGCGGTCCGCGTCCTGATCTGTGGGTGGATCACTACCTCCCGCAGTGGACGACCCCCGACCGCTCCGCGGCCCGTTACGACGTCACCGCCGAGGGTCTGCGTCTGCGTATCGAGGCGGACCAGCTGGACTGGAGGGCCGAGGACGCGCCCCTGCGCGTCTCGAACCTCCAGACCGGCACGTTCTCCGGCGAGCTCAACTCGCGTCGGGGCACTCACCGGCACCGCACGGACGGGCTGCTGGTGCGCACGGCAACCCCGACCCGGTTGCTGTGGGCCCCAGCAGCGGGACGCATCGACGTCACCGTCAGCGCGACACGCGATCCGGGCTGCATGCTGGCCGCCTGGCTGGTGGGCACCGAGCACGAGAGCGAGCAGAGCGCGGGCGAGGTCTGCCTGTTCGAGATCGATGCCGCGGCCATCGGCGCGACGAGCACGGCGCGTGCCGGGGTGAAAGCCCACGGCGACCCCAGGCTGACCACCGACATGGCCGAGGTTCAGCTCCCGTTCGACGCCTCGACGCCGCACACCTGGACGGCGATCTGGGGTGCTGGCGACACCCTGATCGGTTGCGAGGGGGTCCTGCTGCGGCGCCTCCCGCAGTCGCCCGACTACCCGCTGTTCGTCATGCTGGACCTCTTCGAGATCGGCGAACCCGATGGCCGCTACCCCAAGACCGCGACGCTGCACCGCTTCCGCGGTTGGTGTCACCGGTAGCGACCCGCGAGAAGGGCGGTCACCGTCCACCACTGGGTCGCTGGCACGGCGTGGTCGACCGACCTGGCCGTACCGGCCGGGTCCCCGGAACAGCTGGCGAGCCTCGTCGAGATTCTCGACCGCGGTGTCGACCCCCGACGCATCCAGGCAGCAGGACTCTGGCGGTAGCCAGCCGGCGCCGCGTGTGAGGCGCACTCCGGAGCGCGGTCGGACCACGTGCTCGGGTGCCTTCTAGGCTGAGCGCGACCGACCAGCACGCCTGTCAGCCGCCTCGGAGGCCAGATGCCCGCCGTACTTCTGCTGCTGGCCGGCATCGTGCTGCTGGTCGGCGGCGGCGAGATCCTGGTGCGGGGTGCCAGCACGATCGCCCGCTCGCTGGGGCTGTCCCCGCTGGTGGTCGGGCTGACGGTGGTCTCGTTCGCGACGTCTGCGCCCGAGCTGGCGGTCAGCGTGAAGGCAAGCCTGGGCGGCAGCCCGGGGCTCGCCGTCGGCAACGTCATCGGCTCCAACGTCGCGAACATCCTGCTGGTGGTCGGAGTGGCCGGGACGGTCATGTCGCTGGCGGTGCAGAGCCCGGTGCTACGCCGCGACGTCCCGGTGCTGATCGGGCTGTCGCTGCTCTTCTGGGGGATGGCCCTCGACGGTGCGATCTCCACCCTGGATGGTCTGGTGCTGGTCGGGCTGCTGCTCACCTACACGACAGTCACCGTGGTCCGCAGCCGTCAGGGCGTGGACCCGGGACCGGTGGAGGAGGCACCGTCCGCGCCGGGCGGCGTACCGGTGGCGGTGCTGCTGGTGGCCGGCGGCGTCGGTCTGCTGGTCTGGGGCTCGAGCTGGCTGGTCAGCGGCGCGGTGGAGATCGCCACCACCCTGGGACTGAGCGAGACGGTGGTCGGGCTGACGATCGTGGCGATCGGCACCTCGTTGCCCGAGCTGACCACCTCGGTGATCGCGGCGATCCGGGGCAGTGTCGAGATGGCGGTGGGCAACGCCGTCGGCAGCTGCATCTTCAACCTGGGGGCGGTGATGGGGCTGACGGCGGCGATCAGCCCGGAGGGGGTGCCGGTGACCGACGGCGCATCGACGTTCGACATCCCGGTGATGGTGGTGGTGACGATGACGCTGCTGCCGATCGCGTACACCGGGCGGCGGGTGGCGAAGCGGGAGGCGTGGCTCCTCGTCGGCTACTACCTCGCCTACACCGCCTACCTGCTGCTGGACTCCACCGGCCACGACGCGCTGCCGCACTTCAGCTCCGTGATGCTGGCGTTCGTCATCCCGATCACGGCGCTGACCTTGGGTCTGCTGGTGGTCCAGGAGACCCGGGTACGCCGTGCGCAGAGCCCCCGCTGACCCGGGCTGGGGCCCCGGACCGCTGTCCTACTTGAGCTCGGCGCTGGACAGCCCGAGCACGCGACGGGCCACGATCAGCTGCTGGATCTGCTGGGTGCCCTCGAAGATGTCCAGGATCTTGGAGTCCCGGGCCCACTTCTCCAGCAGCTCCACCTCGCTGTAGCCGAGCGTCCCGGCCAGCTCGACGCAGGACAGGGTGATGTCGGATCCGACGCGGCCCGCCTTCGCCTTGGCCATCGAGGCCTCCAACGAGTTGGGCTTGCGGTTGTCGGCCATCCACGCCGCCTGCAGCATCAGCAGGTGGGCGGCCTCCCAGTCGGCCTCCATCTGGAGGAACTTCGCCGCGGCCGCGGACTGGGTGATCGCCGGCCGGTCGTAGTCGACGGCGACGCCGGCCTGCTCCAGCAGCTCCCCGGTCAGGTCCAGCGACGCCCGTGCGCACCCCACCGCCATCGCGGCTACCAGGGGCCGGGTGTTGTCGAAGGTGGACATCACGCCGGCGAACCCCTGCTGGGGGTCGATGTCGGGCGAACCGAGCAGGTTCTCTGCGGGCACCCGGCAGTTCTCGAAGATGATCGTGGCCGTGTCGGAGGACTTGATCCCGAGCTTGTGCTCGAGCCGGTCCACCCGCATCCCCGGCGTACCCTTGGCGACCACGAACGACTTGATCGCGGCCCGGCCCAGGTCCCGGTCGAGCGTCGCCCACACCACGACCGCATCGCAGCGGTCGCCGGCGGTGACATAGATCTTCTCGCCGTTGATGACGTACTCGTCGCCGTCGCGGACCGCGGTGGTGGTGATGTTCGCCGAGTCCGACCCGGTGCCCGGCTCGGTGATCGCCATCCCGGCCCACACGCCGGAGAACCGTTCGAGCTGCTCCGCGTTCGCCACCGAGGCGATCGCGGAGTTGCCCAGGCCCTGGCGCGGCATCGACAGCAGCAGGCCGACGTCTCCCCAGCACATCTCGGCGATCGACATCACCGAGGCGAGGTTGGTCCCGTTCTTCACCCCGGTGCCGGCATCGCCGTTCTCGTCGCGTCGTACGCCGGAGGCACCGGCACCCTGCGACGCGCCGGACTCGGAGAGTCCGTCGATCATGGCCGCGAGCATGTCGAGCTCCTTGGGGTACTCGTGCTCGGCCTTGTCGTAGCGGCGCGAGATCGGCCGCAGCATGTTCATCGCCACCTGGTGCGCCTGGCTGGCCAGCGGGCGGAACTTCTTCGGGTCGTCGAGGTTGATCATCAGACCAGCACGCTTCCTTCCATCACTCCGACGGCCCGGAGATCCCGGTACCACCGCTCCACCGGGTGCTCCTTGACGAAGCCGTGACCGCCGAGCAGCTGCACCCCGTCGAGCCCGATCTGCATGCCCTTGTCGGCACAGAGCTTGCGGGCCAGCGCCACCTCGCGGGCGAACGGCTTCCCGGCCGCCGCCCGGGACGCCGCCTTGTAGGTGAGCAGCCGCATCGCCTGGAGCTCGATGGCGATGTTCGCCACCATGAAGGCCACCGACTGGCGGTGCGCGATCGGCTCGCCGAACGCCTCGCGTTCCTTCACGTACGGCGTCACGTAGTCCAGGACGGCTTGGCCGGTGCCGACCGCGAGGGCGCACCATGCCAGCCGGGACAGTCGCACGCACTCGACGTACGTGCTGCCGTCGGTGGCACCGAGGACCGCATCCGCGGGCACCTGCACCCCCTCGAGGGTGAGCCGGGTCATCGAGGCGGCCCGCACCCCCATCCCCGGGTCGGCGGTGATGCCGAGCCCGGTGGCGGAGCTCTCGACCAGGAACAGCACGGGTGCCCCGTCCAGCTCGGCCCCCACCACGAACAGCTCGGCGGTGCTGCCACGCGGGACGCCGCTCTTGACGCCATCGATCACGAAGCCGTCGTCGGTACGCCGAGCGGTGGTGCGCGGTGAGAGCGGGTCGAACAGCACGGCCGGCTCGCTCAGCGCCAGGGCTGCACCGGGCACGTCGTCGCCGGTGAACGCGGGCAGATACGTCTGCTGCTGGGCCTCGGTGCCCCACAGTCCGAGAGCGGTGGCCACCGAGCCCGGGGCCAGCGCGGCGACGGCGAGTCCCATGTCCCCGTGTGCCAGGGCCTCGGCGACCAGCGTGCCGGCCATCGCCGAGCGCTCCTCCGAGATGCCGCCGAGCGCCTCCGGGACGCCGAGCACCGGCAGTCCGATGTCCAGCGTCGCCTTCAGCAGGGCCTCCGGTGCGGCGCACGCATCATCGGCCTCGGAGGCTGCTGGGCGGACCACCTCGGCGGCGAGCTCGGTGACCACGTCGACGAGCATCTGCTCGTCCTCGGTGGGGGTCAGGTCGAAGACGCCGGGGCGGGAGGCAGCGGGCGCACGGACTCCGGCGGCGGACCGGTTGCCGGACCTGGTGAAGGTGCGGCCGGCGGCGGTGGCGGTCTTGAAGCCGGTGCGGGTCGCGGTGAAGACGGCCTGCTCAGCGTGCCTGCGCAGCCCGACCCGGTCGAGGAGGTCGCTCTGAGCAAGGCTGGTCAGGGCTGCCACCGCGAACCCGATCGGGTCGCGGGACTCCTTCGAGGACAGCCCGTTCTTGCCGCCGGGTCTGAGGCTCTGGATGAGGGACATGCGGCAACTGTAACTGTGAGTTACACCTGGTGCTACGTGTTCCGCCGAGTGCCGCATCACACCCGGTCGTTAGGCTCGCGGCCATGCCTGAGCAGGACCAGTCCACCGCCTCCCCCGCCGCCCCTGCCGGAGAGGTGCATGCGCCGTACGGACCGCTGCCCACTGGCGGCACCGTGCGCCCGGTGGTGCGCTGGGGCACGCCGGTGATGCACCGGGCCCAGCAGCGGATCACCGCCTACGACGATGCCCTGCACTCGCTCGTGGCAGACATGGTGGCCACCATGTACGCCGCGGACGGGGTCGGACTGGCTGCCTGCCAGATCGGTGTCGACGCTGCTGTCTTCGTCGTCGACTGTCCCGACGAGGCCGGGGTGCGCACGGTGGGCGTGGTCTGCAACCCCGAGCTGGACCTGCCCGAGGGCCGGGATCGCCGACTCGACGAGGACGACGAGGGCTGCCTGTCGTTCCCGGGTGCCTTCGTGCCGTTGGCCCGGCCCGACCGGGCGACGGTGCACGGCACCGGGCTGGACGGGCAGCCCGTGACGTTCTCCGGCGACGGGTTGCTGGCTCGTGCCCTTCAGCACGAGACCGATCACACGAACGGGACGGTCTTCGGCGATCGACTTCCGACCAAGCAGCGCAAGAAGCTCCAGAAGGGACACGACAAGGCGGCCGAGGAGTTCCCGGAGGGGTGGCCGGTCAGCGACGGGTAGCGCTCTCAGAGCTCTCAGGCGGAGCTCTCAGAGCTCCCGGATCACCCGCGCGGGGTTCCCGACCGCGAGCACCCGGGCGGGCAGGTCCTTGGTGACGACAGATCCGGCCCCCACCACGGTGTCCGGCCCGATCGTGATTCCGGGCAGGACGATGACCCCGCCACCCAGCCAGACGTTGTCGCCGAGAGTCACCGCAAGCCCTGTCTCCCACCGCTTCCGGCGCTCGTCGGGGTCCAGCGGGTGGGTGGGGGTGAGCAGCTGGACGTTCGGCCCGATCTGGACGTCCGCGCCGATGGTGATCGGTCCGACGTCGAGCGCCGTGAGACCCGAGTTCACGAAGGTGCGTGCCCCGATGGTGATGTGAGCGCCGAAGTCGACGAACAGCGGGGGCCGCACCTCGGCTCCCTCCCCGACCGACCCCAACAGCTCGACCAGGATGCTGCGAAGACCCGGACCGTCGTCCGCGGGCGCCGAGTTGTAGGCCTGGACCAGCCGACGAGCCTTGCGGAACAGCGCGTCCAGCTCGGCATCGTGACCCGGAAGCCGGGGCTCGCCGGCCAGCATCCGCTCGCGAACGGTCTGCGTCGGGGTCGGGCTCGGGTCGTTCTCGCCGGTTTCGCTCATGTCGTCAGCGTCCCAGATCCTAGGAGCGCTCAGGCGTCGCGCAAGTCCCCGTCAAGCTCGGCGAGGGCGGCCCGGAGGTCGACCCGCGGCTTCCAGCCCCAGGCTTCGGCCCGGTCGGTGATCAGGGCGCCGGTCCATGCCTCGCCGTCGTCCCAGCGCATCACGAACCCCAGCGCGTCCGCCACGGTCCGGTAGTAGTCGCGCGCCGTCGCCGGCTCGCCGGCCACGTTCACGTGCGTGCACCCGCCCGCAACCGGGCCCGCATCAGGGTCCGGGCTCTCGACGGCCGCGATCCGCCCGGCGGCCACATCCGCTGCCAGGGCCGCCAGGTCGTCGACGTGGACCCACGCGAAGGTCTGCTCGGGGTTGGCGTGGCGCTGCTGCTCGTCGTCGCGCAGGGTGGCCGGCCGCAGCGCGTTCCAGATGGACGTCCCGCTCGAGCCGAGGATGGCCGGCGGGTGGAGGACCACCCGGGTGAGGCCGTCGATCTCGGCCAGCGCCGCGTCGGTGTCGCGCTTGGTCAGCGCGTAGGCGTCGCTGTCATCGCCGACCAGCTCCGCGTTCTCGTCGACGTCGCCGGCGCCCGGCGAGCGGTCGTAGACGGCCGCGGTGGAGATGTGCACCAGCCGGGCCACCCCGGCATCCCGCGCGGCGCGGGCGATCACCTGGGTGCCCTCGACCCCGATCCGGCGCTGGTTCTCGTACTCGGTCCCCATCGGGTGGACCGTGGTCACCACC
Source organism: uncultured Actinomycetota bacterium (assembly GCA_963756135.1). GTDB lineage: Bacteria > Actinomycetota > Actinomycetes > Propionibacteriales > Nocardioidaceae > Nocardioides. The sequence continues at coordinate 267,023 of CAVWMP010000003.1, forward strand.
GCGTCGGCGCCCGCGACCACCCGGCGGGCGTGGTCCGGGTCGTGGAAGTCCCCCACGTGCTCCTCGACGCCGTCGAGTGCCGGCGCGCTGCCGGCCCGACGTACCACGGCGCGGACGATGGCGCCCCGCTCGACCAGCGCCGCGCAGGTGCGGGCCCCGACGAGCCCGTTGGCGCCGGTCACCACGACGACCGGGCTGGGGTTGCGGCTGGTGGCGGGACTGGACGAGAGGGACTCACTCATGCCGCCACGATGACACGGAGGTCCACAGGCCTCCGCCCACGGTGGTTGAGGAGGGCGCGCAGCGCCCGTCTCGAAACCACCCACGGGAGGTTTCGAGACGCTCGCTGGCGCTCGCTCCTCAACCTCCGTGCGGCGCGCTCGCTCCTCCGGTGGTTGAGGAGGGCGCGCACGCTCACGGTGGTTGAGGAGGGCGCGCAGCGCCCGTCTCGAAACCACCCACGCGAGGTTTCGAGACGCTCGCTGGCGCTCGCTCCTCAACCTCCGTGTGGCGCGCTCGCTCCTCGACCTGGGTGCGGTGTCGGTGGTCGACTCTAGAGTCGGACGCATGGTGGACGAGAGGCCGAAGACGGTCGCCGAGGCAGGCTCGGCGGTGGTTTCCGTGCCGCTCTCCCCCTCGGCTGTCGACGACCTGATCGAGCGTCTGGCCGCGGTCGGCATCGACGACGGCGGGGCGGTCAGCGACACCGAGCGGATCGATCTGATCGGTCGGTTCGAGGCGCTGAAGGCCTCGCTGTCCGCTGCCCAGGCACGGCTGACGGCGGGGTTCGACTCCTCGCAGCGGCAGGTCCAGGCCGACGCCGGCGTACCGACCCGCAGACAGGGCGAGGGCGTCGCCTCGCAGGTTGCCCTGGCCCGCCGCGAGAGCCCGGTGCGCGGCGCGCAGCACCTCGGGCTGGCCAAGGCACTCGTCCACGAGATGCCCGGCACCTTGGCCGCGATGACCCGCGGGCGTCTCAGCGAGTGGCGCGCCACGCTGATCGCCCGCGAGACCGCCTGTGTCAGCAGGGAGGACCGCGCGACCATCGATGCCACTCTCACCGCCGACCTGGAGGCGCTCGAGGGCCTCGGTGACAGGAAGCTGGTCGCCGAGGCCCGACGGCTCGCCTACCGGCTGGACCCCGAGAGCGTGGTCCGCCGCAACCGCAAGGCCGAGGTCGAGCGGTGTGTGACGATCCGCCCGGCCCCGGACACCATGACGTACCTGACCTGCCTGCTCCCGGTGGCGCAGGGGGTCGCGGCGTATGCCGCCCTGACCCGCGAGGCAGACAGCCTCCGCGCGGCCGGCGACCCTCGGTCGCGGGGGCAGGCGATGGCCGACACTGTCGTCACCCGGCTGACCGGGCAGCGTGCCGCCGACGAGGTCCCACTCTCGGTCGGTCTGCTGATGACCGACCGCGCCCTGCTCGCCGGCGACGACGAGCCCGCCGAGATCGAGGGGTACGGCGTCGTCCCCGCCGCGTGGGCCCGCGAGCTGCTCGGGGGCACCGCCTCAGAGATCGAGCTGCGTCGCCTCTACACCGCGCCGCGGACCGGGGACCTGGTGGCGATGGATGCGCAGACCCGCCGCTTCCCCGACGGACTGGCGTCCCTGATCGACCTGAGGGACCGCGGCTGCCGCACCCCCTGGTGCGACGCCCCGATCCGGCACCGCGACCACGTGGTGCCCCAGCATGCCGGCGGTCCGACGTCTGCAGGCAACGGTCAGGGGCTCTGTGAGCGCTGCAATCACGCCAAGGAGGCCCTCGGTTGGCGCTCCCGCCCCCGGCCGGGGCCTCGACATACTGTCGAGGTGACGACACCCACCGGTCACCGGTACCGCTCCACCTCACCTCCCATGCCTGGCACCCCGAACGAGAACGGCAGCGAGTGCCGCGTGGACTTCTGTTTCGCCGACGTGGTCCTGGCCGCATGACCGGAACACCGCGGGTTCGCATCGTCCACCTGGACGGCGCCACGCTCGCGGCCCTGGCCGACGGTGACCTGGCCCGCGCCCAGATCACGTCACCCGTACCCCTGAGCGCCTGGTTGGCCGGGCCTGAGTCGGTCGGCACGTGGCGGCACCGCGCCCGCCAGGCCACCGAGACCCCCGACGACCTGCCGTGGGTGACCGGCGTGCTGTGGGACGAGGACAGTGGACAGGCGATCGGCAAGGCCGGCTTCCACGCCGCGCCGAACGAGGACGGCATGGTGGAGGTCGGGTACGCCGTGGAGCCGGCGTACCGCCGCCGTGGCTATGCCCGCGCGGCGCTGGACGTCCTGGTCCACCGCGCCCGCGAGCACCCGGACGTGCGGACGCTGCGGGCCACCGTCTCGCCCGACAACGCCGCCTCCCTCGCGCTCATCGAGCAGTACGCGTTCGTCGAGGTCGGCGAGCAGTGGGATGAGGAGGACGGGCTCGAGACGATCTACGAGCTCGACGTCAGCGACGGGCCGTGACGTAGCAGGCCACCGACGCGGCGGCCGCCACGTTGAGCGAGTCGATACCCGCTGCCATCGGGATCACCGCCCGACGGGCAGCCGAGCGTTCCCAACGGGCCGACAGGCCGTGACCCTCCGATCCCAGCACCAGCGCCACCTTGTCGCACCCCGACACGGCTTCCTCGATCGGCACCGCGTCGTCGGCGAGGGTGAGCGCGACCGTGGTGAACCCGAGGGCCGACAGCGCCGGCAGCGCCCCGTGCCAGTCGGTCAGCCGGGTCCAGGGGATGGTGAACACCGCACCCATCCCCACCTTGATCGAGCGTCGGTAGAGCGGGTCCGCGCAGCGCGGGGCCAGCAGCACGGCGTCGAAGCCGAGGGCGGCGCCGCTGCGGAAGACCGCCCCCACATTGGTGTGGTCGACGAGGTCCTCCAGCACCAGCACCGACCGCGCCCCGACCAGGACCTCCTGCACCGACGGCAGCTCGCGCCGCTCCAGCGACGCCAGCGCCCCACGGTGCACGTGGAACCCGGTGACCTCCTCGGCCAGCGCCTCGGAGAGGACGTAGCACGGCGCGTCGGTGGGCTCCAGCACGTCCGCGAGTCCGCCGAGCCAGCGCGGCGCCATCAGGAACGACCGCACGGTGAAGCCGGCCTCCACAGCCCGTCGCACCACCTTCTCCCCCTCGGCGAGGAAGAGGCCGTGCTCGGCCTCGAGGTGCCTGCGCAGCTCGACGTCCCGCAGGTCCCGGTAGTCGCCGAGGCGCGGATCGGCAGGGTCGTCCACCACGACGAGATCGGCCATCAGCGGTACCGGTCCGGGTGCGCGACCGCCACCACGGAACCGACCACGATGATCGCCGGCGGGTCGACCGCCTCGGCCACGAGATCGTCGGCCAGCGTGCCGAGCGTCGACAGCACGGTTCGCTGGGTCGCCATCGTGCCGTCACAGACCACCGCCACCGGTGTCCCGGGGGGCCGGCCGCCGGCCACCAGGGTGGCCGCGATCGCGGGGGCGTGGTGCACCGCCATCATCAGCACCAGGGTGCCGGCGAGTCCGGCAACGGAGTCCCAGTTGGTCAGTGACTCGGGGTGTCCCGGAGGCAGGTGTCCCGAGAGCACGGTGAACTCGTGGGCGACCCCGCGGTGGGTGACCGGGATCCCGGCCACCGCGGGCACGGCGATCGGGCTGGTGATGCCCGGGATGACGCGCACCGGCACCCCCGCCTCCCGGCAGGCCAGCACCTCCTCGTACCCGCGCCCGAAGACGAACGAGTCACCACCCTTGAACCGCACGACCAGCTTTCCCGACAACGCACGGTCGACGATCACCCGGTTGATCTCCTCCTGCTGCGCCGAGCGGCCCCGTGGCAGCTTGGCGACGTCCACCAGCTCGACGTCGGCGGAGAGATCCCCGAGCAGCTCGCGCGGCGCCAGCCGGTCGGCCACGACGACGTCGGCCTCCATCAGCGCCTTCCGGGCGGCGACCGTGATCAGGTCCGGGTCCCCCGGACCGCCGCCGATGAGGACCACTCCCGCGACCCGGTCCCGCTCGTGGCGGGCAGCGATCGTGCCCTCCCGGATCCCCTCGATGATCTCGTCGCGCAGCACCGCGGAGCGGCGCGGATCCCGGTTGCCCAGCACCGCCACGGTGACGTCGTCGTGACGTCCGACCGCGGGGGTCCAGGCGCTGCCCAGGGTGGCGTCGTCGGCCCGCACGCAGAACACCCGCTGGGTCTCCGCGGCCGCGACCACCCGGGCATTGACCTCGGGATCGTCGGTGCAGGCGACGGCGTACCACGCCTCGGCGAGGTCGTGCTCGACGAACGCCCGGCGCTGCCACTCGATCTCGCCGGCGCCCGCCAGGCCCTCGACGGCGGGCGACACCTCGGGAGCCACCAGCAGCACCCGCGCGCCCGCGGCGATCAGGCTCGGCACCCGACGCTGCGCCACGTGCCCGCCGCCCACCACGACGACGCGGCGACCGCTCAGCAGCAGACCGACGGGGTACGGCGGGGGAACGGACATGTGCCCATCATCCCGCCGTCGGCACCACGACGCAGGGAGTGGGTTCGCGGTCCGGACTACGGTGTGCCGCATCAACCCGACTGCGCTAAGGAGCGAGATGTCCCTCGACCGTCCGGTGACCCCCGACCCCTACGACCTGCTGCCCCCGGTGCCGTCGTTCACCGTGACCAGCGACGACGTCAAGGACGGTCAGCCGCTCGACGACGCCCAGGTCAACGCGCACGGCGACTCCTCGCCCCAGCTGTCCTGGGAGGGCGCGCCGGAAGGGACCCGGAGCTACACCGTCACCTGCTTCGACCCCGACGCCCCGACTCCGAGCGGCTTCTGGCACTGGGTGCTGGTCGACCTGCCCGCGGAGGTGACCTCGCTGCCGGCCGGCGCCGGAGCCGAGGGCGCCGACCTCCCCGGCGGCGCCTTCATGTGCCGCAACGACGGCGGGACGAAGGCGTTCATGGGCGCCGCCCCGCCCGAGGGCGACCAGGTGCACCGCTACTACTTCGTGGTGCACGCGGTGACCCAGGAGACGCTCGGGGTCGACGAGAACGCCTCCCCCGCCGTGGTCTCGTTCAACCTGGCGTTCAAGACCGCCGGTCGCGCCATCCTGCACGGCACGTATCAGCACTGACGTCCCCGCCCAGCACGTGCCACGCTGACGGTCAGCGATGTCGGCGTCAGGGGGCGGTCATGAAGGTTGTTCGCGGCACGATCGGTGCTTCGGAGGTCATGTTCGAGGTGGAGCCCGACCTCGAGGTGGTGAGTGGATCGGCGACCAACGACTACGGCACGGTCGAGACGGGGACGGGGTCCCGGGCGGTCAGCGACGCCTATGCCCAGCTCAGGCGGCTGCTGACCGATGTCATCGACGATCTGGAGTCCACGGTGGTCTCGGCGGCATCCCCCCAGCTCTCCGCGGTATCGATCGAGCTGGGTCTGTCGCTGACCAGTGAGGCGAACGCCTGGATCGTCAAGGCGTCGGGACAGGGGACAGTCCGGGCGACGTTGACGTGGAACCTGGCGTCGGTGAGCGAACGGCCGTGACGCCTGACTTGGCGCAGGCGACCTGCGCTGTGGTTCCGCATCGGAGCGCTGGCCTGGAGTCGAGCCTCGGTACTGCCTGGTTGGTCACCGACCAAGGCCACCTGCTGACAGCCGGGCATGTCGTGCGTGACGGCTATCGGGCTGATGGAACCGGCCGCGTGTGGCTGCTCTTCACCGACACCGAGCAGGCCGTGCCCGCCACCTACGTCTTCCCGCCGGAGGTGGACATCGCCACCGGCTTGGACTTCGCCTTGTTGCAGCTCGAGCAATCTGCTGCCCGTGTCCCACTTCCCTTCACTCTCGTATCCCGCGCCGAGGGTGCGGTGACCTTGCACGGCTACGACGCAGCCTTGCCGCGCGCGCAGAGCGTCGGGACCGGCACCTTGCTGGGCAACGTGCTGCGGAACGCCTTCACCCAGCACTACCTGTTCCGCTACGCCGGACCGACGGTGGCTCGAGCGGGCTTCAGCGGTGCTGCGGTCTACAGCGAGGATGTAGGAGCAGTGATCGGGATCCAGACCGAGGCTGAGCCTGACCGAGCCACCGCTTTCGCGCTCCCCCTGGCGCGGATCGCCGAGCATTGGTCGGAGCTGGTGTCAACCGCTGTGACACCCCGGCGTGGGACCTGTGTGCTGCTGCTGCCCGACGGGCACTCGGAGGCGGATCGTCACCGGATCGTGGAGGTCGTGGTGCGACCGACGCTGGAGGCAGAGAACCTCTCGGTGTACGTCTCGGAGGTCGGCCACGTGGGTGCCGAGGACCTGCGGCAGCTGGAGCGCGCGGATGTGGTGGTGGCGGACGTCACCCACCTGGATCCGGGGGTGGTCCACGAGCTGACCGTCGCGCAGGGACTGGGCACGCCAGACGTGGTGTTCGCCGAGTCCGGGCATGACCACTCTCGTGCGAGTGCGCTGTTCGATGTGCTGGAGATGGACATGGCCGACCCGGCGAGCGCCCGACGCCTGCTCGCCGGCCGTCTGGTCACGGTGAGGTCCATCTACGACGCGCTCGGCGAGAGCGCGTCCGTCAACCCGGTCACCAGCTTCTTCCGAGCACCACTGACCCAGATCTCCGTTGCCCCCGCCCTGGCACTCGGCTACCACATGAACTTCGTGCAGCCGATGGCGCGAGCCCTGCTGGACCTGCGGGAGTTCCCGGAGCGCGGGTCCGTCCTCGTGGATGGCCAGGAGGTCGCGGCCGAGGTCATCGCCGGCAGCACCCTGACCGTCGTCCTGCCGGAGCGGCTCGACTGGACGCGCGAGAGCTTCCAGCGACGCCACCTGCGCGGCAACGGATCGCTGGTCGAGGCGCGCATCGAGCATCCCAGCTTCGCGCGAGCACGTTCGCTCACCGCGCGGCCGCTGGACGACGGACCGCTCCGGTTGCTGGACCCCTTTCCGACCACGCTGGCGACGATCGCCGCGTCGATCGACGACAGGCTGACTGCGCCGGGGGTGAGTGACCCGCGAGCGCTGACCGCGTGGGCCGAGATCGAACGGAAGGAGATCGACCGCTTCTACAGCCGTCTGGTGCAACGCATCGCTCGCGACCCATGGCGCAGCAACGAGGACTTCCGCATCGGCGATGTCGCACGTGTCGTGTCGTGGCGGACCGAGTTTCCCGAGCTGGTGGCCGTCCTATGAGCGAGCCCGCCTCATCAGCTCCTCGAACGGCGTGGGGTCGACCAGCTCGTCGGTGAGGGTACGACGCTGCCGGGCCGTCTGGTCGACCTTGCCGACCAGGGCGGCCAGCTCACCGGCCGCCCGGTCGACCCGGCCGGACAGGTCGGCATCGGCCCCGAAGTCGTCGGTGGCCGCGAAGACCGCGGTGGGGACCACGACGGCGCGCAGGTAGGCGAAGACCGGGCGCAGGGCGTGCTCGAGCACCAGCGAGTGCCGGGCCGTGCCGGCGGTCGCCGCGATCAGCACCGGGGTGCCGTCCAGCAGTCCCGGGTCGAGCACGTCGAGGAACGTCTTGAACAGCCCGCTGTAGGAGGCCGCGTAGACCGGCGTCACGACGATCACCCCGTCCGCCTCGCGCAAGGTCTGGATGGCGGCGGCGAGCTCGTCGGAGGCGAAGCCGGTGAGCAGCCGGTCCGCCAGCGGGTGCGCGAGGGTACGTAGCTCCACCACATCGAGGGTCACCTCGTCCCCGAGCGCGGCCATGGTGGCGGCAGCGAGCCGGTCGGCCAGCAGCCGGGTCGAGGACGGGACACTGAGCCCGGAGGACACGACCGCGATCCTGGTCACGCGTCACTCCCCACCGGCTGGCGCGCGGCAGCCACGAGCCCGGCATGGGTCGGCGCGTCCGGCACGTGGGCGGGACGCCCCTCGGCGAACCCGGCGCGCAGGTCCGGGAGGATCTCGCCGAGGAGGTCGAGCTGCTCCAGCACCGTCGACAGCGGCAGACCGGCGTGGTCGAGCAGGAACAGCTGCCGCTGGTAGTCGCCGACGTACTCGCGGAAGCCCAGGGTCCGCTCGAGGACCTGCTGGGGCGACCCGACGGTCAGCGGCGTCTGTGCGCTGAACTGCTCCAGCGACGGCCCGTGGCCGTAGACCGGGGCGTTGTCGAAGTAGGGGCGGAACTCGGCGACCGCGTCCTGGCTGCGCCGGCGCATGAAGACGTGACCGCCGATGCCGACGATCGCGGAATCGGCGCTGCCGTGCCCGTAGTGCTCGAAGCGCCGGCGGTACAGGCCGACCATCTGCGCGGTGTGCGAGGCCGGCCAGAAGATGTGGTTGGAGAAGAACCCGTCGCCGTAGAAGGCCGCCTGCTCGGCGATCTCCGGGCTGCGGATCGACCCGTGCCAGACGAACGGCGGCACCCCGTCCAGCGGCCGGGGCGTGGCGGTGAAGCCCTGCAGCGGGGTGCGGAACCGGCCCTGCCAGTCCACGACGTCCTCGCGCCACAGCCGGTGCAGCAGCGCATAGTTCTCGATCGCGAGGTTGATCCCCTCCCGGATGTCCTTGCCGAACCAGGGGTAGACCGGTCCGGTGTTGCCGCGGCCGAGCATCAGGTCGACCCGGCCGTCGGCGAGGTGCTGCAACGTGCCGTAGTCCTCGGCGATCCGCACCGGGTCGGTGGTGGTGATCAGCGTCGTCGACGTCGACAGCAGGATCCGTCGCGTGGTCGCAGCGATCCAGGCCATCGTGGTGGTCGGTGCGGACGCCACGAACGGCGGGTTGTGGTGCTGGCCGACCGCGACCACGTCGAGGCCGACCTCCTCGGCCTTCTGCGCGATCCTGACCTGGGCCTTGATCCGCTCGTGCTCGCTGGGGGTACGACCGGTGGTGGGGTCGGTGGTGACGTCACCGACGCTGAAGATGCCGAGCTGCATGAGTACCCGAACGCATGCGCGGACCCCCGGATTCCCCGAGGATGCGCTGGTGTCCCTCGACGAGTCCCCCGAGCACCGGCTGGTGGCCTACCCGGCGCTGATGCTGCTCGCTCCGCTCGCCTGGTGGCTGGCGGTACGTCGACAGCGTCCGGACGCGGACCCGGCCTGCTGGTCGCCCGGCTGGTGCGGCCCGGTCGCTAGCCCCGCCACCCCGCAAGGTGCTTCGCCGTGTCGACGTAGTGCACCAGGGACGTCAGCAGACCGTGCTCGCCGATGGTCCAGACGTGCACCTCGTCGTCGTGGACGCGACCACCCGAGGGGTAGCTGACATCGACCGTGATCAGCGCCGCCACCGTGCGGGTCTCGGCGTTGCCGAGCAGCTGGTGGACGGTGAACTCGTGGAACCGGCACTCGCCGAGCTCGGCGAAGAACCGCGCCACTCCGTCCTTGCCGCGGTGCGGGGTCAGCAGGGTGTGGCCGGCCTCCTCGGCGAGGCTGGGGGTGCTGCGGTCGGCGTCGAAGGTCACGTCGTCGTCGAGCAGCTCGAGGACGCGTGCGACGTCCTGGTCCCCGAAGGCGCGGTACAGCTCGGCCACGGTGCTCAAGGGGTCGGAGCCGGCAGCGGTCGCCCGCGGTGCTCCGGGGTGGGTGATGGTGGACATCGTCTCTTCCTCTCGGGTGGGTCATGACGTGCCCACGACGCTAGGCAGTCGCGGCCTGCCCGGCATCGGTCGAACGACCTACGTCGGGCTCGGCAGCAGCCCACGCTCCACCGCCCACACCGCGACGCCCGCCCGGGTGCGACGCCCGGTCTTGTCGTAGACGTGCGCCAGGTGGTGCCCGACGGTGCGGTCCGAGATCCGCAACCGGCCGGCGATCTCCCGGTTGCTCAGGCCCTGAGCGGTCAGGCGCAGGACCTCGACCTCGCGCTCGGTCAGCCCGGGACCGTCGGGGACGTCACCCCGCCGGCGGCGGACCGGCTTGTGCAGGGCCGCCGCCGCGACCAGCTCCAGCTCCTCGGACCGCAGCAGACCGGCGACCGCAGCCGACCTCAGCTGAGCGGCGGCCTGCGTCGTCGACATCGCGGGCCTGCCGGGGCGGGGCTCGGTCGAGGCGGCGAACGCCTCGGCGGCCTCCAGGACCGCCTGGCCTGGCGTCAGCGCGGACACGGCCGGCAGCTCCGCCGGGCGCTTCCAGGACACGTATCGCGCGTCGGCGTAGCTGGCGTGGTGAGCGGCCGCGGTCCGCGACAGCATCTCGAGACCGGCGAGCGACGGGCAACGCTGCAGGATGCGGCAGGTCCAGTGCGACTGCAGCCGGAGCCACTCCCGGCCGGCGGTCCCCGTCGTCTCGGGTCGTGCGTCGAGCACCGAGCTGGGCACCACGGCGGCACCGAGGTTGTGCAGCAGCCCGGCGCGGCGTACGCGCTCGACCTCGACCGCAGCCAGGTCTCCCAGCACGGCAGCATCCGCGGCGAGCTCGGCGACGTGCTGGCTGTGACCGAGCAGGTGCAGGCTCTTGAGGTCGGCGACCAGACCGAGCACCGAGCACAGCCGCGGCACGTCGGACGCCTCGACGGTACGTCGCGGAGGAGGCTCGCGGTCGGTGACCTCCTGGAGCAGATCCGGACCGTCGCACGCCGCCAGCAGGTCGCGGAGCCCAGCACCGGCGGCCGCGGCGACCCGGGGGTCCAGGTGGCCACCGGCACGACGACGCAGGTCGGTCTCGGCAGCGCTCACGCCGCCCTCCGCGTCCGCGAGCACGGCCTGCTCGGCCACGTGCAGGATCCGGGTCTCCAGGGCCAGCTCGTCGCCTCGTCTACCTGCCGGGATGCCCTGGCCGTCCCAGCGTTCGTAGACGTGCTCCAGGGCCCGGACCACCTGCGTGCCGACCCCGAAGGCCGGGACCAGCGCCCGGCTCAGCTCGCAGGCGCCGGTGGCCGCCGCCGGGCCCTCGCTCGGCGCGACCTCGAGGAAGCGTCGCGCCAGCTCGGGACCGTGGTCGGTCCACCTGCCGAAGTCGGCGAGCTGGGCGCCGAACACGACCGGGTCGGCGGGGTCCAGCCGCCTCAGGACGGCCTGGAACGCGGTGTCGTCGACGAAGAGGCGCGCGTTCTCGGGGGCGTGCGAGGTGCAGCCGATCGAGCGGAGCAGCGCGGTGTGGAAGACACCGGCACGCTGCGTCGGCGGCAGCCCCAGCCGGCCCGCGAGCCGGTCGGCGACCAGGCACACCCGCAGCCCCTTCTCGAAGGGCATCCCCGAGGCCAGGTCGGTGGTCAGCGAGAGCGCTGCGAGCAGCTCCACGACCCGTACGTCGCCCGCCCCGTCCCCCGGCAGGGCCGCCGTCCCGGCACCCATCATCGCAATCTAGCCGGGCCCGGCCTCGTCCGCATCGTGCCGCCTCCTGCGCACCGGCCGGGAACCGACCAGGCCCTCGGGTGACCGGAGCCGGGCAGATGGGTACAGGGACTGAGGACCTCACCCGCACGACCAGAGGAGCTCGGATGCCCGACCTGCCCCAGCCCACCGACGGCACCGCCGTCACGACCGCACCGTCGCAGGAGGCCCAGCTGGGCTCCACCACCGACACCGGTTCCCCGGCCCCCAGCGACCGCAACTCGCTCACCCTCGGCCCGGACGGGCCGATCCTCCTGCACGACGTGCACTTCCTGAACCAGATGGCGCACTTCAACCGGGAGCGGATCCCCGAGCGCAACGTGCACGCCAAGGGATCCGGGGCCTTCGGCGAGCTCGAGATCACCGAGGACGTGTCCCGCTACACCAAGGCAGCGCTGTTCCAGCCCGGGGTCACGACCGAGATGCTGGCCCGTTTCTCCACGGTGGCCGGTGAGCTGGGCTCCCCGGACACCTGGCGCGACCCACGCGGCTTCGCGCTGAAGTTCTACACGAGCGAGGGCAACTACGACCTGGTCGGCAACAACACGCCGATCTTCTTCATCCGGGACACGATGAAGTTCCCGCACTTCATCCGCAGCCAGAAGCGCCGCGGCGGCTCGGGGCTGCGCGACAACAACATGCAGTGGGACTTCTGGAGCCTGAACCCGGAGTCGGCTCACCAGGTCACCTACCTGATGGGCGACCGGGGCATCCCGAAGAGCTACCGGCACATGAACGGCTACGGCTCGCACACCTACCTGTGGATCAACGCGGCCGGCGAGAAGCACTGGGTGAAGTACCACTTCCACAGCGACCAGGGCGTCGAGGGGCTGACCGACCAGGACGCCACCCGGATCGCCGGCGAGGACGCGGACTTCCACCGCCGCGACCTCTACAACGCCATCGCCCAGCAGGACTTCCCCAGCTGGACGCTGTCGATCCAGGCGATGCCCTACGAGGACGCCAAGACCTACCGGATCAACCCCTTCGACCTGACGAAGATCTGGCCGCACGCCGACTACCCGCTGATCAAGGTCGGCACGATGACCCTGAACCGCAACCCGGAGAACTTCTTCGCCGAGATCGAGCAGGCGGCGTTCGAGCCGTCCGCCACGGTCCCCGGGATCGGCTTCTCCCCGGACAAGATGCTGCTCGGTCGGGCGTTCGCCTACTCCGACACCCACCGGTACCGGATCGGTCCGAACTACCTGCAGCTGCCGGTGAACCGGCCCCGGGTCGAGGTCAACGCCTACACCCAGGACGGGCCGATGGCCTTCGAGCACCGCTCCGACGACCCGGTCTACGCCCCGAACTCCTTCGGGCGCGGGTACGCCGACCAGGTCGGCGAGGCCGAGGACGGGTGGGAGGCCGACGGTGCGATGGTCCGCCAGGCCTACACGCTGCGCGAGGACGACGACGACTTCTCCCAGGCCGGCACCCTGGTCCGGGAGGTCTGGAACGACGACCAGCGCGACGCGTTCGTCCACACCGTGGCCGGGCACCTGCTGGGCGGCGTGGAGGGCGACGTGCTCGAGCGCGCCTTCCAGTACTGGCACCACGTCGACGCCGAGTGCGGCAAGCGGATCGAGGAGATCGTCCGCGACGGCGCCGACCTCGGCGCACCCGGAGCGCAGCCGGGCAACGCCGCCGAGGACGCCTCCGAGCCGATCAAGGAGCCGGCCACCCACGCCGAGAGCTGACCCGCCACCCCAGGGCCCCACGCCGGCCCGTCCGGAAACTCCCGGGCGGGCCGGCGTTGTCTGGGTCACATCTGGGTATAACCTCGCCGGACCCTGTAGCCCAGCAATCAGGCAGACCCTCTCGGAAGACCGACCCGGCACGGCGACAACGAGGTGGCCAGATGAGCGAGACGAGCAAGCGCGACGAGGAGTACTTCAAGGAGCGCGAGCTCCAGCAGGGGGTGGCCGGCTGGGTGCTGCTGGCCGGTCTCGGCGTCGCCTACGTCATCTCCGGGGACTTCGCCGGGTGGAACTTCGGCCTGGCCCAGGGCGGCTGGGGCGGCCTGATGGTCGCCGTGGTGATCATGGGCATGATGTACCTGTTCATGGTGCTGGGCCTGGCCGAGCTCGCCTCGACGATCTCCTCCACCGGCGGCGGCTATGCGTTCGCCAGACGAGCGTTGGGACCGTGGGGGGGCTTCCTCACCGGCACCGCCATCCTCATCGAGTACGCGATCGCCCCCGCCGCGATCGCGAACTTCATCGGCGACTACGTGGAGTCGCTGGTCGGCCTGAACGGTCCGGTGGTGTTCGCGGTCTTCTACGCCGTCTTCATCGGGTTGCACCTGTACGGCGTCGGTGAGGCACTCAAGCTGATGTTCGGCATCACCGCGATCGCGGTCGTGGCGCTGGTGGTCTTCATGGTCGCCGCGGCCGTCAAGTTCGACCCCGCCAACCTCACCGACATCGCCGTCACCGACGCCACCGGAGCCAGCTCGTTCCTGCCGTTCGGGCTGATCGGCATCTGGGCGGCGCTACCGTACGCGATCTGGTTCTTCCTGGCCGTCGAGGGGGTACCGCTGGCCGCCGAGGAGACCAAGGACCCCGCCCGTTCCATGCCCCGCGGCATCATCGCGGCGATGGTGACGCTGCTCTGCTTCGCCGCCATCATCCTGGTCGTCGCCCCGGGTGCCGCAGGTGCCGACAGCATCTCCGACTCCGGCAACCCGCTGGTCGACACGCTCGAGTCGGCGTACGGCGGCTCGACCGCGGTCAGCACCTTCGTCAACGTCGTCGGCCTGCTCGGCCTGATCGCCAGCTTCTTCTCGATCATCTTCGCCTACTCCCGGCAGACCTTCGCGCTGTCACGGGCGGGCTACCTGCCGACGGTGCTGTCGAAGACCGGGCGCCGCAAGACGCCGTACCTGGCGCTGATCGTGCCCGGCATCATCGGGTTCGTGCTGGCGATGGTCAACGAGGGCGACCTGCTGATCCTGGTCGCGGTGTTCGGCGCCACGGTCTCCTACGTGCTGATGATGCTCTCCCACATCGTGCTCCGGGTGAAGGAGCCGGACCTGGAGCGCCCGTACCGCACCCCCGGCGGCGTGGTGACCACCGGGATCGCCCTGACGCTGGCCTGCGTGGCCGTGGTCGCCGGGTTCGTCGTCGAGCCGCGGGTGCTGCTGGTCACCGCGATCGTCTTCGCGATCGCCATCGCCTACTTCGCTCTGTACAGCCGTCACCACATCGTTCACGGCGCTCCCGAGGAGGAGTTCGCCGCCATCGAGGACGCCGAGAAGGGACTGCACTGATCGTGACCGACCTGCTTGAGGGGACCGACCAGCCGACGAACGAGCGGATGCTCACCCTGGACCGCCTGCGCCACCTGATCGGTGACGGCAGCGTGGACACCGTGATCATGGCGTTCACCGACATGCAGGGCCGGCTCATGGGCAAGCGGCTGCACGCGGCGTACTTCCTGGATGTCGCTCTCGCGGCCGGGACGGAGGGCTGCAACTACCTGCTCGCGGTCGACGTGGAGATGAACACCGTGGACGGCTACGCGATCTCCTCCTGGGAGCGCGGGTACGGCGACATGGAGTTCGTCCCGGACTGGAGCACGCTGCGGCTGGTGACCCACCTGCCGGGCACCGCGATGGTGCAGTGCGACCTGATGTGGCCCGAGGACCACTCCCCCGTCGTCGAGAGCCCGCGGCAGATCCTGCGCGCCCAGCTCACCAAGGCCCGGGACCTCGGGTTCACCGCGCACGCCGGCACCGAGCTGGAGTTCATCGCCTTCGAGACGACCTTCGAGGAGGCGCACGACCTCGACTACCGCGGCCTGCGCCCGGTCAACCAGTACAACATCGACTACTCCGTGCTCGGCACCACGCGGGTGGAGCCGCTGCTGCGCGACATCCGCAACCACATGTACGCCGCCGGCATGGACGTGGAGAGCGCCAAGGGCGAGTGCAACCTCGGCCAGCACGAGATCGGCTTCCTCTACAACGAGGCGCTGGTGAGCTGCGACAACCACGTCGTCTACAAGAACGCCGCGAAGGAGATCGCCGCCCAGCACGGCAAGTCGCTCACCTTCATGGCCAAGTACGACGAGCGCGAGGGCAACTCCTGCCACATCCACCTCTCGCTGCGCGGCCTCGGCGGAGAGCTCGTCTTCTGGGACCAGGACAAGGACCAGCGGACCCCGCTCTACGACCAGTTCATCACCGGGACTGCTGGCGACGATGGCCGACTTCACGCTGCTCTACGCGCCCAACGTCAACTCCTACAAGCGGTTCGCAGCCGGCTCGTTCGCGCCCACCGCGGTCGGCTGGGGCCTGGACAACCGGACCTGCGCGATCCGCCTGGTCGGCTCTGGTCCCTCGGCTCGGCTGGAGAACCGGGTCCCGGGCGGGGACGTCAACCCCTACCTGGCGGTCGCGGCGATGATCGCCGGCGGTCTCTACGGGATCGAGAAGAAGCTGAAGCCGGTCCCGGAGACCGAGGGCAACGCCTACGAGGGCGACCTGGAGCTGGTGCCGCACACGCTGCGCGAGGCCCGGGACGCGTTCGCCGGGTCGGAGGTCGCCCGGGCCACCCTCGGGGACGCCGTGGTGGACCACTACACGAACATGGCCGACGTGGAGCTCAAGGCGTTCGAGTCCAGCGTCACCGACTGGGAGCGCCGTCGGGGCTTCGAGCGGCTGTGAGCGCGCCCTCGGACATGTCGTCCTCCTACACCGTGCGTGACCCGTCGACCGGCGCCCCTCTCACCGAGGTCGCGATGGCCGGGGTCGCCGAGGCCGACGCCGCGATCGAACGCTCCCACCAGGCCTTCGCGACCTGGCGGCACGTCGCCCCGGGAGAGCGGGCCGCGCTGCTGCGTCGCTTCGCCACCGTGGTGGACGCGCACGTCGAGGAGCTGGCCGGGATCGAGGTGCGCAACGCCGGCCACACCTGGGGCAACGCCCGCTGGGAGGCCGGGAACGTCCGGGACTGCCTGAACTACTACGCCGGGGCGCCGGAGCGGCTCTTCGGACGGCAGATCCCGGTCCCGGGCGGCACGGACCTCACCTTCCACGAGCCGCTCGGCGTGGTCGGCATCATCGTGCCGTGGAACTTCCCGATGCCGGTGGCGGGCTGGGGGATGGCGCCGGCGCTGGCCGCCGGGAACACCGTCGTCCTCAAGCCGGCCGAGCTGACCCCGCTCACCGCGATCCGGATCGGGGAGCTGGCGCTGGAGGCCGGGCTGCCCGAGCACGTGCTGACCGTGCTGCCCGGCGAGGGCCCGGTGGTGGGCGCACGCTTCGTCACCCACCCGCTGGTCCGCAAGGTGTGCTTCACCGGCTCCACCCGGGTCGGCAAGCAGATCATGGCCGGCTGCGCCGATCAGGTGAAGCGGGTGACCCTCGAGCTGGGCGGCAAGAGCTCCAACATCGTGTTCGCCGACGCCGACATCGCCGCCGCGGCGGCGAGCGCGCCGTACGCCGTCTTCGACAACGCCGGGCAGGACTGCTGCGCCCGGTCCCGGATCCTGGTGCGAGCGCAGCGTCTACACCGAGTTCCTGGACCGCCTCGAGCCGGCGGTGACCGCACTGCGCGTGCTGCACCCCGAGGACGAGGCCAGCGAGATGGGTCCCTTGATCTCCGCGGGGCAGCGGGACCGCGTCCGGGGTTTCCTCGACGAGGTGGACGTGGCCTTCGCCGGCAGCACGCCCGGTGGCGACGGCTACTGGGTGCCGCCCAGTGTCGTCCCGGTCGACGACCCCGGGCGCACGGATCTGGCGCGAGGAGGTCTTCGGGCCGGTGGTCGCGGTGATGCCGTTCGACGACGAGGCCGAGGCGGTCGCGCTGGCCAACGACACCGAGTACGGGCTGTCCGGGTCGATCTTCACCTCCGACCTCGGCCGGGGACTGCGGGTCGCGCGGGCCGTGGAGGCGGGGAACCTCAGCGTCAACAGCCACAGCGCCGTGCGGTACTGGACGCCGTTCGGTGGCTACAAGCAGTCCGGCCTCGGTCGCGAGCTGGGGCCGGACGCCCCGGCCTCGTTCACCGAGGAGAAGAACGTCTTCATCGCCCACTGATCACGGTGGTCGAGGTGTGAGGCGTCCAGCGCCGAGCCTCGAGACCCCGCAACCCGAGAGGAACTTCCCCCATGGCAGGACGCATCCAGGACCGGGTCGCGGTCGTCACCGGCGGCTGCTCGGGCATCGGCCTGGCCACCGTGCAACGGTTCGTCGAGGAAGGTGCTCGGGTCGTCGTCGGCGACCTGGACGAGCAGCGCGGGCACCAGCTGGTCGGGCAGCTCGGCGGCACCGACTTCGCGACGTACGTCCGCGTCGACGTCACCGTCAAGGAGGAGGTGGACGCGCTCTTCGCCACCGCGAAGGACACCTACGGCGCGGTGGACATCGCGTTCAACAACGCCGGCATCGCCCCGCCCGAGGACGACTCGATCCTCGAGACCGACCTCGACGCCTGGCGCCGGGTCCAGGAGGTCAACCTCACCAGCGTCTACCTGTGCTGCAAGGCCGCGCTGCCGTACATGCTGGAGCAGGGCCGCGGCTCGATCATCAACACCGCCTCGTTCGTGGCGGTGATGGGCGCCGCCACCTCGCAGATCTCCTACTCCGCCTCCAAGGGCGGGGTGCTGTCGATGACCCGGGAGCTGGGCGTGCAGTTCGCCCGCCAGGGCGTCCGGGTCAACGCGCTGTGCCCCGGCCCGGTGAACACGCCCCTGC
Source organism: uncultured Actinomycetota bacterium (assembly GCA_963756135.1). Lineage (GTDB taxonomy): Bacteria > Actinomycetota > Actinomycetes > Propionibacteriales > Nocardioidaceae > Nocardioides. The sequence continues at coordinate 284,964 of CAVWMP010000003.1, forward strand.
TCCAGGAGCTCTTCGCCTCCGACGCCGAACGCGCCGCCCGGCGACTGGTGCACGTGCCGATGGGCCGGTTCGGCGAGCCCGAGGAGATGGCCAGCGCGGTGCTGTTCCTGGCCTCCGACGACTCCTCGTTCATGACGGCGACCACCTTCCTCGTCGACGGCGGGATCTCCGCCGCCTACGTCACCCCGCTCTGACCCGGGTGCTGGGACCGTCGTGACCGCCCCGCTGATCGGGCTGACGACCTACCGCGAGCTGGCGGCCTGGGGGGTGTGGCGCCAACCGGCCGACGTGCTGCCCGCCCAGTACGCCGAGGCGGTCACCGCCACCGGCGGGGTCCCGGTGCTGCTGCCGGTGACCGGGCAACCCGGCGCCGCCGACGAGATCGTGGCCCGGCTGGACGGGCTGGTCATCTCCGGGGGTGCCGACGTGGACCCGGGCCGCTACGGCGAGCAGCCCCACGAGCACACCGCCGGCTGGCGGCCGGACCGGGACGCCTGGGAGAGCGCGCTGGTCGCGGCCGCCGACGCGATCGAGCTGCCCCTGCTGGGGGTCTGCCGCGGGATGCAGGTGATGGCCGTGTGCGCCGGCGGAGCCCTGGACCAGCACACCCCGGACCTGGTGGGTCACGAGCAGCACAGCCCCGGTGGCGACCGGTTCGGAGAGGTCGAGGTCAGCACCGTCCCCGGGACCCGGGTCGCCGGCCTGCTGGGCGACCGGGTCACCGTCGGCTGCCACCACCACCAGTCGGTGCGCACCCACCCCGGGTACCTACCGGCGGCGCACGCGGCGGATGGCACCCTGGAGGCCATGGAGGCACCCGGGGACCGGTTCTGCGTCGCAGTCCAGTGGCACCCGGAGACGGCGGCCGACGTCGGGTTGCTGGCCGGTCTGGTGCGCGCGGCGGCGAGCCGTGCGGCCACGCGCGGGACCGACCCGCGGACCGGGCAGGTCTGAGCGTGCCCCGTTCCCGCGAGCCGGTGCTGGTCAGCGCGCACCGCTGCGGGGCCGGCGGCGACCGAGCCCTGGAGAACACCCGGGTCGCCCTGGACCGGGCCCTCGACCTCGACGTCGACTTCATCGAGTTCGACGTGCAGCGGTGCGCGGACGGGACGCTGGTGCTCTACCACGACGACTGGCTCTGGGTGGGCGGTCATCGGCGGGCGATCGCCGACCTCGGCTTCGCGGAGTTCGCCGCCCGGGCACCGCACTTCCTGCGCTACGACGAGGTGCTCGCCGCGCTGGCCGGTCGGGCCCGAGCGCACATCGACCTGAAGTTCACCTCCCCCGAGGAGACGTACGACGACCCCGCCGCGACCTGGGAGGTGGCCGCGACCCGGCAGGCGGTGGCGGTGCTCGGCGCCGAGAACCTCATCGTGACCACCCTCGACGACCATGCGGTCCGGGCGGTGCGGGACTGGTCCGAGGCCGAGGGGCTGGAGCTGCTGGTGGGGCTCTCGTTGGGTCGCCGGGTCCGCGGGCTCCCGCTGCTGCACCAGCTGCGGATCAAGATCTCCGAGCTGCGCCCACGATCGCGCTACCTGGCCTCGCGGGCCAACCTGGTGGTCGCCAAGCACACCATCGCCCGGTTCGGGGTCGCTGCGTTCGCCCGCCGGCGTGGGCTGCCGCTGCTGGTGTGGACGGTCGACACCGCCGACTCCCTGGCGTACTGGATGAAGCCGGGCCGGGCCTGGATGGTGACCAGCAACAACCCCGAGCTGGCGCTGACCGCTCGGTACGGCTACCCGCGTCGGCGGGCACCGCGCCCGCCCGCCCGCCGGGAACGTCGAGACCGCCGCCGCGACGCCTCCCCCGCCTGAGAGGATGCGCCCATGACCGTCACCGACGTGCTGGGCGAGCCCTGGCTGGCCGAGACGATCGAGCTCACCGCCGACGACGAGGGGCCGGTGGTGGCGACCCTGGTCTCCCGGAAGGCCGAGCAGCCCACCGGCCGGGCGGTGCTGCACCTGCACGGTTTCGCCGACTACTTCTTCCAGGCCGAGTTCGCGCAGTGGTGGGTCGAGCGCGGCTACGACTTCTACGCGCTGGACCTGCGCAAGTACGGCCGTTCGCTGCGGCCCGGGCAGACCCCGACGTACGTCGCCGACCTGCACGACTACTTCGAGGAGATCGACGCCGCCTGGCAGCGGGTCGTCGAGCGCGACGGCCACGACCGGGTCGTCGCCAGTGCCCACTCCACCGGAGGCCTCACCCTGTCGCTGTGGGCGCACCACCGGCGACCGGAGGCGCTGGCCGGCGTGCTGCTGAACTCGCCGTGGCTGGACCTGCACGGACACCCGCTGGTGCGGCTGCTCGGCACCCCGGTGGTCAAGCAGCTCGGCCGGCACCAGCCGATGCGGAAGATCAAGCGGCACGTCACCGGCTTCTACACCCGCAGCCTGCACCGCGACCACGACGGCGAGTGGGACTTCGACCTCACCTGGAAGCCCGTCGAGTCGTTCACCGTGTACGCCGGCTGGCTGCGGGCGGTGCGGATCGGGCACGCCGAGCTCCAGGCCGGGCTGGACGTGCCGGCGCCGGTGCTGGTGCTCTCCTCCGGCGCCTCCAGCCAGCCCCGCGAGATGGGTGAGGACGTGCACGGCACCGACGTGGTCCTCGACGTCGCCCAGATCCGCCGGTGGGCCACCGCGATCGGTCCGCACGTCACCTACGTCGGCATCGACGGCGCGCGGCACGACGTCGTGCTGTCCCGGCAGCCCACCCGAGAGCGGGTCTACACCGAGATCGACCGCTGGCGGGCGACGTACGCCGAGTCCTGAACCGGCCGTAGGTAAAGGTTGTGTCCTGCGTCACAGCAGGCGTAACGTCGCAGGTCTTGAGCCACAGCGACCGCGCAGCCTCACCTGCTTGGATCGCCCGGCCGGTCTGAGTTCCCCGCTCGGACTGCTCCACCGGACGCCCTCAGGGACCGCGCAGAACGGCGGTGCAACTTGGGCACGACGACCGGGCGGTCCCGCGTCCGGCTGCAGGTCGACGTGCACGGCCTCGTCCAGGGGGTCGGGTTCCGTCCCTTCGTGCACGCGTTGGCCCACGAGCTCGCCCTCGCCGGCCGGGTGGAGAACACCTGCGCAGGGGTGCGGGTGGAGGTCGAGGGCGATCCCGGCGCCACCCGGCAGTTCACCGAGCGGCTGCGACGGGACGCACCCGTCCTCGCCGTCGTCGAGGACCTCACCGTCCGGAACGTCCCGACCCGGGGTGGCGCCGGCTTCACCATCGAGTGCTCGGCGACCGGCACCGGGCGGACCGCGGTCTCCCCCGACGTGGCGACCTGCGGGGACTGCCTGGCGGACCTGGCCGACCCGGGCAACCGCCGCCACCGGCACCCCTTCGTCTCCTGCACCAACTGCGGCCCGCGGTTCACGATCGTCGTCGGGCTTCCCTACGACCGGCCGCAGACCACGATGGCCGGCTTCCCGATGTGCGAGGAGTGTGCCAGCGAGTACGCCGACCCGTCCGACCGGCGTTTCCATGCGCAGCCGGTCTGCTGCCCCGGCTGCGGCCCCCGGCTGAGCCTGCACCGTCCGTCCGGGAGGGACCTGGCCGACGAGGCAGCACTCACCGAGGCCCGCCGGCTGCTCGCCTCGGGGGCGGTCGTCGCGGTCAAGGGGCTGGGCGGGTTCCACCTCGCCTGCGACGCCACCGACGAGGCGGCCGTGGCGAGGCTGCGCGCACGCAAGCGTCGTGGCAACAAGCCGTTCGCGGTGATGGTCGCCGACGTCGACGCCGCGGCCTCGCTGGCCGACCTCGAGCCGGCCGAGCGCGCCGCCCTGGTCTCCTCGCCGCGTCCCGTCGTCCTGGTCCCCCGCCCCCACGACGGCACCGCCGGGTCGCTGGCGTCCTCGGTCGCCCCCGGCAGCCCCGACCTGGGGCTGATGCTGGCCTACACCCCGATCCACCACCTGTTGCTCGGCCTGCCCGGCGACCCAGCGGGACCGACCGCCCTGGTGATGACGAGCGGCAACCTGGCCGGCGAACCGATCGTCCGCGACGATGCCGAGGCCCGGACCCGGCTGGCCGGTCTCGCCGACGCATGGCTGGGCCACGACCGGCCGATCCGGGTGCCGTGCGACGACAGCGTGGTCCGCGTGGTCGGTCACGACCCGGTGCCGGTGCGCCGCTCCCGCGGGTACGCGCCGATGCCGCTGACGCTGCCGATGCCGGTCGAGCCGGTGCTGGCGGTGGGCGGCGACCTGAAGAACACGTTCTGCGTGGCGACGGGTCGACGGGCCTGGATGTCCGGCCACGTGGGCGACATGGACGACCTGCGCACCCTGGAGGCCTTCGGGGACGCGACCCGGCACCTCGCGGACCTGGCCGGGATCCGTCCGACCGCCCTGGTCGCGGATCGGCATCCCGGCTACCGCTCGGCCCACTGGGCCCGGGACCACGCCGACGGCCGCCCGGTCACCCTCGTCCAGCACCACCACGCCCATGTGGCCGCCACGTTGGCCGAGCACGGCCACGACGGCTCCCGCCGGGTGCTCGGGGTGGCCTTCGACGGCACCGGGTACGGCGACGACGGCGCGGTCTGGGGCGGTGAGTTCCTGCTGACCGACTACCAGGGGTTCTCCCGGGTGGGGCACCTCGGCTACGTGGCGTTGCCCGGAGGCGACGGCGGGGTCCGCAACCCCTGCCGGATGGCGCTGTCCCACCTGCGTGCCGCCGGCCTGCCCTGGTCCGAGGACCTGCCCAGTGTCCAGGCCTGCACCGACGTGGAGCGCTCGGTGCTGGCGCGTCAGCTCGAGACCGGTCTCGCCTGCACCCCCACCTCGAGCATGGGCCGGCTCTTCGACGCGGTGGCGTCCCTGGTCGGGCTCTGCCACCGGGTCGGGTACGACGCGCAGGCCGCCATCGAGCTGGAGGGGCTGGCCCGGCGGGCCGGGCCCGCGCGCGACGGCTACGGCTTCCCGGCGGCCTCGGCCGCGGGGGTGATCGACCCCGGTCCGGTCATCGAGGCGGTGGTGGCCGACGTACGGTCGGGCGTCCCCGCCGACATCGTCGCGGCCCGGTTCCACACCGGCGTGGTGGACCTGGTCACCCGGACGGCCGGCGAGGTCCGGGAGCGGACCGGGACCGGCGAGGTCACCCTCTCCGGCGGGGTCTTCCTCAACGCGGTGCTCACCGAGGGCTGCGAGACCTCGCTGTCCCGAGCCGGCTTCCGGGTGCTCCGGCACCGCCGGGTGCCACCGTCGGACGCGGGGATCGCGCTCGGTCAGGTCGCCCTCCATGCCTGTCAGCCACTGATCGAGGAGGCGGCACTGCCGCCGGAGATGGAGCGCTCATGTGTCTAGCGGTGCCGGGCAAGGTCCTGGCCATCACCGAGCAGGACGGCACCCCGATGGCCGACGTCGACTTCGGCGGCGTGACCAAGTCGGTCTGCCTGGCCTACGTGCCCGACATCGAGGTCGGTGACTACACCATCGTCCATGTCGGCTTCGCCCTCCAGCGTCTCGACGAGCAGTCGGCACTGGAGACCCTCGAGCTCTTCCGGCAGATGGGTGAGCTCGACGCCGAGTTCGGCGACCACTGGGGCCGCGCCGCCGCCGAGGCGGGCCGACCCCGACCCGACCGGGCACCGAATGGGGCACCGAACGGCGCACCGGTGCCGGACCCGTCCACGGAGGTGGAACGATGAAGTACCTCGAAGAGTTCAGCGACCCCGCACTCGCTCGCCGCCTGCTCGACGACATCCATCGCACCGCGACCCAACCGTGGGCGATGATGGAGGTCTGCGGCGGCCAGACCCACTCGATCATCCGGCACGGGCTCGACCAGCTGCTGCCGGACGGCATCGAGCTCATCCACGGCCCCGGCTGCCCGGTCTGCGTCACCCCGCTCGAGGTGATCGACAAGGCACTGGCGATCGCGGCCCGACCCGAGGTGATCTTCTGCTCGTTCGGCGACATGCTGCGGGTGCCGGGCAGCGAGCGGGACCTGTTCAGCGTCAAGAGCGACGGCGGCGACGTCAGGGTCGTCTACTCCCCCATGGACGCGCTGAGCATCGCCCGGGCCAACCCGGATCGGCAGGTGGTCTTCTTCGGCATCGGCTTCGAGACCACCGCCCCGCCCAACGCGATGACCGTGCACCAGGCGCACCGACTGGGCATCGACAACTTCAGCCTGCTGGTCAGCCACGTCCGGGTGCCCCCCGCCATCGAGGCGATCATGACCTCACCGTCCTGCCGGGTGCAGGCCTTCCTGGCCGCGGGGCACGTCTGCACGGTGATGGGGGTCAGCGAGTACCCGCCGCTCGCCGAGCGGTTCGAGGTCCCGATCGTGGTGACCGGCTTCGAGCCGCTGGACATCCTCGAGGGCATCCGGCGCACCGTCCACCAGCTGGAGGAAGGTCGTCACGAGGTGGAGAACGCCTACCAGCGGGCGGTCACCAGCGAGGGCAACGCCACCGCCCAGGCGATGCTGGCCGACGTCTTCGAGGTCGTGGACCGGGCCTGGCGCGGCATCGGGATGATCCCGCTGAGCGGCTGGCGACTCTCGGAGAAGTACCGCCGCTACGACGCCGAGCACCGCTTCTCGGTGACCGGCATCAACACCCAGGAGTCCACCGTCTGCCGCAGCGGCGAGGTGCTGCAGGGGTTGCTGAAGCCACACGAGTGCGAGGCGTTCGGCACCACCTGCACGCCGCGAAACCCGCTGGGCGCGACGATGGTCTCCAGCGAGGGGGCCTGCGCCGCCTACTACCTCTACCGACGGCTCGGCACCGCCCCCGCAGCCGGCACCGCCCCCGCAGCCGGCACCGCCCGGGAGGTGAGCCCCGTTGGTTGAGCAGCTGGCCCCGGAGGGCCTGGACTTCGAGGGGTGGACCTGTCCGCTGCCGCTGCGGGACAGCCCGAGGATCGTGATGGGCCACGGCGGTGGCGGCGCGATGTCGGCGGAGCTGGTCGAGCACCTGTTCCTCCCGGCGCTGGCCAACGACCGCGCCGACCGGCTCGGGGACTCCGCGGTGGTGGAGCTGGGCGGCGCTCGGCTGGCCTTCTCCACCGACTCGTTCGTGGTCCGCCCGCTGTTCTTCCCGGGCGGGAGCATCGGGGACCTGGCGGTCAACGGCACCGTCAACGACCTGGCGATGAGCGGGGCGGTGCCGGCGTACCTGTCCGCGGGATTCATCCTCGAGGAGGGCACCGACGTCGCCGTGGTCGGAGCGGTCGCCGAACGCCTCGGAGCCGCCGCCGCCCGGGCCGGCGTGCAGGTGGTCACCGGCGACACCAAGGTGGTCGACGCGGGTCACGGCGACGGCATCTACGTCAACACCGCCGGGATCGGGCTGGTGCCGCCGGGGGTGCACGTGGCGGCGCATCGGGCCCGAGTCGGTGACGTCGTCATCGTCAGCGGTGACATCGGCGTGCACGGCGTGGCCATCATGAGCGTCCGGGAGGGGTTGGAGTTCGGCACCACGATCGAGAGCGACTGTGCCCCGCTGGCCGACCTGGTCGCGACCATGCTGGCGGTCACCCAGGACCTGCACGCGCTGCGGGACCCCACCCGTGGCGGCCTGGGCACGTCGTTGAACGAGATCGCGTCCGCCTCGGCGGTGGGGGTCGAGATCGACGAGGGCTCGGTGCCGGTGCCCGAGATGGTGCACAACGCGTGCTCCCTGCTCGGCCTCGACCCGCTGTACGTCGCCAACGAGGGCAAGCTGGTCGCCTTCGTCCCCCCCGAGCAGGCCGAGGCGGTGCTCGCCGCGATGCGCGCGCACCCGGATGGCGCGAACGCCGCGGTGATCGGTCGCTGCGTCCCCGAGCACCCGGGGATGGTGGTGGCCCGCACCGGGTTCGGCGCCACCCGGGTCGTGGACGTCCCGATCGGCGAGCAGCTGCCCCGGATCTGCTGAGGGGCGAGGGACCGGTGGGACACGGAGGAGAGACGTGAAGTTCCTGGTGCTGTGGAGGATCGAGATCGGCCTGCTCTCCCATGCGATGGTCGCGGCGATCGCTCGGATGCCGGAGTACGGGCGCGGCCTGGAAGCGCAGGGCAAGGTCACCGCGCGGTACCACGTGGTCGGGGCTCACGGCGGGGCGTGGATCTACGAGGTCGAGTCCCACGAGGAGTTCGAGCGGCTGCTGGCCGTGGCGCCGGTGTTCAACTTCGCCCACTACGACATCCGGCCGCTGGCCGACATGCCGGAGGCTCCCCGTGTCGGCTGAGCGGTTCCCGTCTCCCGCGCTGGCCCGATCGGCGCCCGATCTCGGCGCGCACCGTCACCTCGTGGTCAGCGAGCGGCTCCGCCAGCGACGCCGCGACCTCGGCCTGACCCAGAAGGAGGTCGTCTCCCGGCTGCGCCGCCTCGGGGTGTGCACCACGAACAAGGCGCTGTCCAGCCTGGAGCACGGCGCCGGGCTCGACGTCGCCAAGCTCCCCGAGCTGGCCTGCGCGCTGGAGTGCACGCTGACCTGGCTGGTGGGGCTGACCGACTCCCCGCACCGGTGGCAGCCCGACGAGCAGCACTGGCCGACCAGCACCCCCGCCCGACCCGTCACGGTGCCCCCGATCCTCGGCCCGGTGGGCGTGGACTGAGCCGGCCGCGGACTACATCCGGCGCATCTCGAGATAGCGCTTGAGGTCCGGCATGGCGGCATACCCGGCGTACCCGACGGCGCCCAGCAGCAGCAGTGACAGCAGCTTCTTCATCTCACTCTCCTCCTCTCGCGGCGGACGTGGCGGCGACCTCCACGAGCAGGTCGACCGCCGCAGGGACCGCGGCCGCCACCACCTCGGAGAGCCCGATCCCGTCATCGAGGGTCTCCGGGCGGCACCCGACCACCAGCACCCGGTCCACCGCCGCGTCGACGTCGGGCAGCAGGGCCAGCATCCCTCCGGGCGGCAGGTCGTGCGCGTCGACGGGCGCCCGCACCGCGGCAGCCTCGGCCTGCAGGGCCGCCAGGTCCGGTTCGACGACCACCAGCGAGCCCGGCGGTCCCTCGGTCCGGTCGACGGTGTCGACCAGGATCAGCACGTCGTAGCCGTTCATCAGCTCGTAGGTGAGGTGGATGCTGCGGATGCCGTAGTCCTCGACGTGCGTGCCCGGGGGCAGCCGGTCGTGGTCCAGCTGTCTGGCCACCTCGGGTCCGAACCCGTCGTCGCGACGGAAGATGTTGCCCACGCAGGCCACCAGGATCCGCGTCATCGTGGCACCCCGGAGCCCGGCCGGAGCGGTTCCACCTCGTCGGGGGCGAAGTAGAGATAGCGGCCCAGGCGGTCCTTGAGGTCGGCCCCCGGGTCGTCGTCGATCGTCACCGCGAGGTGGCAGCCCTCGTCGACGTCGCGGTGGACCGCCGCGACGGTGGCCTCGCGACCGGCCAGGAACAGGTCGTAGGCGTCGGCGCGCCGCGCCCCGGGCCGCAGCACCACCCGGGAGCCTCGTCGCACCTCGACGTCACCGACCAGCACCGTGTCGACCTCCGGATCCACCGAGGCGTCGGCCCCCGGGTCCCACCACGGCACCTGCGCCGCCTGGGCCGCCAGCTGGTCCCCGGCCGTCTCGACGACCGTGCGGGGCGCGGTCATCGAGTCCAGGTACCGCACCGTCCCGTGCAGTCGGTCCCACAGGTCGGCGGGCATCGAGTCGACCTGGTCGAGCAGGGCCGCGGTGCGGGGGTCGGTGCCGCGCACCTCACGCTTCTCCTCCTCCGACAGCGTCATCGTGCGCAGGCTCAGCAGCTCGTCGACCTCGAGGGCGTCGAAGAAGACCGACTCGCTCTGCTCCGCGACCTGGGGGTGGTCGTAGAGGATGATCGGCGAGCTGAGCATGGTCGAGGTGTCCCCCGGGTTCCCGGTGAGCACCGGGAACGTGCCCTCGTTGCGGCAGGCCGCCACGAACGCGCCCGCCCACCGGGGTGGCTCGAGCAGCGAGACGAAGGCACCGTCCTCGACCCCGAGCAGCAGGTGCGCGGCGATGGCGGCCCGGCGCAGGCCCTCGGCGCGGGCCGGACCCGGCCCGGGTTCGTGCCCCCCGGGCGGGGTGGTGTTGGTGACGTCGACGGCGACCCAGGCCACGCCGTACGGCGTGTGCGGCCGGTGCACCTCGACGGTCACCTCGACCTCCACCGGCTCCCGGGTGCGGACCAGCCGGCCGACCTCGACGCCGGCATCGACCAGGGGCTCGGTGTCCCGGCCGCCGGGGATCCGCCAGGGGTGCCGGTGTCGGCCGTCCTCGGCCAGCAGGACCCGCAGCTCGGTCTCCTGCTCGACGGCCTCGTCCCAGGCCACGTGCGAGGCGGTGGCCGTCTCGACCCGGTCCGCGGCGACGAACCCCGCACCGTCGCGTCGTTGCACGTCTCGTCGTTGGAGCTGCAGGCAGCGCACCCGCACGGTGAGCTGTGCCTGCCGCCCCTCGACCACCACCTCGGTGCGACTGGTGGTCCGCTCCGAGGAGTCCCGCGCGACCACGTCGGGCGGCATCAGCACCCCCCACTGGAACCGGACCTGGTTCTTCGACGAGCTGGCCCGGTAGGGGTAGAGCACGTAGCCCTCGTAGAGCACCGCGTCGGCGACGGCGCGAGCTCGCTCGAAGCCGGTCACGCCTCGGCCTCCTTCAGCAGCCTCTCCAGGGTCTCGTCCCAGCTGCCCAGCTGGTGCCGGGCCTGGTAGGTGCCGAGCCGCTCGTACAACGACCTGTCCAGCCGCAGCCACGCCTGCCCCGGGAAGTGCTGGTCGAGAGCCTCGCGCCACACCGCGACCGGCAGCTCGACGCGGGTCTCGGTGTGCCAGCCGATCGGCTCGACCTGGAAGGTCCCCGGCCGTCCGGTGAAGACGGTGCCGCTGAACAACAGCAGCAGGTGGGCGCTCCCCGAGCCGAGCGCGTGCAGGTAGCGGTGCGCGCTGACCTCCACGTCATAGCTGCACGGCAGCGTCAGCTCGAACTCGCCGGCACCGCTGAAGCCGGGCAGGACGTGGCCGAGGAAGGCCAGCTGCAGGGGCTGCATGGACGAGCCCCACCGGGAGCGGTCCCCGAACAGCCCGTCCAACCGGGCCGCCTCCTCGTCGTCGTAGCGACGGCGCAGCGGTTCGACCCGGACCTGGCAGCGCAGCGCCGCGGCATGCACCCGCACCCCGTCGGGGGCGGTGGCCCGCATCGCCAGCGCGACCGCCGGAGCGGCGGATCGCCAGTCCGCGGTGACGCCGGTGCAGGCGAACTCGAGCTCGGTCATCTCAGCCCTCTCGCGTCACCGGTCGGCTGCGGGTCGCCAGGTCGTCGAAGAACGCATCGATCCGCGACCACACCTCGACCCCGCCCGCCAGGCCCACCCAGTGCGCGCGGACGATGCCGACCAGCTCGTAGCAGCGGTCCACCGGGACGACGTAGCAGACGAACCCCGGAGTCAGGTGCCGCAGCAGGACCGCCTCGGTGTCGGTGGTCACCGAGGACAGCACCGGGTTGGCCTCGACGATCGGTCGCCAGTCGGCCAGGTCCAGCAGCGACTCGGTGGCGCCACTCGGCCCCGGGTAGAACAGCGACGTCACGCCGTCGTCGCCGGTGGTGAGGAAGAACGCCAGCTCGACCGGGATCTGCAGCCGGGCCCAGTCCAGCTCGTCGAGGGCGAGGTCGGTGACGACGCGGCTGTCGGTGCCGACGCCGCGGAACCGGGCCCCGCCCGCTCCGTCCCGGGTGAAGAGCAGGTGGCAGGGACGGCAGACACAGAGCAGCCGGTGCTCAGCGGTGTCGGCCACGTGACCGTGCTGGTCGGCGATCTCGGCCGCGCACATCTCGCAGTGCTCCACCGCGGGCGCAGCGGCCGCGGCCTCGGTGGGTGCCGGTTCGGGTCTGGGGGTGGCGAGCCGCCGCAGCCCGCCCAGCCCGGCGCCGGGGCTCACACCGGGACCCGCCCCGGCAGTGCGACCTTCCAGCCGGTCCGGTCCGCGAGCAGCGGCACCGGCTCGAGGCAGGCGTCGGTGCCGGCCACCGGACGCCCGGCCAGGTGCAGGTCGTACGCCGCCGCGCAGGCGCCGCAGGTCAGGATCGCCCGGACCAGGGAGGCCTGACCCAGACCGCCGCCGCAGCCCGGGCAGAAGTTGCGGTAGGCGACCAGGGTCGCCGGTGTCGTCACCGGTGGCCGTGGGTGCCAGCGAGGCGACCAGAAGCGCCTCGCCCGCCGCATCGGCGAGCGAGACCGCCCCCGGTGGGACGTCGAGATCGAGGTGGACCCAACTGGGGTCACCGCCCTCACGCGGTCCGCGGAACGGCTGGATCTGCAGGAGGGGCGTTCCGTGGTCCGTGACCACACCCTCCACCTCGACGCTCACGACGTCCGGCGCTGCGCCGAGAAGCGTGTCCTCGATGGCGTCGCGCACCGTCACCGCCGACGACGGGCACCCGTCACAGCTGCCCTCCAGCTGCAGTCGGGCCACCCCGTCCTCGCCCACGCCGACCAGGGTGACCCCACCGGCGTGCGACCCCAGGTACGGGCGGACCCGGTCCAGCGCCGCCTGCACCCGGGTGGTGACGTCGTCGGGGTGCAGGTCGTGCAGCACCAGCAACGAGCCGACCAGGTCGTCGCCGGCCAGCGACCTGAGCAGCTGGTCGCGGTCGGGACCGGCAGCGGGCATCAGGTCCGCCGCCAGGTCCACCACCCGCGACAACCCCTCGCCGTACAACCCGACGACGGCGCGGAGCAGGTCCTCGACCCGGGCGGCCACCGCGGGTGGGGCGGTCTCCTCGAGCTCGGTCAGCAGGGTGTCGACCTGCGCGGCGAGCCCGCGCGTGTCGAGCCGGTCCTCGGTCATCGGATCTCCTCCAGCCAGGCGTACCACCGGTCCAGGCCGTCACCGGTGCGGACCGAGACGGGCAGCACCGCCACCTCCGGGCGAAGGCTGCGCGCGGCCTTGGCGACCACGGCCAGGTCGCAGTCGACGTACGGCAGGAGGTCGGTCTTGTTGATCACCACCAGGTCGGCGGTGGCGAACATGTGCGGGTACTTCAGCGGCTTGTCGTCACCCTCGGTGACCGAGACGACGACCACCCGCACGGTCTCGCCGACGTCGAAGAGCGCCGGGCAGACCAGGTTGCCGACGTTCTCCACGAAGACCATCGCCCCGTCGGGGGGATCCAGCTGGTCGCAGGCCCGCGTCACCATGGCGGCGTCGAGATGACAGCCGGCGCCGGTGTTGACCTGGACGGCCGGGACGCCGGCCCGGGCGATCCGGTCGGCGTCGTTGCTCGTCTCCTGGTCGCCCTCGACGACCGCGAACGGTCGCCGACCGGCCAGCTCGGCCACGGTCCGCTCGAGCAGCGAGGTCTTGCCCGAACCCGGCGAGCTCATCAGGTTCACCAGCCTGATCCCGCGCGTCCCCAGCCGGTCCCGGAGCAGGTCGGCCGCGGCGTCGTTGCGGACCAGCAGCCGCTCCTCGAGGTCGATCCGTTCGACCCCCCCGTGCGAGTGGCCCTGGTCCTCGCAGCCGCAGGTCAGGCACATGACGGCTCCCGAGCCACGTCCACCGAGACGATCGACAGCTCCTGGCCGGCGATGATCTCCACGTCGGCGCTTCCGCAGGGACACAGCAGCACCAGGTCCGGGCAGGGCTGCTCGGTGGCGCAGGTCCGGCACCACAGCCGGCCCGGGACCTCCTCGATCTCCAGGTGGGCGCCGTCGACCGGGGTGCCCGCCGAGGCCAGCTCGACACACATCCGGAGCGCCTCGGGCACCACGCAGCTCAGCAGGCCCACCCGGAGCCGCACCGTGGTCGCCCGCCGCCCGTCGAGGCGGTCCGAGACCACCGCGACGAGCTCCTGGGCCAGCGACATCTCATGCATCGCTGCAGCCTCAGTACGGCTTCACGGGCATCTGCGGCGAGTGCGACTGCGTCACCACGTCACCGCCACCGGTGTACATGTGCACCCCGCACGGCAGGCAGGGGTCGAAGCTGCGCACCGCCCGCATGATGTCGATGCCCTTGAACGAGTCGGGCGGGTTCTCCTCGAAGATCGGGGTGTTCTGGACCGCGTCCTCGTAGGGCCCGGGGGTGCCGTAGCTGTCCCGGACGCTGCCGTTCCACGGGGTCGGCGGGTAGGGGTGGTAGTTGGCGATCTTGCCCTCGCGGATCACCACGTGGTGGCTGAGCACGCCGCGGACCGCCTCGGTGAAGCCGACGGCCACCGCCTCGTCCGGCACCTCGAACGAGGTCCAGGTGTCGGTGCGCCCTGCCCGGATCTCCTCCAGGGCCTTGTCGGCGAAGTGCAGCGCCGCGGCGGCGGCGTACGCCTGGAAGTAGGTCCGGGCCCGGTTGCGCTCCAGGGCGTTGCTCCACCGGGGGATCTTCCACTCGAAGGTGACCGCCGGCTTGAGGGCGGTCCTCGGCAGGTTGATCACCACGCTGGTGCCGGTGGAGGTGATGTAGCCACCGCAGTCGACCAGGCCGGACAGCGCCGTGGTCCACAGCCGGGCCAGCGGTCCACCACCGGTGTCCAGGGCCAGGTGGTCGGTGCCGTCGAACCAGCGCGGGGACATCGTCCAGCTGTAGTCGCCGCTGAAGTCGCGCCGCCCCGGCTTGGGGATCGTGTGCTGGTTCCACGGGTGGCGGGCATCGACCGGGTTCCCCAGCGGGTCCCGCTCGACGAAGACCTCGCGCCCGGTCTCGGCCCAGTCCTCGTAGTAGGAGTGGCCGAGCAGGATCCGCATCCCGAGGTTGATGTCGACCAGGTCGTTGGTGACCAGCTGGCCGTCGACCACGATGCCCGGGGTGACGAACATCTTCTTGCCCCACTCGCTCATGTGGTCGTAGCGGAAGTCGCAGTGCGCGGGGTCGTTGAGGCTCCCCCAGCACCCGAGCAGGATCCGCCGCTCGCCGACGTGCTCGTAGCCGGGAAGGGCCTCGTAGAAGAAGTCGAAGAGGTCGTCGTGCAGCGGCACGACCCGCTTCATGAACTCCACGTAGCGCATCAACCGGGTGATGTAGTCGGTCATCAGCTGGACCGAGGGCACCGTGCCGACCCCGCCCGGGTACAGCGTCGAGGGGTGCACGTGGCGACCCTCCATCAGGCAGAACATCTCCCGGGTGGACCGGCTGACCTGGAGCGCCTCCCGGTAGAACTCACCCTCGAGCGGGTTGAGCGAGCGCATGATGTCGCCGATGGTGCGGTAGCCGTGGTCGCCGGCGTGCGGGGCCTCGGTGTTGTTGGCCTTGTCGAGCACGCCCGGGTTGGTCTCCTTGACCATCCGCTCGCAGTAGTCGACCCCGACCAGGTTCTCCTGGAAGATGTTGTGGTCGAACATGTACTCGGCGGCCTCGCCGAGGTTGATGATCCACTCCCCCAGGTGTGGTGGGGCGATCCCGTAGGCCATGTTCTGGGCGTAGACCGAGCAGGTCGCGTGGTTGTCACCGCAGATGCCGCAGATCCGACTGGTGATGAAGTGCGCGTCCCGGGGGTCCTTGCCCTTCATGAACAGGCTGTAGCCGCGGAAGATCGAGGAGGTGCTGTGGCACTCCTTGACCTCCCGGTTCTTGAAGTCGATGGTCGCGTAGATGCCGAGGCTGCCGACGATGCGGGTGATCGGGTCCCAGGACATCTCCACGACGTCGTCGGACTGGTGCTTGGTCGTGGTCATGGTGTTCCCCTCACCAGGTCTTCCTGAAGCCGGTCTTGAGCTCCGTGCCGGGGGTCCGCCACTTCGGCTCCTTGTCCAGGGTTCGCATCGTGATCGACCGCAGGCGCCGGATCGCACCGCCGTAGATGGCGCTGCCGGTCGTCGAGATCTTGCCGCCGGGCGGCTCGTCCATGAACGGCATGAACTTGTCCGGGAAGCCGGGCATCGTGCAGCCGATGCAGATGCCGCCGACGTTCGGGCAGCCACCGATGCCGTTGATCCAGCCCCGCTTGGGGACGTTGCACTTGACCACCGGGCCCCAGCAGCCGAGCTTGACGATGCACTTGGGCGACCCGTACTCGGTGGCGAAGTCACCCTGCTCGTAGTAGCCGGCCCGGTCGCAGCCCTCGTGGACGGTCTGGCTGAACAGCCACTGCGGGCGCAGCGCCTCGTCGAGCGGGATCATCGGGGCCTGTCCGGCGAGCTGGTGCAGCAGGTAGACGATGGTCTCGGAGAGGTTGTCGGGGTGGATCGGGCAGCCCGGCACGCACACCACCGGCAGGCCCGCCTTGGACTTCCAGTCCCAGCCGAGGTGGTCGGGCACGCCCATCGCGCCGGTGGGGTTGCCCGACATCGCGTGGATGCCGCCGTACGTCGCGCAGGTGCCGACCGCCAGGATCCCGGTCGCCTTCGGCGCCAGCCGGTCCAGCCACTCCGAGGTGGTCCGCGGCTGCCCGGTCTCGGGGTCGTTGCCGAACGCCGCCCAGTACCCCTCGGGCTTGATCGCCTCGTTCGGGATCGAGCCCTCCACCACCAGCAGGAACGGCTCGAGCTCGCCCCGGTCGGCCCTGTGGAACCACTCGATGAAGTTGTCGGCGCCCTGCTCGGGGCCGCACTCGAAGTCGATCAGCGGCCAGTGCACCGCGATCTTCGGCAGCCCCGGGAGGGCGCCCAGCACGATCTCCTCGATGCTCGGTTGGGTGGCCGCGGTGAGCGCCACCGAGTCCCCGTCGCAGCTGAGACCGCCGTTCATCCAGAGGATGTGGATGACACCCTCGTCGGTGTCGGGGTCCGTGTCCTGATCCGCCGTCGTCGTCATCGGCCGCTCCGTCCTGATCGGACCTCCAACGTGGCACGGCGAGGACGTCACGTCACCGGTCGCACGCCGCCCATTTTCGCCGTAGTCGGGAAGTCCGCGATACCCGGACTCAGCCGAGCAGGATCACGACGACGGCCACGGTGCCGACCACGACGATCAGGGTCCGCAGCACCGCCGCGGGCAGGCGGCGGCCGAAGGAGGCGCCGAGCTGGCCGCCGACCACCGACCCGGCGGCGATCAGCGCCACCACGGTCCAGTCGACCTCGGCCACGATGACGAAGAGCAGCCCGGCCACCGCGTTCACCGACGCCGCCAGCACGTTCTTCACGGCGTTGAGCCGTTGCAGGTCCTCGGCGATGCCACTGCCCAGGACCGCCATCAGCAGCACGCCCTGCGCGGCCCCGAAGTAGCCGCCGTACACACCGGTGAGCGCCACCGCGGGCCACACCCACCGCGCCCCCGTCGAGCGCGCTCCGCCGAGGACCTCGGCCCGACGGGCGACCCGCCGCGCGATCCAGGGTTGGAGCAGCACCAGCACCACGCCGAGCAGGATCAGCGCGGGAACGATCGTGGCGAAGGCGTCCGCCGGCAGCACCAGCAGCAGCACGGCGCCGATGAGACCGCCGAGCACCGAGGCAGCGCCGAGCCGCAGCGCGCGGTCACGCTGCCCGGCCAGCTCCCGGCGGTAGCCGATCGCGCCGGACAGCGAGCCCGGGACCAGGCCGATGTTGTTCGACACGTTCGCGGTCACCGGGGGCACCCCGAACGCGAGCAGGGTCGGGAACGTGATCAGCGTTCCCGACCCGACGACGGCGTTGATGGCGCCGGCCGCGACCCCGGCGAGCAGGATCGCGGCGACCTCGATCAGCGTCAAGCGTTGTCCGTGGGCTCCTGCGGCGGCACCTCGCCGGGGGTGATCGACGGGTCGGTCCCGCTCGAGGAGGAGCGGCGCGGGTTGGCCGCCTTCTCAGCCTCGGCGATCGCGTCGGCCACGGCCTTGCTGGCGGCGCTGCGCGCCTCGGACTCACCGACGGCCGAGGGCACCTTCGGCTCGCTGGCCCCCATGTCGACGCGGGTGACCGGCCCGTCGACCTCGGTGGGGATGCCCTTCAGCTCGTTCATCGTGGAACCGAGGCCCTCGAGCGCCTTGCCGATCTCGCTGGGCACGATCCACACCTTGTTGGCGTCGCCCTCGGCGATCTTCGGCATCATCTGCAGGTACTGGTAGGCCAGCAGCGACTGGTCCGGGCGGCCGTCGTGGATGGCCTGGAAGACGGTCTGGATGGCCTGACCCTCACCCTGGGCGCGCAGGATCGCGGCCTCCCGGTCGGACTGGGCCCGCAGGATCAGCGACTCCCGGTCGCCCTCGGCGTTGAGGATCGCGGACTGCTTCTGGCCCTCGGCGGTGAGGATCGCGGACTGGCGCTGGCCCTCGGCGGTGAGGATCGCGGCGCGCTTGTCACGGTCGGCGCGCATCTGCTTCTCCATCGAGTCCTTGATCGACGGCGGCGGGTCGATGCCCTTGAGCTCCACCCGGTTCACCCGGATGCCCCACTTGCCGGTGGCCTCGTCGAGGACGCCACGCAGCCGGGTGTTGATCTCGTCGCGACTGGTCAGCGTCTCCTCGAGGTCCATCCCACCGACGATGTTGCGCAGCGTGGTCATCGTCAGCTGCTCGACGGCCTGGATGTAGTTGGCGATCTCGTACGTCGCGGCGACCGGGTCGGTGACCTGGAAGTAGATGACGGTGTCGATGGAGACCACCAGGTTGTCCTCGGTGATCACCGGCTGCGGCGGGAAGCTGACCACCTGCTCGCGCAGGTCGATGAGGTAGCGCACCCGGTCGATGAACGGCACCACGATGTTGAGGCCAGCGTTCAGCGTCTCCCGGTACTTGCCGAACCGCTCGACGACGCCGGCGCGGGCCTGCGGCACGATGCGGACGGTCTTGGCGAGCAGGACGATCACGAACAGCGCGAGCAGCGCGAGGACGATCAGGATGACCATGAGCACTTCTTCCGGGATCGGGACGGGGTCGGGTGGTCCGGGTGGCGCGGGAGGGCGATCAGGGGTCGAGCCGCGGGAGTGGGTGGACGTAGGCGGTGGCGCCCTTGATCTGGATGACGTCGACGGTCTCGCCGGACTCGATGATCAGGGTCTCGTCGAAGGGAGCGGCCGACCAGATCTCGCCGCCGACCTTGATCCGGCCGACCTCCAGCCCGGTGATCCGCTCGGTGACGACGCCCTGCTTGCCGACCAGCTTGCCGTGCCCGACCTGGAGGTCGGGTCCGCCGTGCACCCGCTTGAGCAGGGTGGGCCGCAGCAGCGCCAGGGTCGCCACCGAGGTGCCGGCGGCCACCAGGATCTGCAGGGCCAGGGGGGCCCCGAGCGCGGCCGGGATGACGCCGGCGATCGCGCCCACGGCGAGCATGATGAGGATGAGGTCGAGGCTGAACATCTCGGCGACGCCCAGCATCACCGCCAGACCGAGCCACGCGGCCCAGAAGTTCTCGGTCAGCCAGTCCATGTCCTCGACCCTATCGAACGGCTCCAGCCGCCCGGTGGGTGCGGCGCCGCGCAGCCCAGCGGTCGTCGGCGCGGCTGAGCAGCAAGGGCATCCCGAAGGTCGCCGACAGGTTCTCCTCGGTCATCACCCGGTCCAGCAGACCGGCCGCGACCACCGCCCCCTGGCGCAGCATCAGCGCGTGCGAGAAGCCCGGCGGGATCTCCTCCACGTGGTGGGAGACCAGCACCGTCGCCGGCGCGTCGGGGTCCATCGCCAGCACCGACAGGGTGGAGACCAGGTCCTCGCGGCCACCGAGGTCGAGACCGGCGGCCGGTTCGTCGAGCAGCAACAGCTCGGGGTCGGTCATCAGCGCCCGGGCGATCTGCACCCGTTTGCGCTCGCCCTCGCTGAGGGTGCCGAAGGTGCGGTCGGCCAGGTGGGCGACCCCGACCTCACGGAGCAGGTCGGCGGCACGCCCGTGGTCCAGCTGGTCGTAGGACTCCTGCCAGCGGCCGACCACGGCGTAGGAGGCGGACACGACGACGTCGGCGACCCGCTCGTGGCCGGGGATGCGTTCGGCGATCGCGGCGCTGGTCAGCCCGATCCGGGGACGCAGGTCGAAGACGTCGACGGTCCCGAGCACCTCCTCGAGGATGCCGACGACCCCGGTGGTCGGGTGCAGCTGGGCCGCGGCGACCTGCAGCAGCGTGGTCTTGCCGGCACCGTTGGGCCCGAGGATCACCCAGCGTTCGTCCTCCTCGACCGTCCAGTCGATGCCGTCGAGCAGGGTCGCGGTGCCCCGGCGGACGGTGACGTCGGCGAACTCGAGGACGGCAGCCATGGCGGTCACCCTATCCAGTGCCCCGCCGTCGACCGCGCGTAGCATCGCCGGCCATGACGACCGCTGCCTGCGCCCTGCTGCCGGCCTCGGTGCGGCTCGCCTGGTGGGGCACCGCGTGGCTGCGCGGGCACGTGGTCGCCGACCTGCTGCTCGACGCCGTGATCGGCGACGACGCCACCCACACCGTGGCCGGGCTGGGCCCCCTCGGCCTGGCTCCGGGGGACGCCGCGGAGTCCCTGGTGGCGGGGTTGGGACGGCTCCGCGTCGAGGGCGCCACCGGGTTCGGGGTGGCGTTGCCGGTGGAGGGTGACCTGCTGGGCCTCGGCGGACCGGCGGGGCTGAACCGGGCCGCCCTGGAGGTCGGCGAGGCGGTGCTGGCGGTGGACGCGGGCCTGGCGCTGGTGCCCGACCGGGTCGGTGCCTCAGTCGCCTGGACCGTGCACCGGGCCGAGCGCCGCCAGCTGCCGGACGTCGGCGAGGCCGACCGTGGGCTCCGGACAGCGCTGCTGGAGAGCGCTGCCGAGCTGGCCCGGCTGGAGGTGGCCCGGTGGCGGCCGGAGGTCGCCGACCGGTTGATGGACCTGCGACACCGCAGCCCGGTCGACGCGCCGCCCGGCGTACCGGTGCGCTGCGTGGAGCTGGCGGCCCGCGCGCTGCAGGCCACCGAGATCGTGGAGATCGCGTGGGAGGACGACGGGGGCGCGATCAGCGCAGCCGAGGCCCGGGCCCGTCACGACGCGCTGGTGCCGCTGGAGCGGGCCGGCCGCCGAGCCCTGGTCGCCGCCTGCTCCCCGGAGGTCTGGCCGCCGGCCTGAGCCGCCCACCGCGCCGAGCGTGGGAGCGGCCAGCGATAGCCTCGGCCACGATGACCGAGACGCCCACGCCCGAGACGCTGCTGATCACCCTCACCGGCAAGGACCGGCCCGGCGTCACCTCGAGCATCCTGTCCACCCTCGCCCGCACCGGCGTCGAGGTGCTCGACATCGAGCAGATCGTGCTGCGCGGCCGGCTGATCCTCGGCCTGCTGGTGACCAGCCCGCGGCAGTACGCCCGGCTGCGCGACGCCGTGCAGGAGACCGCCGGTGCTCTCGAGATGGCCGTGGAGGTCGAGCGTGGCGTCGGGGACAACCGGACCCGTCCCCGGGGTCGCTCTCACGTGACGATCATCGGCACCCCGCTGAAGGCCACCGCGATGGCGGCGATCGCCGGCAGGATCGCCGACAGCGGCGCGAACATCGACCGGATCGAGCGGATGGCCCGCTACCCGGTCACCGCGATCGATCTGCACGTCTCCGGCGCGGACCCCGAGCACCTGCGCGAGCTGCTGGCACGCGAGGCCGCCCGCCAGAGCGTCGACATCGCGGTGCAGCCGGCCAGCCTGGTCCGGCGCGGGATGCGGCTGATCGTGATGGACGTCGACTCCACCCTGATCCAGGGCGAGGTGATCGAGATGCTCGCCGCCCATGCCGGGTGCGAGGCGGAGGTCAGGTCGGTCACCGACGCGGCGATGCGCGGGGAGCTGGACTTCGAGGAGTCGCTGCGCACCCGGGTGGCGCTGCTCGCGGGCGTCCCGGCGACGGCCCTGGACGAGGTGTACGAGGCGATCGAGCTCGCGGCGGGCGCCCGGACGATGGTCCGCACGCTGCGCCGGCTCGGGTACCGGTTCGCGATCGTCTCGGGTGGCTTCAGCCAGATCACCGACCGGCTGGCGGCCGAGCTGGGCATCCACTACGCCCGGGCCAACGAGCTGGAGATCGTGGACGGACGGCTGACCGGGCGGATCGTCGGCGACGTGGTCGACCGCGCCGGGAAGGCCCGGGCGCTGCGGGAGTTCGCCGCCGAGCTCGGCTTGAGCCAGGCCTCGGTGATCGCGATCGGGGACGGCGCCAACGACCTGGACATGCTCTCGGCCGCGGGGCTGGGGATCGCCTACAACGCCAAGCCGGCTGTCCGGGACGCCGCGGACACCGCGGTGAACGTGCCGTACCTGGACGCGATCATGTACCTGCTCGGGATCTCGCGGGAGGAGGTCGAGGCCGCCGACGCCGAGGCCGGCATCGTCACGCCGGCGCCGCCGCTGTGACCGGCGTGCCCGGTCAGCGGTACCGGCGGATCACCTCGGGCTCCTGATCGCCCCACCCGTGGTCGGCGATCAGGCCCCAGCAGTCGGGGCGTGAGCCGTCGGTGTCGGTGGTCCCGTACTCGTCGGCGAGGCGGCGGGCCGTCAGCACCTGCCCGGCGTACCGACCGTTGCGCGGGTCGGCGGCCAGGGCCACCACCCCGCGCGCCACGTACGCCGGCGACTCGGAGATCTCGAACCCGGGCACCTCACGGCAGGCGTCACGCCAGGTGGCCTCGGTGACGCCGAACCCGTCCAGCATCCGCTCCGACCGCAGCCATCCCGGCGTCACCCCGACCGGCGTGACCGGCTGGTCGGCCAGCTCGAAGGCCAGGTTGGTCACGAGGCGGTCCACACTCGCCTTGACGAAGTCGTAGTAGAAGCCCACCCCGGCCCGGACGGCACGGTTGACCTCACGGGTGCCGTCGGTCATCTCGACCAGCAGGCCAGGTCCCGTCTCGAGCATCAGCGGCAGGGCCAGCACGCTGGTCACGATGTGCGTCTCGACCCCCATCCGCAGCATCCGCAGACCCCCGGACAGGTCGTGCCCCCACAGCGGCTGTTCCCACTGGGCGTAGCGGTCGCCGCCGAAGATGTCGTTGACCAGCACGTCCAACCGGCCGCGGTCCGCGCGGATGCGATCGACCAGGTCGCGCACCGCGTCCACCTCGAGGTGGTCCACGGTGAGCGCGACACCGTCCCCGCCCGCGGCGGCGATCAGGTCACCGGTCTCCTCGATGGTCTCGGGCCGGTCCATGTCGGAGGGGCCGGAGACCCGGCTGCTGCGGCCGGTGGCGTAGACGAACGCCCCCGCCCGTGCCAGCTCGACGGCGATGGCTCGGCCGGCGCCCCGGGTCGCACCGGCGACGAGGGCGACCCGACCCGAGAGGTCACGCATCACCCCGGCACCCCTCCGGTCAGCCGCCGGTCAGCCGCGGCCGACGTGGAAGCCGACCACCCGAGCGTCGGCCTCGCCGAGGTCCGCCCAGTCGCCGTCGTAGGAGAAGACCACCACGGCGCTGGTCGGGAAGCCGGCCAGCTCGTCGTCGCCACCGACCTCCCCCTCGCCGTCGTCCAGCAGCTGGGCGAGGTAGGCCATCGTCGGGTTGTGCCCCACCACCACCAGCGTGCGGGTCTCGCCGGACACGGACCGGATCACGTCCAGGGCCGTCTCGGGGCCGGCGTCGTACAGCCCGTCGTCGTAGTCGGCCGCATCGAGGTCCCACCCGGCGGCCTCGGCCAGCGCCTCCCAGGTCTGTCGGGTGCGCGCCGCCGCGGAGACCAGTGCCCGGTCCGGCGCCGCGACGCGTCCGGCGAGCCAGGCCCCGGCGTCGGCGGCGTCGCCGAGCCCCCGATCGGCCAACCGTCGTTCGAAGTCCGTGGGGCCGGACTGCTCGGCCTTGCTGTGCCGCATCACGACCAGGGTGCGCGGCTGTGCGCTTGCGTCCACCACGCAGCCACTGTGGCAGCACGGGTGGTCTTCGCCAACCCCACCCGGCCATGGCCTAGCCTCCTGTGTCATGCCCCGTGGACCCTTGATGATCATCGGCGGCGCCGAGGACAAGCTCCGGGGACGCCGCATCCTCAAGGAGTTCGTCGCGGCGTGCGGAGGTCCCGAGGCCACCATCGCGGTGATCCCCACCGCCTCCTCGCTGGGTCCCGAGGTCGTCGAGGTGTACGACGCCCTCTTCCGGGTCGAGGGAGCCGCCGACGTGATCGCGGTGCGCCCGGAGACCCGCGAGGAGGCCCACTCAGCCGAGCTGGTGGAGGCGCTGGAGAAGGTCAGCGGCATCTTCATGACCGGGGGGAACCAGCTCAAGCTGAGCTCGATCATCTGCGGGACTCCGGTCGGTGACGCGATCCGGGCCGCCCACGAGCGCGGCGCCGTGGTCGCCGGCACCTCGGCGGGGGCCAGCATCCAGTCCAGCCACATGGTCGCCTTCGGCGTCGGTGGCTCGACCCCCAAGCAGCGGATGACCCAGGTCGCCGCCGGGCTGGGACTGCTGGAGTCGACCGTGATCGACCAGCACTTCGACCAGCGCAACCGCTACGGACGGCTGCTGATGATCGTCTCGCAGTCCCCGCAGCTGCTGGGGCTCGGCGTCGACGAGGACACCGCTGCCGTCGTCGAGCCCGTCGTCGAGGAGGACGGCACCGAGCGCGAGGTGCTCACCGTGATCGGCCGCGGCGCGGTCACGCTCTTCGACCCGGCGCGGGTGGTCACCGACGCCTACGAGGCGAAGCGGTCCAAGCCGCTGCTGACCAGCGGTGTCGTGCTGCACGTGCTTCCCGAGGGCTCCACCTTCGACCTGACCGCCCGCAAGCTGGTGGCGCAGACCGGGCTGGTCGAGGACCTGAGCGAGGCGGTGGAGCTGGCCGAGGCCGGTCACGACCTGCGCCAGATGGCCCGCGACATCGCCGCCGGCGACGTCTCACCGACCACGCTGCGCCGGCGACGGGCGCGCCAGAGGCGTGAGCACGCGGCGGCGAGTCCCCACGACGAGCACGCCCACGACGAGCTGCAGCAGCCCGACGACACACCGGACGGAGTTCTTTGATGAGCGAGCGTGCGCATCCCGACCTGACCATCACCGAGACGAGGGTCTACCGCGGCGCGAACATCTGGTCCTACGACCGGGCGATCCACCTGGTGGTCGACCTCGGCTCGCTGGAGCAGTTCCCCACCAACACCATCCCCGGCTTCACCGAGCACCTGCTCCAGATGGTCCCGGGGCTGCGGGAGCACTCCTGCTCGCGGGGCCGGCGGGGCGGGTTCGTGGAGCGGCTCAACGAGGGCACCTGGCTGGGCCACGTCGCCGAGCACACCGCGCTGGCCCTGCAGCAGGTGGTCGGGCACGACGTACGCCGCGGCAAGACCCGGCAGGTCAAGGGACAGCCGGGCCTCTACAACGTCATCTACGGCTACAGCGACGAGCAGGTCGGGCTCCAGGCCGGCAAGCTGGCGGTGCGCCTGGTCAACCACCTCGTCGAGGCCGATCCCGAGTTCGACTGGGAGGCGTCGCTGGAGGACTTCATCCGGCGGGCCCAGCGGACCGCGTTCGGCCCGTCCACCCAGGCGATCATCGACGAGGCGGTCTCCCGGGACATCCCCTGGATCCGGCTCAACCCGCACTCGCTGGTGCAGCTGGGCCAGGGCGTCCACGCCCAGCGCATCCGGGCCACCATGACCTCGGAGACCTCGGCGATCGCGGTCGACATCGCCTCGGACAAGGACCTCACCACCACGCTGCTCTCGGCCGCCGGCCTGCCGGTGCCCAAGCAGGAGTCGGTACGCAGCGAGGACGCCTGCGTCCGGGCCGCGGAGCGGATCGGCTACCCGGTGGTGGTCAAGCCGCTGGACGGCAACCACGGGCGCGGGGTGTGCCTGGACCTGCAGGACGCCGACGAGGTGCGCACGGCCTTCGAGACCGCCCGCGGCGAGTCCCGCCGTGGCTGGGTGATCGTGGAGTCGTTCGTCACCGGCAAGGACTACCGCTGCCTGATCATCGACGGCAAGGTGGCCGCGATCGCCGAGCGGGTGCCCGCCTCGGTCACCGGGGACGGCACCAGCAGCGTCGAGCAGCTCGTCGACCTGGCCAACGCGGACCCGCGTCGCGGGGTGGGGCACGAGAAGGTGCTGACCCGGATCAAGGTCGACGCCGCGGCGGTCGGGCTGGTCCGCGAGCAGGGCTTCGCGATGTCCGACGTCCCGCCGGAGGGGACGACGGTGAAGCTGGCGCTGACCGGGAACATGTCCACCGGCGGCATCTCGATCGACCGCACCTTCGAGGCGCACCCGGAGAACGTCGAGATCGCCGAGGAGGCGGCCCGGATGGTCGGGCTCGACATCGCCGGCATCGACTTCATCTGCCCCGACATCACCGAGCCCGTGCGGGAGACCGGCGGCGCGATCTGCGAGGTCAACGCCGCTCCCGGCTTCCGGATGCACACCCACCCGACGATCGGCGAGCCGCAGTTCATCGCCAAGCCGGTGGTGGACATGCTGTTCCCGCCGGGCGCGACCTCGCGGATCCCGATCGTGGCGGTCACCGGCACCAACGGCAAGACCACCACCTCCCGGATGATCAGCCACATCTTCAAGGGGATGGGGCGCAAGGTCGGGATGACCTCGACCGACGGCGTCGTCATCGACGAGCGCCTGGTGATCCGGGCGGACGCGTCGGGGCCCCGCTCGGCCCGGATGGTGCTGCAGAACCCGCGGGTGGACTTCGCCGTCTTCGAGGTCGCCCGCGGCGGCATCCTGCGCGAGGGGCTCGGCTACGAGCGCAACGACGTGGCGGTGGTGCTCAACGTGCAGCCCGACCACCTGGGTCTGCGCGGGATCGACACCGTCGAGCAGCTCGCCGACGTCAAGGCGGTGCTGGTCGAGGCGGTCCCGCGGGACGGGCACGCGGTGCTCAACGCCGACGACCCGCTGGTCCGGCAGATGCGCCGGCGGTGCTCGGGCCAGGTGGTCTGGTTCTCGATGGAGGAGCCGGGCACCGAGACCCGGGACATGATCGACGCCCACTGCCGTCGTGGCGGCAAGGCGCTGGTGCTGAACTCCTCCGAGCGCGGCGAGATGATCGTGGTCAAGCACGGGCCGCGCGAGATGCAGCTGGCCTGGACCCACCTGCTGCCGGCCACCTTCGGTGGCCGGGCCCGGATGAACGTGCAGAACTCCCTGGCTGCCGCGGCCGCCGCGTTCGCCGCGGGAGCCCCGCTGCACGACATCCGGCAGGGGCTGCGGTCGTTCTCCACCAACTACTACCTCTCCCCCGGTCGACTCAACGAGGTGGAGGTCAACGGCGTCAACGTCATCGTCGACTACTGCCACAACGCCCCGGGGATGCGGATGCTGGGCGACTTCGTCGACCGGGTCGGCGACTCGATGGCCTCCTCCCACGACCTGGCCCGGCCGTCCCGGATCGGGATCATCGCCACCGCGGGTGACCGGCGTGACCAGGACATGGTCGAGCTCGGCCACATCGCCGCCCAGCACTTCGACGTGGTGGTGGTCCGCGAGGACGAGAAGCCGCGCGGCCGGCAGCCCGGTGAGGTGGCCGACCTGGTCGCCCAGGGGGTCCGTCAGGCCATGGACGAGGGTGCGCGCTGCAAGCAGACCGAGATCGTCCTGGCTGAGATCGAGGCGGTCCGGCACGCGATGGCGCGGGCGAACCGTGGTGACCTGGTGGTGGTCTGCGTGGACATGCACGCCCAGGTGATGACCGAGCTGGAGACCTGGTCCTCCCAGGCGCAGGCCGGGGCCGGGGCGTCCTCGGAGTACCCGGCCGCCGACCCGGACTACTCCCCGGCCGCCGAGGAGTCGGTCGAGTCGGCCGAGTCGGCTGAGTCGGCTGAGTCGGCTGAGTCGGGGTCAGCGGGGGGCTGAGCCGCACGTACCTTCGCGGCCAGCGTCTCGGCGCTGTCCGGCGTGCCGCCGGCGGCGGCGATCCAGTCGTAGACCTGCTCCCGCTCCGCGTGGCACATCAACGCTGCCACGTCGCCGGGAAGCGCCTGGCCGACCAGTGCCGAGAGGCACGCCACCTCGGTGGGGTACGCCGGCACCCCGGTCAGCCCGACGCGCTCCGCGCCGGCACGCATCAGCGTCTCGAGCTCCTCGATCGTGCGGCCGCGCAGGTACCGCTCCTTGTGACCGATGGCCACCACGTCGGCGTCCCGGGCGGCGATCTCACCGAGCTTCTCGATCAGCTCGTCGGACCGGTCCCCCACCACGCCCAGCCCCAGCAGCAGCCGCGCGCCGGGCCGGCGTACGCCGTTCATGATCTCCAGCAGCGCCTCGAGTCCTGCCTCGTTGTGGGCCAGGTCGATGACCACGGAGGTCTCGCCGATGCTGAAGAAGTTCATCCGGCCGGGGTTGTGCTCGGCGTCGGGCCGGAAGCTGCGCAGGCCCTCGATGACGACGTCCCGGCCGATCCCGATCGCCAGCGCCGCGGATGCGGCGGCCAGGGTGTTCTCCACATTGAACCGGGACAGCCCCGCGAGGGTCATCGGCACGTCGACCAGCTCCATCAGCGGGTCCGGGTCGTGGCCGGCGCGGAGCACCGCGATCCAGCCGTCGATGACGGTGGTGGCCCGCCCGCCGTCGTTGAGGGTCTCGCGCACCGCCGGTGAGTCGGGCTCGCGGGAGAAGACCCAGGGCCGGGCCTTGATGGTGCCTCGCATCGCGTACACGCGGGGGTCCTCGGCGTTCAGCACCGCCCAGCCGCCGCGCCGGGTGATCCACGGCACGACGCCCTTCACCTCGGCCAGCTGGTCGAGCGTGTCGATCCCGTGCAGGCCCAGGTGGTCGGCGCTGACGTTGGTGACCACCGAGACGTCGTTGCGGGTCAGGCCGATCCCCTTGAGCAGGATCCCGCCCCGGGCGGTCTCGGTGACCGCCAGCTCCACCTGTGGGTGCGCCAGGATCCGTCCGGCCCCGCTCGGGCCTGAGTAGTCCCCCGCCTCGACCAGCTCGCCGTCGATGTAGATCCCGTCGGTGTTCGACCAGCCGACGAGCCGGCCCTCGGTGCGGGCGATGTGCGCGATCATCCGCGAGGTGGTGGTCTTGCCGTTGGTGCCGGTCACCGCCACCACCGGGATCCTCGGGATCAGCGTCCGGGGCGCGTCGCCGGGCTCCGCGGCCAGGACCTTCTCGGTGGCCTCGCTGACCGCGGACTCGAGGTCCGGTTCGGCGACACCCGACATCGCGTCCAGGACGTCGGCGACGGCCCGCCCCATCGCCTGGGCACGCTCCCGGTGCACCCAGGGGAACGCGACGACGATCCGGTGCTGGTCGCTGGTCGGCCGGACCCGGACCGCGAGCCGGGTGGTCCCGGACTCCTGGGCGATCGCCCGGACCAGCCGGCCCACCGCCCGCAGCGCGAAGCGCTGCCGGAAGCCGGTCTCGGCCTTGCCCGGGCGGGCGTTGGGCAGCCCGATCCGCCGGGCGAACCGGGCCGCGGTGGCGTCCGAGGCAGCGGCCAGACCGCTGATGTCGAGCGTCAGCTTGATCGCGGCACGGGGGAAGTACAGGTTCGGGCCCTCGAGGACCCTGAGCTCGACGAGACAGGTCACCGCGTGAGGCTACCGAACCCGGTCAGGCCCCCATCGCGTGGAAGCCACCGTCGACGTGCACGATCTCCCCGGTGGTCGCCGGGAAGAAGTCCGAGAGCAGCGCGCAGACCGCCTGGGCGGTCGGCGTCTGGTCGGTGTTGTCCCAGCCGAGCGGGGAGCGGCTGCCCCACATGTTCTCGAGCTCCTCGAAGCCCGGGATCGCCTTGGCGGCCAGCGTCTTCAACGGGCCCGCGGAGACCAGGTTGCACCGGATGCCGTGCGGGCCGAGGTCGCGGGCCAGGTAGCGGCTGCAGGACTCCAGGCCGGCCTTCGCCACGCCCATCCAGTCGTACGCCGGCCACGCCACGGTCGCGTCGAAGGTGAGCCCCACCACGGAGCCGCCCTCGGTCATCAACGGCTGGCAGGCCTGGGCGAGCGACTTCAGCGAGTAGGCGGACACCTGGACGGCCTGGGCCACGTCGTCCCAGGGGCCGTCGAGGAACTTCCCGCCGAGCAGGGTCTCCGGGTTGCCGTAGGCGATCGAGTGCACCACGCCGTCGAGGCCGTCGACGTGCTCACGGACCGCGTCCGGGAGCGCCGCGAGGTGCTCGGCGTTGGTGACGTCGAGCTCCAGCACCGGCGGCTCGGTCGGCAGCCGCTTGGCGATCCGACGGGTGATGCCGAGCGCCCGCCCGAAGTTGGAGATGAGCACGGTGGCACCCTGCTCCTGGGCGACCTTGGCGGTCGCGAACCCGATCGAGCTGTCCATCGTGACGCCGGCGACCAGGATGCGCTTGCCGTCCAGAATTCCCATGTCTCTCCCCTGTTTCGTCGAGCTGGTGGTGGTGGCCGGTGGTGGCCGTGGTGGTGGGTGCGGTCAGTGACCCATGCCGAGGCCGCCGTCGACCGGGATCACGGCCCCGGTCACGTAGCTCGCGCCGTCCCCGGCCAGCCAGGTGACGGCCGAGGCGATCTCGGCGGGGGCGGCGTACCGGCCCAGCGGCACCTGCTGCTTGATCATCGTCTTCTGCTCGTCGGTGAGCACACCGGTCATGTCGGTCTCGACGAACCCCGGGGCGACCACGTTGGCGGTGACCGACCGGGACCCGAGCTCGCGGGCGATCGACCGGGCCATCCCGACCAGGCCCGACTTGGAGGCGGCGTAGTTCACCTGGCCGGCGGAGCCGAGCAGGCCGACGACCGAGGAGATGAAGATGATCCGGCCGCGGCGCAGCCGCAGCATCCCCTTGGAGGCCCGCTTCGCGAGCCGGAAGGACCCGGTGAGGTTGGTGTCGAGCACCGAGGACCAGTCGTCCTCGGACATCCGCAGCAACAGCGTGTCGGCGGTGATGCCGGCGTTGGCGACCAGCACCTCGACCGGGCCGTGGGCGGCCTCGACCTCGGCGAACGCGGCTTCGACAGCCGCGGGGTCGGTGATGTCGCACCGGACGTCGAGGGCCCCCTCGGGGGCGCCGCCGTTGCGGGTGGTCACCGCCACCTGGTCACCCAGGGCCAGGAAGGCCTCGGCGATGGCGCGGCCGATGCCGCGGTTGCCGCCGGTGACCAGGACCGAGCGGCCGGACGTGGATTCTTTGCTCTCACTCACGCCACGAGACGCTAGCCATTACCCCGGGGTAGGAGAAACCGGTCTCCCGGGCCGGACGCCCTCACTCGTCGTCCTCGAGCCGGAAGCCGACCTTCATCCCGACCTGGAAGTGCTCGACGGCGCCGTTCTTGACGTGACCGCGGACCTGGGTGACCTCGAACCAGTCGAGGTGGCGCAGGGTCTTGCCGGCGCGGCTGATCCCGTTGCGGATCGCGGCATCGATCCCGTCCGGTGACGTGCCGACGATCTCGGAGACGCGGTAGGTGCGGTCGCTCATGGTGGTACCTCTCACAGGGTCCGGGCCTCAGCAGGCGTGGGTTCTGCACTGTAGCGACGTACGCTGGCGGCATGGCCAGGGAGCGGAGCTCGGACTCCGATGCGATCAGGATCACCACCGCGGCGAGCAGTCACGCAGCCGACATCGCAGCCCGCCAGAAGCGGTACGTCGCCTCGATGAGCCTGCGCTCGATCTGCTTCGTCGGCGCCGTGACCACCGCGATCCTCGGCGGTCCCGGCTGGGTGGTCGGCATCCTCATCGGGGGCGCCCTGGTGCTGCCCTACATCGCGGTCGTGATGGCCAACGCCCGGGTCACCCGCGCCGACGACTTCGCCCTGCGCACCGGGCTCGACGACCGGCCGCAGCTCGCGGGCCCGCAGTAGTGGTCTCCCCGTGACCGACACCTGCTCGGCGAAGGGCTGCACCGCGCCCGCGATCTGGGCACTGCAGTGGAACAACCCCAAGCTGCACACGCCGGAGCGCCGCAAGGTGTGGCTGGCCTGTGACGACCACCGGCAGTCGCTCGCCGACTTCCTCGGCGCCCGAGGCTTCCTCCGCGACGTCGTGGCCCACGAGGAGAGCTCCGCGGGCTGAGCCCGGCTCGCCGACAGCCGGGTCAGCCGCCGATCGCGGACATCGGTCGGTCCGGCTGCAGGAAGCTCGGGTCGTTGATCCCGTGCCCGGGCAGCTTGCCCCACATCGCGACCCGCCACCGCTCGGCGAGCTCCTGGTCGTCCGCGCCGGCGCGCAGAGCACCGCGCAGGTCGGACTCCTCCCTGGCGAACAGACAGTTGCGGACCTGGCCGTCGGCGGTCAGCCGGACCCGGTCGCAGTCGCCGCAGAACGGCCGGGTGACCGAGGCGATCACCCCGACCGTGGCCGGGCCGCCGTCGACGGCGAAGATCTCGGCCGGCGAGCTGCCGCGGGGCTCCTCGGCGGGGGTCAGCGTGAAGTCCTGCTCCAGGTGGGCGAAGATCTCCTCGGCGGTGACCATCCCGTCGCGGTGCCAGCCGTGCTGGGCGTCCAGCGGCATCTGCTCGATGAAGCGCAGCTCGTAGCCGTGCTCCAGCGACCAGGCCAGCAGCTCGGCGGCCTGGTCGTCGTTGACGCCTCGCAGCAGCACCGCGTTGATCTTGACCGGGCCGAGCCCGGCGTCCTTGGCGGCCTGGAGCCCGGCGATCACGTCGTGCAGCCGGTCCCGGCGGGTGATGGTGTGGAACGTCTCCGGCCGTACCGTGTCCAGGCTGACGTTGACCCGGTCCAGGCCCGCGGCAGCGAGGCCGGCGGCGGTCCGTGCCAGTCCCAGGGCGTTGGTGGTCAGCGAGGTCTCGGGGGTGGGCGTCAGGGCGTGGGTACGGCGGACGATGTCGACCAGCCCGCGGCGTACCAGCGGCTCACCGCCGGTGAACCGCACCTCGCGGACGCCGAGCTGCTCCACGCCGATGCGGATCAGCCGGACCACCTCGTCGTCGGTGAGCACCGAGTCGTCCGGGAGCCAGTCCAGACCCTCGGCAGGCATGCAATAGGAGCAGCGCAGGTTGCACCGGTCGGTCAGCGACACGCGCAGGTCGGTGGCGACCCGTCCGTGCTGGTCCTCGAGGGCTCCTGTCCGCATGTGTCCCAGTGTAGGGACGACAGGTTGGCCGCCGGTCGTGTCGGGCGCCAGCCGCCCGCCGGATAATCTCGGGCCGTGTCCTCCTGGCGGTTCCTGCTCAGCCGGAGATGGCTGCTCTTCGCGCTCGCGGTGCTGGTGCTGGCCGGCGCCACGGTCTGGCTCGGCCAGTGGCAGTTCGGCCGGCTCGAGGACCGCAAGGCGGAGAACACGGTCGTCCGGCTCAACGAGGAGCGACCCCCGGCACCGGTCGAGCAGGTGCTCAACCAGGACGACGGGGTCGCGGAGTCCGACGAGTGGCGGGTGGTGACCGCGACCGGCCGCTACGTGCCGCAGGACACCGTGGTGGTGCGGTACCGGACCCGCGACGGGGTCGCCGGGGTCGACGTCGTGGTCCCGCTGGTGACCGGGGACGGCACCGCCCTGCTGGTCGACCGGGGCTGGCTGCGCACCGCCAACGCGGGTGCCCTGCCCGAGGAGATCCCGCCGCCGCCACCGGGGGAGGTCGCGGTCACCGGGTACGTCCGGGCGGACGGCACCGGCGGCAGCACCCGGGTCGACGACGGGTCCACCCGGGCGATCTCGAGCGCGGCCATCGGGGACGCCCTCGACCGGCCCGTCTACCGCGGCTTCGTCGAGCTGCGGTCCGAGGACCCCGCCCCCGCGACGCCGCTGGTGCCGGTGGAGCTGCCGGAGCTCGACAACGGGCCGCACTTCTTCTACGGCCTCCAGTGGTGGTTCTTCGGCCTGCTCGCCCTGGTCGGGTTCGGCTACCTGGCGTACGACGAGTGGCGCGGCGTCGAGGCCGACGCCGGGACCGACGCCGGGTCCGGGCACGCCGCCGAAGCCGGTCAGCGAACGGGCCGCCCGACGAGCGGCCCGTCGCGCCGCGACCGAGGCGGGACTGGCGAAGGCGCGCGCCGAGAAGGCCGTCCGGACGGGCCGTTCCGGACGGTCCTGACGGGCCTGAGGGGCCGAGCCTCAACCCCCGACGGGGGCGGTGGGCACGTCGTGCACGAACTGGGTCCGGTACAGGTCGGCGTACAGGCCGCCCTCGGCCAGCAGCTCGGCGTGGGTGCCGGCCTGCACGATCCGGCCGTCGTCGACGACGAGGATCTGGTCGGCGTTGCGGATCGTGGAGAGCCGGTGCGCGATGACCAGCGAGGTGCGCCCCTCCAGCGCGGCGTCCAGCGCCGCCTGGACGGCCGCCTCCGACTCGCTGTCCAGGTGCGCGGTGGCCTCGTCGAGGACCACGATCCCGGGCGCCTTGAGCAGCAGCCGGGCGATCGCCAGCCGCTGCCGCTCGCCGCCGGAGAGCCGGTAGCCGCGGTCACCGACCACGGTGTCCAGGCCGTCGGGCAGCGCCCGGACCAGGGGCGCGATCTGGGCGGCCTCCAGCGCGGCCCAGATCTGCCGGTCGTCGGCGCCGGGACGGGCGTACAGCAGGTTGCCGCGGATGGTGTCGTGGAACATGTGGGCGTCCTGGGTGACGTAGCCGACGGCCTCCTCCAGCGACTGGAGGGTCACGTCGCGGACGTCGCGATCGCCCACCCGGACGGCCCCGGAGCCCGTGTCGTACAGGCGGGTCACCAGGTGCGTGATGGTGGTCTTCCCGGCGCCCGAGGGACCGACCAGGGCCACCATCTGTCCCGGCTCGGCGACGAAGTCGATGTCGGAGAGCACCTGGGCCGTGGGCCGCGAGTCGCTGCGGGCGATGGTCTCCAGCGAGGCCAGCGAGATCTCGTCGGCGCCGGGGTAGGTGAAGGAGACGTGGTCGAACTGCAGCCGCGCCGCACCGGCCGGCAGGTCGGGGGCGTCCGGCTTCTCCTGGATCAGCGAGGGCAGGTCGAGCACCTCGAAGACCCGCTCGAAGCTGACCAGCGCGGTCATCACGTCGATCCGCACGTTGGAGAGCCCCTGCAGCGGGCCCAGCAGGCGCAGCAGCAGGGTCGCCAGGGCGAGCAGGGTGCCGAGGGTGAGGGCGTCGTCGACGACCAGGACGCCGCCGACGCCGTAGACCAGCGCGGTGGCCAGCGCCGGCACCAGCATCATCGTGGCGCCGAAGATCCGGGTCACCAGCGAGATCCGCACCCCGAGGTCGCGGACGTTGGCGGCCTTCTCGGCGAAGAGCTCGTCCTCCTCGTGCCGCCGACCGAACAGCTTGAGCAGCATCGCGCCGCCGACGTTGAACCGCTCGGTCATGGTGTTGCCGAGGTCGGCGTTGCCGTCCATCTGCTGCCGGGTCAGCCCGGCGAGCCTGTTGCTGACCATCCGGGAGGCGAGCAGCAGCACCGGGAACAGCGACAGGCAGAGCAGGGTGACCTGCCAGCTGAGCGCCAGCATCGTGACGCCCACCACGACGACGGCGATGACGTTGGACACGGTGCTGGACAGGGTGGAGGTGAAGGCGCGTTGGGCGCCGATGACGTCGTTGTTGAGCCGGGAGACCAGGGCACCGGTCTGGGTGCGGGTGAAGAACGCCAGCGACTGCCGCTGGACGTGGCCGAACACCTGGGTGCGCAGGTCGAAGATGAGGCCCTCCCCGATCCGGGAGGAGAACCAACCGGAGATCACCGCGATCACGGCCCCGACCACGGCGGCGGCCGCCATCGCGAGCGCCAGCACGGCGATCAGGCCGGTATCGCCCTCGGCGATCCCGTCGTCGACGATCTTGCGGACCAGCAGCGGGGTGACCACCACCATGCCGGCGTCGACCACGGTGAGCAGCAGGAAGGTGCCGATCAGCCGGCGGTGCGGGCGTGCGAAGCCGAGGACCCGGCGCACCGTCCGGCCCTCGATCCGGTTGCTGACCACGCTGCGGTCCGAGCGCAGGTGCCGCCACGCTGCCCCCGCGTTGTACATCCCGGACATCCGGTCCTCCTCGACCTCAGGTGCTCAGCTGGGCGGCGAGCTCGCGGAACCGCCGGGCCTGGGCCTGACGCTCCAGCAGTCGCTGCTCGTCCAGCGTTCGGTGCTCGGCCCCCTGCAGCAGGGCCTTGGTCTCGCGGACCGCACCCGCCATCGGCGCGGTCAGGGCCCCCACGAGGTCGTGCACGGCGGCATCGAGCGCCGCTGCCGGCACCGCGGTGAGCGCCAGCCCCAGGCCGACGGCCTCCGCGGCCCCGATCATCCGCGCCGTCGCACAGATCTCCAGTGCCCTGGCGTACCCAACGC
This sequence comes from uncultured Actinomycetota bacterium, assembly GCA_963756135.1. Lineage (GTDB taxonomy): Bacteria > Actinomycetota > Actinomycetes > Propionibacteriales > Nocardioidaceae > Nocardioides. The sequence goes on from CAVWMP010000003.1 coordinate 320,808, forward strand.
TGGCGACCAGCGGTTGTGTTCCCGTCAGGTCCGGCACCAGGCCCAGCGCGGTCTCCTTCATGCACAGCTGCGCGTCCTCGGCGAGCAGCCGCAGGTCGCAGGCGAGCGCCAGCTGGAAGCCGGCCCCGATCGCGTACCCCTGCACCACGGCGATCGAGATCCAGCGGGGGTCCCGCAGGAACGTGAAGCCGCGCTGGTAGTCGTCGACGGTGTCGACGACGGTCTGCTCGTCGGCCCGGAACAGGTCCGTGACTGACTCCTCCGTCCCGCCCGCTGCCGCGGACCGGTCCAGCAGCTTCCGGTCCAGGCCGGCGGAGAAGCTCTCCCCGGCTCCCCGGAGCACGACCACCCGGATCTCGTCGCCGAGGGAGTCCCCCACCTCGGCGAGGGCTCGCCACATGGTGGGGGTCTGGGCGTTGCGCACCTCCGGACGGTCGAGGGTGATGGTGGCGACCGGGCCGGCCACCTCGAGCCGGAGGCCGGCCGCGGCCAGCGTGTCGGGGGTCATGGGCGCAGTCTAGGAAGCCCCCGGCGTCCGGGCCCACCTGTTGCCTGGGCTCGCCACGGACGCCTACGCTCACCACAGCTCGACGCTGGGCGGGGGTGCGGTGGAGTGGAGTCCCACGATCATGCGGGCCTTCCCGGGACGACCACGCGGCATCGTGCCAAGCCGGTCGCCCTGGTGCTCGAGACCCTCGACCCGGCCGTGACCACGTTGGCCTTCCTCGGCGGGGCAGTGGCGACCGCGGCGCTGCTCAGATGGATGACCCAGCTCGGCGGCGACACCGACCAGCGCCTCGCCGACAGCGCCGCGTTCGGGGCGTGGATCGGCATCGCGTCACTCGCCGTCGTGCTGTTCGTCGACACTGCAATCGCCGGGCTCCGAGAGGTTCATCACCTCGACCGGACGCTCACCCGGCACACGACGGGTCGCTACGCCCGGTGGTACGTCGTGTTCGCCGGGCTGGCCGTCGCGGTTCTGCTGCAGGTGGGGAAGGGGGGCCCAGCCGTCCCGGTCGACGCCTGGCCGGCGATCTCGCGGGGCCTGCTCATGTTCGGCGCCGTCGCTGCCGCACCCTGGGTCGTCCTGGTCTGGTCCTCGCACGACCTGCTCGCCCGAGAGCGCGAGCTCCTGACCGCGACGTCCGAGGCCGCCAGGGCGAGGGTGAAGCTCCGGACGGGGCCGGCCGGCGCAGTGGTGCATTCGGTGCTGGACGAGGAACTACGCAGCGATCTCGACGCGCGGCTCGTCGTCCTGCTCGCGGTCCGGAGGCTGATCGCGAGTGCCGTCACCAGATTGGTCGGGCTCGTGCTCGCCGCGATCCTCATGGCCGGCGCGCTCCGTGCTGCACTCGTCCCTGGCATCCTCGAAGACCGTGAGTTCCCCGCGTCTGCCGTCGTGGTGTACGGCGCCTTCTTCGCCGTCTGTCTCTCCGCGGCTGTGCTGCCCTTGATGTTCGTGTGGCGACGGGCCGCCACCCACCTGCTCGACAGCGCGTACCCACCCGGGGTCGCCGCCCCGGCCGAGCGGGCAGAGGCTCGCGGTCGACTTTCCACGGTCCTCGACGTGGACGGATCCCTGTTCCGCTCGCCCATCGCAGTCGGCAGCATCCTCGCGCCGTTGGCGACGAGCCTCCTCGCCGCTTTCGTCCCCCAGCTGAGCAAGTAGTCCGTTGCGGGCGGCTCCCAACGGCGGAGCCACGGCCCCCGTTCAGCCACGCTCAGTCCCGTTGACAGCCCCGGTCGGCGGGAGGAAAGTGGTCCGCAGGAGACGATGGGGATGGCGAAGCAATCCGGGAAGGCCCCCCCAGGCGCAGCGGGCCACGAGTGGCGCTTCGAGGCGACCATCCACCCTGGGGAGGGTGAGCAGGCCCTCGCCCGGGTCGCCGACCTCGATCTCGACCGCGTGCCGGATCCCCGCCGTGACGTGCGGCTCCTCATCACCGCCGAGGAGCTGGCCGAACTGCTCGACCGGGGCTACGAGGTGCGACTCCACCGCACGGTGCGTCCCGAACCCCTCAGTCCGGAGCTCGTCATGAGCGATGACGACGCCGTCCGCTGGCTGGAGGACCGGGTGCACGGCATCCCCCGCGAGGAGGGGTCCTGATGTACCGCACCGTCGCCCAGCTCGACTCGCTCAGCAACCTGCTGGCCACCTGGTACCCGTCGTACTTCACCCGGCTCCAGCTGCCGGAACCCTCCGTCCAGGGTCGGCCCGTCTTCGCGCTGCGGATGCGCGCCGGTGGGGGCGACGAACGCCGAGGGGTGCTGGTGGTCGGCGGCACGCATGCCCGTGAGCTGATGAACCCCGACGCCATCATCGAGCTGGCGGTCGACCTGCTCGTCAGCCATGCCGACGGGACCGACATCGTCTACGGGGACAAGCGCTGGGCTGCCTCGGACATCAGGCTGATCCTGGAGTCGCTCGACCTCTGGCTCGTGCCGTGCCTGAACCCGGACGGCCGGATCCACGCCATGACGGTCGACGCCATGTGGCGCAAGAACCGCCGCGACAACCCGGGCACCCCATGCGACGGCGTGGACCTCAACCGCAACTTCGACCTGCTCTGGGGGGTGACGCAGGGACAGACCTCGTGCTCGCCGTGCAGCGACGTGTACGCCGGGCCGTCCGCCTTCAGCGAACCCGAGACCCGCAACGTCAAGCACCTGCTCGACACCCATCGCGTGGACTGTTTCGCCGACGTGCACTCCTACTCCGAGCTGATCCTCTGGCCGTGGGGGCACGCGCCCAGCCAGAGCGTCGACCCGAGCAAGCGGTTCACCACGCTCGCCAGCGGGACGTGCACCGGTATCCCGGTGCCGGGCTACCAGGAGTACATCCCGGCGCGGGACCTGCAGCGGTTCCAGACGGTCGGGTCCCGGATCCGCGAGGCCATCGCAGCCGTCAGGGGCCGGCTCTACACGAGCGAGCCCAGCGTGACGCTCTACCCGACGACCGGCACACAGAGCGACTACGCGTACAGCCGCCACATCGCCGACGCGAGGCTGCGCAAGACCTACGGCTACACGTTCGAGACCGGCCCCTGGATGGGCAGTGCCCAGGCCTCGTTCCAGCCGGCCGACCCGTCCCTGGTCAAGCGGGACGCCAAGTCCGGGCTGATCGCGCTGATGCAGCAGTGCATCTGCGCCATCGAGCTCATCGGGGCTGAGGTCTTCCGCTCCGACACCTCGATCACGTCACTGCGCCGGGTGCGCGACGAGCTGCTCGCCACGACCGACGCCGGCCGCGAGTGGATCGCCCTGTTCGAGCGGACCCAGACCCCGCTGCTCGGCGCCCTGATGGGCGACGAGAGCCTCCGGAAGAACGCCGGGGAGCTGGTGAAACGGGCAGCAGCCCTGCTCAAGAAACCCCGCTCGCAGCTCACCGACGACGACGTGGAGAGCGGCATCCAGATGGTGCGCGCGCTCACCAAGCACGCCCAGACGCCGCAGACGCGCCGCGACCTGAAGAGCGTGCAGGTGCAGCTGGACGCACTGCGCGGCACCTCGATGCAGGGAGCGGTCGAGCGCCTGATGAGCGAGAAACCGCGGTCGCGCAAGGCCCCCTCCACCTGACCGGGAGCAGGTCATCGCGAGATCGCCTCCCGCAGTGATCGTTCGAGTCGCTCGGCGGGCACCGGGACCGCGGCGAGGTTCGTCGCAACAGCGATGGCGACTCGGGTGCGCGGGTCGAAGGTCGTCGTGGCCGACCACCCGTAGTACATGCCCTCGTGCCCGGGCGTCGTGGCCCTCGCTCGCTGCTCGACGGCGACACCGAGTCCGTAGGACCTGCGCGCCCGCCCCAGGTAGAGCCTCTGCAGCGCCCCCAGGATTCCGCCCACAGCCGATCCCGCCGAGGCGAACCGGCGGGTCATGTCGTCGACGGTGGCCGGGCTCAGCAGGCGACCCTGGAACAGGTCTCGGTGAACGTCGCCAGGCGGCGGTGGGGCGCGGCCAGGCGTCCGGGGCCGTGCTCCTCGCCGGCGAACGAGAGCGTGCCCAGACCCAGCGGCCGGCCGACCCGCTCCTGCACCAGGTCACCGACGGCCCTGCCGGAGCAGCGAGCCAGGAGCTCGCCGATCGCGATGTAGTTCGTGTTCCGATAGGCGAAGCGCTCGTCCGGTGCCGTCTCACGCCCGGGGCGGCCCACCGCCTCCAGCAGCTCGGTCCTGCTCCACGAGGCCAGCGGATCCTGGATCAGCCTGCGACGCACCTCGTCGTCGCGGAAGTACTCGGGCAGACCACTGCGGTGACCCAGCAGCATCCGGACGGTGATCCTGTCGCCCTCCGGGAGCTCCGGGAGCCACCGTGCCACGGGCGCGTCGAGCTGCAGCTCACCGCGTTCGACCAGCGACAGCGCCGTACAGGCCACGACCAGCTTGGTGACCGACGCGACCACGAAGCGGTCCTGCCGGCGCACCTCCGCCCCGGTGCCGGTGCGCCCGGGGTGGTGCCTGAGCCGACCGAGGCAGGCCGACCGGTCCGGTCGGTGCTCAGACCTTGCCACGCAGGATGCGCCGGAAGTAGGTGACCGGGAGGCCGTAGCGGTCGGCCAGCCAGGTGACCCGCCGGGGGCGGACCAGGTCCGGGAAGGGTACCGACGGTGCCGGGCGGCCGTCCCGGTCCACCTCGACGAGCATGAGCCGACGTCGGGAGACCGTGATCGGCATGACCGTGTAGCCGTCGTAGCGCTCGAACCGCGCCGGGTCGCCGGCGGCGCCGTGGTGGGCCATGTTGTGGGCGAGGACCGCGACCTGCTTGCGGAGCGCACCGCCGGAGGGCCTGGTGCCGAGGTCGGCGACGTCCCCCAGCGCCCAGACGCCGTCGCGGCGACGGTGCCGCAGGGTGAACGCGTCGACGTCGACCAGACCGGCCGGCGACGCACCGGCCAGCTCGCTCTCGGCGATCCAGCGCGGCGCGCGGTAGTGCGGGACGACGTGGGCGTAGGCGAGACCGTCCAGCTCGTGGTCGCCCTGCGGCGTCGTCACCGTGATCCGGCGGTCCCCGAGGTCGGTGACCCGGGCGTTCCGCAGCACCTGGACGCCGTACGACGCAAGCGTCCGCTCGAGCAGGCGGTCCGCCTTCGGCACCCCCAGGGGCGAAGGTCCCGGCAGCACCAGGTGCACGTCGAGGTCTGCCAACACCCCGGCGCGCCGCCACCGGTCGCACGCCATGAACAGGGGCTTGAGGGCGGTCGCGCCGCAGGGAGCCGGCTCGGGAGGCATCGTGAAGACCACGCGCCCCCCGGTCAGGTCGCGCAGCGCAGGCCAGACCAGTGGAGCGCTCTCGACGACGAACGTCGACCCCGCCCAGCGGTCGGCGTAGGCCCTGGCCAGTCCCGGGGTGGCATCCCAGTCCTCCTCGAGTCCGGTGGCCAGCACCAGCGCGCGGCAGCCGATCCGTCGCCCGTCCCGGGTGAGCACGCTGGGTCCACCGGCATCGACCGCCACCACCAGGTCCTGGATCCAGGTGCAGCCCGGAGGCATCACCGTGGCAGCAGGGCGCTCCAACGAGGCCATCGTCGCCTCGCCGGCACCGACGTAGTTGAGCAGCGGTCGGTAGCGGTGGACGGACTCGGACTCCACCACGGCGACGTCGTGGGCGCCGTCGCGGAGCAGCCGGGCGGCCAGCGAGATCCCGGCGTTGCCGCCGCCGACGATCAGCACGTCATGGTGCTCCATAGGTTCCTCCTCACCACGAAGGTACTGGTCGCCCGCAGCATGCAACCGACCTGACCGCCCGGGCGTAGACCGTCCGAGCCGCCCGCACGGACGGCCCGCCCCGTGAGGTCGACCCTCCTGCACAGAGAAGAGCACACCCATGCGCAAGACCATCGCTGCCCTCGCCGCGTCCACCGCCGCCGTCACCCTCGGTCTCGCCGGCGCCGCGAACGCCGAGCCGTACGCCGTCGACGACCCGCGGGACACCTCCCACGGCTCGGACATCGTGGCGCTCCAGGTCCGCAACGGCCTGGAGAACCTCAACGTGATCACCACCCACGTCAACCTGCGCCGCGACCCCGCCTCGGGTTCGGGTGGTGCGATCTACCTCGACACCGACGAGTCCGACCCGGGTCCGGAGTTCGTGCTGGTGGGCGGGTACTACGTCGGCACCGACTACCAGCTCCTGGCGACCGAGGACTTCGGTCGGCAGAACTGGGGGGCGGCGGTCCAGCACGGCGACTACATCATGCGGGTCGGCTACGAGTCCGAGCAGGTTCGCGTGCACATCTCGCAGGCGGCGCTGGGCAACCCCGAGTCCGTCCGGGTCTCGGTGCGCGCCTCGGGCACCCGCACCGACGGCTCGAGCAAGGGCCTGGTCGACTGGGTCGGGGCTCCGCGCAGCTTCAGCCAGTGGGTCGCTGCGGGCTGACGCTCTCGGGCAGGCTCCCGGCCCGTGCCGCGGGGTCGAGACGGAAGCGCCGACCGGTCACGACCACGGGCTCGAGCTCGACCACGGCGTACTTCGGGGTCGTCACCCAGGGCCGACCGGGGTGGGCATCGGCGCGCCACTCCTCGCTCTCCTCGAGCTGCCGGACCTGTCCCCGGAGGACCACCGACCAGGCGTCCCGGTCACCGTGCCGGTCGATCTCGAAAGCGACGTCGGAGCCCATCGCGGCGGCCAGCAGCTTGTTGCCCGGGGCGGTCCGGATGAGCAGGGTGCGGCGGTCGACGACGTAGTTGACCGGCACCAGGTGCACCTCGTCGACCAGCCGGAAGGCCAGTCGTCCGAACGTCTCCTGTCCCAGGAGCTCCCAGCACTGCTCGACGCTGAGCTCGGTGACCTCATCCTCGTTCATCGGACCCCCTCGGCTGTCGCCGCGCTTCGGCGAGTTGCTTCGACGCTAGGGATCCCCTGGGACCGGTGGCAGGGCCGAAGGTCGGGCGGGTGGCGGGACGTAGGACCTCGGTCCGGTGACGCACGGCCCTGACGTGATCGACGCGCAGCCGCGAGGCTCGAGACGTCGGAGACCACCACTGGACAGGACGCCATCGAGATGACCACGCACACCGGGGTCGCACCCACCGCCACGACCACCACCGAGCCGAGGTTGACCCCGCTCACCCGTCGCGCTCTCGCGGCACTGCGGATCGGCTTCGGGATCACCTTCCTGTGGGCCTTCCTCGACAAGCTGCTCGCGCTGGGCTTCTCCACCGGCCGCAGCGTCGACGCCGAGACCGGGATCGAGACCGTCGACCGGTTCGGCGACGCGGCCTGGATCAACGGCCACAGCCCCACCGAGGGCTTCCTCGGGTTCGGCGCCGCGGGCCCGTTCAAGGGCCTCTACAACACCATCGCCGGCGCCGCCTGGGCGGACTGGCTGTTCATGCTCGGTCTGCTCGGCATCGGGCTCGCCCTCACCCTCGGCATCGGCCTGCGCCTCGCGGCGGCCTCCGGCGCCATCCTGTACGTGTTGATGTGGACGGTCGTCCTCCCGCCGGAGAACAACCCGGTGCTCGACGACCACCTGCTCGGGGCGCTCACCCTGCTCGTGCTGGCCGCCCTGAACGCCGGGAGCACCTGGGGTCTCGGACGGAGCTGGTCCGAGACCGACCTGGTGAGGTCCCATCCCTCGCTGCGGTAGCCGCCGGGATGGGAGACTGCCCCGATGGTGGTCCGCTCGCTGGTCGTGACGATGTGCCTCGGCGTCCTGAGTGCCTGCGCCGGTGGGACCGCCACCCCGGCGGCCGACGGGTCCGCGTCAGCCCCGACGACCGCGACCCAGGCCACCGCGACATCCACTGCCCAGGAGCCACCGTCGGCCTCGCCCTCGAGCGTGCCGTCGGTGGCTCCCAGCAGTCCGGCCCTGACCCGCTCGGCGAAGCCGGCGCGCACCGGGACCAGGATCCTGGCCGGGCCCAGCGACTACGGCACCGTCCTGTTCGACGCCACGGGGCAAGCGGTCTACCTCTTCGACGTCGAGGACACCGCCGAGCCTCGCTGCTACGGCGCATGCGCCGACGCGTGGCCACCGGTCCTGACCGACGGACGACCACGAGGCGGCGCGGGAACCCAGCAGTCCCTGCTCGGCACCACCGAGCGCACCGACGGCGGCACCCAGGTCACCTACGACGGGCACCCGCTGTACTTCTACGCCCACGAGGGCAAGGACGAGGTCAAGTGTCACGACATCGTCCTCAACGGCGGCACCTGGTACGCCGTGCAGCCCAACGGACGGCGTGCCCCCTGAGCTGATCCGGCCGGCTCAGGCGCGCTGCACGCCCAGCGGGGCCGGTTCGGCGTCCTGGACCGGCAACGTTTCTTGTCCGAGTCTGCAGATCGGGAGATCCTCGCCTTTCCCCATGGACGGCCGCGCCGGTCGGTGCCAGTGTGGGAGCAGAAGCCCTGTCCCGGAGGTGAGACCCATGGAACAGTCCACAGCGTCCACGGCGTGCCCCGACTGCCACGCCCTGACCGACGACCTGGCTACGCACCAGGCGTGGCACTCGCGGCTGGTGCACGACCTTGCGGTGGCCGTCGACAAGGAGAACAAGCGCCGGGAGGCGGCCCACTCCCACTGAGCCGCCGAACCAGCGCGACCCCAGCCTGACCCCAGGCCGGCTCAGGCCAGCGACACCAGGTCGGCGTACTCGGCGTTCCAGAGGTCCTCGTCGCCGTCCGGCAGGAGCAGCACCCGGTCCGGCTCGAGCGCGGTGACCGCACCCTCGTCGTGGGTGACCAGCACGATCGCACCCTCGTAGGTGCGGATCGCGGCGAGGACCTCCTCGCGGGAGGCCGGGTCGAGGTTGTTGGTGGGCTCGTCGAGCAGCAGCACGTTCGCACTGGAGACGACCAGGCTGGCCAGGGCCAGCCGGGTCTTCTCGCCGCCGGAGAGCACCCCGGCGGGCTTGTGCGCGTCGTCGCCGGAGAAGAGGAACGAGCCGAGCACACTGCGCGCCTCGGTGTCGGTGAGCTGGGGCGCGGCGCTCTGCAGGTTCTCCAACACCGTGCGACCGGTGTCGAGTGTCTCGTGCTCCTGGGCGTAGTAGCCGATCTTGAGCCCGTGCCCGGGTTCCACCTCCCCGGTGTCGGCCTGGTCGACGCCGGCCAGGATCCGCAGCATCGTGGTCTTGCCGGCGCCGTTGAGGCCGAGGATGACCACCCGGGAGCCTCGGTCGATGGCGAGGTCGACGTCGGTGAAGACCTCCAGCGACCCGTACGACTTCGACAACCCCGCCGCCGTCAGCGGGGTCTTGCCGCAGGCGGCGGGCTTGGGGAACGCGATCCGGGCCACCTTGTCGGCCTTGCGCTCCCCCTCGATCCCGCTCATCAGCTTCTCGGCCCTCTTGAGCATCGACTGGGCCGCCTGCGCCTTGGTCGCCTTGGCGCGCATCTTGTTCGCCTGGTCGGTGAGGGTCTTCGCCTTGTTCTCGGCGTTCATCCGCTCCCGCTTGCGGCGCTTCTCATCGGTCTCGCGCTGGACCAGGTACGGCCGCCAGCCCATGTTGTAGACGTCGATCTCGCCCCGGTTGGCGTCCAGGTGCAGCACCTTGTTGACCGTGGACTCCAGCAGCGCGTTGTCGTGGCTGATCACCACGAGGCCACCCTTGTGCGACCGGAGGAACTCCCGCAGCCAGATGATCGAGTCGGCGTCGAGGTGGTTGGTGGGCTCGTCGAGCAGCAGGGTCTCGGCACCGGAGAAGAGGATCCGGGCCAGCTCGACGCGTCGGCGCTGACCACCTGAGAGGGTCTTCAGCTGCTGACCGAGGATCCGGTCCTCGATACCGAGGCTGGAGGCGATCTGGGCGGCCTCGGACTCCGCGGCGTACCCCCCGCCGGCGTGCAGCTCGGAGTCGGCCCGCTCGTAGCGACGCATCGCCTTGTCCCGCTTGCCGGGGTCGTCGCTGCCCATGTCGGCCTCGGCCCGCCGCAGCCGGCGTACCACGTCGTCGAGCCCGCGCGCGGAGAGGATCCGGTCGCGGGCGAGGACTTCTGGGTCACCGATGCGGGGGTCCTGCGGGAGGTAGCCGACCTCCCCGGTGGCCTGGACGCTGCCGGACGCGGGCAGCGCCTCCCCCGCCAGGATCTTGGTGAGGGTGGTCTTCCCGGCGCCGTTGCGCCCCACGAGCCCGACCTTGTCGCCGGGCGCCACGCGGAAGCTGACGTTCTCCATGAGCAGGCGCGCCCCGGCTCGGACTTCCAGCTGGTGGGCAGTGATCATGACTGTCCGTAGTCTAGGGCGGCTGCTCAGCCCCGACGGGGTCGGGCTCAGTCCGTCGCAGGAGGACCCATGCGCTTCAACCCCAAGGCCAGGCTGAACACCTCACGGGTCCGCGACTCCGGACGCAGCCGTGGTGGCGGTCCGACCCGCGGGGCCGCTCGCCGTGGCGGGGCGGGGTCCACCCCGATCCGACTGCCCGGCGGCAAGGCCGGGAGCGGCATCGGCGGCATCCTGCTGGTGCTGGTCGTGGTCGTGGTCAGCCAGCTGATCGGCGGCGGGGACGACGAAACCGGTGGCCTGGGCAGCACCGGTCTCGACTCCACCCGGATGGCCGACACCGGGCGGTACGCCGGGTGCGAGAGCGGCGCCGACGCCAACGAGAGCGCGGACTGCGCCCGAGTGGCCGTCGAGAACTCCTTGGTCGACTACTGGTCCCGCACGCTGCCGGAGCAGACCGGGACGAGCTTCCGCCCTGCTGGCTCGCTGCACACGTTCGCCGGCTCGGTGAGCACCGGGTGCGGGGCCGCATCGTCGGACGTGGGCCCGTTCTACTGCCCGCCGGACAGCTCGATCTACCTCGACACCACGTTCTTCGACGCGGTGCTGGAGCGTCAGCTCGGCGGGCCCGGCGGCGACTTCGTGGAGCCGTACGTGCTCGCTCACGAGTACGGCCACCACATCCAGAACCTGCTCGGCGCGATGGGCAAGGTCCGCACCCAGCAGGGACCGCAGAGCGACGCGGTGCGGCTGGAGCTCCAGGCCGACTGCTACGCCGGGATGTGGGTGGGGTCGGCGACCGGAACCACCGACGACGTCGGCGAGGTCCTGTTCACCGAGCTGACCCAGCAAGACATCTCCGAGGCGCTCGACGCCGCGGCGGCGGTGGGTGACGACCGGATCCAGGAGAAGACCCAGGGGCAGGTCACCCCGGAGACCTGGACCCACGGCTCCGCGGCGGCTCGGATGCGGTGGTTCCAGGTCGGCTACCAGGGCGGCTCGGTCGCCGAGTGCGACACCTTCGCGGTGGACAGGGTCTGATCCCGGCGCCTGATTCGGCGCAGAAAGCCCGCTTTGGCCGTCGCAGGCGCATACTGGAGGGGATGACTCCTCCGCCTGCCAAGCGGCGACACCTCGCCAGCAGCCCCTTCAAGCCCGATCCCGAACCCACCATCGAGACGTACGCCGTCGACGATCTGGTCTCGCACGACTCCTACGGGGTGGGGCGGGTCGTCGGAGCGGAAGCCTCGGCGGTCACCGTCGACTTCGGTTCGCGGGTCGTGCGCATCACCAGCCCGTTCCACAAGCTCGAGCTGCTCTAGCTCGTCGGCCGGTCAGGCGGAGCTCCAGCGCAGCAGCGCCTCGATCTGGGGAACCTGGCGTTGCAGCGCTCGCAGGTGCGGCGCGACGGCGGGGTGCCGGTACTTGCCTGCCAGTGCGCCCTCTCCCCCGGCGACCCGCGACAGCGCCCACTCCGCCCGGTTGAGCACCGTGTACACCGCGGTCACCTGGGCCCCCAGCACCGCCTGCTCCCGCTCGGCGATCCCCGGCGGCAGTCCGATCAGGTAGGAGTCGAGCAACGGCTCGAAGTCCTCGCGGGCGGTGAGCACGTAGTACCCGACATCCGCCCCCACCGGTCCGATCCCCAGCGTCCCCCAGTCGATCGCCAGCACGTCGTCGGCCTCGCGGCCCGGCAGGTTGGCGGGCACCGCGTCGCCGTGCTGAGGCACCTGCGGCAGCTCGTCGATCGCCGCCAGGAACGTGGTCCGTCGCTCCCACAGGTGCTCGGCCACGTCGGCGACCGTCGTCCGTGCCAGGGTGCGCCAGCCCCCTCGCCGTTCCACCCGGGCCAGTCGCGCCCGGAGCTGATCGCGCGCCAACCACGCCCGGTCCCCCAGCTGCGTCCCGGCGAACCGGCCCAGGGCGTGGGCCGCGAAGAGACCGCTGTTGGCGGCGTCCTCGACCCACTCGCTGGTCAGGGTGATCCCCTCGTCGTCCTCCTCGACCGCCGCATTGGGCGCGCGCAGTCCCGGCGACTCCACCACCACCGCCGAGGTGACCACGTCGGCGGCCCGGCGCCAGTAGGCCACGTGACTGCGGTCGCTGAGCTCGGCCGGCTCACCCGGGACCGGTCTGGCCAGGCGCTTCACGGCCACCGGCCGCTCGCCGAGCAGGGTGCGCCAGACGCCCACGGTCGAGGTGCCGGTGCCGCCGGGGATCGAGACCCAGCCGGCTTCGGGCTGCCACATGATGGTCATCGTGGCAGAGCCGAGCCGCGAATCCGGGGAGGTGAGCCTCCTCGTCCGAGCCCGGGTCAGGCGTTCTCGACCTCGACCCGGACGCTGGCCGCGTCCCGGACGGCCTGCTCCAGCACCCCGCGCCGCGGGTCGGGCACCGGCAGCCACGGCGGCACGACCCGGTCGGCCGGCAGCCGAGGGTCGGCCAGCACCTCGGTCACCGCCGCGTGGTCGCCACCGGTCACCAGGGGACCCGTCAGCCCGTCCAGCAGCCGTACGGCGTGCTCGGCCGCCGCCTCGTACGCCTGTCGAGCCTGGTTGCCCCGGCGCCGCGCGAACCGCTGCTGGCTCTGCCCGCCGGCCTTGGTCCGCCCCTGCACGTGACGCTGGCCCGTCTTCGAGCCGACCAGGGCCTCGCCCCGGAGCCGGGCGACCGCGAAACCGCCCTTGCGGACCAGCAGCACCGCCCAGTCGGTGGGCCGCTGGACCGCCGCCGCGAACGCGGCTGGGTCCGGGAGGCCGGCGTACCGCTGCTCGAAGGGAAGCACCGCGGTGAAGAGTGACCCGTCCGCGGCCGACCCGTGCAACGAGCCGTCCACCACCGACAACCCGGTGGCGCCGTGCCTGCCCTGGAAGTTGAGCACCCAGCGCTCGACCCGCTCGGCAGGGACCAGGACCGTCGTCACACGGGTCAGCCTAGGCGGGAGCCGACCGGCGATCCGCCGCGTCCAAGCTCCATGAGGTCACTCGTCGCCCGAGCCGTCGGCCCCGTCCTGCTCGTGCTGCTGGGCTCGAGCTGCGCGACGAGCCCCGCGGTGGTCGCCACCGAGGACCCTGAGGTCGCGGTCGGCTCCGGCGAGCCCGTCGAGGCCGGTGAGCCCGGTGACCAGTCGTTCCCCACTCCGCCGCCCGTGGTCCTGCACGGCCCGGAGGACCGTGAGCTGCCGCCCTGGTCGTTCTGCTACGGCTTCGGTTGCGGCGACGGCATCCCCCCGGACCAGCCGCCCGCGGTCGCGGTCGACACCGTCAGGTTCGGGTTCGACCACCCGGGCTGGGACTTCTCGGCCACGTTCCGAGAGCTGGACCGGAAGTGTCCCCGGAGCATCACGGTGGACGCCGAGAAGACCGGCGCCCGGTCATTCCGGCTGGAGCCGGTCGGACCGGCCGGCACCTGGGACGTCGACCTGTTCGGTCGCGGTCCCGAGGGAGACGTGATCACCACGTTCCGGTGGACCACCCCGGTGGACGGAGCGCTGCCCGGCCCGGCGACCGGGAGCGTCGCGGTGCTCGCCGACCACGACGGGGAGCTGGACAGCTACGGGGTCGAGCTCGGCATCGCCGACCTCGGAGACCCCCGGCCCGTGGAGGTGTCGGCCACCGTGACGGTGACCAGCGTCGAGGGGCGCAGCGTCACCCTGGCCCCGCGCCTGCGGCGCCAGTGCCACGACGCGGGCGCGTTGTTCTTCACCGCGCCAGCCCGTCAGGGGCTGGCAGCGACCGAGATCGGTCCCGGTCCGTTCGACTACGAGGTGCGACTGGTGCTGGACGGCACGACGTACGTCGGCCGCGGCCAGTGGCCCACCGGGGAGACCCCGGACATCGCGCCGCACGTGCCGCTGACCTGGACGCCGGCGCTGCCGGCGTACCGCTTCGGGACCGCCCCTGTCGGACCCGAAGCGCCCTGCACCCCCGTCGGGAACCCCTGACAGCCGGGGATCCCTGGGACGGGTCGTGTGCCTGGCCCGGGGTTGTCAGGCCACTCCGACGGTTGTCGGCTGTTGCAACACCTGACCACCGTCGGGAACCCCTGACAGCCGGGGATTCCCGGGACGGGTCGTGTGCCTGGCCCGGGGTTGTCAGGCCACTCCGACGGTTGTCGGCTGTTGCAACACCTGACCACCGTCGGGAACCCCTGACAACCCCCTGTCGGGAACCCCTGACAGCCGGGGATTCCTGGGGGCGATCCCGGACCGGATCAGACGTTGAAGCCCAGCGCCCGCAGCTGCTCGCGGCCGTCCGGGGTGATCTTGTCCGGGCCCCACGGCGGCATCCAGACCCAGTTGATCGCGACGTCGTTGGCGATGCCCTCGAGGGCGCTGTTCGTCTGGTCCTGGATCACGTCGGTCAACGGGCAGGCCGCCGAGGTCAGCGTCATGTCGATGACGACGTTGGAGCCCTCGTCGACGTGCACGTCGTAGACCAGGCCGAGGTCGACGACGTTGATCCCGAGCTCGGGGTCGACGACGTCCTTCATCGCCTCGGTCACGTCGTCCTTGGCCAGCGTCGAGGTGCCCACGGCACCGCCGGTGGCCTCGGGGACCTCGGGCAGGTCGCCGTGGTCGACACCGGCGCCGGTGGTCGGGTCGGTGGTCTGCTCAGGCATTGCTCTCCTCCAGGGATCGGGTGGTCGCGTCCTTCCACGCCATCCATGACAGTAGTGCGCACTTCACGCGCGCCGGGAACTTGGCGACACCGGCGAAGGCGATCGCGTCCTCCAGGACGTCCTCGTCGGGCTCGACGGTGCCCTTGCCCTGCATCAGCGCCAGGAACTCGCCGTGGATGGCCATCGCCTCGTCGACCGGCTTGCCGATCACCAGGTCGGTCATCACCGAGGTGGATGCCTGCGAGATCGAGCAGCCGACGGCGTCGTAGGACACGTCGGTGACCACCCCGTCGGCCAGGTGCACGCGCAGCGTCACCTCGTCACCGCAGGTGGGGTTGACGTGGTGGACCTCGGCCTCGTACGGGTCCCGCAGTCCCTTGTGGTGCGGGTTCTTGTAGTGGTCGAGGATGATCTCCTGGTACAGCGAATCCAGCTCAGCGCTCATCAGTTGTCCAACTTGAAGTAGGTGCGGGTGTATTCCAGCGCCTCGATGAGCGCGTCGATCTCCGCGGGCGTGGTGTAGAGGTACGACGACATCCGGGTCGAGCTCTGCACGCCGAACCGCTCGTGCGCGGGCCGGGCGCAGTGGTGCCCGGCCCGGACAGCGACACCGCGGACGTCGAGGACCTGGGCGACGTCGTGCGGGTGCACGCCCTCGATCTCGAAGGCGATCGCCCCACCGCGCCGGGTGGCGTCCAGCGGGCCGAGCACGCTCAGCCCGGGAATCGTGGCCAGGCCCTCCAGGGCGTAGCCGGTGATCGTCTGCTCGTGGGTGTGGATGGCCTCCATGCCGACCGCGGACAGGTAGTCCAGCGCGGCACCCAGACCGACCGCCTCCACGATCGGCGGCGTGCCCGCCTCGAACTTGTGCGGGATCGGGGCGTACGTCGAGCTCGCCATCCGCACCGTCTCGATCATCTCCCCGCCGCCGAGGAAGGGCGGCAGCCGGTCGAGCACCGCGCGGCTCCCCCACAGCACGCCGATCCCGGTGGGACCGACGGTCTTGTGGCCGGTGAAGACCAGCACGTCGGGCCGGTCTGCCTCGGGCATCGCCTGCAGGTCGATCGGCAGCTGCGGTGCCGCCTGGGAGCCGTCGATGACCACCAGCGCCCCGACCTCGTGGGCGCGTCGGGTGATCGCGGCGATCGGGTTGATCGTGCCGAGCATGTTCGAGACCCAGGTCAGCGAGACCACCCGGGTGCGCTCGGTGATCAGGTCGTCGATCGCGTCCAGGTCCAGGGTGCCCTCGTCGGTGAGGCCGAACCAGCGCAGCGTCGCTCCGGTGCGCTGCGTGAGCAGCTGCCACGGGACGATGTTGGAGTGGTGCTCCATCTCGGTGATGACGACCTCGTCGCCCTCGCCGAGACCGCCCACGCGGTCGGCCCACTCACCGCGGGACCAGGCCAGCGTGTTCGCGACCAGGTTCAGCGCCTCGGAGGCGTTCTTGGTGAAGATCACCTCGTCGCGGCTGGGGGCGCCGATGAAGGCGGCCACCTTGTCCCGGGCGTCCTCGAACGCCGCCGACGACTCGGCGCCGAGCTGGTGCATGGCGCGGGCGACGTTGGCGTTGTGCCGCTCGAGGTGGTCGACCATCGTGTCGATGACGACCTGCGGCTTCTGCGAGGTGTTGGCGCTGTCGAGGTAGACCAGCGGCAGGCCGCCGGCAAGGGTCCGATCGAGGATCGGGAAGTCCTTGCGGATCACCTGCAGGTCGGGCAGCAGGCCTTCCATGGCTGGTCTCCTTTCGTCTGGGTTTCAGACGGCGCTGCGCGCCCTCCTCAACCTCCGGGTGGAGTTCAGACGGGCGCTGCGCGCCCTCCTCAACCTCCGGGTGGAGTTTCGAGACGGGCGCTGCGCGCCCTCCTCAACCTCCGGGTGGAGTTTCGAGACGGGCGCTGCGCGCCCTCCTGCCGACCTCCGTGGGTCAGACCTTGGCCTTGAGGTACTTGTCGTACCCCTCGGCCTCGAGCTGGTCGGCGAGCTCCGGACCGCCCTCGTCGGCGATCCGGCCGTCGATGAAGACGTGCACCTGGTCGGGCTTGATGTAGCGCAGGATCCGCGTGTAGTGCGTGATCAGCAGGACGCCCTTGCCCTCCTGCTCGCGGAACCGGTTGACACCCTCGGAGACGATCTTGAGCGCGTCGATGTCCAGGCCGGAGTCGGTCTCGTCGAGCACGGCGACCTTCGGGTTCAGCAGCTCGAGCTGGGCGATCTCGTGCCGCTTCTTCTCACCACCGGAGAAGCCCTCGTTCACCGAGCGGGCGGAGAACGTCGCGTCGAGGTTCAGCCGCTCCAGGGCGCCGTTGACGTCCTTGACCCAGGTGCGCAGCTTGGGGGCCTCGCCGTCGATGGCGGTCTTGGCGGTGCGCAGGAAGTTCGCCACCGACACCCCGGGCACCTCGACGGGGTACTGCATGGCCAGGAACAGACCGGCCCGGGCGCGCTCGTCGACGGTCATCGCGAGCACGTCCTCACCGTCGAGGGTGACGGTGCCGCCGGTGATGTCGTACTTGGGGTGGCCCGCGATCGAGTAGGCCAGCGTCGACTTGCCCGAGCCGTTGGGGCCCATGATCGCGTGTGTCTCGCCGTCGCGGATCGTCAGGGTGACGCCCTTGAGGATCTCCTTGGGACCGTCCTCGGTGCTGACCGAGACCTGCAGGTCCTTGATCTCCAACGTGGTCATGGTGTCTCTTCCTTCGGTTGGCGGCCGCGGCGGGCGCGGCCCTCGAAAATCTGGAGCGGAAAACGGGAGCGAGCGGGTGCTGCGGTGCTCAGCCGGGCTTGACGCCGTTGAGCGTGCTGCTGACGTCGACGTACACGCCGTCGTCGCGAACCTCCACCGGGAACGTGGCGACGGGCTCCGTCGCCGGCAGGCCGGTCGGCTTGCCGGTGCGCAGGTCGAAGCGCGACCCGTGCAGCCAGCACTCGATCTGGCAGTCGGCGACCTCGCCCTCGCTGAGCGCGACGGCGGCGTGGGAGCAGAGGTCCTCGGCGGCGAAGAACTCCTCGCCGTCGCGGGCGACCACCACGGCCAGGTCCTCGACGATGACGCCGAGGCCCTCGTCGGTGGGCACCTCCTCGACGGAGCAGACGCGGACGAAGCTCATGCGCTCGCCACCTGGTATCCCTTGAGCACGTTCTTGGCCAGCTCCTCCTCGACGGTCGCCAGCAGCTTCTCCTCCAGGGAGGGGACGCCGACGCGGCGGATCAGGTCGTTGAAGAAGCCGTGCACGACCAGCCGGCGGGACTCCTCCTCGGAGATGCCGCGGGAGCGCAGGTAGAACAGCTGCTCGTCGTCGAAGCGGCCGGTCGCCGAGGCGTGCCCCGCTCCCTCGATCTCACCGGTCTCGATCTCGAGGTTCGGCACCGAGTCGGCCCGGCAGCCGTCGGTGAGCACCAGGTTGCGGTTCTCCTCGTACGTCTCGATGCCCTCGGCGATCTTGCGGATCAGCACGTTGCCGATCCAGACCGTGTGGGCGCCCTCGCCCTGCAGAGCGCCCTTGTAGTTCACGTTGCTCTTGGTGCGCGGCGCGGTGTGGTCGGCGAAGAGCCGGTGCTCGAGGTGCTGGCCCTCGTCGGCGAAGTAGAGGCCGAGCAGCTCGGCCTCGCCGCCGGGGCCGGCGTACTCGACGTTGGCGTGCATCCGCACCACGTCCCCGCCGAAGGAGATCGCGGTGTGCCGCACGCTCGCGTCCCGGCCGACCCGGATCGCGTCGCGGCCCAGGTGGACGGCGTCGTCGTCCCAGTCCTGCAGGCTCAGCACGTTGGCGTGCGCGCCGTCGCCGACGAGCACCGAGGTGATCGCCGCGTAGCGTGCGGAGCCGGTGTGCGAGACCACGACCGTGGTGCGGGCGTGGGTGCCGACCCGGATCACCAGCTGGCCGTAGACCAGCTGGTCCACCGAGTCCCCGTGCAACCGGATCATCACCGGGTCACCGGAGTCGTGCTCGGCCGGTACGTCGAGCAGCATCGCGCCGCCGGCGCGGGCCGCGGCCAGCGCCGAGGGACGGTCGTTCGGCGCCAGCTCGCCCAGCTCACGCGCCCGCTCGGCGGTGATCTCGGTGAGGGTGACGCCCTCGGGCAGCTCGGTGGTCCACCGCAGGTGCTCGGCCGACGGCTCGCCGTCGAGCAGGCCGCGCAGCCGCTTCAGCGGGGTGAACCGCCAGATCTCCTCGCGGCCGGTCGGCACCGGGTGGTCGCCCAGGTCGTACGACGGAGGCGGGTTGAGGTGGGACACGGTGCGGTTCCGGGTGCTGGGCGCACTCTCGACCGCCCCGGCCGCGGCCGGGGTCTCGGTGATCGTCATCAGCCGACGGCTCCTTCCATCTGCAGCTCGATCAGGCGGTTCAGCTCGAGCGCGTACTCCATCGGCAGCTCCTTGGCGATCGGCTCCACGAAGCCGCGCACGATCATCGCCATCGCCTCGTCCTGCTCCATGCCCCGCGACATCAGGTAGAACAGCTGGTCGTCGCTGACCTTGGAGACGCTGGCCTCGTGGCCCATCGACACGTCGTCCTCGCGGATGTCGACGTACGGGTAGGTGTCGGACCGGCTGATCTGGTCGACCAGCAGCGCGTCGCACAGCACGTTGGACTTCGAGCCGTGCGCGCCCTCGTTGACCTGGATCAGCCCGCGGTACGACGTGCGTCCGCCACCGCGGGCCACCGACTTGCTCAGGATCGAGCTCGAGGTGTGCGGCGCGGCGTGCACCATCTTGGCGCCGGCGTCCTGGTGCTGACCCTCGCCGGCGAACGCGATGGACAGGGTCTCGCCCTTGGCGTGCTCGCCCATCAGGTAGATCGCCGGGTACTTCATCGTCACCTTGGAGCCGATGTTGCCGTCGACCCACTCCATCGTCGCGCCGGCCTCACAGGTGGCGCGCTTGGTGACGAGGTTGTAGACGTTGTTCGACCAGTTCTGGATGGTCGTGTAGCGGCACCGGCCGCCCTTCTTGACGATGATCTCGACGACCGCGGAGTGCAGCGAGTCCGAGGAGTAGATCGGCGCGGTGCAGCCCTCGACGTAGTGCACGTAGGCGTCCTCGTCGACGATGATCAGCGTCCGCTCGAACTGGCCCATGTTCTCGGTGTTGATCCGGAAGTAGGCCTGCAGCGGGATGTCGACGTGCACGCCCGGCGGCACGTAGATGAACGAGCCACCCGACCACACCGAGGTGTTCAGCGCGGCGAACTTGTTGTCGCCGACCGGGATCACGGTGCCGAAGTACTCGGCGAAGAGCTCCGGCTGCTCGCGCAGCGCGGTGTCGGTGTCCAGGAAGAGCACGCCCTGGGCCTCGAGGTCCTCGCGGATCGAGTGGTAGACGACCTCCGACTCGTACTGCGCGGCGACGCCGGAGACCAGGCGCTGCTTCTCCGCCTCGGGGATGCCGAGCTTGTCGTAGGTGTTCTTGATGTCCTCGGGCAGGTCCTCCCAGGAGGTGGCCTGCTTCTCGCTGGACCGGACGAAGTACTTGATGTTGTCGAAGTCGATCGTCGACAGGTCCGAGCCCCACGTGGGCATCGGCTTGCGGTGGAAGAGCTTGAGGCCCTTCAGGCGCAGGTCGAGCATCCACTGCGGCTCGTTCTTCTTCGCCGAGATGTCGCGCACGACCTCTTCGCTGAGACCGCGCTTCGCGCCGGCTCCGGCGACGTCGGAGTCGCTCCAGCCGAACTCGTAGCGACCGATCCCTGCGAGCTCGGGATTGCGCTCGTCGATGGTGGTCATGTGGTGACCTTCTCCTTCGTTGTGACCGTGCTGGATCTCGTCGGGTCGGGAATGCAGGTCGTGCAGACCCCGTCGCCGTGGGCGATCGTGGCCAGCCGCTGCACGTGGCGGTCGAGGACGCGGCCGAACGCCGCGGTCTCGGCCTCGCACAGCTGGGGGAACTCGTGGGCGACGTGGGCCACCGGGCAGTGCTGCTGGCACAGCTGCTCGCCGACCGGCAGCTCGCGCACCGCGGCGGCGTAGCCCTCGTCGGTGAGCACCTGGGCCAGCACCTGCGCCGGCCCCAGGTCGGGGTGCTGCTCGGCCACGGTGGCGAAGTTCTCCTCGATGAAGGCCACCCGGCGGTCGGCGAACTCGCGCACCGCCGCGTCTCCGCCGGTCTCGGCGAGGAACCGCAGCGCCTGGACCGCGAGGTCGTCGTACTGCTGGTCGAAGGCGTCCCGGCCGTGCTCGGTCAGCGCGAACACCTTCGCCGGCCGGCCGCGCCCGCGGACCGCGCGGGTGCGGGGCTCCCGCACCTCCACCGAGCCGTCCTCGAGCAGCAGGTCGAGGTGCCGGCGTACGGCGGCCGGCGTCAGGTCGAGCCGGGCCGCGAGGTCGGCGGCGGTCGAGGGACCTTCGGTGAGGATGGACCGGGCAACGCGCTGCCGCGTCGACTGATCACCGCCCGAGAAGGCTCCCGCTCCGAATTCCACAACACCAGTGTGCCGTTAATGCCGGGGCGCATTCAAGTAAGGCCAACCTCACCCGGCCCCGGCACCGCCCGGACCGGGTCCCGACCGGGGCCGGGAGTGCCACAACCAGGCCAGGCCGGCCACCGGCAGCAGCAGCGGCAGGAAGCCGTAGCCCTGCCCGAAGTGCGACCAGACGGTCCTGTCGGGGAACAGCTCGGGGGTGAGGTAGGTCATGGTGCCGATCACCAGCACCCCGACCGCCTCCACGCTCACCGAGCCGACGGCGACCCGCCAGGCGGTCCGGCCG
Organism: uncultured Actinomycetota bacterium; assembly: GCA_963756135.1. Lineage (GTDB taxonomy): Bacteria > Actinomycetota > Actinomycetes > Propionibacteriales > Nocardioidaceae > Nocardioides. The sequence goes on from CAVWMP010000003.1 coordinate 342,292, forward strand.
CCGAGCAGCAGGCAGCTGGTGGCGACCAGGTACACCACCGCCGCGACGAGGGACAGCGAGTAGGCCAACGGGGCGCGGCCCGGATCGAGACCCAGCTGCACCGCGGACCGACCGGTCGCGGCCACCGCGAACACCGCGTAGACCGCCACCAGCGCTCGCCCCCACCCGGTCGCGAGCGCACCGGGCCCCGCGGGTGCCCGGACCTCAGCCACCGGCGCCCCAGATCGAGTCGAGCCGGACCTCCAGCCCGGCCACCGTCAGGGCGGCGACCAGCAGCACCGCCGTCCCGGCCCGGCTGCGCTCGGCCAGGGACCAGAACGCCCCGATCGGCAGCACCAGGGGCAGGGTCAGCAGGTAGCTGGTGAAGACGACCCCGGCCACCTCGCGCTCGGTGCCGGCCAGCTGCACCAGCCCGAGCACCACCTGGAGCAGCAGCGCCAGCTCCAGGACGGCCAGCAGCGCGAAGAACACGTCACCGGCGAGTCGGTCGCGCACCAGCAGCACGCCGGTGCCGACCAGGGCCAGCCCGGACAGCGCCAGGACCAGGACGAAGAGCCAGCCGTGCACGTCGACAGCCTAGGAGGCCGGTGCGAGCCACCCGGCACGGGACGGCTCGGGTCGGCGCGGGACGGGGCAGGCCGGCACGGGCCGGCGGGGGCGGGTGACCGCGGAGTTCCTACACTTTGCAGGTGTCCGCCGCCGCCGTCCCGCTCGAGGAGTCCCCGCGCGGCCGCGACGACGAGCCCGCGGTGTCGATCGACGCCCTGGTGATGCGGTACGGCGCCAAGACCGCCGTCGACCGGCTCTCGCTGGTGGTCGAGCGGTGCTCGATCACCGCGGTGCTCGGCCCCAACGGTGCCGGCAAGACCACGACGCTGGAGACCTGCGAGGGCTACCGGGCCGCCCAGGCCGGCACGGTGCGGGTGCTCGGTCTGGATCCCGTCACCCAGCGCCGCGAGCTGCTCCCCCGGATCGGGGTGATGCTGCAGGCCGGCGGTGCCTGGAGCGGGGTCCGGGCGATGGAGATGCTCCGGCACATCGCGCGGCTGCACGCCGACCCGCTGGACGTCGACCTGCTGGCCGACCGGCTGGGACTGCACGACTGCGGCCGCACCCCGTACCGGAGGCTCTCCGGGGGCCAGCAGCAGCGTCTCGGCCTGGCCATGGCGATCGTGGGGCGCCCCGAGCTGGTCTTCGTCGACGAGCCGACCGCCGGGATGGACCCGCAGGCACGTCGTACCACCTGGGAGCTGTTGGAGGAGCTGCGCCGCGACGGCGTCACCGTGGTGCTCACCACCCACCACATGGACGAGGCCGAGCGGCTGGCCGACCGGATCCACATCATCGACCACGGCCGGCTGATCGCCACCGGCACTGCGCTGGAGCTCACCCGCGGCGCGGCGGGCGGCCAGCACGTCTCGACCATCCGGCTGGTGGTCTCCCGCCCGTTCCCGCCCGGCTCCCCGGAGTCGCTGCGCGCGGCGCTGGGCGAGCAGACCATCGTCACCCAGCTCGACGCGCTCAGCCTGGTGGTCACCGGGCCCGCCGACGCCTCGACGCTGGCCAAGGTGTCCCGCTGGTGCGACGAGAACGACGTGCTGCCCGAGTCGCTCTCCCTGGGCCAGCGCACCCTGGAGGACGTCTTCCTCGAGCTGACCGGACGGGAGCTGGCCTCGTGACCTTCGCCCCGGCGCCCGGTGCCGCGCCGCTGCACCGCCAGGTCCTGGCCCAGGCCTCGATGGAGGCGCGGCTGATGCTCCGCAACGGCGAGCAGCTGCTGCTGGCGGTGGTGGTCCCGGTGATCGTCCTGGTCGGCGCGGTCCGCGGCGCCGACCGGATCGGTCTGGAGTTCGACCAGCCGGCCGTCGACGTGTTCACCCCCGGGGTGCTGGCGCTGGCGGTGATGTCGACGGCGTTCACCTCGCTGGCCATCGCCACCGGCTTCGAGCGCCGGTACGGGGTGATCAAGCGGCTGGGCAGCTCACCGCTCCCCCGCTCCGGGCTGCTGGCCGGCAAGGTCGGCGCGCTGCTCGCGGTCGAGGCCCTCCAGGTCGTGGTGATCTCCCTGGTCGCCCTGCTGCTGGGCTGGGACCCGGCCCCCGGGCTGCTCGGTGCGGCGCTGGCGCTGGTGCTCGGCACGGCCGCGTTCGCCGCGCTCGGCCTGTTCCTGGCCGGCGCGCTGCGCGCCGAGGCCACCCTGGCGGCGGCGAACCTGGTCTACCTGCTGCTGCTCGCCGGCGGCGCGGTGGTGCTCCCCGCCTCGGCGTACGGCTCCTTCGGCGGCCTGGTCGGCCTGCTGCCCTCCGGCGCCCTCGGCGGCGCCATGCGAGGTGCCCTGATGGACGGCGCCGTGCGGGTGGTGGACCTGGCGGTGCTCGCCGGCTGGGCGGTCGTGGGCACGGTGCTGACCGCGAGGACGTTCCGGTGGGAGTGAGGTCGCTGGGCCGCTTCGTGCGTCCGCTCGCCTGGGCGACGCTGATCGCCAACATCGTGCTGGTCGTCACCGGCGGCGCGGTCCGGCTGACCGGCTCCGGCCTCGGCTGCCCGACCTGGCCCCGGTGCACCGAGGAGTCGTACGTCCCGCACGGGGAGCTGACGCTGCACGCGGCCATCGAGTTCGGCAACCGGATGCTCACCTTCGTGCTGGTCGCGGTGGCGGTGGCGACCTTCGTCTCGGCGTGGCAGACCGGCAGCCGGCGGCTGCGCCGGCTGGCGCTGCTGCTGGCGCTCGGCATCCCGGCGCAGGCGGTGATCGGCGGCATCACCGTGCTCACCGACCTGAACCCCTGGGTGGTCTCGTTCCACCTGCTCTGCTCGCTGGCGATCATCGGGCTGGCGGTGCGGTTCCTCCAGGTCATCGACCGGCCCGACGCGCCGGCCGTCCGCGGACCCGTCGTCGGTCTGGCCTGGGCGATGCTGGCGGCCACCTGGGTGGTGCTCTACCTCGGCACCGTCGTCACCGGGTCCGGACCGCACGCCGGCGACCTCGACACCGAGCGCAACGGCCTCGACCCGCTCCAGCTCAGCCAGCTGCACGCGGACGCGGTGTTCCTGCTGCTCGGCCTGACTCTGGGCCTGCTGGCCGCCGTGCACGAGACCCGGCCGGGGTCGGCCGGCAGCGAGGCACGTCGGGCGGTGGCACTGCTGCTCGGCCTCGAGCTCGCCCAGGGCGCGGTCGGCTTCGTGCAGTACGCCACCGACCTGCCCGAGATCCTCGTCGGCGTGCACATGCTGGGCGCGGCGCTCATCTCGGCGAGCGCCACCTGGGCGCTGCTGGCGGTGCGGCACCCGGCACTGCGGCACCCGATGCTCCGCGAACGCGTGCCGGCACCGGACGGACGACGGCGATGACCGACCCGCAGCAGACCCGGCCCCGCGACTGGACCGCGCCGCCAGCCGACGTGCTGCTCTCCGACGGCGGGATCGTCGTCATCCGGTCGTTGCGGGACGACGACCGCGACCAGGTGCTGGCGCTGCACGAGTCGGTCTCGGAGAACACCCTGCGGTTGCGGTTCTTCTCCGCGAGCCGCAACGCGGCCCGGGCCTACGTCGCCCGCCTGTTCGAGCCCGACCATGGCGCAGCAGCGCTCGTCGCGCTCGACCGCGGTCGGGTGATCGGCCTGGCCACCGCGGAGGTCTTCGCCACCGACACCGCCGAGGTGGCCTTCCTGGTCGCCGACGACGACCGAGGCCGCGGTCTGGGCAGCCTGCTGCTGGAGCACCTGGCCGCGCTGGGCCGGGGGCACGGGATCCGCCGGTTCGAGGCCGACGTCCTCGCCGAGAACTCCGGGATGCTGCGGGTCTTCCGCGGCGCCGGCTTCGCCGAGACCCGTCGCCGCGAGGGTGGCGAGGTGCTGGTGGAGCTCGACACCGACGAGTCGGCGGAGGCGGTCGCCGCCGCCGACCGGCGCGAGTGGCGTGCCCAGGCCCGGTCGCTGCGGCCGCTGCTGCATCCTCAGAGCGTCGCGGTCGTCGGCGTACGACGCGCGGCCGGCGGGTTCGGCGTCGGCATCCTGGACGCGATCCGCTCCTCGCCGTACTCGGGTGCCGTGCACGTGGTGCACCCCGAGGCCGAGAGCATCGACGGTCTGCCGGTCCACGCCAGCCTCGAGGCGATCGGTGTGCCGGTCGACCTGGTGGTGATCGCGGTGCCGCGCGAGGGGGTGCGCGACGTGCTCGGCGCCGCGGCGGAGGCGAACGCGGGAGCGGTGCTCATCGTCTCCTCCGGCTTCGCCGAGCATCCTGATCCCGACACCGGCGGGCCGGGTGACCCCAGCGCGGAGCTGCGTCACCTGGCCCGCGCCCACGGGGTGCGGATGATCGGTCCCAACTCCCAGGGCGTGCTGGGCAACGCCACCGGCCTCGGGCTCAACGCGACGTTCCTGCGCGACCTCCCCGACGCCGGCGGGCTGGGGGTGGTCTCGCAGTCGGGAGGGATGGGCTTCGCGCTGCTCGACCTGGCCCGCGACGTGGGCCTCGGCATCCATGCCTTCGTCTCGCTGGGCGACAAGCTGGACGTGTCCAGCAACGACCTCCTGGCCGCCTGGATGGACGACGACCGGGTCTCCGCGGCTGCGTTGTACCTGGAGTCGTTCGGCAACGCTCTCAAGTTCGCGCGGACCGCGCGCCGGTTCGCCGAGCGCAAGCCGCTGCTGGCGGTGATCGGTGGTCGGTCCCGGCGCCGGCTGGAGCGTGCCCACGACGGCACGTCCGCCCCGGTCGGTGTCGATGCCCTGCTCACCCAGTCCGGGGTGATCGCCTGCCGCACCGGCGCGGACCTCACCGAGACCGCGCTGCTGCTCGACGAGCAGCCGTTGCCCGCCGGCCTGCGGGTCGGCATCGTCAGCAACACCGGCGGCCTGGGCGCGCTGGCGATGGATCTCGTCGACGCCGAGGGGCTGACGGTCACGGCACTGTCCGGCGCGCTGCAGCAGCGGGTGCGCTCGGCGTCGCCGGGGGCCGTGGACGTGCGCAACCCGATCGACCTCGGCGCCGACGTCAGCCCGGACGCCCTCGCCGGCTGCGTGGCCGAGCTGGCCGGGTCCGAGGAGGTCGACGCCGTCGTCGTGCTCCTGGTCACCACCCGGTTGGGCGACCGGGACGAGCTGTTCGCCGCCGTCGGCCGAGGCCGTGCCGCGGCGCCGGAGACCCCGGTCCTGCTGGTCGCTCCCGGTGCCGCCGCGGCCGTGGCCCGGGGCACCACCGGCGTCACCGTCTTCCGCACCATCGAGGCCGCCACCGGCGCCCTCGCCCGCGCCATGCGGTACGCCGAGTGGCGGCGGGTCCCGCCCGACCGGCCGGTCGTGGACCTCGGCACCCGGGCAGCGCACGCCCGGTCGTGGGCGGATGCCCGCCTCGTCGACCGTGGCGGCGAGCCGCACTGGCTGCCCGCGGACGCGATGACCGAGCTGCTGGTGCCCTACGGCATCCGGCTGCTGGGGCGGCTGGCCCGCGGCAGCGAGGAGGCGGTCCGGGCGGCCTCGGAGGTCGGCTTCCCGGTGGTCGTGAAGCTCGCCGACCCGACCGTGCCGCACAAGACCGACCGCGGCCTGGTCCGCGTCGACCTCCGCAGTCCCGCCGAGGTCGAGCAGTCGGTGGCCGCGATCGCCGCCGAGCTCGGCCGGGACGCGGTCGAGGTGCTCGTCCAGCCGCTGCTGCTCGGTCACCAGGTGTCGGTCTCGCTGCTGCGCGACCCGGAGCTCGGACCCCTGGTCCGGCTCGCCTCCGTCGGCCAGGTCCACGACGTCCTGGGTGACGGCAGCCGTGACGACGCCGTGGCACTGATGCCGCCGATCGGTCCGGCCGACGCCGCCCGGGCGGTCCGTGCCCTCCACCTGTGGCCGTGGTTGGTCGGCAGCCGGGGACCGCAGGCCGTGGACACCGCCGAGCTGGAGAGCCTCGTGGTCCAGGTGGGTCAGCTCGCGGTCGACGTGCCGCACCTGGCCGACCTGGCGCTGGACCCGGTGGTGCTCTCCGCGCAGGGACTGCGCTGCGTGGACGTCAAGGCCCGGCTGGTGGTGCCGGCCCGGATGGATGCCGGCTACCCCCGTCAGCTCCGGTCCTGACCGGCCGTCCCCCGCACCACGGTGAGCGCCTCGCGGGCGATCTCCCACTCCTCGTCGGTCGGTACGACCAGGACCGGCACCTCGGCCCCGTCCCGGGAGACCGACCGTGGCTCCCGGGCCCGGCGCTCGTTGCGGGTCGGGTCGACCTGGATGCCGAGCCGTTCCAACCCGGACAGGGTCGCCGACCGGAGCTCCGCGTTGTGCTCGCCGACCCCGCCGGTGAACACGATCCCGTGCACCACGCCGAGGACGGCGTAGTAGGCACCGACGTACTTGCGGATCCGGTAGGCGTAGACGTCGAAGGCCAGGGCAGCCGCCTCGTCACCTCCGGCCCTGCGCTGCATCACCTCGCGGAAGTCGTTGTGGCCGGCCAGTCCCTTCAGCCCGGAGTCGCGGTTGAGAGCCCGGTCGATGTCGTCGAGCGACCAGCCCAGCTGCCGGTGCAGGTGGGCGTGGACGGCCGGGTCGAGGTCACCGGAGCGGGTGCCCATCACCAGGCCCTCCAGCGGCGTCAGCCCCATCGAGGTGTCCACCGAGACGCCCTCGCGGACCGCGGTCGCCGACGCGCCGTTGCCGAGGTGCAGCACGATCAGGTTGGTCCCTCCGGCGCGCGGCCGAGCAGCCGGGACGCGGCCCCGGCGACGAAGGCGTGCGAGGTGCCGTGGAAGCCGTAGCGCCGGATCTGGTGCTCCTCGCGCCAGGACCGGGGCACGGCGTAGGTGTAGGCCCACCGGGGGATCGTCTGGTGGAACGCGGTGTCGAAGACCGCGACCTGCGGCACGTCCGGGAACAGCCGGCGAGCCACCCGCAGCCCCTCCAGGTTGGCCGGGTTGTGCAGCGGCGCCAGCGGCACCAGGCGCTCGACGGCGGCGACCACCGCGTCGTCGACCAGCGTCGGCTCGGCGAAGAGGCTGCCGCCGTGGACGACCCGGTGCCCGACGGCCGCGAGCCCGGCGTCGGCCAGGGAGGGCCCGTGCTCGTCGAACGCGTCGAGCGCGGCGGCGAGCGCCTCCTCGAAGGTCGCGAACCGGCGCTCGATCCGGTGCTGGGTCTCCCCGTCGGCTCCCCCGGCCCCGCCCGCCGCGTCGGTCTCGTGGGTGAGGACGCCGCTCGCCTCGCCGATCCGCTCGACGAGCCCGGTGGCCGCGGCGCGACCGGTCTCACCGTCGACCAGGCTGTACTTCAGCGACGACGACCCGGCGTTGACGACGAGCACCTGGCTGCCCGGAGCGGCCGCTGCCGAGGTCATCGGCGCTCCTGGGCCTGGATCGCGGTGATCGCGACGGTGTTGACGATGTCGCGCACGCTGGCGCCGCGGGAGAGGTCGTTCACCGGCTTGCGCAGCCCCTGCAGGATCGGGCCGACCGCCAGCGCGCCGGCCGAGCGCTGCACGGCCTTGTAGGTGTTGTTGCCGGTGTTGAGGTCGGGGAAGACGAACACCGTCGCCCGACCGGCGACCTGCGAGTCGGGCAGCTTGGTCCGGGCGACGGCGGCGTCGATCGCGGCGTCGTACTGGATCGGCCCCTCGACGGCCAGGTCGGGGGCGCGTTCGCGCACCAGCGCGGTCGCCTCGGTGACCTTCTCGACGTCGGTGCCGGAGCCGGAGCTGCCGGTGGAGTAGGACAGCATCGCCACCCGGGGCTCGACGCCGAACGCGGCGGCGGTGCCGGCCGAGGCGATCGCGATGTCGGCCAGCTGCTCGGCGGTCGGGTCCGGGTTGACCGCGCAGTCGCCGTAGACCAGCACCTGGTTGCGCAGGCACATGAAGAACACCGACGACACCACCGACACCTCCGGCACGGTGCGGATCACCTCCAGCGCCGGCCGGATGGTGTGGGCGGTGGTGTTGACGGCGCCCGAGACCATCCCGTCGGCCAGGCCCAGCTCGACCATCATCGTGCCGAAGTAGGACACGTCGACGACGATGTCGCGGGCCCGGTCGAGGTCGATGCCCTTGTGGCTGCGGCGCTGGTGGTACTCCTCGGCGAACCGCTCGCGCAGCTCCTCGTCGAACGGGCTCAGCAACCGGGCCTCCGAGAGGTCCACGCCCAGGGTGGCGGCTCGTGACGCGATCGCGATCGGGTCGCCGAGCAGGGTGAGGTCGGCGACGTTGCGGCGCAGCAGGGTGTCGGCGGCCTGCAGGATCCGGTCGTCGGCGCCCTCGGGCAGCACGATGTGTCGACGGTCCTCGACGGCCCGGTCGACCAGCTGGTGCTCGAACATCAGCGGCGTCACCGCCTCGGTCCGGACCACCGCGAGCCGGTCGAGCAGCGCGTGGCCGTCGACGTACTCGTCGAAGAGCGCCAGCGCCGTGGCCACCTTGCGAGGGGAGTCCTTGTCGAGGCGGCCCCGGCGACTGGTCAGCGCCGTGGACGCGGCGTGCGTGCCCAGCGGCGACCGATGATCGGCAGGGTGATGTCCAGCCCGTCCAGCAGCTTGGTCACCTGGGGCGGGAGGTCCAGCCCGCCGTTGAGCACGATGCCCGAGATCTGCGGGAAGCTGGCGGACTGGTGTGCGGTCAGCACCCCCAGGACGATCTCCGGCCGGTCGCCGGGGGTCACCACCAGCGCGCCCTCGAAGAGCCGGTCCAGCACGTTGGGCAGCGTCATCGCCGCCACCACCAGGCCCGGCACCTCACGGGCGAGCAGGGCCTCGTCGCCGCTGACCAGCTCCCCCTTGCAGGCCGTCAGCAGGTCCGAGACCGACGGCGCGCTCAGCAGCGGCTCCTCGGGGATCGCGTAGGCCGGGACCGCCTCGGTTCTCAGCGCCTGCGCGGACTCGGCAGGCGAGGCGTCGTTGACCCGGTTGGCGATGACCGCGAACAGGGTGCCGTGGTGCACGGCGAGCTCGGTCTTGGCCAGGTCGGCGGCCGTGCGCAGCTGCTCCACCGAGCGGTCGGTGGCGTTCAGCACGAGCAGCACCGGCGTGCCGAGGTTGGCCGCGATCCTGGCGTTGAAGCCGAACTCCGCCGGGGCGCCGACGTCGGTGTAGTCGCTGCCGACCACGACCACGACGTCGCAGCGCTCGGCCACGTCGTGGTAGCGCTCGACGATCCGATCCATCGCCGCGTCGGGGTCGGCGTGCACGTCGTCGTAGGTCACCCCGGCGCACTCGTCGTAGGTCAGCTCCACCGCCTCGTGGGCGACCAGCAGGTCCAGGACGTAGTCGCCCTGCTCGCCGGCCACCCGTCGGTGCGGACGATCGGGCGGAAGACCCCCACCCGCTCCACCCGGCGGGACAGCTGCTCGAGCACGCCCAGCGCCACCGCCGACTTGCCCGTGAACCCCTCGACGGTCGCGACGTACACCCCTCGACCCATGCCTCGACCCTAGTCAGGGATGCCGGCCGGCCGCGACCACGAGTCCGCGCCCGGCCCCTCGACCGTCCCCTCGACCGCCCCCTCGACCGGCCGCCGGCTCAGGGCTCGACGAGCGAGGCGTAGATCCCCTCGAGCTGCTCGGCCACCCGGCTCTGCAGGTAGCGGCCCACCTCGTCCGAGGCGGCCCCGGCGAGCCGGCGGCGCAGCTCGGGGTCGGTGCAGATCCGTTCCAGCGCCGCGGTCAGCGCCGGCGACGTCACCGGGCGTGACCACCAGCGCCGACTCCCCCTCGCGCACCATGTCGGCGATGCCGCCCATCCGGGTGGTGACCAGCGGCGCGCCCACCGCCATCGCCTCGAGCACGGTGGTCGGACACGGGTCCGGCCACTCGCTCGGCAGCACCGCGGCCAACGCGTGCTGGAAGCCCGCCAGCACCCGGCCGTGCTCCCAGCCGCTGCTCGACCACCGGCCCCGCCGGCAGCGGGTCAGGCAGCTCGATCTCGGGACGGCCGACCATCACCAGCGCCGGGCCGGATCGCCTCGTCCAGGCTCGACGCAGGCCGCCAGCAGGGTGCCGACGCCCTTCTGCTCGCTCAGGTCGCCGGCGAAGAAGAGGTACGTCGCCCCGGGCAGCGCAGGGTCGCGCGGCAGCGCCGGCAACCGGGTCAGCTCGTCGGGCACGAAGTTCGGCACCACCTGCCAGCGCACCCCCTGCTCGTCGAGCCGGTTGGCCTTGCCGACGAAGCGTGCTGACCGGGGTGAAGACGTCGACCAGGCGGCGCCGGACCGGCACGCCCGGCGCGCACGGCGGCCTGGATCACCGGTCCGCGGCCCGCGCCGTAGTGGTCGCGGGTGCAGCCGAAGCACTTGGCCGGCGCCGGACCCGAGCACGGCGCGTCCGTCGAACATCAGCCGCTTGGTCGGGCACACGTGGCTGTAGTCGTGCAGCGAGTGCACCAGCGGCAGCCGCCGAGCCGCCGGCAGCGGCAGGTAGGAGTTGATGATCCAGTTGTGGGCGTGCACGACATCGGGGCCGACCCGGCCCACCACCCGGGCCAGCTCGCGCGCGGTCAACGGGTCCGGCACCGGCAGCGCCAGCGGCCGGTCCGCGGTCGGGTACAGCGCCGGCACGTGCCGCGCCGACGTTCTCCAGCAGGTGCACCGTGACCCCGGGGTGGCGACCGGGGTGGCACCGGTGTCCAGCGTCGCCACGTGCACGTCGTGGCCGCGTCCTGCCAGCGCGCCGGCCAGGTTGCAGCACGTGGCGCTCCTCCCCGCCGATCACCGGCGGGTAGAACTGCGCGGCCAGCAGCACCCTCATCGCGTCGCCCCGGGTCGCAGCCGGCCGACGGCCAGTCCGGCCAGCACCGCCAGCGTCGCCAGCACCATCCCGGCGGCGCGGGACCGCTCGCCGGGAGTGCCGCAGCACCCGCAGCAGGGCGTGCGGCAGCGCAGTGGCGAAGGACCGCTCCGGCCCGAGGGAGGACTCGGCGAGCCGGCCGGCCATCCGGGCCTTGACCACGCCCTCGGCGAAGCAGCGGCGCAGGAAGTACCGCAGCGTGAGCCGCCCGGCGGGCACCTGGTGCCGGATCGTCGCCTCCGGCTCGAAGACGAAGGTGCCGCCGGTCTCCCGGGCGGCCCGCAGGCAGAAGTCCGCCTCCTCGCCGCCACCGGCCGAGCCGGCCCGGTAGCCGGTGGCGGGGTCGAACCCGCCCAGCGCCAGCAGGGTGTCGCGCCGCAGCGCCGCGCACCCGCCGTACACGTTGCGCACCTCGGCGCGCTGGTCGGGCATCCCCCGATAGCTGCACCCGACCGTCCACAGGAACTCGTCGGGCAACCAGGACGGTCGCTTGCGCTCGAAGACCGGCAGCGAGCGCCCGGACACCCCGATCACCCGCGACTGCGCGAGCGGCGCGAGGAGCCGCTCCACCCAGTCCGGGGCGGCCACCGCGTCGTCGTCGAGGAAGACCACCACGTCGGTGCCGACCAGCTCGGCGCCGCGGTTGCGGGCGGCGGCGACCCCGTGGTTGCCGCCGAGACCCCGGACGTCGCGGCCGGGGAGCAACGCCTCGACCCGACCCACCAGGGCGTCGTCCCCGTCGACCACCACGAGCAGCCGGTCCACCGGTCGGGTCTGGGACTCGATCGAGGCCACCGCCGCCGCGAGCTGCTCGGCGCGCTCGGCCAGGTGGGTGCAGACCGACCGCCCCGACGCCGGTGCCCGGTTCGCGCTGGTCGCTCATCTCAGGTCCACCTCACGCCGGCGACGCCCCAGGCCGCCCGCCGCGCCAGCCGCCACCCGGGTCCGGCGAGCCGCTTCGCCCGCGGCAGCCACGGTGACGGCCCGGCCCCGACCAGGCGCACCAGGTCCTCGGGTCGGTGGTCCGGGAGCACCGCGAGCCTGCTGACCGCGAACAGGTCGCCGTTGACCGGGTGCAGCCGGTGGCCGATCTCGCAGGCGTTCGTGTAGCCCGCGCCGCGGGCCAGCCGCCGCACCCGCGGTGAGTGGTAGCCGTGGGGGTAGCACAGCGAGACGACCGGGCGACCGGTCACGTCCTCGAGCCGGCTCCGGCTCTCGTGCAGGTGCTCGTCGGCGGTACGTCGGCTCAGCACGTCCATCGGCACGTGCTCGGCGCCGTGGCTGCCGACCTCGACCCCGGCCCCCGCCACCGCCGCCACCGTGGCGGCGTCCATCAGCCGCAGGCTCCCCCCGCGGTCGGGCAGCCAGGCGGGCGGACCGCCCAGGGGTCGGCTCGGCACGTACAGGGTGGCGGTGGCGCCGCCGTCGCGCAGCGCGTCCAGGGCGTGGTCGGCGAAGTCGGTGTAGCCGTCGTCGAAGGTCACCACGACGGTCCGCCCCACGCCCGGCGGTCGAGCCAGCGCCTCGCTCAGCCCGATCAGGCTGTAGCCGGCCTCGACCAGCGCTGCCAGCTGCTCTCGGAGCAGCGTCACCGGCACCGAGAGGTGCTCCAGGCCGGCCGGCATCCGGCCCCCGACGGAGTGGTACATCAGCACCGGCAGCCCGTTCACGACGCGTCCCGCTCCCGGCGAGCGAGCCGGCTCATCGTCCCGGCGCCCACGCCGCTCCGGCCGCGCAGGTAGCCGACCCCGGCCGCGGCCAGGGAGAGCAGGATCCCGCCGGCGCCGCGCCAGCCCTCGGGGTGCCCCCGCAGGCCCCGTCGGACCTCACGTGCGACGGCACCGACCAGCACCCGGCGTACGTAGTCCTTCTCCACCGAGGTCGCGTCCTGCGCGCCGACCACGCGGGCCATCGCCGCCTTGGACAGGCCCTCGGCGAACGAGCGGCTGCGCAGGTAGCCCCAGGTGCGCCGCTGCTCGGTGACCCGGTGGTGCACCCGGGCGCGCGGCTCGAAGAGCAGCCGGGCCCCGGGGATGTCCCGGCCGAGCCGGATGCACAGCTCGGTCTCCTCGCAGCCCAGCGGGATCCGGCCGATCCGTCCCACCTCCTCGTCGAAGGTGCCGACCCGGTCGAAGACCGAGCGACGCACCGACATGTTGCAGGCCACCAGGTTGCGGACCTCGGCCAGCTCGGTGGGCTGACCGCGGTAGGTGCAGCCGATGATCCAGTCCAGCTCGGGCACCAGCTGGGCGGGACGTCCGCCGGCGGGCCAGACCGGGTCGGCGTAGCCGCCCACCCCGTGGACCCGGGGGTCGGCGTACGGCGCCAAGAGGTGTGCCAGCCAGTCGGGGTCCGGGGCGGCGTCGTCGTCGAGGAAGACCACCACCTCACCGGTCGCCCGGGCTATCCCGGCGTTGCGGGCCCCCGAGGCGCCACGACTGCGGTCGTTGGCCAGCACCCGGGTGCGCGGTCGTCGTCCGAACTCGACGTCGGCGCGGCGCAGCAGCTCGTCGTGGTGGTCGATGACCAGCAGCACCTCGTGCGGCGGCACGGTCTGTGCCGCCAAGCCGGCGAAGCCTGCGACCAGGTCCGGCCAGCGGTCCAGGGTGTAGGCGCAGATGACGACGCTGGCGGTGGGGAGCCGGGTCGGCTCAGGGGCGTCCCCACTCACGGCCGTCGCCACCGCGGAGCTTGCTGCGCAGGCCGGCGCCCCGGAACCGGGCGCACTCGCCCGGAGCACACAGTGAGCAGTCCGAGCCGCGACGGTAGTGGTGATGGGACATCGCCAGGTGACCGCAACGACAGCTGGCCGTCCACTTGACGGGGGTGGCCACCGAGAGGGCCACGGGTAGGCGGAGGAGCACTTCCGACCTCCGTGTCGAGGGGACGTGGACGAGCCACCCCTCCCCAGCGGCACCACGAAAGTACCACCGGGTCATGTCGTCGCGGGAGGACTTCGGCAGATTGTCTGGACGAGTTCCTCACGGCGCCTCGCTGGGCGCGTCGGCGTCGCCCTGCCGGTCCAGACGACCGACCCGGTCGGCCCACTTCTTCAGCGCTGCATAGGTCTTGTTCGGTCGCAGCTGCCGGTCGAGCAGCGTCCACGACGCCGGGTCGAACGGGGTCGGGTGCAGGTAGTACCAGGAGAACACCGCCACGTAGGGCGAGCAGGTCGCCGCCCTGAACGCCTCGGTGAGGTACGTCGCCCGCAGCTCGTCCGGGACCGCGGCGCTGTCCACGGTGGGCCGGGTGCTGTAGCCGAACTCGCTGATGTACAGCGGGAGGTCCCCGTCACCGCGTTCGGTCATCAGCGCATGGATGGCCCGGAACCCCACGAAGTTCTCGTCGTACAGGCCGAACGGCTCCCGCTCGTAGCGGCGTCCGGGGGCGACCTGCTCGGGGGTCAGGTCCCCGGTGAACGGGTGGACCCCGACGGCATCGAAGGGGCGTTCCGCGCCCGGTCGACCCGGCAGCGCCTCGTAGACGGCCTCGAGGAACCCGATGTCGTTGCCGCTGACCCCACCGGTGACCACCCGGACGCTCGGGTCGGCTGCCTTCACCGCGGCATGGGTGCGGGTGAGCAGGCGGGCGTAGGCCTCCGGGTCCGGGCCGGTCGCCCAGAACTCCTGGTTGTTCGGCTCGGACCAGACCTCGACCCATTCCACCCGGCCCTCGACGTGCTCCATCAGGTCGGCCACCCACTGCGACCACCTGTCCAGCTCGGACGAGGACAGCGGGGGCCGCCACTGCGACCCCGGGGCAGGGCTGTCCAACGCCCAGGAGGGGGTGCCGACCAGGTGCAGCCGGGTCTCCAGCCCGCGGGCGCGGGCGGCGTCGATCACCCGGTCGAGGCCGCGGAAGTTGTAGGGACGATCAGCCCGGGGACGGATGTCACGCCAGGAGGCCGCGGTCGAGACGATCGAGGCACCCGCGTCCTCGGCCAGGCCCACCAGCCGGCGTACCGTCCGCGGCGGCAGCAGGATCGACTCGTCCTCCCCCACGGCCGCCTGCACCCCGAGGTCGATGAGCGGTCCGGGGCGCTCGGCGGTCGGTTCACAGGAGACCTTCTCGGTGGCATCGGCTCCCCCGGATCGGGTGCCGGGGGTCGAGCCGTCCCGGGTGGCCAGGGTGAAGCCGACGACGCCGACGATGGCGAGCAGCACGATCGCGGCGGCAGCGACCTGCCAGGTGGCGGCGCCGGTGTCGGGTCGAGCCGGACGCAGCGGCAGCTGCCAGTGCAGACCGCCGAAGGCCTCACGCATCCAGGGCAGCGCGACCACGATCTCGACCACCATCGCGGCCAGCCAGCCCAGGCACAGGCCGCGAGCGTCTCCCAGCACCGCACCGACGCTGGCGCCGGTCAGCTCCAGCGCGAAGGCGCCCATCGCCAGCCGGGTGGCGAGGGAGAACCGTCGTTGCGAGCGGTAGAAGGCCACCAGGTGGTCCTTGAACACCATCCAGAGCCCGGCGGGCACGAGCAGCGCCAGGATCGCGTAGCTGTTCTCGGAGTAGCCGCCGCCGAAGATCAGCAGCACCGGCTCACCGAGGAGCCAGGCCCCGGCGCACAGCATCAGACTGAGGGCGAGTGAGGCGGGGATCGTGGTCTGCATGCTCTTCCTGAACTCGTCGATCGGCACGTTGGCGCCGTGGGCGAACAACGCAATGGCCAGCAGGTACGGCGGCAGGAAGACGAACGTGGCCATCAGCCACGCGATCGCGAACTCCGCGTTCGCCACCGAGGTCAACGTCAGTCCTGCCACGACCGGGATCAGCTGCGACCCGGCCGCGATGGAGAGGTTCAGCCCCTGGTTGTGCATGGCGGGGCCGACGTAGGAGCGCAGATCCTGCCACAGCGTGGGAGATCCGCGGACGTCCCGCGGCAACCGCAGCCGCGCCAGGGCGATCGGGATCGAGACCAGGATCGGCACCACCCAGCAGACCTGGAGCACCCGCGAGTCGGTGAAGCCCAGCAGCAGCAGCACGGCTGTGATCGGGAAGCGCAAGCTGGAGGCCAGCAGATTGCGCCCCACCTGCACGTGGGACTTGCGCAGCGGCAGGGTGGACTCGTCGGTGATCACCGCGCAGCTGGCGCCGGCGACTCCGAGGGCGAAGAAGACCATCCCGAGCGGGTCGTCGAGTGCCTCGGCGAGGTTGGCGCCGAGCAGCGGGCTGAGCAGCACGACCACGGTGGAGAGGGTCACCGCGGTGGCGGAGGCCACGATGAGGCTGCGCATCAGCAGTCGCCGCTGCCGGGCGGGGCCGTGCAGCGGGAGCTCGGAGATCATCAGCGTCCCCAACCCGAGGTTGGTGACGATGCCCAGCAGCGTCTGGGCACTGATCGCAGCGGCCGCGATGCCCACCTCGCGGGCCGGCACCAGCCGAGCGACGGTGATCCAGAACAGCAGTCCGAGCACCGCACCGATCACCTGGGCGGAGAGCAGGGACCGGAACGGCCGGAAGATCCCGTGCTCGGCGCCGCCTGCGCGCGCCATCAGCGGACTCGACACGCCGGCACCTGGTGTGCCCGGGTCATCGCGACCCCGTCTCGGTGGGCGGTGCCGGCAGCGGCTCGGCCCCGAACAGCCCCTGGTACGCGCCCACCCCACCGAGCAGCAGCGCCGCCAGCAGCGCGCTCGCCACCAGCAGCACCCAGGTCCGGCCGGCCCCGGACATCCGCAACGACGGCCGGGTCACCGGTCGTGGTGTGACCAGCACCGCGCCCAGCACGATCGCGGCGAGCGCTGCCACGCCGCGGGTCGGCGCGTAGTCGGTGAGCGAGCCGACCGCGCCGACCAGCATCATCGCCGGCAACGTGACCGCCGGCCGCCACAGGTCCCGGGCCTTGAACCGCAGCGGGTTCAGCAGGCCGCCGCGGAAGTACAGCCCGACGAGCAGCACCAGGGCGCTGACGCCCAGCTGCCAGGGACGCCAGCTGCCCGGCAGGCCGGGGTAGCCGCGGTCGACGAACGCGCCGGGAACCCCGCCGGTGCTGAGCGACCGCACGTCGTACACCCGGATCGGGCCGTCCAGCACCAGGTCGAACCCGGGATAGCCCTCGAACTTGGTCAGCTGGCGGGCGTCGAGCGTCACCGCGTCGGGTCCGTAGCCGTTGCTGCCCTCGAAGAACGACCCCGACCGGACGGTGGCACCGATCATCCGGGTGTCGACCACGACGAAGTCGATCTGGTTGTCGGCGATCAGGTGCAGCAGCTCGTCGTTGATCCCGCGGTAGATGAACAGCGGCGTGACGTTGGCGTAGCCACCCGGGGCCGTGGCCGGCTGCGCGGGCGCGAAGTTCGGGGTGACCCGTCCCAGCGTCGAGTCGGTGGCGATCAGGGACCCCGCCGGCAGGTAGCGACCGGCCCACTGCGCGTAGGCGATCGTGTCCGCATCGACCGAGCGCTGCTCCGCGCCCGCCAGGTACGGTCCGGGCACCCGCTGCCAGTCCGGACCGCTGCCGAGGATCGTCCCGCCCAGGATGAGCACCACCGCCACCGGGACCACCAGCCGGCCGGCGCGGCTCATCACCGGCACCAGCCAGCAGCCCACCACCAGCGCCATCGCCATCGTGACGAACGTGGAGGCCCGGTCGGCGATCTCCCCGGCCCGCGCGGAGAAGCGTCCCAGCTGGAGCAACGGGTAGCACAGCGCCACCGCCAGCGGCAGGTACCGGGCCCGGGAGCCGCCGAGGGTGCGGCCGCGCAGCGCCGCCCATCCCGCGGGGAGCAGCAACAGGCACCAGATGAGCACGGCGGTGCCCATCACCACCAGCTGCCAGACCGGGGTCACCTCGCCCGACGGGTTGGAGCCGAGCTGGCGACCGATCCCGTCGAGCGCCAGGATCCGGACCAGCTCGGCGCCGGCGCCCTCGAAGATCGGGCCCAGGTAGAGCGAGAGCAGCGGGAGGATGACCGCCGACCAGGCAGCGACCACCATCGTCGCCAGCTCGGCGGTGATCAGGGTGAGCCGGAAGCGGCGGCGCTCGCCACCGAGTCGGAAGAGCAGCACCAGGACCCACAGGGCGCCCAGGGTCAGCCAGCTGGTCAGGTGGTGGGTCAGGGCCAGGGCGGCCAGGCACGCCTGGGCTCCCAGCAGCCCCCACCAAGGGGTCTCGTGCGGGGAGTCGAACGCGCGCACCAGCAGGTAGACCGCCGCCATCAGCATCGCGATCGCGACGGTCTGGTAGGAGAACTGCGCGTTGAAGAAGTAGAACTGGGGGCTGGCGGCGTACAGCACCACCACGGCCGCGCCGGCGCGGGTCGACCCGGCGATCCGACTGGCGAGCAGGAAGAACGCCAGCACGAAGACCGACCGTGACAGCAGCACCACCGCGACCTGGCAGGCGAACAACGGCAGTCCCGTCATCCAGTGCAGGCCACCGGCGGCCAGCTCGAGCCCGGGGTAGCGGGGTGAGACCGGCAGCATCGTGTTGTCGGCGAAGAAGTCACCCCCCTCCACCAGCGAGAGCAGCGTGGTCACGTGCAGCGACTCGTCGAAACGGGTCGAGAGGATCGGGTTGCTCATCAACCAGGAGGCGTAGAGCAACAGGCTGAAGGCGAGCACGCCCCCGAGCCGCTGGTGATCGGTCCGGGTGGCCGCCAGCAGCAGGGCCGCGAACGGCGCGACCAGCAACGCGAAGCCGACGTACCAGAGCAGGACGGCCGAGGTCTCGGCACCGGACCACCCCAGGGCGTAGCCGGCGGACTGGATCAGCACCGCGAAGGACCCGACGAGGGTCGCCGACCAGACCGGCCACCGGGCCGTCAGCTCAGCGAGCCGGCTCCGGGTCGCCGAGGAGCCGGGGGACGGTTGACCCACCGTCTCCAGCGACTGCGACATCGACCCTCCCCGTCACGCGGCCCCGGTGACCGCGCGGCGACCTGCCTCCATGATGATCGAGTCATAAGTATCCGTCAGGGCCGACACGCACGTCTCCCAGGTCGGCAATTCGGCCGGGGACGGCAGGCGCGGGTGCTGCATCTGCGCCACGATGGCGTTCGCGACCTCCTCCGGACCGGCATCCGCGTGCACGCCGACGGCCCACCCCATGTCCGCCATCTCGGTCAGCCCCGAGGTCCGCGCCACCACGACCGGACGGCCCGCGGTCAGCGCCTCCATCACGGCCACCGGGTGCGCCTCGTAGTCGCTGAGCAGTGTGACCACCTCGGCTCGCGCCAGCGACTCCGCCATCTCGGCGCGGTCCACCGGCGGCACGAACCGGATGGTGACGCGGTCGGCGACCCCCAGCCGCTCGGCCAGCGCCCGCAGCTCGGCCTCGTACGGCCCGCTGCCCAGGATCTCCACCCGGGCCTCGGGCCGGCGTTCCACCAGGTGCGGCAGCGCCTCGATCAGCCGGTGGTGGCCCTTGTAGCGCTCGAGGCGCCCGGCGCTGATCACCAGCCCCGGCTCGGGAGGCCGAGCCGAGCGCAGCGCGGGCAGCGACCCGCCGTTGCGGATCAGCGTCACGGTGCCGGTGCCGAGGATCTCGTCGAACCGCTGCACCTCGTACTCCGAGACCCCGATCAGCCGCCGGGCGCGACGCAGCAGCGGGGCCAGCAGACGGAACTGGGTGCCTCGGGCACGCTCCCGGAAGGAGCTGGAGTTCCCCCCGGTGTGGAAGGTCAGCACGAACGGCAGCCGTCGCAGGATCGCCGCGATCATCGCCAGCGGCGGGACCAGGGTGTGGATGCCCTGGACGTGGACCACGTCGTAGCGCGAGCGCAGCACCGCCAGCGCCAGGCCCGGGCTCAGGTACCAGTCGCGGCGCGCCGGGTAAGCCCGGAACCGGCGGACCACGTAGCCGTCGGTCCGTTCGATCGAGGGCAACCGACCGGTGCGATCGGTGGTGAGCACCTCCAGGTCGTAGCCGCGGCCGGCCAACCGGCCGGCCACCGCAGCGACGTGGGACTCGATCCCACCGATCTCGGGCTGGCAGCGGGTGGCGACCATCCCGATGCGAGCCCGTTCCATCACGAGGCCAGGCGTATCTGGCGGCGCGCCGACTCCGCGGTGGCGTCGCTGACCGGACCGACGGTCTCGAGCCGGCGGGCCCGGGTCGCCTCGGCACGGATCGTGTAGAGAACCCGCATGCCGTCACGGAAGGTGCGCAGGTTGCTCTCGCCGAAGATACGCGGGCGCTCGACGCTCGGCACCTCGGTGATCAGCGCGCGGGAAGCGGCGAACCGGCAGTTGATGACGGTCTCGATCTCGAAGCCGTCGCCCCACAACAGGGACCCGTCCGCGGGACCCGGCAGCTCCGGGTCGGGCAGGTCGAGCACCGGGAGCATGTCGGCCCAGAACGCGTTGTAGCCGTAGCAGAGGTCGGAGAACTTGGTCCGGAAGGCGCGGTTCATCACGCCGTTGAGGAAGCCGTTGCCGGCGTTGCGCACCGGAGTGATGTCGGCGCTGCCCCCGCCGTGGGTGAAGCGGCTGCCCTTGGCGAAGTCGGCGCCGCTGACCAGTGCCTCGACGAACCGCGGGATCTCGGCCGGGTCCGCACTGCCGTCGGCGTCGAACATCACGACGATGTCGCCGGTCACCTGCGCGAAGCCTGCGGCCAGGGCGTTGCCCTTGCCGCGGCGGCGCTGGGTGACGACGGTGATGTCGGGCATCACGGAGCGGGCGGCAGCGATAGAGCCGTCCACCGATCCGCCGTCGACCAGGATCACCTCGTGGACAGGCGGGAGCTCGGGCAGGATCTGGGCGAGGTTGCGCGCCTCGTTGAGAGCGGGCACCACGACGCTGATCCGTGGGTTGTCGATGCGACGGGCGTCGAGCGTGCGTGTGTCACCAGAAATGGTGGTCATGATCTAGGAATCCCCCCATGCAATGGGAGACCAGAATCCCTGACCCCCCAGTCAGCCCGCAGACCCGGATGTCGACCCCCCCATGGATCGTCTCTGCGTTGCCCTCACGCTAACGGGTGAACGGCGTGAGAAGCCAGCCACGACACGCGTGGGGCAGGCCACGCCACGGTCAGGGTTTACTCGCGCCGGTGCCGCGGAAGACTCGACGTGCACGCACTGTGGGTGCGGCCCTTCGTTCCTGCCCGAACGGGCCCGAGGTACCTGTGATTGTCACCGTGCTGTTGCCTTCGCGTGGAACAAGTGTGGAACCGCTGGTCTGGACCGGGGATCTAGTCCGGTCAGGCTCAGGATCGGCCCTCGCAGCCCGTCAGCCCAGCAGCGGGTCGAGCGCGACGGCCACGAAGAGCAGCGAGAGGTACAGGTTCGAGGAGTGGAACAGCCGCATCGGCTGGATCACGCTCAGCTCCTCGGTGCCGCGGGCCCGTCCCCACATCCGGTGCGCCTCGAGCAGGAACACCGCGCCGAGGACCACGGCCGCGACCGGGTAGAGGGGACCGGTGCCGGCGACCGGCCACAGCAGCAGCGAGACGGCCACCATCACCCAGCTGTAGAGCACGACCTGCCGGGCCACCTCCTGCGCCGAGCGCACCACCGGCAGCATCGGGACGTCGACGTTGGCGTAGTCCTCGCGGTAGCGCAGCGCCAGCGCCCAGGTGTGCGGCGGGGTCCAGAAGAAGACCACCGCGAACAGCACCACCGGGGTCCAGGCCAGCGAGCCGGTCACCGCGGTCCAGCCGATCAACGCCGGGAAGCAGCCGGCCAGGCCACCCCAGACGATGTTCTGCGTGGTCCGCCGCTTGAGCAGCATCGTGTAGCCGAAGACGTAGAACGCGTTGGCCAGCACCGCGAGCCCGGCCGACAGCAGGTTGACCCAGACCGCCAGCACCGCCGTGGAGGCGATGCCGAGCGCGAAGCCGAAGACCAGCGCCGCCCGCGGGGAGACGATGTGCCGCGGCAGCGCCCGGCGGCGGGTACGCCGCATCTGCTCGTCGATGTCGCGGTCGTAGACGCAGTTGAAGACCGAGGCGGACCCGGCCGAGAAGGTGCCGCCGACCACCGTGGCGATCACCAGCCCCAACGGCGGGACGCCGCGGGCGGCGAAGAACATCACCGGCACGGTCGTCAGGAGCAGCAGCTCGATCACCCGCGGCTTGGTGAGGCCGACGTACGCCGCGAGCACGTCCTTGACGGTCGCCGGGACCGCAGCCCGCTGCTCGGCGGCAGCGGCCGGCTGGCCGACGTAGGTCAACGGGAGTCCTCGAAGAATGCGGACGGGCAGATCAGGCAACTGGTGCAGGTAGGAGTCTATCCCGCTGGGTGAGTAGGCTCGCCAAGGCCCATCACCACCAGGAAGGACCACTGTGACCACACCCGAGAAGCTCGACTGGACCGACCTCGACGACAAGGCGGTGGACACGGTCCGGGTGCTGGCGATGGACGCCGTGCAGAAGGTGGGGAACGGTCACCCCGGCACGGCCATGAGCCTGGCGCCCGTGGCGTACCTGCTGTTCCAGAAGGTGATGCGGCACGACCCCGCGGATCCGAGCTGGATCGCCCGCGACCGCTTCGTGCTCTCCGCCGGCCACTCCTCGCTCACGCTCTACCTCCAGCTCTACCTCGGCGGCTGGGGGCTGGAGCTCGACGACATCAAGGCGCTGCGCACCTGGGGCAGCAAGACCCCCGGGCACCCCGAGCACGGGCACACCGCCGGCGTGGAGACGACCACCGGACCGCTGGGCCAGGGCGTGGCCAACGCCGTCGGCATGGCGATGGCCGGCCGCCGGCTGCGCGGGATGCTCGACCCGGGTGAGCACGACTCCCTCTTCGACCACCAGGTCTACGCGATCTGCAGCGACGGCGACATCCAGGAGGGTGTCAGCGGCGAGGCCTCCTCGCTGGCCGGCACCCAGCGCCTGGGCAACCTCACCCTGATCTACGACGCGAACAAGATCTCGATCGAGGACGACACCACGATCGCGCTCTCCGAGGACGTCGCCGCCCGCTACGAGGCGTACGGCTGGCACGTGCAGGTCGTCGACTGGACCGACGGCGGCGAGGAGTACCGCGAGAACATCCAGGATCTCTACGACGCGATCCAGGCCGCCGAGGCGGTCACCGACCGGCCCAGCTTCATCGAGCTGCGCACCATCATCGCGTGGCCGGCACCGAACGCCAGCGGCACCGGCGCCTCGCACGGATCGGCCCTGGGCGAGGAGGAGGTCGCGGCCACCAAGGAGATCCTCGGCTTCGACCCCGAGCAGACCTTCGAGGTGCCGCCCGGTGTCCTCGAGCACACCCGCAAGCTGCGCGAGCGTGGCTCCGCCCAGGCAGACGCCTGGGACGAGCAGCGGATCGCGTGGAGCGACGCGAACCCGGAGAAGTTCTCGCTGCTGATGCGGCTGAACGGTCAGGGCCTGCCCGACGGCTGGGCTGACGATCTGCCGACCTTCGACGCCGACGAGAAGGGGGTCGCCACCCGGAAGGCCTCCGGCGCGGTGATCAACGCCCTCGCCGCGACCCTGCCCGAGCTGTGGGGCGGCTCCGCGGACCTGGCCGGCTCCAACAACACCACGATCGAGGACGCCACCTCGTTCATCCCGGTGGACCGGTCCTCGGACCAGTTCACCGGCGACCCTCAGGCGGGCCGGGTGCTGCACTTCGGCATCCGCGAGCACGCGATGGGCGCGATCATGAACGGGATCGCGCTGCACAGCGGCACCCGCGTCTTCGGCGGCACCTTCCTGACGTTCTCCGACTACATGCGGCCGGCGGTCCGACTGGCCGCACTGATGGGCGTGCCGGTCACCTACGTGTGGACCCACGACTCGATCGGCCTCGGGGAGGACGGGCCGACCCATCAGCCGATCGAGCACCTCGCCGCGCTGCGAGCGATCCCCGGGCTCGACCTGGTCCGGCCGGCCGACGCCAACGAGGTGTCCGCCTGCTGGCGCGCGATCATCGAGCACACCGACCGGCCCTCCGGTCTGGCGCTGACCCGGCAGAACGTGCCGGTCTTCCCACGCGGCGAGGACGGTTTCGCGGACACCTCTCAGGTGCACCGCGGCGGCTACGTGCTGATCGACGCCCCGGAGGCGGAGGGGGGCGGCGCCGGGACCCCCGACGTGATCCTGGTGGGCACCGGCTCAGAGGTGCAGCTGGCCGTGCGGGCGCGAGAGCTGCTCGCCGCCGACGGCATCCGGGCCCGGGTCGTCTCGATGCCGTGCCGGGAGTGGTTCGACGCCCAGGACCCGGCGTACCGGGAGACGGTGCTGCCGCCGACCGTCAAGGCCCGGGTCTCGGTCGAGGCCGGGATCGCGCAGGGCTGGCGCGACGTCGTCGGCGACCACGGCCGGATCGTGTCGATCGAGACGTACGGCGCCTCGGCCGACTACGAGCGCATCTACACCGAGTACGGCATCACCGCGGAGGCGGTGGCCAACGCGGCCCGCGACAGCGTCGGCTCCCTGGCGGGCTGAGCCCCGCCTTCGAAGCGACGATCACCAGCAGTAGCACCACCGACCAGCACCATCATCGGGAGGAAGCACATGAGTGAACGACTCAAGGCCCTGGCGGACGCCGGCGTCTCCATCTGGCTCGACGACCTGTCCCGCGAACGCCTCGAGACCGGCAACCTGGCCGACCTCGTCAAGGAGAAGTCCGTGGTCGGGGTGACCACCAACCCGACCATCTTCGCCGGCGCCATCGCCGACGGCGAGCGGTACGACGACCAGGTGCGCGACCTGGTCGGCAACGGCGCCTCGGTCGACAAGGTGATCTTCGAGGTCACCACCGAGGACGTCCGCAACGCCTGCGACGTGCTCGCCCCGGTGGCCGAGTCCACCAGCGACGACGGGCGCGTCTCGATCGAGGTCGAGCCCGACCTGGCCAACGACACCGAGGGCACGATGGCCTCAGCCCGCGCCCTGTGGCAGGCCGTGGACCGACGCAACGCGCTGATCAAGATCCCGGCCACCCAGGAGGGGCTGCCCGCGATCACCGCGGCGATCGCCGAGGGCATCAGCGTCAACGTCACGCTGATCTTCGGCATCGACCGGTACCGCGAGGTGATGGACGCCTACCTCACCGGCCTGGAGCAGGCCCGCGACGCCGGGCTCGACCTGTCGGCCATCCGCTCGGTCGCCTCGTTCTTCGTCTCCCGGGTGGACAGCGAGGTCGACGGCCGACTCGAGAAGATCGGCACCGAGGACGCCCTGGCCCTGCGGGGCAAGGCCGCGGTGGCCAACGCCCGGCTCGCCTACGCGGCGTACCAGGAGGTCGTCGACAGCGACCGGTGGCGGCTGCTGGCCGAGGCGGGCGCGCACCCGCAGCGGCCGCTGTGGGCCTCGACCGGGGTGAAGAACGAGGACTACTCCGACACCCTCTACGTCACCGAGCTGGTGGTCGCCGGGACCGTGAACACGATGCCGGAGAAGACCATGGAGGCGTTCGCCGACCACGGCGAGGTTGAGGGCGACCGGGTCACCGGGATGGCCGACGACGCCCAGCAGGTCCTCGACCGGCTCGGGGAGGTCGGCATCGACTTCGCCGACGTGCTGCTGGCGCTCGAGACCGAGGGCGTCGACAAGTTCAAGAAGTCCTGGGACGAGCTGGTGGAGACCGTCCGCGGACAGATGGAGCAGGCCGACGCATGACCTGGACCAACCCGCTCCGGGACCCGCGAGACCGGCGGCTGCCGCGGATCGCGGGTCCCAGCGGGCTGGTGCTGTTCGGGGTCACCGGCGACCTGTCCCGCAAGAAGGTGATGCCGGCGATCTACGACCTCGCCAACCGCGGGCTGCTCCCACCCGGGTTCAGCCTGGTCGGCTTCGCCCGCCGGGACTGGGCCGACCAGGACTTCGCCCAGGTGGTGCACGACGCGGTCAAGGAGCACGCCCGTACCGAGTTCCGTGAGGAGGTGTGGCAGCAGCTCGCGGAGGGGTTGCGCTTCGTCTCCGGCACCTTCGACGACGACGACGCGTTCGCCCGGCTACGACAGACCGTCACCGAGCTCGACGAGGCGCGTGGCACCGGCGGCAACCACGCCTTCTACCTGGCCATCCCGCCCGGGTTCTTCGGCGACGTCGTCGGGAAGCTGCAGCAGCACGGCCTGGCCGAGCCGGAGCCGGGCGCCTGGCGCCGGGTGGTGGTCGAGAAGCCCTTCGGGCACGACCTCGCCTCGGCGCAGGAGCTCAACGCGGTGCTGGACGGGGTGTTCCCCACCGGGTCGGTCTTCCGGATCGACCACTACCTCGGCAAGGAGACGGTCCAGAACATCCTGGCGATCCGGTTCGCCAACGCGATGTTCGAGCCGCTGTGGAACGCCCACTACGTCGACCACGTCCAGATCACCATGGCCGAGGACGTCGGGATCGGCGGGCGAGCCGGCTACTACGACGGTATCGGTGCGGCCCGCGACGTCATCCAGAACCACCTGCTGCAGCTGATGGCCCTGGTGGCGATGGAGGAGCCGACCTCGTTCGCGGCCGACGCGCTGCGGGTCGAGAAGCAGAAGCTGCTGGCCAGCGTCAGCCTGCCCCGCCGGCTCGACCTCACCACCGCCCGCGGCCAGTACGCCGCCGGCTGGGCCGGTGGCAAGAAGGTGTCCGGGTTCCACGACGAGGACGGCATCGCCGCCGACTCGACGACCGAGACCTTCGCCGCGGTCACCCTGCACGTGGAGAACCGCCGCTGGGCCGGGGTGCCGTTCTACCTGCGCACCGGCAAGCGGCTCGGTCGCCGGGTCACCGAGGTGGCCGTGGTCTTCAAGCGGGCACCGCACCAACCCTTCAGCGCCTCCTCGGTCGAGGAGCTCACCCAGAACGCGTTGGTGATCCGGATCCAGCCCGACGAGGGGATGACGCTCCGGTTCGGCTCCAAGGTCCCCGGCACCACGATGGAGATCCGCGACGTCAACATGGACTTCGTGTACGGCGGCTCCTTCACCGAGTCCAGTCCGGAGGCCTATGAGCGGCTGATCCTCGACGTGCTGCTCGGCGACCCGCCGCTCTTCCCACGGCACGAGGAGGTCGAGCTGTCCTGGGAGATCCTGGACCCGATCCTCGAGCACTGGGCCAAGCAGGACAGGGCCAAGGAGGGCCAAGCAGGACAGGGCCAAGCAGGGCGCCTCCGGCGACACCGCTCCCGAGGCGTACCCCTCCGGCACCTGGGGACCCTCGTCGGCGGACCGGATGCTGGCACGTGACGGACGAGTCTGGAGACGACCGTGATCGAGCTGACCGACACCGACTCCGCCGCGATCGCGGCCGAGTTCGTCCGCGCCCGCACCCGGGCCGGCAGCCCGGTGATGGGAATGGTGATGACGCTGGTCATCGTGGTCGACGACGACCGCGCCGACGAGGCCATGCAGGTGGCGCGCGGTGCCACCCAGGAGCACCCCGCGCGGGTGCTCGGTGTCGTCATCGGGGACGGCCGAGGCGCCGGGAGCGTGGACGCCCAGGTCGGCACCGGTGCCGGCTGGACCGGGGAGACCGCGGTGATCCGGCTCTCCGGAGCGGTGGTCAAGCACCCCGAGTCGGTGGTGCTCCCGTTGCTGCTGCCGGACTCCCCCGTCGCGATCTGGTGGCCGCACGACCCGCCGCCGGACCCGGCGGCGGACTCGCTGGGCGCGCTGGCGCAGCGCCGGATCACCGACTCGGCATCAGTACGGCGCGGCCGGACCACGGCCATCGGGGTCCAGTGCTCGGCGTACAGCAAGGGAAACACCGACCTGGCCTGGACCCGGCTCACGCCGTGGCGGGCCCTGCTCGCCGCCGCCCTGGACCACCAGCAGGTGAAGGTGACCGGGGCCGGGGTGGTGGCCGAGCGCGGCAACCCCAGCGCCGACCTGCTGGCAGCCTGGCTGGGCGACCGGCTGAAGGTCGACGTCACCCGCGAGAGGTCGGAGGGACCCGGCGTGACCGAGGTGGTCCTGGCTTCCCGGCAGGGCGAGATCCGGATCTCCCGTCCGGATGGTCGGATCGCCACGTTCTCCACCCCCGACGGCCCCGACCGGCCGACCGCACTGAAGCGTCGCGAGCTGCCCGAGCTGCTGGCCGAGGAGCTGCGACGGCTGGACGAGGATGAGGTGTACGCGGCGACCGCCCGACGCCTGGTCAAGGAGGAGAGCTGATGGTCACGCCGCTGATCGAGGTGCACGACGACGCCGGCGCCCTGGCCACGGCGGTCGCCGGTGAGCTGCTGTCCCGGCTCGCCGACGCGCAGCGCGACGGCGCGCGAGCCCCACGTGGCGCTGACCGGCGGCACCATCGCCGAGCGGATCCACGCGGAGGTCGCCCGGCTGAGCCCCGGAAGCGAGGTCGACTGGACCCGCGTCCACGTGTGGTGGGGCGACGAGCGCTTCGTCGACCCCGGCTCGTCGGAGCGCAACGCCGCCGGGGCCAGGTCCGCATTCCTGGACCAGGTCGGGGTGCCGGCCGACCGGGTGCACGAGATGGCCTCCACCGCGGACGCGGAGAGCGCCGCGGCGGGCGCTGCGGCGTACGCCGCAGCGCTGCACGAGCATGGCACGGGTGAGTTCGACATCGTGATGCTCGGGGTCGGACCGGACGGCCACGTGGCGTCGCTGTTCCCCGGGTTCCCCCAGCTCGACGACGACGGGATCGCCGTCGCGGTCGCCGACTCGCCCAAACCGCCGCCGGAGCGGATCAGCCTGACCTTCCCGGCCCTGAACCGGGCGCGGTCGGTGTGGTTCCTGGTCTCCGGCGACGCGAAGGCCGAGGCCGTGGCGCGCGCGCTCGCCGGAACCGACGGCTCGGGTGCGTCGCGGACGGACCTGCACGAGATCCCGGCCACCGGCGTCTCCGGACGCGAGGAGACCATCTGGTTCCTCGACCGCGACTCCGCCTCCCGCCTCTGACCCACCTCGCCGCACAGCGGCCGTACGGAGTCTCGAAACCCCGGTCCCCCACGGAGGTTGAGGAGCGAGCGCCAGCGAGCGTCTCGAAACCCCGGTCCCCCACGGAGGTTGAGGAGCGAGCGCCAGCGAGCGTCTCGAAACCGAAGCCGACGCCGTGACGGGGTGGTTTCGAGACAGGCGCTGCGCGCCTTCCTCAACCACCGGGTACGGCGCTGCGCGCCTTCCTCGAACCCCGGACCTCCACGGAGGTTGAGGAGCGAGCGCCAGCGAGCGTCTCGAAACCGTGGGTTCTCGAGCCAGGCGCTGCGGTTTCGAGACAGGCGCTGCGCGCCTTCCTCAACCACCGTGAAGCGCTGCCCTACGGAGGTTGAGGAGCGAGCGCCAGCGAGCGTCTCGAAACCGAAGTTCGACGCCGTGACGGGGTGGTTTCGAGACAGGCGCTGCGCGCCTTCCTCAACCACCGTGAGGCGCTGCGCGCCTTCCTCAACCACCGTGAAGCGCTGCCCTACGGAGGTTGAGGAGCGAGCGCCAGCGAGCGTCTCGAAACCGTGGGGTGGTTTCGAGACAGGCGCTGCGCGCCTTCCTCAACCACCGTGAGGCGCTGCGCGCCTTCCTCAACCACCGTGAGGCGCTGCGCGCCTTCCTCAACCACCGTGACGCGCTGCCCTACGGAGGTTGAGGAGCGAGCGCCAGCGAGCGTCTCGAAACCGTGGGGTCAGAAGATGAGGTCGCCGGACTTCCGGCGGGAGCGGAGCAGGCTGAGGGCCTCGTTGAGGATCGAGGCGGCCTCGTCCTCGGAGCGGCGCTCCTTCACGTAGGCCAGGTGAGTCTTGTAGGGCTCGATCTTGGGTGCCGGCGGCGGGTTCTCGGAGTCCATCGACGCCGGAAGCCCGCACTTGGGGCAGTCCCACGAGTCCGGGGCCGTGGCCTCGACGGAGAAGGCCACCACGGAGCGGTGCTCGTTGGAGCAGAAGTAGGTGACCGCCTGGCGTGGCGCAGCCTCTCCCCGCTCGGCCTCGCCCATCGGGCCCGCGCCGACCCGACTACCGCGGATCGCGTTTCCTCCACCAGCCACGACGTTCCCCCTCTTCCGTGTTCGGTCTGATCAGGTCTCTAGTAGGCCAACAACAGGCCGAGCGCGATGACAGTGGCGAACCAGATCACGCCGATCCCGACCGTCAGCCGGTCGAGGTTGCGCTCGGCGATCGAGGATCCGCCGAGGCTGCTGGAGACGCCGCCGCCGAACATGTCGGAGAGACCGCCGCCGCGACCCTTGTGCAGGAGCACGAGCAGGATCATCAGGGCGCTACTGGTCATGAGAATGATGGTGAAGAGCAGTTCCACAGTCGGGAATCCTACGTCAGCACGGCCGGAATCAGATGACCGGCATGTCGTAGAAGCGGCAGATCCCACCGAACTCGTCGACCTGCAGGCTGGCACCGCCCACCAGGCAGCCGTCCACGTCGTCCTTGGCCATGATGCCCGCGACGTTCGACGCCTTCACCGACCCGCCGTACTGGATGCGGACGCCGTCGGCGGCCTCGTCGCCGTGCACCTCGCGGATCCGGCCCCGGATCGCCGAGCACACCTCCTGCGCGTCCTCCGGCGTCGCCACCTCACCGGTGCCGATCGCCCACACCGGTTCGTAGGCGATGACCAGCCCCGCCACCTGCTCGGCCGTGAAGCCGGCCAACGACCCGTCGACCTGGGCCAGCGTGTACGACACCTGGTCGCCCGCCTGCCGGATCTCCAGGCCCTCTCCGACGCACACGATCGGCGTCATCCCCGCGGCCAACGCCTTGTGGGCCTTGGCGTTCACGACCTCGTCGGACTCCTTGTGGTGCTCGCGACGCTCGGAGTGCCCGACCACCACGTAGGAGCAGCCGAGCTTGGCCAGCATCGTGGCCGAGATCTCCCCGGTGTAGGCGCCCGCGTCCTGGGTCGAGACGTCCTGGGCGCCGTACGCGACCGACAGCCGGTCCCCGTCGACCAGCGTCTGCACCGAACGCAGGTCGGTGAACGGAGGTACGACGACGACCTCGACCTTGCTGAAGTCGTGCCGCTTGTCCGACAGTGTCCAGGCGAGCTTCTGGACCAGCACCACCGCTTCCTGGTGGTTCAGGTTCATCTTCCAGTTGCCCGCCATCAGCGGGGTACGGCTGCTCATGTTCAGTCCTCCAGGACCTTGATGCCGGGTAGTTCCTTGCCCTCGAGGTACTCGAGGCTTGCCCCACCGCCGGTGGAGATGTGGCCGAACGCGTCCTCGTCGAAGCCGAGGGTCCGCACCGCCGCAGCCGAGTCCCCGCCGCCGACGACCGTGAGCCCGTCGACCTTGGTGAGCGCCTCGGCCACCGCGCGGGTGCCGTCGGCGAACTCGGCGACCTCGAAGACACCCATCGGTCCGTTCCAGAAGACCGTGCGGGCATCCGCGACGGCGGCGGCGAAGCTGGCACCCGACGCGGGACCGATGTCGAGTCCCAGGCAGTCGGCCGGGATCTCCGCCGCCGGCACCACCCGCGGCGCCGGCGTCGCGTCGCCGGAGGGGAACGTCGTGTCGACGACCACGTCGCCCGGCAGCAGGATCTCCACCCCGGACTCCTCGGCGCGGCGAAGGTACTCGCGACAGACGTCGAGCTGGTCCTGCTCGAGCAGGCTCTTGCCGACCTCGTGACCCTGCGCGGCGAGGAACGTGAAGACCATCCCGCCGCCGATCAGCAGCTTGTCGGCCTTGCCGAGCAGGTTGTCGATGACCCCGAGCTTGTCGGAGACCTTCGACCCGCCCAGCACCACGACGTACGGCCGCTCGGGATCCACGGTGAGCCGACGCAGCACGTCGATCTCGGTGGCCACCAGGTTGCCCATCGCGTGCGGCAACAGCTGCGCGATCTCGTAGACCGAGGCCTGCTTGCGGTGCACGACGCCGAACCCGTCGGAGACGAAGGCGTCGGCCAGCTCGGCGAGCTGGGAGGCGAACCCCCGCCGCTCATCGGCGTCCTTGCTGGTCTCGCCCGGGTTGAACCGGACGTTCTCCAGCAGCGCGACCTGGCCGTCGGTGAGCCCGGCGACCGTCTCGCGGGCGGAGTCCCCGACCGTGTCGGTGGCGAAGGCCACCTCGCGTCCGAGCAGCTCGCCGAGCCGCGCGGCCACCGGCTCGAGGGAGTACGCCGGCTCCGGCGCGCCCTTCGGCCGGCCGAGGTGGGCGGTCACCACCACCCGGGCACCGCCCTCGGCGAGGTCCCGGATGGTGGGGACGCTGGCCCGGATCCGGCCGTCGTCGGTGATGGTGCTGCCGTCCAGCGGCACGTTCAGGTCGGAGCGGACCAGGACCCGCTTGCCGGCCAGGCCACCATCGAGCTGCTGGGCGAGCGCGGAGACGTCAGCCACGGTCAGAGGGTCTCACCGATGTAGGCGATCAGGTCGGCGAGGCGGTTGGAGTAGCCCCACTCGTTGTCGTACCAGCCGACGACCTTGACCTGGTTGCCGATCACCTTGGTCAGCGGGGCGTCGAAGATGCAGGACGCCGGGTCGGTGACGATGTCGGCGGAGACGATCGGCGCGGTGGAGTAGCGCAGGAAGCGCCCGTCCGCGGCCTTCTCGACGATGGCGTTGACCTCCTCGACGGTGGTCTCGCGGCCGGCCTCGAAGGTGAGGTCGGTGGCCGAGCCCGTCGGCACGGGGACGCGCAGGGCGTACCCGTCGAGCTTGCCCTTGAGCTCGGGCATGACCAGGGCGATCGCCTTGGCGGCGCCGGTCGAGGTGGGGACGACGTTCAGGGCGGCGGCGCGGGCGCGGCGCAGGTCCTTGTGGATGTTGTCCTGCAGGTTCTGGTCCGCGGTGTAGGCGTGGATCGTCGTCATCAGGCCCTTGACGATGCCGAGGTCCTCATGAAGCGCCTTGGCCATCGGGGCCAGACAGTTCGTGGTGCACGAGGCGTTCGAGATCACCGTGTGCTGCGCCGCGTCGTACTCGGTGTGGTTCACACCCATCACGACCGTGATGTCCTCGTTGGAGGCGGGCGCGGAGATGATGACCTTCTTGGCCCCACCGTCGATGTGGGCGCGCGCCTTGGTCGCGTCGGTGAAGAACCCGGTCGACTCGACCACGACGTCGACGTTCAGGTCGCCCCACTTGAGGTTGGCGGGGTCGCGCTCGGCGAACGCCGCGATCGTCTGGTCGCCCACGAGGATGGAGTCCTCGGTCGAGGAGACGTCGGCGTCGAGGCGCCCGAGGATCGAGTCGTACTTGAGCAGGTGCGCGAGCACCGCGTTGTCGGTCAGGTCGTTGACGCCCACGATCTCGATGTCGAGGCCGGAGGCGCGAACGGCCCGGAAGAAGTTGCGGCCGATCCGGCCGAATCCGTTGATACCTACACGAACGGTCACTGCGGTGCTCCTTGTGGCTACGAGGTGGCTGCGAGGCTGAGCTGCGGTTGATGGCTGGTCCGGGTGGCCCGTCTGCGCATCGGTCCCCCGCCCCGGGGCGCGGCGGTGTCCACGCCCGGGCCGTGATCGACCCTAGCGGGTGCGGCGGGCAGGATCGCAAGACCGTCCGGCGTACGTGCGGGTAACGAGCTCACGCGTCCTCGGCCAGCATCTCCGGCGTCAGCGAGGCCTCGGTGTCCGGGATGCCGAGCTCCTCGGCCCGCTTGTCGGCCATCGCCAGCAACCGGCGGATCCGGCCGGCGATCGCGTCCTTGGTCAGCACCGGTTCGTGCAGCTGGCCGAGCTCCTCGAGGGACGCCTGCTTGTGCTGCAGCCGGAGCGCGCCGGCGAGCTGCAGGTGGTCGGGGATCTCCTCGCCGAGGATCTCCATCGCCCGCTCGACCCGTGCCCCGGCGGCGACCGCTGCCCGGGCCGATCGGCGCAGGTTGGCGTCGTCGAAGTTCGCGAGCCGGTTGGCGGTGGCCCGCACCTCGCGGCGCATCCGGCGTTCCTCCCAGGCCATCAGCGACTCGTGCGCGCCCAGCCGGGTCAGCAGCTGACCGATGGCGTCGCCGTCGCGGATCACCACCCGGTCGACACCGCGCACCTCGCGGGCCTTCGCCTGGATCCCGAGCCGTCTCGCAACGCCCACCAGGGCCAGCGCCGCCTCCGGACCCGGGCAGCTGATCTCCAGCGAGGAGGAGCGGCCGGGCTCGGTCAACGAGCCGTGGGCCAGGAAAGCGCCCCGCCAGGCGGCGACCGCGTCACAGCCACCACCGGAGACGACCGCGGGCGGCAGCCCTCGGACCGGTCGTCCGCGCTGGTCGAGCAACCCCGTCTGGCGGGCGAGCGCCTCGCCGTCCTTGACCACCCGGACGATGTAGCGGCTGCCTCGGCGGATGCCGTTGCCCTGCACCATCACCACGTCCGACTGGTGGCCGTAGACCTCGGCGATGTCCTTGCGGAGCCGTCGCGCCGCAGCCCCGGTGTCGAGCTCGGCCTCCACCACGATCCGACCGCTGACGATGTGCAGCCCGCCGGCGAAACGCAGCATCGAGGCCACCTCGGCCTTGCGGCAGCAGGTCTTCGTCGTCTGAGTGCTCGACAGCTCTGCCTTCACCTGTGCCGTCATCGCCATGGGCCGATCCTCGCACGAGAGACCTGGGCGCGGAGTGTGCCAGTCGGGTCATTCCGGATGACCCCCCGGCGACGGAGCGGGCTCACCCCTGCTCCAGGATCCGGGCGTACGCCGCCGCGAGCCGGCCCGGGTGATGACGCGGCGAGCCGTCGCCCTCGGCCACGTCGGCCACCACCAGCCGGGCGCCGGTGGCCGCCACGACGTGCTCGAGCTCCTCGAGCCCGTCGGCCACGCTGCCCCGGTCGGCCAGCACGGTGTGCACCGCCAGGTCGGGGGCGTGCTCGACGAGGACCGCGAGGTGATCGGCCGGCCCGAAGCCGCCGGTCTCCCCCGCCTGCTCGGTGAGGTTGAGCACCACCACCACCCGAGCCTTCGTGGTCACCAGCGCCTGACGCAGGGCGGGCACCATCAGGTGCGTCATCACCGAGGTGAACCAGGAGCCTGGCCCCAGCACCACCCAGTCGGCACCCGCGATGGCCTCCAGGGCGGCCGGAGCGACCCGCGGGTCCGGCGGCTCCAGCGTGATCGCGTCGATGACGCCCTCGGTGGTGGCCACGGCCACCTGGCCGTGCACCGCGGTGACCGTCTCGGGGTCCTCGCCCAGACCACGCACCGAAGCGGTGATGTCCATCGGGTCCAGGGCCATCGGCAGCACCCGGCCGGAGGACTGGAGCAGCCGACCGACCCAGTCGAGGGCGTCCACCGGGTCGCCGAGAAGCTCCCAGAGGCCGACGATCAGCAGGTTCCCGACGACGTGGCCACGCATCTCACCGTCGCCGGCGAACCGGTGCTGGAGCACCCTGGCCCAGGTCTCCCCCCAGTCGTCGTCCCCGCACAGCGCCGCGAGGGCCATCCGCAGGTCGCCGGGGGGCAGGACGCCGAACTCGCTGCGCAGCCGCCCCGAGGAGCCCCCGTTGTCGGCGACCGTGACGATCGCCGTCAGCTCGTCGACGGTGAGGTCGTCCACCAGCCGACGCAGCGCCTTCAGCGACGCGTGCAACCCGTGGCCGCCACCGAGGGCGACCACCGCCTGGGCTCGCCCGGAGCCCGGCGGGGTCACCTCGCTCACTCCCGCCCCAGGTCGCGATGCTGCGCTCGGGCGTCGTACCCCAGCGCGGCCAGCCTGGCGGTGACCTCCTCGGTCATCGCCACGCTGCGGTGCTTGCCCCCGGTGCAGCCGATCGCGATCCGCATGAACCGCTTGTTCTCCCGCAGGTAGCCCTCCGCGACGCCGGCGAGCACCGGGACGTACCCGTCGAGGAACTCGGCGGCGCCCGGCCGGCTCTTGACGTAGTCGGCCACCGGCGCGTCCCGTCCGGTGCTCGGCCGCAGCTCCGGGATCCAGTGCGGGTTCGGCAGGAATCGCATGTCGGCGACGAAGTCGGCGTCCACCGGGATGCCGTACTTGAAGCCGAAGCTGATCACGGTGACCTTGAGCCGCATGGTGTCCGGGGTCCCGAACGCCTCCGCGATCCGGTCGGCCAGCTGGTGCACGTTGAGAGCGGAGGTGTCGATCACCAGCTCCGCGGCGCCCCGCAGGTCGGCCAGCACCTCGCGCTCGCGCTCCAGCCCGTCCAGCAGTCGGCCGCTGCCCTGCAGCGGGTGCGGTCGGCGGGCGGCCTCCTGCCGGCGGACCAGGACGTCGTCGGTGGCGTCGAGGAAGACCATCGTCGCCTTTCGGCCGGTGGCCCCGTGCGCGAGGTTGGCCTGCAGCGAGCCGAAGAACGATCCCGAGCGGACGTCGACGACCACCGCGATCGGCTGGCTGGTGCCACGGCTCTCGTCGACGAGCCGGACCACGTCGCGCAGCAGGCTGGGCGGGAGGTTGTCCACGACGTAGTAGCCGAGGTCCTCCAGCTCCTTGGCCGCGGTGCTGCGGCCCGCCCCGGTCATCCCGGTGACGACCACCAGCTCGGCCGCGGTGCTCTGCTCCTGGGTCACTCTTCCTCGATCTCTCCGGTCGCGGTGTTCACCGACACGATGGCGGGACCAGTGTGCCGGGTCGGCGCCTGCTGGGTCACGGCGTCCTTGATCGCGGTGGCGGTCCGGGTGCCGATCCCCGGGACCTGGGCGATGTCGTCCACCGTCGCGCTGCGAAGCTTGCGCAACGACCCGAAGTGCTTGAGCAGGGTACGGCGCCGCACCTCGCCGAGGCCGGGGACGTCGTCCAGGACGCTCTCCACCATCGACTTCGAACGGCGTGAGCGATGGTGGGTGATGGCGAACCGGTGTGCCTCGTCGCGGACGCGTTGCAGCAGGTAGAGCCCCTCCGAGGTGCGGGCCAGGATCACCGGGTCCTGCTGGTCCGGCAGCCACACCTCCTCCAGCCGCTTGGCCAGACCGCAGACGGGGATGTCGTCGATGCCGAGCTCGTCCAGGGCACGCTGGGCCGCGGCCACCTGGGGCGGGCCGCCGTCGACGACCACCAGACCCGGGGCGTAGGCGAACTTGCGCGGTCGGCCGGTCTCCGGGTCGACGAGCATCGGGCCGGACTCGGTGACCACCTGCTCGCTGCGGGCCTGCTCGTCCAGCAGCCGGCGAAACCGGCGGGTGATCACCTCGTGCATCGAGGCCACGTCGTTCTGGCCGTCGACGCCCTTGATCACGAACCGGCGGTACTCGCTCTTGCGCGCCAGCCCGTCCTCGAAGACCACCATCGAGGCGACCACCTCGGTGCCCTGGAGGTTCGAGACGTCGTAGCACTCGATCCGCAGCGGCACCTCGTCCAGCTCGAGCGCCAGCTGGATCTCCTCCAGGGCCCGGTTGCGGGTGGTCAGGTCGCTGGCGCGCTTGGTCTTGTGCAGCGCCAGGGACTGGGCGGCGTTGCGGGCCACGGTCTCCTGCAGTGACTTCTTGTCGCCGCGCTGGGGGACCCGGATCGCCACCCGGCTGCCGCGCAGGTCGCTCAGCAGCTCCTCCAGCACGGGAAGGTCCGGCGGCAGCGCGGGCACCAGGATCTCCCGCGGGATCGTGTCGCCCGCCTCGGCCACGTCGGTGCCGCCGTAGAGCTGGAGCAGGAAGCCCTCCACCAGCTCGGGGGTGTCACCCTCCTCGACCCGGTCGGCCACCCAGCCCCGTTGACCCCGGATCCGGCCACCGCGGACGTAGAAGATCTGCACCGCGACCTCGAGCGGGTCCTCCGCGAGGGCGATCACGTCGGCGTCGGCCCCGTCCCCGAGCACCACGGCCTGCTTCTCCAACGCCCGGTGCATCGCCCCCAGGTCGTCCCGCAACCGCGCGGCCTTCTCGAAGTCCAGCGCCTCCGAGGCGGCGTACATCTGGGTCTCGATCCGCTTGACGAAGGGGCGGGTGCGCCCCGCCATGAAGTCGCAGAAGTCGTCGACGATCGCACGGTGCTCCTGCGCGGAGACGGCGCCGACGCAGGGCGCTGCGCACTTGTCGATGTAGCCCAGCAGACAGGGGCGGCCGATCTGCGCCGACCGCTTGAAGACGCCGTTGCTGCACGAGCGCATCGGGAAGACCCGCAGCAGGATGTCCACGGTCTCCCGGATCGCCCAGGCGTGGCTGTAGGGGCCGAAGTACCGGGTGCCCTTCCGCTTGGCGCCGCGCCCGACCATCACCCGCGGGAACTCGTCGCCGACGGTGACCGCCAGCCACGGGTAGGACTTGTCGTCGCGGTACTTGACGTTGAACCGCGGGTCGAACTCCTTGATCCAGGAGTACTCCAGCTGGAGCGCCTCGACCTCGGTGTTGACCACGGTCCACTCGACGCTGGCCGCCGTGGTCACCATCGAGGCGGTCCGCTGGTGCAGGTTCGAGATGTCCTGGAAGTACGACGAGAGCCGGGCCCGCAGGTTCTTCGCCTTGCCGACGTAGATCACCCGACCACGCGGGTCCCGGAACCGGTAGACGCCTGGCTGGGTGGGGATCGAGCCGGGCTCGGGACGGTAGGACAACGGCCCGCGAGCGGAACGAGGAGGTCGAGCGGCAGGCACGTGCCAACCCTACGGGCGGCCGCAGACACTAGGCTGCGGGCATGGGACGACACGTGAAGGTCGGAACCATGGCGGACTTCCCCGCCGGCCAGCTGGTGACGGTGGACGTCGAGGGCACCTCGGTGGTGCTGTCCCGCACCGGGGACACGGTGTGCGCGGCACGGAACCGGTGTCCGCACCTGGGACTGCCGTTGTCGAAGGGTCCCGCGGGGGTGCGGTTCGAGGACGGCGTGGTGCAGTGCCCGTGGCACAACTCGCGCTTCGAGCTGTGCTCGGGCAAGAACGTGGACTGGGTCACCGGCTTCGCAGGTCGGAGCATTCCCGGCTGGTCACGCCGGCTGGTCGCTCTGGGCCGACAGCCCGCCCCGCTGACGACGTACCGGGTCACCGTCGACGGCGAGGACGTGCTGGTCGAGCTCTGAGGAGAGCTGCCGCGTGTGACGAGAGGGAGCGCCGAAGTTGCGGCACGCCCCGGACGTCGTTGACTCCCGGGGCCCCTTCTGCTGGGCTGGCGCCTCTCGGACGAAGGATCTGCATGCCCTTGCACACCGGTGCTCCCGCACCAGCGACCACCAGCCCCACCAGCCCCGAACGACAGGTCCGCCGACGTCGACTGATGACCGGGGCAGCCGCACTCGGCGTCGGGACGACGGGGATCTCGGCGCGGGCATCGGCGAGCGGCGCCGGGCGCCGAAACCCGCAGCCGCGCGGCGGCACGTTCCGCTGGCTGGGTACGGCCGGGTGGCGAGTACGCACCCCGGAACAGGAGCTCCTGGTTGATCCGTACCTGTCGCGCTACGCGACCGGTCTCGCAGCAGGATCCTTCGACCCGGCCACGCCGCTGCGCACCGATGAGGCAGCGGTCGACGCCGCGGTGGGATCCCCCAGCACGATCCTGGTCACTCACACGCACTGGGACCACTTCAACGACGTCCCCTACTTGGCCCGCCGCCACGACGCACGAGTGGTCGGGACCATGACGACCTATCACACCGCGTTGGCGATGGACGTGCCCGCACGTCAGCTGCTGCCGGTGAAGGGCGGTGAGGTCCTGGTGCTCGACGACCTGGTGGTCCGCGTGGTCTCCTCGCTGCACAGCCGCACCGGGACGGGATCGCTGCTCTTCCCGGGCACCCGCGCCGAGATGCCGCCCGAACCCCGGGTGATCTCCGACCTCCCGGAGGGCGACACGCTCAGCTTCGTCATCAGCCGGCCCGGCGGACCCCAGGTGTACGTGAGCGGCGCCAGCGACGTCGACGAACAGGCGTTGTCGGTTGTAGCGGCGGACGTCGCGATCTTCGCCGTGCCGAGCAACGACGCGACCTGGGAGTACGTGCCCCGACTGCTCGAGGCACTGGCCCGCCCACGCCTGGTGATCCCGGTGCACTGGGACGATTTCGAGTCGGCCCCGACCCACCCGCCGACGGCCTCGGAGAGCAGTCGGCGACGACTCGAGGCGGCGGTGCGGGACGTGCGCCGTTGCTCACCTCGCAGCCAGGTCGTGGTGCCGGACTACCGCACCGACCTCGACCTGCTGTGATCGGTGGTCACCTCGCAGGTCAGGCGAGCGAGATCTGGTCCCCGTCGACGTTCAACGCCACCTCCGCCAGCGCTGAGGTCGCCGGCCCACCCTGCACCGAGCCGTCCTCGATCGAGAACTCGCTGCCGTGGCAGCCGCACTTGATCAGCCCGTCCTCGACCGAGGAGACCACGCAGCCCTGGTGCGTGCAGATGGCGGTGTAGCCGGTGAAGGTGTCCGCCTCCGGCTGGACGACCACCACCTCGGCGTCCTTGAGCACGACGCCGCCCCCGACCGGGACGTCGGCGGTGGTGGTCAGCGCTCCGTCGGCCGACGCACCCGAGCCGCCGTCGCCGTTGCCGGAGGCGTCACCCGACGCCTCGTCGTCGGAGCCACAGGCGGCGAGCAGCGGGGCCGCCAGGCAGGCGGTGACGGTGCCGGCGATGGCGTGACGACGGCAGATGCCCCCGGTGGGGGCCATCCCCGGCTCGGCGTTGATCGGAGCGGACTGTTCGAGGGTCATGGCAAGGGCCTTCCTCCACGAGCGGGTGGTTGAAGAAGACACTAGCGGCGTCCACTACCCCGCTGTCGACCTCTTCGCCCGGGACTTGGTCGTGGTGGTCCTCGCCGCGGACCGCACCGGACGCGCCGCTGATCGGCCACCCGGGGCGCTGCTGGCCGGCTGCTTGCGGGTCGGCTGCCGGGCCTCCCGTCCCTCCAGCATGGCCCCCAGGAAGTGCCCGGTGTAGCTCGTCGGGTGCGCCGCCACCTGCTCCGGGGTGCCCTCGGCGACGACGAGACCGCCGCGCGACCCGCCGTCGGGACCCATGTCGACCAGCCAGTCAGCGGTCTTGATCACATCGAGGTTGTGCTCGATCACCAGCACGGTGTTGCCCGCGTCGACCAGCCGGCCCAGCACCAGCAGCAGCTTGCGGATGTCCTCGAAGTGCAGCCCGGTGGTGGGCTCGTCGAGCACGTACACGGTCCGACCGGTCGACCGCTTCTGGAGCTCGGCGGAGAGCTTGACCCGCTGCGCCTCACCTCCCGACAGCGTGGTGGCCGGCTGTCCGAGGCGCACGTAGCCCAGCCCCACCTCGACCAGGGTCTTGAGGTGCCGGTTGATCGCCGGCACCGCGGCGAAGAACTCGACCGCCTCCTCGATCGGCATGTCGAGGACCTCGGCGATGGTCTTGCCCTTGTAGTGCACCTCCAGGGTCTCCCGGTTGTAGCGCGCCCCGTGACAGACCTCGCAGGGCACGTAGACGTCAGGGAGGAAGTTCATCTCGATCTTGATCGTGCCGTCGCCCGAGCATGCCTCGCAGCGGCCGCCCTTGACGTTGAACGAGAAGCGCCCCTGGAGGTACCCGCGCATCTTCGCCTCGGGGGTGGCCGCGAAGAGCTTGCGGACATGGTCGAAGACACCGGTGTAGGTCGCCGGGTTGGACCTCGGCGTGCGTCCGATCGGGGACTGGTCGACGTGGATCACCTTGTCGACGTGCTCGAGGCCGGTGATCGTCCGGTGCCGGCCCGGGACCGCCCGCGCGTTGTAGATCTGCTTGGCCAGCGAGGTGTAGAGGATGTCGTTGACCAGCGTGGACTTGCCGGAACCGGACACCCCGGTGACGGCGACGAACAGCCCCAGCGGGAACGTGACGTCGATGCCCTGCAGGTTGTGCTCGTGGGCGTCGCGGACAGTGAGCTCGCGACCGGTGGTCCGGGGACGGCGTACGGCGGGCACCGGGATCTCCCGGCGCCGGGAGAGGTACTGGCCGGTCAACGAGTCAGGATGCTCGTACAGGCCCTTCACGGTCCCGCTGTGCACCACCTGCCCGCCGTGCTCACCGGCTCCGGGACCGATGTCGACCACCCAGTCGGCGACCTTGATGGTGTCCTCGTCGTGCTCGACGACGATGAGGGTGTTGCCGAGGTCCTTGAGCCGGACCAGGGTCTCGATGAGCTTCTGGTTGTCGCGCTGGTGCAGGCCGATCGACGGCTCGTCCAGCACGTAGAGGACGCCGACCAGGCCGGCGCCGATCTGCGTGGCCAACCGGATCCGCTGCGCCTCCCCGCCCGACAGCGAGCCCGACGGCCGGTCCAGCGACAGGTAGTCCAGACCGACGTCGAGCAGGAAGTTGAGTCGCTCCTGGATCTCCCGGAGCACCCGCTCACCGATCTGACGCTCCCGTGCCGACAGGTCGACGGTGCGCAGGTAGTCGGCCGTCTCGCTGATCGGCAGCGCACACAGCTCGGCGATGTTCTTGCCGCCGTCGCTCAACCCGCCGAGCGTGACCGCCATCGACACGGGCTTGAGGCGGCTGCCGGCGCAGGCCGGGCACGGCACCTCCCGCATGAACCCCTCGAAGCGCTCCCGGCTGGTGTCCGACTCGGCCTCACGGTGGCGGCGCTCGATGTACCCGCGCACGCCCTCGAACTCGGCATAGTAGGCGCGCTCGCGGCCGTACCGGTTGCGGGTCCGGACGTGCACCTTGGTCGCGTGGCCGTCCAGCAGGGACCGTTGGGCGCGCACCGGCAGGTCCTGCCACGGGGTGTTGAGGTCGAACCCGAGCTCGTCGCCCAGCGCGCCCATCAGCCGGAGGAAGTAGTCGGCGACGTGGGCCATGCTCCAGGGCTGGATCGCCCCTTCGCCCAGCGTGGCCTGGGGGTCGGGGACGACCAGCTCCGGGTCGACCTCCATCCGGGTGCCCAGTCCGTGGCAGGACGGGCAGGCCCCGAAGGGGGAGTTGAACGAGAACGAGCGTGGCTCCAGCTCGTCGGTGTCGATGGGGTGGTCGTGGGGGCAGGCCATCTTCTCGCTGAACCGCAGCTCACGCCCGGGGTCCTTGGCGTCGAGGTCGACGAAGTCGAAGACCACGAGGCCGCCGGCCAGGCCGAGGGCGGTCTCCACCGAGTCGGTGAGGCGCCGCTTCGAGGACTCCTTGACCGCGAGCCGGTCGACGACCACCTCGATCGTGTGCTTCTTCTGCTTGTCGAGCTGCGGTGGCGCGTCCAGGGAGGAGGTCTCACCGTTGACCCGGGCCCGGGAGTACCCCTGGGCCTGGAGCTGCTTGAACAGCTCGACGTACTCCCCCTTGCGGCCGCGGATCATCGGAGCCAGCACCTGGAACCGTCGGCCCTCCTCCAGGTCGAGCACCTTGTCCACGATCTGCTGCGGCGTCTGCCGCTCGATCGGCGAGCTGCAGACGGGGCAGTGCGGCCGCCCGGCGCGCGCGTAGAGCAGCCGCAGGTAGTCGTAGACCTCGGTGATCGTGCCGACCGTGG
Organism: uncultured Actinomycetota bacterium; assembly: GCA_963756135.1. Lineage (GTDB taxonomy): Bacteria > Actinomycetota > Actinomycetes > Propionibacteriales > Nocardioidaceae > Nocardioides. Next base: position 385,091 of record CAVWMP010000003.1, read on the forward strand.
ACCGCGGGTTGCGCGAGGTGGACTTCTGGTCGATCGAGACCGCCGGCGACAGGCCCTCGATGAAGTCCACGTCGGGCTTGTCCATCTGACCGAGGAACTGCCGGGCGTACGCCGAGAGCGACTCGACGTACCGCCGTTGTCCCTCGGCGAAGATCGTGTCGAAGGCCAGCGACGACTTGCCCGAGCCGGACAGCCCGGTGAAGACGATCAGCGAGTCCCGGGGCAGGTCCAGGGACACGTCCTTGAGGTTGTGCTCCCGGGCACCCCGGATGATGAGCTGGTCCGCCACTTGATCAGTCTCCGTGCAGTCGAGTCGGTCGGCCGGTAGGTCGGCTTCGAACAGGCGTTCGTACATCTTACGGGGGGCGCAGGTCGCGGACGAATCAGCGCCGACGGCCAGGTCTGGTCCTCGCACCCGCCCGCACCATCTCACCAGCCACCGACAAGTACCCGCTTGCGGCAGCCGCAGCACGGTGCCTCTGGTCTGCGTCGGCGGGCCGCGCAAGGATGGGTCCATGCCCGAAGCGTCAGATCTCGAGAGCCCGCCCGGTCGCCTCGTCGACCTGCTGCGCCACGGAACCCACCGACTGGTCCGCAGCGTGGACGCGATGTCCGATCCGGACTGGTCGGCGCCCAGCCTGCTGCCGCACTGGTCCCGGGCCGACGTGGTCGCCCACCTGACCCTCAACGCCGAGGCCCTGGCCGGGGTGCTGCGCGGGGCGGCGGAGGGGACCTCGGTGCCGATGTACCCCTCGCAGGACGTCCGGGACGCCGAGATCGCCTCGCTCGCGCGGGTGGCGCCCGGGACGCTGCGGGACCGGTTCCTCGCCTCCACCACGTCGTTCGCCCATGCGCTCGCCGAGCTGCCGGAGGACCAATCGCGGCGGACCTTCGACCGGGTCCCCGGGGGCCGCACGCTGTCGGTCTCCGAGGTGCTGCCGATGCGGGTGCGCGAGGTGGAGATCCATCACGCGGACCTGGGCCTGGCCTACTCCCCCGCCGACTGGCCGGCCGCGTTCACGACGATCCTGCTGGATGCGATGACGGCCCGGCACACGGGCGCAGCCTCGTTCCTGGTGCGCGCCACCGACCTGGACCGGACCTGGCGCTGCGGCGCCGACGGCAACGGCCCCACCATCTCGGGACCGGCTGCCGCCCTGGGCTGGTGGCTGACCGGTCGCGGCACCGGTGACGGACTCACCAGCAACGACGGCGTGCTGCCGCGGATCGAGGCATGGTGAACGGCGCCTACACCGGCGCGGTGACGCCGGGCGGACCGGCGCAGGTCCGCGAGCTGCGCGGACTGAGCATCACCAAGGTCGCGGTCGACGAGGAGATGTCCAACAACTGCTACCTGCTCACCTGTCGGGCCACCGGTGAGCAGCTTCTCATCGACGCCGCTGCGGAGCCCGACACCCTGCTGTCGCTGGCCGGCGAGCGGGGCCTGGCCACCGTCGTAACGACCCACCAGCACTGGGACCACCACCGGGCATTGTCCTCGGTGGTGGCCACCACGTCGGCCGACGTGCTCGTCGGCGCGCCGGACGCGGCCGCCGTCACCGAGCAGACCGGTGTGCCGGTCACCCGCCGCCTGGAGCACGGTGACACCGTCCGGGTCGGCGAGTGCACGCTGGAGGTCATCGCCCTGGTCGGCCACACCCCGGGCTCGGTCGCGCTGCTGTACGCCGACCCGACCCCGACAGGCGGACGCGCCCACCTGTTCACCGGGGACTCCCTCTTCCCGGGTGGGGTCGGCAACACCTTCGGCGACGCCGCTGCGTTCGAGCAGCTCCTCGACCACGTCGAAGAACGGGTCTTCGACCGACTGCCGGACGAGACGTGGTTCTACCCCGGGCACGGTGACGACTCCACGCTGGGCGTGCAGCGCCCGCACCTGGCGCAGTGGCGCGAGCGCGGCTGGTAGCCGCCTGAGACCTGATCGGGCCGGGCTGAGAAGCGACCGGCCCCGGCTGCCGTCGAGACGGCGGCCGGAGCCGGTGGGTCCTCATCGTCGGACCCGGTGATGAACCCGGGGCGACCTCGAGGGCGACGATCGCGACCTGGACCGATGGGGGGCTCAGTCCTCGGGGGGGGGTTGTCGCACATCGACCTCGATGACCTTCCCGCTGCCATCACGTGTCAAACGAGAAAAGCAAAGCCAGGGCACGGCCGACTAGACCGATTCTTGGAGCAGGCCCCCGTCACGCCGGGGTGGATGCCGGATCAGCCACGCTGCCAGGTCTGGCTGAAGCCGCCGAGGTAGTCCAGGACCGAGTCGTCATCGTCGACGACCAGGGTGACGCCGTCGCTGTCCAGGGCCTCGTCGTTCCACCCCGGACCGCCGACCCAGGCGTAGGAGGCGCCGGCGCTGGTGCCGTACCGTCCGTCGACGACAAGGTAGTTCTGTGCGGCGGCGACCCGCCGCACCGGTACGTTCGCCCGCGCCAGGATCCGCCGGATGCCGCCCAGCACCTGGGGGCCGGCCAGGACCGCGACGTCACACCCCTTGGTCTGCAGCTTCGCCAGGCGCTCGGCGATCGCACGGCCGCGACCGCCCGACCAGGACTGCACGGCAGCCCGGACGTTGGTGCGGCCGTCCTCGGTGCGCAGTCCGGAGGCGTCGCGGCAGCCGACCCCCTGGAGCGCCTTGAGCACCGGGTCACGGTGCGGCTTGGCCGGCACCGGGTACAGCTGGGCCCGGTAGCCGCCCAGCTGCACCACCCGCTGCCGGCTCTCGTCGGTCTGGTCGGCGGCGAGCCGTTCGAAGATGGTGCCGTAGCCGTCGTACACGCTGGGGTCGGTGGTCCGGTAGAGGTCGGTCCACCGTCCGGCGGACGTCTTGGTCATCGGCGAGGAACCGACCAGCGTCAGTTCGCTGCTGCCACCGGTCCGGCTGACCAGGACGAAGTTGGCCTGCTGCTGTCCGACACCACCGAGGCAGCTGCCCTCACAGCGCACCAACCAGGACGGGCTCTCGCGGTCCGAGCCCAGGGCGGCGGCCAGTCGCGCCTCGGCGCCGCTGGCAGCCCCCGATCCCACGACCACCTGCACGGACACCCCGGCCTGCTGAGCGGCGAGCAGCGCCTCCTCGACGACCGGGGCGTTGAGACGGGCGGTGGCCAGCCGGACGGAGTCCCCGGCCTCGGCGCCGCGGATCGCACGAGCGATGCGGTCCAGGGTCCGCTGCCGATCGGCAGCCGTCCCGTTCGGGATCGAGAACAGCGGACCGGTCTCGAAGAGATCCCGGACGGTGTAGTCGAAGACGATCGCACGGTGGTCGGAGTGGAAGCCGGGGACGATCCGGGACGCGGTCCGAGCCAGGCCCCCGTTCTCCCGGACCGAGAGCCCGTAGTCCAGCAGGGACCGGGTTCCCCAGGACGCGGCCAGCGGCATGTCGAAGTCGACGAGGTCCCCGAGCCGGTCGGTCGGCAGCCCCGGGTTGCGTCGACGTCGGTCCGCGAGGAAGTTGACATTGAAGTCGCCGCCGACGAAGACGTGCTCGGTGCTCGCGAAGAGGGACTCGATCTCGTCGCGCAGCATCGAGAGGTGCTTGCGCAGGCGCGGGATGCGCCTCATGTTGGACAGCTGCGCGTCTCGGGAGGCACCGGAGATCAGGTGCGTGTTGACGTAGCCGAACACCTTGCCGGTGGCGATCTCCCGGAGCCGGACGACGTTGATGTAGCGGCTCGGAGTGACGTTCCGCTCGGGTCCGTGCACCTGGGTCGAGTGGCCGTCGATCAGCCGGAACCGGTCCCGGTCCCACACGATCGGGATGGCAACGCCCGCTCCCAGCGGCATGTACCAGCCCCAGTCCTTGCGCTGCAGCATCCTCAGCAGCGCGTCCCGGTCCGGCTGCTGCGAGAACTCCTGGAAGCCGCCGACGTCCCCCAGGGTCAGCGCCCGCTTGGCGTCGGCGATCGCCTTGCGCGTCGAGAGCGGGAAGGCGACGTTGAGGGTGAAGGTGCGGTACGTCGGCGACGGCAGCGCCGCGGCCATCGGCGTCAGGCCGCGACCGCCAGGGTCCGAACGGCCGGCTGCGCCGAGGTGCAGGACGACCGAGGTCGCCAGCCCGAGGACGAGCACTCCGGCCAGGCAGCGCTGGAGCGCGCGGGCAGCCGTGGTGGTGGGGGACGCCACGCGGGTCTCCTTCGTGGGGGGAACACCGACCACACGCGGGGGCGCACGGTCGAGAGGACACGCGCATCACACCAGTCACATCCGTCACTCGCAACCGGTTCCTGGGAACTACAGAATGGTAGTTCCCAGGACGCTCTGTCGTCCCTCGTTTCAGCGGTCGGTGACCTCGCGCAGGCTGGCCAGCACGTCGACCGCGCCGTGCGCGATCGCGTGACCCGGGACAGACCGAGCCGTGCGGGTGATCGCGTCGACCTGCAGATCGGTGTCAGCCTCGGCCGGTGCGTCGAACGCCGACAGCAGGAGCGCCAGCTGACCGCTCACCTGGGGTGCCGCCATCGAGGTCCCCGCCCACTGTGCGAACCCGCCTCCGGGGACCGGTCCGACCAGCCGTTCCCCCGGGGCGGCCACGTCGACCCACTCACCCCGGTTGGCGAAGTCGGGGAGCCGGTCCTCCTCGAGCAGGGTCGAGGTGACGCTGAGCACCCCGTCCTCGGACGCCGGGTACTGCTCGTCGGCGGTGCCGGCGTTCCCGGCCGCCGCGACCACCCGGACCCGGTGCGCCCGTGCGTAGGCCAGCGTGGCGTCGAGGAACTTCGACTTGATCTTCTCCGGCGACCCGAGGCTGATGTTGACCACGTCCGCGCCCGCGTCGACGGCGTCGACGATCGCCTGGGCGACCAGGAACACGGTGCCGCCGCCGTCGCTGTCCAACACCCGCATCGGCATGATCGAGGCGTCGGGAGCGACGAGCCCGACCAGTCCGGCCACGAAGGTGCCGTGGCCGTAGGCCTCGTCGACGATGTCGTTGTCGTTGCCGTCCAGCTGCTGCCGCTCCTCGGTCGGGTCGGCGTCGTCGGCGACGTAGTCGTAGCCGGGCACCAGGCGGCCGGCCAGCTCGACGTGCGACCACGACCCGGTGTCGAGCACCGCCACGGTCACCCCCGCGCCGGTGGCGATGCGGTGGGACTCGGCGAGCTGCAGTCGACGTACGAGCGGCTGGTCGTGGAACCGCGCCCGGTCGGTGCCGGCGTCCTGGGGCGTTCCGCTCGGCCAGCTGTGGTAGCGACTGTCCGACAGCGCGGTCGCCGTGTCCGCCTCCGCGAAGTGGACCTCGGGAGCGGAGTCCACCTCCTTGGCCAGCTTGTCCAGCTTGCGCCGGTCTTTGAGGGTCGCCGCATTGGTCGGCCGGAACAGGTGGATCCCTCGGGACGGCAGCACCGCCTCGACGTGCACGACCCGGTAGTCGTCCTCGAGCTCGTCCGGCCCGTACGACGCCGGGTCGACGAAGCCGACGACGAGCTCCAGCTCCGTCTTCTTGTCCTGCTTGTCCTTCTTGTCCTTCGTGGAGTCCTTGGCGCGCTCGTCCTTCGCCTTCGGCGTGTCCTGGCCTGCCTTGGTCCCGGCCGCTCCCTCCTCGGAGGTGCTCGGGGTGGCTGCCGAGGCGGCGAACGGCAGACTCACCGTCGTCGCCGGCACGGAGAGCCCCGCCAGGACCAGGGCCAGTGCGGAGATCGCGATCGGTCGGGGCTTGGTCAGGCGCGTCATCGTCATGGTCGGAATCCTTCTGGCGGGGTTCGCTGGTCGATCGGCCGGGACTCGTCGATACCCACGTCCATGGTCAGGGCGGTGCCCACCAGGCCCGGGTCCGTGCCACGCGCGCTACTTGCGGCGCTTGGCGAGCTCGGCCTCGACGTACTGCACGCTGGCCAGGACGTCGATCGCGCCGTGCTTGACGCTCTTCTTCAGCTCCTTCTTGAGCTTCTTGGTGCTCTTCTCGATCGCCTTGATCTGGTCGTCCGCGACCGGCCGCACCCATCGCCTGCAGCACCGTGATCTGTGCGCTCACCTGCGGAGCCGCCATCGAGGTGCCGGCCCACCAGGCGTAGCCGCCCCCGGGGACCGGGCCGAGCACGTGGTCCGACGGGAGCGGCCAGGTCGACCCATCGCCCGTAGTTGGCGTACTCGGGCATCTCGTCCTCGACGCCACCATGGTGGAGCTCGACGCTGGTGACACCGTTGTTCTTGGCCGGGTACTGGTAGGCGTCCGAGTTGGCGTTGCCGGCCGCGGCGACGACCTGGACGTCGAGGTCGTCGGCGTAGTCGAGGACGTCCTTCATCAACTTCGACTTGAGCTCCTGCGGGGTGCCCATACTGATGTTGATCACGTCCACGCCCTGATCCGCGGCCTCGACGATGGCCTGCGCGACGAGGAAGACACTGCCCGGCGCCGTCGCTGTTCAAGACCCGCATCGGCAGGACCTGGCATCCGGCGCGACGAGGGTGATCATCCCGGCCACGAAGGTGCCATGGCCGAACGCCTCGTCGACGATCCCGTTGTCGTTGGCGTCCAGGTCCTGCCGGACCTCGCTGGGGTCCGCGTCGTCGTCGACGAAGTCGTAGCCGGGGATCAGGGAACCCGCGAGCGCCGGGTGGTCGAGCTCGACCCCCGTGTCGAGGACGGCGACCGTGCCACCGGCCCCGGTGCTGCGCTGCTGCACCTCCGGCAGGCGCAGGCGCTCCGTCAACGGCTGGTTGTAGAACGGACCGCCGCGGTCCCCCGCGTCCTGGGGAGTCCCGTTCGGCCAGCTGTGGTAGCGATTGTCGGCGAGCTCGGTGGCGTAGTCCGGCTCGGCGTACTTCACGTAGTCGCCGTTCTTCTTCAGTTCCTCTGCCAGTCGCTCGGCCTTGCCCTCGTCGTGCCGGATGATCGGGTCGGTGGGCTCGAGCAGGTAGATGCCCCGCGAGGCGAGCAGGTGATCCTTCACCACCACCGGGAAGTCGCGCTCGAGGTTGTCGGTCGTGTAGCCGTCCGACTCGTCCAGCTTGACCACCAGGTCGATACCGGCGATCTCCATCGGGCTGGGCTCCCCGCCCTTGGCGACGGCCGTCGGCGTCACGAACGCGGTCGCGGTCAGTGCCAGCACCGCGGTGAGTACCGGGATCCTCGTGCTCGTTCTCATCTGTGCTTCCCCCTCGGGATCTGACACGGCGACGCGTCAGGCGTCGGCGGTCACTGCTTCAACGGGTGGATACGGCCGGGGCGACGGGCAGGTCATGACCGGCTCCGGACATGTCCGAGACTGGAGAGAACATCGATGAGGCCCTTGCCGATCTTCTTGCCGGTCACCTCGCGGGTGGTGTCGTTGACCGCCTTCTCGCGGTCGTCCGCGGACTCGGCCCCAGCAGCGATGAGCAGCGCCAGCTGGCCGCTGACCTGGGGTGCGGCCATCGACGTCCCGGCCCACCGCGCGTAGCGACCCCCGGGCACGGGCCCGACGAGCCGATCGGCCGGCGCCGCGACGTCGACCCACTTGCCCCAGTTGGCGAACGCGGAGATCCTCCGGTGCTTGAGTGTGGTGGAGCTGACGCTCAGCACATCGCGTTCGCTGGCGGGGTACTGCTTCTCGTCGGTGTCGTCGTTGCCGGCGGCCGCCACCACGTGCACCCCACGGTCCGCCGCGTAGTCGAGTGCCTGGTTGAGCAACCGCGACTTCACCTCGTCCGAGGTCCCGAGGCTGACGTTGATCACGTCGGCTCCCCGGTTCACCGCCTCGACCACCGCCCGGGAGACGAGGAACGCGCTTCCGCTGCCGTCGCTGTCCAGCACTCGCATCGGCAGGATGCTCGCCTTCGGAGCCACCAGTGCCACCATCCCGGCGACGAAGGTGCCGTGCCCGTACGCCTCGTCCACGACCCCGTTCTGGTTCCGATCGAGGCCTCCGCGCACCTCCGAGGGATTGCGGTCGTCGCCGATGTAGTCGTACCCCTGGCGCAGTCGGGACTTCAGGTCCCGGTGGTGCCTGGCCACTCCGGTGTCGAGGACGGCCACGACGACGCCCGCACCCCGGGTGACGCGGTGCGACCTGGGCAGTCGGAGCTTGTCGACCAGCGGTTGCTTGCGGTAGCGCGCCCGGTCCTTCCCCAGATCGCGAGGGTTGCCCTTCGGCCAGCTGTGGTAGCGGCTGTCGGAGAGCGAGATGGCCGAGTCGACCTCGGCGTACCGCACCTCGGGGGACTCCGCGATGCGCTCAGCCAGCTTCCGCGTGTCACCGTGGTCGGCCGCGACCTCGGGATCGCTCGGGTGGAAGAGGTAGATCCCGCGCGAGACCAGTAGCCCCTCGACCAGCACGACCGGGTAATCCCTCTCGAGGTCCCCCGGGCCGTAGGTCGCGGTGTCCCGGAGGCGGACCACGATCTCGAGTGGCTCCTCCTGCTTCTTGGTCGACGGTGGCCCCACCGGCTGGCGCGCGGAACCGGCGTGAGCCTCGCTCGGCGCGGGTACCGCGAGGTACAGCGGCCACAGCATCACCACAGCCAGGACAGCCGCGACCTGCCGGGAGACGACTGCGCCGGTCACGACGAGGCCTCGGCCGGGGCGGCGATCGGGTTGACCAGATAGCTGAATGCTCCCCAGTAGAACGGGTGCGGCTGGAACTCCGCCGCGTGCAGCTGGGCGAGCCGCAGGGCGCTGTCCGGTGGCTCGCCCGCAGAGAGGTGTTCGTAGAGAGCCGACATCAGGGTGGCCGTCGCCGCGTCGTCCACCGGCCAGTGGCTCACCAGCACTCCGGCGGCCCCCGCAGCCAGGAAGGCCCAACCGAGTCCGACCGGCTCCGCCGTACGCCCGTGGCTGCCGGACTCACACGCGCTCAGCACGACCAGGGCACCGCGCAGGTCGAGCTGGACGATCTCGGCCGAGGTCATCCACCTGTCGGTGAGGCGCAGTCGCGAGAACAGCGGATTGTCCGGCCGGTACACCCCGTGGCAGGCCACGTGCACCAGGTGCTTGCCGGTCACGGAGCGGGTGAACTCCGCGACCGTGGCTGCGTCGCCGGCGAGCAGGTCGGACCGGGGCAGCAGGCCGACCACCAGCCTGGCCTCCTCGTCCATGGCCGGCGCGTACTCGTCGGCGACGGCGACCACGGTGGCGCTGCCCTCGACATCGACGGTGAGGTCGGGGCGCCCTGCCGGCACCAGGGTGGGGGCGACCGTGATGGCCCAGCGCTCGATCACGTGCCGCTCGCCGTCGAACAGGGCCGAGAACGGCACCGCACCCATCCGACCGTCGGGCACGATGCACACCCGGTCACCCCGGTCCGTCAGCAGCTCGGCCACCGGCTCGAGCAGGGCGGCGTACAACGCCCGCAGCGTGTGCCGGGTCGTGCGCAGCAGTGCCGCCGAGTGGCCCAGGTCGAGCCCCAGGGTGATCGCGATCCGGCTCCACTGGTCGTCGAGCTCGTCCATCAGGTCGTGGACGCGCGAGAGCGGCTCCGGCAGGCGTCGGACGATGGTGGTCTCATCGAGGTGCACGAAGACCAGCAGCTCGTCGTTCGTGCCGACGTGGAACGCCACCGTGGGCGAGAGGACGGACGCCGACCGGGATCGGGACAGCGGTCCGGGCATCGTCTTGGCGTGCTCGGAGGCAGCATCGAGGTGACGCAGCCGCAGCGTGTTGACGCGGCGCTCCAACACCTCGGTTCGCTCGGCCAGGAGCTCGAGCCGGTCACCGTCCTCGTTCCCAGCCCGCTGCTCCTCCAGGTAGAGCGCGCTGAGCTCGGCGAAGGCCTCCCCCAGATCGCGTCCGGCGGTGGAGAGCACCGGCCCGCGACCGGCCGCCTGGGTGAGCAGGTCGGTGAGTGTCTGGGCCCGGATGTCGTCGGCCACCAGCGCTGCCTCGGCCAGGTCCTCGGGCCGACCGCGCTCCAGCAACAGGCTGGTGAGCTCGGTGTGCGCGCGCGACCGGTCGGCGCGGAACGCGGTCAGCAGAGCGTGGTCGGGGATGGCCCCTGCGGCATGGGCCAGCTGGTCGACGGCACGACGCAGGTGAGCCTCGGCGTCGTCGGGGCGCCCCTGGTGCCGGTGCATCCGGCCCACCCGCAGCTCGTACTCGTAGGACAGCTCGGGCAGTCCCAGCGACATCACGAGACCACGCAGGTCGGCGAGGCGCGCGGCAATGGTCGCTGGGTCGGCGGCGAGGTCCGCCTGCCACAACCGCGCCCACACGAGGGGCACGGCCCAGCCACCGGCGAGGAGCTCGGTCGCGCAGGCTTCCAGCTCCTGCTCCGCGATCGCGACCTGACCCAGTCGGGCCGCCGCCTCGGCCGTGGCCAGCCTCACCCGCGCCAGGTACTGCCGGTCCTCCACCTGGGCGAACAGGGCGGCGGCGGTGTCCAGCTCCTCGACGGCCTCGGCGCACCGGTCCAGCGCCAGCTCGGCCAGCGCGACGAGGAAGTGGGCCATGGCCTCGTCGTGGGTCAGGCCGGCGGTCGCGGTCGCCGTGGCAGCGGCTTCGGCAGCGTCCCGGGCCTCGAGCCACAGCCCCACCGCCAGGTACGTCTCGGCCAGCGCCAGGCGCAGCCGGGCAGCCTCGGTGGCGATCTCGAGCCCGTCGAGGGTCTGCCTCGCCTGCTCCAGCAGCGCCAGCGCCTCCCCGACCTGACCCAGCTGACGGTGCGCCTGGGCCGCGTCGCCCTGGCACTGGGCTGCGAAGACCCGGTCGTCGCTCGCGGTGAAGATCGCGATGGCCCGGTCGAAGTCCGCCAGCGCCGCGGCAGGCTGACCGAGCGCCAGCAGCTCGACTCCCCGGTTGGCCAGGGGCAGCGCCGTCTCCTCGGGCATGCCGAGGGCGAGGTAGTCGGTCTCGGCGCGCTCGTAGGCGGCCAACGCCTCGGTGTGGCAGCCGACAAGCCCGTAGGCGACGCCGAGGTTCTTGACGGCGTGGGCCCGGATCAGCAGCAGCCGGTCGTCGTCGTGGCCGTCAGCCCGGAACTGGTCCAGCTCCTCGATCAGCCGCTCACCGACCTCGATCGCCGCGTGGTGCCGGCCGAGGTCGTCGAGCACGTGCATCCGGCCGAGGTCGGTACGCAGCGACGCCACCGGGTCCTCGGCCTCGGCCCAGAGCGCCCGGGCCTCGGCGATCAGGTCGAGCGCCGCGTCGAGCTCCCCGCGCTCGGCGGCGATCTGGGCCTGCTGGTACCGCGACCGGGCTCGCAGGCCCAGCAGCCCGGGCCCCTCCGACCGAGCGTCGCACCACCGCGCCAGCCGCTCGGCGCGCTGCGGCTGCTGGTGCAGCAGCTCGTCGGCACGGTCCAGGATCGCGCTCAGGCTGTCGGAGGTGGTCCCACCCGACCGGAGGTCCCGGTCGGCCTGGGTCTCGAGCTCGTCGACTCGCTCGACGAGCTCCACCACCGACCGTGTCACGGAGGGTTCCCGCTACCGAGCTGCAGGTCCGCCAGGATCGAGAACTCGCCGTTGCTCACCCGCAGTCGGTTCGCCTGGCGCGGGGCACGCAGCTGGAACCGCCCCAACGTGTCGCCATCCACGGTGGTCACGGCGATCCCCGGGCCCGTCAGCTCAGCCTCGAAGACCGGCGAGACGCTCTCGTGCTCGAGCAGCACCTGCCCGTCGAGCCGGACCAGGCCGTCGCCGTCGGGCCGTGCCTCCAGGACCAGCTCGGCCAGCTCGGTGCGATACACCAGGTGGACGACGTCGCCGGGCGAGCGGCCGGCGGCCCGACGACCACGGGTGGCCAGGGCGAGACGCTGCCGTCGGCTGTCGAAGATCAGGGTGCCCACCAGCTCGAGCATCGAGGCCGCCCGGGACGGCTGCTGGTGGGCCCAGCGCCGGAACTGCTGGCGGAGCCGCTGGCGCACCAGCGCCGGGGGGTCGACCAGCGGTAGGTCCGCCCCGGCCGCCGCCACGCTGCGGACGAAGTCGGCGTGGGCGCGCAGCTCCGGTTCCTCCGCGATCCGCTGCGCCAGGCCGGTCGCGGCCTCCTCGTCCAGCCGACCGTCGACCCAGTCGGCGACGGCGGTCAGGTCCTGGTGGGGGGGCACAAGGTTCACGAGTCGTCCTTCAGCAGGGAGCGGAGCCGAGCCAGGCAGCGACCGCGCAGCGGGCCGATGCCTCCGATGGAGCGTCCGAAGCGGCGAGCGATCTGCGCGTACGTCGGCTCGTCCTGCTCGAAGTACAGGGCGCTGATCAGCTCGCGGCAGGGACTGCCCAGCTGGTGCAGCGCGCCGTGCAGGGAGGCGAGCTGGTCCCAGTCCACGTCGTCACCGGTATCGGCGGGGTCCACCTCCGGAGCGAGCACCTCCAGCCGCCGGCGCTGTCGCACCCGCCAGGCCTGGCGACGCGCCACCGTCATCAACCAGCTCGCCAGCCGCTCGTCGTCGCGCAGACGGGCGGAGGACTCCAGCAGGGTGAGGAAGGTGGACTGGGTGACGTCGACCGCGTCCTCGGGACCGAGACCGTTGCGGAGGGCGACGCTGTAGACGAGCCGTTGGTACCGGCTGATCAGCACGTCCCAGGCCTCGCTGTGCCCGGCCCGGATCTGCTCGAGGAGGACGCCGTCGCTGTCCTGTTCCTCGCCGGTCACGCGCGCATCACCCGGTCCCCTGCGGGACGACGACAACGCTTCCATGTGGCCTCAGAACGCTCTGGTGCCAGCGCCCCACACGCCAGCGGCTCGCACACCCTAACGAGAGATGGCCGCCGAGGGTCCGGTGCTCGAAAGTAAAGTCTAGACGTCCGATGGATCAACCGACGTGGCTGCGTGCACTTGTCTACTAGCGGGAGTACATCCCGGGCCGTAGAGTCCCTGACGGAACGACGACGACCTGACGATGTGCGATACGACACGGATCAGATCGGTTCCTCCAGCACACCGTGCGAGCGCGAGTACCTGCTCCGAGGTCCCAGCACCAGACTTGTTCTGCACCCTTGAGGCATCGCAGGATGTGGCCGTTGCGACCAGCACCCCCCGCACGTCGCACATGGGTGGTACGCCGGCGGCACCTCTCCCCCCGAGGTGTTGCCGGCGCCCCCAGGTGGGGTCAGCGCAGCAGCTGACCGAGCCCGTTGGTGAGCCTCACCACGAAGAACCCGGAGTTTCCGTCGGAGTACCAGACCGAGCGGCGGCGCACGTCCCACGCCGGCTGTGACATCGCGTAGCCGCCCGAAGCGGTGGGGTTGAGCGGGTGGCTGCCCTCCGCGACCGGCTGGTTGAAGTAGCCCACCTCGCGAGGGCGGCGCAGGTTGCTGATGTCGAAGAGCCGTAGCCCGGACAGGATCATCGAGCAGCCGACGAGCTTCGGGGCACGACGGCGCGGGATCGAGCAGTAGTGCCCGGCGTACCCCTGCACCGGCATCAGCGCGCCCGGGTCGTTCTGCTGGTCGCCCTTTCGGGCACCGGGCTGGTGGACCGCGAGTCGCAGGTGCGAGATCACCCGGGGTCGCGACGGTCGGGTGATGTCGATGATGCGCGCAGCCCCGACCGGGGCCGAGGCCTGGGTAGGACCCGCGTCCAGGGCGTAGTTGGCGAACTCGTCGACCTGGAGGAGGTAGTCCCGGCCGTTCTTGCGGAACGGTTCTGCGACCTGGGCGATGGAGTGCTCCCGCCAGGTCAGGTCGGCGACCACCTCCACCTGCGGGTCCGGCCGGCGCCGGTGGATCTCGGTGACGTCGAGGATCCGCAGTCCGCCGGAGGAGATCCGGCCATCCTCGGGGTTGCCGATGTGGGCCACGTAGAGGGTCCTGTTGTCTCCGGACACCCGGAGCCCGTGGTAGTTCACCCCGAGCTGGGTGAAGACCGGCTGCGGCCGGGTCGGCTCCGAGACGTCGATCGCCACGAACGTCTGGGCTCCGGTGCTGGCGGCGTAGAACGTGCGGCCGTCCGGGGAGAAGCCGCTCTCGTGGCCCAGGATCGCGGTCGGCGTGGAGGAGAGCAGCCTCGGCTTGCGGCAGTTGGTGCGCACGTCGTACAGGTCGAGCATCCCGATGTTGGTGGACGCATTGCCCAGCGTGGCGCCGAGGATCCCGCGCTTGGGGTTCAGCACCAACGACTCGTGCGGGCTCTGCATCGCCGGGGACACCAGCGTGGTGGTACGCCGCGGCCGGTGCGGACGGTTCATGTCGAGCACCACCACGCCGAGACCCTCCGCGGCGTTCATCAGGATGTCCTTGGGGAACAACAGCGTGGAGTCGTAGTAGGCGCAGGTGTTGCCGCGACGGTCGGTGTAGCGCTGCACCTTGAAGCCGCCGGTGGTCCCCTCGTGCGCGACCGGCCGGGTGTTGCAGCGGTACCCGCGCCGGAACCGGCCGGAGTCGTAGTCGGCCTGCGGCACCCGCCCCTGGATCGAGGTCTCCGGACGGGCGCCGGGCCCGCACTCGGCCCGCGGGGTCGGCGCCGGGAACGTGTCGCCGGTGGCGGACAGGACGCCGGTCACCGTGACGCCGGTGACGGCCAGCAGCAGCGTTCCGACGACCACGAGCAGACGTCGTACGGCGGGAGCGGCGGGGGTCATCGCGCGAGTGTCGCACCTCGTCGCGGGCGGTGCACCCAGGATCAGCACAGAAGATTTTCCGGATGAGGGCAACCCCCTCGCGTCCTCCGACGTCATCAGGGCATGACACCAATCTCGGGAAAGCACTCACGTCCTTCCACTCGCCTCGGAGCGTTGCTGGCATCCCTCGCCGTCGTCGCGCCCGCCGCCGTCCTGGCTCCCGCACCGGCCACGGCTGCCACTCCCACCTGCCAGGGCTACGCCGCCACGATCGTCGGCACCGCCGGCGACGACGTACTGCGCGGCACCCCCGGTGACGACGTGATCGTCGGTCTCGCCGGGCACGATCGGCTGGTCGGCCGCGGCGGGAAGGACCTGCTGTGCGGGGGTCGCGGGATGGACGTCCTCCTGGGCGGACCCGGCGACGACGGGCTGCACGGCGGCCAGGACGGCTTCATCACGCCCTTCGACGCCGACAAGGGGGACGTGTACGGCGACTACCTCGAGGGTGGCCCCGGGGCCGATCGGCTGCACGGCGGCCGCGACCCTCGGCAGGGGACCGGCAAGCGCAACCATCCCGACGTGATCAGCTACGCCCACGCCGAACGTGGCGTGACGGTGGACCTTCGCTCCGGCAGGGCTGCAGGCGACGGCTCGGACTCGATCGCCTCCGGCCTGGTCGAGATCCTCGGGACGCGGCACCAGGACACGGTGAAGGCCGGCCGGTACCCGTTGAAGGCCTCCACCGGCGCCGGCAACGACACCATCATCGGCAGCGCCAAGGGCGATGTGCTCTCCCCCGACTCCCCCAGCACGAGGATCCGCGGGGTGCGTCTGGATCCGTCGATCGGCAAGGGAGGCAGCGACACCGTGCGCGCACGTGGCGGGAACGACGAGATCCTGTCGATCCGCGGCCAGGACCGGCTCTTCGGTGGCACCGGCAACGACTCGGTCGCCTCGTTCTCCGGCCGCATCGCGGTCGCGTCCGCCGGCGACGGCCGGGACCGGATCTCGGTCCGCCCACGGCTCGGCGACGATCCGATGTCCGTCACCTTCGGCTCCGCGACCGACAGCCGCCAGGACGCGCTCTACTTCGACCTCCGGGAGAGCTCACCCCTGGAGCTCACCTGGAGCCTGACCGAGGGTGTGCTCAGCACCGGCGATCGCGACTACCGGGTCGAAGGTGCGCGCACCATCTTCTGGGGCACCGACGACGTCCGGTCGCGACTGACCGTGACAGGTACGCCGCGGGTGGACGATCTGAACGCCCAGGACTCCGGCCCCGTCGACTTCATCGCGGGGGGAGGTGCCGACACCTTCTTCGGCTCGGTGGAGCCCGATCGCTTCGACGGCGGCGCCGGGGATGACACCTACGACTACGACGCGAGCATCGAGGCCGGCAGCAACGAGTGCGTCGACGTCGAGCGGGACGACTTCAGCTTCTGCTCCTCCTAGGAGGCACGTCCCGGCCGATCCTCACGGGTCCGTAGGCTCGAGACGTGATCGAGCTCCGCACCCCTGCCCAGATCGAGCAGATGAAGCCCGCAGGCCGGTTCGTCGCCGGCGTCCTCACCGCGCTGCGTGAGGCCGCCGACGTCGGGGTGAACCTGCTCGAGCTGGACGCCTTGGCGCACCGGATGATCCGGGAGGCCGGCGCCGAGTCCTGCTACCTGGACTACCACCCCTCCTTCGGCGCCTCCCCCTTCGGCAAGGTGCTCTGCACGTCGGTGAACGACGCGGTGCTGCACGGGTTGCCCCACGACTACGTGCTGGCCGACGGCGACCTGCTCAGCGTGGACTTCGCTGCCAGCGTGGACGGGTGGGTCTCCGACTCGGCCCTCAGCGTGACGGTGGGCACCCCGCGCCCCGAGGACCTCGAGCTGATCGCCACCACGGACCGGGCGCTGGCCGCCGGGATCGCCGCTGCCACGCCCGGCAACAAGATCGGCGACATCTCCGCCGCCATCGCGGAGGTGGCGCACGCCGCGGGGCTGCGGATCAACACCCAGTTCGGCGGTCACGGGGTCGGACGCACCATGCACGGCGACCCGCACGTGCCGAACGACGGCCGAGCCGGCCGCGGCTACAAGCTGAAGCCCGGTCTGGTGATCGCGATCGAGCCATGGTTCCTGCACGACACGGACGAGATCTATACCGACCCCGACGGGTGGACCCTGCGCAGCGCCGACGGGTCCCGTGGGGCACACATGGAGCACACCGTGGCCGTCACCGCCGACGGTCCG
The DNA here is from genome assembly GCA_963756135.1 of uncultured Actinomycetota bacterium. GTDB lineage: Bacteria > Actinomycetota > Actinomycetes > Propionibacteriales > Nocardioidaceae > Nocardioides. The sequence goes on from CAVWMP010000003.1 coordinate 401,751, forward strand.
CTGGTGCTCACCGCGCGCGACTGAGCCGGCCCGAGCCCGGTCAGATCGAGCGCTGGAAGTCGTAGACGCGGCCCAGGACCCGGTACCCGAGCAGCTCGTTGACCGCGATCATGTGGTCGTTCGACTCGGCGTTCCAGGTGTCGACGGTGCGGACCCTGGGCTCCTCCTGGAGCAGCAGCAGGAGCATCTGGATCTTGAGCAGCAGCCCCAGCCGGTGACCGCGGTGCGCCGCCACCACCGAGGTGTCGTGCTGCTCGGCGTGCCACGGCTGCGCGCGGTCGACCGCCATCACCGTCTGCCCCGCCAGCTCGCCGGTCTCGCGATGCCTCGCGACGATCCGGTGCAGCGTGATGCCGCGCGAGGCCTGGGCGGTCTCGTAGGCGCGGATCCGCTCGGGCGGGAACTCCTCGTCCTCGATGTCGAGGTCGTCGGTCGGGGCGTCGTTGATCGCCGAGACCATCACCGCCACGTCCGCGAGGTCGTCCTCCGGCGTCGGGGAGGGGTACCGGACCAGCTCGTACGCCGCCGCGGCCGGCCGCGCCTCGGCGTACAGCAGGTCGAGCAGTCCCCGGTCCAGGACCGTCAGGTCCTGGCGGCGCATGATTCCGGCCAGCTTCCGCTCCAGTCCGTGCCGCCGCGCGAACGCCAGCGGCCCCTCGGCGTCCCAGCCGTCGGTGCCCACCGAGGTGCGACCCTCCTCCCGGGCGCGATCGAGGAGGACCTCCCACATCGCGCTGCCGATGCCGTGCCGGCGGTGGTCGGGGTGCACCTTCACCTCGAGCCAGGCGAGGTGCTGGTTGTCGTACTCGCTCGTCCCGTAGGTGCCGAAGGCGACCACCGCGCCATGGTCGCGGACCAGGTACGGCGACGGCGGCTCGAGGTCCCAGGCGTACCGCAGCGCCCCCTCGACCGTCGCCGGGGTGCGCGGGTGCAGCCACGGGGCGTCGGCCCGGATGGCCGCGTTCTCCAGCGCTGTCCAGGCCGCGACCTGGCTGGCGTCGTCGAGGTCCAGCGGCGCGATCGTGAGGTCGGCGCTGGTGAGCGGGGCGGTGGTGACCATGCCTCCACCCTGCGCCTCGACGCGGCCGATGGCCACCGGTTTTCCCGGTGGAGCGTGGTCGCGGCTGAGTACCCGGACGGATGTGAGACGCCCGCGTGGCCGACAGGCTGTTCACATGTCCCCCGTCTCGTCCGCCTCGCCGCCGGCTGGAGTCCCACGAGCAGCCCGCCCCTGGTCGGCGGTCATCGGCGGAGCCGCAGCAGGTGTGGCGGCCGGACTGATCCTGGCGTCCGGCGTGGCCCTGGCCTGGTTCGTGCTGTCCGGTGGGCCGGTGGCGAACGAGTGGGACTGCATCCGCGGGGAGTACCCGGCCACGTCGCGCGACGGGGGCCGAGCCTGTTTCAGCTACGGGGAGCACGTCCCGTCGGGCTGGACCGCGGACCCCGCCGGGAACCAGCCGCTGGGGGTCCGGTCGTGACGGCGCGCCGGACCTTCCTCGCCTCCGCGCTGACCGGCCTGGTGGCGACCCTGGGTCTCCTCGGCGGTGCTGCGGTGCTGGTGGACCCACCGGGCAAGTGTCCCGACGGGTACCTGCCCGCCACCAACCCGACCGTCGGAGGTGCCTGCTTCCCGACCGACGCTGTCCTGCCGGACGGCTTCCGCTTCGACCCCGGTGGCAACCAGGGCCTCCCCACCTGACCCCCTCACCCGATCCCCGCGGGGGTTGAGCAGCGAGCGCCATCCCACGGAGGTTGAGGAGCGAGCGCCAGCGAGCGTCTCGAAACCCCAGCGGCGTGGACGGTTCGAGACGATCGCTGCGCGACCTCCTCGACCGCCGTGGGAGCCTGCGCGACCTCCTCGACGGGGGTTGAGGAGCGAGCGCCAGCGAGCGTCTCGAAACCCCAGCGGCGAACGGTGGTTTCGAGACGGTCGCTGCGCGACCTCCTCAACCACCGTGGGAGCCTGCGCGACCTCCTCAACCACCGGGGAGCCGCGCGACCTCTCACCCACCGTGGGTCTGCGCGACCTCGGCCCGTACGGGGGTTGAGGAGCGAGCGCCAGCGAGCGTCTCGAAACCCCGCGGCGATGCGGTGGTTTCGAGACGGTCGCTGCGCGACCTCCTCAACCACCGTGGGAGCCCTGCGCGACCTCCTCAACCACCGGGGAGCCTGCGCCACCTCGTCCCGTACGGGGGTTGAGGAGCGAGCGCCAGCGAGCGTCTCGAAACCCCAGCGGCGATCGGTGGTTTCGAGACGGTCGCTGCGCGACCTCCTCAACCACCGGGGGCCTGCGCGACCTCCTCAACCACCGTGGGAGCCTGCGCGACCTCGTCCCGTACGGGGGTTGAGGAGCGAGCGCCAGCGAGCGTCTCGAAACCCCGCTGGCGAACGGTGGTTTCGAGACGGTCGCTGCGCGACCTCCTCAACCACCGAGGCCCTGCGCGACCTCCTCAACCACCGGGACCTGCGCGACCTCCTCAACCACCGGGGACCTGCGCGACCTCCTCAACCACCGGGGACCTGCGCGACCTCCTCAACCACCGGCTTGAGGCGTTCTTGTGGATTCGTGGATCGATCCTGCGGCCTTTACCCCCGCGATGCTTGATCCCACCCCGACACAGTTCACCTCATCACGCACTCCCCCCTCCAGAAGAAGGCCACCACCACCATGTCGAACACCACCCGCAAGGTCTCCCGTCAGAGCCGCAGCAACCTCACCAAGGTCGTCGCCTCCCTCGCCCTGGTCGCCGGCGCCGCCTCCGTCGCCGGCCTCGGCACCTTCGGCGCCTTCACCTCCACCACCTCGGCCAGCGAGTCCGTCGCCTCCGGCAAGGTCACCATCGGCACCGGCGCCCCCGCCCGCAGCACCGACATCCCCGCCACCGGCCTGGTCCCCGGCGACACCGTCCAGCGCGCCGTCACCCTCACCCGCGCCAACGACTCCGAGCAGTTCGGCTCGGTCCGCCTCACCACCGCCGCCACCGGCACCGCCACCAAGCTCACCACCGACGCCACCAACGGCCTCCAGCTCAACGTCGACCAGTGCACGATCGCCTGGACCAAGGCCCCCACCACCGACGAGCTCCTCTGCGCCGGCACCACCACCGCCGTCATCACCAAGCGCGCCGTGGTCGGCTCCGCCCTCGACATGCCCGCCGCCACCACCGCCCTCAACGGCTCCTCGACCTCGCACCTGCGAGTCACCCTCGCCCTGCCCACCGACGCCGACAACACCTTCCAAGGCCTCAGCACCGCGATCGGCTTCACCTTCGACGCCACCCAGCGCGCCAGCCAGTTCAAGTAACCCCAGCACCACCCGATGGCCCCGAGACCACCCGGTCACGGGGCCATCGGCACGCCCACCGCCCGATTCGCGGGTCAGTCGGTCGTGCGGTAGCCGCCTTCGAAGAAGAGCAGCGGCTCCTGGGCGTCCCCCAGGTCCAGATCGACCACCCGGCCGATGACGACGTCGTGGTCTCCGGCCTCGTGGACGGCGTGGATGGCGCAGTCGACGTAACCGAGCGTGTGCGCGAGCATCGGCGAGCCGGTCACCGGGGAAGGCCGCCACTCGACCCCGGCGAACTTGTCGACGCCGCGGCTGGCCATCGTGTTGGAGAGGTCCTCCTGGCCGTGACCGAGGAAGTTGACGCAGAACGTGCCGGCCCGCTGGATCACCGGCCAGGCTCGCGACGTCCGCGCGGGCACGAACAGCACCAGCGGCGGGTTGAGCGAGACGCTCGAGAACGACTGGCAGGTCAAGCCGACCGGCGCGCCGTCGCTGATCGCCGTGACCACGGTGACGCCGGAGGCGAACCGTCCCAGCACCTCTCGGAATCGTCGAGCCGCGTCGACGGCCTCCGCGTCCCCGGGCGGTACGACGATCTCCTCGCCGGGTCGGAACTGGAAGTCGTAGAGCGAGTCACCGAGCCAGGACCCGATCAGCTCAGGACTCGGCCAGGTGCCGCGCGCGTCCGGCTCCCGTTCCTCCGGGGTGTCCGACCGTGCCTGCGAGCTCATGGTGTCCGAGTCTGTCACTGGTCGGGGGCGCGGGCGGATCGACCCCGTCGCCACCGGCGGGTCAGTCCGGGGCGGACTGCGCGTCGGGCAGGGTGAACCACACCGTGGTCCCGGACCCCAGCTCGCTGCTGGCGCCCACCGAACCACCGTGCAGCCGGACGAACTGGTGGATGATCCGCAGCCCGAGCCCCGGGGAGTTGCGTCGCCACCCGCCGGGGACCCGGTCGAAGACGGCCTGCAGGCGCGCCGCCGACATGCCCCGGCCATGGTCCTGCACCTCGACCCGGACCCAACCGGGGCCGGCGTCACCCGCCCTGATGACCAGCGCGGACCCGGGTTCTGAGTACTTGACCGCGTTGGTCAGCAGTCCGGCCAGGATCCGCGAGATGGCGTCCGGGTCCACCCGGACCATCAGGTCGTCGGCGACCTCCACGGTGACCGCGCGATCGCGCACCAGGTGTGACAGCACACCGAGAGATCCCTTGATCTCTGTGTGCAGGTGGAGGCGCACCGGCGCGATGTTCGCCAGGCCGGAGTCCAGGCGCAGCACGTACACCAATCGGTCAGCGAGCGAGGCCATGCCGTTGATGCTGATCGACATCTGCTCCAGGGACTTGGCCACGACCTCGGGGCTCATCCGCTGGTAGCGACCCCGAAGCAGATCGACGTGTCCGAGCAGGGCGGCCAACGGGCGGTTGAGCTCCTCGGAGACCATCGCCAGGAACTGGTCCTTGTCCGAGTCGGCGCGACGGAGGTCATCACCACTGCGGCGCTCGTGGGCCAGCGCCTCTCGCAGCCTCACGTGCGTCTCGTGGTCGGCCGTCAGGTTCGTGCACTCCACGATCCACACCGCGCGATGGGTCCGGTGATGAGCGGCGGTCAGGTTCAGCCGCCCCCAGAACGTCGTTCCGTCGTTCCGGACGATCTCCGCCTCGACGCGCCACGCGTTCTTGCGGTCGAGAGCCCGCAAGATCTGGGAGCTCGCCTTGTCCGGTGTCTCCCCACCTGGGGAGAAGCTCGGGAACTGCGCCTCCTCGCCCACCGAGACCGCGAACATCTCGCGCCATGCCGGGTTGGTCTGGATCACCGCGAGGTCGTGCGCCCGCACCACCAGGACGCCCTCGACGAGCGCGTCGAGGATCTGCAGCTGGAGTCGGTGCTGATCCGTCGGGTCGTCGGTCGCCGCGGCCGGGGCCGGGGCCGGGGCCTCCGCGTCGCCCGCCGGCCTGTCCGTCTCGCTCACCCGATCACAGCCTCAGGCGGCGGGGAGCCGGACGAGGAACACCGAGCCGCAGGGCTGGCCGGGCTCGAACCAAGTGGTCCCGCCATAGCTCTCCGCCACAGATCGGGCGATCCACAGCCCGAGCCCGGTGCCGATCGGTTCGTCCCCCGAGCTGCCCGCTCGGTTGTAGCGCTCGAACAGTCCCGGCACGTGCTCCCCGGACACGCCTTTGCCCGTGTCGGCGACCCGGATCGTGGTCTGACCGTCCAGCACCGCCGCGGCCAGCACGATCTCGGTGCCGGCGTACTTGGAGGAGTTGATGACGAAGTTGGACAGGATCGTCCAGAGGTGCTCGGGGTCGGCCACCACCGTGACGTGAGCGGGGATCCGCAGATCGACCAGCGTCGCCACCTCCCCCAGCTCGGGGAGTCGCTCCAGGACGGTGTCGAGGACGACCGTCGGCACGGGGTTGGGACGGAACAGACCGGAGTCCAGACGGGCGGCGTCGAGAAACTGCTCGACGACGAAGGTCATCCGCGCGGTCTGCCGTTGCAGGCGGCGCCACGACTTGATCCGCTCCTCGGTGGTCAGGTGCTCCGAGCGCTCCAGGAAGGCCTCGACGACACCGCCCATCACGGTCAGCGGGTTGCGCAGCTCGTGTGAGGTGACCGCGATGGCGTCCTCGCGCTGCTGGATCATGTCCAGCAGCCGTCGGTTGGCCTCGGCCCGCTTGGTCACGTCGCGCAACGTCACCGACCAGCCGTTCTCGCCCTCGGTGTGCACCGGGGTGAACCGCACGTCGATCACCTTGACGTCACCGGCCGGAGTCCGCACCTCGACGTCCTGGGGGTCCTCGTCGCTGAGCGGCAGGCCCAGCGGTTGGCCGACCAGCTCGCTGCCGTTCCTTCCCAGCAGCTCGTGGGCCGCGGTGTTGGCGTAGCGGATGCTGCCCGAGCCGTCGACGACCACGATGCCGTCCGGCGCCCCCTCCACGAAGCGCAGCACGTCGTGCGCGTCGAGCTCCGTCCCTGCCTGGTCGGGAGGGACGGGGTGGGGCTCAGCCATCGGCCAGGGCGTCCGGGTCGAGGAGCGAGGTGATCGAGTCGAAGTCCGAGGTGTTGGTGTGTCGCGGGTTCCCGGAAAGGATGCCCGTCACGTGCCGGAACGGTGCCCCGATGTGCATGCCCGAGCCGTCGATCGTGTACTCGTGGATCATCTTGTCGTGCGTCGAGCCGCGCAGCTTGAGCACGGTGAGCCCTCGGCGGATCTCGCCACCCATCTCGACGTACCGCAGCAGGATGATCATGTCGGTGAGCGTCGAGATGTGGGCCTCGGTCGTGGACTGGCCCCCCATCAGGGTGTGCGCGGTCGCGGTCAGCAGGGCGGCGATCTGACGATGCTTGAGGTACGCCGTGAGCCCGATCAGGAACTCCCGGAACCCCCGCGGGGGGGCGATCCTCTCCAGCGCGCTGAGACTGTCGATGGCGATCCGCGAGGGGTCGTAGTCCTCGATGGCCTGCTTGATCGCCACGAGGTGGTCCTCGAGCGACCGCACCTCGGGGTACACCGAGAGCACCCTGAGGGCGCCCTTGGCCTCGAGGTCGGCGAAGTCACGGCCCCAGCCGGCGGCGTTCCGGAAGAGCTGCGAGTTGCTCTCCTCGAACGACAGGATCATCGACCGCTCGCCCCCGGAGGCGCCCCCGTCCACGAACTCGGTCACCAGGAGGGTCTTGCCGGTTCCGGTGGCTCCGGAGACCAGGGTCACCGAGTCGCGGAACATGCCGCCGCTGCACATCTCGTCGAGCTCGGCCAGCCCCGAGGTGATCCGCTGGACGGTCGACCCGGCCGTCAGCTCGGTGCCGGCGAGCGTGATGGCCACGATGCCGTCGTTCGGAAGGATCGTGAAGGGGAATTCACCGGTCAGGTGGTTCACCCCTCGCATCTTGAGCACCTCGATCGTGCGGCGGCGCGACTCCTCGTCCAGGGCGTTGCGGAGCAGCAGGACGCTGTCCGCGACGAACTCCTCGATGCCGAAGCGACCGATCGGACCGTAGTCGTCGACACGCTCACTGGTCAGCACCGCCGTGACGCCGAGCGTCCGCAGCTCGTTGGCCACCCTCAGCAGCTCGCGACGGACGCTGTGGGCGTCGGCATAGCGAGTGAAGATGGAGCCGAGCGAGTCCAGGGCGATGCGCTTGGCGCCGGTGCTGCGCACGGCGTGCTCGATCCGGGCCAGCAGCGCCCCGAAGTCGAAGCCTCCGACGGCCTCCTCCTCCAGGTACGGGTCGTAGGCAGCGTCGACGAATGCCCACGACCCGTCCTGCTCGTAGCCGCTGATGTCGAACCCCAGGGACGCGCTGTTCTCGCGAATCCCCTCGGGCGGCTCCTCGAACGTGACGAACACCGCCGGTTCCCCGAACTGGCGGATGCCCTGGACGAGGAACTGGACCGCGAAGACGGTCTTCCCGCTGCCCGCGGTGCCCGCCACCAGCGAGGTGCGCCCCTGGGGGAAACCACCGTTGAGGATGTGGTCGATGCCGGTCGAACCCATCGGCACCCTCCTCAACAGGGACGAGGCGGTGTTGACGGTCACTGGATCTGACCCTCCTCGTGGGCCCGCGCGGACGCGGTGATCGGTTGGAGATCGAGCACTTCGATGAGCCGTCGTCGGTCGGACAGGTCACCGATCACCCGGCGCGCCGGCGCGGGCGAGATCTTCAGCAGCGTCGGAGTCGCGAGGATGCGGGCGTCATCGGCCAGGTCGGGCCGCAGGAGCACGTCGATGATCTCGAGCTCGAAGTCCTCGCCGAGGTACTCCGCGCAGATCGCGCGCAGGTTGGAGACGGCCCGAAAGCTCCGAGGAGTCTCTCCCGCCACGAAGAGCCGCAAGCGTACCGTCACGTCTGGAACTCTCTCATGACTCCGGCTTCGACGGCCTCCGTAGCCCTGCCGCGTTCCCGATCTGCTGGTCCCGGTAGTACGCCACGAGATGTCCCAGGGTCTCCAGCAGCAGTGAGTCCGCACTGGCGCCGAGGGCGCGCTGACGCGGTCCCGTCACGTCCGTGGTGAGCTGCCGCAGGGCACACACGTGGATGGCGGCCAGATCCTGGGCCCGTCCTCGCAGCCGTCCCAGCTCACCGGCCAGCATCCTGCTGCTGGACGAGACCCGGTAGTCGACTCGCAGGCCCTGCTCCTCCAGCCGGAGCGGCACCAGCTTGCGATACATGGCGACCAGGTCGTCGAACGCCTGGGGAAAGCTCTCGGAGAGCGGCACCCGGCTCGCCATCCGCGAGACCACTCCCCCCGGCCGATCGGCCAGGGCCACGCCGGCCCCTCCCGCGGTCCCGGAGTCGCTCCAGCTCGTGAGCGCCGACTGCGTCTCCAGGGCGCGCCGCTGACGGGCGACGGCGAAGCGCACACACCGGCGCAGGTCGGCACTGGTGTACCTGCCCTTGATCAGGAAGTCGTGGGCGCCGGTGAGGAGGGCACGCTCGCCGAAGTCGACATCGGTGATGCCGGTGATGACGACGATCGGGCTCGCGGGGCAGAGCTCGATCACACCCAGGATCGTGTCCAAGCCCTGAGAGTCGGGCAGCGTCAGATCGAGCAGCACCAGGTCGAAGGAGGTCGCGGACAGCTCCTTGCGCGCGGTGTCGAGGTCCTCGGCGAGGGTCACCCGGGTGGTGCGCCCCGGAACCACGACCTCGCCCTCGAACTCCAGCTCCAGGTAGCCGGCCAGCTCGGGATTGTCCTCGACGACGAGCACGCGCAGCTCCGGGGCGGCGGCGCCGCCAGCAGCGGCTTCGTCGTCGACCATGTCGACAGTCTCACCCAGGCGGGCTTGCTCCGGCCACCCAGGCGGCCCCAGCCGTCGGCGCCGACGTTGACGCGGTGGTCCGGGCAGGTGAGCCATGATGGGTGGGTGAGCCAGCCACCTCGGGACGACTCGGACGACCAGGGCCGGGCTGACGCTCGGCGACTGCGGGTGCTCGTCGATCTGCTGCCGGCGGTGGTGGCGTACTGGGACAGGGACGGGCGCAACGTCATCGCCAACCCCGCCTACCGGGAGTGGTTCGGCGTCTCTCCGGACCAGATGCAGGGCCGGCACCTGCGTGAGGTCCTCGGCGAGGAGCTCTACGCCCGCAACCTGCCTCACATCCAAGCCGCCCTTTCCGGGCACCGCCAGTCGTTCCAGCGCACGCTCGCCGACGCTTCTGGGGCACTGCGGCACGCCCAGGCGTCGTACGTGCCCGACGTCGTGGACGGTGTGGTGCAGGGGTTCTGCGTCCTGCTCACCGACATCACCCCCGAGGTGGCGGCGCAGCATGCTCTGGCCGAGGCCCAGCAGCTCGCCGAGCTGGGCAGCTGGCAGCTCGACCTGGCCACGGGCCAGCTGGTCTGGTCCAGCCAGATGTACCGCATCGCCGGCATCGACCCGGACGGTGCCGCACCGACGCTCGAGGCCGCCATCGAGCTGATCCACCCCGAGGACCGGGACCGGGTCCGTGCGGTGCTGGACACGGTCCAGGAGTCCGGTGAGACCTACGAGCTGGACTACCGACTGGTCCGCCCGGACGGGGTGGTGCGGGAGATCCGCAGCCGCGGCACCGCCGACCTGAAGGCGAACGGGACTCCTGTGCGACTCAGCGGCACCTGGCAGGACGTGACGGCCAGCAACGAGGGCGCCCGCTCTCTCGCCGTGTTGAACGACGAGCTGCAGGAGGTGAACCAGCTCAACGCCGACGTGCTCGGCATGCTCGGCCACGACATCCGGCAACCGTTGGCGATCCTGCTGGGATTCCTGGACGTGGTGACCGGGCGCTGGGACCGCATCCCGGACGAACAGCGCCGCACCTACGTCGAGCGCGCGCTTGCCGCCGCTCGGAAGACCGCCGCGATGTTCAGCGACATCCTTGCCCTCGCCAGCGCCGACGCCGGATCGATCACCACCGTGCGCCAGCCTGTGGACCTGCTCGGAGCGGTCCGCGAGGCAGTGGCCAGTGACCCGCGTCGCGGGGCCGTCGACATCCAGTGCACCGACGAGCCCTGGGTGATGGTCGACCCCTTCCACCTCCAGCAGATCCTCACGAACCTGCTGAGCAACGCCGAGAAGTACGGCGAGCCACCGGTGAGCGTCCGCATCGACTGCAGCGGCGACCACGTCACGATGCGCGTGGCCGACCACGGGCAGGGCGTCCCCCGCGCCTTCGTGGACCAGCTGTTCCAGCGGTTCGAGCGGGCCAGCACCGGCATCGCGGCCCAGCAGCGAGGCACCGGCTTCGGCCTGTACCTGGTCCGGGAGCTGGCGGTGGCGAACCAGGGCTCGGCCGACTACCAGCCCCACCAGCCCCGGGGCGCCTGCTTCACCGTGACGCTGCCGGCTGCGGACCCCGAGACGCCGTTCGACCCGGAGCCCTGAGGCACGACGACCGCGGAGGCCGCACGCGGCTCAGCCGGCCGCAGCCAGCAGGCCTATGGAGCCGGACCCCCCGGCCCCCAGCAGCCCGGGGAACGCCTCCTCGCGGGCCGTCTCGACCGCCACCTTCTGATCGACGACCGGCTCCGGGAACAGCGGCCGGACGGCGGCGTCGGTGGACCACACGTGGTGGGCACGTCGACGTTCGACCGCCAGGACGCGCAGCACCCGGATGCCCTCGTGGATCGCCTCGCGGTGCGACATCGCCTGAGCACCGCCACGCTGGGGCGAGGGTACCTCGGCGACCCTCGCACCGGCGGCGGCGAAGCGGCAGGCGACGACGGTCTCGATCTCGCAACCGTCTCCCCAGAGCAACGCTCCGTCGCCGGGCATCGGGGCGTCCACCGACGGCAGCTCCAACAGCTCCAACCGGTCGGCCCAGAACGCGAGGAGACCCGGGCACAGATCGGTGGCCCGGGCTCGGAACGCTCGGTTGAAGACCGTGCGGAGCACCCGGTTGCCGAGCCGTCGTGTCGCGGTGACCTGGTCGGCGTCACCGCCGGCAGCCGAACGGCTGCGGCGAGCGACGTCCGCGCCGCCGACCAGCTCCGCCACCAACCGGGCGATGTCGGCCGGGTCGTCGGAACCGTCGGCCTCGAAGACGGCGATGATGTCACCGGTGGCCCGCGTGAAACCGGTGGCCAGCGCATTGCCCCTGCCACGGCGGGACTGGGTGCAGACGATGATCCCGGGCCGGACCAGGTGGGCCACCGAGACGGTGTCGTCGCTGGATCCCCCGTCCACCAGGATCACCTCGTGCACCTGCGGGAGCCGTGGCAGCACCATCCGCAGATGGGTGGCCTCGTTCATCGCCGGGACGATGATGCTGATCCGCGGGGATCGGACATCGCGTCCGGATGATCTGGTCTCTTTCGCTCCTCGGTCGGTGTGCACGGACCTCACCTCTTCGTCTTCTCGGCGCAGCCCCCATGACATGCTCCGATTCCCGCAAGGTAAGCGGTCCCAGGTGCCCGCGCGACTCCTCAAGCGACCTGCACAGGGTGGTAACAACTGCGCTGTCTGCGCAGGTCAGCCGCCTCGAGGGGGCTCGGGATGCTTGAGCAAACCGGGCGCGGCGACCGCGTTCGTGGCCAACTCGGTGACGTTGTCACCGTGCGGTTGCCGACATCGGGGGCGACGGTCTGGACCGGCGGACCGGCCAGCCAGGTGCCGGAAGTGGATGCGGCGCTGTCGGCTCCTGTCGGCGGTGACGGCTTCGCCGAGAAGCTACGGTCGCGACGTGCCCCTGCTGCGACGACAGGCCCTCACTGCTGCCCTCACCGCGTCGGCGCTCCGCCCGCTGGGCGGGTTCCGCACCGCCTTCCCGGCGTTCGTCTCGGGCTGGCTCACCAGCGAGCTGGCGCCACACCTCCTGGTGCTCACCGCGGCCGACGCGACCGGTCACGCCGTGCGCCGCGGTCGCGCCGGGCGTCCGCCGGACACCGCCGGTCTGGCGCTGGCCGCGCTCAACGCCGCCGGCCTCGCGCACCTGCTGCACCAGTCTCACCAGGTCCGGAACCGGGTCGAGGACGCGCTCACCGAGGGCCTGGGAGTGGGGTACGTCGAGCAGCTGGACACCCCGCCGAGACCGGAGGACCTCGCGGTGCCCTGGCGCCAGGTCGCCTACCCGTTCCGGGTGCGCAACGACGCCGTCTCGGTGACCCGCGACGTGCCCTTCACCGATGCCGGCGGACGCGGCACGCTCGACGTCTACACCCCGGCCGACGGGTCCGCCTCGCATGCTCCGGTGCTGCTCCAGGTCCACGGCGGGGCCTGGACCATCGGGCGCAAGGACCAGCAGGGCATCCCGCTGATGCACCACCTCGCCGCCCGAGGGTGGGTCTGCGTCGCGATCAACTACCGGTTGGCGCCGCGCGACCCGTTCCCGGCGCAGATCATCGACGTCAAGCGGGCGATCGCCTGGATCCGCACCGGCATCGCCGCGCACGGCGGCGATCCCGACTACGTGGCGATCACCGGCGGATCGGCCGGGGGGCACCTGGCCGCACTGGCCGCGCTCACCGCCAACGATCCCGCCTGGCAGCCGGGCTTCGAGGACGTCGACACCACGGTCCGGGCGGCGATCCCGCACTACGGGATCTACGACTGGGCCGGCTCCACGGGACTGCGGGCCACCGAGCTGCTGCGGGACCACTTCCTGGCGCCGCGGGTGGTGCAACGACGATGGGACCAGGCCCCGGACACCTTCGAGGCCGCCTCCCCGATCCTGCGGATCACCCCCGACGCCCCCGACTTCTTCGTCCTGCACGGCGCCCACGACAGCCTGGTCCCCGTGCAGCAGGCCCGACTCTTCGTGGACCGGTTGCGGGAGGTCTCCCAGCGCCGCGTGGTGTACGCCGAGCTGCCGGGCGCCCAGCACGCCTTCGACGTGTTCCCCTCGATCAGGTCTGCGCACGTGGTCCGCGCGATCGACCGGTTCCTGCACTGGCACTGGAACGGCTACCGGCACCAGCAGGACCCCCGCCACCTAGGGTGACGCCGTGACGCAGATGCCCCCCGACCTGATCGAGCACGCCCGGACCGCCACCGGCTTCATGCCCGACGACGAGGGGCTGCTGCTGCACCGGTGGGCCCGAGCGCGGTTGCCGTTCGGCCCGGTGCTGGAGGTCGGGACCTACTGCGGCAAGTCGGCGATCTACCTCGGCGCCGCCGCCCGCGAGGTCGGCGGCACCGTGGTCACCGTCGACCACCACCGAGGCTCGGAGGAGAACCAGGCCGGCTGGGAGCACCACGACCCGGACCTCGTCGATCCCCGGACCGGGCTGATGGACACGTTGCCGGTCTTCCGCCGCACCCTGGCCTGCGCCGGCCTGGAGCAGCAGGTGGTGGCGGTGGTGGGTGAGTCGGCCACGGTCGCGTCGCTGTGGCGCTCGGCGTTGTCCCTGCTCTTCATCGACGGTGGGCACGGCGAGGAGCCCGCCCAGCAGGACTACAGCGGGTGGGCGCGGTGGGTGATGCCCGGTGGCGCGCTGGTGATCCACGACGTGTTCCCCGACCCGGCCGACGGCGGACGACCGCCGTACGAGGTGTTCCTGCGGGCCCTGGCCGGCGGGTCGTTCACCGAGGCGGAGGCGCTGGGGTCGATGCGGGTGCTGACCCGGACCTCAGGCGAGGCTGGGGACGGCGTCGGCTGAGGAGCCGCAGCCGCACTCCAGCGCGATCTCGGCGAAGTGCGGGGCCAGCGAGGTTCCCCGCATGATCCCGGACCCGGGCGTGCTCCGACCGTGGCTCTCCCCGAGCGCGTCCACGGCGAGGATCACGGCGCCGGCGGTCCAGGTGGTCTGCTCCTCGGGCCAGACCCGGTCGTCGCCGAAGACCCACCCCGTCCAGTAGCTGCCGTCCTCGACGCGCAGGTGCTGCATGTCGGCCAACAGCCGGAGCGCCCGCTCCTGGTCGCCGATCGCATCCAGGGCCATCGCCAGCTCGCAGGTCTCGGCCCCGGTCACCCACGGGTTCGTGTCGACGCAGCGGATGCCCAGACCCGGCACCACGAACTCGTCCCACCGAGGATCCAGCAGCCGGTGCGCCGCCTCACCGCGCACCGCACCACCCAGGACCGGGTAGTACCAGTCCATCGAGAAGGTCGACTTGTCCAGGAACTCCTCGCGGTGCTCCCGCAGGGCATGCCCGAGCCGACCCCCGGCCAGCTCCCACTCCGGTTGTGGGTCGTCGAGCAGCTCTGCCAGCGCCACCCCGGCCCGCAGCGACTGGTAGATGCTCGCGGAGCCGGCCAGCAGCGCATCGCCCGCGGTCCGGCCGGGCCCGCCGTCCGCCCGGTCCTGGATCCACCCGATGCCGCCGAAGCCGAGCTGCTGGGAGACCACCCAGTCCAGTCCGGCGCGGACCGTGGGCCACAGCTCGTGGACGAAGCCGATGTCGCGTCGCACCAGCCAGTGGTGCCAGAGACCGACGGCCGGGTACGCCGTCATGTTGGCCTCGGCACGCTCGTCGACCGCCTCGTCGGCGCGGATCGCCACCGGCCAGGACCCGTCCTCGCGCTGCCACCTCGGCAGCCACCGGTAGGCCCGCTCCGCCGCCGCGGTCTGGCCGCCGACGAGCAACGCCATCGCCGCCTCGACGTGGTTCCACACGTCGGCATGCTGGCCGGTGGTCCACGGCAGGGCGCCGCTCGGCTCCTGCATCGCGGCCACGGCGGCCGCGGTGCGGGCCACCTCGCGGGGGCTGAGAATGCCCTCGACATAGGGGATCCGCGCCAGCGCCACCTCGTCGGTCAGGTCAGCCGCCCCCGGTTGGGCCCGCTCAGTCATCGCTGCCCACCGGTCCGGTCACGTGCCGGCTGGCTGACCGGTTTGGTCACGTAGAGCACCAGGCTCTTGCCGATCACCGGGTCCAGCACCCGACCCGCCAGGCTCAGCGCCCGCGGCTTCTTCATGATCTCCCAGACCAGCAGCCGGTGGTAGGCCCGGACCAGCGGGTTGCGGTCGTTGTCCACGCCGACGGCGCACTTGATCCACCAGTACGGCGCGTGCAGGCCGTGGGCGTACGACTTCCCGGTCGGCTCCAGCCCCGCGCCGCGGAGCTTGGTCGACAGCTCCTTGTCGGTGTAGATCCGGATGTGACCGCCGGGGGTGTCGTGGTACTCCTCGGAGAGCTGCCAGCAGATCGCCTCAGGCAGCCACCGCGGCACCGAGACCGCCATCGTGCCGCCCGGACGCAGCACCCGGGCCAGCTCGGCGATGGCCTGGAGGTCCGCCGGGATGTGCTCGAGCACCTCGGCGGCCACGATCCGGTCGAACTCGCCGTCCCCGAACGGCAGCTGGAGGGCGTCGCCCTCCTTGACGTCGGCCTCGGCGCCATCGGGGACCTCCCCGGCCTCCCGCATGGCGGCGAAGAGGTCGCGCACCCCGGCCAGCTCGTCGGCGTCCTGGTCGAAGGCGATCACGTCGGCCCCGCGCCGGTACATCTCGAAGGCGTGCCTGCCGGCACCGCACCCCATGTCCAGCACCCGGTCGCCCGGGGCCAGCCCGAGTCGGTCGAAGTCCACGGTCAGCATCCCGCTGCCCTCCTCGCAGGTCTCCCGCCCCGCGGTCCGGAGCGGTGGTAGTCGTCGATCACGTCCTGGTAGGTCTCCGCCACGGCGGTCGCGGCCGCACGCCAGCTGAACAGCTCCTCCACCCGGCGTCGACCGGCACGTCCGAGCCGCTCCCGCCGCTCCGGGTCGTCGAGCAGGCTGGCCAGCGCCGCCTCCAGCTCGGCCACGTCCCCGGGGGTCACCAGCTCGGCGCAGACCCCGTCCTCGCCGACCACCTCCGGGATGGCGCCGGCCCGGGAGACCACCAGCGGCGTCGCGCAGGCCATCAGCTCCGCGGTCGGCAGCGAGAACCCCTCGTACAAGGAGGGCACGCAGGCCACCTCGGCCGACCCCATCAGCGCGACGAGCTCGGCGTCGCTGAGGCCGTGGACGAACCGCACGTGCTGGCCGATCGCGAGCTGGTCGATCAGCTGCTCGGTCCGGCCGCCGGGGACCGGCCTGCTGACCAGCACCAGCTCGACGTCCCGCTCGGTGCGCAGCTTGGCGAACGCCTCGAGCAGGGTCGCGATGCCCTTCATCGGGGCGTCGGCGCTGGCCATCGCCAGGATCCGTCCCGGGACCCGGGGCAGGGTCGGCGGCACGAACACGTCGTCGACCCCGAGCAGGATCGTCCGCATCCGCTCGGGCCTGACCCGGAAGTCCCGGGCGACGTCGCGGCTCGAGGACTGGGACGGGGTGATCACCCGTCGGGCTCGGCGGGCCACCCGTGCCTGCATCCGGACGAAGCCGTACCAGCGCCGCAGGCTGAGCCGGCGGCGCCAGCCGGTGGCCTGCTCGAGGTCGATCCGTCGGTCGTGGGTGATCGGGTGGTGGATGGTGTGCACCAGCGGCAGCCCGATCCGCTCGACGCCCAGCAGCGCCGACCCCAGGGTCTGGTTGTCGTGGACGACGTCGAAGTCGTCGGCCCGCCGGCGGAGCAGCCGCAGCACGCGACGGCTGAAGGTGCGGGGCTCGGGGAAGCCGGCCAGGCACATGATGAGGAACTCCTGGACGTCGACGAGGTCGCGCAGCTCGCGCAGCCTCGGCACCCGGAACGGATCCGGCTCGCGGTACAGATCGAGGCTCGGGACCTTCGTCAACCCGACCCCGGGGTCGAGCACCGGGTACGGCTGCCCCGAGAAGACCTCGACGGTGTGACCGAGGGCCACCAGCTCACGGCTGAGGTGACGCACGTAGACGCCCTGACCACCGCAGTGGGGCTTGCTGCGGTACGACAGCAGTGCGATCCGCAAGGTGTCTCCGCCCTTCCTGTCCTCGGCGACGCGCTGTCCTCGGCGACGCGAGGGGTCAGCCTACTGTCAGGTACGACGACCCGGCCGCGGCTGTGGGCACCCTCACGCCTCACCCCAGCTTGCGGTGGTCCCAGGTCGCGACCCGTTCGGGATGCACGACCACCGCCACTCGCTTGTGTGCCTGCTGCTCCACGCCGGTCCGCCCGACCTCCCCCAGCTCGGCGAAGGCGGAGACGCCCGTCATCCGGGTCACCACCCGGGAGCCGATGTCGATGATCCTGTCGGTGTCGCGGACCAGCTCGGCCCGCCCGGTGATCGAGACGCCGCGCAGCTCGCCGTACTCCATCCCGTCCTCCACCAGCACGCTGATCCGCGGGTCGCGCTCGAGGTTCACGATCTTCTGACTCCTGCCGTAGGTCCAGAACGCGATCCGGCCCTCGTCGAGGACGTAGAAGAGCGTGGTCAGGTGCGGAGCCCCGGACGGACCGATCGCGGCCACCTGCACCTTGTGGTTCGCCGCCAGGAAGGTCTGCACCTCGTCGGGATCCATCGCGACCCGGTCCCGGCTGCCCACCTCAGCTGCCTTCGCTGGAGTGACCGGGGAAGACGTGCGCGGTCGGGTCGATGGCGACGGTGGCGTTGTTGACCGCGGTGGCCGCCTCCCCGAAGCCGACGGCGATCAACCGGACCTTGCCGGGGTAGTCGGTGATGTCGCCGGCCGCGAAGACCCGGGGCAGGTTGGTGCGCATCGCGGAGTCCACCACCAGGTGCCGCTTGTGCACCTCGATCCCCCAGTCCTGCAGTGGTCCGAGGTCGGCGATGAAGCCCAGCGCGGCCACCACCGCCTGGGCCGGCCGGGTGGTCGTCTCCCCGTCCACGGTGATGTCCACCGACTCCAGCGGCCCGGCGCCGTCCTGCCCGCCGTTGAGGGCGGTCACCTCCGCTCGGGTGACGATCCGCACCGACGAGTCGCGCACCTGCTGCACGGTGCGCTCGTGCGCCCGGAATGCCTCGCGGCGGTGCACCAGGGTCACCGAGGCGGCGACCGGCTCCAGGTGCTGCGCCCAGTCGAACGCGCTGTCGCCACCCCCGACGATGACCACGTGCTTGCCGGCGTACGGCGCGAACGAGGGCACGAAGAACTCCAGGCCACGGCCGATCCAGCCCTCCCCGGCCGGCAGCGCCCGCGGGCTGAACTTGCCGATCCCGGCGGTGACCAGGACCGCGCCGGCGCGGATCTCGGTGCCGTCGTCGAGCCCGACGGTGACCCCGCCGTCGTCGTGGACCAGCTTGGCCGCGGTGCGGTCCAGGAAGTACTCCGGGTGGCCGGTGGCCGCCTGGGTCACCAGCCCCTCCACCAGGTCCCGCCCCTTGACGGCCGGGAACCCGGCCACGTCGAAGATCTGCTTCTCCGGGTACATCGCGGTGATCTGGCCACCGAGCTCCGGCAGCGAGTCGACGACGGCGACCCGGTGCCCCCGGAAGCCCGCGTAGTAGGCGGCGAACAGCCCGGTGGGACCGGCGCCGATGATCAGGAGGTCGGTCTCGACGGCGCTGGTGGGTGTGGTCACGCCCGTGATCCTGCTCCACTCCCGGCGCGGGCTCAACGGGGCGCGCGGTCTCGACCTCGTTGCGGCCGCCGCGCGCCTCCGATCTTCTGCCTAGACTGCGCGGCGCACGCCGACGAGGAGGGAGCGCGCCGATGAGCGAGAGCCGGCAGGACAGCGAGCAGCATGCCGGGCACTACCCGGCGCACCCGCGGACCTTCCTGGGCAACCCCTCCGAGGTGCTCCTCGCCACGCAGCTGGGCATGGTGCTCGCCTACCCCTTCCTGGACACCTCCACGCCGGGTCGCGCGGCGCTCGGGGTGGTCCAGATCGGGGTCGTCATGCTGGCCGTGTGGGCGGTTCGCCGCACTCCGGCACTGTCCTGGGTGGCGGTCCTGCTGGGCGTGCCGGCGATGGTCCTCTCGGTGGTCGAACCGCTGGCGCTGGAGACCGACTGGGTGGTGCTCGTCTCGGCACTGGTGCACGCGCCGTTCTACTTCTACGTCTCCTACGCGATGGTGCGCTACCTGTTCCACGACGACAAGGTCACCCGCGACGAGCTGGTCGCCGCCGGTGCCACCTTCACCGTGCTGGCCTGGGGCTTCGCCTACGTCTACTCCGCGACCCAGGTGATCTGGCCGGGTTCGTTCTCCGGCACCGGCGAGGCGGTCGACCGCACCTGGTTCGAGCTGCTCTACCTCTCGTTCACCACGCTCACCAGCGTCGGGCTCTCCGACATCGTGCCGGTGCTGGCCCACGCCAGGTCCTTCGTGATGATCGAGCAGATGGTCGGCGTGCTCTACATCGCGATGGTGATCACCCGGCTGGTCGGGCTCACCGTGCTCGGCCGCCGGTGACACCGGGGGTCGGAACCTCTCGCTCCCACCGGGCCCGCCGCTGGTCCTCGGTCTGCTCCCACCACGGCTCGCCACGTTCCCCGAGCGCGACCTTGGCGGCCTGCACCCCCGCCCGGGAGGCCCGCTCGTCCTCGGTGCCGCGCGTCCGCTTCACCTCGCGGCGCCAGGCCATCAGGATCCGCTGCAGCTCGGCGCGCCGCTCGGCGGGGATCAACGGATCGGTGGCCCGCCAGCGCCGGCCCTTGATGACCACGTGGTGCTCGTCGCTCATCCGATCTCTCCTGCCTGCAACCGCAACCGGTCCACGACCCGGCGGGTCCTGCCCCGGTACCGCCAGACCTGGGTGAGCCCGAGCGCCCAGAGCAGGTACTGCGTCGACATCGCCCAGACGAAGGCGTCGGGGGTGAAGCCGGCGTCGGAGGTCCGCCAGTCCAGCACCAGGCCGATCGCCACCACCAGCAGCAGGCTGGCCAGGAAGCCGCCCTGGTTGATGATGCCGGTGGCGCTCGCCATCCGCTCCGGCGGGTTCGACGTCCGGCCCAGGTCGAAGCCGATCATCGAGGCGGGACCACCGACGCCGACCACCAGGACCAGCACGATCAGCAACGGCAGCGGCGCCGGGCCCGGCCAGGTCAGCACGACCGTCCAGGACACCACGATCGACCCGACGATGGTGAGCACCATGGTCGACCGGTGCCACGGGTGCAGGCCGATCAGCCAGCCCAGCGTCGGCCCGGCCGCCATCATCGCCCCCACCAGCAGGGTGAGCAGCAGCGCCGCCTCCCCCGGCGTCGCCCCCTCGCCGACGACGAAGTACGGGTAGCCCCACAGCAACCCGAGGGTGGTGGCGCTGAACTGGGTGCTGAAGTGCATCCAGAACCCCAGGCGGGTGCCCGGGTGTGACCAGGAGGCGGCGAGGCTGCTGCGCACCGCGGCCACGGACAGCGGTGACCCACGCCGGTTGCGGGCTCCCGGAGCGTCGCGCAGCACCAGCAGTCCGGCCAGGGTCACGGTGGCCCCGACCCCGGCGAAGAGCAGGTAGGCGCCCGTCCACCCCAGCCCCCGGAACGCCCAGGTCATCGGCGCGGCGGCGAGCACCGCACCGAGCTGGCCCAGGGTGCCGGTGACCGTCATCACCAGCGGCACCCGTCGTCCCGGGAACCAGGTCGCGACCAGGCGCAGCACGCAGATGAACGTCATCGCGTCGCCGATGCCGACGAAGGTCCGGGCGACCAGGGCCACCGGGTAGGACGAGGCGAACGCGAACCCTGCCTGCGCCAGGGTCAGCACGACCGCCCCGGTCAGCAGCACCGACCGCGGCCCGTAGCGGTCGACCAGCAGACCCACCGGCACCTGCATGCCGGCGTACACCAGCAGCTGGAGCATGGTGAACGTGGCCAGCTGCGCCGCCGAGATGTCGAAGCGGTCCGCGGCCACCAAGCCGGCCACCGCCAGCGAGGAGCGGTGGAAGACAGCGAGCAGGTAGAGCGCGAGCCCGGCCGCCCAGACCGACTTCGCGCCGGTCAGCGGGTGGCCTCCATCATCTGGCGCAGCTCCTTCTTCAGCTCCGAGATCTCGTCGCGGAGCCGCGCCGCGACCTCGAACTGCAGCTCGGCGGCGGCGTTGCGCATCTGGTCGGTGAGGTCCTGGATCAGCTGGGCCAGGTCGGCGCTCGGCATTCCGGCCAGGTCAGGGGCGTGCTGCCCGGCCAGCTTCTCCGACAGTGCCGGCACCGGCTGACGCGCCTTCACCCCGCCGGCGCGACCCTTGGCCTCGGTGTTGGCCCAGGTCTCCAGCAGCGCCTGGGTGTTCTCGTCCTCGCGGGCGAGCATGTCGGTGATGTCGGCGATCTTCTTGCGCAGCGGGGTCGGATCGATCCCGTTCGCGGTGTTGTAGGCGACCTGCTTGGCGCGACGGCGGTTGGTCTCGTCGATGGCGTTCTCCATCGACGGGGTGATCTTGTCGGCGTACATGTGCACCTGCCCGGACACGTTGCGGGCCGCCCGGCCGATGGTCTGGATCAGCGACTTGTCGGAGCGCAGGAAGCCCTCCTTGTCGGCGTCCAGGATCGCCACCAGCGAGACCTCCGGCAGGTCCAGGCCCTCGCGGAGCAGGTTGATGCCGACCAGGACGTCGTAGTCGCCGAGTCGGAGGTCCCGCAACAGCTCGATCCGCTTGAGGGTGTCGACCTCGGAGTGCAGGTACCGGGTGCGCACGCCGGCGTCCAGCAGGTAGTCGGTGAGGTCCTCCGACATCTTCTTGGTCAGGGTGGTGACCAGGATCCGCTCGTTCTTGTCGGTGCGCAGCCGGATCTCGTGGATCAGGTCGTCGATCTGACCCTTGGTCGGCTTCACCACGACCTCCGGGTCGATCAGACCGGTGGGCCGGATGATCTGCTCGACCACGTCCGGCCCCCCGTTCGCGGTGACCTTGTCCAGCTCGTAGTTGCCCGGGGTGGCGGAGAGGTAGATGGTCTGGCCGATCCGCTCCAGGAACTCCTCCCACCTCAGCGGTCGGTTGTCCATCGCGCTGGGCAGCCGGAACCCGTGCTCGACGAGGTTCCGCTTGCGGGACATGTCGCCCTCGTACATCCCGCCGATCTGCGGGACCGCGACGTGCGACTCGTCGACGACGAGCAGGAAGTCCTCGGGGAAGTAGTCGAGCAGGCAGTTCGGCGCGGAGCCCCGGCTGCGGCCGTCGATGTGCATCGAGTAGTTCTCGATGCCTGCGCACGATCCGACCTGGCGCATCATCTCGATGTCGTAGGTGGTGCGCATCCGCAGCCGCTGCGCCTCCAGCATCTTGCCCTGCTTCTCGAAGGTGGCGAGCTGCTCGGCCAGCTCGGCCTCGATCCCGCTGACCGCCCGCTCCATCCGCTCCGGGCCGGCGACGTAGTGGGTGGCGGGGAAGATGTAGAGCTCCTCGTCCTCGGTGAGCACCTCGCCGGTGACCGCGTGCAGGGTCATCAACCGTTCGATCTCGTCGCCGAAGAACTCGATCCGCACCGCGTGCTCCTCGTAGACCGGGAAGACCTCGAGGGTGTCGCCGCGGACCCGGAACGTGCCCCGGGTGAACGACATGTCGTTGCGGGTGTACTGGATCTCGACCAGCCGGCGCAGGATCGAGTCGCGGTCGTGCTCCTGGCCCACCTTGAGCCGGATCATCCGGTCGACGTACTCCTGCGGGGTGCCCAGACCGTAGATGCAGGACACGGTCGAGACCACGATCACGTCGCGGCGGGTGAGCAGCGAGTTGGTCGCCGAGTGCCGCAGCCGCTCGACCTCCTCGTTGATCGAGGAGTCCTTCTCGATGTAGGTGTCGGTCTGCGGGACGTACGCCTCGGGCTGGTAGTAGTCGTAGTAGCTGACGAAGTACTCGATCGCGTTGTTCGGGAACAGCTGGCGCAGCTCGTTGGCGAACTGGGCGGCCAGGGTCTTGTTCGGCTGCATCACCAGCATCGGGCGCTGGAGCTGCTCGGCCACCCAGGCGACCGTGGCGGTCTTGCCGGTGCCGGTGGCGCCGAGGAGCACCACGTCCTGGACGCCGCCGGCGAGCCGCTTGCTGATCTCCGCGATCGCCTTCGGCTGGTCGCCCGACGGCTGGTAGTCGGACTCCACCCGGAACGGGGCGATCCGGCGCTCGAGGTCGGTGACGGGACGCATGCGACGAGCCTAGACGCGGCCACCGACACCCCCCTCCCGCAGCAGGTCCGGACCGGCCGTGACCTTCCGCAGCCGCAGCCGTTGTGGATCCAGAGCCCTGTGACCCGGCTCACGGTCCGAGGAGGAATCCCCCATGTCCCGAGCCGCGCGCATCCCGACGCTGCTGCTGACCGCTCTGCTGCTCGCGCCGGCACTGGCGTTGTCCCTGCTGGCCGCGGCCCCCGCCGCGTACGCCCACGAGGAGCGGGAGTCGCAGTTCCCGCCCGGCAACGGCAGCGTCCCGAAGCACCGCTCGATCGGGCAGGCCCGCGACGTGCTGGTGGTGTGCACGAAGGACTCCGGCAAGCGGATCCGCGCCCTGAGGAACCGGAAGGTCCGGGCGTTCAACCAGCGCCTGCTCCGTCGGTGCGACCACCGCAACCTCCAGGCGGCCGTCGACGCGGTGCGCAGGCAGCGCACGAACATCTACGTGCTGCCCGGGCCGCTACCGCGAGAAGCCGTCCTGGAACCCCGCCTGCACGCGTGACTACGACGGCGGGGTCGTCGAGTACGACCTCATCGTCTCCTGCGGCGAGGTCGTCAACCTGGTGACGATCGCCGGGGACGACCCGGACGACCCGGACATCACCTGCGACAACCAGCTGTGCGACCTGCAGATCGAGGGCACCGGGGTGCGGCCCGCGCGACGTCACGCTGCTCCGGCGGCTTCGGCAAGGACGGCGACTGGGTCAAGCACAACGGCATCAAGGCCGACCGCGCCGACGGCTTCTACCTGGCCAACATGACCGTGGAGCTGTTCCGGGAGAACGCCGATCTACGTCCACGAGACCGACGGCTACGTGCTCGACCGGATCGAGACCCGCAACAACGACCTCTACGGCGTGCTCACCTTCACCTCCGACCACGGCCTGATCAGCCGCTGCAACGCCCACCACAACGGCGACTCCGGCATCTACCCGGGCTCCGCGGCCGACGTGAACGCGACCAGCACCACCACGGGACCGCTGGACCGGTGGGCCGTCGAGGTGACGAAGCTGCCGGATGCACCACAACGCCCTCGGGTTCTCGGGGACCGCGGGCAACTCGGTCTACGTGCACGACAACCGGATCGACCACAACGGGATCGGGTTCGTCGTCGAGTCGATCCTCGGCGGCCACCCCGGGCATGCCCCAGGACCACGGCTGGTTCACCCGCAACAAGATCTTCGCCAACAACGAGAACTACTACGGCAACGTCCAGGGCGACGACGCGCCGTGCCACGCCGACAAGCCCCGCGACGTCGGCCACCAGCGCGGCGTCGTCTGCCCCGCCTTCGGCCTCCCGGTGGGCACCGGCGGAATGCTGATCGGCAACCACAACTTCGTCAGCGGCAACCAGATCTACGACAACTGGCGCAGCGGGATGATGCTCTTCTGGGTGCCACCGGCGGCGCTGCGCGGGGAGTACGACCCCACCAAGCAGTTCGACAACAGCAACCACAACGCGTTCACCAAGAACGAGATGGGCTTCAACCGCGCAGGGCGGGTGCAAGCCGAACGGCCTCGACTTCTGGTGGGACGACGCCGGGGTCGGCAACTGCTGGCAGGACAACCTCGCCGCCCCCGGAGCCGCGATCACCCACAACGCGACCACGCCCGACCTTCCCGAGTGCGGATCCCCGTCGATGCTCCCGCCGAGCAACGTCGTGAAGACCGTGCAGCTGCTCCCGTGCGCGCAGTACGACCGCTTCTCGAACCCGGAGCCGTCAGGCTGCGACTGGACCGAGACCCCGCCGCGGCCGACCGCCTCACGCACCGCGGCGCTGATGGCACCAGCCCCGGCCTCGGGGACGGACCCCTCGGCCCTGATGGTCGGGCTCACCGTGGTCGCCGCACTGTCGCTGCGCCTGGTCGCGGGGCGCCGCGCCCGCCGGGGTCGGTCATGAGCCTGCTGGTCGCCGACCGGACCGACGCGGTCGCGGACCGGTCCCCCGCGAGGCGGCCGCGGACGAGGGCGTGGGTGTGGGCGCTGACCCTGGCGCTGGCGTACCTGGCGCTGCCGTGGGCGGTGACGCTCGACCCCGCTGCCGAGGTGGGGGTGCCGGTCGACGCCGGTCTGTCGGTGCCGGAGTACGGCCCTGCCGGGACCGTCTTCCTGCACTACCGCCATGGCGAGCAGGTCACCCTGAGCGTCCCGGTGCGCAACCGCGGGCCGGTGCCGGTCAGCGTGTCCGGGCTCCGGTTCGACCTGCCCGGCTACTCGCTGCTCGAGCCGGCCGGCACCGCCGGGCTCCCCCTCGAGCTGGCGCCGTTCGAGACCGGCAGCGTCGAGGTCACGCTCACCTTCGCCCACTGCCGCTACTACCACGAGCGGGCGGTCCAGGAGGTGACCTCGGCGCAGGTGACGGGCACCGCGCTGGGCCGCGGCTTCACCCGGCCGCTCCGGCTGGAGACCCCGGTGGCCGTGCACGGCCAGGTGATCCTTGACTGTCCGGACCGGACGTTGGTCCGTGGCGACGACGTCCGGCTGCCGGACGCCGGCTGAGACCCGGCCGCCGCCGGTGCGGCGGCCGGCGGCCGGGGTGGGCGTGGCTAGATTGTGCGGGTGAGACTGCGGACACCGTCGCCGGCGGAACGGCTGATGCGGGTGCTGCGCCGTACGCTGCTGGCGATCGTCGGGGTCCAGGTCGTGCTGGCGCTCACCATGTCGTTCGTCGACTCCTACCGGCGCCGCGGCAAGCGGCCCAAGCCGTTCCCCACCACCCCACCCCGCACGGTGGCGGTCGGCGGCGGCACCGTCACCACCTACACCTACGGCAAGGACCTGTACGCCGACATGCTGGGCGCCATCGAGCGTGCCGAGCGGCAGATCCTCTTCGAGACCTACATCTGGAAGGGCGACGCGGTCGGCGAGAGGTTCAAGATCGCGTTGTCGGCCGCCGCCGACCGGGGGGTGGACGTCTACTGCATCTACGACGGGTTCGCGAACCTGGTCGTCTCCCCGGTCTTCAAGCACTTCCCGGCCAACATGAAGGTGATGCGTTACCCGGTGTACGCCGCGGGGTGGCGTTTCTTCGACCTCACCCGCTACGGCCGGGACCACCGCAAGATCCTCGTCGTCGACGACGCGGAGGGCTTCGTCGGCGGCTACAACATCGGATCGGCGTACGAGACCGAGTGGCGCGACACCCACGTGCGGATCACCGGACCTGGGGTCTGGGACCTCAAGCGCGCCTTCGCCGACTTCTGGAACCTCAACCGCCGGCGGCTGCTGCGCCACAGCGAGCGCCCGCTGCTGCTGGAGACCGCCTCCACCTGGGAGCCGCAGATCCGGTTCCACCGGAACGTGCCGGCGCTGTGGATGTTCCCGATCCGGTCGATGTACCTCGAGGCGATCAACCGCGCCAGCCACCGGATCTGGATGACCCAGGCCTACTTCATCCCCGACCAGGACTTCGTGGACGCGATGAACGCGGCGGCCCTCCGCGGGGTGGACGTCCGGTTGCTGATCCCGCACAAGTCGAACCACATCGTGGCCGACTGGATCTCGCGCGGCTACTTCTCCCAGCTGCTCGAGGCCGGCGTGCGCATCTTCCGCTTCCGCGACGCGATGGTGCACGCCAAGACCGCCACCGTGGACGGGACCTGGTCCACGGTCGGGACCGCCAACGTCGACCGGCTCAGCCTCTCCGGCAACTACGAGATCAACGTCGAGGTGATCGACCCGGAGCTGGCTCGCACGCTGGAGGAGATCTTCGCCGTCGACGAGGGGAACTGCCTGGAGCTGACCCGGGGAGAGTGGGAGGCCCGGGACCTGCACCGCAAGTTCACCGAGTTCGTGCTGGCCCCGTTGCGTCCGCTGCTCTGAGCAGTCGCGCGGCGCTCATCCGACCGGACGCTCCACCTGGGCGATGAGCCGGTCCAGCCGCCGCTTCCCGCGCAGGTCCACCTGCCACGCGCCGTCGCCGACGCTGCGACCGCACGGTCGGATCGTGGCGTCCTGCTGTCGCGGCACGCAGGCGACGTTGAGCACCTCGACCGGGCCGTCGACCACCCGGCGGGTGCTGCCGCGACGGCCGGTGAAGTCGACGTCCAGGGCGGTCAGCCGGGCCAGCGCACGCCCGGGCACCGTCCCCTCCTCGGTGACGGCACCGAACAGCGTGTACTCGACGAAGATCTGTCGCGAGGGCTCCCCCAGCCGCACCGTCTGCGTCTTGGTGCCGACGTCGGTCCGGCGGGCGACCAGCGCCCCGTCGCCGCCGACCACGATGTTGCGCGCCTCCAGGGTGCCGGGCAGTCCGTCCGGGTCGGCGGCGCGCATCGTCAGCTCGCTCACCTCGACCGGGCTGTCGATCCAGTGTCGGACCCGGATCGAGCCGTTGCGCCGGACCTCGCTCACGACGTACATCTCCGTCCCCCGGGCGGCCGACGGGGGCTCCGAGATCCGCGGACCGGCCGACGGCGTCGCCTCGTCGCCGTCGGGACGTGACCACAGGAACGCGACGACGACCAGGGTGAGCGCCACCACCAGCAGCAGTGCCGCCCGGCCTCCCCCGGTGACCGGATGCCCCCCGGTCACGGGACCGTCTCCGGACCGTCCACCGGGACCGCGACCACCACGGCGAGGCTCTGGTAGCCGCCCCGGCTCACGTCGTACGGCGGAGCGCAGGTCACCAGCACCAGGCGGCGACTGCCCGCGGGCGAGTGCAGCCAGGACCGCTCACCGATGGTCCCGCGCGGACGGATCCGCAGCGAGCGCACCTCGAAGTCCTGCACCAGCCCTGAGGAACGCAGCCGCACCCGGGATCCCGGCGCCACCGAGAGCAGCGAGGCGAACGGGCCGAGCCCCTGCTCCCGGGAGTCCACGTGGGCGGCGACCAGCGAGGCTCCGAACGGGTCCCCGATCCGGGACCCGCCGCGCCACCACCCGGCGTGGTCCACGTCAGGCGGCACGTCGAGGACCCCGTTCCGGGTCGTCGACACCCCGCGGACCGGCACCTCGGTGCCGTCCGGCAGCACCAGCGACGACGGGTCCTGCGGCACCACGGCGCCGGTACGCCGCGCCACCGCCGCCGGGGGTGCGGGTGCCGCGGCAGACGAGGCGTCAGGCCCGCTCGCGTCCGGGGACGCCGGTGCAGCGGCACCGACGGTCGGCCCGGCGGCGCAGCCGGACAGCAGGACGGCCGCCGCGGCGGCCGCGACGAGGCGACGCACGGAGCCGGGTCAGTGCCCGCTGCGGAACGGCACCACGTCGAACAGCGCCGCCCAGCCGGCCGACCCGGTCTCGATCGCGGTGGGGGCGCTGGTGCCGTCCGCGGAGAGGTCGGCCTCACGGACGACCACGTCCATCGAACCGTTGCGGGGGTTGCCCACGGCGTAGACCATCGTCACCGCCCCTTCGGTCAGTGAGACGTCCAGGGGGCCGAGGATCGGGTCCGCCTCGACGCCGCTGGGCAGCAGGGAGACCCGGTGGGCACCGGCCGCGACGTCGGCGACGGCGTACTCGCCGTTGGCGATGTTGGTGAAGACCACCTCACCGTCGACCGACACGTCGGCCGGAGCGGTGGTGGCGGTGTGCGCGAGCAGCACCCGGGCCTTGCCGGGACCGATCGGGTCCGAGGGCGTGCGGTAGACGCTGACCACCGGGTCACCGCCGACCTCGGCCGGACGGTGCACGACCACGTCGCTGCTCGAGCCCGAGGCGACGTCCACCGTCGCGGCGACGCTGAAGGAGCCGTCGGCCTCGGCGAAGGTGACCTCGTGCTCCCCCTGGGAGACCTCCAGCGGCCCGACGACCTCTCCCTCGGGTGAGGCCCCCGCGACCTCGCGGCCGTCGATCGTCACCACCAGCGAGGAGTCCGGCAGGGCGTGCACGATGGCCAGCCGGCCGCCGGCCTCCTGGGCGTTGCTGGGCGTCGCGATCGTGGCGACCCCGGCGGCCAGCACCATGGCTGCCGCTGCGGTCGCGATCGTGGTCTTCCTGGGCATGGCTGAGCTCTCTTTCGGTCCCCTGCCCGCCCCGCTCCCCGCGGCAGGCTCGTTCAGGGTAGCCAGGAGCCGGGTGCTCTACACCTGGCGGCGCTGTCGGGGCAGCTCGGGTGCGACCTGGGTCACGACCGGGTGACCCGAGCCGGCAGATGGGTGCGCGGCGCCATCCGAGCCCCGTGCCGTGGGCGGTGCAGCCCCGCCGTGCCGACCAGGGCGGGGACGCGACCGCGCTGGGGTCGCCAGGGTTCGAGGAACTCCTCCAGCTCGCCGTCGTCGAACGGTCTCCCGGTCAGGGCCCAGCCGACGTCCTTGGCGACGTGGTAGTCGCCGAAGGAGACCGCATCGGGGTCCCCGAAGGCCCGCTGCCGCACCTCGGCACTGGTCCAGACACCGATTCCCGGGATGCTGCGCAACCGGCGGTCCGCCTCGTCGGCGGGCAGGGCGGCGGTGCGCTCCAACGACGCCGCGACCCGAGCCACCGTGACCACGGCTCGCGACCGCGCCGGGTCCACGTGCATCCTCAGCCACTCCCAGGACGGGATCAGCCGCAGCCGCTCGGCGGTGGGCTGCACCCACAGCTTGCGGTCCCGGCCCGGCCCGGGCGCGCGCTCGCCGTACCGGTGGACCAGCATCCGGAAGCCGGCGAACGCCTCCTGACCGGTCACCTTCTGCTCGATGATCGAGGGCACCAGCGCCTCCATCACCAGCCCGGAGCGACCCAGCCGCGCGTGCGGGTGCCGGCGCAGGGCCTCGGCGAGCACCGGGTGCCGGGGCTCGAACCCGGACCAGTCGTCGCTGGCGCCGAGCAGGTCGGGCAGGCTGTCGAGGACCCAGTCGGCGCCGGGGCCCCAGGCCTGTCCGTGCACCTCGCCGGAGCCGGGGCGGGCCTCGACGAGCAGGGTGGCCACGCCGGCCGGGGTACGGGTCCCGCGCCAGGCCCGGCCGGCCCCGTCGAGGGCGAACGTCGGGTCGGAGCCTCCCCGCCGCTGCTGGGCGAGGATCCCGATCGCCGGGCAGGGCCAGGAGGGGCGCCACACCCGGACCCGTTCCTGCTCCATGGCCGGCAACGGTAGCCCAGGAGCGCGTGCGACCCGGGTGTCGGCGGCGCCCGTCAGAATGGGCACATGGACGAGTCCCCCGCGCCGGTGCTGCTCGCCGAGGTCGTCGCCACCTCCGCGGCGGTGGCGGGCACCCGGTCGCGCCGCGCCAAGGTGACCGCGCTCGCGACGCTGTTGACCCGGCTCGATGGCGCCGGGCCGGACGAGGTCGAGATCGTCACCTCCTACCTGGCCGGTTCGCTGCGGCAACGCCGCACCGGTCTGGGATGGCGCGGCCTGAGCTCGCTGCCCCAGGCCGCGGCGCCGCCGCCGGTCGACGCGTCGCTCACCGTCCGGGAGGTCGACGGGCTGTTCGAGCGGCTGTCCACGCTCGCCGGGTCCGGGTCGCGGCAGGCCCGCGTGACGCTGGTGACCGAGCTCTTCTCCCGGGCCACCGAGCCGGAGCAGACCTGGCTGCGTGCCGTGGTCTCCGGCGGGTTGCGTCAGGGAGCGCTGGACGCGTTGGTGCAGGAGGGGGTGGCCGCCGCCTCCGGGGTGCCCCTGGCGGAGGTACGCCGCGCCGCGATGCTGGCCGGCTCGACCGTCGCCGTGGCAGTGGCGGCCCTGACCGGCGGCGCCTCCGCGCTGGCGGGGATCGGTCTCGTGGTGGGCCGGCCGGTGCTGCCGATGCTCGCCTCCAGCGCCCCGGGCATCGTCGAGGCGCTGGCCAAGGCCGGCGGCGGGTCGGTGGCCGTGGACACCAAGCTGGACGGCATCCGGATCCAGGTGCACCGCGACGGCGACGAGGTGCTGGTGGCCACCCGCACCCTGGACGACATCACCGCGCGGCTGCCCGAGGTGGTCGAGGTCGCCCGGTCGTTGCCGGCGTCCCGGTTCGTGCTGGACGGCGAGGCGCTGGCCCTGGACGAGGACGGACGGCCCCGGCCCTTCCAGGAGACCGCGTCGAGGACCGCCCAGGCCGCCGGGGTCCGGGTCACCCCGTTCTTCTTCGACGTCCTGCACCTCGACGGCCGGGACCTCCTCGACGTGTCCGGCGCCGAACGCGCCGACGCGCTGGAGCGGCTGGTGCCCGCCGAGCACCGGGTGACCCGCCTGGTCACCGACGACCCGGACCGGGCCGGTGAGTTCCTGACCGACGCGATCGCGGCCGGGCACGAGGGCGTGGTGGTCAAGAGCCTGGCGGCGGGGTACGACGCCGGCCGCCGCGGCTCGGGCTGGGTGAAGGTCAAGCCGGTGCACACCCTCGACCTGGTGGTCCTCGCGGTGGAGTGGGGGTCCGGGCGCCGCCGGGGCTGGCTCTCCAACATCCACCTCGGCGCCCGCGGGCCGGACGGCGAGCCGGTGATGCTGGGCAAGACGTTCAAGGGAATGACCGACGAGACGCTGGCCTGGCAGACCGAGCGGTTCCTGACGCTGGAGACCCACCGCGACGGCCACGTCGTGCACGTCCGTCCCGAGCAGGTGGTCGAGATCGCCTTCGACGGGGTGCAGCGCTCCACCCGCTACCCCGGCGGCGTGGCGCTGCGGTTCGCGCGGGTGGTTCGCTATCGCGACGACAAGCCGGCCTCCGAGGCCGACACCCTGGAGACGGTGCAGACGTTCCTGTAGCGACCACCGCCGCTCCGCGTCATCGCCGCGGCGGGGCGAGGCCCGGGAGGAAGTCGAGCAGGGCGGCGACGAGGTCCCCCGGGTTGTCCTCGGCCATGTGGTGCCCGGAGTCGATGCGCCGGCCGGACAGCGTGGTGGTCCACGGACGCCAGATCTCGAGCGGGTCGCCGTACAGCTCCTCGAGGTCGTCGCGGCTCGACCACAGGACCAGCGTCGGACACGCCACCCTCACCCCGGCGTCGCGGTCGGCGCGCTCGTGGTGCTGGTCGATCGCCAGACCCGCGCGGTAGTCCTCCAGCATCGCCCGGACCGTCGTCGGGTCGGTGACCGCGGCGACGAGCTCGGCGTGGTGCTCGGGGTCCATCCCGTCCGGGCTGAGCCGGTACCAGGAGACCGGGTCGGCGTTGACGGCCCGCTCGGGCAGGTCCGGGCGCGCGTAGAAGAACCAGTGCCACCAGGCCTCCGCGAACCGGGCGTCGCAGCGGTCGACCGCCTCGCAGATCGGGACGCCGTCCATCACCACCAGCCGGTCGAGGCGATCGGGATGGTCGAGTGCCAGCCGCAGGGCGACGTAGCTGCCCCGGTCGTGGCCCACCACGCTGAAGCTGCGGTGCCCGAGTCGGTCCATGACCGCGACCAGGTCGCCGGCCACCGCGCGTTTGGACTGCTGGCCGTGGTCCGGCAGCGGAGCCGGCGCGGTCGACTGCCCGTAGCCCCGCATGTCCGGGCAGACCACCGTCATCCCGGCCGTCGCGAGCAGTGGCGCCACCCGGTGCCACGTCGCTCCGGTCCGCGGATGCCCGTGGAGGAGGAGGACTGCCGGCCCGGCGCCACCGTGTCGGACCCGCACGGTCACTTCTCCGACGGTGACCCGTTCATCGACGAAGCCCTCGAACATGCCCCCATCGTGGCCCGGGCCCGCCCGGCACCGAGGTCGGCCCCAGGGTCCTAGCATGACCACCATGAGCTCGAGCGCCGCCGCGACCGACCGCCGCCGTTCCGCGGCGGCCGCCCGGCGGCGGGCCCGCGAGACGGAGATCATCGCCGTCACCCGGTCACTCTTCGACGAACGCGGGGTGCGGGACGCCCAGATCGAGGACATCGCGCGGGCCGCGGGGCTCAACCGGGCGATCCTCTACCGGCACTTCACCGGCAAGGAGGAGATCTTCGCGCTCACCCTGGTCGGCTACCTGGACGAGCTGCGGGAGGTCCTGGAGGACGCCTCCGACCAGGGCTCGGACGCTCCTGCCCGGCTGCGCGAGATCGTCAGCGCCTTCGTCGACTACGGCCTGGCCCATCCCGCCTTCGTCGACTGCGCCCAGGCGTTGATGCGGCGGCCGGGCCCGGAGCTGTTGGACGAGATCTCCGAGGGTGCGCTGTTCCGGCTCGGTCGGGCCATCAGCGGCTGTCTCACCACGCTCACCGCGGCCCTGGAGGCCGGCGTGGCCGACGGTGACTTCCGCGTGCCCGACCCGACCCTGCTGGCCAACACCCTGTACGCCAGCGGGCTCGGGGCGCTCCAGCTCGCCCGGGTCGGCATCCTGGTCAAGGAGGCTGCGCCGGGCATCCCGACGGTCGGGGAGATCTCCCCCGGCCAGGTCCGCGACTACCTGGTGGCCTCGGCGCTGGCCATGGCGACCCGTCCCGCGTGACGATGGGGGTGCGGAAGGTGAACGACATGACGACCACGTTCGGCTGGGTCCGGCTGCAGCTCGACGTGACCGGGTTCGACGAGACCACCCTCATCCCGCTCCTGGAGCGGCTCACCGCCGAGGGCGTCCGGTTCCCGACGATGGCCGACCTGGGCGACAGCAACCAGGCCAGGCGGCGGCTCTACGAGCTCTACTGCGCGTGCACCAACGGGGTCCCCGGGGTCGCGTCGTTCGACTCGTTCGCCGAGTACGTCGACGCGCGCATCGACACCGCCTCCTACGACCCCGAGGGCGTGGTGGTCGCGGTGCAGCGGGGCCGGTGGGTGGGGATGTCCGCCACCACGCTGAACCCCGAGGAGGGGCATGCGTTCAGCGAGATGACCGGGGTGGTTCCGGACGAGCGTGGCCGCGGCATCGGCCCCGCGATGAAGCTGCTCGCCGTCCGCTACGTGCGCGCCCATGACTACCGGTGGCTGCGCACCTTCCACCATCGCGAGAACACCGCAGTGATCCGGATGAATCGCCGGATCGGCTTCACCGACGTGTGACCCGGGCCCAGCAGGCCCGGGTCACCCGGATGGGACAGCGCTCCGTCAGGGGCGCTCGAGGATCGCGGTGACGCCCTGGCCGCCCGCGGCGCAGACCGAGATGACGCCCTTCCCGGAGCCCTTCTCGGCCAGCAGCTTCGCCAGCACCGGGAGGATCCGGCCGCCGGTGGCGGCGAAGGGGTGCCCGGCCGCCAGCGACGACCCGTTGACGTTGAGCCTGGACCGGTCGATCGAGCCGAGCGGAGCGTCCAGACCGAGGCGCTCCTTGCAGAAGACCGGGTCCTCCCAGGCCTTGAGCGTGGAGAGCACCTGCGAGGCGAACGCCTCGTGGATCTCGTAGTAGTCGAAGTCCTGGAGGGACAGGCCCTCGCGCTGGAGCATCCGCGCCATCGCGTACGCCGGCGCCATCAGCAGTCCCTCGCCGCCGTGCACGTAGTCGACCGCGGCGGTCTCGTAGGCGGTCAGGTAGGCCAGCACCGGGAGGTCGTGCTGCTCTGCCCACTCCTCGGAGGCCAGCAGCACCGTGGAGGCACCGTCGGTCAGCGGGGTGGAGTTGCCGGCGGTCATCGTGGCGGCCGCGCCCTTGCCGAAGACCGGCTTGAGCGTGGCCAGCTTCTCCGCCGACGAGTCCGGGCGCAGGTTCTGGTCGCGGTCCAGACCACGGAACGGGGTGATCTGGTCGTCGAGGAAGCCCCGCTCGTAGGCCGCGGCGAGGTTCTGGTGCGAGGCGGCGGCCAGCGCGTCCTGCTCCTCGCGGCTGATCTGCCACTCGACGGCGGTCAGCGCCTGGTGCTCGCCCATCGACAGGCCGGTGCGTGGCTCACCGTTCTGCGGCACGGAGGGCACCAGGTGGCCGGGACGCACCTTGGCGAGCGCGCCGAGCCGGCCCTTGACGTCCTTGGCCCGGCTGGCCTCGAGGAGGATCTTGCGCAGGCCCTCGCTGACCGCGATCGGGGCGTCGGAGGTGGTGTCCGCACCACCGGCGATGCCGACCTCGATCTGGCCCAGGGCGATCTTGTTGGCCACCTGGATCGCGGCCTGCAGGCCGGTGCCGCAGGCCTGCTGGATGTCGGTGGCCGGGGTGGCCGCCGAGAGCTTCGACCCGAGCACCGACTCGCGGGCGAGGTTGAAGTCGCGGGAGTGCTTGAGCACCGCGCCGGCGACCACCTCACCGAGCCGCTCGCCCTCGAGACCGAAGCGCTCGACGAGGCCGTCGATGGCCGCGGTGAGCATGTCCTGGTTCGACGCCGTCGCGTAGACGGAGTTCGAACGGGCGAACGGGATGCGGTTGCCGCCGAGAACGGCGACGCGACGGGTCTTGGCCTGCATGGCTCATCTCCTGGTCGAGGATCGGGATGCTGCCGACGATGTTACTCTTCGGTAGGCAACGGGGAAACCCGGTGAGGGCCACGTCACGATCGGTGGACACCGGGTCGGCTCCCCGAGTTGCCTGTTCGTCCGTCGTACCCCTGCCGATCCGTTGGAGGACGCACCGCACATGAGCGACCGCTACCAGGACTTCGTGTCCTCACCCGTGGGCAAGCTGCTGGTCAAGAATCTCGGTCTCCCGAATCCGATGCCGCTGGAGCGCTACACCGCCGGAGACCCCCTCGTGCAGGGCACCGTGCTCGTCGGCGGTCGCGGCCGGCTGGCCGAGTCGCTGCCCGGCCTGCTCGACCTGCTCGACGTCACCGCGGTCCAGACCGCCGAGGAGGGCGTGCGCTTCAAGGGGCTGGTCTTCGACGCCACCGGCCTCACCTCGTCCGAGGACCTGGTCGCGCTCCAGGAGTTCTTCGCGCCGGTGATGCGCAGCCTCGAGAAGTGCCCCAAGGTGGTCGTGCTCGGCACGCCCCCCGAGCTGGTGAGCGGCTCGGAGCGGGTCGCCCAGCGCGCGCTCGAGGGCTTCACCCGCAGCCTCGGCAAGGAGATCGGCAAGGGCGGCACCGTCCAGCTCGTGTACGTCGCCGAGGGCGCCGAGTCGGCGACCACGTCGACGCTCGGCTTCCTGCTCTCCCCCAAGTCCGCCTACGTCTCCGGCCAGGTCATCCGGATCGGCGCCACCGGCACGCTCGAGGCCGCCGAGGTGGCCGACCAGCAGCGTCCGCTGGAGGGCAAGGTCGCCCTGGTCACCGGCGCCAGCCGCGGCATCGGCGAGCAGATCGCGCGGGTGCTGCACCGCGACGGCGCCACCGTGGTCGGCGTCGACGTCCCGCAGGCCGCCAGCGACCTCGTCGCCCTCGTCAAGGAGCTCGACGGCGACCACATCGCCCTCGACATCACCGCCAAGGACGCCCCGCAGCGGATCGCCCAGCACCTCAAGGACAAGCACGGCGGCGTCGACATCGTCGTGCACAACGCCGGCATCACCCGCGACAAGAAGCTCGCCAACATGGCCGAGGACCGCTGGCAGTCGGTGATCGGCGTGAACCTCACCGCGCCGGAGCGGATCACCCGCGAGCTGCTGGACCAGGGCGTCATCAACGACAACGGGTCGGTCGTCGGGGTGGCCTCGATCGCCGGCATCGCCGGCAACGTGGGCCAGACGAACTACGCGGCCTCCAAGGCCGGCGTGATCGGGCTGGTGGACAGCCTCGCCGACGAGCTGCCGAACGGGATCACCATCAACGCCGTGGCCCCAGGCTTCATCATCACCCAGATGACCGCCGCGGTGCCGTTCGCCACCCGCGAGGTGGGCCAGCGGCTCAACGCCATGTCGCAGGGCGGCCTGCCGGTCGACGTCGCGGAGACCATCGCCTGGTACGCCAACCCCGGCTCGACCGCGGTGAACGGCAACGTGGTCCGGGTCTGCGGCCAGATGATGCTGGGGGCCTGAGATGACCGAGACCAAGACCCTCGACCACGAGCCGAGCGGGCTCGGCACCCTGCTCCGCGCGGCGCTGCCGTCGCTGCCGGTGGTCGGAGCGCTGCCCGGCGTACGCAAGGCCTCCGGCAAGGACTTCGCCGGGCTCGGCTACCGCCGCCCGGACGTCGAGGTGACCCGCGAGCACGTGGACGCCTACGCCGCGGTCTGCGGGTTCCCGCCCAAGGACACCGTCCCGGTCACCTACCCGCACATGCTCGCGTTTCCGCTGCACATGGCGATCATGACCGACTCCGCCTTCCCGGCGCCCGCCATCGGCACCGTGCACCTGGAGAACTCCCTCACCGCCCACCGGCCGATCGGGGTCGGCGAGCGACTCGGGGTGGAGGTCAGCGTCGGCACCTCACGGCCGCACCCCAAGGGACATCTGTTCGACTTCGTCGCCGAGGTCCGTGCGGGTGACGAGCTGGTGTGGGAGAGCACCTCGACCTACCTGCGACGCGGCCAGGGAGAGGAGTCGGCATCCACCGGCTCGTCGTTCCCCGACGTCGGACCCACCGGGACGGTGTGGCGGCTGCCCGGCGATCTGGGCCGGCGGTACGCCGCGGTCTCGGGCGACCACAACCCGATCCACCTCTACCCGTTGACCGCCAAGGCGCTGGGGTTCCCACGCCAGATCGCCCACGGCATGTGGAGCAAGGCGCGCTGCGTGGCCGCCCTGGAGAACCGGTTGCCCGGGGCCGTGCGGATCGACGTCGCCTTCAAGAAGCCGATCCTGCTGCCGAGCGCGGTCGGGTTCGGTTCGGCCACCCTGGACGACGGCTACGTCTTCTCGCTCACCAGCGCG
Source organism: uncultured Actinomycetota bacterium (assembly GCA_963756135.1). Taxonomy (GTDB): domain Bacteria; phylum Actinomycetota; class Actinomycetes; order Propionibacteriales; family Nocardioidaceae; genus Nocardioides. The sequence continues at coordinate 439,339 of CAVWMP010000003.1, forward strand.
AAGTCCGGGGCGCCGCACCTGGTCGGCCGCACCACCGCGATCTGAGCGCCGACGCTGAGCCGGCCTTCGGCGACCCGCGTCAGCGCGGGTTGCCGAAGGTGACGCTGTCGATGGTCGAGCGGGCGCTGACCGCGCTGGCCGCCTGCCGCTTCTCCCACTCCGCGGTCGCCGGGTCCCAGACGCCGACGTCGGTGGTGCCGTTGCCGTCCCAGTCACCGGTCACCGGCAGGTCGCCGGGCTCCCCGAAGGGGACCTCGGCGTTCCACACGATCCCCTGGTCGTCGACGGTACGCAGCCAGAACGTCGCCGCGGCCTGGTCGTAGATCCCGACGTCGGTGATGCCGTCGCCGTCCCAGTCGCCGGTGACCCCGAGGTCGTCGCGATCCCCCATCGGGATCTTGCTGACCGAGCCGTCGGCGTTGCGGAGCCGGAAGTTGCCGGTGCCCGCAGCGCGGACCCCGACCTCCCAGACCCCGTCGCCGTCCCAGTCCCCCGCGACGGGGTGGTCGCCGGAGGCCCCGAACCGCACCTCGGTGCGCTGCCGACCCACCTTGAGGGTGAACGTCCGGGTCTCCGGGGTCCGGATGCCCGGGTTCACCCGACCGTCGCCGTCCCAGTCGCCGAGGACCGGCTCGTCGGTGGCAGCGCCGAAGTTCATCACCTTGGGCTCGCGGCGCGGCCGGAAGATCTGGAAGGTCGACGGCTCACCGCGCCGGTAGACCGCGAGCTCCGCCTTGCGGCCTCCGAGCAGGTTGCCGGCCAGCGGGACGTCCACACAGTTGCGCGAGGTCAGCGGCTCGCCGAAGACGTAGCGGGTGCGGCTGAAGTAGGGCTCGACCACGTCGCGCCCCTGGCGCTCCTCGAAGTGCAGGTGGGCGCCGCTGGAGTTGCCGGTGCTGCCCACCCGCCCGACCAGGGCACCCTGGTCCACGGGCTGGCCGTAGGAGAGCGAGACCGAGTCGAGGTGGGCGTACAACGTCGATTCGTCCTCGCCGTGGTCGATGACGACGTACCGTCCATAACCAGAACGTCCGTCGCTGCTCGCGACCCTGACCGTGCCGGCGGCGGACGCGACCACCGGCTCACCCCGGTCGTCCGCCCGGTTCCAGTCGACGGCGTTGCGGCTGGGACTGTGCGAGCCCCGGGTGGTTCCCGTCCAGGTCTCCCCGCAGGCGAACGGCATCTCGTAGTCGGTCACCGGGGCGGCAGCAGCGGGAGCCGCGGGCAGGACGACGGCCAGGCCACCGGTCGAGACCGCCAGGCCGAGCAGGAGCGCGGTAGAGCGGGGCATGCGGACACCTTCGGGGGTCGGGGGCGGCCCGAGTCACATGGACACCACAGTCCACAGCCGCCACAGGAGCCCCAACCGTAACCACACTTTCGGCGTGTCGACCAGCAAATGCGGTGAATTACAAGGGTGTAGTGCTAATGCGTCAGTCGCGAGGGGGGCGGATCAGCCCCTCCTGGGCGACGCTCGCCACCAACGTTCCGTCCTGGGTGAAGACCCGAGCCCAGGACAGACCGCGCGCTCCCTGGGCCGACGGCGACCACTGGTCGTAGAGCCACCACTCGTCGGCGCGGAACGGGCGATGGAACCAGATGGTGTGGTCCAGCGAGGCCATCTGCACGTCCGCCCCGGTGACGGGGTGGGCGGCCAGCGCGGCACCGAGGAGGCTCATGTCACTGGCGTAGGTGAACGTGGCGAGGTGCTCGGCCGGGTCGTCGGTGAGCCGACCGTTGACGCGGATCCACATCAGCGACCGCGACGGCCGGTCCGGGTCGGGCTCCAGACCGTGCCGCGAGTTCCCCAGCCAGCGCGCCTCCAGGGCAGCCCACTCCTTCGCCAGCGCGTCGGAGTCCTGGTCGCCGCGTCGGCTGAGCAGCTCGACGAAGTCGATGCCGTCCTCCGGTGGGACCACGTCGGGCATCCGGTCCTGGTGGTCCAGGCCGCCCTCGTCCTTGTGGAAGCTGGCGGTGAGGAAGTAGATCGGGCGCCCGTGCTGGCGGGCCGAGACCCGCCGGGTCGAGAACGAGCGGCCGTCCCGGATCCGCTGCACGTCGTACACGATCGGGGTGGCGGGGTCCCCGGGCAGCAGGAAGTAGGAGTGCATCGAGTGCACCGAGAGGTGCGGCTCCACGGTGCGGACCCCCGCCATCAACGCCTGCGCAGCGACCTGACCACCGAAGACGCGCTGGCGGGACGTGTGGGTCGCCCGACCCCGGAACAGGTCGACCTCGATCTGCTCGAGGTCGAGCAGGTCGACCAGGTCCTCCACGCTCTCGCTCACGAGGTCCCCGACCCGTTGTCGGGGCCCTCGAGACCGGCCAGGAACTGCTCGAACTGCTGCCCGATCTCCTCACCGGTCGGCAGCGGCTCGTCGGAGGCCAACAGGTTCGAGCCGCTCTCCTCGGCGCGCTCGAACGCGTCGTACTGGCGCTCGAGGGCCTGCACCACCTCGCTGACGTCCTCGTTGGCGGCCAGGTAGCGGGCGATCTCCGCCTCGCGCTCGTCGGCCTCGGCGCGCAGCTCGGTCAGGTCGACGGTCAGTCGGCCCGCCCGCTCCACGTGCTCCAGCAGCACCCAGGACGCCCGGGGGTAGTCCAGCTGCGCCAGGTAGTGCGGGATGTGGGCGACGAAACCCATCGCCGCGTGTCCCCACTCCCCCAGCCGCAGCTCCAGCAGCGCCTGGGCGCTGCTGGGGATCCGCAGCTCGCCGCGCCACGGGCTGGCGCCGCTGATCAGCGCGGGGTCGTTGGCGTGGTGGGTCACCGCGATCGATCGGGTGTGCGGCACCGCCATCGGCACCGACCCCATGCTGATCACCCGGGAGACGCCGAAGCGCACGACGACCTCGCGGACCGCGCGGGCGAAGGCCTCCCAGCGGTTGTCGGGCTCGGGGCCGTGCAGCAGCAGGTACGGCGTGCCGCCGCTGTCACGGACCAGCCGGACCACCAGCCGCGGGGCGTCGTAGGACTCGTAGTGGTCACGGACGAACGACATCGGCGGTCGCCGGGCCCGGTAGTCGTGCAGCTGGTCCACGTCGAAGGTGGCCACCACCGGGGCCTCGTCGACCAGGCCGACCAGGTGCCGCGCCGCGCGGGCGGCTGCGCTGCCGGCGTCGAGGAACCCGTCCAGCACCAGCACCAGCACGGGCTCGTCGGCCCCCTCGAGGCCGGGGACGTCGTCGACGATGTGCACGAGCCGGGGCTCCGTGGACACAGGGATACTCCTCGGGGTGGTGGACGGCGCCTGGGCGAGCACCGGGGAGGCCCAGGGTATTCCCAGGTCAGCCCGGGCCCGGGAGCAGCCCGTCCGGTGACGAGGAGTTCGACGAGGTGCCCGGCTGGGCGCTCGAGGACCTCGTGGCCGCGGGGTCCTCGCCGGGCGACGCCGGATCGCTCGGTCCCCCGGTCCCGGATGCGGAACCGGACGGCGTGGGGGCAGCGGTCTCCAGCTCCTCCGGAGCGTAGGTGCGCACCAGCAGCTTGGCGCCCTTGCGGGCCAGCTGGTGCGAGGTGAGACCGGTCAGGTCGCGTAGCACCGCCTCCGAGTCGTCGGTCGACCCCACCGTCGGGGCGAGGGCGTCGAGGAGCTGCCACAGGACCGGCTCACCGTAGGAGTCGGCGAGGTACTCACACACCCACCAGGCCAGGCCGTAGTGGGCGCGGGACTGGTCACCGTCGAAGGCGTCGTCGGCGGGGAGGTCGCGAACCCCGACGACGGCGCGGTCGACGGCCGCCTCGGCGATCTGGCGGTCCTGCGGGTCCAGCGCACGCACCGAGACGTACTCGGCCAGACCTTCCCCGAGCCAGACCGGGACGTGGTCGTCCCGCTCCCCCAGGGCCACGTGCGTCAGCTCGTGGCGGACCAGCCGGTCGCGGTCCGGTCCCGGGCTCACCAGCAGCCGCGGGTGCAGCGCGAACCGCGTCGAGGCGACCTGGCCACCCTGCGGCCGCGCGAACACCGGGAACGCGGCACCGTCCAGCCGCTCGGCGTCACCACCGGGCAGATCGGGGATCGAGGCGAGGTACCCGGTGTCCGACAGTGCGTAGACCACCACCGACCGGGACCAGTCGTAGGGGATCAGCGGGGCCACCTCGGCGATCCCCTCGGCGACGGTCGGCAGCAGCACGTCCGCGGCGGGCAGGCTGGCGGAGTCGAAGATCCCCAGCACCCCGGGCACCTGCGCGGACGACGACCGGCCCGGTCTCCCACGGCTGCGCCCGCACCTCCTGGCGCTCCTCCCAGGCCCGGTGGGTGACCGAGGAGAGCAGCAGCTCGCCGTCGGTGACGCCGGGCGTGAACCGGTACCGGTCACGCGTCATGACCGGCACGGCGTCGAAGCCGTCCAGCTGCAGGTGCACCTCCACGACCACCCAGTAGTCGTCGCCGGTGCGCACCATGCTGCGGGGGTCGAAGGTGTAGGCGAACCGCTGCACCGGCAGCTGGGCGATGTTGGACAGGTAGACCTGCTGGTCGGTGGCGAACGGCTGCACGTCCGCGAGGCCGCGCGCGAAGGCCTCGGCGTCCCCGGTGCGTAGCGCCTCGGCCCGGGTCCGCAGGGCGGCACGGACCCCGTCCACCACGTCCGGCGGGATCCACAGCCGCGGCCGGGTGGTCCGACCGACCGCCGACGACGAACCGGAGGTGAGCCCGACCCCGAGGACCGAGGCGGCCGGGGTACGTCGAGCCTGGGGTGCCGGGTCGTCGACGTTGCGAGAGCACCCGGTCACCGACCCGACGGTCGCCAGGACGAGGGTCAGGACAAGGGCCGAGGCGCGCCCCGCCCGCGCTGCGCCGGACGAGGTGGACAGCGCCGTCAGCTGCGCTGCTCGGCATCGACGGGAGTGATGCCGTCGGAGGCGGCGGTGATGGCCTCGACGATGCCCCGGGCGAGTGGCTGAGCGGCCAGTCCGATCCGGTCCAGGATCTTGCCGCGCTTGGCGTGCGCGAGGAACTCCTGCGGCACGCCGTGCAGCCGGAACGGCGTGGTCACCCCTGCGGCGTTCAGGGTCTGCAGCAGCACCGCGCCGCAGCCACCGATCTCGCCGTTGTCCTCGACGCTGACCACCAGGCGGTGCTCGCGGGCGAGGTCGACGATCGCCGGGTCGACCGGCTTGACCCACCGCGGGTCGACCACGGTGACGCCGATGCCCTGCGCCACCAGCCTCTCGGCGACGTCGACGGCCACCTCGGCCATCGAGCCGACCGCGACGAGGAGCACGTCCTTGGTCCCGCTGCGGATCAGTACGTCCGCGCCGCCGGCCCGGCCGACCGGCTCGATGTCGGCCGGCGGCGGACCCTTGGGGAACCGGACCACGGTCGGCGCGTCGTCGACCTCGACCGCCTCGTTGAGCAGCTCTCGCAGCCGGGTGGCGTCGCGCGGCGCGGCCAGTCGCAGCCCGGGCACCACCTGGAGGATCGACATGTCCCACATGCCGTTGTGGCTGGCGCCGTCGTCGCCGGTCACCCCGGACCGGTCCAGCACGAACGTGACGCCGCAGCGGTGCAGCGCGACGTCCATCAACACCTGGTCGAAGGCCCGGTTGAGGAACGTGGCGTACAGGGCGACCACCGGGTGCAGGCCGCCCATCGCGAGGCCGGCGGCGCTGGTGGCGGCGTGCTGCTCGGCGATCCCCACGTCGAAGGTGCGCTCGGGGAAACGGGCCTGGAAGTGGTCCAGCCCGACCGGGTGCATCATCGCCGCGGTGATCCCGACGACATCCCGGCGCCGGTGCCCGATGTGCACGATCTCGTCGGCGAAGACGTCGGTCCAGATCCGTGCCTTGGGGGTCTCCTCGCCGGTGTCCACGTCGAAGGGACCCGGTGAGTGGAACTGGTCGGCCTCGTGCCGCTCGGCCGCGTCGTACCCGAAGCCCTTGCGGGTGATGGCGTGCACGATGACCGGGCCGCCGAACCGCTTGGCCTTGCTGAGCACCTGCTCCATCGCGGCCCGGTCGTGGCCGTCGACGGGGCCGACGTACTTCAGGCCCAGGTCCTCGAAGAGCCCCTGCGGCGCCAGGGCGTCCTTGAGGCCCTTCTTCACCGCGTGCAGGGCGTCGTACGCCGCGGAGCCGATGCCGGGCACCGCGTTCAGCCGCTTCTTCACCACCTCGAGGAGCTGCTCGTAGCGCGGGTTGGTGCGCAGGCTGGCCAGGGCGGTCGCCAGCCCGCCGATGGTCGGCGTGTAGGAGCGGCCGTTGTCGTTGACGACGATCACCAGGCGGCTGTCCTGGTTGATCGCGATGTTGTTCAACGCCTCCCAGGCCATCCCACCGGTGAGGGCGCCGTCCCCGATCACGGCGACGACATGTCGGTCCTCGCCGCGGATGGCGTAGGCCTTCGCCAGTCCGTCGGCGTAGCTGAGGGCGGTCGACGCGTGCGAGTTCTCGACGATGTCGTGCGGCGACTCGCTCTGGCTCGGGTAGCCGCTGAGGCCGCCCTCCTGGCGAAGCCCGTCGAACTCGGCGGCCCGACCGGTGAGCAGCTTGTGCACGTAGCTCTGGTGGCCGGTGTCGAGGACCACCCGGTCGTGCGGGGAGTCGAAGACCCGGTGGATCGCCAGGGTGAGCTCGACGACACCCAGGTTGGGGCCGAGGTGACCGCCGGTCCGGGCGCAGGTGCGCACCAGGAGGTCGCGGATCTCCGTGGCCAGCTCGTCCAGCTCGGCGTCGGTCAGGTCGCGCAGGTCGCGCGGGCCCGAGATCGACTCCAGGAGCGCCATGGAGAACCTCCGTCGGGGGTGAACAGGTGGTCAGGTCAGCCTAACGGCTCACCGGTCGAGCACGGCGATCGCCGGTTCGAGCAGGCTGCCCATCCAGACCCGTCCCTCGTGCTCGCGGACCCCGGTGACCATGTGGAACCGGACACCGTGCTCGGCCTCGTCGACGTCGAGGTCGTGCACCAGCCGGCCGGAGTCGTCGTAGGCGTGCGCCCTCACGGTCCGCTTCGGCTTCGGCTGCAGGCGGTCGGGGATCCTGGTCGCGCTCTTGCGCACCCACAGCGGCGAGCGCTGCAGCCGCTCCACCACCGGGTCGGTGGGGCTGGCCAGGGTGACCCAGATCAGCCCGTCCGATCCCCGCGCGACGTTGTCGGGGTAGCCCGGCAGGTCGTCGAGCAGCAGGTCCGTCGTGCCCGCCCGGGCACCGCTGATCCAGCGGCGTACGACGGTGCGCCCGCCGGTCTCGGCCACCACCACGAACCGGTCTCCGGCCTGTTCGCCGAGGGCGACCCCGTTGGCGAACCGCAGGCCGGTGATCTCCACCGAGACGGTGCCGTCCGGGTCCAGGCGCATCAGCCGCCCGGTCCGGGTGCCCTCCACCATCTCCTTCTTCCAGTCCTGGATCGGATGGATGCGCGAGGAGTCGGAGAACCAGATCGTGCCGTCCGTGTCGAGCGCGGCGTTGTTGCAGAACTTCATCGGCACCCCGTCGACGCGGTCGACCAGCACCTCGACGACACCGTCGGCCGGGTCGACCCGCAGCAGGCCGCGAAGGGCGTCGCAGACCACGAGCCGGCCGTCGGGATCGAGCTCCAGGCCCAGCGGCCGACCGCCGGTGTTCGCCACCCGTTCGATGCGCCGACCGTCGTGCGAGATCCGCCAGATCGAGCCGTCCTCGGTGCCGGTGAAGACCGCACCCTCGTCCGGGCCGCTGGTGCCGACGACGACGTCCTCGGCGCCGGTGGCAGGGAGCGGGACGATGGTGAAGGTGGCGGTCACCCGGTCAACCTAGCGAGGGAGTACGCCGGCGGCGGGCAGGCGCCACCAGCCGCCGCCAGACTGCGGCCACCACGGCCAGCAGCCACGGCAGGTTCGCGCGGACCACCGCGTGCTTGCGGACGTGGACCTCGACCTCCCACACCGCCCAGGTGCCACCGCGGAACAGGGCGGCGTCGCCGACCTCGAGGGTCACCGGCTCCAGGCCCGCCCCCGAGACCGTGACCGCGCCCTCGACGATGTGGACCGTCTCGTCCTCACCGAAGTACCAGTGGAACCGGCCGGCGGTGCAGTCCCACACCCAGCTCGACGCCGAGCCGTCCCGGCTGCGGGCCCAGCCCGCAGACCTTGCCACCGGCGTCCCCTCGATCACCCAAGCCGGGTCGATCGGGTCGTCCGCGAGCACGACGTCGGGCAGCCGCAGGACCTGGATGCGTTCCTGCCGTCCTCCCACGAGAGCATGTTCCCACGTCGGTCAGCGCACCCGGGCCACCCCGGCGTAGTCGCCGCCGACCGCGACCGTGGCATCGGCCCGGAGGACCGCCGTCGCGGCGTCGCCCCGGAGCCGGATCAGGGCGTCGATGTGCCCGCCCACGCGCGTGATCCCGCCGTACGTCAGGGGGCCGGTGGTGGGCTCGCCGGCCACGGTGCCGTCGAAGTCACCGACGAAGCGGAACACGTCGAAGAAGGTGCCGGGTGGGTTGGCGAGCGCGTCGTCGCAGGGCGCGAAGATGATCGCCGTCGTCACTCCATCGGCGATCCCCTCCAGGGTGCCGTCGAAGGTGAGCGCGCCGTTGACGACGAACGTGCACTTGTTGCCGCGGGTGGGGGTGGCCGTCAGGCTCCCGAAGTCCACCTCCGCGATGAAGGCCCCCTCCGCCGGCACCGCGCCGCGGTCCGACTTCGCCACCGCACCGGGTGGAGCTCCGAGGCTCGTGAGCACGGCCCCCGTCGTGAGTACCGCCACCAGTGCTGCTCGCCACGTCGTCCGCATGGTCTCCCCCTCGCCTCGGTGTCCACCTTTCGCGCCCACGCGGGAGGTGTCAACAGCCGTCACGCGGGATCCGGGTGGCCCAGGTTCGCCTGAACCTCGGTCACGCTGGGCTCGTACCCGCGGCGCGACCTCATCCGCAGGTCCCGCAGCCGCGGCAGCCGGGTCAGCACGGTGAGATCGCCGTCGAGGATCGTGGTGGTGCCGAACAGGCGGAGCACCTCCAGCCTCGCCATGGCCGCGAGCGGGGCGAGCGAGGCGAGGCCGCCGTCGTCGCTCAGGTTGAGGCGCGTCAGCCCCACGCAGCCGACGAGGTCGTCGAGCGCCTCGATCCGCGGGCAGGCCTCCAGCTCGAGCTCCTGCAGCGCTCCCCTGCCAGCGAGGCCCGACAGGTCGTCGAGGGCGCCGGCCCCGAAGAGCGCGAGGCGTCGCAGCCGCGGGAGGGTCTCGACACCGTTCAGCGACCTCACGCGGGGCCGGTCCTTCATCGTGATCGTCCCGAGCTCCGGGCAGCCGGCCAGCGGCGACAGGTCGGTCTCGGAGTAGCGCCCGAGAGAGACCCGGTGGAGGCCGCGGGCGCTCCCGATCGTGGCCGAGACCTGGCCCCAGTCGGCGCTCAGCTCGCGCAGCAGGGGCAGCCGGTCGAGCTCCAGCACCAACGAGGGGTCGGTGGTGAGCCGCACCGACTCCAGGGTCGAGGACAGTTCGTGGACCGGTGCGAGGCTGCTGACCCGCCGGTCGATCAGCACCAGCTCGCGCACCGGAAGACCGTCGAGGAAGTCCAGATCGGTCTCGTCGAACCCCAGGGCATGGTTCAGCACCAGACGACGCGCCCGCCCCGAGGTGAAGGCCTCGGCCGCACCAGTGCTCCACCGGCCGGTCACCAGCACCTCGACCGCATCGCCGCGGTCGCTCTCGGAGTAGTCGCTCGAGCGTGAGAATGGGTCGCCCGGCATCAGCTGGAGGCCCTCGGGGCCACGGGTCTCTCCTGGCCGCGCCACCACCGGTTCGCCGTCTCCAGGTCGAGCACCACGGCACCCGGCAGCCGGTTCCTGATCCGGCGCTCGTCGTACAGCTGCGTCTCCTCGAAGTCCTGTTCGCTGCCGCTCGCGACGAAGCGCCACCGCGCCCTGTCGCGGGTCGGCGCCAGCAGCGCCTCGAACATCGCGTCGCCCGCCACACGCGACATGCCACACTCCTTCGCCCGGCACACGCCCCAGATGGGGTGCGAGGTGGTCCGACAGTGCAGGGTAGAGGTATCCCCACGCTGAGCCGGCGGCGAAGCCTCGACATCGGGAAGAGACATCATGATCGACACCGACCAGCGGCCGACGGACTCGCCCTCCTCGAGGACGAGGGCGTGGTCACCGGTGAGCTGGAAGGCAGGAGCCTGACCGGCCTCGACGGTGAAGCCGAGCAGCGACTGACCAACGAGGTCCCAGGCCCGGTCCTCGAGGTCGTCCGAACCGCAGTCGAGGTCCAGGCCTCGAACCGACCAGTCGCACCAGATGGTCAGGCTCTAGCCCTTCCCGAACACGGTGAGCACGGGATCGTTGACCTCGACGCCGCTGATCGTCAGCGGCATCGCGGCTCGGAGGTGGTCCACGGGTCGCGCGCCGCCGCAGGTGACGTCGTCGTTGAAGGCGTCCTGGGGCCACGCCAGGTCCGTCCGTCACGACCCTCGGGCTTCACCTCCGCGGTACCCAGCACGACCTCGAGATGGGTGTCGCACCGCCTCCTCGACCGCCGTCACCACCTCACGCGGACACTCTCCGGTGGTGTAGATGTGGTCGGCGTCGAGCCATCCCACGGCGAGTGCGAACGGCCGCTCGCAGTCGCCCCCTAGAGGACTCATGTCGGCGTGGTACGTCATGGATCTCCTCCGAGCGCAGCGTCCAGTGCCTCCCCGAGCCCACGCACGCGGCGGTCCAGTGCAGCACTGCCTGCCCCCGACTTCCTCACCCGACCCATCACCCATCGCAGACCCATCAGGATCTCGGACCCCGTCGAGCCGCCCTGGATGACGTTCTCGACCTCCTCCTCCCACCCCGACGGCCGCGCACCATCCAACTCACGCGCGATCTCCCGCGCCTCTCCGAGCAAGTCTCTCGGCATCGCGGAGCCTTTCCTCAGTGGGACGAGAACCAGTCGAGGTCGGCGCCTCACCAATGGTGCGACCACGCGGTACTTCCAGGGTTCATCACGCCGATACGGTGGCCCTCGCTGTCTTGATAGCACTCGAGGACGCCGGTCTGCCAGGCGTACCACTGCCCTCGGAGCCACGCAGCACGACGACGCCAACCGGTCGGGGCCGCTCAGCGGAGGATCCAGCCGTGCGACCGCTGCCTCCTTACCAGTGTCGAATCTCGGCGAGGACGCACTCGCGTACGTTGGCAGTGCGCCATAGCGGCTCTTCATCCCTGCGGTGGGGGTGAGCGACACGCGCTGAGCGGCTGACCGCGAAATGGGGTCGAGGCCTTCCAAGATCGGCAGTGACCCAGGGGCGACGGTTTCGGCTCACGGCTCGGCGATTCCTCGGGGTTCGCAAACGCGCGACAATGGTCCATGACTGCTTTCGGGACGGAGGCAGGCTTGGTTGGTCGGGATCGCGAACTGGCCGTCGTCATGGAGGCCGTGTCCCGTGCTCGTTCGGGCCGGCCCACCTCGATGATTGTCGAGGGCGAGGCGGGGCTGGGGAAGTCCCGCCTGGTTGGCGAGGCCACCCGTCGCCTGCAGGTGGGTGGGATGCCGTCAGTAGTCGTGGCGACCGGTCACGGCACCGACGTCACCGGTGACCGAATCCCTTACGGTGTGGCGTCCAGCATCCTGAACGACCTGTTGCCTCACGTCGGTCCGACATGGCCCTCCAGCGTTGCACCCCGATTGCGTTCCGCGCTCGCCACCCTTCACCCCGCTTGGGGGTCACACTCGGCTGGGGCGCCGCTCGACCGTCTCGCGCTGGTGGCAGGATTCCGTCAGCTTCTCGCGGACCTGGGGACGACGTCGCTGGTGTGCTTGGTCATCGACGACTTGCATTGGGCGGATGAGAGCTCTCTGGACCTGATGTCGCTCCTCGCCCGGGGCCCGGCGACACCGTTGCTGCTGCTCGCTGCGGTCCGCCCGATCAGCGGCGAGGGGTTGGGGGTCGCCCGGCATGTCGCCGACCTCAGCCGACGTCCAGACGGGGAACTACTGACCCTGCGTCCGTTGGAGGAGGAGGCGGTGCAGAGGTATCTCAGTGCTGCTGACGACGGATCTTGGGGTCCCGGAACCCGCAATCGGATCGCCGTTCTCGCCCAGGGCGTGCCCCTCTTCCTGGAGGCGTTGAGTGCCGGTGCCGACCGAGTCGGGCACGCCCTGCCGCCGACGATCGCTGCACTCGTTGCGGCTCGGCTGCAGACCATGGCGCCGCAGACCCGGCTGGTGCTGGAGGCAGCTGCCGTACGGGAGTTGCCGGTCGACCGTCGTGCCCTGATGGCGGTGACTGGTCTTGATGAGGCCGCCCTCGCAACGGGCCTGCAGGAGGCATGTGCCCACCATCTTCTCGATCCACTGGGCGGCGGACGCTACAGGTTGCACCACCCACTGGTCCGGCGAGCGATAGAGGAGTCAGTGGTCGAACAGACCAGCGAGCAGTGGCACCACGGCTGGGCCACCTGGCTGTCCGGTCGGGCCGAGGTCGACGCGACGGCGTATGCCTCGCTGGCCCACCACTGGTTTCACGCCGGCGACGCCGAGCACGCGATAACCGCGGCGCTGGACGCCGCTCGCGCTGCTACCGAGCTCGACGCCACAGCGGAGGCCTCCCTGCACTGGTCGCGGATGCTTGAGCTGTGGCCGGTGGTCGCCGACCCGCGGCGCAGCACCGGCCTGGACCGCGACGAGCTCATCTGGAGCTACTACTGGGCCCTCCGCGCCTCCGGCAACGTCGAAGCGAGTCAAGACCTTGTCGCCCGCGAGCTTGCGCTCCGCCCACCGGTCAGCGGGCCCAAGTTGCTCTGGCTTGAGGCTCGCCGTTACCTGGAATCGATCCAGGGGGGCCCGGACTACAGCGCCGCTGCGACCGGGGCGCTCACGTGGGAGGAGCTGCTCGACCTGGTCCGCGGCGTCCTCGGCGGGAGCGAGTCGCCGCGACCGAGCTGTTGGATGTTGGGCACGCTCGGCACCCTGCTCAACCGGGCATTGCCTTCAGACGTCATGACGCTGGTAGCCGAGTGGCTCGATGCCATGGGCGACGAGTGCGCCGCGACCGCCTTCCTCCACGCCCCTACCCTGCAAGTGCAGGTCTACCGGCTCGTCCGCGAACGGCGGCACGAGGATGCGCTGGCGCTGGCCCGAGCAGCCGAGGTGAAGTTGACCGCGATCGGTCCGAATCAACGGATACGCGCGACCGCCAACGTCGCTAGCGGGCTTCTCGGCCTCGGCCGCTTCTGTGAGGCTATCGACCACGGTGAGCGGGCCCTTGCGCGTCTCGGCCCTCCCGATGCTGCACGAGGAGACTGGCTGACCCTGGCTCAGTGCGTGATCCTCGCCCGGGTCCAGGGTGGCGGATGGGATCGCGCCCACGAGCTGTTCGCGGCCCACCTCGCTCACCCGGAGTGGTACCCCATCGGCGAGAGCGCGGGTGCCATGGCCCTGGTCGCGGCCTGGCAGGGCCGCCACCAACAGGCCCGAGAGTGGATCGACCTCTGCGCGGCCGACTTGCCGAGCCTGACTGTCGCCAGCGAGCTCGTGTGCTACGCGTTCCAACCCTTTCTCGCCCGCGCCTGCCTCGCTCAGGTGACCGGCGACGTTGTCGGAGCCCGGAGGCACCTGCGGCCACTCCTGGCCTCGGACCGACTCAGCACAGATTCTGGAGATCTCTGGCAGGCGGTGCTTCAGGGCGCTCGTCTCGCCGGCCGCGCCGGGGACTCAGTGCGCCACAGACGGGAATGGGCCAACCTCGTCGAGCAGGCCGCGAGCCAGGTCAGCCAGGTCGCCGGCTTCGCCCCGGCGTGGCTGGCCGAGATGCACGCGAACCTCGACCTGGCCGACGGCGCCAAGGATCCCGAGCAGTGGGCAGCCGTCGCCAGCGGCTGGGCGGACCTAGACATGCCCTTTCATGAGGCGCTGGCGCGGGTCAGGCGGGCCACCGTCCTACCCCTCAGGAGCACGATGGACATCCGTGCTGAACTGGAACAAGCCCATTCCCTCCTGGTGCCGCTGAGCGCGGAGCCGACCCTGCTCGAGGTCCAGCGTCTGGCCGGACAAGCCGGGTTGCGCCTGGGAGCCAGAACGGGGTCGGGGGCGGCGGCGGACAGACCCCGCTTATCCAGCCTCACCGCGCGCGAGATGGAGGTCGCCGGCCTCGTCGCCGACGGGCGCACGAACCAGCAAATCGCCACGGCCCTGTTCATGGCACCGAAGACTGCCAGTGTTCACGTATCGCGGATCATCGCCAAACTCGGAGTGCGCAACCGCACCGAGGTCGCGGCCCTGTTCTACCGGCACGGGCTGATGGACCGCTGAGACGCTCTCGGAAGTCCACCAACCCCGCCGCGCCGCTCACCCGATGCAGTCCATGCAGTACCTCTCGACCTGCTTCCCAGCCTCGACCGAGGTGCTGAAGGCCGGCGCGAACTTCTTGCCCCCCTGGACCGAGTGGCTGGAGTTTGGCCCGTACTTCTTGCCGGCCTCGTCAGTAGAGCCCAGCGGCCCGGGTCCGGCGGTGAGCAGGCCCGCGAAGAGCAGCAACGCCACCGCGGCGGCCGCCAGACGAATCGGCGCAGTCAGCCCGTCGAGCCGAGAGGGTGAGCGACCAGAGGTGGTAGGCGACATGATGTGGTCCTTTCGATGGGGTTCTCCTGGACCTACAGCCTCTCGCCAGCCACCACCCAGGACATCAGGCGAATTGCCTATCTTGTTCGCTCGAACCCTGGCCGTAGACGGAGCCAACGAGGAAATTGGGTGGGGCACACGCGGCGGAATGACGCGACCGCGCAATCCCTGTGCCAGGAGTCTCGATCAGATTGCGGGGGCCCGATCTATCGTCGAGGGCAGGGCTTGCAGCCGGGCTTCGAGACGCTGTCGATCGTCGGAAGTGAGTGACTGCGGGTCCGTGTCAAGGCACTTGTCGAGGGCCGTCGAAGGCCCCTGTGCTCTCAAGGGATCGTCCGGGGTCGCCGCGGCCGACCTTCTCGGGTCGTTGTGAGCCCAGTGCCAGTCATGGATCGACCGTTCGAACGCGGCGTCACTGCCTTGGGTGACTGTCACCCAGGCCTTTGGCACAGGGGCTCCGGCCGGTCGGGCCCAGAACCTCTCGGGCGTCCCGAACCATGATGGGTCTCATGGTGTCACACGCGGCTGCTCGTGGGGGGTGGCTTTGCTTTCGCCCTGGTGAGCCTGGCCGGGCACGACCCCGGAGGGTCTTGACTCGAGCTCAAGCCTGCTGCGATCAGTGTCGCCCACCCGACTGAGTAGAAAAGCAGCGTCCGCGCCACGCGGCCGGCGGTGTCAATCACGTGTGGTCGCGGGCGGGCGCCGAATGTTCGGGTGCGCGGGGCGGCCCGCGTCAGAGGAGCCCCGCTCTGTCGATGGTGTCGAGCGCATAGATCGCGACGTAGCCGAGTGTGGCAAGCAGTCCGCATACGACGGCGGCGGTTGTCCTCACGGCGCCCGACGGTGCATGTCTGCCGGCGTAGCCGAGCAGCACGCCGCCGGCGCCCAGGACGAGAGGTAGTCCGGACCAGAACGCAGGGAGAAGCAGGAGCAAGGCGATCACGGAGAGCGCGAGCGCAGTTCCAGCCGCAGTCTCCTTGCGCAGCGCCCGCGGGAGCAAGTACCCGAAGACCACCGCGGTGGCGAGGAGTATGACGGCGGTCACTGAGTAGAACTCCCATACCGAATGGTCGTGGTCGTGCTTGGGTCCTTGGTAGAACACACCGACTGCGGTGAACCCGCTGGCTATGACGGCGCACGCGACCGCGGTGGGTGCGACGAGCCGTCGAAGCCGGTCGCGATCCCGAGTGTCGGTGGAGTAGGCGGTGGATGTGGTCATGGCTCGAGACCTCTCGAGGAGTTGGGATGTTCTCTTCAGGGTGGGCTGCCACCACTGCTGTCGTCATCACTCCCGGCGGCGAGTGCGCGACCACTCGACGGGACGACCGTCTGGGTCGTCCGCAAGAGTGATGTGGCCAGCGACTCGCTGTGCGTATCGTTGGCTGATGGCGAGGCAGGGGTTCCTCCAGCGGCACGGGGACCTGTTGTTGGCGCTCATCCTTGCGGCGGGGTTGACTGTTGAGGTCTTCCGATGGGCGCCGGCGAATCTGGGTTTTATGGTTGCCGTGGGGCTTCTGGCCACGTTGCCCTTGGCGCTGCGCCGCACGGCACCCCTGGTCTCGTTCCTGCTGGTGGCGGCTGGGACCAGCGCCGTGCTGACATTCGCCGCTGACTTCGACAACCAGTCCGCCGCCCTCATTGCGGTCTTCCTGGTTGCTCTGTACTCGCTTGGCCACCACTCCATGGGGCACGAAGTATGGCTGGGAGGACTCGCGGTCCTGGTCTGCGTGATCTTGTTCGACGTCTATGACAACGGGCGGCTGGACCTGACCGGCGTTGCCTTCTCCCTCGCCTTCATAGCCGGCCCGTGGACAGCAGGTTTGGCGATCAGGCTGCGGCGAGACCGGGAGGTGACGCTGACCGAGCGAACGCGAGAACTTGAACGCGACCAGGCCGAACAGGCACGCCATGCCGTGGAGGCCGAGCGTGCGCGCATCGCCCGCGAGCTTCACGACGTGGTGTCGCATGCGATCACTGTCACCGTCTTGCAGTCTCGTGGTTGCCGCAGAATGCTCGGCGTCGACGAGCACGCCGTCCGACGGTCGCTGGACGCCATCGAGCAGACCAACACCCAGGCACTTGGTGACATGCGACGGCTGTTGCTGTTGCTGCGTGAGACCGGGGAGCCCGCCGACAGCACGCCAGTGCCCTCCCTTGCGAGGTTGGAGTCGCTGCTGTCCGAATTGCGCCACTCGGGCTTGCCGATCGAGCTATCGGTGACTGGCACCGGTCATGACGTGCCCCCCGGAGTCGACGCGTCGGCGTACCGGATCATCCAGGAGGCCCTGACCAACGTGGTGCGGCATGCCGGCCAAGCGACCGCCACCGTCTCCATCGCCTACGGGGACGATGACCTAGACATCGTGGTCGAGGACACCGGCGCCAGCGGCCTCACGGAGACCGGTCGCGGACTCGGGCTGGTTGGCATCCGCGAACGTGTCGCTGTCGTTGGCGGTCACGTCGAAGCCGGACCCGGCACCCAAGGCGGGTTTGTCGTCAACGTCCATCTTCCCTACGCACTGCAGATGCCATGATCAGCGTCGCCCTCGCCGACGACCAGCCGCTGGTGCGGGCTGGTTTGCGGATGATCCTCCAGACCGAGGTCGATATCGACGTGATCGCCGAAGCCGCCAACGGTCTCGAGATCATCGAGGTCTGCAGCACGTGCCGGGTCGACGTAGTCCTGATGGACGTTCGGATGCCCGAGGTAGACGGGATCGAGGCAACCCGCCGGCTCATGGCAAGCCAGCGGCCGCCGAAGGTCCTCGTCCTGACCACCTTCGACCTCGACGACGACGTCATCTACAACGCGCTGCGCGCCGGGGCGAGCGGGTTCCTCCTCAAGGACGCGTCCGAGGAACGCTTGATCACTGCAATCCGAATAGTGGCCGAGGGTGGGGCGCTCTTCGCGCCAACCGTGACGCGCCGACTGATTCGGGAGTTCGCCACCCGTGCACCCCATCGGCGCAGCCCCGACCTGAAAGCACTCACCGACCGCGAGACCGAAGTGCTGTGTCAGATCGCGCGCGGACAGACCAACTCCGAGATCGCAGCCGCCCTATACGTCACCGAAAACACCGTCAAGACGCACGTTGCCCGCGTCCTAGCAAAGCTGGGCCTCCGCGACAGGGTGCAGGCCGTGATCATCGCCTACGAGTCCGGACTGGTCACGGTTGGCGACTGAGACCGCCGATCGCGTATCGGGACACCCGCGAGATCGGGTTCTAACCAATCATGAGCCGACCCGAATTCCACGATGCGTCGCCCATGCGCGGCTGCGGTAGCGCATGGCCGCTCCGCGGCGCTGTGACGCACTAGCTGCTCCAGATCGCCAGGGACCCGACCACGATCGGTGAGCCTGGGTGGGCTCATCCGGCGGCTAGCTTCTTGACCACGAACTGGTTGAGGCTCATGTGTTGTTCGGCGGCGTGCATGGCGAGATCCCGGTGAAGGTGTTCGCCGATGCGGACGTTGAATGTTCCGGAGAACCTGCGTTCCGCTAAGGGCTCAGGGATCTTCTCGTCGTTGGCGGCCATGTCGTCGACGACATCGGCGACTAGTTGCTCGAGTCCCTCGATGGCTTCGTTGCGTGACGAGGCCAGCCAGGACAAGGAGGGGAACTCCAGGCAGGTGGCGACGAATTCGTCGTCTTCAGCGGACCACGTGACGCGGAACGTGTAGTGCGATACGTCCACCGTTTGATTCTGCGTGTCCATCACTTGGCCTCCTTCTTCTCGATTGCCGTGAGGACCTGACGCACCTGGTACGCCTTCGCCTTGCCCTTGTCGTTCTGAATGTTGACGCGAGGATCGCCTGGCCACGGCATCCTGAACACCGGATGCGACGTTCCACGTTGACGTGGCTGCCCGAAATAGTGCTCACACACCTTGTAGAGGTCGTTGTAGGCGAGGTTCTGTGGATTGCTCCGCATCGCCCGGACGATCTTCTCGACGGAAGCCACATGCCATGGTACTACGGGTAGTACTGTCTATCAACGCGCCGGACCACGTCGACATCGGCAGGAGCCTGCGTCCGCACGCGGCGGAGTGACGCGGTCATGGCAACTCGCCCGAGCGCGCGACTAGCGGCATGGGCGGATGCGATCGTCAGTCCCATTCGAGACTCGCAGGGTCCAGGTCCAGCGGCTCGCTCCACGCCGAGTAGTCCGTCCGACTGACGCCCGTCCCAGGAATACCGCCCAGCGTTTCCGTGTACTTCACGTCAACCCGCACCGGCAAGCCGTTGGCGCCGATCCAGAGGTCGGCCGGTCTCGGTCCCTTGGCCTGCGACGGCACGGTGGCGGGGTTCGCGCCTGGCGCGAGGGTCAAGGTCACCCGGTAATGGTGCGTGCTGACACCTCCGAGGTCTTCCTCGCCGACGTATGAAAAGTCGTCGGTCAGCACCGCCATCCGCTGCAAGTCCCTACGTACATCGCTGTACAGCGTGACCGCAAGCGAGGCCGAGTCATTGGGGTCGATCTCGCTCATTGGCCTAGGTTCCTGCCCCTGGGCGTAAATGAGCCCGTCGACGCGGTAGATCAGAAACGGGTCCGCCTGTGGCCCGAGGTCCGCCCTGAACGCCAAGTTGTCTCGGTTTTCGCCGTATTCCTGGTCCACGACGATGCCTGCCGGTGAGTTGCGGCTGCCCATCTCCTGACGGACGCTGACCTCCTTCGCAACCGCCGCGTCGATGGCTGCGAAGAGCTCCTCCCTCGACGTCGCCGGCTCGGCGACTTCGCCAGGGGATTGCGGCGCACTTGAGGACTCGGTGGATGACGGACTGGACAAGCCTGAGGTCGATGCCGTGTCCGTGGCCGCAGCCGATTCCGGATCGTCAGCATGCTGGGTCATCCCGTCACCACTGCACGAGCCAAGCCCGACCACGGCAACGCTCGCGACCACGAAGTTGCGCAGCGCGGCCATCGAACGAGAATATGGCGCATCAAGAATGTCCGGACGGTTTTTGGGCTACGTCCTGTCCAAGCAGTGCGAACGAGCATGTCCGGTCCTCGTCCATCGCTACTGCGACTCCCCGCTCATCGGCATGGGAGTACGCCCGACTCGCGGCTACTAGATGATTCCCTCAGGACCGGTGTCGGGCCAGACTCGGTCCTAGGTACCCGGCGGGGGTCTCTCTTCGCGGCTGCCCACCCACCTGTGGGTGTGGCTCTCTACCGGTCTGAGATCCGCCGGGTGCCGCTGACGAGGCGTGGCTCCAGAGGGGACTGCCCTGCTCGTAGTAGCACTGCCCACCTCGCCGTCCCTTTCGGCAGCGAGCACAGGCAGGAGAAGCACATGAGACATCCAACCGGGCACGTGATCATCGGGGTCGATCCCCACAAGCTCTCGGCCACCATCGAGGTCGTCGACGCCCACGAGAAGCTCCTCGGCACCGGCAGGTTCACCACCGACCAGGCCGGCTACACCGCGATGCGCACCTACGCCAAGACCTGGCCCGACCGCGTCTGGGCGGTCGAGGGATCCAACGGCGCCGGCCGTCCGTTGGCCCAACGTCTCCTCGAGGCCGGCGAACATGTGGTGGACGTCCCGGCCAAGCTCGCCGCCCGGGTGCGGCTCTTCGACACCGGCCACAACCGCAAGACCGACGCCCGCGACGCCCACTCCATCGCGGTCGTCGCGGTCCGCACCAAGACCCTGCGGGTGCTGCGTGTCGATGGTGAGCTCGAAGCACTGCGGATGCTGTGCGACCGCCGCGACGAGCTCTCCCGGCTCCGGGTCCAGACCGTGAACCGGCTCCAACGGCTGCTGGCCGAACTGGTCCCGGGCAAGGCCAAGAAGGACCTCACCGCCCTGCAGGCCAAGGCGATCCTCGCCACCGTCCGTCCCCGCGACGTCGCCGGGAAGACCCGTCGTCGGATCGCCGCCGAGGAGCTGGCCGACCTGGTGAGCGTCGAGGCGAAGATGAAGAAGACCACCAGCCGAGCTCAAGGTGCTGGTCAAGGCCCGCGGGTCGCGGCTGATGGACCTGACCGGTGTCGGACCCGTCGTGGCCGCACGGACGCTGGCCGACGTCGGTGACGTGACCCGGTTCGCTGACCGCAACCGGTTCGCGTCCTGGACCGGCACCGCGCCCCTGGACGCCTCCTCCGGTGAGCAGAACCGGCACCGTCTCTCGCGAGCCGGGAACCGGCGCATGAACCACATGATCCACATCGCCGCGATCAGCCAGATCCGCCTCGACAGCCCCGGCCGGGCCTACTACCGGCGCAAGCTCGCCGCCGGCAAGACCCCGCTCGAAGCGCTGCGCTGCCTCAAGCGCAGGATCTCCGACGCCCTCTACCGCCAGCTCCTCGCCGACGCGCAGCGAGAGGTGGGCGCGGGCCCGGGAGGGCACTGCGGGGCGACTCAAGAATCCAGCGCGGTCGACCTGCCCCCGCACATCGACACTTCGGATCAGCCACTTCCCGGACCCGCCCAACCGACGCTACCGCCCACCACACCGGCTGCGAACCCCCACGCGGGAACGGCTCCTCGCCCACCGCGCCGCCGTGTAGGAGCCGTCAAGGTGCAGCGCCCCACCGGACGAACGACCTTGACGGCGACAAGCGCCGGCGCACACTCCAAGGCGCCGAAACCACGTCCTTGACAACAGAGGGGAGCCGGAAGGACACGGCCGCGGGCGCACGCTACGCGGCGGAAAGACACGGCCGCGGGCGCACGCTACGCGGCGGAGTGATGTGGCAAGACTGGGTGCGGGCGACGCACAAACTGAGCCTGCGGCCGATTACCATAAAGTTGGCTTGACGATCGTGGCGAGCAAACCCACGATCGCTAGGGTCGAAGGCGGGGATGGAATGAGGCTTACTGGTTGCTGGACTGGCTAGACCAAGAGGGTGTCACTTTCCGACGCAGGACTTGCAGCGCCATGTTGCCTCGGAGTCGGTTCTTGAGGAGGCATTCAACTACGCATCAACACACGTTGGGGACGGAATAGCCAATCCCCCGCCGGGAAAGACTCTGGTTGCAGGGAATGGACTGGATCTCTCCGGAGCAATGTCGTGCCGCAATCCCGCGTGCATACGACAGACAGTCGATTTGCTCGTCGAGCGGACATGGTTTTTCTTTGACCAGATCGTGGTGATCGGGCTGGACCCTAGCGAGTTTCTCTACGGCGTTACGTCCCCAGAGAGAGCGCGGCGGGACCTGGTCGATCACGCCGGCGTAGCGCTGGGGATTCGGGCAATGGGAGGTGAGGAATTCTTCGCTTTCCGTAGACGTCCACATTTCTGCATGGACCATCTCGATCAACACGCCCAGGACGCGGGGCTGGGGTCATCGGCCTCAGAATTGGCAGCGGCAATGGAGGTCGAACTGCGAACCGGCGGTCGAGTTCGGTTCGCGGAGCGCGATGGGCGGCAGATGTATGTATTCAGTCACCCTGCCCTTGAGTATATGATGACAGGACCTGCTGAGGCGGGGAGACGCGGACGAGTTACTCAGCATGGTCGCAGAGCGTGAGTCCAAGCGGGCTGTGGCTGGGCTCACCACGAGTGTGTGGTCGGCGCGCGAAAATAGAGCTGCGCTCGGCCAATCGGTCTGGACGAACTCTAAGCGGCTGCAATTGCCGACACGCGATGAAACAAGTGCCGCTAACGTCGCGTTCAACATGGAGATGCCGACCCTTAGAGGCGTTCCCGCCGCCGAACTGCTTTCGCTTCGCCGACAGGAGCGAGATGAGTTTTCTGCATTCCGTGGCGCTCTCTTGGCAACGATTGAGGCACGTATCGCAGCGATGCCCTTGGCAGACAGTCGGGCCGTGGGTTAGTCCGTCGTCGCGGACGTGTTGTTGCCAGAGATGGGCACGCATGCAGAGGAAATGGAAAGTGCGGCCGACCTGCTGGGGAAGCGCTCGATTGCGGCCGTTACGACCGGCAGTATGCTGACCACGGTGGGTCTACTCGCGTTTACCCCGCTGGCAGTTCCGGGCATCTTGCTTGGTGTTGGCGGCCTTCTCGGTAGTTACAACTCCTACGTGAAGGAGAAGTCCGATGTCGATGTATCTGACTTGCATTTTCTTTGGAGAGCGGGTCAAAAGTCGCATGATTGATTTCGGATAGGTCTCGAATCACGCGAGCCGGTGGCTCAGTAGGCCAGCGCCCGCTAGGCCGCCCGTGTGTATGGACAGACGTCACCGAAGTGTTTAGAGGGTCTGGGATATATAAGAATCGCACGCTGACAGGCTATGCGGCAGGCGGGCCAAGAGTCAGTCTCGCCTACTCGGCGCCAAGCCCCACCTCGAACGATGCGTCATTCTGGGCGCAATGACGCGCCCTCGGGCACACGCCCACAATGGGCGAAAGGCGGCAGGTGTCATCGACTACCGGAGGGCCGGAGGGACGCTCCCGGTGCGGAACCGCCGTGGCCGTAGGCTGCACCGCGGAGGCGTACCTCGTCTGGTGACGGGCGCGGTCTTCAACACCGTCGTGACCGGGCATCCCGGTCAGGTGGGTTCGATTCCCATCCGCCTCCGCCAGACCTCGCAGCAGCCCGCCGAGCCCGGAGGAGTGCCGTGCCCGATCCGCGCCGGGGGGTGCCGCGCACCGACACCGTGCTCGCCGACCCGCGCCTGGCCGAGGCGGTACGCCGGGTCGGCCCCGCGCTGGTGAAGCAGCAGGTCCGCGCGGCCCAGGACGCCTGCCGGCGCGGCGACTTGGCCCCCGAGGGGGTCGCCGACGCGGCGGTGGCCGCCGTACCTCCGGCGGCGACGACGCTGCGGCCGGTGCTCAACGCGACCGGGGTGGTGGTGCACACCAACCTCGGCCGGGCGCCGCTCTCCCCCGCCGCCGTCGCGGCCCTGGGGGTCGCGGCCGGCGCCACCGACGTCGAGCTCGACCTGGCCACCGGCGCCCGGGGTCGGCGGGGGCGCGGGGCGCTCGACGCGCTCGCTGCCCTGCTCCCCGACGCCGGCGACGTGCACGTGGTCAACAACGGCGCGGCCGCACTCGCGCTCGTGGCCCGCGCGCTCGCCCCGGACCGGGAGGTCGTCGTGGCCCGCGGCGAGCTGGTCGAGATCGGCGACGGCTTCCGGATCCCCGACCTGCTGGAGTCGGTCGGGGCGCGGCTGCGGGAGGTCGGCACCACCAACCGGGTGCACCCGGAGGACTACGCCGCCGCGGTCGGCCCCGACACCGGGTTCGTGCTCAAGGTGCACCCGTCGAACTTCGTGGTCCGGGGCTTCACCTCCTCGGTGGCCGTCCCCGACCTGACCGGGCTCGGCGTACCGGTCGTGGTCGACACCGGCTCCGGGCTGCTCGCCCCGCACCCCGCCCTCCCCGAGGAGCCGGACGTCGGCTCCGCGCTGCGGGCCGGGGCCGACCTGGTCACCACCTCCGGCGACAAGCTGCTCGGCGGACCCCAGTGCGGGCTCGTCGCCGGGAACGCGGACCTGGTCCAGCGGCTCCGGCGGCACCCGATGGCCCGGGCGCTGCGGGTGGACAAGCTGACCCTGGCCGCCCTCGAGGCCACCCTCACCGGCCCGGAGCCGCCGGTCTCCCGGTCGCTCCGCGCCGACCCCGCGGCGCTGCTCGCCCGAGCCCGCGCCCTGGCCGCCGCGCTGCCCGACTCCCTCGGCGCGGTCGCGGTCGCCAGCGACGCCGCGGTCGGCGGCGGGGGCGCCCCCGACGTACGGCTGGCCAGCGCAGCCCTCGCGCTCCCGGCCCGGCTGGCCGTGCCGCTGCGCACCGGGGACCCCGCGGTCGTCGGCCGGATCGAGCGGGACCGGCTGCTGCTGGACCTGGTCGCCGTACCGGAGGAGCGGGACGCCGACCTGCTCGCCGCCGTCCGCGCCGCCGCGGAGGCAGGCGACTAGTGCACGTCGTCGCCACCGCCGGCCACGTCGACCACGGGAAGTCGACCCTGGTCGAGGCGCTGACCGGCACCTTCCCCGACCGGCTCGCCGAGGAGCGGCGGCGCGGCCTGACCATCGAGCTCGGGCACGCGTGGACCGAGCTCGACGGCGCCGGGCCGGTCGCGTTCGTCGACGTCCCCGGCCACGAGCGGTTCGTCGCGACCACGCTGGCCGGGGTCGGCCCGGTGCCCGCGGTCCTCTTCGTGGTCGCCGCCGACGACCCGTGGATGCCGCAGGCCGCCGAGCACCTCGCCGCCCTCGACCACCTCGGCGTCGCCCGCGGAGTCCTCGCCGTCACCCGCAGCGACCTCGCCGACCCGGCCCCCGCCCTCGCCGCCGCCCGTGCCGCGATGGCGCCGACCACGCTGCGCGACCTGCCCGCGGTCGCGGTGAGCGGTCGCACCGGCGCCGGACTGCTCGAGCTGCGGGCGGTCCTCGCCGAGCAGGTACGCCGGCTGCCGGATCCCGACCCGGCGGCCGACGTCCGGCTCTGGGTGGACCGCTCGTTCGGCGTCCACGGCGCCGGCACCGTCGTCACCGGGACGCTGCGGGCCGGCACCCTCCGCGTGGGCGACGCGCTCGAGCTGTGGGACGGCGCCGACGTACGGCCGGTACGGGTCCGGGGCCTGCAGAGCCTGGGCAGCGACCGCACCGAGGTGTACGGCGTCGCGCGGGTGGCCGTCGCCCTCGGCGGGGCCGTCGCGGCCGGCCGGGGCGCGGTGCTGGTGACCCCTAGCGCGTGGCCGCGAGCGGAGGTCGTGGACGTCCGGGTCCGGGGCGGGGACGCCACCGGGCTGCCCGCCGAGCCGGTGCTGCACGTGGGAGCGACGCGGGTACCGGTCCGGGTGCGGCCGCTGGCCGGCGACCTCGCCCGGCTCCGGCTCGCGGTGCCGCAGCCGCTGCGGATCGGCGACGTGGTGCTGCTCCGCGACCCCGGCAGCCGCCGGCTGTGGGGCGCGCGAGGTGCTGGACCCCGAACCGCCGGAGCTGCGTCGCCGCGGCGACGCCGTACGCCGGGCCCGGCTGCTCGCCGACCCCGCGCCGCCCGCCGCGCTCGCCACCCACCTGGCCCGGGAGCCGGTGGTCGACCTGGCGGCGCTGCGCCGCCGCGGGGTGCACGTCGACGGGACCGCCCCGACCGCCGGCCGCTGGCTGCTCTCCCCCGCCGCCGTCCCCGACCTGCGCCGCCGGCTGATCGACGCCGTACGCCGGCACGACGAGGAGGCCCCGCTCGACACCGGTCTGCCGACCGCGGCCGCCGCCCGCGTCCTGGACCTCCCCGACCCGGGGCTGCTGGCCGGGATCGTGGCCCCGCCGCTGGCGCTGGACCGCGGCCGGGTCACCCTCGGGCCGGCCGTCGCCCCCGAGGTCGAGCGAGGCGGCGGCCCGGTTGCGCGAGGAGCTGGTCGGCGCCCCGTTCGCGGCCCCGGCCGCCGGCCGCCTGGTCGAGCTCGGCCTGACCCCGCCGGTGGCCGCCGCCGCGGAGCGGGCGGGGCTGGTGGTGCGGCTGGCCGACAACGTGGTGCTGCCCGCCGACGCGGCCGGTGCCGCCGTACCTCTGCTCGCCGCGCTCGAGCAGCCGTTCACCACCAGCGCCGCCCGGCAGGCGCTCGGCACCAGCCGCCGGGTGGTGCTGCCGCTGCTCGCCCTGCTGGACCGCCGTGGCATCACCCGCCGGCTGCCCGACGACCGCCGGAACGTCATCCGGACGGAGCAGACGTCTGCTCCGTCCGGATGACATCCCCAGCGGGGCGGGCGGGGTGGATCAGCCCACCCAGCACCCCCGCCGCATCACCCGCCGGACGCTGAGGTCGGGGGCGAGGACGACGGCGTCGGCGGAGTACCCCGGCCGCAGCGCCCCGACCCGGTCCAGCCCGAGCATGGCCGCGGGGGTGGCGGTGGCGGCGCGGACGGCCTCCTCCAGCGGCAGCCCGACCACGTCCACGGCGTACCGCACCGCGGCCGCCATCGTCAGCGTCGAGCCGGCGATCGCGCCCCCCTCGGTGAGCCGGGCGACGCCGTCGCGGACCGAGACCCGCATCCGCCCCAGCTCGTAGTCGCCGTCGGCGGCCCCGGCCGCCGCCATCGCGTCGGTGACCAGCACGGTGAGGTGCGGCTTGGCGCGGGCCGCGAGCCGGAGCATCGCGGGGTGGACGTGCACGCCGTCGGCGATCAGCTCGACGAAGGCGTCGGGGTGCTCCAGCAGCGCCGGCACCGGGCCGGGCTCCCGGTGGTGCGGGGCGCGCATCGTGTTGAACAGGTGCGTCCCCGCGGTGGCCCCGGCGTCCAGGGCGGCCCGGGCCACGTCGTACGTCGCGTCGGTGTGACCGATCGCGGCGACCACGTCCGCCGCGGCGAGCCGGCGTACGGCGTCCAGGCCGCCGTCGAGCTCGGGGGCGATCGTCACCATCCGGATCGTCCCCTGCCCCGCGGCCAGCAGGGCCTCGAGGTCCCGCGGGTTCGGCGTGGCGAGCAGCTCGGGATCGTGCGCCCCCCGGTGCCGCGGGCTGAGCCACGGCCCCTCGAGGTGGATGCCCGCGAGATGCCCGTCGGCGACCAGCGCGCTGAGCTCCTTGACCGACCGGGTCAACGGCTCCTGGCCGTCGGTGACCAGGCTGGCCATGATCGAGGTGGTGCCCGAGGCGAGGTGGGTGCGGGCCACGGTCGCGGCGTCGTCCACCGCCCCGCCGTCGTACGACGCCCCGCCGCCGCCGTGCACGTGGGCGTCGACGAACCCGGGCACGATCGTGGTGTCCCCCAGGTCGAGGTCGACCGGGCCCGGCGGCGTACCGGGGCCCACCTCGGCGATCCGCTCGCCCTCGACGAGGAGCCACCCCGGCGCGAAGACCCGCGCCGGGGTGACCACTCGGTCCGCTGCGATGAGCACGGTCAGGCGCTCGTGTCCGCGGTGACCAGCGAGCCGCTGTCGGCGTCGTCGTCCTCGCGACCCGGGGTGCGCAGGTTCCACCGGCGGATGACGAACCGGAAGAGCACGTAGTAGAGCGCCGCGTAGCCCAGGCCGATCAGGATCAGCCAGGCCGGCCGGGTGGCGATGCCGAAGTTCAGCACGTAGTCGAAGAGCCCGGCGGAGAACCCGAAGCCGTCCTTGATGCCGAGCGCGTTCACCAGGGCCATCGACGACCCGGTCAGCAGCGCGTGCAGCAGGTACAGCGGCCAGGCGACGAACATGAACGCGAACTCCAGCGGCTCGGTGACGCCGGTGAGGAAGGAGGTGAGGCCGGCGGAGAGCATGATGCCACCGGTGGCCTTCTTGTACGCCGGCTTGGCCTCGTGCCAGATCGCGAGGGCGGCGGCGGGCAGCGCGAACATCATGATCGGGAAGAAGCCGGTCATGAACGTGCCCGCGGTCGGGTCGCCGGCGAAGAACCGGGCGATGTCGCCGTGCACGACGCCGTTGGCGGTGTTGTAGTCGCCGATGATGAACCACGGGCCGGAGTTCAGGATGTGGTGCAGGCCGAGCGGGATCAGCAGCCGGTTCAGGGTGCCGTAGATGAATCCGCCGATGACCGTGTTGTCGGCCACCGCCTCGCCGATGCCGGTCAGGCCGGCGTCGAAGGCGGGGTAGATCAGGCTGGCGAGCACCGCGACCGCCATCGCCGCGAACGCGGTGATGATCGGGACGAACCGGCGGCCGCCGAAGAACGCCAGGTACGGCGGCAGGCTGATCCGGTGGTACCGCTGCCACAGGAACGCGGAGAGGATGCCGATCACGATGCCGCCCAGGACGCCGTAGTTGATCAGCTCCTGGGACTCGCCCTCGGCGGGCGTCCCGAGCACGAACGGCGAGATGGCGTCGGTGACGCCGGTGAAGACCAGGTAGCCGACCACCGCGGCCAGCGCGGTCGAGCCGTCCGCCTTCTTGGCCATCCCGATCGCGACACCGACCGCGAAGAGCAGCGCCAGGTTGGCGAACAGCGCGCCGCCGGCCGCGCCGACGACGGCGGCGACGGTGTCCCAGCCGAGCCCGTCGGCGCCGAGGAGGTCGGCCTGGCCGAGTCGCAGCAGCAGGGCGGCGACGGGCAGGGCGGCGATCGGCAGCATCAGGCTGCGGCCGAACTTCTGCAGCGGGGCGAGGTTGAACCGTGGGGTCTTCGCCCCGGTCCCAGTTGCGGTGGTGGCGTCGGCTGTGCTCATCGGGGCGTTCCTCCGGTGTCGGTGGTGCGGTCGGTGGTGCGGTCGGTCGTGCGGTCGGTGGTGCTCGTGGGTCCGAGGTCGTCCCGGCCCAGGGACATGTGCAGCTGGTAGCGGTCACCGCGGTAGCGGGAGACCACGTGCTCGAGGGGTCGGCCGTCAGCCCGAGAGATCCGGCGGAAGACCAGCAGCGGGGTGTTCACCGGGCAGTCGAGCCGGTGGGCGGTGGAGTCGTCGGCGGCCTCGCCCCACAGCGTCTGCTCGGCGCTGTCGATGCGCAGGTCGAAGATGTCGGCGAACAGCTCGTACAGGGAGCCGCCCAGGTCGTGCCGGTCCAGCCCGGGCAGCAGGGCGCGGGGGTACCAGCCCTGCTCCAGGGCGATCGGCTGGCCGTCCGCCAGCCGGACCCGGTCGATCCGCCAGGCCTCGCCGTCGGCCGGCAGGTCGAGCGCCTTGGCGGCCTCGGTCGGCGGCTGGTCCAGCTCGACCTGGAGCAGCCGGGTGGACGGGGTGAGGCCCCGGCGGCGCATGTCTTGGCTGAACGACGCCAGGTGCAGGCGGCTCTCCAGCCGCGGCCGTGCCACGAAGGTCCCCTTGCCGTGGATCCGGTGCAGCAACCCGTCGACGACGAGGTTGTCGATCGCCTTGCGCACGGTGGACCGGGAGACGTCGTAGCGAGTCATCAGCTCCCGCTCCGAGGGGATGGCGGCGTCCGGACCGAGCTCGCTGACAGCGAGCTCGGCCAGGGCGTCGCGCAGCTGGGCGTGCTTCGGCCGAGGCCCCGCGACAAGCGCCTCCGAGTGCCGGTCGGCCCTCTGTTCGGCCCTCTGGTCGGCCACGAAACTTCCTCTCGACGGACGGTGGTTTTGCTGGTACGGTCTGGTTCGTACCAGTTGAGAATGACTGGTACGGCCCACTTTGTCAAGGGCCTCGCACCACCCGGACCAGGCCACCGAAGACCGACCACCGGCTCCGGCCGACACACACCTGACACCCACCCCACAGCGACACCGACACCGACGAAGGAGCACCGATGGCGACCACCGCCCGGCCCCGCACCCTGATGGCGACGGAGATGGCCGAGCAGCCCACCGCCGTACGCCGCACCCTGGACTCGCTGCTGCCGCGCCGCGGCGAGCTCGCCGCGCTGATGGACGGCCGACGACGCGTCCTGTTCGCCGCCCGCGGCTCCAGCGACAACGCCGCCATCTACGGCCGCTACCTGCTGGAGACCCACGCGGGCGTCGCCGCGGGACTGGTCTCCCCCAGCGTCGCCACCCACTACCGCTCCCGGCTGGACCTCGCCGACACCCTGGTGGTCAGCGTCAGCCAGTCCGGAGCCACCGAGGAGATCGTCGCCACCCAGGCCTGGGCGGCCGAGTGCGGTGCCGCCACGGTGGCCGTGGCCAACGTCGCCGGGTCACCGCTGGTCGAGGCGGCCGACCTCGGCCTGGTCACCGAGGCCGGGCCCGAGCTGGCGGTCCCGGCCACCAAGTCCTACCTGGCCCAGCTGGTCGCGATGGCGGTGCTCGGCACCGCGCTGGCCCCTGAGCCGCACGCCCTGGACGCCCACCTCGCTCGGGTCGCCGACGAGGTCGACCGGCTGCTCGACGTCGACGTGGACGACGCGGTCGCCGAGCTCGAGCGGGCGGCGTACGCCGTGGTCTCCGGGCGCGGCCTGATGATGGGCACCGCGCTCGAGACCGCGCTGAAGCTGGAGGAGACCTGCCTGCGGCCGGTGCGCGGCTACTCGTACGCCGACCTGCGGCACGGCCCGATCTCGGTGGTCACCGAGGGCATCACCAGCGTGCTGGTCGCGGCCCCGGACGGGCCGATGAGCCGGCCGATGGTGGAGCTCGCCGCCGACCTGGCCGGCCGGGGCGCCCGGACCGTCGGGATCGGCGGCACGCCCGAGTTCGCCCGCGCCGTGGACGTCGCGGTGCCCGGCCCCGACCTCCCCGAGGCGCTGGCGCCGCTGGGCGCGATCGTCCCGGCGCAACGCGTCGTCGAGGGCCTGGCCGTGGCCCTCGGGCTGGACCCCGACAACCCCCGGGGTCTGGCCAAGGTCACCACCACCGACCCACACTCGTGAGGCCCTGCAGCCCGCAGTCGCCACACCGCACCATCCACACCATCCGCACTACCGAGGAGAACAGATGAGCAAGGCAGAGAGCATCCTGGCCGGCCTGGGCGGCGCCGACAACGTCGTCGAGATCGAGCCGTGCATCACCCGGCTGCGCACCGAGGTCAAGGACGCGTCCCTGGTGGACGAGAAGGCCCTCAAGGCCGCCGGCGCCCACGGCGTGATCGCGTCCGGGACCGTGGTGCAGGTCGTGGTCGGTCCCGAGGCCGACAACCTGGCCGAGGACATCGAGGACCTGATGTGAGCACCGTCCTCGCACCCTGCCCCGGCCGGGTCGTCCCGCTCTCCGCGGTGCCGGACCCGGTCTTCGCCGGGGAGATGGTGGGGCCCGGGGTGGCCATCGAGCCGAACCCCGGGCCGACCACCGTGGTCTCCCCGATCGCCGGCAAGCTCGTGAAGATCCACCCGCACGCGTTCGTCGTCCTCGGCGACGACGGCGTCGGCGTCCTGGTCCACCTCGGCATCAACACCGTCCGCCTCGACGGGGTCGGCTTCGAGGTGCTCGCCACCCAGGGCACCACGGTCGAGGCCGGGACGCCGATGGTCCGGTGGGACCCGGCCACGATCACCGGTGACGACATCTCCACGGTCGTCCCGGTCGTGGTGATGGACCGGCCGAAGGGCAGCGTCCCCGCGCCGGAGGCAGACAGCCGGACGAACACGGGGGACGTGCTGTTCACGGTGGCTCCGTGACCGAATCGATCCCGGGGCTTCCGACCGCGGGGCTGACTGCCGCGGGGCTGCCGGCCGCGCTGCTGCTCGACCTCGACGGCACCCTGGTCGACTCCGAGCCGATCCACCGGGCGGCGTACCGGACCTTCCTCGCCGAGCGCGGCTGGCACGACGTCGACCCGGGGCTGTTCACCGGCCGCCGGGCCACCGACGTCTTCGCCACCGAGCCCGGGCCGTGGCAGGGGCTGGATCCCGGTGCGCTGCACGACGAGGTGGTGGCGCTCTTCCCGCTCGACGCCCGACCGGAGCCGGTGCCGGGCGGGGCCGACCTGGTCCGCGCCGCGAACGCGGCCGGGGTCCCGGTCGCGGTGGTGACCTCCGCGTACCCGGACTGGGTCCAGCGCGCGGTCGACGAGGTGCTCGGCGTACGGCAGGCTGCTCGACACCGTGGTGACCGCGCTGGACGTGGTCGACGGCAAGCCCCACCCGGCCGGGTACGCGCTGGCCTGTCGCCGGCTCGGCGTGGAACCCGCTGGCGTCGTCGCCGTCGAGGACGCGCCGGCCGGGATCCTCGCCGCCGCGGCGGCCGGGGTCGGGCGGGTGATCGGGATCAGCACCACCTGGGCGGAGTCCGAGCTCCTCGCGGCCGGGGCCACGGCGGTCGTCGAGGACCTGCGCGGGCTGCCGGACCTGCTGGGGCTGCCGGCCCGCTGAGCACCCTGGTCGCCGCGGCCGAGTGGAGCAGGGCCGAGCGGGCTGGGATCACGGGCGGGTGACCGATCCGGCGGGTGCAGCCGTCGTTTCATCACGGTATCCAGGCGAAGCCGCACCCCCCGCGATGAACCTGCACTTCCCCGGGCGGGCAGAGCACGGGATGTGCAGGTTCGTCGAGGGAACCGAAGGCCACCACGCACTCCGGTTTCGAGACGCTCGCTGGCGCTCGCTCCTCAACCTCCGAAGCGGCCCCACGGTGGTAGAGGAGGGCGCCCCGCGCCCGTCTCGACACCACCCACGCACTCCGGTTTCGAGACGCTCGCTGGCGCTCGCTCCTCAACCTCCGGGCGCTCGCTCCTCAACCTCCGAAGCGGCCCCCAGTGCTCGAAACCACCACGCGCTCCGGTTTCGAGACGCTCGCTGGCGCTCGCTCCTCAACCTCCGGGCGCTCGCTCCTCAACCTCCGGGCGCTCGCTCCTCAACCTCCGGGCGCTCGCTCCTCAACCTCCGGGGGTACGCCGCGCCTCAGCCGACCGAGGCCCGAGCGGTCCCGCGGGCCGGGGTGCCGACGTGGTGGAAGACCAGGCGTCGCGAGGAGAAGACCGAGACCCGCTGGCGGGTGACCCGGCCGCTGCGGTTGAGCGACAGGTCCACCCGGTAGCGCACCGCCTTGTCGCGCAGGGTCGCCGGACCCTCCCAGCTCACCTCGCGGCGGCTCGCGCCGGAGGTCCTGGTCCAGGTCTCGACCCGGTCCGCGTGGGCGCCCTGGACGATGCCGCCGCCGGGGAGCCGGAGGCGGAAGGAGCCGCGCGGTGCCGAGGTCCGCGAGATCCGCATCGTCGAGCGCACCCGGGCCTTGCCCAGCGCGCCCTTCGTCCTCGCCGAGGTGGCGCGGTAGGCGACCCGCACGGTCCGGGTCGCGGTGGTCCGGGCGCCGTCCTCGTCGGTGACGCTGACCACCACGTCGTAGCGGCCGGGCCGGCTGTAGGAGTGCGGACCACCGCACCGCACCGGTCCGGTGACCCCGGGGCCGGAGTCGGCCTGCACGGTGCCGTCGCCGAAGTCGGTGCGGCAGGTCAGGGCGTCCTCCGAGCCCGGGTCGCCGGCCTCGGCCAGGATCGTGAGGGCCTGGCCGGTAACGGTCCGCTCCACCGCGCGCCCGTCCTTGAACGGCCCGCGGTACGCGGTGACCTCGACCGGGCCGGCCGTGGGAGCGGCGTTCCTGAGTCGGACCAGCACCCGCGCGGACTCCCCGTCCGCCGCGGTGACCCGGGCCTCGTGGGTGCCGTCGGCACCGCAGGTCAGAGTGGGCTCGGCGGTCCGGGGGCCGTCGAGGACGCAGCTCTCGGCGCCGCTCGCCATCGACCAGGTGACCGGGGACCCGGCCATCGAGGCCGGGGCGGCGAGCCGGACCGGCGCCCCCTCGACCCCGTCGACCTCGTCGACGAGCGGGCGCTCGCGGACGTCCACCCGGACGCTCACGGCGCTGTTCTCACCGGTGTCGTCGGTGAGCGTGGCGGTCACGGTGCGGGACCCGACAGCGGTCCAGGTCTTGCCCTGCACGCAGAACGGTCCCCGGCGGCTCCCCTCCTCGGTGACCCCGTCGCCGTACCTGATCCGGCAGGTCGCCCAGCCGTCGGCGTCCGAGGTGCCCACCCGCACCGGGTAGAGGTCGCCGACGTAGGCGACGTACGGCGCGGAGCCTGCGGCCGGGACGGTCTCGAAGTACGCCGCGCCCTCATC
Organism: uncultured Actinomycetota bacterium; assembly: GCA_963756135.1. Taxonomy (GTDB): domain Bacteria; phylum Actinomycetota; class Actinomycetes; order Propionibacteriales; family Nocardioidaceae; genus Nocardioides. The sequence goes on from CAVWMP010000003.1 coordinate 473,156, forward strand.
GGCGCTGGCCGGCGACGGGGCGGCCAGGGCGGACCCCGCCGCGGTGACCACCGCGATCAGTGCATCCCACGTCCTACGCCATCCGCGTCGCATCCGAACCTCCCAGCCACGGCGTCGGTCCCGGCGCCGGGGGCAATCCTGGCACGCCGCCGACGACGGCCGCCGGGGCTTGGACGACCGGTGGATGTCCCGTGGAGGACCTTTGGAGATCGTGGTTCCGCGGATCCGACCTGCGGGGTGCCACCGGCTAGGTTGAACCCGTGGCGCTCAGCGAGGCTCCGATCGAGACCCGGGGTCTGACCAAGAAGTACCCCCGGGTCACCGCTCTCGACCAGCTGGACGTCACCGTCGGCGACGGCGTCACCGGGCTGGTCGGCGCCAACGGCGCCGGGAAGTCCACCCTGATCAAGATCCTGCTCGGGCTGGTGCCGGCGAGCAGCGGCACGGCCAGCGTGCTCGGCCTCGACGTCGCCACGCAGGGCCGGGCGATCCGCGCCCTGGTCGGCTACATGCCCGAGCACGACTGCCTGCCGGCCGACGTCTCGGCCAGCGACCTGGTCGTGCACCTCGGCCAGATGTCCGGCCTGCCGTACGCCGCGGCCCGGGAACGCGCCTCCGACGTGCTGCGGCACGTCGGGCTGGCCGAGGAGCGCTACCGCCCGATCGGCGGCTACTCCACCGGGATGAAGCAGCGGGCCAAGCTGGCCCAGGCGCTGGTCCACGACCCCCGGCTGGTGCTGCTCGACGAGCCGACCAACGGGCTGGACCCGGCCTCCCGCGACGACATGCTGGCGCTGGTGCGCCGGATCGGCACCGAGTTCGGGATCGCGGTCCTGGTCACCTCGCACCTGCTCGGCGAGCTGGAGCGGGTCAGCGACCACGTGGTGGTGCTCGACAGCGGACGGCTGCTGCAGTCCTCGGCCACCACCGAGTTCCTGCACACCACCGGCAGCCTGGTCGTCGAGGTGCAGGGCCGGGCCGGCGCGGACACGCTGCTGGGGCAGGCCCTGGTCGATGCCGGGCTCCGGGCGTGGCCCGGTGGGGACCGGCTGGTCGAGGTGGAGCTGCGCGACGAGGCGACCCGGGACCTGGTCCGCGACACCGTGGCCGACCTCGGTCTCGGCCTGGTCCGGATGCAGGAGCGCCACCACCGGATCGAGGACGTCTTCCGCGACGGGGAGGCCGGCCGTGTCCAGCCCGTCTGAGCCGCCATCCCCCGGTCCGGCCGCGGAGCAGCCCCTCGGCCGGACCGGGGTGATCCACGACCTCGGCTACCGGCCGTACGCCGGCCCCCGGCTCGGTGAGCGAGCGGTGGCGTGGGCGTTCTTCGTCACCGGGCTGCGCAACAGCTACGGCCTCGGCCGGTCCGGGAAGTCCAAGATCCTGCCGATGACCCTGCTCGGGCTGATGCTGCTGCCGGCCCTGATCCTGGTCGGCGTGCTGGTGCAGGCCCGGGCCCTGCTCGGGCTGGACGAGCAGATCGTCCCGTACTCGACGTACCCCACCACCACCCAGCTGCTGGTCTCGGTCTTCGTCGCCGCGCAGGCGCCGGCGCTGCTCTCCCGGGACCTGCGGTTCCGGACCATCACGCTCTACCTGGCCCGGCCGGTACGCCGCACCGTCTACGTGCTGGTGCGCCTGGCCTCGCTGACCGTGGCCACCTTCGTCCTGATCGCCACCCCGCTGCTGGTGCTGTACCTCGGGGGCCTGCTCGCCGACCTGCCGCTGGCCCGGGAGAGCGTCCGGTTCGCCCAGGCGATGCTCGGCGCGGTGCTGCTCTCGGCCTGCCTGGCCACGCTGGCGGCGCTGGTCTCCGCGCTCACCGTCCGCCGCGGCCTCGCGGTGGCCGCGGTGATCGTGGTGCTGCTGGTCTCCACCACGGTGGTCGCCACCGTGCAGGGCATCTCCTACGAGACCGGGCACCAGACGGTGGGCCAGGTGGCCGGGATCTTCTCGCCGTACACCCTGGTCAACGGGGTGCAGGTGGCCCTCTTCGACTCCCCGCCCGCCTCGCCCACGCCGCCGGTCGGGGCGTCGATGGGCGTGCTCTACCTGGTCGCCACCGCGATCATGGTGCTGGGCTCGACCGGCCTGCTGCTGCTGCGCTACCGGCGGGTGGACGGGTGAGCACGCTGGAGCTCGACCACGTCTCGCGGTGGTTCGGCAACGTCGTGGCCGTCAACGACGTCTCGATGACGATCGGGCCCGGCGTGACCGGGCTGCTCGGGCCCAACGGCGCGGGCAAGTCGACGCTGATCGCGCTGATGTCGGGCTTCCTCGGCCCCTCCTCGGGGACCGCGACCCTGGACGGGGAGCCGTTGTGGCGCAACGAGCAGGTCTACCGGCGGATCGGGCTGGTGCCGGAGCGGGAGGCGCTCTTCGACTACCTGACCGGCCGCCAGTTCGTCCGGGCCAACGCCGAGCTGCACGGCCTGGCCGACCCGGGCGCGGCCGCCCAGCGCTCGATCGACCTGGTGGAGATGGGCGACGCCCAGGACCGGGTGATCGCGACGTACTCCAAGGGGATGCGGCAGCGGATCAAGATGGCCTCCTCGCTGGTCCACGACCCGACCGTGCTGCTGCTGGACGAGCCGTTCAACGGGATGGACCCGCGCCAGCGGCTGCACCTGATGGAGCTGCTGCGGACCATGGGCGCCGAGGGCCGCACCGTGCTGTTCAGCTCCCACATCCTCGAGGAGGTCGAGCAGGTGGCCCGTCAGATCGAGGTGGTCGTCTCCGGTCGGCACGCCGCCTCCGGTGACTTCGGCGCGATCCGGCGGCTGATGACCGACCGGCCGCACCGGTTCGTGCTGCGCACCGCCGACGACCGGCTGCTGGCCTCGGTGCTGCTCGCCGACGCCTCGGTGCGCGGCGTACGGCTGCGGCCCGAGGGCGGCCTCGAGCTGGAGGCCTCCGACTTCGGCCGGTTCAGCGAGGTGCTGCCGCGGCTGGCCCGCGAGCACGGCGTCCGGTTGCTCGAGGTCTCGCCGACCGACGAGTCGCTGGAGAGCGTCTTCGCCTACCTGGTGTCGACGTGAGCAGGTGGTTCTCGCCGACCGTCGCGCGGCTCGGCATCCGGAGCATCCTCGGGCAGCGCCGCGGCGTGCTGCTGCTGGTGCTGCCGCTGGTGCTGATCGGGTTGGCGGTCCTGGTCCGCGCGCTGGTCGGCGCGGACACGGTGGCCGCCGGCGCCACCCTCTACGGTCTGGGCCTGGTGGTGGTGGTGCCGCTGGTGGCGCTGCTGGCGACCACCGGGCTGCTGGCGCCCGAGATCGACGACGGGTCGATCGCCTACCTGCTGGCCAAGCCGATGTCGCGGCACACGATCGTGCTCAGCAAGCTCGCGGTCGCGCTGGCCTGCGTGCTGGTCTTCGCGGCGGTCCCGGTGCTGGTGGCCGGCCTGGTGCTGGCCGTCGACCAGCCGCGCCTGGCCGTCGGCTTCGCCCTCGGCGCGCTGGCGAGCGGGACGGCGTACTGCGCCCTGTTCGCCTGGCTCTCGGTGCTGACCCGGCACGCGGTGGTCGTCGGGCTGATCTACCTGCTGATCTGGGAGGGCCTGGTCGGCGGCCTGCTCGACGGGGTGCGCTGGGTCAGCATCACCCGCTGGGCCGGCGCGATCACCGAACCGGTCGCCGAGGTGAGCCTGCGCGGCAACCTCGGGGCGACGTACGCCGTGGTCGCGACCGCGCCTGGTGGTGCTGGTCGGCACCTGGCGCGACCGGGCACCGGCTGCGGGGGTTCAACCTGACCGGCGACGAGTGACGCCGCCGGTCAGGTCGCCCCACGGGCAGGGGTCCCACGGGTGCCACGGTGACGTCAGCTCATGCCGATCATCAGCGCGGCACCGATCGCCATGCCGATCACGGTGGTGACGATGCAGCCGATGCCGACGTAGAGACCCAGCGGCTTGTCGCCCTTGGAGTTGGCCACGAAGCCGAGCACCGCACCGATCGGGCCCAGGACGATCGGCAGGACGATGAGGGCGAGCACGCCCAGCACGATGCCGATGATGGACAGGGTGCGGCCCGGCTTGGTGGTGGTGCCGGTCGTCTGGTTGCTCATGGGAGTGTCCCCTTCGATCAGGACCCGCGGTGGCGGGCGTGTGACGGGGGCCTACCCGGCCCCCGTCACACTGACACGCTGTCTAGTCAGACCCCGTGAGGATCAGGCGGCGACCGCGGCCTGGAGCTTGCGGGCCTGCTGCTCGAGGCGGGCCTGGGCGGCGCGGCGCACCTTGTTGCCCTTGGTGCTCATCGCCCAGAGCAGCTTGAGCTGCTGCGGGGCGTTCGAGGCGGTGGTGGTGGCCAGGAAGCCGTTCGGCAGCGAGAGCCGGACCACCTTGTGCCAGGCCGAGTAGACCTGGGCCGGCAGCGAGGCCTCGTGGTAGTTCAGCTCGTACTTGTCGAAGAGCGCCTTGACCCGGGGGGCCACCTCGGCGTACCGGCTGCGACGGCAGGTCCGGGAAGAGGTGGTGCTCGATCTGGTGCGAGAGGTTGCCGGTCATCAGGTGCATCGCCTTCGACCCGGAGATGTTGGCCGAGCCGAGCATCTGCCGCACGTACCAGTCGCCGCGGGTCTCGTCGTCGGGGATCGACTTCTGCTCGAAGGTCTCGACGCCCTCGGGGAAGTGGCCGCACATGATCACCGAGTGGGTCCACAGGTTGCGGACCAGGTTGGCGGTGAAGTTCGCGGCCAGGGTCGGCACGAACGAGCCGGTGGGCAGCGCGAGCAGCGGGTTGACCGACGTAGTCCTTGGTGGCCTGCTTGCGGATCTTGCGCAGCGTCTTCTTGAGCGTTGGCGTTGAACTCCTTGCTGCGCTTCTCCTTCGGCACCCGCAGGTTGCGGCCGAGCTCGAGGTCGTAGGCGGCGATGCCGTACTCGAAGAAGCAGGCGTTGATGAAGTTCCACACCGGCTGGGCCAGGAACATCGGGTGCCAGCTTCTGGTCCTCGTCGACGCGCATGATGCCGTAGCCGAGGTCGTTGTCCTTGCCGACGATGTTCGTGTAGGTGTGGTGCACCTCGTTGTGGCTAGTGCTTCCAGCCCTCGGCGGTCGAGGCGTTGTCCCACTCCCAGGTGGTCGAGTGGATCTTCGGGTCGCGCATCCAGTCCCACTGGCCGTGCATGACGTTGTGGCCGATCTCCATGTTCTCGAGGATCTTGGACACCGACAGGCCGACGGTGCCGAGCACCCAGGCCGGCGGGAAGATCGAGGCGAGCAGCACGGCGCGGCTGCCCAGCTCGAGCTTGCGCTGGACGTCGACGACCTGGCGGATGTACGCCGCGTCGTTCTCGCCGCGGGCGTCGATGATGTCCTGGCGGATCGCGTCGAGCTCGATGCCGATCGCCTCGATGTCCTCGGGGGTGAGGTGGGCGATCGGGTTCTCGGGCTTCTTGGTGATAGCAGTCATGGGGGTCCCTTCGCTGGTGACGGGTGTCGGAGCAGGTCAGTGGTCGATCGAGCACTCGCCGGCGGCGGCGCTGATGCAGGTCTGGATCGGGACGCCGGCGGGGCCGGTCTCACCGGGCACCGCGACGGTCAGCGCACCGTTGCGCAGGTCGCGGACGGCGCCGGAGCGCATCGGCAGCACGCAGCCCATGCAGATGCCCATCCGGCAGCCGCTGGGCATCAGGACGCCGGCCTGCTCGGCGGCGTCGAGGATCGGGGTGGCGCCGTCGGCCTCGAGGGTGGTGCCGCTGGTGAAGGAGACGGTGCCGCCCTCGCCGGCGACCACGGTGGTCGGCCGGAAACGCTCGGTGGTCAGCGCCAGACCGCGGGCGGCGTGGTGGTCCTCCAGCGCGTCCAGCAGTCCGGCCGGGCCGCAGGCGTAGGTGAGTCGGCCGTCGAGGTCGGGCACCAGGGCGGCGAGACCGGCCTCGGGGTGCGCCACGTCGAACATGCCGTGCTGGTCGTCGTACCGCTCGACCAGGGTGATCCGGCCCGCGGCGTGCAGCGCCCGCAGCTCGTCGCGGAAGATCGCGGTCGACTCGCTGACGTTGACGTGCACCAGCACGATGTCGGTGGCGACCGGGGTCTGGCGCGAGAAGAGGTTGCGCAGCATCCCGATCACCGGGGTGATCCCGGAGCCGGCGGTGACCAGCAGCAGCTTCTCGGGGATCGGCTGGGGCAGCACGAACTCGCCCTCGGCCTGTGCGAGCTGGATCATCTGACCGGGGCGGGCCCGGTGCACGAGGTGGTGCGAGACCACGCCACCGGGGATCGCCTTGACGGTGAGGCTGATGCAGCCGTCGGGGCGGGGCCCGTGGGTCAGGGAGTAGGTGCGCCACAGCCGGACGCCGTCGACGTCGACACCGACGCGGACGTACTGGCCCGGCAGGTGACCGGCCCAGTCGCGGCCCGGCTTGACCACGACGGTGGCGGACTCGGCGGTCTCGGCGCTGACCTCGACGATCCGGCCGCGCAGCTCGGCGCCGCCGCGCAGCGGGTGGAAGACGTCGAGGACGTCGTCGACGGTCAGGGGGGTGAGGGCGGCCTCGGCCAGCCGGCGGGCGCGGTCGCGCAGGGGAGGCGGCCGCGGGGGCGGTGCGGCTGTCCAGGAGGCCGGCCTGGGTGCACAACGCGTCATGGGTACTCATTCTGCTGGTCTCGGGGACTGCGTCAATGAGCTCAGTGACCTGTGCTGCTACCGTGAAACTGACCTGGCGAAGATCGCGTTTTGTTCGCTGCGAACAAGTTCACGCCTGGGAGGTGGTCGCATGGCGACGACGAGTCGCTGCGCCAGACGACGGCGCCACCGGGTCCAGCTGCCGGTCAGACGGTCTCGGCGATGCGCGGCCGGCTGGCCGGCGTCGCCGACGAGGTGGTGACCGCGATCATCGCGGAGGTGCCCAGCTACGAGGGCGCCCTGAGCGGGCTCGATGGGCGAGAACATCCGCAAGGCGGTGCAGATCGCCCTCGGCGGGTTCCTCTCCCTGGCCAGCGGTCAGGGCGCGCGGCGGACCAGCGCACGCCCGCGGCCCCGGCCGTCGAGGGCGCCTACCAGCTGGGCCGCGGCGAGGCGCGCAGCGGCCGCTCGATCGACGCGCTGCTGGCGGCGTACCGGATCGGGGCCCGGGTCTCCTGGCGCGAGATGTCCACGACGGCCGTGGAGGGCGGGGTGGACGCAGCCGACCTGGTCTCGTTCGCCGAGCTGGTCTTCGCCTACATCGACGAGCTGTCCGCGGCCAGCGTGGCCGGGCACACCGACGAGCTGGCCACCACCGGCCGGGTGCGGCAGCGACTGCTGGAGCGGCTGGCCGCAGCACCTGCTGGCCGGGGCGTCGGCCGAGACGGTCGAGCACGCCGCGGAGCGGGCCGGGTGGGAGCCGCCGACCACGCTCACCGCCGTCCTGGTCGCGGAGTCCCAGGTGCGTCCGGCGCTGGCGCTGCTGCCCGAGGCCACCCTGGTCGCCCGCGACCTCCCCGGCCAGGACGAGCGTGCGCTGCTCCTCGTCCCGGACATGGGTGGACACCGACGCCCGGTGCTGCTGCGCTCCCTGGGCGGCCGGGGTGCGGTGGTGGGACCGCCGCGGCCCTGGCAGGAGGTGCGGGCCTCGTTCGACCGAGCGCTGCGGGCGGCCGACCTGGCCGGCGCCGGACTGCCGGAACGGGAGCCGGGCGAGGGCACCGACACCGAGGACCACCTCGCCGCCCTGGTCCTCACCGCCGACCCGCAGGCGCTGGCCGACCTGCGCAGCCAGGTGCTGGCCCCCCTGGCCGAGCTGCGTCCCGGGACCGCGGAGAAGCTGGAGGACACGCTGCGCTCCTGGCTGCTGCACCACGGCCGGCGCGAAGAGATGGCCGAGGAGCTGTTCGTGCACCCGCAGACCGTCCGCTACCGGATGGGCCAGCTCCGGGAGGTGTACGGCGACCGCCTCGAGGACCCGGCCACCGTGCTCGCCCTCACCGTCGCCCTCGGTCTGCCCCGGGTCGACTGAACAGTCTGTTGAGGTTTTTCAGAGTTATTGGTGATTTCTCCCATCCGTCCTCCCTCCCGCGCCGAATGACCAGCACGGGAGAGACCCGGAACACCCTGGGGAGGGACACCATGAGGAACCGCATCACCACCGGAATCGCCAGCATCGCCGCCGCCACCCTGATGTCGGGAGCCGCGTTCGCCGCCGCCGCACCGGCCACGGCCGCCCCCGAGGCCAAGCCCGGCACGCAGAGCCTGGCGACCGTCCTGGCCGCCGACGGGACGACGTTCGACAAGAACTGGCAGGACTTCGACATCGTCGAGAAGGCGGTCCTGACCGTCCTGGAGGCCAAGCCGGACAGCCCCGTCGCCCTGCTGACCCAGGGTGACCAGCGCGCCACCGCCTTCATCCCGACCGACGCTGCGTTCCGCAACCTGGTCCAGGGACTCAAGGGCTTCAAGCCCAAGAACGAGCGGAAGACCTTCAAGCAGGTCGCCAAGCTCGTCGACGTGGACACCCTGGAGTCGATCCTGCTGTACCACGTGGTCGCCGGCAAGACGCTGGTCTCCGACAAGGTCGTGGCCAGCGAGGGCAAGAAGATCAAGACCGCCCTGGGCAAGAAGTTCCGCATCCACATCAGCAACGGCGTCATCCAGCTGGTCGACAAGGACCGGGACGCCCGCAACCCCCGGGTGGTCGGTGCGGCCATCGACATCAACCGGGGCAACAAGCAGGTCGCCCACGGCATCGACCGGGTGCTGCGCCCGATCGACCTCTGAGGCGGTCCCGCGACGACCCCGCCCCCGGCACGAGCGCTCGCTCGTGCCGGGGGCGATCGGTCCGTCAGGACTGGCCCCGTACCGTGTCGACGGAGGTGGCGATGAGACGTCCCGTGAAGTTCCGTGCCGTGGCCCCAGGGCTGCTCGCGCTGGTCCTGCTCGCCGGTGGGTGCGGCGGCGAGGAGGCGCCCGCCGCCGTGGACAGGGCGGGGTCCAGCCCGTCGGCCTCGGTGACCCCGGACGACCTCCCATCCGACTCTGCGTCGGACCCGGGCACCGCCCTGCCCAGCGGACCGGTCGACGTCGAGGGCGACTACACCCGGTACGTCGCGATCGGCGACTCCTACACCGCGGCCCCCCTCTCCGGTGAGAACGACGACACCGGCCCCGGGGACGGCTGCGGTCGCTCGACCAGCAACTACCCGGCCCTCGTCGCGGAACGTCTGGACGGGGTCGAGCTGGTCGACGTCAGCTGCTCCGGCGCGGACACCACGGCGCTGATCGGCGTGCAGCGCACCCCGGCCGGCGCCGTACCCCCGCAGTTCGACGCGCTCACCCCGGAGACGGACCTGGTCACGCTCAACATCGGTGGCAACGACTTCGAGATCTTCTCCCGCCTCATCCAGACCTGCACGTCGCTGCGCGACCAGGACCCCGACGGGCTCGCCGTGCCGCGACGAGATGACCAGCGGCGGCACCGACCAGCTGCTCGCGGACATCGAGAAGCTCGGCCCGCGGCTGGAGTCGATCGTGGCCGGGGTCCGGGACCGCTCGCCCGACGCGACGATCCTGGTGGTCGGCTACCCCGACACGGTCCCGACGGAGGGCACCTGCCCGGACCTGCCGCTGGCCGAGGGTGACTACGCCTACGCCAACGAGATCAACCAGGCGCTCGCGGACACCCAGCGGGCCGCCGCGGAACGGGCCGGCGTCCCCTACGTCGACACCTACACCGCCAGTCAGGGCCACGACATCTGTGCCGAGGAGCCCTGGGTCAACGGCCCGGTGACCAGTGCTCGCACGGCGCTGGCCTACCACCCGCTGCAGGTCGAGCAGGACGCGATCGCCCGGCTGATCCTCGCCGAGCTCTGACCGGTCCGGCGACCAGGTCCACACCACTCGGTCCTCGAGCCGCGGGCAGCCGCTCAGAGGGCCGTGTGCACGACCAGCCCGGCCACCACGGTCAGGGCCGCGGACTGCCGACGCAGCAGCGCAGCGGTCCCGGCGGTGTCGGTCCCCTCGGCGAGCGGATCGTGGTCGAGCAGCACCAGGTCGCCGCGGGAACCCGGGGCCACGGTCGGTTGGCCGTCCACCGAGCAGGCCAGCGCCTCCCGGACCGTCAGCGCCTGCTCGACGTGCCAGGCCTCCCGGTCGTCGGCGCTGCGGTGCACGGCGGCGGCGATCGCCTGCCACGGGTCCAGCGGTGAGACCGGGGCGTCCGAGCCGAGCACCACCTCGACACCGGCGTCGAGCATCCACCGGAACGTGAAGCAGCGGCCGCCCCGACCCGGCCAGATCCGCTCGGTCAGGTCGCGGTCGTCGAGCAGGTGGGCCGGCTGGACGCTGGCACGGATCCCGAGCCGGGCCATCGTGGTGACGTCGTCCATCGAGACCAGCTGGGCGTGCTCGATCGAGCCGCGCGCACCGGTCGCGGCGTACGAGGCCAGCGCCTCGGCGACCGCGGCGTCGCCGATCGCGTGGGTGGCCACCTCGAGGCCGGCGCCGTGCGCCCGGGACAGCAGCTCGCGCAGCTCGGCGCCGGAGAGGTTGGGCTGGCCGGCGGGGTACTCCAGGCGGTAGGCGTCGGCGTACGGCTCGCAGCACCAGGCGGTGCGGGTGTTCAGCGATCCGTCGCTGATGATCTTGAGCGGGCCCATCGTCACCCGGTCGTCGCAGCCGGGCAGGGTGTCCCCGGTGCGCCAGCCGGCGGCGATCACGTCGTCGAGGCGGTCGGCGTACGCCGCCCAGCGGATCCGCAGCCGGTCGCAGCCGTCCGCCCAGCGCTCGGCCCACTCCTCGGCACCGCCACCGAACTCGAAGTCGGCCAGCCCGACGACCCCCATCGAGGCGGCGTGGTCCAGGGTGCGACGGTACGCCTCGGAGGAGGTGCCGTCGTTGCCGACCAGGGTGACCAGGCGGGGGTACGCCGCGAACCACTCGGTCTCGCGGACCACCGAGTCCCGCACCGGCATCGCCAGGTGCATCAGCGCGATGGTGTTCAGCCAGGCGTGGTGACCGTCGCCGCTGATCAGCACCACCGCGGTGTCCCCGGAGACGGCGTCGAGCTCGGAGACGGTGACGTCGCGGTCCCAGGCCGCGGACCGGTGACCCCAGCCGATCACCGGGTGGCCGGGGTACTCCGCGATCCGCTCGGCCACCAGCCGGGTCGCGTCCTCCGGCGACCGCGCCGGGGCCAGGTCGAGCCGTTGCGAGGCCAGCGTCCACTGCCCCAGGTGCACGTGCTGGTCCCAGAGCCCGGGGATCAGCCACCGGCCGCCGGCGTCGATCTGCTCGGTGCTGTCCGGGCCGGCAGGGCGAGCCAGGCCCGCGCCGACCTCGGTGACCGTGCCGTCCTCGACGAGCACGTCGAGGGGCTGCTCGGGAGCCGACTCCCCCGCTCCGCAGCGGGACGAGGCGGGCGTTGCGGATCAACAGGCTCGTCACACGCGCACGGTAGGCCACGGCCGGTGAGCGAGCCGATTCGACGGCCGGGCCGGCGGGTGCTGCGCCCTGGGCGAACACGCTTGCCGTCGACCCCGGTGAGGCGGTTCGGTGGGGCGATGGAGCTGCTGGTGCTGGGCGGGACGGTCTTCCTGTCCCGGGAGGTGGCCGCCGAGGCGGTCCGCCGCGGGCACACCGTCACCTGTGCCTGTCGCGGTGAGTCCGGGTCGGTGCCCGACGGGGCGCGGCTGGTGGGCTGGGACCGGACCGAGCCGGTGCCGGACCGGCTGGAGGGCCGGGAGTTCGACGCGGTCGTCGATGTGGCCCGACGACCGTCCTGGGTCCGTGCTGCGGTGACCGCCTTCGGTGGCGCGCACTGGGTCTTCGTCTCCACCATCAGCGTGTACGCCGACCAGGCGACCCCCGGCGGCGGCCCCGGCGCCACTCCGGTGCACGACCCGGAGCCCGACGATGTCGACCTCGACGCCCACCCGGAGGCCTACGGGCCGATGAAGGTGGCCTGCGAGCAGGCCGTCCTGGCGGGAACCGCGAGCGCGACCGTGGTGCGCCCCGGGCTGATCGTCGGGCCCGGCGACGAGACCGGCCGGTTCGGCTACTGGCCGCAGCGGCTGGCCGAGGGTGGCCAGGTCCTCGCACCCGGCGACCCGAGCGACACCGTGCAGGTGATCGACGTCCGCGACCTGGCCCGCTGGCTGGTCGACCTGGCCGAGACCCGGCGGACCGGCGTGTACGACGGGGTCGGCCCGGTGGGCACGCTCGGCGGGCTGTTCGACCAGGTCGCGCGGGCGGTCTCCCCCGCCGAGCCGGTGCGGCTGGTGTGGGCCTCGGACGACGACCTGGTCGCCCACGACGTGCAGCCGTGGATGGGGCCGCGCTCGCTGCCGCTGTGGCTGCCGCGGCCGGCGTACGACGGGATGCTCGCCCACGACCCGGTGCCCGCTCACGACGCCGGGCTGCGGACCCGGCCGATCGCCGAGACGGCCCGGGACACCCTGGACTGGCTGCGGTCCACGCCGGACGCCCCGACGACCGGGCTGACCCGCGCGGAGGAAGCGGCCGTGCTGGCGGGTCTGCCGGGATCGGCGGCAGCGGTAGCGTCCTCGCCGTGAGCCAGACCCGCCTCGGTGCCCGCGACCTGATCGACCTCGTCCTCGACGACGCCTCCTGGGTCTCCTGGGACACCCCGCCGGACCGGACCGGCGCCACCGGCTCCTACGCCGAGGAGCTGCGCGCCGCGGCCGAGAAGAGCGGGGTCGACGAGTCGGTGCTCTCCGGGGAGGGGCGGCTGCGAGGGCGCCGGGTGGCCGTGGTCCTCGGCGAGTTCCGATTCCTGGCCGGCTCCATCGGCCGGGACGCCGCAGACCGGCTGGTGGCCGCGATCGAGCGGGCCACCGCCGAGGGGCTGCCGCTGCTGGCCGCCCCGATCAGCGGCGGCACCCGGATGCAGGAGGGCACCCCGGCGTTCGTCCAGATGGTGCGGATCTCCCAGGCGGTGATGGCCCACAAGGTCTCCGGCCTGCCGTACCTGGTCTACCTGCGGCACCCCACCACCGGCGGCGTGATGGCCTCCTGGGGCAGCCTCGGCCACGTCACCGTCGCCGAGCCCGGCGCGCTGGTCGGCTTCCTCGGGCCGCGGGTCTACGAGGCGCTGTACGGGAAGGAGTTCCCCGAGGACGTGCAGACCTCGGAGAACCTGTACGCGCACGGGATCATCGACGCGGTGGTGGCCACCCCCGACATCGCCGACATCCTGGACCGGGCCCTGCGGATCCTGATGCCGCCGCGCGAGGCGATGGCGGCGACGCCGGCACCGCCGGACGAGGAGATCGTCGACGTGGACACCTGGGACGCGGTGCTCCGTTCGCGCCGCCCCGACCGGCCCGGCGTCCGCCGGTTGCTGACGTACGCCGCCAGCGACGTCGTCCCGCTCAACGGCACCGGTCAGGGCGAGGCCGACCCCGGGCTGATGATCGCGCTGGTCCGGTTCGGCGACGTGCCCTGCGTGTTCCTCGGCCAGGACCGCCGCGGGCAGACCGCGGACCACCCGATGGGGCCGGAGGCGCTGCGGGAGGCCCGTCGTGGGATGCGGCTGGCCTCCGAGCTGCGGCTGCCGCTGCTCACCGTCATCGACACCCGGGGCGCCGCGCTCTCGGTCAACGCCGAGAACGGTGGCCTCGCCGGCGAGATCGCCCGCTGCCTGGGGGACCTGGTCTCGCTGGACGCCCCGACGTTGAGCCTGATGCTCGGCGAGGGCAACGGCGGTGGGGCGTTGGCGCTGCTGCCGGCCGACCGGGTGGTGGCCGCCCAGCACGCCTGGCTCTCGCCGCTGCCGCCGGAGGGGGCCAGCGCGATCGTGCACCGCGACCTCGAGCACGCCCCGGACATGGCCCGCGCCCAGCAGATCCGCGCCCTGGACCTGCGCGACCGCGGGATCGTGGACCGGATCGTGGCCGAGAAGCCGGACGCGGCCGACGAGCCGGAGGAGTTCTGCCGCCGGGTCGGGGCGGTGCTGGCCCACGAGCTGGCCGGGCTGATGATCAGTGGGCCCGGCTCGCCGGCGGAGCGGGCCCGGCGCTACCTCTGAGGCGCGGAGCCTGGTGCCTGGGGGCCGGGGGCGGTGCCGGTGCGGGTGCCGGCTGTGACCCGCGGGGTCGTGTGTCCCCTGACGCGCCCGAGCGCGTCCTCAGGCACACGACCCGGTCGTGTCCGCGATGTCCCGAGACATCACGCCACCCCCGCGGGGTCGTGTGTCCCCTGACGCGCCCCAGCGCGTCCTCAGGCACACGACCCGCGGTCCCGAAACCTCGGATCGCCCATCAAGGTCAGCCCCGTGGGTGGAACCGACCCGCGGTCAGAACAGCAGCGCGGTGGCCGGGTCTTCGAGGATCCCGGCGACGTCGGCCAGGAAGCGGGAGCCCTTCTCCCCGTCGATGTGCCGGTGGTCGAAGGACAGCGCCAGCGTGGTGAGCTGGCGGATCGCCAGCTCGTCGCCGTGCTCGGTCTCCACCACCCACGGCTGCTTGCGGACCGCGCCGAAGCACAGGATCGCCGACTCACCGGGGTTGATGATCGGGGTGCCCGCGTCGACGCCGAAGACGCCGACGTTGGTGATCGTGAAGGTGCCACCGGACATCTCGGCCGGCTGGGTCTTCCCCTCGCGCGCGGTCGCGGTCAGCTGCCCGAGCTCGCCGGCCAGCTCGACCAGCGAGAGGTCCTGGGCGTCCTTGACGTTCGGGACCACGAGCCCGCGCGGGGTGGCCGCGGCGATGCCCAGGTTCACGTAGTGCTTGAGCACCACCTCGCCGGCGGCCTCGTCCCAGTAGGAGTTGATCTCCGGGGTCCGCCTCATCGCCAGCATCACCGCGCGCGAGAGCACCAGCAGCGGCGAGACCTTGACCTCGCGGAACTCACGACGGGACTTGAGCCGCTCGACCAGCTCCATGGTGCGGGTGACGTCGACGGTGATCCACTCGGTCACGTGCGGCGCGCTGAACGCCGAGGAGACCATCGCCGAGGCCATCATCTTGCGGACGCCCTTGATCGGCTCGCGGGTCTCCCGCTCACCCGAGGACGCCGCGCGGCGCGGCGTCCGGCGGCGGCCGGCGAGGCCTGCGCGGCGCCACCGTCGGCGGCCGCCTCCACGTCGGCGCGGGTGACGCTGCCGTGCGGCCCGGACGCCTCGCACGAGGCCAGGTCGACCCCGAGGTCCTTGGCCAGCTTGCGGACCGGCGGCTTGGCCAGCGCCCGGACCTCCTGCGGCGAGGTGGCCCGGCGCGGCACGAACTCCGCGGGACGCTCGGCCTCCTCGGGTCGTGCCGAGGTGGCCGGGACGGCCGGCTCGTCGGACTCCTCGACCTCGGTCGGCTCGGCACCCGGGGTGAACGCACCCTGCAGCTGCTCCTGCGTGCCGGCGCCGGCCTGCGAGGCGGGAGTCGCCGGGGCCGCGGCCTTGCGGGTCCGGCGTACGGCGCCGCGGTCGGCCTTGTTGCGACCGACCAGGCTCTCGCCCTCACCGCCACCGGAGGCACGGGGGTTGGACAGGTCGATCTCCATCTCGGCGTCCGGCGTCGCGGACGGCGGCGGTGCCTCGTTCGGGTCGCCGACCGAGATGATCGGGGTCCCGACCGCGACCATCTCGCCCTCGGGCACCATCAGCGCCAGCACGGTGCCGGCGTACGGCGAGGGCAGCTCGACCAGGGACTTGGCGGTCTCGATCTCGACGATGATGTCGTTGACGGCGATGACGTCGCCGACCTTGACCTTCCACGAGACGATCTCGGCCTCGGTGAGGCCCTCGCCGACGTCGGGCAGCTTGAACTCAGACATGGATCTCCTCAGCAGCGAGTCAGTAGGCCAGCGAGCGGTCGACGGCGTCCAGCACCCGGTCCAGGTCGGGGAGGTAGTCCTCCTCGATCCGCGAGGGCGGGTACGGGGTGTCGAAGGCACCGACGCGCAGCACGGGGGCCTCCATCGAGTAGAAGCACTGCTCGGTGATCCGGGCCGCCACCTCGGAGCCCATCCCGAGGTTGACGTGCGCCTCGTGGGTGATCACCGCGCGGCCGGTGCGGCGTACCGAGTCGTAGACCGGGCCCAGGTCCAGCGGGGACAGCGTGCGCAGGTCGATGACCTCGAGCGAGCGGCCCTCGTTGGCGGCCGCCTCGGCGGCGTGCAGCGCCGTCTTCACGGTGGGGCCGTAGGCGAGCACGGTGAGGTCGGTGCCGGCGCGCACCACCCGCGAGCTGAACAGCGGGGCCGGGGTCGCGGTGTCGTCCAGCTCGGCCTTGTCGGCGTGGTACTGCCGCTTCGGCTCCAGGAAGACCACCGGGTCGTCGCAGGCGATCGCCTGCTGGATCATCCAGTAGCCGTCGACGGGGTTGGAGCAGGCGACCACCTTGAGGCCCGGGGTGTGCGCGAACTGCGCCTCCGGGGACTCGCTGTGGTGCTCCACCGCGCCGATGCCGCCACCGAACGGGATCCGGATGACGATCGGCATCGGCACCTTGCCCTGGCTGCGGAAGTTGATCTTCGCGACCTGGCAGACGATCTGGTCGTAGGCGGGGTAGACGAACCCGTCGAACTGGATCTCGACCACCGGGCGGTAGCCGCGCATGGCCAGGCCGACCGCGGTGCCGACGATGCCGGACTCGGCCAGCGGGGAGTCGATGACCCGGTCCTCACCGAAGTCCTTCTGCAGGCCGTCGGTGATCCGGAAGACGCCGCCGAGCTTGCCGACGTCCTCGCCCATCATCAGGACCTTCGGGTCGTCCTCCATCGCACGGCGCAGGCCCATGTTGAGGCCCTTGGCGAGGGTGATCTTCTGAGCAGTCATCAGTGGGAGCTCCCCTCGAACGAGTCGAGGTACGCCGCGAAGCCGTCACGCTGGGTGACGAGCTCCTCGGTGATCTCGGCGTACACGTGGTCGAAGATGTCCAGCGGCTTCGGGTCCGGCAGCGCCTTGCAGCCCTCGCGCAGGTGCACGCCGAGGTCGTCGGCCTCCGCCTTGACGCCGTCGAAGAACTCCTCGTCGGCCAGGCCGTTGCGCTTGAGGTAGACCTTGACCCGTTCGATCGGGTCCTTCAGCTTCCATCGTTCGACGTCGTCGGAGAGCCGGTAGCGGGTCGGGTCGTCGGTGGTGGTGTGCGCGCCCATCCGGTACGTGTAGGCCTCCACGAACGTGGGGCCCTGCCCGTCGCGGGCCCGCTGCAGCGCGGCCTGGGTGACGGCGTACGTCGCCAGCACGTCGTTGCCGTCGACGCGGACGCCGGGGAACCCGAAGCCCAGCGCGCGCTGGTACAGCGGGATCCGGCTCTGCCGCTCGATCGGCTCCGAGATCGCCCACTGGTTGTTCTGGCAGAAGAAGACCACCGGGGCGTTGTAGGAGGCGGCGAAGATGAACGACTCGTTGACGTCGCCCTGGCTGGACGCGCCGTCACCGAAGTGGGCGATCACCGCGGCGTCGCGCTCCGGGTCGCCGGTGCCGACCACGCCGTCACGCTGCATGCCCATCGCGTACCCGGTCGCGTGCAGGGTCTGCGCCCCGATCACGATCGTGTACAGCCCGAAGTTGTTCTCGTTGGGGTCCCAGGAGCCCTGGTCGACGCCACGGAAGAGGCCGAGCAGGTTCAGCGGGTCCACGCCGCGGCAGTAGGCGACGCCGTGCTCGCGGTAGGTGGGGAAGACGAAGTCCTGCGGGCGCAGGGCGCGGCCGGCGCCGATCTGCGCGGCCTCCTGGCCGAGCAGCTGGGCCCAGATGCCCAGCTCGCCGTGCCGCTGCAGGGCGGTGGCCTCGGTGTCGATGCGGCGGGTCAGCACCATGTCGCGGTAGAAGCCGCGCAGCTGCTCCGCGGAGAAGTCGAGGTCGAACTCCGCGTGGTGGACGCGCTCACCCTCCGGGGACAGCAGCTGGACCAGCTCGGGTCCGCCGTCCTGGTGGGAGGGTCCGAAGACCTCGGCGAGGTCGGGTCCGAACCCGGATGAGGTCCCGCCATCAGCGTCGTGGGTCACGATGCACACACTCCTTCGAGGTCACCGGCCGGCGGGGTCTCCGCGCGCCGTACGTCGTCCGGATCCAGCGAGCGCGGGGGTGGTGCGCCCTGTGACCCGGACCACAGATCCGTCGAGGGCCCAACGTACCGGGCCGTCTCCGCGCGGGCCAATCGGCCCCGCCCTCTACCCTGGCAGACATGACAGCGACGATCGACGACAGTGGCATCCGCGCCAGCACCACCATCGAGGCGCCGCCCGGAACGGTCTTCGCGATCCTCGCAGACCCGCGCCAGCACGCCCGGATCGACGGGTCCGGCACGGTGCAGGACAGCGTCTCCGGGCCCGACCAGCTCAGCCTGGGCTCGACGTTCGGGATGAAGATGAAGCTGGGCGCGCCGTACCGGATCAAGAACAAGGTCGTGGAGTTCGAGCAGGACCGGCTGATCGCCTGGAAGCACGTCGGGGCGCACCGGTGGCGCTACGAGCTGGAGCCGGTCGAGGGCGGGACCCGGGTCACCGAGACCTGGGACATCTCGCGCTACCCCGGTTTCGCCAAGAAGGCGCTCAAGGTCGGCGGCTTCCACGAGCGCACCGAGCAGGGCATCCCGGCGACGCTGAAGAAGCTGAAGGCGGTCGCGGAGGCCGACGCCGGCTGAGGCTGGGCTCGCTCGCTCGCTCGCTGGGTGGGCTGGCTGGGGGGTCAGGCGTGCAGGTCGCCGAGGTCCTCGTGGCTGCCGTGGGAGACCGGCTCCACCTGGAAGGTGACGTGCCGCACGTCGAAGTGCTCGGTGGTGCAGTGGCACGAGCTCGTCGAGGATCTCGCCGACCCCGCGTTCGGCCAGCGCCTCGTCGGTGACGCTCACGTGCGCGGAGAGGCTGGCGATCCCTGAGGTGATCGTCCAGGCGTGCAGGTCGTGCACGTCGACCACCCCGGGGGTGCCGAGCAGGTGCCGGCGTACGTCGTCCAGGTCCAGGCCGCGGGGGGCGATCTCCAGCAGCACCGCCGTCGAGTCCCGCAGCAACGAGACCGACCGGGGCACGATCATCGCGGCGATCAGCAGGGAGGCGACCGGGTCCGCGCGGTACCACCCGCTGGCCAGCATCACCACGCCGGCGAGCACCGCCAGCACCGAGCCGAGCAGGTCCGCGAAGACCTCGTTGGCGGCGCCACGCAGGTTGATCGACCCGGTGTCGGACCGGTTCAGCACCAGCATCGACACCCCGTTGGCGACCAGCCCGGCCGCGGCGAAGGCGATCATCGGGCCGGCGTCGACCTCGGTCGGGCTCGCGAGCCGTTGCACCCCGTTCCAGACCAGGTAGCCGCAGACCCCGAGCAGCACCAGCGCGTTGACCAGCGCAGCCAGCACCTCGGCGCGGTGCAGCCCGAAGGTGGTCCGGGGCCCGGCGGGTCGCGCCGCGACGTACGACGCCCCCAGCGCCAGCAGCACCGCGGCGGCGTCGGTGGCCATGTGGCCGGCGTCGGCCAGCAGCGCCAGCGACCCGGTCACCACGGCGCCGACCACCTCGAGGACCATCACGCTGGCGGTGACCGCGAGCACGATCCGCAGCCGGCTCCGGTCCGCCGCGCGACCGGCCGCGTGGTCGTTCCCCTGCTGAGCACCGGCACCGGAGCCGTGGTCACCTCCCCGCCGGGAGCCTCCGCCGTGGTCGTGGCCCATCCCCACCGGGCACCTCCTCGTGGTCGCGGGTCGTTGCGGCTCATTGTGCCGAGCCGGCTGGCGGTTTGCCCCGACAGGTCTGCGGTTTCCCCGGCTGACCGGGGAGACCTCCACTTGTCGGGTGGAGCACCCCCCGACAGGTTCCGGTTTGCCCCGACAAGTCCGGCGGGATCCCCGGCTGACCGGGGAAACCGGAACCTGGCAGGGGAAACCGCCACCGGCTGACCGGGGAAACCGGAACCTGTCGGGGGAAACCGCCGGCCGATCGGCGGCCGGCCGGGCCCACCCAGCCCAGCCCAGCCCAGCCCAGCCCAGCCAGCCCGCTCAGCCCAGGTGCTCGCGACCCGGGGGCTCGGTCCACCCCGACATGTCGGGGCCCTGGGGGATGATGCCGGACGGGTTGATGTCGGACTGCACCACGTAGTAGTGGGCCTTGATCTGGTCGATGTCGATGGTGTCGCCGAACCCCGGGGTCTGGAACAGGTCGCGGGCGTAGCCCCACAGGTGCGGCATCTCGCTCAGCTTCTGCCGGTTGCACTTGAAGTGGCCGTGGTAGACGGCGTCGAAGCGGGCCAGCGTGGTGAACAGTCGTACGTCGGCCTCGGTGATCGTCGGCCCCATCAGGAACCGCCGGGTCGCCAGCCGCTCCTCGAGCCAGTCCAGCGTCGACCACAGCCGGGAGTAGGCCTCGTCGTACGACTCCTGGGTGCCGGCGAAGCCGCAGCGGTAGACCCCGTTGTTGACCTCGGTGAAGACCCGCTCCATCACCTGCTCCATCTCCTCGCGGAGCTCGACGGGCCACAGGTCGGGCGCCCCGGGGCGGTGGTGCTCGCGCCACTCGTGGAAGAGGTCGTGGGTGATCCACGGGAAGTCGTTGGTGACGATCTCGCCGGAGGGGATGTCGACGATGGTCGGCACGGTGATCCCCCGGTCGTAGTCCGGGAACCGGCGCAGGTAGGCCTCCTGGAGGTGCTCGATGCCGAGCACCGGGTCCCGGCCGTCCGGGTCCAGGTCGAAGGTCCAGCTCCGGTCGTCGTGGGTCGGCCCCGGCATCCCGATCGAGAGCACGTCCTGCAGCCCGAGCAGCTCGCGGACGATGATCGCCCGGTTCGCCCAGGGGCAGGCCTTCGCGGCCACGAGCCGGTAGCGCCCCGGCTCCACCGGCCACAGCCGCCCCGCTACCGGGCCGTGCTCGGGCTTGTCGGCGCCGCGGGTGATCCGGTCCGGGACGTAGGTCATGTCCCGGTCGAACTCCTCGCCGTCGGAGATGAAGCTCGGCCGGTCACCGCTGCTGGTCGCCATGGGGTCGAGAGTAGGAAGTCCCACCAACCCGGTCGCCGGCCACCGACGGACGGAGGGTCAGGTCCGCGGGGCCGCCAACGACGCCACGAAGTCGAGCTTGTCCAGGACCGGCTCCGGGATCACGAACGGGTACAGGTCGTCCTTGCCCATGCTCCGGTTGATCATGTTCAGCGCGACCGAGAGCGGCATCCAGATCCCGGTCACCACGTCACGGAACCTCGAGAACGCGCCGACCGGCGCCACGGCGGTCAGCCCGTACTCGCCGGCCGTCTCGATGGTGTCGCAGATGTGCAGGTAGTGCGCCCAGGTCTCGGCGAAGTCCTCGAAGGGGTGCATCGTGGCGTACGTCGAGATGTAGGACTGCTCCCAGCCTGCCGGCGGACCCTCGGCGTAGTGCCGGTCGATCTCGTCCTGGTAGTCCTTCGACTCGTCCCCGAACAGCTCGCGGCACCGGGTGAACCGCTCGTCCCCGCGGACCAGCTGCCACTCGTAGTAGTGCCCGACCTCGTGGCGGAAGTGACCGAGCATCGTGCGGTACGGCTCGGCCAGCTCGACGCGGACCTTCTCGCGGTAGGCAGTCGTCGCTCTCGGCGAGGTCGATCGTGATCACGCCGTCCTCGTGGCCGATGACCACGTTCTCGTCCGCGCTGGAGAGCAGGTCGAAGGCGAGCCCGTCCTCCTCGTCGACGTCCTTGCCGACCACCGGGAAGCCGAGCGTGTCGAGCTCGACGATCAGGTGCCGCTTCGCCTGCTCGGCGAGCGGGAAGTTGCTCAGCCCCTCGAGGTCCTCGTCGTTCGGACGGGTCCGGGTCAGGTCGCAGCTCGAAGCACTGACCGCCCTCCAGCGGGGCCAGCCAGGTGCAGCCGGACAGGTTGAGGTTGGCGCAGACGTGCCACACCATCCCCGCGGCGTCGACGTACCGCCCCCGGTCGTCGACCGGCACGATCGCGCGCTCGGCGCGGGAGTACCCCAGCGCCGTCCCGCAGGAGACGCAGACGGAGTTCTCGAAGTACAGCGGGTTGTCGCACACGCGACAGCGGTAGGCCTTCACGGCGATGAGCCTCGCACACGGGGTGAAAGACCCATGTCACGCGGTGTCCGCTACACCGATCCGCCGTCGCGACACCGCGTCGGCGCAGCGGACACCGCGTTACATGGGGGCGGCCGGGGCGGCGGGGGCGGCCGGGGCGGCGGGGGCGGCAGGGGTGGCAGGGGCCAGCGGGGCCACGTCGACCGCCACCGCGAGGGTCGACTCCTTGGCGTCGGTGAAGATGACGCCCTTGACCGGGGTGACGTCCCCGTAGTCGCGACCCCAGGCGACGGTGACGTAGCGGTCGCCGACCCACTGGTCGTTGGTCGGGTCGATCGCCAGCCAGGACCCGTCGCCGACGCCGGCCGGGTCCGGCAGCCACACCGCCACCCAGGCGTGCGAGGCGTCGGCGCCGACGATGCGCTCCCGGCCCGGTGGCGGCTCGGTGGAGAGGTAGCCGCTGACGTAGCGGGCGGCCAGGCCGTGGCCGCGCAGGCAGGCCAGGGTGAGGTGCGCGAAGTCCTGGCAGACCCCGGCCCGCTGGGCGAAGATCTCGTCGGTGGTGCTGGTGACCGTGGTGGCGGTCTTGTCGTAGGCGAAGTCCGCGTGGATCCGGTGCATCAGCTCGGTGACGGCCTCCCCGATCGGCCGACCCGGCCCCAGCGACCCCGCGGCGTAGGCGTGCGCCGCGTCGGTGTGCGGCGGCCAGCGTCGAGGCCAGCGCGATGTCGGTGGCGCGCCAGGCGCCCGGCGTCGCCGGGCTCCAGCAGCGGCCGGGCCCGCTCCCACGGCTGGGCGAGCGCGGCCTCGTCGTACGCCGGGGTCCCGACGTCGACCTCGCTCGCCGCCTCGATGTCGAGCCGGCGGTGCGGCCTGGTGACCTGGAAGTACGTCGCGATGTTGCCGTAGAGGTCGACGGCGTGGCTGACGTCGCCGGGCGCGGGATCGATGCGTACGTCGGCCCAGGTCACCTGCTGCCACGCCAGCTCCCGCGGCATCAGGTGACCGATGCCGAGGCTGTCGCTGACGTCGTCGTCGTAGGAGTAGGTCGTCCGGTGGGAGACGCGGTACCTCATGCCGACTCCAGCGGTGACCCGAGCGGCTCGATCCGGGTGACCATCCCCAGCGGGCGGGGCGCGGGCCCGGAGCCGAAGTGCACCTCGGCCACCGCGTCGGCGATCCGGAGCAGCTGGGTGAGCGTGCCGTCGAGGAAGCGCTCCAGGTTCGGCCGGCCGACCCCGCCGATCGCCACCAGGGCCGGCGACCTCGGTCGCGCCGACCTCGGCGACCAGGTCCTCGAGCAGCCGCTCGGGCCGGGTGGAGCCGGTCGACCCGGGCAGCGCCTCCAGGTGACGGCCTGCGGAGCCGAGGCAGAACGCCAGCGAGCGGGGGTTGTCCGGGTCGATGAGCAGCAGGTCCAGCACCCCGGCCGGTCGGACGTAGCCGCGGTAGCGACGTCGGTGGGTGACCGCGCTCTCCGCGGCGAGCAGCACCGCGTTGAGGACCTCGCGGTCCACGTCGATGCCGCAGCGCATGGTGACGGTCTCGCGCAGCAGCTGGGACAGCCCGACGGCCCGCTCCAGGTACCGGCCGGCCTCGATCATGTGCCAGCCCTCGTCGCGGATCATGCTGGCGGTGACGCCCTGCAGGGAGAGGATGCCGGTGAGCATCCGACCGGCGGACTCCGCGACCTGGCGGCAGTGCTGGGACTGGCGCAGTGCATCGGCGGCTCGCTCGGTGGCCCCGAACAGCCGCCACACGTCCCCGGACAGCTGGTCGCGGACCCCGGACATGGCGATGCGCAGGGCGGCCAGCGTGTGCGGCACCGAGCCGACCCGGTCCGCGTCCAGCAGCAGCGAGCGGAAGCTCGAGGTCGATGTCCTCCAGGTCCGGGTGCCGGGTGCCGGCGAACCGGGCCGCCGCCTGCATCATCACGGCCAGGCTGGCACCGTCGACCGAGCGCGGCCGGGTCCGGTAGTCCTCGACCAGCTCGTGCGCGGCGATCACCAGCCGCAGCATGTCCTCGGCCCGCTCGGCGTACCGGCCGAACCAGAACATGTCCTCGAGGGTGCGCGGGACCAGCACCGTCACGGCGCGGGCGCTGGTCATCGGCAGCACCTCGGCCAGCCCCTGGTCCGGGTCGGTCGGGGTCCGCCTTCAGCACCCAGACGTCCTTGCTGGCCGAGCCGCGGTCCTGGCCGCCGACCCCGTCCAGCACGCTGACCAGGCCGCCCACCAGGGGGCGGTACGCCGAGCCGTAGCGCAGCGTGAAGGTGCGCAGCGTGATCGGCCGCGGGGAGGCCGTCCCGCCGCCGTACGGACCGGCCGAGCGCCAGGTGGGGGCCTGGGACAGCACCGGCCGCTCCTGCCCGACGTAGCGGTGCGGCTCGGCCAGCACCCGGTCCCGCAGCTCCTCGGTCGGGGCCGCCGAGCTCGCCGGGGGCGTCCAGGCGGCGCAGCACCAGCGTCGGGTCGCGTCGCGAGAGTCGTTCGAGGACCTCCTCCAGCCCGGCCGGGTCCCCGCACCACCAGGTGGGCACCGACTCCAGCCGCAGCGGCTCGTCCAGCAGCGCCTCGCAGGCGGCCGGCAGGTAGGGCAGCAGCGCCGGGTTCTCCAGGACCCCGGCGCCGAGGCCGTTGACGACCCGGACCCGGCCGCGGCGTACCGCCTCGGTCAGGCCGGCGACGCCGAGCCGGGAGTCGGCCGCGCAGCTCGAGCGGGTCGGTCCAGGCCGCGTCGACGCGGCGCAGGATCACGTCGACCCGTTCCAGCCGGCCGCGGCTCGACGGCGAGCGCAGGTAGACCCAGCCGTCGCGGACCAGCAGGTCGCTGCCCTGGACCAGCGGGAAGCCCAGGGTCGTGGCGATGAAGGCCTGGTCGTAGGAGGTCTCCGAGGCGGTGCCCGGGGAGAGCACCACGACCCGCGGGTCGGCCAGGTCGCCGTTGGCGGACTGGATGAGGGCCGAGCGCAGCGCCCAGAAGTAGGGCTCCATCCGGTGCATCCCGGCCTGCCGGTACAGCTCGGGGACCACCCGCGAGATCACCCGACGGTTCTCCATCGCGTAGCCGATCCCGGACGGCGCCTGGGCCTTGTCGCCGAGCACCCGCCACTCCCCGGAGGCGTCGCGGCCCAGGTCGGTCGCGGAGAGCACCAGCGGCCGCGGGTCGATCTGGCTGGGCCGGGCCACGGAGCGGATGAAGCCGGGATGCCCGAGCACCACCGCGGCCGGGACGATCCCGTCGGCCAGCAGCCGCTGCGGCCCGTAGAGATCGACCAGCACGGCGTTGAGCAGCTCGGCGCGCTGGGCCAGGCCGACCTCGAGCGGGGTCCAGGAGGCGGCGTCGATGACGAGCGGGACCGGGTCGAGCCGCCACGGGCCGGGACCCTGTCCGGGTCGCGCGTAGGTGACGCCGTCGTCGGCGAGCGCCCGGGCGATCTCGTCGTCGACGCGGCGCAGGTCCTTGGCGGTCAGCGAGGCGGCGACCTCGGCCAACGGTCGCCACGGCGCCCGCAGCGCGCCGTCCGGGCCGACCACCTCGTCGAACCGGACCGGCTCGCTCCGCTCGCCACCTGGGCCCCCCGGGCCACCCGGGCCGCCCAGGTCACCGCGGCTGCCGGGCAGCGTCGGCTGGTCCAGCTGCGCGGCGTAGTCACGCAGGACGGTCACGGCGGGCCGGCGACGCGACGCAGGTCGAGGGTGTGCGGGTACTCCGGGGCGACGGCACGGCGGCCGGCCTCACGCATCGCGCCGACGTCGAGGCGGCCGGGCGTGTGCCCGCGGGGCTCGAACCGGCTGGCCCGGCGTGCCTCGGCCTCGTTGGCGTTCACCGGCGGGTGGTCGTAGGACCGGCCGCCGGGGTGCACCACGTGGTACGTCGCACCGCCGAGGCTGACCTCGGCGGCGATGTCGACGACGTCCACGTGCAGCGGCGCGTGCACCTCGATCGAGGGGTGCAGCGAGGACCACGGCTGCCAGGCGCGGTAGCGGACGCCGGCGTAGTACTCGCCGTCGACCCCGGTGGAGGAGAGGGGCACCGGCACACCCTGGCACGTGACCAGGTGCCGGTGCGGGTCGATTCCGCGAACCTTCACCTGGATCCGCTCCACCGAGGAGTCGACGTACCGCGCGGTGCCGCCGGCGGTGGCCTCCTCACCCAGCACGTGCCACGGCTCGATCGCCGAGCGCAGCTCCAGGTCGACGCCGTCCTCGGAGCTGCCCGGGTCGGCACCCGCGACGGGGCCGGTCGGCACCCGGGTGTGCCCGATCCGCGGGAACCGGAACTCGGTGAACGGGTCGAGCCAGGACTCCTCGAAGCCGATGCCGTGCCGCCGCAGGTCCGCGGTCACCGCGGCGATGTCGCGGGCGGCACCGTGCGGCAGCAGGAAGTCGTCGTGCAGGCCGGTGCCCCAGCGGACCATCGGGTCGGTGCAGGGCTGCTCCCAGAACATCGCGACCAGGCTGCGCACCAGCAGCGCCTGGACCAGCGCCATCTGCGGGTGCGGCGGCATCTCGAAGCCGCGCAGCTCCAGCAGCCCGAGCCGGCCCCGGGAGGAGTCGGGGCTGTAGAGCTTGTCGATGCAGAACTCCGAGCGGTGGGTGTTCCCGGTCAGGTCGGTGAGCAGGTGCCGCAGCGCCCGGTCCACCAGCCACGGCCGGGGCTCCAGGTCCTTCGCCTCCTGCTCGGCGACCAGCCGGGCCACCTCCGCCGCGGCGATCTCCATCTCGTAGACCGCCTCGGGGCGGCCCTCGTCGAAGCGGGGCGCCTGGCTGGTGGGACCGATGAAGCGCCCGGAGAAGAGGTACGACAGCGCCGGGTGCCGCTGCCAGTAGGTGACCAGGCTGACCAGCAGGTCCGGGCGGCGCAGCAGCGGCGAGTCCGCCGGGGTGGTGCCGCCGAGGGTGAGGTGGTTGCCGCCGCCGGTGCCGGTGTGCAGCCCGTCCAGGTCGAACTTCTCGGTCGCCAACCGGGCCCGGCGGGCCTGGTCGTAGAGGGTCTCGGTGAGCTCGCGCTGCTCGGCCCAGCTGCCGGTCGGCTGCACGTTGACCTCGATCACACCCGGGTCGGGGGTGACCACCAGCTGGGTGAGCCGGGGGTCCGGCGGCGGGCCGTAGCCCTCGAGGACGATCGGCACGCCGATCCGTCGGGTGGCGACCTCGACCAGCCGGAGCAGGTCGGCATAGTCCTCCAGCCGCTCGGTGGGCGGCAGGAAGACGTGGACGAAGCCGTCCCGGGCCTCGAAGGCCAGCGCGGTGGTGGGCACGTCCTCGGGGTCGGTCACGGTGACCGTGGGCACGATCGGGACCAGCGGCGGGCCGGCCTCCAGGTAGGAGTACTCGCCGGTGAACTCCGGGTCCTCCCAGGAGATCGCGTCCAGCGGCAGTCGGAGTCCGACCGCGCTGGTGCCGGGCGAGAGGACCAGCCGGCCGCGGCGGAACCGCCAGGCGGGGCTGGTCCACTCCTCGCCGGTGACCAGCGGCAGCACCCAGCCGGTCGGGGTGGTCACCTCGGCGTCGAGGTCCGCAACCAGCTCGCGGTCCACCCGGTCCGGCTCGTCGGGCCGCTCCCCCTCGGGCTTGCCGACCTCCGCGGCGATCGCGGCGAACGGGTCCTCGTAGGCGGGCAGCAGCAGCTCGGGCGGCAGGCCGAGCGTCGAGGTGACCCGACGGGCCAGCGCCTCGGCGCTGGTGCGCGCGGTCTCCTCGTCCACCCGGGCCGACTCGTCCCACGGGTCGGCGAACAGGGCCGGGTCCTGCCACAGACCGATCCCGTCGGTGCGCCACTGCAGGGCGATGTTCCAGCGGGGCAGCGGTTCGCCGGGGTACCACTTGCCCTGGCCGCGGTGGACGATCCCGCCGGCGGCGTACGTCGTGCGCAGCTGCTCGGCGAGCTCGGTGGCCAGCTGGCGCTTCTCCGGGCCGTCGGCGTCGGTGTTCCACTGGTCGCTGGTGGCGTCGTCGAGGGAGACGAACGTCGGCTCGCCGCCCATCGTGAGCCGGACGTCGCCGCGGACCAGCCGCTCGTCGACCGCCTCGCCGAGGCCGTCGATGCGCGACCACTGGGCGTCGGTGTAGGGCTTGGTGACCCGCGGGTCCTCGTGGATCCGACGCACCTGGTTGTGGAAGCCGAAGCCGACCTCGGTGGGCTCGGTGGCGCCCGAGATCGGGGCGGCGGCGCTGGGGTGCGGGGTGGCGCTGAGCGGGATGTGGCCCTCGCCGGCGAACAGGCTGCTGGTCGGGTCCATCCCGACCCAGCCGGCGCCGGGGATGAACACCTCGGCCCAGGCGTGCAGGTCGGTGAAGTCCTCGGTCGGGCCGCTGGGGCCGTCCAGGGACTCCTGGTCGGCGGCGAGCTGGACCAGGTAGCCGGAGACGAACCGGGCGGCCAGGCCGTACTGGCGCAGCACGCTGACCAGCAGCCAGGCACTGTCGCGGCAGGACCCGATGCCGGTGCGCAGCGTCTCGTCGGGGGTCTGCACCCCCTCCTCCATCCGCACCGAGTAGGCGACGTCGCGGTGGGCGGCGGCGTTGAGGGCGGCCAGGAAGTCCACGGTGGGGGTGCCGTCGGCGGGCAGCGGCGGCAGCGTCTCGCGCCAGCCGGTGACCAGCGGACCCGGATCTGCGGAGTCGCCCTCGGCGACCGGGCGCAGGTACGGCGCCAGGTCGGCGGCCAGGCCGGGCTCGTAGCTGAACGGGAACCGCTCGGCGTACTCCTCGATGAAGAAGTCGAACGGGTTGATCACCATCAGGTCGGCGACCACCCCGACGGTGATGTCGAGGCGGCTGATCTTCTCCGGGAAGACCAGCCGGGCCATCCAGTTGCCGAACGGGTCCTGCTGCCAGTTGAGGAAGTGGCCCGCCGGTTCGACCTGGAGGCTGTAGGCATCGATCGGGGTACGGCAGTGCGGGGCGGGCCGGAGCCGGACCACGTGCGGGCCGACCGTGATCGGCCGGCCGAACTCATAGGTGGTGCGGTGCTCGAGGGCGACCTTGATCGACATGTGCCCAGCCTGCCCACAAAGCGGGGTGAAGCGGTAACCGTCCGTCCGCTGCGCGGCTCCCCGGCCACCCGTGGGCCCGGGACCTCTTCTGCCAAGAAGTGTTTGCAAAGATCTCTTTGGGGTCTATCCTGACGGCGTGGAGCTCTCCTCGATCACCCCGGGGCCGGCGCAGCTGCGGGCCCTGGCGCACCCGGTCCGGCTGCGGATGCTCGGGCTGCTGCGGGCCGAGGGGCCCGCGACCGCCACCACGCTGGCGAGCCGGCTCGGCCTCAACAGCGGCGCCACGTCGTACCACCTGCGCCAGCTGGCGACGCACGGCTTCGTCGTCGACGACGAGACGCTGGGCAACCGGCGGGACCGGTGGTGGCGAGCGGCGCACCAGTCCACCCGCACCGACCCCGCCGAGGCGACCACCACCGAGTCCCGCGACAGCCTGGACGCCTTCCTCCAGGCCGTCGCGGTGATCCACACCGACCTGCTCCAGCACGCCGTGGAGGAGCGGGAGCTGCTCCCGGACGAGTGGCGGGCCGCCTCGACACTGTCGGACTGGGGCATCCGGTTGACCCCGGCCCGAGCCCGGGCGCTGGTCGAGACGCTGCTCGCGGTGGTCGAGGAGACCGAGGAGGAGGACGCCGGGACCGAGGAGGCCGCCGACTTCCTGGTCGTCCTGCAGGCCTACCCGCGGCCGGGCACCGTGGCCCAGGGTCCGGACGTCGGAGGACCGCCGTGAGCTCGGCACTGGATCCGGTGGCCGCGCGCCGGGTCTTCTACCTGCTCACGTTCCTGCGCTGGTTCCCGGTCGGGCTGGTCGTCGCGATCGTCACCCTGCTGCCGCTGGAGCGGGGCCTCTCGCTGGCCGAGGTGCTCTCCGCCACCGCGGTCGCCGGGGTGGTGATCATGCTGCTGGAGCTGCCGACCAGCGGGTTCGCCGACAGCGTCGGGCGCAAGCCGGTGCTGGTGGTGGCCTCCGTCGTCGGCGTGCTGTCCTCGCTGGCCTACCTGGCCGCCGACACCTTCTGGCTGCTGGCCCTCGCCTCGGCGTTGCAGGGGGTCTTCCGTGCCCTGGACTCCGGCCCGCTCGAGGCCTGGTACGTCGACTCGGTGCACGTGCAGCGGCCGGGGGCCGACGTGCACCGGGAGCTGTCGGTGGCCGGGACCGTGCTGGGAGGGGGCATCGCCGTCGGCGCGCTGGTCTCCGGGCTGCTCGTCTGGTGGCACCCGTGGACCGCGCACAGCGCCCTGGTGCTGCCGGTCCTGGTCTGGGTGGTGCTGGGGGTCCTCGACGTGGTCGCGATCGCGGTGCTGCTCCGGGAGCCGCCGCGGCCGGTGCACCGGCGGGCCCTGGACGGGGTCCGGGAGGCCCCCCGGGTGGTCCTCGCCGGGCTGCGACTGGCCAGCCGCAACCGGGTGCTGCTGGGCTTGCTCGGCGTGGAGGCGTGCTGGAGCCTGGGGATGCTGGGCTTCGAGACCTTCACCCCGATCCGGCTCAGCGAGCTGCTGAACGGTGAGGCCGCGGCCGCGGTGGTGATGGGGCCGACCGCCTCGGTCGGCTGGGCGGTCTTCGCGGCCGGATCGGCGCTCGCCGGGCTCGCGGCCCGTCGCTGGGGAATCGTCCGGGTGGCGGCGGTGAGCCGGGTGCTCAACGGGCTCGGCGTGGTCGGGCTGGGCCTGGCCATCGGTCCGGTGGGACTGGTCGCCGGCTACCTGTTCGCCTACGGGCTGCACGGAGCGTGCGGACCGCTGCACAGCGCGCTGCTGCACCGGGAGGCGGACGCGACGAACCGGGCCACCGTCATGTCGCTGGGCTCGATGGTCTCGTTCGCGACCTTCGCGGTGGCCGCCCCGCTGGCCGGGCTGCTCGCCGGGACGTGGTCGACCGCGACGACGCTGTTGCTGCTCGGCGCGGTCAGTGCCGCGGGCGCGGTGCTGTACCTGCCGGCGTACCGGGCCGAGCGGGCCCGGCTGCGGGTCGGTCTCCCCCCGGGTCGTGTGCCTGAGCACGCGTCCTAGCGCGCCGCGGGGCACACGACCCCCGCCCCCGGCGGTCTCCCCCCGGGTCGTGTGCCTGAGCGCGCGTCCTAGCGCGCCGCGGGGCACACGACCCCGCCCGCGGCCTCCCCCGGGTCGTGTGCCTGAGCGCGCGCCAGCGCGTCGCGGGGCACACGACCCGCACCAGGGGCCAGGTCAGCGGCCGAACGTGGCCGCGAGCCGGAGCAGCCGGTCGTTGGCCTCGGGCTCCCCGACCGAGACCCGGCAGCCCTGCCCCGCGAAGGGACGAACCACGATCCCGAGCTCGTCGGCGGCGGCCGCGAAGTCCGCGGTGGCGTCACCGAGACCGAACCAGAAGAAGTTGCCCTGCGCCTCCGGCACCTCCCAGCCGGCCTCGCGCAGCCCGGCGGCGACCCGGTCCCGCTCGGCGACCAGCAGGTCCACCCGTTCCAGCAGCGCCGGCTCGGCCTCCAACGAGGCGATCGCCGCGGCCTGGGCCACCCCGGAGACCCCGAACGGCAGCGAGACCGAGCGCAGCGCACCGGCCACCTCGGCCTGCGCCACGGCGTACCCGACCCGGAAGCCGGCCAGCCCGTAGGCCTTGGAGAAGGTCCGGAACAGCACCACGTTCGGGTGGGCCCGGGAGGTGGCCAGACCGTCGACGGCGTCCTCCATCCGGACGAACTCCAGGTAGGCCTCGTCGACGACGACCAGCACGTGCGCGGGGATCCGGGCCAGGAACGCATCCAGCTCCGCCTGCGCGACCGCCGGTCCGGTGGGGTTGTTCGGGGTGCAGACGATGACCACCTTGGTCCGCTCGGTGACCGCCTCGGCCATCGCGTCCAGGTCGTGGCGGCCCTCCCGGGTCACCGGCACCTGCACCGAGGTGGCGGCCGCCGCGGTGACCGCGATCGGGTACGCCTCGAAGGAGCGCCAGGCGTAGACGACCTCGTCGCCGGGGTCGCAGTACGCCGCCAGCAGCTGGTAGATCAGCGCGACCGAGCCGGTCGCCACCGCCAGGTTCTCCCGCGGCACCCCGAGCCTGGCCGCGAGGGCGTCGTACAACGCCACGCTGCCCATGTCCGGGTAGCGGTTCATCGCCGCGACCGCCCGCTGCGCCGCCTCGACCACCCCGGGCAGCGGCGGGTAGGGGTTCTCGTTCGAGGAGAGCTTGTACGTCGTCAGGTCCGCACGCTGCGCCGGCGGCTTGCCGGGGACGTAGGCGGGGATGGCGGCGACGTTGGCCCTGGCTCGCGGGGACCGGCTCGGGGAGGGTCGCGGGGAGTCCATGGTGCGCAGGCTAGCCGCGCTGCCGCGCCCGGGTCCGCCACGGGCGGAACAGCAACGCCAGGACGAGCCCGACGCCCACCCCGATCGCGGCACCGGTCACGTTGTCGATGATGTCGGTGACGTCGCAGGCCCGGTCGATCCGGGCGAGCTCCAGCTGGGTGTACTCGATGCCGGTCGAGTACGTCGCCAGCAGCACCAGCCCCAGCGGCACCAGCAGCCAGCCGCTGCGCCAGCGGGACGCGACAACCACCAGCAATGCCCCCGAGGGGACGAACAGCACCGTGTTCAACAGCCGCTGGCCGCTCTCGAAGATCCAGAAGCCGTCGGGGGCCGGGCCGCCGATGTCCCACGAGCAGGAGGTCTGCCGGCTCGCCGCCGAGACCACGCCGGGGGCCTCGCTGGCCGGGATCAGGGTGACCAGCGCGATCACCACCAGCGACCAGACCAGCCCTGCGAAGGCGAGCGCCCAGATGAGCCCGAACCACCGGCGCAGCAGCACCGCGACCAACGCCAGCACCGCTCCGGAGAGCGCGGCGCCGACCAGCATGATGCTGACCCCCCCGACCGGAAACATGCCCCGACCGTAGCGACCCGCCCCCGGCGGCTAGGCCGCCGACTCGACCGCCTCGGGCAGCACGACCTCGCCCCCGGGCACCACCGGGACGTCGCGGCCGAGGGTGACGTCGACCGGGTTCGTCAGGCAGCGGATCGAGCCACCGCCCTTGTGGAACTCCGAGACGTCGACCACCAGCACGTCGAAACCCCACTCCTCGAGCCGCGCGCGCACCCGTGGCGGACAGGCCGGCATCACCACGGTGCGCCCGAGGACGATCGAGTTGGCGCAGAACGTCGAGAGCGCCTCCTCCTCGCTGAGCACCAACGGCTCCGGCACCAGCGCGAGCAGGGCCTCGGCGGACGGGCCGTCGAGGGCGGACGGGCAGACCAGCGCCCGCCGCTCGTCCAACGGGCAGAACGCCAGGTCGAGGTGGTACATCGCGGGGTGGGTGATCCGCAGTCCGCGGACCCGGACGTCGAGCGCGACGGCCAGTGCCTCCAGGGCCCGCTCCTCGGTGCGGGGCCCGAAGCCGGCCACCAGCGAGTCCCCGAACGCGAAGACATCCCCGGCCTCCAGGTGCGGGCCGACGCCGTCGCTGCCCACGTGGGAGGTCGCGGCGCCGGCGCGGGCGAAGAACGCCTGCGCGGTCCCGGTCTCCATCCGCCGCTCCGGGTACCGCATGTGCGACATCAGCACCTCAGGCTCCCCGGAGGGCCGGACGACGGCCAGTCCGAGGTTCATCGCGTACACCATGTCGGGGGCGTCGCGCCGCTGCGGCAGCACGTCGACGGTGCCGCCGAGGCCCTCGATGGTGGCCTTCAGCGCCTGCCACTGCGCCAGCGCCAGCGCCGGGTCGGGCTGGACCGCGGGATCCATGAAGGGGTTGATCGCGTAGTCGACGCGGAAGTGGAGCGGCTCCACCATCACGTACCGACGTCCCCACCGCAGCGCCTCGGGTGCCATCCCTACCTCCTCCGGACCATCACGCTCGTCATATTGTCAGACAATCTGACATCGTAGCCGATGTCGCGGCGCTGGACGGCGTGACGGGTCGACCGGACCGGGGTACGCCGCGGGGTGCCCGCTGCGCAGGTGGCCGGACTGGACCACAATGGCCCCCATGCCCGAGCCGTTCGCGACCCTCAGCCTCGAGCACTCCTCGACGGTGGACCGGGTGGCCGACGAGCTGCGCCGGGCGGTGCTCGACGGCGAGCTGGAGTCGGGCACCGCGCTGCGCGAGGTCGCGCTGGCGTCCTCGCTGGGGGTCTCGCGACCGACCGTGCGCGAGGCCCTGACGGTGCTCGTGGCCGAAGGCATCGCCACCCGGGAGCCGAACCGGGGGGTCTCGGTGGCCACCCCGGACCCGACGTCGGTGCGCGACATCTGCCGGGCCCGTCGGGTCCTCGAGGGCGCGGGGGTAGTCCGGTGGCCCGAGGCGGACCCCGTGCTCCGGGACCGGGTCCGCAGCACGCTGGCCGACTACACCGACGCGGTCCGGGCCGGGGCGTCGTACGCCGCCCTCAACACGCTCCACCTGGACTTCCACGTCTCCCTGGTCGGGTTGACCGGCAGCCCACGCCTGGTGCACATGGCCGACGCCCTGGTCACCGAGCTCAAGCTCGCGCTGGCCCAGGTCGACCGGGTGCGCCGCAACGCCCACGACCAGGCCGACACGCACGTGGCGCTGCTCCGGCTGCTCGAGGCCGACGACATCGAGGGGGCCGCCGCGTTCCTGGAGGCCCACCTGGCCGATGCCGAGGTCGCGATCCTGGGCGCTCTCGGGCTGGCCTGACACACTGGCCCTCGTGCGACTGCTGACCTGGCTCCTCACCCACGTCGCGGCCCTGGCCGCGGCTGCGTGGGTGGTCGACGGCATCCGGTTCGCGGGTCCCCGGAGCGGTCAGGCGGAGATCGAGCAGAAGCTGGTCCCGCTGGTGGTGGTCGCGGTGATCCTCGGGTTGGTCACCTCGGTGGTCCGCCCGGTGCTGGCCTTCCTGTCGATCCCGTTCATCATCCTCACCCTCGGGCTGTTCCTGCTGGTGATCAACGCAGCGATGCTGCTGCTGACCGGGTGGATCGCCGAGCAGCTGGACATCGGCTTCCGGGTCACCGGCTTCTGGCCGGCGCTCGGCGGGTCGGTGATCATCTCGGTGGTCACCTGGTTCGTCTCCCGGACCCTCGAGCCGGACCCGCGCCGGTGACCGGCGGCCAGGCACGCCGACCGGCCGACCCCGCCGGCGCCGCGGGGCTGCCGCCGGCCAGGACGCCGGGCAGCTACCGCATCGAGCTGGTCTGCCTGGGCAACATCTGCCGATCGCCGATGGCCTCGGTCGTCCTGGAGTCCCTGGTCCACTCCCGCGGGCTCGGCGGCAAGGTCCAGGTGACCAGCTCCGGGACCGGTCACTGGCACGTGGGCCTGCCGATGGACGAGCGGGCGGCGCGCACCCTGACCGCCGCCGGGTACGACGCGAGCCGGCACCGGGCCCGGCAGTTCGACCCCGCCCGGCTCGACGACCTGGACCTGGTGCTGGCGATGGACCGGCAGAACCTGGCCGATGTGCGAGCCGCTGCTCCCGACCGGGCCGAGGACGGTCGGGTCCGGCTCTTCGGAGCGTTCGACCCCCGCGACCCGCGGGCCGAGGTGCCCGACCCGTACTACGGTGGCGCCGACGGGTTCGAGGAGGTGCTGACGTTGGTGCAGCGCACCGCCGAGACGCTGGTCGCCGCACTGCGGACGGCGAGCCCGTGGGAGACGGTGTCGCGATGACCCGCCAGTCCGCGTTGGCGCGCCGCGCCGAGGAGCTGCTGGGCACCGCCGTGGTCGCCACCTCGCCGGTCGCCGGCGGGGACATCGCGACCGCCACCAAGCTGCGGATGAGCAACGGCCAGACGGCGCTGATGAAGACGCTGGCCCACCCGCCGGAGGACTTCTTCGCCAGCGAGGCCCGCGGGCTGCAGTGGCTGGGCGAGGCCGAGGGTGGCGTGGACGTCCCCGACGTGCTGGCCGTCGACGCCGACTGCCTGGTGCTGCGCTGGGTCGAGACCGGCAAGCCGACCGCCGACGCGGCCGCGGACCTGGGCCGGGCGCTCGCGGCCACCCACCGCGCCGGGGCGGCGGCGTACGGGCTGGAGCAGGACGGCTTCATCGCGCGGCTGCCGCTGCCGAACCGGCCCGCGGACACCTGGGCGGAGTTCTACGCGGTCCGGCGGGTGCTGCCGTAC
The DNA here is from genome assembly GCA_963756135.1 of uncultured Actinomycetota bacterium. Taxonomy (GTDB): domain Bacteria; phylum Actinomycetota; class Actinomycetes; order Propionibacteriales; family Nocardioidaceae; genus Nocardioides. The sequence goes on from CAVWMP010000003.1 coordinate 509,090, forward strand.
CTCAAGCTGGCCCGGGACCGGGACGCGGTCACCGACGACGAAGCCGCCACGGTGGAGGCGCTGGTCGGTCGGCTGACCGAGCTGCTGCCCGAGGAGGGGCCGGCCCGGGTGCACGGGGACCTGTGGAACGGCAACGTCCTGTGGGGCAGCGACGGTCGGACCCGGGTGATCGACCCGGCCGCGCACGGGGGGCACCGGGAGCTGGACCTGGCGATGCTGGCGCTCTTCGGCCTGCCGCACCTGCCGCGCCTGTTGGAGGCCTACGAGGAGGTCACCCCGCTCACCGAGGGCTGGCAGGAGCGGACCGCGCTGCACCAGGTCTTCCCGCTCCTGGTCCACGCCTGCCTGTTCGGCAGCGGGTACGGCGCCCGTGCCGCCGGGGTCGCCGCCCGCTACCTGTGAGGGCCGACCCCTCGCCACGTCGGCGACGAGTCAGCCACCCACCCGCCGGTAGACCGCCCGCACCACGTTCTTGCCCTCCTGGATCCGCACCCAGTGCTTCCGGTTGCCGCCGTCGGACCACTTCACGAACCGGAAGCTGACGCCGTTGCGCCGCTGCCAGAACGGCGCCTCCACCTTGACGCGCGCCCCGACCGGGTAGTCGCGCTTCCAGCCGTGCCGGCGCAGGACGTCCTTCACCTTGACCCGCAGGCCCCAGGGGGAGGTCTTCACCCGCAGCGGCGCCTTGACCAGGGAGTAGTCGGCGACGTAGCTGCGGGGCTCGTCCGGGGCGACGATCTCGCGGATCCGCTCGGCGTCGTCGGCCCAGCCCGTGAACCGCCAGAGCTTGCCGCGGTAGCGCTGCTCCTCGGCGGCCACGACGCTGAACCGGGACCCGCGGACGAAGGTCTGCTCGTGAACCCCCCGGCGGCGGTGGCCGGCGACGGTGAGCGCGAGCTTCTTCGGGGCGGTGCGGAAGGTGAGATCGACCGAGGACGGCGCCAGGCTCACCGACCGGGTGGCGGTCATCCCTCGGGCGTCGGTCACGCTCGCGGTGAACAACAGCCGGGACGGGTACTCGTGGTCCGGCGCGATGAAGGACCCGGAGCGCCCCCGGAACGACGTGATCGGGTGGCTGTGACACACCGACGGGCAATGCTCCACGGTGAGGCTGAACAGGTGGTCGGCCTCGGCCAGCGGACCGTCGTCGCTGGTCTCGGCGTACGCGCCGATCTCCTCCCCGACGCTCCAGGTCCGGCCCGCCGGCGGCCACATCCGGTCCACCGACGGCGGCTCGTTGCCCGGGTAGACGGTCAACGCCTTCATCCGGCTGTCGGTCCCGTCGCTGACCTGCACCGAGACGTCGACGTTGACCGCCGCGGTGTAGGTGCGGGCGATCGTCGGGCCGGTGCCGTCGTCGTGCTGGCCGTCGCCGTCGAGGTCCCAGGCGTAGCTGAGCGGGTCGCCGTTCGGGTCGGTGGAGGCGGAGGCGTCGAAGGTGACCCGCAGCGGCGTGCCGCCGTACGGCTTCGACGACGTCAGCACCGCGACCGGCGCGTCCGCGTCGTAGCTGATCCGGCGCACCGCGCCCTCCCCGGGCGTCGGGAGGCCGTCGACCATCCCGAAGTCGACGTAGTACAGGTCGCCGCCGGGACCCGAGGTGAGCGCCACCGGGTTCTCCGCGCGCTCGGCGAAGACGTCGATGCTGGTGGTGTCGGGGTCACCGTTGTTCTTCTTGCCCATCACCCAGATGCAGCCACGGGCGAAGTCGGAGAACGCCATCGCGCCGCGGTACTTCGCGGGCCAGTCCGACCGGGACTTGCGCTTCTCCAGGAACTGGATCCCCGAGATCGAGGACGAGCCGACCTCGCAGTCCTCCCCGGTGGTGAGCGACCCGCCCCGGGTGGGGTAGCGGAAGTAGGGCTGGGTGGTGGCGGCCGCGCCCTCGTCGTACAGGTCCTCGCAGATCGGCAGGTCCAGCGCGTCCCAGCCCTGGCTGACCTGGTTGCCCTCGTAGCAGGGCCAGCCCAGGTTCTCCTTGGGGCCGCGGGTCGGGTCGATCCGGTTGATCTCCTCGGAGTTGTCCCCGCCGACGTCGCCGAGCCACAGCTCGGAGGTGTTCGGGCGGAACGAGAAGCGCCAGGGGTTGCGCAGTCCGTACGCCGCGATCCGGCTCCGGTTCGAGGTCGAGCCGTTCGAGGCGCGCCCGGTGTCCGGGTCGATCCGGATCACCGCGCCGTTCAGCCCGGTCGGGTCGGCGGTGGTGCGCAGGTCCTGGGAGCGCAGTGAGCCGCCCTCGTTGATCGGGTCGCGGCACGGGTTGCCGGTCTGCCCGTAGTCCTGCCAGTCGAAGCTGGCGCCGTCGCCGGTGGAGACGTAGAGGTAGCCGTCCGGCCCGAACTCGACGTCGCCGGCCGCGTGGCTGGGGAACTGCAGGCAGGACCCGGTGACCAGCGGCTTCTCGCCGCCGGGCCGCATCACCCAGCCGGTGTCGTTCCAGTTCCGGATCGCCGTCAGCCGGGAGACCCGGGACATCACGACGCAGCCGTCGGCGCCGTCGTCTCCCGCGCCCTGCGGGCACTCGTCGTACGCCTCGTTCGGGTCGCCCCACTTCGGCACCACCGGCGGGTTGTCCCGCGGGTCGCGGTTGAGGGCATAGCTGACGTAGAGGTAGGGCCGGGCCGGGAACTCCGGGTCGACCTCGATGCCGACCAGACCCCGGTCCCAGTAGTTGTTGACCTGCTGGTTGAGGTCGGCGAAGTCGGTGGGCTCCGGGTCCTCGAAGGCGCCGTCGGCGTAGTCGTAGGACTTGATCACGCCGGTCTTGAGCCCGATGAACGCCGTACCGTCCGGGGCGAAGGCGAGCGCGGTCGGCTCGCTCAGGCCGCCGATGGCCACGGTGTCCTCGAAGCCCCGGGGCACCTCGGAGACCCGGGCGACGTCGGGCTGGTCGAGGCGGGGGTGCGGATGGCCGTCATGGGCCCCGGCGGTGCCGCCGAGTGGGACGGCGACCGCCAGCGACGCGACCAGGACGGTCGAGACCGAGAGAGCTACCCGAGAAATTGTGCGACCCACCATGTCCAACCCTCCGTGCGACGCCGCCCCCCGGCGTCGACCACGAGGGTAAAACACCGCGCCGACATCTCCCTATCCCGCGACGCGCCGAGCTCACCGGCCTGTGCTCCGTGCCGCCCCCCAGGCCGCCTCTCGGGCCGCCTCTCAGGCCGCCTCTCAGGCCGCCTCTCAGGGGCGGCTCAGCCTCGTTTGGCACAGTGAGGGGGTGAGCCCCCTCCCCGCCAGACCGCGCGTCCTCGTCGTCGACGACGACCGGGCGGTGCGCGAGTCGCTGCGCCGCTCCCTGGAGTTCAACGGGTACGACGTCTCGCTGGCCGCCGACGGGGCCGAGGCGCTCGCCGGGATCGGCACGATGGCCCCGGACGCCGTGGTGATGGACGTGATGATGCCGCGGCTGGACGGGCTCGAGACGACCCGGGCGCTGCGCAGCGCCGGTCACGACGTACCGATCCTGGTGCTCACCGCTCGCGACGCCGTCGGCGACCGGGTGGAGGGCCTGGACGCCGGCGCCGACGACTACCTGACCAAGCCGTTCGCGCTGGCCGAGCTGCTGGCGCGGCTGCGGGCGCTGCTGCGCCGGGTGGTGCCGGCCGAGGACGCCGGCGAGGAGGTGCTCGTCTTCGCCGACCTGTCGATGAACCTGGCCACCCGGGAGGTGCGCCGCGGCGAGCAGGCGATCGAGCTGACCCGGACCGAGTTCACGCTGCTCGAGATGTTCCTGCGCCGCCCCCGGCGGGTGCTGGAGCGCAGCTTCATCCTCGAGGAGGTGTGGGGCTACGACTTCCCGACCACCGCGAACTCGCTGGAGGTGTACGTCGGCTACCTGCGCCGCAAGACCGAGGCCGAGGGGCAGCCCCGGCTGATCCACACCGTCCGCGGGGTGGGCTACGTGCTGAAGGAGTCATGAGGCTGCCCGCGACGGTCCGGGTCGGGCCGTGGCGGTTCCGGCGCTCGCTGGCCGGGCGGGTGACCGCGCTGACCATCCTGGCGGTCGGCCTCACCACCGCGTTCCTGGCGGCCGGGGTCTACCTGACGGTGCGGATGCAGCTGCAGACCTCGCTCGACGACTCGCTGCTCAACCGCGCTCAGCAGGCGGCCGCCTCGCCGGCGCTCGCCACCCTGACCACCCAGGCCGAGATCCCGGCGTGGGCCCTGGGCGCCGGGGACATCCGGATCGCGTTCATCACCTCCGACCAGAGGATCCGCTCCCCCGGTGATCGCGGCCCGACGCTGCGCCTGGGCCAGCCCGAGCTGCTCGGTGGCCGCCGGGAAGTCCGGCACCAGCATCCGCACGATCGCCGCCGGCACCGAGCGGTACCGAGTGGTGACGGTGCCGGCCAACCGGGACGGTGAGGCGCTGGTGCTCGCGCAGACGCTGTCGGGCCAGGAGCGGTTGCTGAGCCGGCTCGGCATCGTGATGCTGCTCTTCGGGCTGGCCGGGATGTGCGCCGCCGGTATCGCCGGCTGGGCGGTGGCCCGCCAGGGCCTGCGGCCGGTGCGCCGGCTCACCGGGTCGGTGGAGCGGATCGCCCGGACCGAGGACCTCACCCCGCTGCCGGTGGAGGGCGACGACGAGGTCGCCCGGCTCGCCGGGGCGTTCAACCAGATGCTCACCGCCCTGGCCGCCTCCCGGGACCGGCAGCGGCAGCTGGTCGCCGACGCCGGTCACGAGCTGCGGACGCCGCTGACCTCGCTGCGCACCAACATCGACCTGCTCACCCAGGTCGACGCCGACGGCGCCGCCCCGCTGCCGGCCGGCGCCCGGGCCGAGCTGCTCGACGACGTCCGAGCCCAGATCGAGGAGCTGACCACGCTGATCGGGGACCTGGTCGAGCTGGCCCGCGACGAGCCGATGACCCACGTGGTGGAGACCGTGGAGCTGCACGAGCTGCTCGACCACGCCGTCGCGCGGGTACGCCGCCGCGCGCCCGGACTGGTCTTCGAGGTGCACGCCGAGCCCTGGTACGTCGTCGGCGAGCCGGGGTCGCTGGAGCGGGCGCTGACCAACCTGCTGGACAACGCCGCCAAGTGGAGCCCGCCCGGGGGGACGGTCCGGGTCGGCCTGGTCGAGGGCGTGGTCACCGTGGACGACGAGGGACCGGGGATCGCCGAGTCCGACCTGCCGCACGTCTTCGACCGCTTCTACCGAGCCGAGGAGTCCCGGGCGATGCCCGGGTCGGGGCTGGGGCTGGCCATCGTCCGCCAGGTCACCGAACGACACTCCGGCCTGGTGCACGCCAGCCGGGCCCCGTCCGGTGGTGCCCGGATGAGGCTGCGTCTGCCCGGGTCGCGCACCCCGGTCCCGGCGGGCGTGCCCGGGTGAGCCGTGGGTCCGCCCGGGTCGCCGCCGCCCGGGTCCCCGCCGCCCGGGTCCCACCGCCCGGGTCCCCGCCGCCCGGGTCGTGTGCCCCACGACGCGCTCCGCCGCGACCTCAGGCACACGACCCCGCCTGGGTGGGGGATCGGGCTGCTGGCCGGCCTGCTGCTCACCGGCTGCTCCGCCGGGCAGTCCGGCGGGGCCGGGGACGGCCCGTCCGCGGCCGGGTCGAGCGCGTCCGGCGGGGCCACCGGCCCCGCGGAGGAGTTCAACCCCTGCACCGACCTGAGCGCCGCGTTCGTGGGGCGCCGGCTGGGGTCACCGGTGACCGAGGACCGCGGCACCGCGGCGGACCCCCGCTGCGCCTTCCTGCCGACCCGCGAGGGTGGCCCCGCGATGGAGGTCAACTACCTGGTCTTCACCGGTCCGCTCGACGAGATCTTCGCGACGATGGGCCCGGTCCCCGGACGCGTCCGGGTGCTCGACCTGCCCACCGCCGCCGACGCCCGCCTGGTGGTCAACCCCAGCGACGACGGCATCGCCGTGACCGGGTTCGTCCAGACCGGGGGGCTGGTCGAGACGGTGAACACGGTCGCGCTGGCGCCGTACGACCAGCAGGTCGTCGTGGCCGGGACCCGCGCGGTGATGCGACGGCTCTCCGAACGGGCTGCGGCTCGGGCCAGGGGGTAGTCGAAACCCCCGCGACGCCTCCGCGCGCCCCCGCACGCGGCCCGCCCGCCGCCGGCCGCCACTCCCCGGGACGAACCGACACTTCCCCTGGCGAGCACAGCACGGGACGTGTCGGTCCAGCACGGGAGGTGTGCAGGTTCGCCGACAGACCGTGATGAAACCGCAGCGGCAGGGAGGCCGGCGGGCGGGGCAGGGCCGGCGGACGTCCGGGCTGGGCCGGGCGCGGCGACCTCAGGGCAGGGCGGCGCCCCGGGCCGTGGTCCACAACCGGTACCACTCCTCGTGGGTCAGCGGGGTCCGGCCGGTCGCGGCGTCGGCGCAGCGACGGATCCGGTCGGGGTCGGTGGTGCCGACCACCGGCGCGATCCCGGCCGGGTGTCGTTGCAGCCACCAGAGCAGCACGGCCTCGGGGCTGGTGTGGTGCGTCTCGGCGAGCTCGGCGACCAGCGCCGCGGTCGCGGTCTCGGTGGGGGTCTGCTGCCGTCCGCTGTACCGGCCCTGGGCCAGCGCCCCCCAGGCCTGGAGGCCGATGCCGTGGCTGACGCAGTGCTCCACCGTGCCGTGCGGGAAGCCGTTGTCGGCGCCGTGGGAGGTGTTGAGCAGCACCCCGGACTCCACCCAGTCCCGCCGGTGCAGGCTCATCTCCAGCTGGTTGGCCACCAGCGGCAGCTCGAGGTGGTCCTGGAGGTGGGCGATCTGGGCGGCGCTCATGTTGGAGACCCCGACGGCGTGCACCCGGCCCTGCCGGTGCAGCTCCGTCAGCGCCGCGGCGACCTCGGCTGCCGGGGCCAGCGGGTCGGGTCGGTGCAGCAGCAGTACGTCGACCGCGTCGGTCCGGAGCCGGGTCAGGCTCTCCTCGACCCGGCGCAGGATGGTGTCCCGGCCCAGGTCGTAGCGGCCGGGCCGCTCCCCGTCGGCGAGCCGGATCCCGCACTTGGTCTGGATCCCGATCCGGGCTCGCGAGCCCCGGGTCCCGGGCCAGCACCTCCCCGAAGACCGCCTCGGCCTTGCCGCGGGTGTAGATGTCGGCGTGGTCGAACCAGGTGATCCCGGCCGCCAGCGCCGTCTCGATCGTCCGCGCGGCCTGGTCGATGTCCGCAGGACCGTAGTCCGCGGAGCCCCAGTCACCACCCAGTCCCATGCAGCCGTACAGCAGTCGGGGTGCCGCGTCGGCGGTCGGAGTGGTGGTCATCGCCGACCACGGTAGCCGGGCGCCGGCCGGGGTCAGCCGCGTGGCTTGCGCTTCTCCGGGTCGTAGTCGTGGGGCTCGCTGTCGATCATGTAGTTCGGGTTGCTCCGGATCCCCTCGGCCATCCGCTCCAACCAGGCCCGGTCCTCGGTCTCGATGTCGCGCTCGGCCAGCTGGTCGGCCAGGAAGCCGACGAGGTCGGTCTCCCCGGTGTCGTGGGCGATCGAGGTGGAGTCCACCGCCGCCTGCAGGTCGGAGTCGTAGCTACCCATGACGGTCCGGTACCCAGCACCGGTCCACCGGAACCGGCCCCCCGACCCGGCTACTCGGCAGACGGGTTCGGCGCCCGCCAGGACCGCTCGAACGGCAGCCGCCAGGCCCGCGGTGCCACCAGCTGGTGGATCGCGTTGGGGCCCCACGATCCCGGGGCGTAGGAGCGGACCGCGGGCGGGTCCGCCAACAGCTTCTCGGACTTCTCCCACAGCGTCTCGATGCCCGCCGCGGTGGTGAACAGCGTGTGGTCGCCACGCATCGCGTCGTGGATCAGCCGCTCGTAGGCCTCGAGCACCGACCCCGAGGCGGCGGTGTCGTGGGTGGCGAACTGCATCGACAGCTTGTCCAGCTTCATCCCCGGACCGGGCCGCTTGCCGTAGAACGACAGTGACATCCGGGACTGGTCGGCGAGGTCGAAGGTGAGGTGGTCCGGCCCCTGGCTGCCGACGTTCGACCCGGGCGGGAACATCGTCAGCGGCGGCTCCTTGAACGCGATCGAGATGATCCGCGCTCCCTCGGCGAGCTTCTTGCCGGTGCGCAGGAAGAACGGCACGCCCGCCCAGCGCCAGTTGTCGATCTCGACCTTGAGCGCGGCGAAGGTCTCGGTGTCGGAGTGGTTGGCCACGTCCGGCTGCTCGAGGTACCCGGCGTACTGACCGCGGACCACGTTCTGCGGCTCGATCGGCCGCATCGACCGGAACACCTTGAGCTTCTCGTCGCTGATCGGGTCCGGTGCCAGCGACGTGGGCGGCTCCATCGCCATGAACGCCAGCACCTGGAACAGGTGGGTGACCACCATGTCCCGGTAGGCGCCGGTGGCCTCGTAGAACTTCGCGCGCCCCTCCAGACCCAGGGTCTCGGGGACGTCGATCTGCACGTGGTCGATGAAGTTCCGGTTCCAGATCGGCTCGAACAGGCCGTTGGCGAACCGGAACGCCAGGATGTTCTGCGCCGCCTCCTTGCCCAGGAAGTGGTCGATCCGGAACACCTGGCTCTCGTCGAACACCTCGTGCACCCGGGCGTTCAGCTTCTGCGCCGACGGCAGGTCGGTGCCGAACGGCTTCTCCATGATCACCCGCGCGCGCTCGGTCAGGCCGGCCTCGTCGAGCTGGTGCAGCACGTCCAGCGCGGCCCGTGGCGGAACGCTCAGGTAGTGCAGCAGCCGTACCTCGTCGTTGCGGGCGGCCAGGGCGTCGCAGTTCTCCTGGACCGTCTGCTTCAGCGCGGCCGGACCGGCGGACTGGCCGACGTAGCTGAGCTTGGCGGCGAAGTGCCCCCACCGCTCGTCGCTCAGCGCGCCGGTCTCGTTCTCCTCGCAGGCCTTCCGCGCCAGCACCACGAACGCCTCGGTGTCCAGGTCCTCCAGCGAGGTGCCGACGATCCGGGAGTCGCTGAGCAGGCCGGCCTCGTCCAGCCGGAGCAGTCCGGGCAGCAGCTTGCGTCGGGCCAGGTCGCCGGTCGCTCCGAAGAGCACGATGACGTGCGGGTGTGCCATGTCTTCGACGCTACTCACTGCGGATTTCCCATCTGTTTCGGTGACGTTGAACGCTCGTCGAACACTGCCAGTACCCGTTCGGCCTTGAGTCGTGCCTCCCCGTACTCCTCCTCGACCCGGGACTGCACGGTGATCCCGCCGCCGGTGCCGAGCGTCCACGTGCCGTCGCCGCCGGTGGTCAGGGTGCGGATCACCACGCCGAGGTCGGCCCGGCCGTCGGCGGCGATCCAGCCCAGCGCTCCGGCGTACGGGCCGCGCGGGGTGTCCTCGACCCGCTCGATGATCTGCATGGTGCGCAGCTTGGGTGCGCCGGTCATCGATCCCGCCGGGAACAGCGCCCGCAGCGCCTGCACGGTGCTCACCTCGGGTCGCAGCCGGCCGCGCACCGTGGACACCAGCTGGTGGACGCTCTGGTACGACTCCACCGCCATCAGCGACGGCACCTCGACCGTCCCCGGCTCGCAGACCATCGACAGGTCGTTGCGCAGCAGGTCCACGATCATCAGGTTCTCCGAGCGAAACCGCGACTCCCCCGCCAGGGCGCGCCGCTGCGCCTCGTCCTGCTCGGCGGTGGCGCCACGCGGGGTGGTGCCCTTGATCGGCTTGGTCTCCAGCCACCGGTCCGCCGAGACCAGGGCGTACCGCTCCGGGGAGGAGCTGAGCAGCCAGGCCCGCGCGCCCGGCACGTCGTGCTGGAGGAAGCCGGCGTACGGCGCGGGGTTGAGCCGGCGCAGCCGCAGGTACGCCGCCACCGGGTCGAGCCCGCTGCGGGCGCGCACCCGGTGGGTCAGGTTCACCTCGTAGCTGTTCCCGGCGTGCAGCTGCTCGGTCACCTCGGCGAAGGCGGCGGCGTACGCCGGTGGCACCGGCGGCTCCTCGCCCGGCTCGGTCCCGGCGCCCGACCGGGCGGCGGCGGGGTCGTCGGGGTCGTCGGGGTGGTGGAACAACCGGACGTGCCGGGCGCGCATCCAGACCGCGTCCGGCAGCCCGGAGCCGGTGGCGGCGGGCAGGTCGGGGCGGGCGGCGTAGCCGAAGTAGCCGAACCACTGCGCGTCCGGCGGCCCGGCGGCCAGCTCCTCCTCGAGCACCGCGAACGGGTCCCCGGGGGCGCTCTCGCTGCGACCGCTCGCGTGCCGGGTGACCAGCCCGGTGGCCGCGTCGTAGCTCAGCGACAGGTCGTCCTCCTCGAGCCAGCCGAGGATCGAGCTGCGCCCCGACCACTCCCGCGCGCCGCCGCCGTCGAGCCAGAAGCACCGGCGGTGCGCCGCGGCGATCTCCCCGACGTACGCCGCCGGGTCCCCGGTCCGCCCGGTCATCGGAGCTCCAGGAAGTTGGCCACCAGCCGCGCCCCGTGCTCGGAGAGGATCGACTCGGGGTGGAACTGCACCCCGACCAGCGGCGAGGTGTCGTGGGCGACGCCCATCGTCAGCCCGGAGAGCCGGTCGCGGGCGGTGACCTGCAGGCAGGACGGCAGGGTGACCGCGGCCAGCGAGTGGTAGCGCACCGCGGCGAACCCGTTCGGGACCCCGGCGAAGAGCCCGGTGCCGTCGTGCTCGATCTCGGCCAGCACCCCGTGCCCGGGCGGCACCCGGTCCACGGTGCCACCGTAGGCCGCCACCAGTCCCTGCAGTCCCAGGCAGACGCCGAGCACGGGTCGGGTGCCGGCCAGCAGCACCTCGCGGCCGACCGCGAAGTCGGCCGGGTCCCCCGGGTGCCCGGGCCCCGGGGAGAGCACCACGTGCGAGTGGGCCAGCACCTGCTCGACGGTGGCCTCGTCGTGCTGCACCACCTGCGGCAGCACCCCGGTCACCTCGGCGACCAGGTGCACCAGGTTCCAGGTGTAGGAGTCGTGGTGGTCCACCACCACCACGTCCGGTCGGCTCAGCAGAGGAGCTCGCCCACGATGTCGTGGAGCACGTCGTAGCCGCGCTCGGTGAGGATCGACTCGGCATGGAACTGGATGCCCTGGAAGTGCGGTCCGACCAGCCGGTGGATGTCGCCGGTCTCCGGGTCCGTCTCCACCCGCACCCCGGCCGGGGGGTCCTGTCCGTCGAGGCGGCCCACGAAGGTGTTGTAGAAGCCCACCCGCTCGATCCGGCCGTCGATCTCCACCGGGGACTGGGTGCCCTGGAAGACGATGTCCTTGAAGCGCAGGCCGATGCCGAGCCGGTCGCAGAGCACCTGGTGGCCCAGGCAGACCGCGAGGAACGGCTGTCGGGCCTCCAGCAGCTCGGCCACGGCGGCACGGATCCGGCGGATCTTCGGGTCGTCGTCGGCGCGGGGGTCGCCGGGCCCGGGACCGACGACGACCAGGTCGTGGCCGTCCAGCGCCCCGGCGCGGTAGTCCTCGTGACGGACCACCGTGCTGCTGATCCCCATCGCAGCGAGCACGTGGCGCAGCATGTTCACGAAGTCGTCCTCGCCGTCGAGGATCACCGCGGACCGCCCGGCCAGCCGGGGGTCGGGACGGGAGCCGCCCTGCTCGGTCAGCCAGAACGGGCTCAGCCGCCGGTTGCGCGAGCCCAGCGCGACCAGCACGTCCTCGTCGGCGGTCAGCTCGGCGATCCCGGCGGCGGGGGCGCCGGCGGCCGGCACCAGCCCGAACGCGCTGAGGATCCCGCCGGCCTTGGCATGCGTCTCGGCGACCTCGTACGCCGGGTCCGAGTCGCGCACCAGGGTGGCTCCGGCGGTGACGGTGAGCCGCCCCGTCGGATCGACGTCCGCGGTCCGGATCACGATCGGGCTGTCCACGGTGGGATCGCCCTCCGGGTCGCGGCCGAACAGCGCCAGGGCTGCGCCGTAGTACCCGCGACCGACCGCCTCGTACCGCTTGATCAGCCGGCATGCGTTCTCCACCGGGCTGCCGGTGACGGTGGCGGCGTACATCGTGTCGCGCAGCACCTCGCGGACGTCGCGGCTGGTGTGGCCGGCGAGCAGGTACTCGGTGTGCACCAGGTGGGTCATCGGCTTGAGGAACGGTCCCAGCACCATGCCGCCCTCGCTGCAGACGTCGCACATCATCTTCAGCTCTTCGTCGACGACCATGAAGAGCTCGTAGATCTCCTTCTCGTCGCGCAGGAAGGCGAGCATCTGCTCCTTGACGGGGGCGTCCGGCTCCCGCGGGATCCGGAACGTGCCGCTGATCGGGTTCATCCGGACGTCGCCGCCGTGGACGCTGACGTGCCGCTCCGGGCTGGCGCCGATCAGGTAGCGATCGCCGGTGAAGAACAGGAACGTCCAGTACGCGCCGCGCTCGCGCTCCAGCAGCCGCCGGAACACCGTCAGCGCCTTGTCGTGACCCCAGTCCGCGACCACCGCCCGGTACTGCCGGCCGACGACGAGGTTCGCGCCGGCGCCGCGGCCGATCTCCTCGGCGATGATCTTCTCCACGATGGTGGCGTAGTCCGCGTCGTCGGTCTCGAAGCCGCCACGGTCGGCGAAGTCGATGCCGTCGTCGCCGATCGCCTCGACCACCTCGGCCACCGAGAACTCCAGCTCGGTCTCGATGTCCACCACCACCAGCGGGGCGCCGTCGTCGTGGACCTCGAAGCCGCGTTCGGAGATCTGCCGGAACGGTACGGCGACCAGCCGGTCGGCCTGCCGACCGGGCGGCGGCGGTCCCTGCTCCAGCGGGATGTCCAGGAGCGACTCGGCCTCCCAGCGCCGACCGCCGACCAGGCCGACGGTGTCCCGTTCACCGGCACGGGTGGAGCGCCGGATGATCGCCCACGCCTGGTGCCCCTGGATCGCCTCGATCGCGGTCCGGGCGTCGGTGGCGGTCATGGCGGAACTCTAGTTCTGCGGCGCCGACCGGCCATCCGCCGGTCGGAGCCTGGGCTCTTCGCCGACCCGGCGGACCGCGTCAGGACACGATGGTCAGCAGCTGGGTGGCGCGGGTCAGCACGACGTACAGCGTGGCCCGGCCGGTCGCGGACTCGTCCTCGATCTCCTGCGGGCGCACCACGACGATGCCGTCGAACTCCAGCCCCTTGGTGTCGAGTCCGGTGAGCACCACGATCCGGTCGGTGCCCGAGGGCGCCACCGAGGAGTCGACCGCCGCCCGGGCGCCGGGGGCGTCCTCGGCGAACTCGGGCCAGGCGGCCAGCCAGGCGTTCACCTCCGAGCGCCGGGCGACCGGGACGACGATCCCGACCGTGCCGGCGACCTGCCCGGCGACGTCGGCGACCGCCTGCCGGGTCGCGGCCTCGACGTCGCTGTCGGCGGAGCGGAGCTCGGGCTCGATGCCGGTCGAGCGGACCGCGGTGGGCAGGTCGGCGTCGAGCCCCACCCGGCCGGCGTAGGCGGCGGCGTAGGCGTAGATCTCCGAGGAGTTCCGGTAGTTCGTGGACAGGTGGAACTCGTGGACCTGTTTGCCCTCCAGCGCCTCGGCCCGCGCCGCGGCGGCCTCGGCCGGCTCCGGCCAGGAGGACTGGGCGGGGTCGCCGACGATGGTCCAGGAGGCGGTCCTCCCCCGCCGGGCCACCATCCGCCACTGCATCGGGGTGAGGTCCTGGGCCTCGTCGATGAGGACGTGCGCGAACGGGTCGTCCTCGATCCGGTGCGTGGGCGGAGCCCAGGCCCGGCCCTGCGGCGCGTACTCCCGCTCCGAGGCCGTCATCAGCTCGGCGATGTCGATCCCCTCGACGTCGCGGTCCCGCTCGTCCTCGACCTTCGCCGGCACGTCCCCCAGGGCGTAACGCAGCTCGTCGAGCAGCGGCACGTCCTCGACCGCGAGGGTGGCCAGGATCGGGGCGTCCCCGCTCCACGACTTCAGCAGCAGCCGCTGGTCCTCGGCATTGAGCAGCCCGTCCGAGACCCGGGAGAGCAGCTCCGGGTCGCGCAGCCAGGACAGCACCCGGGGCGCGTCCAGCGGCGGCCACCAGGCCGCGGCGAAGTCCAGGAAGCCCTGGTGGGAGAGCATGTCGTCGTCGAACGCCGACCGTCCTCGCTCGCGACCGCGCTCGCCGCGGACCTGGCGCCACATGGCGTCAAGCAGGGCGGTGCTGACCCGGTTGAGCTGGCGGTTGCGCCGCCCCTGGGACATCAGCGAGCGTCGGATCCGGCCGAGGACGCCGCGGTCCAGGACGATCGTGTCGTCGCGCCAGAAGATCCGGAACCCCTCGGGGCTGCCCGGTGCCTGCTGCCGGGCCAGCCGGCGCAGCACCTCGACCATCCGGGCCGAGCCCTTGACGTCGGCGACCTTCGGCTCGTCGTGGCGGGTCGCCCGGACCCCGTCGACGACCTCGCCCAGGGAGCGCAGCGCCACCGCGGTCTCGCCGAGGCTGGGCAGCACCCGCTCGATGTAGCGCATGAAGACACCGCTGGGCCCGACGATGAGGACCCCGCCGGTCTCGTAGCGACGGCGGTCGGAGTAGAGCAGGAACGCCGCGCGGTGCAGGGCCACCACGGTCTTGCCGGTGCCGGGTCCGCCGGAGATCGCGACGACGCCCTTGGCGGGCGCCCGGATCGCCTTGTCCTGCTCGGCCTGGATGGTGGCCACGATCGAGTGCATCGACCGGTCCCGGGCCCGGGAGAGCTGCGCCATCAGGGCGCCCTCACCCACGATCGGCAGGTCGGTCCCGACGTCGGCGTCGAGCAGCTCGTCCTCGACCCCGACCACCCGGGGGCCGGAGCAGCGCAGCACCCGGCGCCGGATCACCTGGTGCGGCTCGGCCGCGGTCGCCTGGTAGAACACCGCCGCCGCGGGCGCCCGCCAGTCGATCAGCAGCGAGTCCCAGTTCTCGTCGCGCAGGCCCAGCCGGCCGACGTACCGCGGCTTGGGGTCGATCTCGTCGTGCAGGTCGAGGCGGCCGAAGACCAGGCCTTCGTGGGCGGCGTCGAGCTGAGCGATCCGCTTGGCCGCCTGGAAGACCATCGCGTCGCGCTCCACCAGCCCGCCCTCGTGACCGAGCTTGCCGCGGTCGTGGCCCTCCCGGGCCAGCTCCAGGGCGGCACGGCCGGCGTCGGCCAGCTGGAGGTAGACCCGGTCCACGAACGCCTGCTCGGCCGCGACCTCGCGCTCGGCCGTCCGCTCGTCCTGCTGCCCTGCCGTGCGCTCATCGTGCTCGTCGCTCAACGTGCCATCCCCTCAGCACCGGTTCTCGTGCGGTCCCGTTCCCTCACGGAATCGACAAGTGTAAAAGCCTACCCGCGGGGCAGCGCACCCGGCGCCGGTCTCACCGGGTTCTCCCCACGGTGGTGGAGGAGCGAGCGCCACGCACCCGGTGGTGGAGGAGCGAGCGCCAGCGGCCCCGGTGGTGGAGGAGCGAGCGCCAGCGGCCCCGGTGGTGGAGGAGCGAGCGCCACGCTGGGAGGCCCCGGTGGTTGAGGAGCGAGCGCCAGCGGCCCCGGTGGTTGAGGAGCGAGCGCCAGCGGCCCCGGTGGTTGAGGAGCGAGCGCCAGCGAGCGTCTCGAAACCACCACAGCAAAGAGTGGTTTCGAGACAGGCGCTAGCGCGCCTTCCTCAACCACCGGGTCCCAACGCGCGTGGGCGGCCGCTGGACGCAATCGCGGTGCTCGCCGATGCGTGCGGCTCCCGGCGTACGACGGGTGGTCGCCGCGGTGTCCGGCCGGGAGACGTTCCGACTCTCCTGGGGCAGGTGTTCGACCGCAGCCGTGCCACCGCCGCCACCCTCGCGAGCCTCTTCGGCTGGCGCGGTTGGTCCGGCACCACGACCCGGTGCCTGAATGTGGTTGATTGCTCGTGCTCGGTACGAGTGAGACCACACTCGTGCTCGGTCAGGTCACTTCTTCCGGTTCAGGAAGGCGGTCATGGCCTCTTTGGCGGCGTCCGAGCCGAACAGTCGGGCGGAGAGTCGGGCCATCTCGTCGCCGCGGGCGTCCACCCGCTCCAGCAGGTCGCGGGTGAGCAGCTGCTTTGGTCTCCCGCAGCCCCTGGGGGGCGCCGGTGGCCAGGGAGGCGCAGACCCGGTCCACCTCGGTGTCGAGCTCCGCGGCCGGGACAGCGCGGGTGACCAGCCCCATCTGCGCGGCCTCGGTCCCGGTGAAGGTCTCGCCGGTGAGCGCGGTGTACGCGGCGGCCCGGCTGGTGAGCCGGGGCAGCACCGTCAGCGAGATCGCGGCCGGGGCCAGCGCGAGCTTCACCTCGGTGAGCGCGAAGGTGACGTCCTCGGCGCTGATCACCACGTCGGAGGCGGCCACGATGCCGATCCCCCCGGCGCGGACCGGGCCGTGCAGGCGGGTCACCACCGGCTTGCTGAGCGCCAGGATGGTCCGCTGCAGGTCGACCAGGGTCCGAGCGCCCTCCTCCATCCCCCCGGCCGATGCCTCCGACAGGTCGGCGCCGGAGCAGAAGACCTTGCCCTCGGCCCGCAGCAGCACCACCTGCACCGCGTCGTCGGCGTCCACGGTGCGCAGGTGGGCGAACAGCTCGGTGAGCAGCTGACGCGACAGCGCGTTGCGGTTGCGGGGGGAGTCCAGCGTGATGCTGGCGATCCCCTCGGCCACCCGGAGGTGGACGAGCTCTTCGATGGCGGCGTCGGACATGGCGGCCATCCTGCCCCACGGTCTCGCGCGGTGGTTGAGGAAGGCGCGCAGCGCCTGTCTCGAAACCACCGCTGCGGCATCAGGGGGTTTCGAGACGCTCGCTGGCGCTCGCTCCTCAACCCCCGTGGTCGTTCCGCTCGCTCCTCAACCCCCGGATGGACTGCGCTCGCTCCTCAACCCCCGTGGCTCGAACCCCGAAGACGCCTGCTTCACGGTGGTCGAGAAGGCGCGCAGCGCCTGTCTCGAAACCACCCCTGCGGCATCAGGGGTCGAGCGCTCGCTGGCTCGCTCCCAACCCCCGGGTACTGCGCTCGCTCCTCAACCCCCGGAAGGACTGCGCTGGCTCCCTCAACCCCCGTGGCTCCTCGAACCCCGAAGACGCTTGCTTCACGGTGGTTGAGGAAGGCGCGCAGCGCCTGTCTCGAAACCACCCCTGCGGCATCAGGGGGTTTCGAGACGCTCGCTGGCGCTCGCTCCTCAACCCCCGTGGTCGTTCCGCTCGCTCCTCAACCCCCGTGAGCACCGCGCTCGCTCCCTCAACTCCGTGGCTCCTCGAACCCCGAAGACGCTTGCTTCACGGTGGTTGAGGAAGGCGCGCAGCGCCTGTCTCGAAACCACCCCTGCGGCATCAGGGGGTTTCGAGACGCTCGCTGGCGCTCGCTCCTCAACCCCCGTGGTCGTTCCGCTCGCTCCTCACGTCCCGCTCGCTCCTCAACCCCCGGTTTGACTGCGCTCGCTCGTCAACCCCCGGGAGTCGCTGCAGCTCGCTCCTCGACCCCCGGAGACGGCCGTCCCATCCGGCAGGGCCCTCCGCTCCGAACTAGCCCTATGAGGAATCGACTGCTGTACGCCGGATTCGGGGCGCTCGCCACCCTGTTCGGCATGGCCCTGGCCCACCTGGTGGCCTCCGTGACCAACCCGTCCGCCTCGCCGGTGCTGGCGGTGGGCTCCCAGGTCATCGACCTGACGCCCACGCCGCTGAAGGAGTTCGCGATCCGGCAGTTCGGCACCGCCGACAAGATGGTGCTGCTCGGCTCGGTCGTGATCGGGGTGCTGGTCTTCGCTGCGATCGCCGGGCTGCTGACGCTGAAGCGGTTCGCGTACGGCGCGGGCCTGCTGGTGCTGCTGGTCGGCGTCGCGGCCTTCGCCGCGCTCAACCGTCCGGCCGCCGGCGCGACGGACGTACTGCCCCAGCTGGCCGCCGCCGTCGGTGGCGTCGCCGCGCTGTGGTGGCTGGACCGCTCCGCCCGACGCTCGCGCTCCGCGGCGGCGAGCAGCGCCACCCCGGTGGCCACCGACCCGGCGGCCACCCCCGCCACGACCGGGTCCGCCGAGACCCTCGACAGCAGCCGCCCCAGCGGGACCGAGAAGCGCGGCTCGAGTCGCCGCGGCGTCCTGATCGCCACCGGCACGCTCGCCGTCGCGGCCACCGTGCTCGGCGGCGCCGGGCGCCTGATCACCTCGATCCGCACCCGGCCGTCCGCGATCGACCTGCCCGCTCCGGCCAAGCCCGCGCCTCCGCTGCCGGAGGGGATCAGCGGCCGGTACGACGTCACCCCGTTCCGGATCGCCAACGAGGACTTCTACAAGGTCGACACCCGGCTCGACCTGCCCGTGATCGACGTCGACTCCTGGACCCTCACCATCGACGGCGACGTCGAGCGGGAGGTCACCTTCACCTTCGCGGAGATCGCCGCGATGCCGCTCATCGAGCGGGACATCACGCTCACCTGCGTCTCCAACGACGTGGGCGGGCCGTACGTCGGCGGTGCCCGCTGGCTCGGCGTACGCCTCACCGACCTGCTCGAGCAGGCGGGCGTCGGCACGACGGCCGACCAGATCCTCAGCACCGACGTGGACGGCATGACCATCAGCACGCCGCTGGCCCTGGCCACCGACGGGCGCGACGCGATGCTGGCGATCGGGATGAACGGCGAGGCGCTGCCGCGCGCCCACGGGTTCCCGGCGCGGATGGTCGTCCCCGGCCTGTACGGCTTCGTCAGCGCGACCAAGTGGGTCACCCGGATGACGCTGACCACCTACGCGGAGCAGCAGGCGTACTGGACCAAGAAGGACTGGGCCACCGACGCCCCGATCAAGATCTCCAGCCGGATCGACACGCCCAAGCCGCTGTCGACCATCGAAGCGGGCAAGACCTTCATCGGTGGCATCGCCTGGGCGCAGGCAGACGGGGGGGTCGCCAAGGTCGAGGTGCGCATCGACGGCGGCCCGTGGCGCGAGGCCGAGCTGGGCCCCGACGGCGGCAACGTCTACTGGCGCCAGTGGTACTTCCCCTGGGACGCCACCGAGAGCGGACAGCACTTCGTGGCCGTTCGGGCCACCGCCGGCAACGGCGAGGTGCAGACCGCCGCGCGCGCCACCACGTTCCCCGACGGCTCCAGCGGCATCCAGGAGATCGCCGTCCGGGTGTCCTGAGGCCCCATTACGCCTGCATCGGAGCGATGTCCAGACCCGTGGTGACCATTTCTGGGCGATATCTCGAAAATTCTCGCCTCAGATCCAATCCGGTCCGGCCGCAGCCCCGAATCACTCCCGTCAGCAACAAGACCTCCGAGTCTCCCACGAAAGGTTCCACCATGAAGCTCCACTCGTTCCGCCGTACCGCCGGTCTCGCCGCCCTCGCCATCTCCCTGTCGGCCGGTCTGGCCGCCTGTGGTGACGACGCCGCCGACACCGCCTCCAGCCCGGCCACCTCGAGCTCCGCCGAGGAGAGCCCGATGGAGTCCGAGGACGCCGAGACCATGGACGCCGGCGCCGAGACCTTCGGTCCGGGCTGCTCGGCCATCCCCGCGGACGGCGCCGGGTCGTTCAACGGCATGGCCACCGAGCCGGTCGCCACCGCCGCTTCGGCCAACCCGCTGCTCTCCACCCTGGTCACCGCCGTGGGCGAGGCCGGTCTGGTCGACACGCTGAACTCCGCCGAGGCGATCACCGTCTTCGCGCCGACCAACGACGCGTTCGGCAAGATCCCCGAGGACACCCTGAACGAGGTCCTCGCCGACAAGAAGACCCTCACCGCGATCCTCACCCACCACGTGCTGGGCGAGCAGGTCGGCCCGGACAGCCTGGCCGGCGAGTTCGAGACCCTCAACGGTGACATGCTGACCGTCGAGGGCTCCGGCGAGGAGTTCACCGTCGGTGCCGAGAACGCCAACGTGCTCTGCGGCAACATCCCGACGGCGAACGCGACGGTCTACGTCATCGACACCGTGCTGATGCCCGCCTGACCTGCTCCGGCAGACCGCTCACACCACAGGGGACAATGAGGACATGGATCCACTCCGTCCCGTCGCCGCCGGCGCCCCCTCCCCCGAGGAGGGGGCGTCGGCGGCCCCTGACCTGGTCGACCTGCTCCGGCGGTGCGGCCGCGGCGAGGACGCCTGCTTCGCGCAGCTGTACGACGCCGTCTCCTCACGCGCCTTCGGGCTGGCACTCCGGGTCGTCCGCGACCCGGCTCAGGCCGAGGAGGTCACCCAGGAGGCCTTCCTGGAGATCTGGCGGACCTCGGGCCGCTTCGACTCCGACAAGGGCAGTCCGCTGGCCTGGGTGATGACGATCGTGCACCGCAAGTCGGTGGACCGGGTCCGGTCCGCCGAGGCGTCCAGCCGCCGAGACGTCACGTACCACCACCAGACCCAGCCGGTCGCGCACGACGCCACCGCGGAGACGGCGCACGCCTCGCTCGAGGCGCACCGGGTCCGCACGGCGTTGCACAGCCTCACCGAGGTGCAGCGACAGGCACTGGAGCTGGCCTACTTCGGGGGCTACACGCACACCGAGGTGGCCACCATGCTCGACCTTCCGGTCGGCACTGCGAAGACCCGCATTCGGGACGGGCTCATCCGTTTGAGAGACACGATGGGAGTTGGCCAATGAACGGCGATCCTCACGCGCTGACAGGCGCCTACGCCGTCGACGCGCTCGATGACCTCGAGCGGGCCCGGTTCGAGCGCCACCTGAACGAGTGCGACGACTGCCGCGCCGAGGTCGACAGCCTCCGCGAGGCCACCGCGCTGCTGGTCGACTCGGCGGGGACGACCCCGCCGCCGGCCCTGCGGGAGCGGGTGCTGGCCGAGGCCGCCATGACCCGCCCGCTGCCCCCGCTCGCCGCCGACGTTCCCCCCGCCGACGTACCCGAGAGCTCGTCGGTCGGTGGGCGCGCTGCCCGCACCAGCCGCCGACGCTGGTTCCCGGCCGCCGTGGCCGCCGCCGCCGCGGTCGTGGCCGTCGGCGCCGGCGGTGTCGTGGTCTGGCAGCCGTGGGGCGACGACTCCTCCCAGACGCAGCGGCTCACCGCATCCGAGAGGGTGCTGGGCGCCCCGGACGCCGAGAGCTACACCCAGACCTTCCCGGGTGGCGCCCGCGCCACCATCACGGTCTCCGACCAGCTCAACCAGGCCGTCGTCGCAGACCGAAGGACATGCCGGCGGCGAAAAAGGGCACCGTCTACCAGGTCTGGCTCCAGCACGACGACGTGATGGTGGACGCGGGCCTGATGCCGGAAGGAGCCGACAACACCGTGCTGCTCTATGGAGACCCTGCCGACGCCATCGGCGCCGGAATCACGGTCGAGCCCGCGGGCGGATCGCCCGAGCCCACCGGCGACGTCGTCGCCCTGTTCGAGTTCCAGCAGACGTGAGCGCCCCCGCACCGCGCCGGGTCGCCGTCGTCGGCTCCGGCGTCGCCGGGCTGGTCGCGTCCTGGGTCGCCTCCCGCACCGCCCACGTCACCCTGTTCGAGGCCGACGACCGCCTGGGCGGTCACGCCGACACGCACCGGGTCGTCGAGCACGGCCCGGGCGGCGACCGCGAGCTGGCCATCGACACCGGGTTCATCGTGCACAACCAGCGCACCTACCCCACCCTCCTGCGGCTGTTCGCCGAGCTCGGCGTCGCCACCCAGGAGTCGGAGATGTCGATGTCGATCCGCGACGACGTCACCGGCGTGGAGTGGGCCGGCGCGCTCGGTCGTCGCGGCCTCTTCCCGACCTCCGACAACCTGCGCCGCCCGGCGTACCTGCGGATGCTCACCGAGATCCCGCGCTTCCACCGCAGGGCGCGGGCCCTCGTCGCCGCCGGCGACGCCGACCGGCGCACCCTGCGGGAGTTCCTCGACGACGGCGGGTTCTCGGCGTACTTCACCCGGCACTTCATGGAGCCGATGGTGGCCGCGGTCTGGTCCTGCGACCCCGACGTGGCGCTGGAGTACCCGGCCCGCTACCTCTTCGCGTTCCTCGACCACCACGGGATGCTCGGCATCTTCGGGTCGCCGACCTGGCGCACCGTGACCGGGGGATCGCGGGAGTACGTCGCCCGCGTCGCCGCCGGCATCGACGAGATCCGCACCGGCACCAAGGTCACCTCGGTGCTCGAGACCGCGGACGGGGTGGAGCTCACCGACGGCAACGGCACCGTCCACACCTTCGACGCCGTCGTCGTCGCCGCGCACCCCGACCAGGCGCTGTCGATGCTCGCCGAGCCGACGCCGCTGCAACGCGAGCTGCTCGGTGCGATGCCGTACTCGCCCAACACCGCGTTGCTGCACACCGACACCTCGCTGCTGCCGCGTGCCGAGGGCGCCCGCGCGTCCTGGAACTTCCAGCGACCCGAGCAGGCCGGTGACGGCGTCACCGTCACCTACGACCTGACCCGGCTGCAGCGGCTGGACACCGAGACCCACTACCTGGTCACGCTCGGCGGTGAGCACCTCGTCGACCCGGCGCACATCATCGAGCGGATGGAGTACGCGCACCCGTTGTACAACCCGGCCTCGGTGGCCGCTCAGGCTCGACTGCCGCAGATCAACACCGACCGGGTCGCGTTCGCCGGGGCGTACCACGGCTGGGGCTTCCACGAGGACGGCGCCCGGTCCGGGCTGGCCGCCGTCGAGCGGTTGGGACTCACCTGGCCGAGCGAGGTGCCGGCGCTGCCGGAGACCCCGGCGGTCTACGAGACCACCATCCGGCACGTCCGGCGTCGCCCGTTCCGGCGTACCTTCACCCACCGCTCGCGCACCTGGCTGGTCGACCTGGACCGGCTGCCGGACCACGGCGTGCTGGGCAGCTTCGTCGCCCGCGACCACCTCGGCGACCCCGGGCGCACGATCCGGGAGAACGTGGCCGCGTTCCTCGCCGACCAGGGCGTCGAGCTCGGCGCCGGTCGGGTGCTGATGGCCACCAACGCTCGGGCGTTCGGCTTCAACTTCAACCCGATCACGGTGTTCTGGTGCTTCGACGACCACGGCGTCCCGCTGTGCTCGGTGGTCGAGGTGCACAACACCTACGGCGACCGGCACGCCTACCTGGTGCACCCCGACGAGAACGGCCGAGCTCGCACCGAGAAGCAGATGTACGTCTCGCCGTTCCACGGCACCGACGGTCACTACGACCTGTCCGTCCCGATCCCGGACGAGCGGCTGACGATCACCGTCTCGCTGGTCAGCGACGGCGACGCCCGGTTCACCGCCGCGCTGTCCGGCGACCGAGCCCTCGACGGGGCGTCCCCGGCCGCCGCCCGGCGAGCCGCGCCCGCCGCGCTACGCGTCGCCGCCCTGATCCGACTCCACGGCCTCTGGCTGTGGGCCCGCCGACTGCCCATCCGCCCCCGACCGACCCACCACCAGGAAGGAGTGTCCTCGTGACCACCACCGGCGACCTCCCCGAGACCCTTGCCCCCGAACGACCAGCCGCGGACGTCTGGCCGAGCCTGGCCGTCGTCCCCTCGGGGGCGCGGGCGTCCTTCTCGGCCCAGGTGGCCCGCCGGCTCTTCATCGCCGCCGTCGGCCGGCTGGACGTGAGCGTGGTGATCGCCGCCTCGCCCGGACAGGCCGAGCGCACCGTCGGTCGCGGTGGGCCCACCATGGTGATCCACCGACCCGAGGAGTTCTTCGCCCGGATCGGCCGGCACCAGCTGATCGGCTTCGGCGAGGCCTACCAGACCGGTGCCTGGGACGCCGAGGACCTCGGCGCCTTCCTCACCGTGCTCGCCGCGGAGGTCCAGGACCTGGTCCCGCAGTCGCTGCAGAAGCTCCGCTCCGTCGTGGTCGCCCGGCCGCCCCGGATGCACCGCAACACCGAGGACAACACCCAGGGCAACATCGCCCACCACTACGACCTGTCCAACGACCTGTTCGAGCTGTTCCTGGACGAGTCCCTGAGCTACTCCTCGGCGCTCTTCGAGGCGCCGCTGGTCGAACCCGGCATCGGCGACGTGCCGGCGGTCCAGCCGGTCCGCGACCTGGTCGCCACCCTGCCGACCAGCGAGCCGACCCGCGAGGTGCTGCACGACGCGCAGCTGCGCAAGATCGACCGGCTGCTCGACGAGGCCCGGGTCGGTGCCGGCTCGCGGGTGCTCGAGATCGGCTCCGGATGGGGCGAGCTCGCGATCCGGGCCGCCGCCCGGGGAGCGCAGGTCACCACGATCACCCTGTCGGTGGAGCAGCAGCAGCTGGCCCAGCAGCGGATCGCCGCGGCCGGCCAGTCCGACCGGGTCAGCGTGGAGCTGTGCGACTACCGCGCCGTGACCGGCACCTACGACGCGGTGCTGTCGGTCGAGATGATCGAGGCGGTCGGCCACGAGTACTGGTCGACGTACTTCCGCACCCTGGACCGGGTGCTGGCGCCCGGCGGCCGGGCCGCGATCCAGGCGATCACGATGCCGCACGACCGGATGCTGGCCACCCGGCGCACCTACACCTGGATCAACAAGTACATCTTCCCCGGCGGCTTCCTGCCGTCGGTCGAGGTGATCGACCAGATCACCCGTGAGGAGACGACGCTGCGGCTGACCGGCCGGCTCTCGATGGGGCAGCACTACGCGCAGACGCTGCGGCTGTGGGACGAGGCGTTCCTCGCGGCGTCGGCCCGGGTCCGCGAGCTGGGCTTCGACCAGACGTTCCTGCGGATGTGGCACTTCTACCTGGACTACTCCCGGGCCGGCTTCGCCTCGGGGTACCTCGACGTCAACCAGCTGGTCTTCCGCCGCCCCGGCGAGGCCTCCTAGCCGACTCCCCGGCCGGCTCGGGCCCGTCGGCTCCGGTCGGCGAGCGTGGTTGACTCGGGGTCATGGGGAGGGTGGCGGACGCCTTCACCGCGGTGCCCCGGGCCGGGTTCCTGCCGCGCGGGGCTCGCGCGCGTGCGTCGTACGACGGTCCGATCGAGATCGGCCACGGACAGACCAACTCCCAACCGCGCACCGTGGCCGCGATGCTGCGCCTGCTGGACGTCCGGCCCGGGGACCGGGTGCTCGACGTCGGCGCGGGCTCGGGATGGAGCACCGCCCTCCTGGCCGAGCTGGTGCGGCCCGGCGGTCGGGTGTACGGCGTGGAGCTGGAGCCCGAGCTGGTCGCGTTCGGCCGGGGCAACCTGACCGACGCCGGGGTCCACGACGCGACCATCGCCCTGGCCACGCCCGGCGTGCTCGGCGACCCGGACCACGCGCCGTACGACCGGATCCTGGTCTCGGCCGAGGCCCGGGAGCTCCCCGAGGCGCTGGTGGCGCAGCTCGAGCTCGGCGGCCGGATGGTGATCCCGGTGGCGAGCACGATGACGCTGGTGGTCCGTGACGTCGACGGCGTGCGGACCACCCGGCACGGGGCGTACCGGTTCGTGCCGTTGCGCTGAGCAGGCCGCCCGACGCAGCGCCGACCCGCGCCGCCACGCGGTCAGTCCGGCAGGCGGGCGTCCGGTTCGGGAAGGGTGATCTCGCCGGTGGTCGGGTCGGTGAAGCTGACCTCGACGGTCTCCCAGCCCTTGTGCCGCTGGGCCCGGGCGTAGCTGGCGTAGGCGCGCCGGTCGGCCTCGGTCAGCGTCACGTTGTCGGTGAAGAGGGTCATCAACGCGCGCGGCCACAGGTGCCGCTGCAGGACCACGTTCACCTCCATCCCGAGCACGCCGATGATGGAGGCCAGGAAGATGATCCCGATCAGTCCGAGCACCAGCCCGAAGGTCTGGTTCATCGCGGTGGTGCCGGCGAGCACCGCGGTCACGTACAGGGTGCCGGCCCACTGCAGCCCCTGCCAGCTGACGGCCACGAAGAACGCCCCGGGCGCCCCCGCGCGGAAGGTGTGATGATGCGCGGTGGCCAGCCGGAACAGGAAGGTGAGCACCAGGCCGACGGCGACCACGGTGGTGACCAGGATCAGCAGCCGCAGGGTGACACCGACGTCCTCGCTGAGCACCGTGGTGCTGCTGCTCAGCGCCGACAGCACGGTCACGCCGAGCACCGCCGCGCCGGCCGAGAAGAGCAGCACCAGGCTCCGCACCCGCAGCAGGAACGGGTTGGGGCGGCTGTTGCGCGGCACGCTCCAGGCCGTGTTCATCGCGTTCTGGATCGCCTGGCCCATCCCCAGCGACCCGTAGAGGGCCGCCAGCGACCCGACGATCGCGGCCGCGGTCGACCCCTGCAGCCCCTCCGGCCTGCCCAGCTGGTCGCCGATGATCGGGAACTGGCTCAACGCCGAGTTGAGCACCTGGTCCTGCAGCTCGGGTCGGCCCTGCAGGACGAAGCCCAGGATCGAGGAGGCCAGCAGCAGCAGCGGGAAGATCGCGATGAACGCGTAGTAGGTGATGATCGCGGCCAGGTAGTTGCCCTGGTCGTCCATGAACTTGTAGACGATCGCGAGGGGTACGGCGACGACGGGATGGCGCTGTTGAGCGCGATCCATCCGGTCCACGACGCCTGTCACGGATCGAGGCTAGCGGCCGACCGGCTCCGGGCCGCGCAGGTCAGTACGACTTGGGCAGCCCCAGCGAGTGCATCGCCACGAAGTTGAGCACCATCTCCCGGCTGACCGGGGCGATCCGGCCGACCCGAGTGGCGACCAGGAGACCCGCCATCCCGTACTCCTGGCTGGCTCCGTTGCCGCCGTGGGTCTGCACCGCCCGGTCCACCGCGTCGCAGGCGGCCTCGGCCGCGGCGTACTTGGCCATGTTCGCCGCCTCGCCCGCGGCGAGCTCCTCCCCCGCGTCGAGCAGCGCCGCCGCCTTCTGGTTCATCAGCCGGGCCAGCTCGATCTCGATATGGCTCTGCGCCAGCGGGTGCGCGATCGCCTGGTGGGTCCCGATCGGCACGCCGAAGACCTCGCGCTCCTTCGCGTACGCGGTGGCCCGCTCCAGCGCGAACCGGGCCAGGCCGAGGGAGAACGCGGCCGCCATGATCCGCTCCGGGTTGAGCCCGGCGAAGAGCTGCACGAGGCCGCCGTCCACGTTGTCGGCACCCCCCACCAGCGCGTCGCCGGGCAGCCGCACGTCGTCGAGGAACACCTGGAACTGTCGCTCGGGGCTGACCAGCTCCATCGGGATGGCCCGGGCCTCGAACCCGGCCGCGTCGGTGGGGACCACGAACAGGCAGGGCTTGAGCTTGCCGGTCCGGGCGTCCTCGGTCCGGGCCACGACCAGCAGGTTCTCCGCCTCGTCCACGCCCGAGATGTAGACCTTGCTGCCCGACAGCACCCAGCCGTCCCCGTCGCGTCGGGCCGTGGTGGTGATGTTGTGCGAGTTCGAGCCGGCGTCGGGCTCGGTGATCGCGAACGCCATCGTGCCGGTGCCGTCGGCCAGCCCGGGCAGCCAGCGCTGCTTCTGCTCCTCGGTCCCGTACCGGGCGATCACGGTGCCGCAGATCGCGGGGCTGACCACCATCAGCAGCAGCGGACAGCCGGCAGCCGCGAGCTCCTCGCAGACCGCGGCGATGTCACCGATGCCGCCACCGCCCCCGCCGTACTCCTCGGGGATGTTGATCCCGAGGTAGCCGGCCTGGGCGATCGCCCGCCACAGCTCGGTGGTCTTCTGCGCCGCTGCGCGCCTGGGCGGTGAAGTACTCACGGCCGAAGCCACCGGCCAGCTTGGCGACCTGGCGGCGCAGCTCCTGGCGCTCCTCGGACTCGGTGAACATCGTCATGCGGTTCCCTCCTCGGCGTCGGTGACCACCGCGAGCACGTCGCCCGCCGCCACCTGGGTCCCGGCCTGCACCGAGAGCTCGGTCACCGTGCCGGCCACCGGCGCGGCCACGGTGTGCTGCATCTTCATCGCCTCCAGCACCAGGACGGTCTGCCCGGCCTCGACCTCGGCGCCCGCCTCGACGGCGACCCGGACCACGGTGCCGGGCATCGGCGCCAGCAGGCTGCCGCTGGCCAACGCCTCGGCCGGGTCGGTGAACCGGGGAACCCGGCGGAGCCGGACGTGCCCGTGCGGGGAGTCGACGTCGACGCCCCCGTCCCCGTCCAGGCTGACCTGGTACGTCGTCCGCACGCCGTCGCGCTCCAGCGTCACCGCCTCGTGGCTCGCCGCCACCACCACGTGCCCGTCGACGAGGTACCCATCCCGGCCACCCCACCACGCCACCGTCGTGGTCGCGCCGTCCGCGCCGGCCAGCTCGGTGCGCTGCGGCTGGGAGACCACGTTGCGCCACGCCACCGGGATCCCGCGCTGCACCCGACGGGTGTGGCGGGCCTGTTCGGCCAGGGCCAGCGCGGCCGCCACGGGAGCCCCCGGGTCCGGTTCGCGGCCGCGGTCGAGCAGCCCGGTGCGATCCAGGAAGTCGGTGCTCACCTGCCCGGCGAGGAAGCCGGGGTCGCGGAGGATCCCGACGAGGAGGTCCCGGTTCGTGATCGGCCCGTGGAGGCGGGCCCGGGCCAGGGCGCTCGCGAGCTGCCGCGCCGCGCGGTCGCGGCTCGGCGCCCAGGAGATCACCTTGGCCAGCATCGCGTCGTAGTGCGTGGAGACCTCGCTGCCGCTCTCGAAGCCGGAGTCGAGTCGCAGGCCAGCGGTCAGCGGGATCTCGAAGCGGGTCAGCCGACCGCTCTGCGGCTGCCAGTCCGCGGCGGGGTCCTCGGCGTAGAGCCGGACCTCGATCGCGTGACCGCGCGGCGGCGACTCGACGACCGCGACCGGTCGTCCCTCTGCCACGTCCAGCTGCAGCTCCACCAGGTCCAGGTCGTGCACGAGCTCGGTGACCGGGTGCTCCACCTGGAGCCGGGTGTTCATCTCCAGGAACCAGAAGCGCGAGGCGTCCGCGGCGTCGACGAGGAACTCCACGGTGCCCGCCCCGACGTACGAGATCGCCGCGGCGGCGGCCCGGGCCGCCTCGTGCAGCGCGGACCTGGTCGCCTCGGTCAGCCCGGGGGCGGGGGACTCCTCGACGACCTTCTGGTGCCGGCGCTGGATCGAGCAGTCCCGCTCCCCGAGGACCAGCACCCCCTCGGAGTGGCCGAGCACCTGCACCTCGACGTGCCGGGCGTGCTCGACGTACGGCTCGACGAAGACGGTGCCGTCGCCGAACGCGGAGAGCGCCTCCGCCTCGGCAGCCGCGACGGCGTCGGGCAGGTCAGCCAGCGAGCGGACGATCCGCATCCCGCGACCACCACCGCCCGCGGAGGCCTTGACCAGCAACGGCAGGTCGGCCTCGGTGCTGGCCGACACCCCCAGGTCGGCCAGCACCGGGACCCCGGCGGCCTGCATCAGCTTCTTGGCCTCGACCTTGGAGCCCATCTGCTCGATCGACTCCGGCGCCGGGCCGACCCAGGTCAGGCCGGCGGCGATCACCGCCCGCGCGAAGTCGGCGCTCTCGGAGAGGAAGCCGTACCCGGGGTGCACGGCGTCGGCCCCGGCCCGCCGGGCGGCGTCCACGAGCAGGTCGCTGCGCAGGTAGGTGTCGGTGGGGCTGGTGCCGGGCAGCCGGACGGCCACGTCGGCGTCGCGGACGTACGGGAGGTCGCCGTCGGCGTCGGAGTGCACGGCCACGGTGCCGATGCCGAGCCGGCGGCAGGTGGCGAAGACGCGGCCGGCGATCTCGGCCCGGTTGGCGACCAGGAGGCGGGTGATCGGCACGGGGGTCACATCCTGAAGACGCCGAAGCGGTCGGTGCCGCTGAAGGCTGCGTTGTCGATCACGGACAGGCAGATGCCCAGGACGGTCCGGGTGTCACGGGGGTCGATGACCCCGTCGTCGTACAGCATCCCGGAGAGGAAGAACGGCAGCGACTGCTCCTCCACGGAGGCCTCGATGAAGGCCTTCATGCCGGCGTCGGCCTCCTCGTCGTACGTCGCCCCCTTGGCCTCGGCGGCGGCGCGCGCCACGATCGAGAGCACCCCCGCGAGCTGGGCCGGTCCCATCACGGCCGACTTGGCCGAGGGCCAGGTGAAGAGGAACCGCGGGTCGAACGCGCGACCGTTCATCCCGTAGTTGCCGGCGCCGTAGGAGGCCCCCATCACCACGGACAGGTGCGGCACGGTGGAGTTGCTGACCGCGTTGATCATCATCGCGCCGTGCTTGATGATCCCGCCCTGCTCGTACTCGCGGCCGACCATGTAGCCGGTGGTGTTGTGCAGGAAGAGCAGCGGTACGTCGACCTGGTTGGCGAGCTGGATGAACTGGGTCGCCTTCTGGGCCTCCTCGGAGAACAGCACACCCTGGGCGTTGGCGAGGATCCCGATCGGCCGCCCGTGCAGCCGGGCCCAGCCGGTGACCAGCGACGGGCCGTAGAGCGGCTTGAACTCGTCGAAGACCTGCTCGTTCCCCGGCCCGGTGCCGTCACAGATCCGGGCGATCACCTCGCGCGGGTCGAACGGCTCCTTGAGGTCGGCGGGGATCAGGTCCAGCAACCCCTCCGGGTCGAGGTCCGGCTCGACGTACCCCAGCCCGTTGGTCGAGGTGCGAAGGCGCCCTGGCGCCTGAGCCTCGAGACCCGGTGACGTGCGCTCCGGGCCCCCCGGTGGTTGAGGAGGTTGCGCAGCACCCGTCCACCCCGGTGGTTGAGGAGGTTGCGCAGCACCCGCCCACCCCGGTGGTTGAGGAGGTTGCGCAGCACCCGCCCACCCCGGTGGTTGAGGAGGTTGCGCAGCAACCGTCTCGAAACCCTCCGGCCGCGCCTTGCGCCAGTTCAACCGCGCCACGATCCGGCGGCCGATCCGCAGCGCGTCCCGCTCGTCCTCGGCGAGGTAGTCGGCCAGCCCCGAGGTGCGCGCGTGCATCTCGGCACCCCCGAGCGACTCGTCGTCGGACTCCTCGCCGGTGGCCATCTTCACCAGCGGCGGTCCGCCGAGGAACACCTTGGCCTGCTCACGCACCATCACCGTGTAGTCGCTCATCCCGGGCACGTACGCCCCGCCGGCGGTGGAGTTGCCGAAGACGAGCGCGATCGTCGGCAGTCCGGCGGCCGAGGAGCGGGTCAGGTCCCGGAACAGCTTGCCGCCGGGGATGAAGATCTCCTTCTGCGTCGGCAGGTCGGCGCCCCCGGACTCGACCAGGGAGACCGTCGGCAGCCGGTTCTCCTCGGCGATCTGGGAGGCCCGGAAGATCTTCTTCACCGTCCACGGGTTCGACGCGCCACCCTTGACCGACGGGTCGTTGGCGGTGATCAGGCACTCCACGCCCTCGATCACCCCGATGCCGGTGACCACGCTGGCGCCGACGCTGAAGTCGGAGCCCCAGCCGGCGAGCGGGGACAGCTCGAGGAATGCGGAGCCCTCGTCGACCAGCAGCTCGATCCGTTCCCGGGGCAGCAGCTTCCCGCGGGCGTGGTGCCGGGCCACCGACCTCTCCCCGCCGCCGGCGACCGCCTTGGCCTGCTCGGCCGCGAGCTCGGCGAGCTTGGACAGCATCGCCTCCCGGTTGGCCGTGCCCACCTCGGACGTCACGACGCGTACCCCAGCAGCCTGGCGGCCAGATCGGTCAGCACCTCGGTCGCTCCTCCTCCGATCGGCAGGATCCGGGCGTCGCGGTAGTGCCGCTCCACCTCGGTCCCGTTCAGGTAGCCGGTCCCGCCGTGCAGCTGGACCGCCTGGTCGCAGACGTACGTCGCGCAGTCCACCGCGGTCTGCTTGGCCAGGCAGGCCTCCGCGACGACGTTCTCGCCCGCGGCGTGCCGCCCCGCCACGGCATGGGTGTAGCTGCGCGCCACCTCCACCTGCCGGTGCATCTCGACGAGCGTGTGCCGCACCACCTGGTTGGCGATGAGCGGCCGGCCGAAGGTCTCCCGCTGCCGGCAGTACGCCGCGGTCAGCGCCAGCGACCGGGCCGCGATCCCGTAGGCGTGCACCGCCAGCGAGATCCGTTCGACGACGAACTGCTCGGCGATCTGGACGAACCCGGAGCCCGCGGCGCCGACCAGGTTCGCCGCCGGCACCCGGGCGTCGGCGAACCCCAGCTCGGCGGTGTCGGAGCAGTGCCAGCCCATCTTCGCCAGGGTCCGGTCCACGGTGAAGCCGGGGGTGCCCTTCTCGATCACGAGCAGGCTGATCCCGGCATGGCCGGGTCCGCCGGTGCGGACCGCGGTGGTGACGAAGTCGGCGCGGACGCCCGAGGTGATGAAGGTCTTGGTGCCGTTGACGAGGTAGTGGTCGCCGTCGCGGACCGCGGTGGTGCGGATCCCGGCGACGTCCGAGCCGCCACCGGGCTCGGTGATCGCCAGCGCTGCGATGGCCTCGCCGGCCAGGGTGGGCCGGACGAAGCGGTCCACCTGGTCCGTCGTACCGTGCGCGGCCAGGTGCGGCAGCGCGATCCCGCCGGTGAACAGCGCCGCCATCAGCCCGCTGGACGCCCCGGCCTCGAAGCAGCCCTCCTGCATCGCCACCGAGTCGAGCAGGTCGCCGCCCTCGCCGCCGACGTCGGTGGGGAAGGCGATGCCGAGCAGTCCCTGCCTGCCCGCGGCGCGGTGCAGCTCGCGGGGCACGGACCGGTCCTCCTCCCACTGCGCCAGGTGCGGCGCGACCTCGCGGCGGACGAACTCCGCGGCGGTGGCGCGGATCGCGTCCCGCTCGCCGCCCGCGGTCGCCTGCTCGGTCACAGCAGGGCCTCCTGGATGTGCACGTGCCGCGAGCGCAGCCACTCACCCAGACCCTTGGCCTGGGGGTCGAACCGGGTCGACGCAGCGACCCCGCGCCCGAGCAGCCCGTGGACGACGACGTTCACGGCGCCGAGGTGCGGCAGCACGAAGACGTCCACCTCGAGGTCGGCCGCCTCCGGCAGCAGCTCGCGGATCTTCCGCGGCGTGATCAGCTTGGTCAGCCAGGTGACCCGGGCGTCGTACGCCGGCGAGCCGTCGTGGGCGACCCAGAGGCCGACGTTGGCGTCCCCGCCCTTGTCCCCGGAGCGGGCGTGCACGAAGGTGCCCAGCGGCAGGTGGCGGTTGACGGTGTCCGCGGGGGCGGGGTACGGCGAGGGGCGCCGGCCGGCGTCCGGGTCCGGCTCGGCGAAGCGGGTCGGGTCGCCGACCGGTTCGCGCCGGCCGTCGGCGTGCACGACGGTCGCGGTGACGGCCGCGCGGTCGACGTACTCGGGCCGGTAGACGCCGAACGGCGACGGCGCGCCCGGCGGCGCGGTCATCGTGAAGCCCGGGTACGACGCGAGCGCCAGCTCGACCGCGGCGGCGGTGAACTCCCGGCCGACCGGGCCGGGCTGGGGATCCTGCACCGTGCACCGCAGCAGGGTGGAGGCGCCCTCCTCGGTGTCGGCGTCCGCCGGCGGCGTCCGGACCCGCGACCAGGTCACCGACTCGGCCCTCAGTCCCGGGGTGAGCTGCTCGCGGACCCAGTCGGCCTTGGCCTCGACGTCCAGCCCGGTGAGCACCAGCTCGATGCTGTTGCGGTACCCGCCGAGCTCGTTGACGCACACCTTGAGCCGCGGCGGCGGCGGGCTCCCGGTGACCCCGGTGACCGCGACCCGGTCGGGGCCGGCCGGGGCCAGGCGTACCGAGTCGAGGTGGGCGGTGACGTCCGGGCCCGGGTAGTGCGCCGAGCCGACCTCGTAGACGAGCTGGGCGGTGACGGTGTCGACGGTGACCGCCCCACCGGTGCCCGGGTGCTTGGTGATCACGCTGGAGCCGTCCGCGGCGATCTCGGCGAGCGGGAAGCCCAGCGGCCGCGACGGGTCCATCCCGGCGCGGACCAGGTCGCGGAAGCCGGAGAAGTTGCCGCCGGTGGCCTGTGCGCCGCACTCGAGCACGTGCCCGGCGACCACGGCGCCTGCGAGCCGGTCGTGGTCCTCGGCGTTCCAGCCGAAGTGCGCCACCGCCGGGCCGACCACCAGCGAGGCGTCGGTGACCCGGCCGGTGACCACCACGTCCGCGCCGCCTCGTAGGGCGGCGGCGATGCCGAACCCACCGAGGTAGGCGTTCGCGGTGAGCGCCCCCTCGAACGAGGCGGAGCCGACCGCGCGCACGTCGTCGCCCTCCAGGTGAGCGACCGCGGGGTCGAGGCCGAGGCCCCGGGCGACCTCCCGGATCCGCTCGGCCAAGCCGGCCGGGTTCAGTCCGCCGGCGTTGCTGACGATCCGGACACCCCGCTCCAGGGCGAGGCCGAGGCAGTCCTCGAGCTGGCGGACGAAGGTCTTGGCGTACCCGGTGCTCGGGTCCTTGAGCTGGTCCTTGCCGAGGATCAGCATCGTGAGCTCGGCCAGGTAGTCGCCGGTGAGCACGTCGAGGCCGTGCCCGTCAGCGGCGCCCTCGAGCATCTCGCGCATCGCGGAGAGCCGGTCGCCGTAGAAGCCGGAGCAGTTCCCGACGAGCAGCGGGGACTCGGGCGGGGACTCGCGCGGGGTCTCAGCCACGCGACACCTGCCGTCCCCCGCCGGGCGGCCCCGCGAAGCACTGCGCGATGTCGAGCCACCGGTCGGCGTCGGTGCCGACGGCGAGCAGGGCGGTGTCGTCGCGATGGACCCGCTGGGTGACGAGCAGGCAGAAGTCGTACGCCGGCCCGGCGACCCGTGGCGCGGCCTGCTCGGGTCCCCAGGACCAGACCTCCCCCGAGGGCGCGGTGAGCTCCACGCGGAACTCCGCGTCCGGCGGGGTCAGCCCGCGGGTGTGGAACGCGAAGTCCCGGGTGCGGACCCCCAGGTGGGCCACGTGCCGGATCCGGTCGGTGACCTCCGGCTCGGCGCCGAGGCCGGCGTGGACGTCCAGGGAGTGCGCCCAGGTCTCCATGAACCGGGCGGTGGCCATCGAGATCGGGGCCATCGGCGGGCCGAACCACGGCAGCTTCTCCCCCGCGGGCAGCTCCCTCAGCGCGGCCGCGAGGGCGGCCCGTCCGGCGTCCCACCGGGCCAGCAGCGCTGGCGGCTCCAGGTCGGCCACCTGATGGGCGGCTGTGTCGACGAACCCCTCCGGGTCGGCGAGTGCCGCCCGGACGATCGCGTCCCAGCCGGTCGGGTCGGTGGCGGCGGCCACCGCGGTCTCGTCGGTCCAGGCCAGGTGGGCGACCTGGGTGGCGACGTCCCAGCCCTCGGCCGGGGTCGCCGTGCGCCACCCGGCCGGGTCGAGGTCGGCGACCAGGCTGCGGAGCCGGTCCCCCTCGGCGGTGAGGTCGTCGAGGACCGCGTCGAGCAGGCTCATCGGGCGCCTCCGAGGGCGGCTGGGGGCGGGTGCGGGCCGGACGCGGTCTCGCCGAGCGCGTGGTCCAGGGTGATGGCCCACCGGTCGAGGATCCGGGAGCGTCGGCGGGCGTCGTCGGTGATCGTGTCCGCGAGGCCGAGCCCGCGGACCAGGTCGAGGGTGGCCTGCACCAGCTCGCGGACCCCGTCCCGGGACTCGTCGGCACCGAGCAGCTCGACGGTCAGCCGGTGGGTGTCCCGACCGACCCGCTGCTCGAGCGGCGCCACCGCGGCGAGCAGCCCGTCGTCGGTGCGTGCCGCGACCCAGAGCTCGAGCGCGGCGGTGAAGACCGGCGAGGTGAAGTGGTCGGCGAGCACCTGCAGCACCGCGCGGGTGCGACGTACCCCTGTGGGGAGCGCGGCCGCGGCCCGGGCCAGCTCCGCTCCCCGGACGTCGGTGAGGTGCTCGACGGCGGCGACCACCAGGTCGTTCTTGCTCGGGAAGTGGTGCAGCTGGGCACCCCGGCTGACTCCGGCCCGCTGGGAGACCAGGGTGGTGGTGGTGCCGGCGAACCCGTGCTCGACCAGGCAGTCGACGGTCGCCTCCAGCAGCCGCGCCCGCATCGCCCGGCTCCGCTCCTCCTGCGGCACGCGGATGCTGGTCGGGGCGGTCACCGGGTCAGCATCACCCGGTCGGGAACAAACAGTCAAGACTGATTGTCCACTCGAGCGGTCGAGGCTCAGGGAGTGACCGGGCCCACCGCTCCCGATCGGGCGACCGCGCTCGCCCACCCGCGCGCCGAGGCGATCACCGCTACCCGGATCCGAGCGCCGGCGAGGTCGGGGGTGAGGACGAGACGGCGGCCGTCCGTGCCGGCGATCCGGACGCCGTCGGCGTACCACCGGTAGCTGAGGGCGACGCCGGGACTCGGCAGCCAGGTGCCGGACTGCGCGATGAGGGTGCGCCCGACCTGAGGGCTTCCGGTGATGGTCGGCGCGGAGGTCGAGGTGATCACCGGTACGCCGGTGACGAGGTCGGCGGGCAGCGAGGACGTCGAGCCCCGGGTCACGGCGACCGAGTCAGCCTCCCAGGCTCGCGCGCTGGTCTGGGTCGGCGATCCGGCGTCGTGGAACATCGCGGTCGGGGTGCCGCTGCAGCGTTGGGCGACCACGACCAGGTACGGCGCCGTGCTCAGGCCGCCGATGGCGAACTCGCCGCTCGCGTCGGTCACTGCCCGACGGATCGCCAGCGAGCCGTCGGCGGACCTTGCATGGATCCCGCAGCCGGCGACGGCGGCGCCGGTGTCGTCGACCAGTCGTCCGGTGATGACCCCTCCGACATCCAGCGTGGCGGTGACGCCCGAGACGATGTTCCCGTCGACCGTCGATCGGAGTGGCCTCGGCGATTCCGAGGCCGTCGGTCCGGTTGCGCCACCACTCGGCGGCCAGCGACGACAACGCCGTCTCCCGGTGGAAGCCGACGTAGTAGGTGGCGGGAGGCAGCTCTGGCATCCGGTAGACGCCAGCGGAGTCCGTGGTCCGGCTCACGGCGAGGCGCCCTGCGGCGGTGAAGAGGTCGACCCGGACGGGCTCGGTCACGTTGGTCACCCGGCCCCGGATCTCGCCGGCCCGACCCGTGACGATGTCGATCCCCGACGTCGTCTCCCCTGCCGTCACGTCGAACGGGATGCCGCCCTGGGGCGTCGGGCTGTTCCCGAGGCAGGTGCGGGGGAAGGCCGGGAAGAACTCGGGGTCCACGTGCTCGACGCAGGCGACGTAGGTCCCGGTCGGCAGCGACCCGATCTCGTAGGTCCAGTCGGCGCCGCGACCGCTCGGCCACGCCTCACCCGAGGACTCGGCTTCCCAGGTGCTGCCGACCTGCCGCCAGGCGGTGACGCTCGGGTAGCCCTCGGCGCCGAGGTACATGTCGGGCAGAGTCCCGGTGACGAAGCCGGCCGGGCCCGGCGCGATGTCGACCCCGGCGCGAGCCTGACCCTCGGCGAGCACGATGTCGGTGGCCTCGGCCGGTTGGGAGCCCTGCCTCCAGCAGGTGCGGACGACGTCGTACCCGGCGGCGCACACCCGGAACGTCCCGGGGTCCAGGCCGGTGAGCCGGTACTTGCCCTCAGCGTCGGCACCGACCCCGGGCCTGGCCAGCGCCCAGGCCTGGCCGTTCCAGGCGTGCACGGTGACATAGAGGGTGTCCGTCGAGGCAGGTGGCCGGGTCACGGTGCCGGCGATGTTGGCACGCCGGGCGAGCCGGAAGGTGAGGGGAACTGTGCTGCCCGCAGGCACCACCACGTCGTGCGCCTCGTCGAGCGTCGCCACGTCCTCCCAGCATTCCGCAACGAACTCGCGCGGCACATCGAGCAAGCAGATCCGGTAGACACCAGGGTTGAGGTCCGGCACCACGAACGTGCCGTCGGCCAGGCTCTGCTCGCCGCTGCCATGCCAGTCCCAGGTCCCGTTCGGCATCCGGCGGTAGGGCGCGACGTAGGCCGACACACCGACCCCACCGGGCGCGACGATCCGTCCGCGCAGGCGAGACTCCCGTGGAAGCGAGGGGGTGATGGTCGACGTACCGCCGTCGGTGACGACGATGTCGGTCGCGCCGAACACCTCGTAGGCTCCCTCCCAGCAGCCCTGCCCGACCACCTCCGCGTTCTCGTAGGTGAGGGGACTGAAACAGGCTCGGTACGTGCCGGCGGGCAAACTGATCGCGAAGTCGCCCACAGGGAGCCCGGTCTCCCACGACACGATGGTGCGAGGCGGGATCGCGTGTGCCCAGGTCTCGGGTCCGGTGGCGTGGTAGATGTCGACCTGGAAGTAGTCGAACCGCCTCCCGTCATGGCCGGTGAGCGTTCCGGCGAGTGTTCCGCCGACTGCGTGTGCGGGCGCGCTGGGGAGGAGCGACACGATGATCGCCAGCACGAGAGCGACTCCCGAGATCGACGCCCGGGCTGCCAGGAGGCGACGGGGCACAGCGACAGGCTAGGCCGCCACCACCATGGAGGGACATAGCCCCGAATGACCACGGGATCGGCGTGCGTCGATCTCCCGGTCACGTCCGAGCATCGGCGTGACGTCGCCGGCGTCCGAGCCGTCGATCACCAGCGTCGTGGGATTGCCGACACGATCTGATCACCGGTGTCTCTTCGCGTACGACGGCCTCTGGCGTTCATCGCTGTGCTTCGCTGGGTCGGATGCCCGAGGCACGGCGTCGCCGAGACCTCGAGCGGCGGTGGGACGCGGTCATCGCACGTCGCCCGAGCGCGCGACCGGGGGCAGAAGCGTGCGTCCGGGAACCACGAGGGTGGGCAACGCGTCGAAGTCGCGACGAGGAGACTGAGACCATGAAGGCTGCCGTGGTGACCGTTGCGATGACGCTCTGCCTCGTCGCCACCGGTTGCGCAGGGAGCGGTGGTTCCCAGGCCTCCAGCGATTGTCAGGAACAGGTGAGAGCGGGCGGCATCGTCTATACGTCCTACGGCTCCACCGAGCGGAAAGCCAGCAGGCACTCTGTTGCCGACCGGGCAGACTGTGACGACGTAGGTGAGGACGCCGCTGGCTCTGTGTTCCCCGAGAACCCGGAGCAGGTCACCACGTGGTCGTTCCGTGGGTATCCGCCCCATGAGGTCCTGGGCGTCCGCTTCGACAAGAGTTCCTATGCCGTCTTCGTTGCTGACACCGTGCCAGATGCCGAACGCGAGCGCATCTTCAGGGAACTGGACCAGCCGTCCTCGTGACGATGTGCGCTCCTCGACCGAGCCGGACGTCGGCTCCGGCGCCGACAGGCAGCGCTCGGACGCAGCGTCGCGCCGAGGAAGGTCCCGTGGATCGCAAAGCACAGGTGGACGAGTCGGCGCTGCCTGGGGGCGGCTGAAGCTTGGATTCGCTGTCCGCGTGGAGGCCTGTCGACGGACCGTGCGGAACAGTCCTGACCCTGGATGCGACACTCGGAAGATGGCCGTCGGCACCTGGACTGGAGCGGCAGCGGTGCTGACGGTCGTCGTCGCTTCGCTGGCCGGCTGCGTCGCGCCCGACGTCGAGGTGACCGGGGCGCTGGGAGTGACCGTGGACGAGGAGCAGCGACCGGTCGTCGTGGTGGAGGCGTGCGAGGGGGCGGCCACGAGGGTGAACCTGTCCTTCGACCGCGAGGGCCTGGCCGACGACGAGGAGAGCGATCAGGTCGCGGCGTGGATCTCGGACCCACCGGCGCCTGGGACCAGCGAGCTGGCCCTGCACGCGCCCACCGGTCCATGGGAGGGCGAGTCCGCTCAGGTGGTGGTCGAGCGGGGGTACATCGCGACGGGGGTCGGAGAGGGTGACCGTGAGGTGCTCAGTCAGGTGGCATTCCGCGGCGGGGATCTCGCCGATATGACGCCTGGGACGGTCTACTCCAACGACACCGACCCGGACGTGCGGGAACTGGCCGGGCGCAGTGCCGAGGACTTCACCGCCTATGTATGCAGCCGGGGATGAACTTCGGGCTGCCGCTCGGGGGGAAGGCGCATGGGCGACCGCGTCATCGTGGAGAGCCGGTAGGCCACCCGGTGGTTGAGGAAGGCGCGCAGCGCCTGTCTCGAAACCACCGGAGGTTTCGAGACGCTCGCTGACGCTCGCTCCTCAACCACCGAGGCTGTGCTCGCCCTTCAACCACCGGGGCTGTGCTCGCTCCTCAACCACCGCAGGCGCGCAGGCCACCCGGTGGTTGAGGAAGGCGCGCAGCGCCTGTCTCGAAACCACCGGAGGTTTCGAGACGCTCGCTGACGCTCGCTCCTCAACCACCGGGGCTGTGCTCGCTCCTCAACCACCGGGGCTGTGCTCGCCCTTCAACCACCGCAGGCGCGCAGGCCACCCGGTGGTTGAGGAAGGCGCGCAGCGCCTGTCTCGAAACCACCGAGGTTTCGAGACGCTCGCTGACGCTCGCTCCTCAACCACCGGGGCTGTGCTCGCTCCTCAACCACCGGGGCTGTGCTCGCTCCTCAACCACCGCAGGCGCGCAGGCCACCCGGTGGTTGAGGAAGGCGCGCAGCGCCTGTCTCGAAACCACCGGAGGTTTCGAGACGCTCGCTGACGCTCGCTCCTCAACCACCGGGGCTGCGCTCGCTCCTCAACCACCGGGGCGGTGCTCGCTCCTCAACCACCGGGGCCGTGCTCGCTCCTCAACCACCGGGGCTGTGCTCGCTCCTCAACCTCCGCAGGGTTCGGCTGACTGCCTCAGTCCAGCCTCGCCACCAGCGGCAACCGGGAGCGGGTGCTCAACCCGACGACCGCGGCGGTGAGCAACGGCAGGGCCACCACCAGGCCGAGGATCAGCAGCCAGGGGATGTCGAGGTACGGGCCGGTGGCGATGTCGGAGGCGGTGATCGACCCGGAGCCGTAGCCGATCGCCGTCCCGGCCGGGGTGACCGTGAGCGGATAGGTGACCGCGATGCCCGGGATGAATCCGACTGCGGCGCCGAGGAGGGCGCCGACCACCCCGACCACGGTCGCGTACGCCGCCGCCACCCCGCGGCGGGTCCGTGGCGCGGCGCCCACCGCCGACAGTGTGGCCAGGTCCGGCCGGGCGTCGGAGAGCGCCAGGAAGGTGGCGGTCAGGGTGCCGCCCAGCATCAGCACGGCCCCCAACCCGGCGAGCACCAGCTGGACGACGACCATCGCGTCGTCCGTGGGGTAGCCCCGCTCCACTGTGAAGGAGCCGTTCTCGGTCAGCCCGCCGAGGGCCTCGACCACGTTCTCCTCCTCGGCCTCGGTGATGGCTCGCCCGTCGACCGAGAGGCTGACCGGCGCCACCCTCAGGTCCAGCGAGGCGGCGAGCTCGGGCGAGATCACCGCCTGCGGCCCGGAGTAGCGGTACGCGGTGGGGACCACCAGCGCATCCACCCGACTGCGCATCGTCGGCCCGCCCGGGGACCCGTCGGCGTCGTAGGGCCGCACCCGCAGTCGGAGCTCCTGGGCCCCGGAGACGTCCAGGTTGGAGAAGGCGACCATCCCGCCGGCGGCCAGGGTCCGCTGGGCCTCGGCGCGCTGCTCGTCGGGCACCTCGCGGAGACCGACCGGCAGGCTGCTCGCCACCAGCAGATCGGAGCCCAGCGGGGACCCCCACGAGTCCAGGAGCTGCGCACCCTCGGTGGGTCGGATCCGCAGGTCGGTGTACCCGACGCTGCCGGGCATCCCGGCCCGCACACCCGACACGGTGGTGACCTCGGCCCCGGGCAGCTCCCGCTCCAGCAGTCGACGGGCAGCGGTCCAGTCGGCGCGGTCGTCGTACCACTGCAGGCTGCCGACCCCCTCCGAGAGCGTCGGGACGTACTCCGCCCGCGCCTGGGCCGCGTCGCTCTGGGTGCCGATGCCGAGTGCGACGACCCCCGCCACCGTCGCCGCCACCGCCGCCACGGCGGGCACCGTCCGGGTCCGGTGCCGCACGGCGTCGCGCATCGCATAGCGCAGCACCAGCGGCAGGCCTGTCGAGAGCCGGGCCAGCGCGGTCAGCACCACCGGGACCAGCAGGATCATCCCGAGCA
Source organism: uncultured Actinomycetota bacterium (assembly GCA_963756135.1). Taxonomy (GTDB): domain Bacteria; phylum Actinomycetota; class Actinomycetes; order Propionibacteriales; family Nocardioidaceae; genus Nocardioides. Next base: position 550,421 of record CAVWMP010000003.1, read on the forward strand.
CCGACACGATGGCCGACGCCGCGATCGCCAGTTCCCCGGACCCCGACCTGGTCACGCCGTACGCGGACCCGGCGATGCCCGCTCCGAGCAGCACCAGCCCCAGGATCGGCGACCGCAACGACGCCTTGCCGTCCCCGCGGCGTCCGGCGAGCACGGCGACGACGTCCTGACGCGAGGCGATCCAGGCGGGCACCAGAGCAGCGCCCAACGCGCTGACCAGCCCGAAGGCGGCGATGCCCAGCAGGTGCCACCAGGGCACCTCGAACGGACCGAACCAGGTGTCGGAGTACCGCTGGACGACGGGTAGCAGCGCCCGGGCGACCACGATGCCCAGGGCCACGCCCGCCAACGAGGCCACGCCACCGAGGACTACCGCGCCCGCCAGCACCACCCGACGCGACTGCCGGGGGGTGCCGCCGGCGGCCACCAGCAGCGCGAGGTTGCGCGACTGCTGCCGGGCTCCCACCGCGAACGCCGGGCCCGCCAGCAACACCACCTCGATCAGTGCCATCGCCACGATCAGCAGCACCACCGCCAGGGCGGCGCTCCGGGGCTGGCCCATCATCTGGGCGATCTGCGGGGGCAGCGGCGGCGGGTCGAGGACCACGGCCCGGGAGAGCACCGAGGCGCCCAGCGCGTTCAGCTCGCGGACCTGGGTCCAGCTGACGGGGTCCCCCGCCACCAGCCAGGTCTGCGGACCGGCATCCGAGAGGGTGAGCAGGGAGCCCACCGGCCCCATCGCGACCGGGGAACGGCGCGCCACCGCGGCCTCGGCGATGCCCACGACCACCGGGTCCGCCTCCTCCGAGGTCGACAGGTCCAGCGTGTCGCCGACGCCGTAGCCCTTGGCCGCGAGGGCGGCGTTGACGACCACCTCGCCGTCGGCGCCCGGCAGGCGCCCGGTGCTCAGCCGGGCCACTCCCGCGGTCACCGGATCGGCGAGGTCCACCTCCAGCACCTCCGCGGTGACGGTGCCCTTCGCGGTCCGCACGACTGCGGTGCCGGTGCGCTGCGGCACCAGCCGGGCGCCCCCGAGGAGGCTGCTCAGCTCGGTGGCCGTCACCGGCTGGTCGAGCTGGGCACCGGTCCAGGTGAGGTAGACGTCCGGGTCCGGGGCCTGCAGGACGGCGCCGGCAGCGTCCGCGGTGACCCGCGCCTCGGCGGCGCCCAGCCGCCGGTCCAGCGACTCGGCGCTGTCCACGTCGGAGGTCCGCAGCAGCACGTCGGCGGCGGTGACACCGAGCACTGGCAGCGCGATCATCATCACCACCAGGAGACTGCGCCCCCGGTGCCGACCGGCCTCGCGCCGGGCCAGCCGCAGCGGGAGCCGCCACCCCTGTCCGACGGTCATCGGCGCACGCTCGGCTCGAGCAGGGTCTCCACCGGGGCCTCGCCCGACTCGTCGACGACGACGCCGTCGCGCAGGAAGACCACCCGGTCGGCCCAGGCGGCATGACGGGCCTCGTGGGTGACCAGGACGCCGGCGGCGCCGGCGTCGCACCGAGCCCGCAGCAGCCGGAGGATCTCCTCCCCGGTCTCGGTGTCCAGGGCGCCGGTGGGCTCGTCGGCCAGGATCAGGCGGCGATCGCCGACGATGGCACGGGCGATGGCGACCCGCTGCTGCTGGCCACCGGACATCTCGTCGGGGAACCGGTGGGCGAGGTCGAGGATGCCGACCTCCTCCAGCGCGGCCCGGGCGGCCAGCCGTGCGGACCGGGACCGCTCCCCGTCGAGCTCGCGGGGCAGCGCCACGTTCTCGGCCGCGGTGAGCGCCGGGATCAGGTTGAAGTCCTGGAAGACATAGCCGATCGCGGTACGCCGCATCCGGGCCCGCCCCTGCTGGCCCAGGCCGGCGAGGTCCTGCCCCTCCACGCTGATGCTGCCCGCGGTGGGGGCGTCCAGCCCACCGGCGAGGGTGAGCAGCGTGGACTTGCCGGACCCCGAGGGGCCCATCACGGCGACGAGCTCGCCGGCGTGCGCGGCGAAGGAGACGCTGCGCAGCGCATGGACCTCGCTCGCGCCCTCGCCGTGGATGCGGGTGACCCCGACGAGGTCGAGGACGGCGGTCACCGGCGTGCCTCTCGGACGAGGCCGGGCGCGGTCACGGCGTTGCCCACGGAGGGCCGCGGGGACGCGGTGTCGGCGGCGGCGCGGCGTACCCGGGCCTCACAGTGGTCCAACCACCGGATCTCGGCCTCGGCGGCGAAGACCAGCGAGTCCAGCACCAGCCCCCAGGCCAGGTCCGCCCGGGCGGCGGCGCCGTCGGTGGTCGCGCTGCGCTTGAGTCGGGTGTAGTCCTGGAGCGCGGTCATCGTGGCGCTGCGCTGGCGCTGGATCAGCGTGCCCACGTCGACGCCGGGCACCGTGACCGCCAGCGCCAGCTTGATCGCGAGCTCGTCGCGGGCCGGCTGGAGCCGGCCGACGGGGGTGGTGAACCAGGCAGCGACCTCGTCGCGGCCGGCCTCGGTGATCCGGTAGATCGCGTGCCCGTCACCGTCGTCGCCGGCACCCTCGACCAGGCCGTCACGCTCCAGCCGGGTCAGCGTCGTGTACACCTGGCCGACGTTGAGCGGCCAGGTGGATCCGGTCCGCTGCTCGAACTCGGTGCGGAGCTGGTAGCCGTACATCGGCTCCTGCTCCAGCAGGGCCAGCAGGGCCTGACGTACCGACATGACTGCTCCTCGCGCGCCGCCCCGATGGGATACCGGGTATGTATACGAGGTATGTATACCCGGTATGCCGCTCACTGGCAAGAACACTCATGGAGGGACCTGGACACAGCGCGGCGCCCCGGGACCTGGTCCCGGAGCGCCGCAGTGTGCTGGTGCTGCTGTCAGTCCGTGGTGTCGACCAGCACGATCGTCTCCGCGGTCGAGCCCTCGTACATCAGCAACCCGACGTACTTGCTGTCCGGGTCGAGCCCCGACCACGACAGGTCGAAGCTGGTCGGCTCCTCCGCGACGACCGGAACGGGGTTCGGTGTCGCGGTCAGGTCTCCGACACCCGGGCCCTCGACCAGCACCGAGGTAGTCGTGCCGCCACGCCATCGGCTCGCCAGCCTCTCCGGGCGTGAACCCGTTGACCTCGGAGATGTAGAACCCGGCTGGCGGGTTCTCCACCACCACGGTCTCGTCGGCCGAACCCGTGGCCGACTGACCGACGAGCGCGTAGATGTCGCCGAGTGTCGCAGCTGGTCGAGGCATACACGTACAGGTCCAGGTCGGAGCTGTCGTCGACCGCGTCCAGCTCGAAGCGGCCCTCGCGGGTGCCGTCCTCGACCGTGACGCAGACGAACTCACTCTCGCCGACACCGACGTCCCCGGTCTCGGAGACCGCCGGCGTCAGACCGTTGACGCCGATGCCGAGGTCACCGGTGAAGCCGGGAACGATCGGCACCTCGACGTCACCGTCGGTGCCGGTGCCGGTCACCCGCTCCGGCGCTTCGACCGCGAGCGGCTTGATCGCCACCGGCATCCGGACCTTGGTCGGCCCCGCCAGCGTGATGTCGCCGGTGGTCCACTCCCCGAGCGGCGCCGAGGTCCGGGTCAGGGTGAAGTCCATCTCGATGACGTCGTTGACGCGGTCCGAGCGGACCCCAGGCCGGTTCGTGGTGAGCTCGAACCCGGGGACGTGCCCCTTGATCTCCCACTTCCCCTTCTGGCTGGCCCGGAAGGAACGCGTGAACGTGACCGGACCGGTCGCGGCCGACTCTGCCATCGACGGCAGGTTCAGCTGGTTCGCCGGGATCTCCGGGACCCCGGTGAGGTACCCCTCGCCGGTCAGGAAACCGAGCCAGTCGGTGTAGTCCGCGGTCACGAAGAGGCCCGGGTCGAGCGACCGCTTCGGGATCACGTGACCCGCGCCCTGGGCGAACGCGTCGTTGGAGCGCCCACCGGTCTCGGTGCGGGTCTTCTTCGTCGTGGTCATCAGCGCCGACTTGATGTCCATCGGCGTCCAGTTCGGGTACTCCCCGGCCAGGAACGCCGCCAGCCCCGCGACGTGCGGCGAGGACATCGAGGTGCCCGGAGAGGAGGTCGTAGTTGCGACCGTAGTTCGGCCCGGGGGCCACCGCGGCGAGCACGTCGACGCCGGGCGCCGTGAGGTCGGGCTTGAGCAGGTCGCTGTCGGCCACCTCGGTCGGCCCCCGCGAGGAGAACCCGGCCATCGTCGGCACGTAGGTCGGGTCGTCGGTGCGGTTGCCCGGCTTGAGCGCCGCCTTGGCGGTGCCGGGGTTGGCCTCCATGTACCCCAGCAGCGTGTCCGCGGAGGTGTCGGGGATGTGGATCGACTGGGCACGAAGTGCATGTCCGCGTTGATGCTGTTCGGCGAGGGGTTGTACATGATCATGCCCTTGCCGCCGGCCTCCTCGACCGCCGCACTCTTGTCGACGCGGGCGATCGCGCCGCGCATGCAGACCACGATCTTGTTGTCGACCGCCGCCGGGTCCAGCGTGCCCGGGACGCAGAGCTCGGCGTCATCCGGGTCCTCGCCCGCGAGGGCGGCGTCCGCCGCGTTCACGAGCGCGGTCTTGCCGACCCCGTTGTCGATGATCGAGGCACCCTTGATCTTGGTTCCGTCACCGAGGACCACGGTCCCGTCGAACGCGGTATGGGTGCTGGCCCCGACCGTGGTCAGCCACGGGCTGGCGTGGTCGAGGGTGGTGGCGCCCGGGCCGGAGTTGCCGGCCGATGCGGCCACGAAGATCCCGGCCTGGGTGGCATTGAGGAAGGCCAGCTCGAGCGAGTCCAGCTCCGGGCTGGGACCGCCGCCGATGCTGAAGTTGATCACGTCGACCCCGTCGATGACGGCCTGGTCGATGGCCGAGAGCATGTCGAAGTTGAAGCATCCGGCGGCGCTGTTGGCTTCCCAGCAGACCTTGTAGGCGGCGACCCGGGCTCCGGGCGCCATGCCGGCGATCTTGCCGAACTTGCGTCCGTCGACGTTCACGTTGCCCTTCACCTGACCGGCGGCGGTGCTGGCGGTGTGACTGCCGTGACCGTCCCCGTCGCGAGTGGACTCGTACTCGTACTCGGTCAGGTCGTCGCCGTAGTAGAAGAGGAACTCGTCGCCGTACCAGCGCGCCCCGACCAGCTTGGTGTTGCAGTGGGTGACGTCCCACTCCTCGCCGTCCTGGCACTCGCCGTTGAAGACGGTGCCGTCGGCCTTCTCCATCCGGGTCGACGTGCCGTCGCGGGTGATGTCCCACCGCGTCTTGGGTGTACCGGTGAGCGGAAGTCCGCGGAACGACTTCGACTCCGGCCAGATGCCGGTGTCCAGGACCCCGACGACGACGCCGGTACCGGCGTTGCGCCGCCCCCCGGTCTTCTCCCACGCGCCGTTCTTGCCGCTGAGGCCGAGGAAGTCGGGGGTGTTCCAGGTCGACGTCTCGTACATCGCCGACTCCTCGACCAGCCGCACCCGACGGTCGGTGGCGAGGTCGAGCGCCTGCTTCCCGGTCAGCTCCGCGACGAAGCCGTTCGTGGCGATCGTGAAGCTCTTCTCCACCGAGGTGCCGGCCTCACGGGCCAGGCTGCGGTGGGTGGAGCGCAGGTGCGCGGTGTAGGCGCGGACCGCTGGCGTGTCCGCCCGGAACTGGCGACCCTCGCTGGCGCGGGTCCCGGCGAAGCGCCGGTCCGAGCCGTCGTACGACGCCGCCGGCGCGTCCGCCAGGACGACGACGTACCGGCCGTCCTCGAACTCGCGCAGCGGCGAGGCCGCGCCATCAGACTTCTGCGCTGCTGCCGGCGGCTGCTCGCTCGCACTGACCCCGGCGGCGCCAGCCCCCGGCATCGCCGCGACGAGAGCGGTGACGACCGCCCCCACTGCTACGAGACCGACGCTCGAGCGCCTCCTCGACCTGAGATTGACCACGTTGAGACTCCCCGATTCGTTCTTCATGTCCCACCGCCACCTCGACGGCGAGCCGGTCGTGCCAAGCACACCCAAGACCCGATCCGGGCGGAGGTCAAGGGCCCTGACCGGGCCGGTCCGAAATTGTTGGGTGCGGCAGACTTCAGCGCATGCCCACCGTCCTCATCACCGGCGCCTCCGCCGGGCTCGGCGCGGAGATGGCCCGCCAGCTCGCGGCCCGCGGGAACGACCTCGCGCTCTGCGCCCGCCGCCTCGACCGGCTCGCGGAGCTGCGCACCGAGATTCTCGCCGCGCACCCGGAGCGACGGGTCGAGATCGCCGCCCTGGACGTCAACGACCATGACCGGGTCTTCGAGGTCTTCGGTTCCTTCGCCGATCAGCTGGGGCGAATCGACCGTTTCGTCGTCAACGCCGGCCTCGGCAAGGGCGCCCCGCTCGGGACCGGCGGCTTCGCGGCCAACCGGGAGACGGCGATGACGAACTTCGTGGCCGCGCTCGCCCAGACCGAGGCCGCGATGGAGATCCTCCGGGTGCAGACCTCGGGTCACCTGGTGATGATCTCCTCGATGTCGGCGGTCCGCGCCCTGCCGAGGGCGATGACGACGTACGCCGCCACCAAGGCCGGCGTCGCGATGCTCGCCGAGGGGCTGCGGCACGAGCTGCACGGCAGCGACATCACGATCACGGTCCTCTACCCCGGCTACATCGAGTCGGAGATGAACGACCGCGCCAACGGCCGTCAGCCGCTGCGGGTCTCCACCGAGAAGGGCGTCCGGGAGATGGTGCGCGCGATCGAGCGGGAGGCGCCGTCGGCGTACCTGCCCCGGCTCCCGTGGGCGCCGCTGTCGGTCGTGATGCGCGCCGCCCCGCTGCGGGTCTTCCGCAAGATGGTCTGAGGATCCTGGTGCGAGGTCTCGGGGCACGACCGTGACCGGGCAGCGAATGTCAGGAGCGCGACTGATGCGCGCGTCCGCGGTTGTCGCGAAGCTCAGCGGTAGGTGACCAGGTCCCGGTCCAGGTGGGTGTGCTCGTTGAAGGTGAGCAGCCGAGCGCCGCCGGCGCCGACCAGGACGCGGGTCACCGACGAGTTCACCACCACGGTGTTGAACCGGCTCCACAGCGCGCCCACCATCGCTGGGTCGGTGACGCCGGGGACGGTCAGGCCGGCACAGGCCGCGGCGATCGGTCCGCCCGAGGTGACGACCACGGCCGTCTGTCCGGACCGGGCTGCCGCGGTCGCGCGCTCCAGCGCACCGCCGACCCGGTCGACGAAGCCCGCGAACGTCTCGGCGTACTCGTCCCCATCCCGGCCTTCCGTCCAGCGGGCGGTCGCCTGCTCGAATCGGCGCTGGAAGGCGCGACGGTCCAGCTCTGCGTCCACCCGGTCGGGGAGGGCTGCCACGACGGCGAGGTGGTCGAACTCGTCCCACCCGTCGTCCTGCTCCGGGTCGAGCCCCGACCAGCCGGCGCCGGCACAGCATCGCCTCGGCGGTCTCGCGCTGGCGGCGCATCGACCCGTGTCGGAGCACCGTCGGGGCGAGGCCCTGCTCGGCCAGCCAGCGACCGAGCGCACGACCCTGCTCCCAGCCGGTCTCGGAGAGCACGTCGTAGTCGTCGGCACCGAACGAGGCCTGGCCGTGCCGGACGACGAGCAGCAGCCCCATGTCAGCCGGCCTCGGCGACGAGGCGGCGGCAGCGGTGCTCGAGGACCGCGACCATCCGGCCGATGTCGGCGAACGCGGGGTTCGTGGTCTGCCCACGCACGTAGCGCACCCAGATCTGCTGGGCGATCACCGCCAGGCGGAACAGCCCGAACACCTCGTAGAAGCGCCACGCGTCGGGGTCGACGCTGCGCCCGGTGCGCTCGGCGTACCCGGCGACCAGCTCGGCACGCGTCCACATCCCCGGCGCGTCGCTCGGCTGGCGCCGGGCGGCGCGGAAGGCGGCGTCGTCGTCGGCCTGCACCCAGTACGCCAGCGCGCCGCCGAGGTCCATCAGCGGGTCACCGACGGTGGCCAGCTCCCAGTCCAGGACCCCGGTCACCCGTGGACCGGCCCCGTCAGTGCCGTCGAGGTCGAGGACCAGGTTGTCGAGCCGGAAGTCGTTGTGGATCAGGCACTGACCGACGTCCTCGGGACGGTGGTCGCTCAACCAGCCGACGACGTCCTCCCAGGAGCCGGTGTCCTCGGTGCGGGCGGCCTCGAAGCGCCGGGTCCAGCCGTCCAGCTGGCGCGCGACGTACCCCTCGCCCCGACCGAGCGCGGCCAGGTCCGGCGCCGCCGTCACGTCCACCGCGTGCAGCTCGACCAGTACGTCGAGCGCCCGGCCGCACAGCGTCGACGCCTCGCCCGGGGTGATCCCGTCCGGGAGGTCGCGGCGCAGCACCGTGCCCTCGAGCCGCTCCATCAGATAGAACTCCGCACCGATCACGTCCTCGTCATCACAGTGACCGAGCATCGCGGGGACGTACGGGAACAGCGGCTGCAGCGCCCGCTGGACCCGGTGCTCCCGGCCCATGTCGTGGGCGGCCGCCGCACGTCTGCCCAGCGGCGGGCGACGCAGCACGACGTCGCGGGTCGGGTAGCGCAGCAGGTACGTCAGGTTCGACGCGCCACCCGCGAACTGCTGCACCCGGGGCGTCCCGGCGAGCTCCTCCCGCGACCAGCCCTGGGGCAGGGTGGCGTGCTCGAGCGCCCAGGAAGCCACGGCCGCGACGTCGACGGCATCCTCTCCCCGGACGTCGCCCGGGGCGTTCCCGTCCCGCTCGTTCTCCACCGGGCTCACGCCGGGAAGGAGCCCCCGGCCTCGGCCAGCTCGCGCAGCCAGTCGGTCGGCCGGAACCGGTCGCCGTACGCCTGTGCCAGCTCGTCGGCGCGGGCCACGAACGCGGCCAGCCCGATCGGCGCGGACTGGTCCTCGGGGTCCTGGTAGCCGGTCATGAACTGGGCGGCGCCGCCGGTCATCGCCGGGAAGCCGATGCCCATGATCGAGCCGATGTTGGCCGCGGCCGCCGAGGTGATCACGCCCTCCTCGAAGCACTTGGCGGTCTCCAGCGCCTCGACGAAGAGGTACCGGTCCTTGATGTCGCGGAACGGGAGCTGCTGCTCGGCGACCGGGAACTCCTCGGCCAGCCCGGACCAGATCGACCCGCGCCGTCCGGACTCGTCGTAGTCGTAGAAGCCCGCGCCGGCCAGCCGCGAGGAGCGACCCAGCGCGATCATCCGCTGCGCCACCGCGACGGCGGGGTGCTCGACGTACTCCGTGCCCTCGCGCTCGGCGGCGTCCTTGGCGGCCTTGGTGATCTTCATCATCAGCTCCATGTTCAGCTCGTCGCTGAGCTGGAGCGGGCCGACCGGGTAGCCGTCCTGGGTGGCCGCGCGCTCCAGGGAGTACGGCGCGACCCCCTCACCGAGCATCGCCAAGCCCTCGTTGACCATCGTCCCGATCACCCGGGAGGTGTAGAAGCCACGGCTGTCGTTGACCACGATCGGGGTCTTGCGGATCTGCTGGACCACGTCGTAGGCCTTGGCCAGCGCCTCGTCGGAGGTCTCAGTGCCGCGGATGATCTCGACCAGCGGCATCTTGTCCACCGGGGAGAAGAAGTGCAGCCCGATGAAGTCGGCCGGGCGGTCGACGCCGGTGGCCAGCTCGGTGATCGGCAGCGTCGAAGTGTTGGAGCACAGCAGCGCGTCCGCGTTGACGTGCTCGGCCACCTCGGCGAAGACCTTCGCCTTGAGCGTGGGGTCCTCGAAGACGGCCTCGATCACCAGGTCGCAGCCGGCCAGGTCGGCCGGGTCGGCGGTGGGCGTGATCCGGGCGAGCAGCTCGGCCTTCTTCTGCTCGGTGGACCTGCCCTTCTCGATCGCCTTGTCCAGCAGCTTCTCCGAGTACGCCTTGCCCTTGGCCGCACCCTCGACGGAGACGTCCTTGAGGACCACCTCCATGCCGGAGCGGGCGCACGAGTAGGCGATCCCCGCGCCCATCATCCCGGCGCCGAGCACACCGACCTTGGTGGCGCGGTACGGCGGCACGCCCTGCGGGCGCAGCTTCCCGGCGTTGATCGCCTGGAGGTCGAAGAAGAACGCCTGGATCATGTTCTTCGAGCCCTGGTTGACCACCAGGTGGGTGAGGTAGCGCGACTCGATCCGGGAGGCGGTGTCGAAGTCGACCTGGGCACCCTCGACCGCGGCCGAGAGGATCGCCCGCGGCGCCAGGTAGACCGCGCCCTTGGTCTGCTTGCGCAGCAGCGCCGGGAAGGCCGGCAGGAACGCGGCCAGCGCCGGGGTCTTCGGGGTGCCGCCGGGCATCTTGTAGCCCGGCCGGTCCCAGGGGTTCTGGTGCGCGTCGGCGTTGTCGGCGATCCAGGCCCGCGCGGCCGGGAGCAGGTCGTCGGCGCTGGGCACCAGCTCGTCGACCAGACCCTTCGCCAGGGCCGCCTTCGGCTTGAACCGGGTGCCGTTGAGCAGCACGTCCATCAGCCCGGTCTGCAGCCCGAGCATCCGGACCACCCGGGTCACCCCGCCGCCGCCGGGCAGCAGGCCGAGGGTGGCCTCGGGCAGGCCGAGGTCGATCCGGTCGTCGTCGACCACGATCCTCCTGTTGCAGGCCAGGGTGATCTCCAGGCCACCGCCCAGCGCGGCCCCGTTGATCGCGGCCACCACCGGACGGGGGAACAGCTCCAGCCGGCGCAGCCCCGCCTTGACGTCCTCGCACATCGCGAAGACCGCCCCGGCGTCCTCGCGGGTGGTCCTCACCATCCCGTTGAGGTTGCCGCCGGCGAAGAAGGTCTTCTTGGCCGAGGCGACGACGACGCCGCGGATGCTCGACTCGTCGGCGGCCAGCTCGTCGTACAGCCGATCGACGGCGGTGGCCATCGAGGCGACGTACAACGGGTTCATCGTGTTGGCGCTGGCGGTCGGGTCGTCGAGGGTCAGGGTGACGATGCCGTCGGCGTCCGTGTCGTAGCGGACGGCGCTGTGCTCGGTCGGTCTGCTCGGTGGTCTGCTGGGGGGTGCTGGTGCTCATGGGTTCGGTGCGTTCCTGTTCTGTCTCAGGCGTGAGGTCGGCGGGCGCGGTCAGCGGGCGCGGGGCCTGGTCAGACGAGCTCGACGATGGTCGCGATGCCCATGCCGCCGCCGACGCAGAGCGTGGCCAGGCCGCGGCGCAGCTCGCGGCGCTCGAGCTCGTCGACCAGGGTGCCGAGGATCATCGCGCCGGTGGCGCCCAGCGGGTGTCCCATCGCGATCGCGCCACCGTTGACGTTGGTGATCTCCGGGGAGATGTCCAGGTCCCGCATGAACCGCATCGCCACGGCCGCGAACGCCTCGTTGATCTCGAACAGGTCGATGTCGCTCGACGTCCAGCCCGGCCTTGGCCAGGGCCTTGCGGGCGGCCGGCGCGGGGCCGGTGAGCATGATCGTCGGGTCGGCCCCGGAGACGGCGGCGGAGATGATCCGGGCGCGGGGGGTCAGGCCGAGGTCGATGCCGACCTGCTCGGTGCCGATCGCGACCAGCGCGGAGCCGTCGACGATCCCCGAGGAGTTGCCGGCGTGGTGGACGTGATCGATCCGCTCCAGCCAGTGGTACTTCTCCAGCGCCACGTCGTCGAAGCCGGCGTCGGCGCCGATCTGGGCGAAGCTCGGCTTGAGCCCGGCGAGGCCCTCGGGGCTGGTGTCGGGACGGATGGTCTCGTCGTGGTCGAGGACGGTCAGCCCGTTGCGGTCCCGGACCGGGATCACCGAGCCGGTGAAGTAGCCGTTGGCCCAGGCCTTGGCGGCGCGGTGGTGGGACTCGGCGGCGTAGGCGTCCACGTCGTCGCGGGTCCAGCCCTCGACGGTGGCGATGAGGTCCGCGCCGATGCCCTGCGGGACGAAGCCGGTGGCCAGCGCGGTCGCCGGGTCCATCGCCCAGGCGCCGCCGTCGGAGCCCATCGGGGCCCGGCTCATCGACTCCACGCCGCCGGCCAGGATCAGGTCCTCGAAGCCGCCGCGGACCCGGGAGGCGGCCTGGTTGACCGCCTCGAGACCGGAGGCGCAGAAGCGGTTGAGCTGGACGCCGGCGGTCGTCTCCGGGAGACCGGCCGCGAGGGCGGCGGTCTTGGCGATGTCGCCGCCCTGGTCACCGACCGGGGTGACCACGCCGAGGACCACGTCGTCGATCCGCTCGGTGTCCAACGACGGGTTCCGCTCGCGCAGCGCGTCGATGAGGCCGACCACCAGGTCGACGGGCTTGACCTCGTGCAGGGTGCCGTTCTGCTTGCCCTTGCCGCGCGGGGTTCGGATGTGGTCGTAGACGAAAGCTTCTGCCATGGTGTGATTGTGACACTCCCACTGTCACAATAGAAGGTGGGCGGTGCTGTGGTCTGGCTCACCCAGGACGGTTCGGGCGTCCTGCGGCCGGCCACCTCGCCCCGCCGACCTCCCCCCGACCGCCCCGCCGACCGCCCTGCGACCGCCCTCGTCACGAAAGGCCTCCCGGTGCCCCGGACCGAGAACCCGACGCCCCCGCTGCTCACCCTCGACGAGCTCAGCAGCCGGGTCGGCATGAGCGTGCGCAACGTGCGCTTCTACACCAGCAAGGGCCTGGTGCCGCCGCCGCAGCGGCGTGGCCGCCGCGGGTACTACACCCACGACCACGTGGCCCGGCTCCAGCTGGTCCGCGAGCTCCAGGGCCACGGGTTCACGCTCTCGGCGATCGAGCGGTACGTCACCGAGATCCCCGACGACGCCACCCCCGAGGAGATCGCCCTGCACCGCACCATGCTCGCCCCGTGGCAGGCGGCGATGAGCGCGGAGATGACGCACGCCGAGCTGGTACGCCGGGCCGGCCGCGAGCTCTCCGCCGACGACCTGGCGACCCTGGCCGCGCTGGGCATCGTGCTGCGCAACAAGCGGGGTCGGTACGAGGTCGCCAGCTCCCAGCTGACCGTCGGGGTGGGTCTGCTCGACCTGGGCTTCCCGGTCGAGGCGGCCGTGGCCGCCTCGGACGTCTTCGCCGCGCACGGCCGGGCGGTCGCCGAGGAGCTCAACGAGCTGTTCCGGACCAGCGTGTGGCCGGCGTACAAGAAGGCGGGCGCGCCGCCGGCGCAGATGCGCGACATCGTGGAACGGCTCAAGCCGCTGTCGATCGCCGGTCTCGTCTCCGCCTACGAGGCGGCGATGGACGAGACCCGGCGCGATGCGATCGCCGAGCGAGCCCAGCGGCCCGCTCGCCCGGCCACCTAGGCTGGAGCCATGAGCGACTCCCCGCACGACTCCTCGCACGACTCGCTGACCGTGCTGGTCACCGGCGCCACCGGATTCGTCGGAGGTCGCCTCGTCCCGGCTCTCATCAAGGAGGGGATGACGGTCCGGGCGATGACCCGGAACCCGGACAGCTACGACGGGCCGGGCGAGGCGGTGCGAGGCGACGTGTTCGACCCGGGCACGCTGGCCGAGCCGATGGACGGCGTGGACGTCGCGGTCTACCTCGTGCACTCCCTGGACGACAACGACTTCGAGTCCAAGGACGCCGACGCCGCCCGGGCCTTCGGGTTGGCGGCGGCCGCCAGCGGGGTCAAGCAGATCGTGTACCTCGGCGGGCTCGGCAAGGACGGCGAGGAGCTCTCCGCCCACCTGCGCTCGCGCCGCGAGGTCGAGGAGATCCTCGGCGAGGCCGGGGTCCCGGTGACGGTGCTGCGCGCGGCGATCGTGGTCGGCGCCGGGGGCATCTCGTGGGAGATGACCCGGCAGCTGGTGAAGAACCTGCCGGTGATGGTGGTGCCCAAGTGGGCCAAGACCCGGACCCAGCCGGTGGCCATCGACGACGTGGTGCGCTACTTCGTGGGGGTGATCGGCCTCGAGGCTGCGTTCGGCCGCGTCTACGAGATCGGCGGCGCGGACCAGCTCAGCTACCTGGAGATGATGCGGCAGGCGGCCCAGGTGATGAACGGTCGTCGGGTCCCGATCCTGACCGTTCCGCTGCTGACCCCGAAGCTGTCGTCGTACTGGATCTCGTTCGTGACCAACGTCGAGGTGACCACCGGGCGGAACCTCATCGACTCGATGGGGACCGAGGTGCTCCAGACCGACTACTCGATCCGCGACCTCGTGCCGGGCGAGCCGATGACCTACGCCGAGGCGGTTCGGCTGGCCGTCGCCCAGGACTGAGGCTGGCTCTTGCTCCCCCGGGGTCGTGTGCCTGGGTCGGGTGGCTCCCCCCTCGGGTCGTGTGCCTGGGTGGGTGGCTCCCCCTCGGGTCGTGCCTGGCCGTGGCCGCGACCCAGCGCGCCACGGGGCACACGACCCCACCGGAGGAAACGCTCCCCCGGTCGTGTGCCTGGGTGGGTGGCCCCCCTCGGGTCGTGTGCCTGACCACGCGGTCCAGCGCGCCACGGGGCACACGACCCCACCGGAGGAAACGCTCCCCCCGGTCGTGTGCCTGGGTGGATGGCACCCCCTCGGGTCGTGTGCCTGACCACGCGGCCCAGCGCGCCACGGGGCACACGACCCCACCGGAGGAAACGCTCCCCCCGGTTGTGTGCCTGGGTGGGTGGCTCCCCCTCGGGTCGTGTGCCTGAGCACGCGGCCCAGCGCGTCACAGGGCACACGACACCACCGGAGGAAACGCTCCCCCCTGGTCGTGTGCCTGAGCACGCGGCCCAGCGCGCCACGGGGCACACGACCCCACCGGAGGGGCGACCCGCCCGCGGCCCAGGGACTAGCGCCCAGCGGCCCAGGGACCCGCGGCCAGGAACCAGCGGCCAGGGCCAGGACCTGAGCGAGGAACCTACAGCGGCGCGGAGAAGATCAACGGCAGCAGGAACAGCATCGACAGCGACCAGGTCAGGTGGGTGAGGATCGGGCCGAGGATCCCGCCGGACGCTCGACGTTGCAGGCCCACCACCAGACCGAGCAGGACGGCCGCGAACGCCAGCATCACGTTGCCGGTGGCCAGGGTGGCGACCGTGTAGCCGACCGTGGTCCACACGATGGGGTGCCGGGGGATGGCCGCGTACGCCGCTCCCCGGAAGAACAGCTCCTCGGCGATCCCGTTCAGCGCGGTGACGATGACGATGATCCACAGGGTGCCCTGGTTGGCCAGCTCCAGCACCTCGCGGATCTCGTCGACGAGGAACGACAGCGCACTGATCTCCCGGATCAGCAGCGCCCCGACCGAGAACAGGCCCACCAGCGCGGCACCGAGCAGGATCGGCGCCAGCACCGGCCGCCGTACGCCGTCGCCATGCGCGACCCGGCCCAGGTGCAGCGGGCCGGAGACGAAGGCCCCGACGGTCCACACCAGGGCGAGCAGCAGCGTCGCCGGGTAGAACCACGGGTTGCCCGGCTCGATCCGCAGCGACAGCCCGAGGACCGTCCCCCCGAGAAGGATGACGAGACCGGTGACCACCTGTCGCCGGCGCAGAGCCTCCGGCGCATCCTGCTGGTCGCGGGGGACCTTCTCCCACAACGCGCGCTGCAGCCAGGTCTTCACGGGTCTCATCCCCTTCGAGAGTAGGTCAGCGCTTGCCCGCACTGAAGGCTGCGAGGCTGTGGCTCCCGCCACGTCCGCCGGCGGCACCGCTCCCGGCGGCTCCCCCTGCGCGACGCGGACGACCGCCACCAGCGGCCTGGCCGGAGCGGCCACCGCCGCTCTTGCCTGCCGCCGAGCCGGAGCCGGAGCCGCTCTTGGCGCTCTGGCCACCGCGACCGGAGCCGCCGCGACCGGCACCGCCACCGCCACCGGAGCGACCACGACCGCCGCCGCCACCGCCACCGCCGGAGCGACGACCGCCACCGCCGCCACCGCGCTGCGGGGCGGACTCGACCATCAGGGCCTCGTTGACCGCGACCAGCACCCGCTCGCCCGGAGCGAGCTGGGTCAGCGCCGGGTGCGCGGAGCCGTCGATCTTGGTGATCGTCGGCTTGATGCCGGCCGCCTTGGTCAGGTCACGCACGTCGCGCACCTGCTCGTCGGTCATCAGGGTGATCACGGTGCCGGAGGCGCCGGCTCGCGCCGTCCGACCGGAACGGTGCAGGTAGGCCTTGTGCTCGGCCGGCGGGTCGGCGTGCACCACCAGCGCCACGTCGTCGACGTGGATGCCGCGGGCGGCGATGTCGGTGGCGACCAGGGTGGCGACCTGGCCGGAGTGGAAGGCGTCCATGCTGCGGACCCGGGCGTTCTGGCTCAGGTTGCCGTGCAGCTCGACGGCCGGAACACCGGACCGGTTCAGCTGCCGCGACAGCGCCTTGGCGCCGTGCTTGGTGCGGGTGAACACGACGGTACGGCCGGGCGCGCTGGCCAGGTCGACCAGCACCGGCACCCGGTTCTCCCGGGAGACGTGCAGCACGTGGTGGTCCATCGAGGAGACCGGCGACTGCGCCGAGTCGGCCTGGTGGGTCACCGGCGAGTGCAGGTACCGCTTGACCAGCGAGTCGACGCCGCGGTCCAGGGTGGCCGAGAACAGCAGCCGCTGGCCGCGTTCCGGCGTCCGGTCCATCAGCCGACGCACGGCGGGCAGGAAGCCGAGGTCGGCCATGTGGTCGGCCTCGTCGAGGATGGTGATCTCGACCGAGTCCAGGGAGCAGTGCCCCTGACCGATGAGGTCCTCCAGGCGGCCGGGGCAGGCCAGGACGATGTCGACGCCCTTGCGCAGACCCTGCACCTGGGGGTTCTGGCCCACGCCGCCGAAGACGGTCTGGGTGGAGAGCCCGGCGGCCTTGGCCAGCGGCTTGAGCGCCTCGTGGATCTGGCTGACCAGCTCCCGGGTGGGGGCCAGGATCAGCGCGCGGGGACGCTTCGACGTGGCCGGCAGGCGGGAGGCGGTGAGCCGGGCCACCAGCGGCAGGACGAAGGCGTAGGTCTTGCCCGAGCCGGTGCGGCCGCGGCCGAGCACGTCGCGCCCGGCCAGCGAGTCGGGCAGGGTCACCTGCTGGATCGGCGTCGGCACGGTGATGCCGCGGTCGGCGAGCACGGCGGCCAGCTCGGCCGGGACGCCGAGGGCGGCGAACGCGTTGCCGGTGGAGCGAGCGGGGGAAGAGGAAGGAGCAGAAGGCTGTGCAGTAGACAAGGGGAGTCTCTCGTGTTGGCGTGTCTCGCCAAGCCGTCCCGTCGGCGACGGGGAAGAATGACTGACCTCTCGGGGAGGGCCGCGGGTCGGCGTACGACCGTCGCGGAAGCCCGAGGCAAGACAGAACGGGCTACCCCCACTGTAGGGGGGCAGCCCGTCCGCGTCCTCATTGCCGGCTCCGCGCGGGTGGTGATGTTCACCACCAGGCTGGCGGCGCGCCGGTCGGGGAGCGCCTACTTGGTGAGGCCGTCCTTGACGTCCGAGAAGGCGTCCTTGGCCTTCTCGCCGGCGTCCTTGAGCGACGCCTTGCCCTGGTCGGTCTTGCCCTCGGCCTCCAGCTCGTGGTCGTCGGTGGCCTTGCCGGTGGTCTCCTTGGCCTTGCCGCCGAGGTCCTCGGTCTTGTTGCTGATCTTGTCGCCGATACCCATGTGAATACCTCCGTGGCAGAGCCGCGCTGGTCGCGCGGCGTGTGGTCTCTCGGTGCCCCGCGGCCCGCTGCGGCAAACGCCGAGGAGCCGGTGCGGCGGTGTGTTCCGGCCCACGCGACAGGCCGGCGCTACCGCCGGTCGCACCGGCCCGGCGGGGGCCGAGGGGGCGGACAGGGGAGGCGATGCAGACCTCGTGGGAGGACCTCGCCGGGCTCACCCTGGCCCTGGCCCGTCGGTTCCCGGACGTCGCGGGGCGGGGCCCGGCGGCGGTCCGACAGGGCGCTCCGGGTACCGCACCGCGCGGCTGCCCTGCTGGGCGACCGGACCGACCTTGACGCGGCACACCCGCCCCCGCCGGGCCGACCGGGGCTCAACCGAGTTCCAGCACCCCGTCGTCGATCGGGGCCTTGCGGATCGTGCGCCGGTCGGCGAGGTAGTTCTGCCGCAGCGCCCACGGCGCGCGGTCGCCCTGCCGGGGCAGCTCGTCGAGGGCGCGGAGCACGTAGGTGGAGGAGAAGTCGAGGAACGGTCGGTCGGCGACCGTCGGGTCCTTGCGGGGGACGGCGACGCGCAGGCCGTGGTCGTCGAGGTGCGCCAGCAGCCGGCAGACGTAGTCGGCGACCAGGTCGGCCTTCAGCGTCCACGAGGCGTTGGTGTAGCCGATCGTGTAGGCGAAGTTCGGCACGTCGCTGAGCATCAGCGCCTGGTAGGACATCGTCTCGGGCAGCTTCACCGTCGCGCCGTCGACGGTGAGGTCGATGCCGCCGAACGGCAGCAGCCGCAGCCCGGTCGCGGTCACCACCAGGTCGGCCTCCAGCTCCGTCCCGGACGCCAGCCGGATGCCGCGCTCGGTGAACGTGTCGATGGTGTCGGTGACCACCGACGCCGAGCCGTCGCTCAGCACCCGGAACAGGTCGCCGTCGGGGACCAGGCAGAGCCGCTGGTCCCACGGGTCGTAGCGCGGGTTGAAGTGGGTGTCGACGTCGTACCCCTCGGGCAGCTGCTTGACGGCCCCGGCCCGGAGCACCCGCCGCGCCAGCGCCGGGCGACGCCGCGCCAACCGGTACGACGCGGAGGTCATCAGGATGTTCTTCCACCGCACCACCGGGTCGGCCACCCGCGCCGGCAGCCGTCGCAGCGCCCGGGCCACCGGGTCCCGGCCGGGCATGGCCAGCACGTACGACGGGGAGCGCTGCAGCATCGTCACGTGCTCGGCGTGCTCGGCCATCGCCGGGACCAGCGTCACCGCGGTCGCCCCGCTGCCGATCACCACCACCCGCTTGCCGGTGTGGTCCAGGTCCTCGGGCCAGTGCTGCGGGTGCACCACCTGCCCGGCGTACCGCTCGATCCCGGGCAGCTGCGGCTCGTGCGGCCGCTCGTAGTCGTAGTAGCCGGTGCAGCTCCACAGGAACGAGGCCGTCATCGTGACCGGCTCGCCGTCCCGGTCGATCTCGACCGTCCAGCGGGCGGTGCCGGAGTCCCAGGCGGCGCCGGTCACCCGGTGCTGGTGCCGCACCAGCCGGTCCACCCCGTGCTCGGCGGCGACGGCGCGCAGGTAGGCCAGGATCGACGGGCCGTCGGCCAGCGCCCGGTCGCCGCGCCAGGGACGCCACCGGAACCCGAAGGTGAACATGTCGGAGTCCGAGCGGATCCCCGGGTAGCGGAACAGGTCCCAGGTGCCGCCGGTGGCGTCCCGGCTCTCCAGGATCGCCAGGCTCCGCCCGGGGTGTCGCCGGCGCAGCTGCGCGGCCGCACCGATGCCGGAGAGCCCCGCACCGACGATCAGCACGTCCACGTGCTCGACGGAGGTCATGGCGCAGAAACTACCCGGGCGGCCGAGCGGGTCAGCGCGCGTAGAGCTCGACGAACCGCGCCAGCAGCCGCGGCGGCTCGGTGACCAGCGCGGCCCGGGCCGCCTCCTTGATCCGGTCCGCCCCGGCCGGCTCGAAGTACCCGTAGTGCCGGTACACGTCGACCCGGGTGCACAGCCCCTCCACGTCGAGCTCGGGGTGGAACTGGGTGGCGTACACGTGCCGTCCGAGCCGGAACGCCTGGACCGGGCACGCCGCGGAGCCGGCCAGCAGCACCGCCCCGCGCGGGAGCCGGGTGACCGCCTCCTTGTGGCCGAGGAACGCCTCGAACGCCACCGGCAGGGCGCCCAGCAGCCGGTCGGCCCGGCCCTCGTCGGTGAGGTGGATGGTGGTCGCGCCGATCGCCTCGCCGTACGTCCGGTCCACCAGGCCCCCGTCGAGGATGCCGAGGGTGCCGATCCCGTAGCAGGCGCCGAGGAACGGGAAGTCGGCCGCGACGACCTGAGCGGCCAGGGCGGCCAGCCGGGCCTCGGCCCGCAGCTGTGCCGGGCCCTTGACCTCGGCCGGGTCGCTGACGTTGAACGGTCCGCCGCCGAGGATGATCCCGGACCAGTCGTCGAGGTCGATCGGGCCGAGCTCCTCGTGCTCGAGCCGGACCCGGCGTACGTCGCGCTCCTCGAGCCCGGCGAACCGGAGCACCGCGTCGTACTCGCCGTCGGCGGCCTTGTCCTCGGCCCGGGTGCCGAGGAAGAGGAAGGGCCGGAGATCGCTCACGGTCTGCTCACGCCTGCACCGCCACGCCGCGCTCCAGCAGGCCGTCCACGTCCTCGATGCCCCACGCGGACAGCGCCTCCCGGGTGTGCTGGCCGGCCCGGGCCGCGGGCGGCCGACCCAGCTCGGCACGGGTGCGGCTGAACCGCGGCGCCGGCGCCGGCTGGACGGTCCCGTGGTGCTCGACGAACACCCCGCGGGCCTTCAGGTGCGGATGGTCGGGGGCCTGCGAGAGCGGGATGATCCCGGCGACACAGGCGTCGGTGCCCTCGAACAGGTCGACCCACTCGGCCTGGGTGCGGGCGGCGAACCGCTCCGCGAGCAGCGCCCGCAGCTCGTCGTACCGCTCCGGCTGGTGCTGGCCCGGCGCCACGTCGGCGATCCCGAGCAGGTCGACCAGCGCGGCGAAGAACTGCGGCTCCAGCGCCCCGACCGCCAGGTGCCGGCCGTCGGCGGTCTCGTAGACGTCGTAGAACGGCACCCCGCCGTCGAGCAGGTTGGCGGCCCGCTCCTCGACGTACCCGCCGCCGGCCAGGAAGGAGCTGGTCATCGCGTTCAGGTGGGCGGTGCCGTCGACGATCGCGGCGTCGACCACCTGGCCCCGGCCGCCGACCCGAGCCTCCAGCAGGGCGGCCAGGATGCCGATGACGAGGTACGTCGACCCGCCGCCGAAGTCGCCGACCAGGTTGGTCGGGAAGTGCGGCCGGGTCTTGTCCTGGCCCAGGCCGAACAGCGCGCCGGTGATCGCCACGTAGGTCAGGTCGTGGCCGGCGGCGGTGGCCAGCGGACCGTCCTGGCCCCAGCCGGTCATCCGGGCGTAGACGAGCCGCTCGTTGACGGCCCGGCAGTCCTCGGGTCCGACCCCCAGCCGCTCGGCGACGCCGGGACGCATCCCCTCGACCAGCACGTCGGCGCTCGCCACCAGCTCGAGCAGCACCCGGACCGCCTCGGGATCCTTGAGGTCGAGGGCGACGCTGGGTCGGCCCCGGTTGAGCAGGTCGTGCTCGCCGCCGGCCAGGCCGTGCCCACCGGGACGCTCGACCCGGATCACGTCGGCGCCCAGGTCGGCCAGGATCATGCAGGCGTGCGGACCGGGACCGATGCCGGCGATCTCGACCACGCGGACCCCTGCCAGCGGGCCGGAGCCCTGCCCGAGCCGGACCTTCTCGTCCGGCCCCGGGGTCGTCTCGTCCTGCCCGTCGCTCATGGGCGGCATCCTCTCAGCCGCGTGGCGGACCACCACAGTGGTGTGGATCTCAGTCACCTGGTGACTGAGATCCACACCGCTGTCCGCCGGCCCCGCTCGGCTCAGACGTGAAGCCGGCCCCGGCGCTTCACCAGCGGCCGAGCTGCCTGGGGCAGCCAGGTCCGGGTCACGTGGTCGACCACGTGCACCCCGGGCGGCGCCTCGATCCGGTGCAGCCCGGGCACCTCGTCTCCCCGGCCGTCGCGCAGGGCGCTGTAGACCTCCCACTCGCGACGCTTGCGCGGCGCCCGGGAGGAGTCGAAGTCGTCGGTGCTGGTCCAGTGCGCGAACTCGTCCTGATCCAGCCACTTCAGCTCCACGCAGAGCCCCTCGGGCGCGACGACCCGCTCGGAGGTCTCCGGGAACTCCCGCACCTCCCACTCGAAGGCCTTGACGAAGGTGAACTCCGGGCCCATCGGGTAGACCCACGGCTCGAGGAACCGGAAGCCCAGGTCGATCCAGGCCACCGAGTCGCTCTCGATGCTCAGCGGGTGCCGCGGCACCGCGACCACCGCGTTGGAGTCCTCCAGCTGCCAGGACAGATCGGCCAGCACCCCGACCCCCTCGGGGGTGAGCACCATGTCGCCGTCCCACTTCATCGAGTAGCTGGTGCGGACGTGGGAGAACGACCAGTTGTAGAAGTGGGTCAGCGAGCGCACCGAGTCCGGCGGGGTGGCCAGGTGCTCGGCGCCGGCCCGGGAGACCCGGAACGGGTACGTCGTGGAGCGTGAACCGGTCGGTGGCACCGACGCGTGCCGCCACCTCGGCGGCCACGTCGGGGGTGCCGTCGTCGGAGCCGTTGTCGACCAGCACCACGTGCTGCACGGCCGCGAACATCGGCGGCAGCACCCAGGGCAGGTTCCGGGCCTCGTTCTTCACCCGGAAGACGCAGGTCAGCCCCGCGGGCAGCGGCCCGGCGTGCCAGGGCCAGCGCACGTCGTACGCCGGATCCCCCTCCACGCAGGGGATGTCGGCGTCGCGGACCGGGCTCATCGCTCCCGGCCCAGCGCCTTGCGCAGGCCGCGCCGGGCCTTGGCCGGCACCATCGCCCGCACCCCGTGCGGCAGCGCGTCGGCGACCGAGCGGGGTGGCGGCACCACGTCCACGGACGGCTTCTGGGCCAGCCCGTCCCGCTTGGCGGCCAGCGCGGTGGACTGGGAGATCGCCTCGGCCTCCTCGTACAGCTCGGCGTACGCCGCCCGCAGCTCGTCGAGCCGGTCGTGGGTGGCCGGGGAGTCCCCGCCGTCGTCGGCCAGTCGGTCCAGGCACTGCCAGCTCTCCTCGGCCAGGTCGCGCAGCCGGGGCGGCACGTCCACGTCGTCCCAGGTGAGCTGGACCCGGCGCAGGCCGGGGTCGATGAAGGCGTGCACCTTGCGGATGTCGTTGGCCGAGGCGGACTTCACCGCGTCGAGGTCGAACCGCTGGCCGAGCCCGAAGACCGGCACCGTCCAGTCGGTGAGCATGTCGCCGTACCTGACGAACGCGCGCGCCGAGCCGCGGGTGGACCGCTCGGTGTGCAGCATCATGTTCACCCAGGCGGCGGTGCGGTTCACCTCGCCGAACTTCGAGGCGTAGTACTTCTGCTTGCTGCCGACCACCTCGGTCGGCGGCCGCAGCATCGTCACGTACGCCGGCGTCGCGTCGCAGCGCAGCGCCGCGGAGCGCCACAGCCCCAGGAACCAGGCCAGCCGCGGGTCCTTGACCACCAGCTCGGGCCCGCCCTCGACGAACTGCGACTCCAGCCAGGTGGTCAGCCGCCCGCGCAACGGCTCGAAGGCGCTCAGCTTGCCGGCGTCGAACCAGGCGGTGGGCCGGGCGTCGGAGACGGCCACGTTGCAGCGCTGGAGCAGCTCGTGGTGCAGGTCGACCACCCACTGCGGCTCCCCGAAGCCCTTGGGGTTGGTCTCGTCGGCGTCCACCTCGGGCTGCGGCACGTGCATGCCCAGTGCTTGGAGGGCACCGGACATGGTGCTGGTGCCGCTGCGGCCGGACCCGACCACGAAGACCACCCGGCGGCGGGCCGGCGGGTCGGCGTCCGCGGACGCCGGGCCGGCTGCGGGGGCGGGGTCCGGGGAGCTCGTCGACATGGCGGTCATGCTACGAGCAACGGGGTACGGGCGGGGGTCGCCCTAGACTGCGCCGCATGCTGCGGGGACGTCGTGCTGCCGACCGCGAGGACGCGGACCTGCGGGCCGAGCTGGACCGGCTGCGCGAGGAGAACGAGCGGCTCACCGCCGCGGTGACCCAGCTGAAGCGCCAGCGCGGCAGGCTCCGGGAGCGGCTGGACCGGCTGAAGGGCGCCGTCGGCACCGACCCGGAGCGCGACCTGGGCTACGTCTTCGTGGTCACCTACGGCCGCTCCGGGTCGACCCTGATCGCCGGGATCCTCAACACCCTGCCCGGCTACCTGATCCGTGGCGAGAACAGGGACGCCGTCGGTTTCCTCTACGACTTCCACCGGGTCTGCACCGCCGAGCGGGAGCGGGTGCCGCCGGGCAAGTCCATCCAGCGCACCCACCCGTTCTTCGGGATCAGCCACTTCCCCGATGCCCGGTCGATCGCGGGGATCCGGCGGCTGGTGGTCGAGACGCTGCTCCGGCCGGACCCCGACACCCGGGTCACCGGCTTCAAGGAGATCCGCTGGAACCGGGCCGACCTGTCGGCGTACGTCGCCTGGCTGCGCGAGGTGTTCCCCGGCGCCCGGTTCGTGGTGAACACCCGCCACCTCACCGACGTCTCCCGCAGCGCCTGGTGGGCCAAGAACCCGGACAGCCTGGCCGAGCTGGAGGAGTCGGAGCGGCGGATCCTGGCGCTGGCCGAGGAGCTCGGCGACGCGGCGTACCACGTGCACTACGACGACTACGTGGCCGACCCGACGGTGCTGCGGGGGCTGGTCGAGTGGCTCGGGGAGACCTGGGACGAGCAGACCGTGCGGGCGACGCTGGAGCGGACGTACTCGGTCTAGTTCTGCTCGGTCTCGTTCTGCTCGGTCTCGTTCTGCTCGGTCTGGGCCCCGGGGTCGCCGGCACGGTGCGCCGCCACCAGGCCGGCGAACCAGTCGAAGGACTGCTTGGGGGTGCGTGCCCCGGTCTCGTGGTCGACGTGGACGAGCCCGAACCGCTGCTGGTACCCCTCGGCCCACTCGAAGCCGTCGAGCAGCGAGCCCAGGTAGTAGCCGCGCACGTCCACCCCCGCGGCGATCGCCTCGCCGACGGCCCGCAGGTGAGCGTCGTGGTAGTCGATCCGGGGCTGGTCGTCGACGACGCCGTTCGGGTCCGGCTCGGTGTTGTAGGAGCAGCCCGACTCGGTCACCACGATCGGCGGTACGGCGGCGCGGTACCGCGCCCGGAAGCTCAACAGCCACTCCCGCAGGGCGGCCGGCACCACCGGCCAACCGACGTCGGTGGACGGGTACCCCACCAGCGAACGCAGCTCGAACGGGATCTCGGCGTCCGCGGCGGCGGCGGCGATCCGCATCGGGGCGTAGTAGGTCAGGCCGTAGAAGTCGAGCGGCTGCCGGATGGTGGCCAGGTCACCGTCCTCGATCATCTCCTCGAGCAGCGGCTGGAGGTCGAGGGGGTAGCGGCCGAGCAGCATCGGCTCGACGAGCATCCCGTTCCACAGGGCGTCGACCAGCTTGCCGACCCCGACGTCGGCCTCGTCGCCGCTGGCCGGCCAGATCGGCGCGTGGCTGTTCGCGCAGCCCACGCTGCGTGGCGCCGGCCTGGCGCAGCGCGATCACCGCGCGGCCGTGGGCGACCAGCAGGTGGTGCAGCACCGGCACCGCATCGAACATCAGCCGCCGACCGGGCGCGTGCACCCCACGGGCGTAGCCGAGCGCGGTGACCACGTTCGGCTCGTTGACCGGAACCCAGTGCGCGACCCGGTCGCCGAGGCGCTCCCCCATCAGCGCGGCGTACTCGGCGAAGCGGTCGATGGTGGCCCGGTTGAGCCAGCCGCCGTCGTCCTCGAGCCACTGCGGCAGGTCCCACCCGAACAGGGTCGCCATCGGCTCCAGGCCGGCGGCCAGCAGCCGGTCGACGAGGCGGTCGTAGAAGTCCAGCCCGGCCGGGTTCGGGGTGTCACCGTCGGAGGGGAAGATGCGCGGCCAGGCGATCGAGAACCGGTAGCCGGGCGCCCCCAGCCGGGCGAGCAGCGCGACGTCCTCGTCGTACCGGCGATAGTGGTCGGCGCCGGCGGCTCCGGTGCTGCCGTCCCGGACGGCTCCCGGGAGGGCGGTGAAGGTGTCCCACACGCTCGGTCCCCGGCCGTCGACGTCGACGGCGCCCTCGATCTGGTACGCCGAGGAGCTGGTGCCCAGCCGGAATCCCGGGGGCAGCGACGGGTAGCCGGTCGACCCCGCCGAAGCGGGCTCGGCCGGACCTACGGAGGGTGGATCGGAGGGCACCGGCACAATCATGCCGATGAGTGTCGAGATCCGTCGCGGTTCCGCCCGATTCCGTGACCGCGAGCCAGGGCGCGACACCCGGCACGCCTTCTCGTTCGGCCCCCACTACGACCCGGAGAACGTCGGGGTGGGTCCGCTGGTGTGCCACGACGACCACCGGCTGGGCCTCGGCCACGGGTTCGGCGACCACCGGCACGCCGACACCGAGGTCGTCACCTGGGTGCTCACCGGAGCGCTGACCCACTCCGACGACAGCGGCGCGACCGTCCGGGTGGGCCCGGGGTCGGTCGCGGTGCTCTCCGCCGGCTCGGGGGTGGTGCACGCCGAGGTGGCCGCCGAGCCCCAGACCCGGTTCGTCCAGGCCTGGCTGACCCCCGACCGGATCGGGCTGCCCCCGGCGTACGCCGTGACGCCGGTGGCGCTGCCGTCCGGGGCACTGGTGCCGGTCGCCTCCGGTCACCGGGCCGATGCCGCCGCCCGGGTGCAGTGCGCGGCCGCGACGTTGTCGGTGGCCCGGCTCGCCGCCGGGGACACGGTCCGGCTGCCCGACGACCCGCTCCAGCACGTCTACGTGGGGCGAGGCGCGCTGGTCCGGTCCTCGCTGGCCGAGCCGCTGTCCGAGGGGGACGCCTTCGTGATCACCGACCACCCGGGGCTCGAGGTCACCGCCGCGGTGCCCAGCGAGCTGCTGGTCTGGTCCTTCGCGGGCTGAGGCCGCCGCCCTGGGCCCCGGCCCCAGCCGCAGCTTCATCACGGTATGCAGGTGAAGCGTCACGTCCCCGGCTGAACCTTCACTTCCCGGGGCGTGCCCACCGAGGGAAGTGCAGGTCCACCTGCAGACCGTGATGAAACCTCAGCCGGCCAGAGACGCTCAGGCCAGGACGCTCAGGGCCCCCGGCAGCACCTCGGCCACCGCGGGCTCCTCGGCCAGCGAGGGCAGGGTGCCCCACGGCTCGCCGTCGGCACCGACCGCGACCCCGGCCCGGGAGTCGGCCGCCAGCTCGACCCGGCGGCCCCGGATCAGGTGCACCTCGGGCAGCTCGACGTGGGAGCCGTCGTACACCTTCGGCAGCGCCCGGAGCAGGGCGCTGCGCGAGGCGGCCTCGATGACCACGACGTCGAGGATCCCGTCGTTGATCGCCGCACCGGGAGCGATCTTCATGCCCTTGCCGTAGTACGCCGAGTTCGGCCACCACCACCGTGGCGGCGACGAAGTCGTGGGGCTCGCCGTCGACGACGACGTGGAAGCGCCCGGGGCGGTACGTCGCCAGCGCCCGGACCGCCGCGTACGGGTACTGCAGCTTGCGGGGCAGCAGGGTGGCCCGGTCCACGATCTCCGCGGCTCGGGCGTCGACCCCGCAGTAGACCGATCCGGCGGCGAGACGCACCGCGCCCGCGACCGTCCCCCGCACCGTCCAGGAGACCAGGTCGACCCGCCGCGGGTCGGCGTGCAGCAGCAGCCGGGCCAGCGCACCCGGATCGTCGGGCAGGCCGAGCATCCGGGCGAAGTCGTTGCCGCGGCCGGCCGGGACCACCGCCAGGGTGCCCCCGGCGACCGAGACCGGACCGGCCAGCGAGGAGAGCATCCCGTCGCCGCCGACCGAGACCACCACGTCGCCGCGGGCGACCGCGGCGTCGACCAGCTCGACCATCGCCAGGGGTCCGGGTGAGTAGGTGACGTCCACCCGGGCGCCGGCGTCGCGCAGCAGCCGGGTCACCGGGACGACCGCCCCGGGGGCGGCGCCGCCACCGGAGGCGGGGTTGACCAGGAACGTGAAGGAGCGGGGCTCGGTCACGGGATCAGCACCCCCGGGTTGAGGATCCCGGTCGGGTCGAGGTCGGCCTTGACCGCCCGGAGCACCGAGACCCCGAGCTCGCCGATCTCCGCGGCCAGCCACGGCTTGTGGTCGGTGCCGACCGCGTGGTGGTGGGTGATCGTGCCCCCGGCGCCGGTCATCGCGTCGCTGGCAGCCGTCTTGGCGGCGGACCAGCGCGCCAGCGGCGCGTCGCCCTCGGCCGTGGCGACGGTGAAGTAGAGCGAGCAGCCGGTCTCGTAGACGTGCGAGATGTGGCAGAGCACGATCGTCGGCTCACCCAGCGACGCGGTGAGCGCCTCGCGGACGGCCTGGTAGACCTGCGGCACCCGGGACCAGAAGGTGGCGGTCTCCAGGGTCTCCACCAGCACGCCGACGTCGAGCATCGAGTCGCGCAGGTACGGCGCGGCGAACCGCCCCGCGGACCAGGCCCGGCCCGGCTCCTCACCGAGCGGCGTGCCGCCGAGCCCGGTGAGCACCGCGGTGACGGCGGTCCGCTTGGCCTCGGTGGCCGCCGGGGTGCCCTCGTACCCGGTGATCATCAGGCAGCCTGGCGCCTGCCCCTCGCCGCCGATCGCGTCGGGGCGGGCCAGGTTGATCGCGGTCTCGGACTCGTCGGAGAGCCGGATCACGGTCGGCAGCAGCCCGGACTGGGCCAGGTGCCGCATCGCCGCGGCGCCCTCGGTGAAGCTCGGCCAGCCCCAGCCGTCGTACACCGTGGTCTCCGGCAGCGGCCGGACCCGGACGGTGACGGCGGTGATGACGCCGAGGGTGCCCTCGGAGCCGAGGACCAGCTGGCGCAGGTCCGGTCCGGCGGCGGTGGCCGGCGCGGTGCCCAGCTCGAGCCGACCCCGCGGGGTGGCCACGACGACGCCGACGACCAGGGCGTCGAAGCGTCCGTACCCGGCGCTGGACTGGCCGCTGGACCGGGTGGCGGCGAACCCGCCGATGGTGGCGTACTCGAACGACTGCGGGTAGTGGCCCAGGGTCAGCCCCTCGGCGGCGAGCAGCGCCTCGGCCTCAGGGCCGCGCAGCCCGGGCTCCAGGGTGGCGGTCA
The DNA here is from genome assembly GCA_963756135.1 of uncultured Actinomycetota bacterium. GTDB lineage: Bacteria > Actinomycetota > Actinomycetes > Propionibacteriales > Nocardioidaceae > Nocardioides. The sequence continues at coordinate 578,874 of CAVWMP010000003.1, forward strand.
TCGAGGTGTGGTCGACCGTGAGCAGCCGCTTCATCCGGACCAGGTCGAGCGAGAGCACCCCGGCGTACCCCTCGCGACGGGCGACCAACCCGCCGGTGACGCTGGTGCCGCCCCCGAACGGGACGACCGCGAGGTGGTGCCGGACGGCCAGGTCGAGGATCGCCGCGACCTCCTCGTGGGTGCCGGGACGAACCACGGCGTCGGGAGCGTCGTCGAGGTCGCCGGTGCGCGCGCGGATCAGGTCCGGGGTGGACTTGCCGCGGGTGCGCAGCCGACGGGTCTCGTCGTCGGTGCGGACCTGCTCGCCCCCCAGCGCCTGGCGCAGCTCGTCCAGGACCGCGGGGTCGAGGGCACCGGCCGGGAGCGGCGGCTCGGCCACGGCAGGGTGCTCGGTGATCCCGAACGCCAGCTCCACCAGCTCTCGGGTGGCCGCCGGAAGCGGTCCGGCCGAGGCCGGGTCGCCCCAGCGCTGGGGGTGCATCTCGCCCTGCGTGAACGTCGTCATGTGTTACAGTGTGACATATGACGTCACTCCGTCACAACCGTACGCCGGCAGCCGGTCCGGACAGCCCTCGCGACGACTACCTCGACGCCGCCCGCACCTGCATCCTCGACGTCGGCTGGCGACGCACCACCCTGACCGAGGTGGCCCGCCGGGCCGGGGTCTCCCGGATGACCATCTACCGGAGCTGGTCGGACATGCCGCAGCTGCTCGGGGACCTGATGACCCGCGAGTGGACCGGGGTGGTCCTCGCCCAGGCCACCACCGGGGAGGCGACCTCGACGCTGACCCGGCTGGTCGACGGCGTGGTCGCCACCATCGGTGCGCTGCGCCGCAACGAGCTGTTCGTCCGGATCGTCGAGCTCGACCCGGAGCTGGTGCTCCCCTACCTGCTCTCCCGGCGCGGCCGCAGCCAGGACCTGATCCTCGAGGTGGTCGACGCCGCGATCCGCGAGGGTCAGGCCACCGGCGAGATCCGCGCCGGGGACCCGGTGGTGATGGCGCGCGCCCTGGTGCTCGCCGCCCACGGGTTCGTCCTCTCCGCGCACACCATGGTCGACGACGACGCCGCCGAGGACGACCTGGACGCCGAGCTCGACCACCTGCTCACCCGGATGCTGGCCCCGTGAGCACCCGTCCAGGGACCAGCCGGATCACCCCTGGTCTCGCCGACGCACCCGACCGGGTCGACCTGGTCGTCATCGGGCTCGGGATCACCGGCGCCGGCGTGGCGCTGGACGCGGCGACCCGCGGGCTGAGCGTCCTCGCGGTCGACATGCACGACCTGGCGTACGGGACGTCGCGGTGGTCCTCGAAGCTGGTGCACGGCGGGCTGCGGTACCTCGCCCACGGCCAGGTCGGGGTCGCCCACGAGAGCGCGGTGGAGCGGCAGGTGCTGATGACGGTCACCGCGCCGCACCTGACCCACGCGATGCCGATCGTGATCCCGCTGAACTCCTCGGTGAGCCGCTTCCAGGCCGGGCTGACCCGGGCCGGCCTCACCGCCGGCGACCTGCTCCGCCGGGGTGCGCGCACCTCGACCGAGACGCTGCCGAAGCCGCGGCGGATCTCCGCCACCGAGACCCTGGCCCTGGCTCCGCCGCTGCGACCGCACGGCCTGCGCGGCGGGCTGCTCTCCTGGGACGGCCAGCTCGAGGACGACGCCCGGCTGGTCACCACGGTGGCCCGCACCGCCGCGGCGTACGGCGCCCAGGTGCGCACCCGGGCTCGGGTGCTGCACGCCACCGGCACCTCGGTGACGTTGCGCGACGAGCTGACCGGAGAGGTGCACGAGGTGGCCGCCGGCGCGGTCGTCAACGCCGCCGGGGTCTGGGCCGGCGGCCTGGCCGAGGGCATCACGCTGCGACCGAGCCGCGGCACCCACCTGGTGCTGCGCCAGGACGCGGTGCCCGGTCTGCGGGTCTCGATCTTCGCGCCGATCCCCGGGGAGACCAACCGGTTCGTGCTGGTGCTGCCGCAACCCGACGGCACCGTCTACGTCGGGCTCACCGACGAACCGGTCGACGACGTCGCCGACGTGCCCGAGCCCAGCGAGCCCGAGATCGGCTTCCTCCTCGACGTGGTCTCCGCGGCCTTCTCCCGGCCCCTGCACCGCAGCGACGTGGTGGGGGCGTTCGCGGGGCTCCGGCCGTTGCTGGACACGGGTGCCGCCAGTGGCGGCGGCGGGGGCGGCGGCGGGGGCGGCGGGTCCACCGCGGACCTGTCCCGGCAGCACGCGGTGCTGACCGGCCCGGACGGGGTGACCACGGTCGTCGGCGGCAAGCTCACGACGTACCGCCGGATGGCCGAGGACGCCGTCGACGAGGTGCTGCGGCGTACCGACCTGACCGCCGGGCCGTGCCGGACCGCGCAGCTGCCGCTGCTCGGCGCCGCCCCGCGCAGGGTGCTGGCGGCCGCGGAGCAGCCGGCCCGCCTGGTGCGGCGGTACGGCGCGGACGCCGGGCTGGTCCTGGCCGACGCCCGCGCCACCACCGGGCTCAGCGACGAGGAGCTGCTCGCCCCGGTCGCGGTCTCGGTGCCGGTGACGCTGGCCGAGCTGGTCTTCGGGGTCACGCACGAGGGCGCCGCCGACGTCGGCGACCTGCTCGACCGGCGGACCCGGGTCGGCCTGGTGCCGGCCGACCGGGAGCTCGCGGTGCCGGCGGCGGAACGAGCCCTGGCCTTCGCCCGCGTGCGCTGACGGGTCCGGCGGCTGCCGCGGGTCCGGCCGATGAGTTCGGCCATCGACGCCGGTCTCTCCACCCGGCACACTGGACACGACCGAGGACCCACCTCACGGCGGGCCTGCAGACGGTCGTCGAGACGACAGGTCGGGGGACGCGGATGAGCACCGAGACGCAGGAGATCGACGCGGGCCGGGAGCTCGACGACTTCGCCGGGTTGACCGAGCGGTACCAGCGCGAGCTGCTGGCGCACTGCTACCGGATGAGCGGGTCGGTGCACGAGGCCGAGGACCTGGTGCAGGAGACGTTCCTGCGGGCGTGGAAGGCCTCCGCTGGGTTCGAGGGTCGCAGCTCGGTGCGCACCTGGCTGCACCGGATCGCCACCAACGTCTGTCTCACCAGCCTGGAGGGTCGGCCACGGCGACCGCTGCCCACCGGGCTGGGGACCGCGGACCAGCGGGCCTCGGACGCCCTGGAGCAGAACACCGAGATCACCTGGCTGGAGCCGGTGCCCGACGCCGCGGTCCTGGTGGCGGAACGCGACTCGATCCGGCTCGCGTTCGTCGCGGCCCTCCAGCACCTGCCGGCCCGGCAGCGCGCCGTGCTGATCCTGCGCGACGTGCTGCGCTGGTCGGCGGCGGAGGTGGCCGAGGCCCTGGAGACGACGTCGGTCGCGGTCAACTCCGCCCTGCAGCGCGCCCATGCCCAGCTGGCCGCACGGGGGCTGACCGAGGACACCGTCGAGACCGACCTCTCGCCCGCCCAGCTCCGGCTGCTGGACCGGTACGTCGATGCGTTCTGGCGCAAGGACATCGACATGATCGTCGGGCTGCTCACCAGCGAGGCGGTCTGGGAGATGCCGCCGTTCACCGGCTGGTACCGGGGTGCGGCGACGATCGGCGAGCTGATCGACACCCAGTGTCCGGGGCGGAGCCACGACATGCCGCTCATCGCCACCTGGGCCAACGGGCAGCCGGCGTTCGGGTTGTACATGCGCGGCCCGGACGGGTTCGTCCCGTTCCAGCTGCACGTGCTGCGGCTGGACGGGGACCGGGTCGCCCACGTCGGAGCGTTCTTCGACGAGCGGCTGTTCGCGACGTTCGGTCTGCCCGAGCACCTGCCCGCCGACTACTGCCCGGTGGGCGCGGCCGGCTGAGCCGCCGAGCCCGGGGCGACCGGCCCGGGGCCAGGGTCGCCGTGGGCGTGTCGGAATGACTGGTCCAGCGGAGCTCGACCCTGCCAATTAGGCGGATTCTGCTCCGCGCCGGTGGCGCAGTTCCTAGCCTTCAGGCCATGTACAACCCCGAGGCCGCGCTGCCTCTGCACGGCCGTGCCGCCGGCCCCGGTCTCCCCGTCAGCACCGGCGACTGGTCCTTCGGCAGTCTCGCCGAGGCGTCCCGCGCCGGCCGTGCCGCCGCAGGCCCGACGCGTCGGTCGGCCGACCTGACCGGCTTCGCCGGGCGGACGCTGGCCGAGCTCTGGACCCGCGTCCAGGCGGGGGCGATCCGGGAGGGCCTGGCCGGGTTGACCGCCCTGCGCGACGACCCGGACCTGGCGTTCTGCCCCGCGGACGAGGTCCTCGCCGTGGCCACGCTCATCGACTGCCGCCTGGCCCGTGGCGACCTGTCCGAGGCCCTCTCGCTGGCCGATCGCCTCTCGGCTCACCTCGACACCCCCGGCCTGGCCGGTGCGCTGGCCCACCACGCCAAGGGCGACCTGGCCTGGGCCCTCGGCGAGCAGGAGGCGGCGCTGGACCACTTCAGCACCGCAGGCGAGCGCGCCCCCGGGGCGGCCCCGGCACTGCTGCCGTGGCGGGCCGGAGCGGCCCTGGCCCTGGTCCGGCTGGGCCAGGGGCCGCAGGCCGCGGCGCTGGCCCACGAGCACCACACGCACGCGCGGGCCAGCGGCTCGGACATCGCGATCGCCCAGGCGTTGCGCACCCTGGCCTCCACCGACGTGGGCGGGGACCGGATGCAGCACCTGCGCGCGGCCCGGGCCGCGCTGAGCCACACCCGCGCGGAGCGGCTGGCGGCCCAGATCGACACGGACCTGGCCGGGATGCTGCTGCTGTGGCCCGACCACACCCACGACGAGGAAGCGCTGGCGCTGCTGCGCGGTGCCGAGTCGTACGCCGCTCGCGAGGAGCTGTGGCCGCTCCAGGGCCGGGTACGCCGGCTCCTGGACCGGCTGGGCGAGACCCCGCAGCGGGTCCGTTCCGAGACGATGTCGCACCTCACCGCCTCGGAGCGCCGGGTGGCCTCGCTGGCCGTGTCGGGGCTGACCAACCGGCAGATCGCCGAGGAGCTGGTGGTGACCGTCAAGGCGGTCGAGTGGCACCTCTCCCACGTCTACCGCAAGCTCGGCATCGCCTCCCGCACCGACCTGGCGACCACGCTGCGCTGACCCGCACGGGCGCTACGTCGGGCGCGGAGCCACCGCGGGCTCGTCACGCAGCGGGTGAGCCAGCTCGTCCTGCATCAGCCGCGCCCACCAGATCGCCACGACCGCCGCTCCCACGGGCACCGTGCCCGCGACCAGGAACGTCCACCGCAGCCCGATCAGCGCGGCGACCGGGCCCGCCAACGCCATCGAGACCGGCATCAGGCTGACCGAGACGAAGAAGTCCAGCGAGGCGACCCGGCCCAGCAGATGAGCCGGGACCCGTCGCTGCAGCAGGGTCCCCCAGATCACCATCGGCGCCGAGAAGAGCGCGCCCAGCACGAACGCTGCGGCGACGACCATCCAGACCTCGGTGGCCATGCCCATCGCGATCAGCGGCAGGCACCCCAGGCCCCACCCGAGGATCATCAGGGTGAGGTACCGCCGCGGCATCCGCACCGAGGCCATCGCCAGCGACCCGATCGCGCCACCGATGCCGAAGGCGGCCATCACCCGCGCGTGGTCCGCCGGTCCGCCACCGAGGCGGTCCTTGACCAGGAACGGGATCAGCACCTCGAACGGACCCATGATCATCAGCACCATCAGCGAGGCGAACAGCAGCGTGGAGAGCAGCCACGGCGTCCGCACCATGTACGAGAAGCCCTCGCGCATGTCGCGGAGCACCGTGCCGAGACCACCCTCGGCGGACGCCTCGGGCGCGGTCTCGCGGCGTACCGGCGTCATCGGCACCGCCGTCAGTGCCCACAGCCCGAGCAGGCTGGCACCCGCGGCGACCGCGACCGCAGCCCCCGACGAGGCGACCCCGACGACGACGCCGGCGACCCCCGGCCCGATCGCCCAGCCGACGGTGGGCCGCACCATCCCCTCGAACCCGTTGACCGCGAGCAGGTCGGACTCCGGCACCAGCGCCGGCAGCCAGGCGGAGTACGCCGGGTAGTAGAACGCTGTCGCCATCCCGATGACGAACGCGACGACACCCAGGTGCCACAGCTCGGTGACCCCGGCGAGCGACAACCCGGCCACCAGGCTCATCCCGGCGAGCTCCATCCCGGCAACCGCCAGCAGAATCGTCTTCTGCGGCACCCGGTCCGCCACCACCCCCGCCAGCAGCGCCGGGAGAAGGACGCCGACCGCACCCGCGGTGGAGACCAGCGACAGCTGTGCCGGCCCACCGCCGAGGCGGATGACCTCCCACACCAGAGCGACGATCCAGACCCCGGTCGCGAAGGAGGTGAGCACCAGCGCCACAGCCAGCCGCCGGTACGCCGAGTGCCGGAACGGCGTCAGCGCACGCGGCAGCCCACGCCCCGGTCCCGCGCCGCCCGCGCCGCCCGCTCCGAGACCATGCTGGTCGTGGGCGTCGCGCAGTGGCCCAGCCAGCTGCTCAGTCATCGTCTCCTCCTCTGCCTTCGAGTGTGAGTGGTGGCACCGACAGAGGCCAGCCGTTATCTGCCCCGCCCGTCGACACGGCGGGAACGAGTTTTTCCGAGCGATGGGACGCCACCAAACAGCCGTCCACGGTGGTGGAGGAGGTCGCGCAGACCGCGCGGTGGTGGAGGAGGTCGCGCAGCGCCCACGGTGGTTGAGGAGGTCGCGCAGGCCGCACGGTGGTTGAGGAAGGCGCGCAGCGCCTGTCTCGAAACCACCGCTGTGCTGGGAGGTTTCGAGACGCTCGCTGGCGCTCGCTCCTCAACCTCCGTGGGGACGATGGTTGAGGAAGGGCCGCAGGGACGATGGTTGAGGAAGGCCGCGCGAGCGCCACGCACGGTGGTTGAGGAGGTCGCGCAGCGACCGTCTCGAAACCACCCCACCTAGGACATGCCACTGGCCCCGCCGGGGCGGGGTGTGGGGCGGTCAGGGTCGTCGGTGCTCGGCTGGACCGGGTCCGGTCGGCTGGTCGGGGGTGACATCGCGGGTGCCGTCGTGGTCGCGGAGGTAGGTGTAGCGCTGGGGGCTGGTCCAGTGGTAGCTGCCGCGCTCGATCACCGTGTACCGCCAGCCGCCGTGGGTCTTCAGCCGGTGGTGCCGTCGGCACAGGGGCGCGATGTTGGCGGTGCAGGTGGCTCCGCCGGCGCCGTGGGGGACGCAGTGGTCGCAGTCGCACTTCCGGGCTGGTCGGGTGCACCAGGGGAAGACACAGGTGTGGTCGACCAGGGCGGCTGCTTCGGCGATCCGGTCGGGGACCTCGTAGGCATCGACGTGGACGTGGTCGTTGAGGTCGATGACCGGCTTCACGGTGATCTTCGTGGTGTCGGGCACGGAGCACCAGTCGCGGATCTGGCCGGTGGTGACCGGCATCCGGGTGTTCTCACACCGACCGACCCCGGCCTCACCGGTCAGCGCGGCCTCGGAGAGGTGGACGTAGAGCACCACCTCCCGCCCGGTCTTGCCGACGCAGCTGAGGCGACTCGGCCGCAGTGTGACTCGGTGCCGGTGAGGTCGAGGGTCCCTTGTCGGCGGGCGATGACGCCGAGGGCGGCGGCGCGGCGCACGTCGAGGGAGTCGGTCGAGCCGAGGTCCTTGAGTGCGGCGGCGCCGGCGGTGACGGCGGCGTCGAGGTCCAGGGCATCCGCGACGTCCAGGGTGCCCCACACCTGCGTGGTCCCCGACAGGCCGGACAGGTCGGCCTGGTTGCGGGCGACCTCGAAACAGCGGGACTCTGCGGCGGCTACCCGGCGGCGTTCGGCCTCGGCGGGCATGAACCAGCCGACCGCGTCCAGGACCAGCCGGTCCAACTGGGCGGGACCGATCCGGTGGGCGACTCCGGCGACGTGACGGTCCACGAACGCGGCCGCCTCCATCGAGAGGGTCATGGTGGTCTTGGCGATCCGTCGGGCCTTCCACGCCACCAGGTCCCCGGCCACCACCCGCGCCCACGTCCGCGGCAGCCGGTACCGCAGCTCGACGGCCTCGCCGAGGTAGCAGCGCCCCGCGTCGGTGGACTGCCCGACCGCGGCGGCGAACTCGGCCACCGAGAACTCCGCGATCAGCGGCGCCCCCTCCCCGGCGATCGGCACCCCGTGCTCCCCACAGGAGGGGTGCCAGATCGCGGCCGCGTCATCGATCGAGTCGGTCGAGTGCATCGCCGCCCAATCGACCGCGGCCTGCAACAGCGTGGCCTCGGCCTGGTTGGCGGCCAGCGGGCGTCCCTGCGCCACCGCCAGCACCCCCGCAGCGGTGTCCGCTGCGGCGGTGGTGGTGATCGCTTCGGCCATAGGACAAGTCAAGCCGCGACCACCGACAACGACCCCCCGAAACGGGCCCCGTATCCCACCAGGTGAACACCCCTCGGCGAAAAGTTCCCAGCGGTTCTGGCGGGGGTTTCGAGACGGGCGCGGAGCGCCCTCCTCAACCACCGCTCGGCTCGTCACCGCCGCACGGAGGTTGAGGAGCGAGCGCCAGCGAGCGTCTCGAAACCGGAGCTGCCGTCGTACGGTGGTTTCGAGACAGGCGCTAACGGGGCTTCGCCCCAGCCCGCCCAGGCGTGTGGCGGTGGTGCGGTTGCGCTCGTAGGCTCCGATCGTGGGGCACACGAGGACCCGCAGGGTCCTCGTCATTGATCCGCACCAGGCGGTGGTTGGCCGTGGCCGACCCGACGACCGGAGCACTGTGATGACGCTACCGCGCTCGGTTTCCGATGTCCTGACCGATCACGTCGTGTTCGAGATCGAGTGCATCGACCGGATGTACCTCAACGTGTTCGTCCCGCAGTTGCAGCGGACTGGTCAGGTCGTGGGGTTCCTGACGCGGCACCGAGGCGCTCCGATCGCCTCGACCGCGCTGGTGGCGCCCATGTCCAAGCAGTTCGTCGCCGACATCGCCCGCTTCGCCCGGATTCAGCAGGTGCCGGTGGTCCACTTCAGCAAGGGGCAGCGCAAGGACGACGTGATGCACGAGCACCTGGCCACGTTCACTGGCACCGACGAGATCGTGTTCATCGGGGTGGCTCAGGAGAAGGCGCACGTGTTCCGGACCGAACGACGGCACAACCCGGTCACCGGCGCGCCCTATCCGTGGATCGTCACCTCCACGGCGGTGGTCAACCACTACTACTTCTACGGCGTGGACGACGACTTCGGTCCGTTCTTCCTCAAGTTCTGTTCCTACTTCCCCTACACCGCACGGCTGTGCATCAACGGCAACGAGTACGCCAAACGCCAGGCCACCAAGGCCGGGATCGGGTTCACCGCACTTGACAACGGGTTCGCCGCGTTCGACAACCCGGCCGACGTCACGGCGGTGCAAGAGATCTGCGACGGGCTGACCGAGGACAAGATCGACGCCCTGCTACGCAAGTGGCTGAGCCGGCTGCCACACCCCTACAGCCAGGCTGACCGGGCCGCGGGCTATCGCTACGACGTCTCAGTCCTGCAGGCCGAGTTCTCCCTGACCCAGATGCTCGACGCCCCGGTCTCGGGGCGGGTGTTCTTCGAGCAGGTGATCCGAGACAACCTCGACCTCGGCCGGCCAGATCGAGTCCAGCTGATCTTCAACCGCAGGATCAACAGCGGGAAGAAGAAGCCGACACCAGGCCGGTTCCGGACCCGGGTGATCACCCAGCAGGTCACCCCGAGCCTGTATGTGGACTACAAGCACACCACCATCAAGCAGTACCACAAGGAAGGACGAGCACTTCGAACCGAGACCACCATCAACGACACCTACGACTTCGTCATCGGCCGGCGGCTGACCAATCTGCCCGCACTGCGGGAGATCGGCTTCTCAGCCAACCGACGTCTCCTCGACGTCCAACGACTCAGCCACGACCCCGCCGACGGCACCACCGCCCTGACCGCGGTCACCGACCCGGTCCACACCACCACCGGTCAACGCGTCGCCGGGATGCGGTTCACCGACCCCCGCGTGCAGGCCCTGCTATCGGTCCTGTGCATGTTCCGACTCCAGCCACGCGGCTTCACCAACAGGGACCTCCGCGAGCATCTCGAGCCCCTCCTTGGTCGCCAACCCGGCCACCTCACCAGCGGCCAGGCGACCTACGACCTCCGCCGCCTGCGACACCACGGCCTCATCGAACGGATCCCGCACAGCCACCGCTACCGAGTCACCACCGACGGACACCGCACCGCGCTGTTCCTCGTCCGCACCCACGACCGACTCCTACGAGACGGCCTGGCCGAACTCACCGAGCCCGCCCTCGACACCCCAAGAAGACTCCGCGCAGCCAGCAACGCCTACGACCGTGCCCTCGACGACCTACTCGCCCGAGCAGGACTGGCAGCCTGACCCGAACTTGACTCATCCGGAACGACGGACACGACCCAAGCAATCTAGCGCGCCTTCCTCAACCACCGTGGGCGCGGCGCGCCTTCCTCAACCACCGTGGAGCGCGGGGCGCCTTCCTCAACCACCGTGGGCGCGGGCGCCCTCCTCAACCACCGAAGAGCCAGCGCGACCTCCTCAACCACCGAGGAGCCAGCGCGATCTCCTCAACCACCGTGGGCGTCGGACGCCAGCCAGGTCATCGACCGGCCGTGGGCGTGGGTCCAGGCCACTGCTCGGCCGTCGAGACCGAGCACGAACGACGGCAGGTCGTCGGGGACGGCGGGACCGGTGGCGGTGACGTGGGGCAGGACCTGCGGTCCCTCGTTGCTGACCCAGTGGCAGGCACCGGCACCGACCAGATCGGTCATCAGCGTCTGGAAGCGCGGCCGCAGGTCGTCGGGCAGGTACGCGATCACCGCACTGTGGAAGACCACCACCGGTCCCGCCGTGGACGCCTCCTCCACCAACCGTGGCAGCTCGGTGAGCAGGTCACCCCGCTCCAGCAGCGGCGGGTCCGTCGCCGCGACCGCGACCGCCTCGTCCAGGAGGGCTCGCCGGTCGTCCTGTTCGGGCCAGACCAACAGCCGCAGCCAGGCCATCGCGTCCGGGTCGGTGACCTCCAGCGGGTTCAGGTCCACCCCCGCGCGACGCGCCACCTCGGGCGCCGACGCCGGCAGCGGCGGCGTACCGGTCACCGCGCAGGTGAGCTCCCGCGCCACGCCGTCACCTCCCGCACCGGCCGCGGCTGCGGCCGTGACGTCGCCACCACCGGTGTGCCAGCGATAGGACCACCGGTCCGGGTACAGGCACAGCCCCGCACTCGCCCCCACCTCCAGCAGCGACAGCGGCGCACCCTGGTGCCGGGACGCCACCACGGCGAATGCCGGCAGCAGGGTCGCCAACCGGCCGACCTCGTTGGTCTGGGTGGATCGGGTCAGCACCGTCTGCCGGATCGGGCCGTCGTCACCGAGCAACGCGTCCCGGAAGCCGGCGTACGGGCCCGGCGCGGCGACCCCGTGCCAGCGGGCGGCGGCGAAGACCAGGTTCGGCTGCGCCTTCCCCGGCGGCAACGCGGCCAACCAGGCGAGCAGCTCGGCGTCCTCGGCGACGGCCGACGCCCACGCGGCCAGGCTCGGCGAGCCTCCCGGGGATCGGGCGTACCGGGAGAAGTCGGCGTACTGCTCGGCGACGTCGCCGTAGACCCGCACTCTCGGATCAGCCCGCCGGCAGCGAGACGTAGGTGGTCTCGAGGTACTCCTCGATGCCCTCGAAGCCGCCCTCCCGGCCGAACCCGCTGGCCTTGACGCCACCGAACGGTGCCGCCGGGTTCGAGATCAGGCCGGTGTTCATCCCGATCATCCCGTAGTCCAGCGACTCCGCCAGCCGGATCGTCCGGGCCAGGTCACGGGTGTAGGCGTAGGCGACCAGCCCGTACTCGGTGTCGTTGGCCCGCTCGATCGCCTGCTCCTCGGAGTCGAACGTGGTGATCGGCGCGACCGGTCCGAAGATCTCCTCGGAGGTGATCGCCGAGTCCTGCGGTACGTCGAGCAGCACCGTCGGCGGGTAGAAGTAGCCCGCCCCCTCCGGAGCCTGGCCGCCGACCAGCACCCGTGCCCCGTCCTGGACCGCATCGGTGACCAGCTGGCTGACCGACTCGACGGCCTTCTCGTCGATCAGCGGCCCGACGTCGACGCCCTCGTCCTGGCCACGCCCGAGGGTCAGCGCTCCCATCCGCTCCCCCAGCTTGCGGCCGAACTCCTCGGCCACCGACTCGTGCACCAGGAACCGGTTCGCCGAGGTGCAGGCCTCGCCCATGTTCCGCATCTTGGCCACCATCGCGCCGTCCACGGCCGCGTCCACGTCGGCGTCCTCGAAGACCAGGAACGGCGCGTTGCCGCCCAGCTCCATGCTGACCCGCTGCAGCTGCTCGGCGGACTGCTTGACCAGCACCCGGCCGATACCGGTGGATCCGGTGAAGCTCACCTTCCGCAGCCGGTCGTCGGCCTGCAGCGCCTCGCTGATGTCGGCGGCCCGGGTGCTCGGCACCACGTTGAGCACCCCGGCGGGCAGCCCTGCCTCGGCCATCACCCCGGCCAGCGCCAGCATCGTCAGCGGCGTCTGGGCGGCCGGCTTGACCACCATCGTGCAGCCCGCGGCCACCGCGGGGCCGATCTTGCGGGTCCCCATCGCGAGCGGGAAGTTCCACGGCGTCACCATCAGGCACGGCCCGACCGGTTTCTTCAGGGTCAGCAACCGGCTGCCGCCGGCGGGGGCCTGCATGTACCGCCCGTGGATCCGGACCGCCTCCTCGGCGAACCACCGGAAGAACTCGTTGCCGTAGGCAACCTCCCCCTTGGCCTCGGCGATGGTCTTGCCCATCTCCAGGCTCATCAGCTCCGCGAAGTCGTCGGCGCGGTCCCGGATCATCTCGAAGGCCCCGCGCAGGATCTCGCCGCGGTCGCGGGCCGGGGTGGCGGCCCACGACGCCTGAGCCGCGACGGCGGCATCCAGTGCCTCGACGGCGTCGGTGACCGACCCGTTCGAGACCGTCGTGATCACCGATCCGTCGGCCGGATCGAGTACGTCGAAGCGGTCACCGTCCTCGGAATCGCGCCACTCGCCCCCGATGTAGAGGCCCGCCCGGTCGTCCACGATCAGATCCATTCCACTCATGGACCGATCCTTACCATCTCGATACCCCGTTCGCATCATGACAAGGCTGGGGTGTCCGTGGCAGTATTTGAGGTGTCGACTTCGGAGGGAGCACTTTGAAATCGGCACGAGCCCCTCGCTGACCCCATGCAGCGAGGGGTTCGCTGGTCTCAGCCGACGGTGCCGGCCGCCCGCAGGAACGCCTCCAGCACGGGTCCGGCGGTCCGCGATCCGGACTCCCCGACCTCGACGAAGACCGCCACCGCCAGGTCGCCCTGCGCGGCGATCATCCAGGCGTGGGTCCGGACGTTGCCGGCCTCGCCGAACTCCGCGGTGCCCGTCTTGGCCAGCACGGGCGGCCCCGGCAGGTCGGCCAGCCCGCGGCCGCTGCCCTCGGTGACCACCCCCCGCAGCATCGCCTGCAGCGCGGTGGCCTCGGCCGGGGTCAGCGGGGCGGCTCCCTCGGGGGCGGCCACCTCGATGCCCTCGACCAGCCGCGGCACCACCAGCTCTCCCCGCTGCACCGTCCCCGCCACGGTCGCCATCACCATCGGTGAGGCGAGGATCCGGCCCTGGCCGATCATGTCCGCGGCCTTCTCGGTGGCGGACTCGGGCGGGTCGACCTTGCCGAAGTACGCCGGGAAGCCGAGGTCGTGGTCTAGTCCCATCCCCAGCGAGGCCGCCGCGTCGAACAGGTCGGTGTCGCCGAGCCGGTCCGCGGCGGCGATGAACGCGGTGTTGCACGAGTTCGCCACCGCCGCCCGCAGGGCGATCCGGCCGAGCGCGGCCGCCGGGTAGTCGGAGTAGTTGGTGAACCGCTTCCCGTCCACGGTCACCTCCGGCGTGCAGGCGACCGGCGAGGCCGGGTCCAGCCCGGACCGCAGCAGCGCCAGGGCGCTGACCGCCTTGAACGTCGAGCCCGGCGGGTACTGCCCGTAGGTCGCGATGTTGAGGCCGTCGGCGCCCGGGACCGTTGGCGGCGGCCACGATGGCCCCCGTGCTGGGTCGCAGCGCCACCAGCGCGCTGGCCGGGCCGATCCCGGCGAGCAGGCTCTCCGCCTCGAGCTGGAGGTCCGCGTCCAGCGTCAGCCGCAGCGGCTCCCCGTCGGCGGCGTCCACCCGGAACAGCTCCCGGTCGGTGTCGTCGGAGGCCAGCGCGTAGACGATCGCGCCCGGCCGGCCGCGCAGCCGCTCGTCGTACCGCGCCTGGAGCCCGGAGAGCCCGGCCACGTCGCCGATCTGGTAGGTCTCCGGCTCCTTCTCGATCATCTCCGCGGTGACCTCGCCGACCGACCCCAGGATCGGCGCCGCGAAGCCACGGGTCGGCGCGAGCTGCTGGGACGCCGCGATGGACCGGGCGCCGGGGATCTGCTTCCAGCCGCTCGCGACCGCGGGGGGCACCTCGGTGCTGCGGTAGGCGATCGCCTCGACGAAGGCCTTCTCGCCGGCCGCGGCGACGCGCTCGGCGTACGGCCCCGGCTGTATCCCCACCAGGGTGGCGAGCCGGCGTGCGGACCGGGTGGCCTTGGCGGGCCGGACCTGGGAGCGGTCGATGCCGAACCGAGCCACCGGACGGTCGGTGACCAGGGTCAGGCCGCGGGCACCGGTGATCTCGCCGCGGGCGGCAGCGAGGGGCATCACGTCGAGCACCACGTCGGGGCGCAGCGACGGCTCGAGGATCGCGGGTGCCCACCGGACCTGCCAGGCCCCGTCGACGAGGACCAGGTCGGCGGTGCTGTCGTAGCTCCACTCCTCGCCGGCGACCGGCCAGGTCCAGCCCAGCGTGGCCGTCGCGGCGTCCCCGTTGCGCACCACCCGGTCCAGGGAGACCGTCGGCTCCGCCTCGCCCAGGCCCGCGACGATGCCGTCCAGCTCGTCCTGCACCTCGCTCGGCGACGCGGTCTCGAAGGGGACCTCGGTGACCTCACCGGTGTCCAGGGCAGCGGCCAGCGTCTCGGCCACCGGCTCGGGGTCCGGCCCGGTCAGCTTCTCCGCCGCACCCT
The DNA here is from genome assembly GCA_963756135.1 of uncultured Actinomycetota bacterium. Classification (GTDB taxonomy): domain Bacteria; phylum Actinomycetota; class Actinomycetes; order Propionibacteriales; family Nocardioidaceae; genus Nocardioides. The sequence continues at coordinate 593,897 of CAVWMP010000003.1, forward strand.
CGCAGCCGCTGAGCAGCACCGCGACCACGACGACAGCCACGGCAGCCACGACGGCTCCCGAGGGCAGCCGCCGCCGGCGTGTGGCGCGGTTCGGTGTGGTTCCCGGGGTCATGCGGCTGGTTCTACCAGCCGCCACCCCCGGATCCGGTCAGCGGCCTCAGCGCGCCTTGCTGCGCGGCTTCTTCCACTTGTCCGGACCCTGGTCACCGGACGGGCGGCCGCCGGAAGCACCGGTCGTGGGGCTGCCGTCCGCGGTGAGCTCGATGAGCTTGCCGCTGATCCGGGTGCCACCGAGCTTCTCCATCGCGCCGGGCGGCAGCTCGGCCGGCAGCTCGACCAGCGAGTGGTCGCCGCGGATGTCGATGTGCCCGAAGTCCTGGCGGGACAGCCCGCCCTCGTTCGCGATCGCCCCGACGATCTGGCGCGGCTCGACCTGGTGCCGCTTGCCGACCGAGATCCGGTACGTCGTCATCGGCACGTCGGTGCGTCCGCGCGGGCGACGCGGCCGCTCCTCGCGGGGGCCGCGGCCCCGGTCACCCTGACCGCGGTCCTGACCGCGGTCCGGCCGGTCCGGCCGGTCGTCGCGCGGCCGCTTCGCCGGGCGGTCGGCCGCGGGGTCGAGCAGCAGCGGCTCGTCGCCCTGGAGCACCACGGCGAGCGCAGCGGCCACGTCGATCTCGGGCACGTCGTGCTCGCGCAGGTAGTGGGTGACGACGTCGCGGAAGAAGCTGACCTTCTCGGAGGAGAGCGCCTCGGTGATCTGGTCGTCGAACTTGGCCAGCCGGGTGCTGTTGACGTCGTCGACGGTGGGCAGCTGCATCCGGGTCAGCGGCTGCCGGGTGGCCTTCTCGATGTGCTTGAGCAGGTAGGTCTCGCGGGGGGTGACGAAGGAGATCGCGTCACCGCTGCGGCCGGCGCGACCGGTGCGGCCGATCCGGTGCACGTAGGAGCCGGTGTCGGTGGGGATGTCGTAGTTGACGACGTGGCTGATCCGCTCGACGTCGAGACCGCGGGCGGCCACGTCGGTGGCGACCAGGATGTCGAGCTGGGCCGACTTGAGCTGGTTGACGGTCCGCTCGCGCAGGTTCTGCGGCACGTCGCCGTTGATCGCGGCGGCCGAGAACCCCCGGGCGCGCAGCTTCTCGGCGAGCATCTCGGTCTCGTTCTTGGTGCGGACGAAGACGATCATCCCCTCGAAGTTCTCGACCTCGAGGATCCGGGTGAGCGCGTCGACCTTCTGCGGGTAGGACACCGTCAGGTACCGCTGGGTGGTGTTCGCCGAGGTGGTGGTCTTGTTCTTGATGGTGATCTCGGCCGGGTCGTTGAGGTACTTCTCCGAGAGCCGGCGGATCTGACGCGGCATGGTCGCCGAGAACAGCGCGACCTGCTTGGAGTCCGGGGTGTCGGCGAGGATCGTCTCGACGTCCTCGGCGAAGCCCATGTTGAGCATCTCGTCGGCCTCGTCGAGGACCAGGAAGCGCAGCTCGGAGAGGTCCAGCGTGCCCTTCTCCAGGTGGTCCATGATCCGGCCGGGGGTGCCGACGACCACGTGCACGCCGCGGCGCAGCGCGGAGAGCTGCACGCCGTACCCCTGGCCGCCGTAGACGGGGAGCACCTTGACGCCGCGCATCTGACCGGCGTACCGCTCGAACGCCTCGCAGACCTGGAGCGCCAGCTCACGGGTCGGCGCCAGCACCAGGGCCTGCGGGGTCTTCTGCGACAGGTCGAGCCGGGAGAGGATCGGCAGCGCGAACGCGGCGGTCTTGCCGGTGCCGGTCTGCGCCAGGCCGACGACGTCGCGGTCGGCCATCAGCGGCGGGATGGTGGCGGCCTGGATCGGCGAGGGGGTCTCGTACCCGACCTCGGTCAGGACGCGCAGCACCTGGTCGGCGAGTCCGAGGTCCGCGAAGGTCGGCAGGTCGGGCTCGACGGTTTCTGTAGTGCTCACCGGTCCACGGTACGGCGTGCGCGGCGTCCGCCCCGATTCGTGGCCGCGGTGCTCCGTATCACGCTGCGCCCGGCCCGGCGCCCGGTGGGCCTCATTCGACCGTCACCGACTTGGCCAGGTTGCGCGGCTTGTCGATGTCGTGACCCAGCCGCAGCGCCGCGTGGTAGGCCAGCAGCTGCAGCGGGATCGTCATCAGGATCGGGTCGAGCTCCCGCTCGTTGCGGGGTACGTCGATCCGGGTCACCGCGCCGCGGGTCAGCTCGCCGAGGTCGACCGTGGCGTGGGTGACGACCAGCAGCGGACCGCCACGGGCCGCGATCTCGTGCAGCGCGGCCACGTTGCGGTCGGTGAGCTCGTCGTCGGGGACGATCGCGACGGTCGGCACCTCGGGGCTGATCAGCGCCAGCGGGCCGTGCTTGAGCTCGGAGGTCTGGTACGCCTCGGCGTGCCGGTAGGAGATCTCCTTCAGCTTCTGGGCGCCCTCCCGGGCCACCGGGTAGCCGCGGACCCGGCCCACGAAGAACATCGACTCGGCCGCGGCGAGCGGCTCGGACAGCTCGGCCAGCCGCTCCTCCCCGGCGAGGATCTCCGCGACCTGGTCCGGCAGCCGCTCCAGACCGGCGATGAGGCGGCGGCCGTCGGCGATCGAGAGGTCCCGGACCCGGCCCAGCTGGAGGGCGAGCAGCGCGAACCCGACGTACATCGTCGAGAGCGCCTTGGTGGAGGCGACGGCCACCTCGGGGCCGGCGTGCAGGTAGATCCCGCCGTCGCACTCCCGGGCGATCGCGCTGCCGACCACGTTGACCAGGCCGATCACCCGGCCGCCCTTGCGGCGGATCTCCTGGACCGCGAGGAGGGTGTCGACGGTCTCGCCGGACTGGCTGACCGCGACGTAGAGGGTGTCCGGCTCGATGATCGGGTTGCGGTACCGGAACTCGCTGGCGGCCTCGGCGTCGGCGGGGACCCGGGCCAGCTCCTCGATCAGCGAGGCCCCCATCTGACCGACGTAGTAGGCCGAGCCGCAGCCCAGGATCTTGACCCGGCGGACCGCCCGGAGGTCGCGGGCGTCCATCTCGAGCCCGCCGAGGTGGGAGGTGCCGAAGCGCTCGTCGAGGCGACCGCGCAGCGCCCGGGCCAGCGCGGCGGGCTGCTCGAGCATCTCCTTGTGCATGAAGGAGGCGTGGTCGCCGGCGTCGTACTCCGAGACGTCGATGTCGAGGACCGTGGCGCGGCGGTCGGTGGTGCTGAGGTCCTGGCGGTACGTCGTGTACCCGCCGGGGGTGAGCGTGGCCAGGTCGCCGTCGTCGAGGTGGACCACGGTGGTGGTGTGCCGGACCAGCGCCGCCAGGTCGGAGGCGACGAGCATCTCCCGCTCCCCCACCCCGAGGATGAGCGGGCTGCCGTTGCGGGCCACCACGATCCGGTCCGGGAAGTCGGCGTGCACCACGGCGATGCCGTAGGTGCCCTCGATGTGGGCGAGCGCCTGGCTGACCCGCTCCTCGAGGGTCTCCGCGGTGGACCGGGCCACCAGGTGGGCGAGCACCTCGGTGTCGGTGTCGGAGGTCAGCGTGACGCCGTCGTCGGTGAGCCGCTGGCGCAGGGCCGCGGCGTTGTCGAAGATCCCGTTGTGGACGACCGCCACGTCGCCCTTGGCGTCGGTGTGCGGGTGGGCGTTGGCGTCGTTCGCCGGACCGTGGGTGGCCCAGCGGGTGTGCCCGATGCCGGTGGTGCCGCCGAACCGCTTGGGCAGCGCCGCCTCGAGGTCACGGACCCGACCGGCCTTCTTGGCGGTCCGCAGCGCCGAGCCGAGCACCGCGACCCCGGCGGAGTCGTAGCCGCGGTGCTCCAGGCGGCTCAGGCCCTCCAGCAGCAGCGGTCCGGCCTGTTGGCCGCCGATGTATCCCACGATGCCGCACATGTTCGTCGTCCTTTGCTCGGTGCTACCGGTCTGGGGTGCTGCCTGCGGATCTGATCTGGTCGTGCCCGGTCTGGTGTCCCGGTCCGGTCGTGCCGGTCGGTCAGCCGTAGACGAGCCGGCGCAGCTGCCGCTCACTGAGCCGCGGCGCGGCCACGACCCGCCGGGTGAGCTCGTCGGCCACGCGACGGAAGATCTCGTCGTTCCTGACGCCGTACGTCTGGAGCTCGGCGTGCCGCCGGCGCACGTACGCCGCCACCGGCTCGGCGTGGTAGGCGAGCACGTCCTCAGCCACCCGGACCGCGTCCGCGGGCTCCAACCCGGTGGTCGCCACCAGGTGGTCCACGAGGTCTCGGTCGATCGGCACTCCCCGATGGTGCCTGCAGTCGCGCGGCTTTGACAAGAATCTGCCCGCTATCGGGCAGATTTCCCCCTCTCCACCTGATCCCCTCCGAGGTCGGCTGACCCCGTTCAGGCGCCGGTGGAGCGCAGACGTCACGCCACACCGCGGAACACGCCCTGAGATGGGGGATTTTACCGTTTTTCGCCCCTCTGTCGTCCCGCGTTGTGGGGATGAGTTATGGTTGGTGAACACAAGGTGAACGGGAGGTGTCGCATGCAGGAATCAGTCACGACGAATCGGCTCGTCATGCAGTGGTTCGAGGTTCAGGTCGATGGTCGGTCGCAGCTGCAGATGCGCTGGACGCTTCCTACCGCGACGGCAGCGCTCCCGGCACCGCCGGTGGAGGCATCGCTGGCCGCGCCGGGCCCGGCACAGATCACCCACGCCGCCTGACCCCAGTCGGCTGGGCGCACCACACCGCAGTTCCGCTGGGACTGCGGTCCTCGTGGTGACCCACGTCACCCTCAGGTCGTGGAATCAAACGGACTGCGGTCCGGTTCGGGTAGTTGAACTCTCCACCAACTACTCGAGGAGCCCCACATGAGCATCTTCTCCCGCAAGGCCGACACCACCGCCCCCGCCGCTGCTGCGCCCGTCGGCGACCTCGCCGTCGCCACCCTCCCGGACATCACCGGTGACTACACGGTGGATCCCAGCCACTCCCGCCTCGGCTTCAGCGCCCGGCACGCGATGGTCACCACCGTCCGCGGCCGCTTCTCCGACTTCTCCGGCATCGCCCACGTCGACTCCGCCGTCCCGGCCAACTCGTCGGTCTCGCTGACGATCGCCGCCGGCAGCATCGACACCGGGGTCGCCGACCGCGACAACCACCTGGTCTCGGCCGACTTCTTCGACGTGGCGACGTACCCGGAGATCACCTTCGTCTCCACCCAGGTCGAGCGCGACGGCGACGACTGGACCATCACCGGCGACCTGACCATGCGCGAGGTCTCCCGCCCGGTCAGCATCGTGTTCACCGCGACGGGATCCGCGACGGACCCGTTCGGCAACCGCCGGATCGGCTTCGAGGGCTCGGTCGCGGTCAACCGCAAGGACTGGGGGCTCACCTGGAACGCCGCACTGGAGACCGGCGGCGTGCTCGTCTCGGAGAAGGTCACGCTCGACTTCGACATCTCCGCGATCCAGAACAGCTGACCCACCCGTCCGGCGGGAAAACTGCGGCGACAGAGTGCTGCGCACGCGTGAGAATGTGGCCGTGAACCCTTCGCTGCCCGCCGGATACACCGCCCGCCCCCTCGAGCAGACGGACGCCCCAGCCGTCTTCGAGGTGATGGCGGCCCAGGAGCTGCTCGACGTGGGCGAGGTGGTCGTCGAGGAGGCCGACATCGTGGCCGACTGGGCCCGCCCGTCCACCGACCTGGCGGCCAGCTCGGTCGGCGTGGTCGACGCCGAGGGCACCCTGGTGGGGTACGCGGAGCTGACCGGCCAGGACCGGTACGACGCGGCCGTGCACCCCGACCACCGGGGTCGGGGGATCGGCGCCTGGCTGGCCCACTGGACCCGCGAGCTGGTCCGCCGGCGCGGCGGCACCGTGGTCGGGATGCCCGTCCCGGTCGGGTCGCCGGGCGACGCGCTGCTCGGGTCGCTGGGCTACCGGGTGCGCTGGACCAGCTGGTTGCTGTCCCTGCCCGAGGGGGCCACGGTGCCCCACCGGCCGCTGCCCGAGGGGTACGCCGTCCGCGCGGCGACCCCCGAGGAGTACCCGGCCTGCTGGACCGTCCTCGAGGACGCGTTCCTGGAGTGGTCGGTCCGTGATCGTGAGCCGTACGAGGACTTCCTGGCCTCGATCACCGGCCGACCAGGCTTCGAGCCGTGGAACCTCCGGGTGGTCACCGACCCGTCCGGCGCGGTGGTCGCGGTGGCGGTGCTCCAGCTGGCCGGCGAGGACGATGCCCGTGAGGGGTACGTCGCCCGGCTGGCCACCCGCGCCGACCAGCGGGGCCGCGGCCTGGCCCAGGGCCTGCTCGTCGACGCGTTCGAGGTCGCTCGCGCCCACGGCGCGGTGAAGTCGACGCTGGGCACCGACTCGAGGACCGGCGCGCTGGGGCTCTACGAGAAGGTCGGCATGGTGGTCGGCTCGACCTGGGTCAACCGGGCCGTCGACCTGTAGCCGGGTCCCGGCCAGGCACCGCCGTCCACCAGCGGGGGCGTCAGTCGACGGGCCGGTCGACCGTGGTGGTCACCGTGGTCACCGAGGGGGTGACCGGGGTCGAGGAGAACCCGAACCGGCAGGGCGGATCGACCCTGGCCAGCGAGCCGAGGTCGAGTCCGTCGAACCGGCCGGTGGCTGCGAGCACCCGGTGCATGTCCGTGGCGCCGTACCACTCGCGACGGTCCCCGCCGGCGGTGCCGCGGGTCCGCACCCCGCGGAGCAGTACGCCTGCGACCGGGTCGGTGACGGTGCACCAGGCCGGCGAGGTCGCGAGCCGGCCGGGGACCAGTCGCAGCAGCCGACCGAGCGGGGTCCGGCCGCCGATCACCAGGTGCAGGGTCAGCGAGGGCGCTCGGACCTGCCAGTGGGTCGAGGCGGCGCCCACCGTGATCGGCTCGATCCGGATCTCGTCGAAGGTGTACGTCGCGGCGATGAACTCGGCCGCGGCGGCGTGGGGCGCCAGCAGCACGCGGTGCCCGGCGCGGGTCTCCACCATCGCGTCGGCGAAGACCCCCAGCGGCGTGTCGTGCCAGCGGCCCAGGACGATCCGGGTCCCGGAGGTGGAGCCCACCCCGGCGATCCGACCCACGAACCGCTGCCGCTCGACCGTCCGACCGGCCCCGCCGCCGGGCCGGGCTGCCGGGGCCTCCGGGCTCGTCTCCTCCATGACCGGAGCGGTGCCCCCGCGCGGGCCGGCGTACTCCTCGGCCGGTCGGGACCGGGACGCCGAGGCGGTCGGTCAGCGGGAGGACCAGCCCGAGTGCCGGTGGTGCGAACGCCCCCGGTTGCCGCGCAGCACCAGGTAGATCACCACCCCGATGAGGATCAACGGCAGGTGGGTGAAGACGGTGAGCGCGACCAGCAGGCCGAGCCCGATCAGCAGCGGCAGCGGCAGGCCCCGACGAGCGGGGACGGGCGGCCGGCCGCGCGTCGGGCCGTACGCCGGTCGCGGCGGCCGGGCGGCATTCGGCTGGGGCAGGGTCCAGCCGCGAGGTGGTGGCGGCGCGAACCGGCTCGGCAGGTCGCGGAAGATCGCCGGGATCTCGCCGCGGGTGCGCGCCGCCCACACCCGGTCCAGCCGCTCGGAGTGCTCCTCGGCGCTGAGCCGTCCCGAGGCGTAGTGCTCGGCGAGGTCTGCGGCGGCGAGGTCCCGTTCGGCGTCGCTGAGCCGCAGGTGGTCGTCGTTCATGACCCGGTGCCGCCGAGGTCCACCTCGGCGTCCTCGCCCGACTCGTCCCCGTCGTCTCCCTCGTCCTGGTCACCGGTCGAGACGGGCTCGCCATCGGCGAGGATCCCGTACAACCGGCGCCGGGTGTCGACGAGCACCTCGATCGCGGCCCGCCGCTGCCCGTCCGAGCCCGCGGTGACGATCTGCCACACCGCGCTCATCATCTGGCCGATCTCGGGCTTGAGCTCGGCGTACTCCCCGCCCGGGCGGCGACGCTTCTCCTCGGTCTCGAAGGGCGCCCAGACGCCGGCGAGCTGGTCCGCGTTCGCCGCGACGTAGTCCGCTCCGGCCGCGGTCAGCGCGAGGGTACGACGGCCGCGGTCGTCCTCGGCCTCGACCAGTCCCTCGTCCTGGAGCTGCTGGATCGTCGGGTACACCGATCCGGGGCTCGGCCGCCAGGCGCCGTCGCTGCGGTCGGTGATCTGCTGGATCACCTGGTAGCCGTTGACCGGCTCGTCCCGCTCGGCCGCGTCGCGCAGCACGTCCAGGATCGCCATCCGCACGTCGCCGCGGCGTACCCGTGGTCCCTTCGGCGGCTCGCCACCCTGGTCGAGGCCGAGCAGCCCGGCCACCCACGGCGGCGGTCCCGGACGCCCGCTGCGCCCCCACCCGCCGGACGGCATCCCCGTCCAGCCACCCCAGGGTCCGTGCGACCCGTGCATGCCGGAGTGTCCTCGTCCGTGCGACATGACGTGCTCCTTCTTCCGACTGTCGTCGACTGCTGTCGACCTAGCGCGAGTGCTCGCGATATATCGCTAAGGTACGCCGGGGTCCGGCGGGGTTCAAGGGGTTTTTCCGGGCTGCTGCACCGGCCGCTCCCCCGGACCCGCCCGGACCCGCCCCGGCCCGCCCCGGACCCCTCGGGTCGTGTGCCCCTGGACGCGGTGGAGCGCGTCACCAGGCACACGACCCCGCTGACCCGGACATGACCCCGGGCTGGCGCGCCGGATCACTCGCCGAGCCAGGCTCCGTACGCCTCGAACGTGTACGGCCGCCCCAGGAAGTCCTCGACCAGGTCGGCAGCGTCGCGGGACCCGCCGGGCGCCAGCACCCGGTCCCGGTAGCGCCGGGCCACCTCGGGAGCGAAGAGGTCGTCGGGATCGAAGGCGCTGAACAGGTCCTTGGCGATCACCAGCGACCACATGTACGTGTAGTACGCCGAGGTGTAGCCGGCCAGGTGACCGAAGCTGGCGTAGAAGTGGGTCCCGGGCAGGTACGGGAACGGCGAGTACCGCCCCTGGAGCTCGGCCAGCGCCGCGGCCAGGTCGGCGGGCCGGTCGGTGTGGAACCAGTAGGAGACCGCGGCGTAGAACATCTGCGTCCGGGCCTGGTAGCCCTTGCCGAAGTCGTGCGCGCGGCGCATCCGCTCGACCAGCTCGGCCGGGATCGGCTCCCCCGCCGCGTCCACGGCGAACGACCGGAGCACCGCGGCGTCCCACGCCCACTCCTCGAGCATCTGGCTGGGCGCCTCGACGAAGTCCCACTCGGTGGCCACCCCGGAGAACCGGGCCCACTCGCCCCGCCCGGCCAGCACGTGGTGCACCAGGTGCCCGAACTCGTGGAACAGCGTGACCACGTGCCCGTGCTCCATCAGCCCGCGGGAGAAGTTGCAGACCAGCGCCCCCTCGGCACGCTGTCGCCCGGCAAGACCCTTGGCCAGGGTGAACTGCGCGGCGTGCTTGAACTTGCCGGCGCGGGGGTGCAGGTCCAGGTAGATCCGAGCGAACGGCCCGTCCGCGGGCCGGTCGGCGTCGTGCACGTCGTACGCCGTCACGTCCTCGTGCCACACCGTGACGTCCGGCACCGGCTCCCAGCGCAACCCGAACAGCCGCCCGGTCACCGCCAGCAGCCCGTCGCGGACCCGAGCGGCGTCGAAGTACCGGCGTACCTGCTGGGCGTCGACGTCGAGCTGCTCCTTGCGGACCAGCTCCTCGTAGTAGTGGACGTCCGGGGTCTCGACGACGGTGGCCTCGGGCCGGTCCTGGCACAGCCGGGCGAGCACCACGGTCAGATCACGCTCGGCCGGACCGGCGGCGGCCGCGCTGATCCGGTCGATGAACGCCGGGATCGCGGCGCCGTCGCCGATCATCTTCACCTCGGCGTCGTACGTCGCCCAGTCGGGGTAGCCGACCAGCGTCGCCAGCTCGTGGCGCAGGTCGAACATCTCCCGCAACCGCTCGTCGTTCTCGGGGTGGCCCCGCTCGAGGAACGCCACCGCCAGGTCGCGGCGGACCCCGGCGTCCTCGGCGAAGGTCCGCACCGGCATTGCGTCGGGGTAGTCGGTGGTGACGGTGACCAGACCGTCCTCGTCCGCGGGGTGCTCGGTCAGCCAGTCGGCGGGCATCCCGGCCAGCCGCTCCGGCGGGACCCGGACCGTCCGGACGTCGTCGCGGACCGCGCGGGCCACGTCCTGGGTGAGCGTGGTCAGCCGGGCGTTGATCGCGGTGAGCCGGGCCCGGGTGGCGTCGTCGCGGTCGACCCCGGCACGCCGGAAGTCGGACAGCGTCTTCTCCAGCAGCCGGGCCTCGGTGGGGTCGAGCCCGGCGGGGTCGGCCCGGTGCACGATCTCGTACAGCTCACGGTCCTGGCCCAGCTCGGTGCTCAGCTGGTCCAGCGCGACCAGCGCCTCCTCGCAGCGGGTCCGGACCGCCTCGACAGGGTGCACGTTGGCCAGCAGCGAGGCCGGTCCGCCGACGTCGTCCAGGATCAGCGAGATCCCGTCCCAGGCGCGCAGCACCGTGAGCGCGTCGGTCGGCGCGGCGGCGCGCAGGTCCTCGACCAGCTGCCGGGCCCGGGTCAGGCCGTCCGCGGCCCGGGTGCGGCACCACTCCTCGGCCTCCTCCTCCGACGGCAGCCGGAGCGGCGCCGGCTGCTCGGGAGGGGCTGTCACGTCGGCAGCCTGTCACGCTGCCGACGCAGGTACGCGCGCTGCGCGACGTTGTGGGTGGCGGCGATCGCGGCCTCGTACGCCGCCCGCGCCTCGGCGTCGCGGCCGGTGCGGCGCAGCAGGTCGGCGCGGGTGACGTGCCAGGCGTGGTACGTCGACATCGCCGGCGACTCGTCCGCCAGTCGCTCGACCATCGCCAGGGCCACCTTGGGGCCGTCCAGCTCGGCGACCGCGACCGCCTTGTTGAGGCTGACCAGCGGGCTGGGCGCCACCGCCTCCAGCTGGCCGTACAGCGCCGCGATCTGGCTCCAGTCGGTGTCCTCGACCCGGCGGGCGTCGGTGTGCACGGCGTTCACCGCGGCCAGCAGCTGGTACCTCCCCGGCTGGTTGCGCTCCAGGCACTGCCGGACCAGGGTGTGTCCCTCGACGATCAGCCGGCGGTCCCACAGGGTCCGATCCTGCTCGCCCAGCGGCACCAGGGCGCCGCGCTCGACCCGGGCGGGCCGCCGGGCCTCGGTGAGCACCATCAGCGCCAGCAGCCCGGAGACCTCCGGCTTGTCCGGCAGCAGCCGACGCAGCAGCCGGGCGAGCCGGATCGCCTCCCCGGTCAGCTCCGCCCGGATCGGCTCGGCCTCGGCCGACCCGGACAGGTACCCCTCGTTGAAGACCAGGTAGATCACGGCCAGCACGCCGGCCAGCCGGCGGTCCAGGTCCGCGGTGGCGGGCACCTCGAACCCGACCCCGTCGTCCTTGATCTTCTTCTTCGCCCGGGTGATCCGCTGCGCCATCGTGGTCTCGGGGACCAGGAACGCCCGGGCGATCTCGGCGACGGTGAGCCCGCCGAGCATCCGCAGCGTCAGCGCGACCCGCGCCTCGGAGGACAACGCCGGGTGGCAGCAGGTGAAGATCAGCCGCAGCCGGTCGTCCTCGACCGGCCCGGTCGGCTCGTGAGGCGTCTGGTCCCGCAGCATCTCGGCCGCCTCGTACTTGCCGTAGCGACGTGCCTCCCGGCGCAGCCGGTCGAGGGCCTTGCGGGCGGCGGTGGTGGTCAGCCACCCGCCCGGGTTCGGCGGTACGCCGTCGACGGGCCACCGTTCCAGGGCAGCCACCAGCGCCTCGGCGGCCATCTCCTCGGCGAGGTCGAGATCTCCGAAGCGACGGGCCAGCGAGGCGACGATGCGGCCGTGTTGCTCGCGGAAGATCTGCTCGACCGCGAGGCGCGCCTTCCTGCTCAGGCGGGCGCCTCCTCGGGTTCGGGCTGGAAGGCCCGCACCTCGACCGGCGCGGCACAGGCGGCGGACCCGTCCGCCGCCCACTTCAGCGCGGCATCGAGGTCGGTGGCCGTGATGACCCAGAAGCCCCCGAGGTACTCCTTGGTCTCGGCGTAGGGACCGTCGGTGATCATCGTGGTGTCCCCGGTGGCGTCCACGGTGGTGGCATCGGTCGCGGCCATCAGTCCACCGGCGAAGACCCACGAGCCTTCGCTGCGAAGCCGGTCGTTGAACCGCTCCACGGCCTCGAAGATCGGGGCCATCTCCTCCATCGGCGGGGAGTCGGCGAACGGGTCGGCGGGGCCGTGCACGGCGAGCAGGTACTGGGGCATCGTCATCCTCCTGGTTCGTCGGGCCCGATCGGCCCGGTCAACCTCACCACGAACGGCGACGGCCCGATACGACAACCCCAGCCGAACTTTTTCAGAAGTCGGCCCCCGGCGCGAGCCCCTGTCCGCGCCACCAGCCCCCCGCAGCCCCCAGCAGCCCCCAGCGAGCCCCGGCAACCCCCGGCAACCCCGCGGGGGCTACCGCCTCACCAGCCCAGCGTGCCGGGTTGTCCTTTGAACGGCCCGGCCACCCGGCTGGTGATCCAGCCGCCGTAGAACGAGCCCGGCTGCGGCGCGACGACCTCGCCGTCGACGGTGCACCGGTCGACCAGCCCGGGCATCACCGCCAGCGCCCCGGCCAGCGGCTCGAACCCGGGCGTCGGGTGCGGGTAGGTCCAGCCGGCCCGCTCGGCCACCACGTCGCCGGCGAGGAGGTCGACGTACGCCGCCTGCCCCTTCCACTCGCAGTACGACGAGCCGGCCGCCGGGCGGAGCGCGCCGTCGACGAAGGACTCGATCGGCAGGTAGTACGTCGGGGGGTGGCTGGTCTCCAGCACCCGCCAGCTGCGGGTGGTCGAGGCGATCACCCGGCCGCCCAGCTCGACGGTCACCGTCTCGGCGCTCTCCACCAGGGCCGGCGGGCGCGGGTAGTCCCACACCGACTCCTGGCCGGGTCGGGTCTGGTCGGGCTGCGGGTGTCCCCGCCACAGGCTCACCCCGCCATCATGGCCACCCCCACCAACCCGATCCGGGCATGATCACGCGCGCCGGGGGACACCGGGCCCCATGCGTCTGCCTGTACCCGGTCCCCGTGATGCCCTCGCGCTGCTCGAACGCGTCGGCGGACTGCTCTCCAGCACGGAGAAGCTGCTCACCGACGCCGCCGGCGTCGTCACCCGGATCCACGCCCTGGTCGACCGGGTCGAGGAGACCCGCCAGGAGGCCTCGGTGGTGATCGGTCGGGTCGAGGAGACCCGGCAACGGGCCTCGACGCTGATGGCGCGGCTCGAGCCTCCGCTGAACGAGCTGCTGCCGGTGCTCGAGCGACTGGCCGAGACGACCGAGGCTGATGAGGTGGACGCGATGGTGGCGCTGATCGACCAGCTGCCGGCCCTCGCCACCCGGGTCGAGGAGGACGTCCTGCCGGTGCTGGACAGCCTGACCACGGTGGCCCCGGACCTGCGTCACCTGCTCGAGACCTCCCAGGAGCTCAACGAGATGCTCGGCAAGATCCCCGGCATCAGCAGCCCCAACCGGTCCGGCTGAGCCCCCGAGGACCGGCTGAGCCCCGAGAAAGGGGGTCGTGTGCCCGAGGACGCGCCCGAGCGCGTCAGGAGGCACACGACCCGAACGGCGCGGCCGGTGGGGGGCGTTCAGCCCCGCTCGCCGCCGGTCAGCCCCGCTCGATCAGTCCGCGGACGTACGCCGCCTGGCCCACGTGCTGGGTGTCGTCGTTGAGCACGCTGACCAGCCGCGCGCCGAGGGTGACCGGCGGGTCCCACCGGGTGTCGACCACCCGGTCCAGATCCTCGGCGGCCAGCGTCGCGACGTACTCCTGCGTGCGCTCGTGCACCGCCGAGAGGTACGCCGCCAACAGCTCGGCGCCGGCACGGACCGCCGCCACCTGCTCGTCCTCGTGCCCGAACCCGATGTCCTCGGGTGGGAAGGGCAGTCCGAACCGGCCCACGAAGTCCTGGCCGGTCCACACCTGCTCGGTCCCGGCGACGTCGGCCACGTGGTCGTCCTGGACCCTCGCCAGGTGCCAGACCAACCAGGCGATCGAGTTGCCGGTCGAGCCCGGTCGGTGGACCAGCTGTGTCTCGTCGAGGCCCTCCACGGCAGCGAGCCCGCCCTGGTGCACGCGGGTGAAAGCGTCGTTCAGCAGCTCAATCGGTGTCATTCTCCGACGGTAGCCGCTACCCGGGTCGGCGTCCCGGCGTGGACATCCGGGGTCGTGTGCCCCACGACGCGCCCAGCCGCGTCACCAGGCACACGACCCAACAGCAAGCGCGTCACCAGGCACACGACCCACGAGCAAGCGCGTCACCAGGCACACGACCCACAGGAACCGCGTCACCAGGCACACGACCCGAGCACGGGTCAGAGGCGACGGGCGAGGGTCACCCCAGCGGACCGGTCAGCCTCTCCCACCGGGACCGCAAGGCCCCGCTCCGGTGCTGGTTGCCGTGCAGCGCGACGTACCGGTCCCCGAACTCGGCCAGCAGCGCGTCGTCGAGCCGACGGACGGCGCCGGGCGGGTAGCGATACTCCATCCGGGCGGCCAGTCCCTCCTCGTCGCTGCGTCGCAGCACCTCGCCCAGCTCGTCCAGCGAGGTGATCCCCAGCTCGAGCAGCAGTCCCGAGATCCAGGCGTAGTGGTCGGTGCGGGACCAGCCCGCGTCGGAGTACTGCCCGGCGAGGAACGCGGCCAGCTCGCGTGGGTCCAGCCGCGGGTCCGGATCCGGGTCCTCGACGACAGCGGGCCCGGCGGGGCCGGTGCGCAGCCGCTCCCGGATCGCCTCGAACTCGCGGTCGGCCAGCTCCAGCAGTCCGGCGGCCAGGGTGAAGCGCCGGTCGAAGTCCCGGGCGTGCTCCTCGGGCATCGTGCCCTTGTACCGGATGTCGTGCTCGAACTCGGCCCACGCGTGCTGCAGCACGGTCCGGATCTGCACCTGCACCATCCGGCCGGGCAGCTCGTCCCAGGCGGCCTGGCTCTCCCGGGCCGCGTCCAGGGCGATCAGCAGGTGCCGGCTGGCGTACCCGAAGCGTCCCTCCTGCGCGGTCTCCCGGCCCATGTCCCGGTCGTCCTTGACCACCACCTGGTCGCTGAGCAGGTCCGCGACCACCGTCACGTCGCTGTGCGCGTAGGTGATCACCCGGATGCCGATCTGGTCGGTGATGTCGCGCAGCGGGTCCGGGAACTGCAGCACGTCGCCGACGGTCCGGGCCGCCTTCTCCGCGAACGAGGCCACCGACTTCGTCCGACCGGTGACGCTGAGGTAGTTGATGCCGGCGTCGTCGAGGATCGAGGTGACCAGGGTGACTGCCTGCTCGCCGGCGGTCTCCAGCGCCGAGCGCTCCGCGGCGTACGTCTGGACGGCATCGCGGATCCGGTCCGGCCGCCGCTGCTGCTGCCCGGCGCCCGGCGCGTGGTCGTCGGGGAGGGTCGGGGTGACGATGTAGCCGGTCTCGAAGTCGCCGTACGTCGTCACGGTCTCGGGCCGGCGGTCCGCCACCAGCGCCACGTGGGCGCAGAGCACCGCGTCGACCTGGTCCTCGACGACCCTCAGCTCGCTCTTGCGGGTGGCGGTCTCGACCTGGCCGACCAGCGCTCGCCAGTCCTCCCCGACGGTGACGACCCGCTCCACCAGGCCCATCAGCACCAGCATCTCGGCGCGCAACGTGTCCAGGTCGCGGCCGGGCTTGTTCTTGTACTTCAGCGTCCGCGGCAGCCGGAACAGCGCCACCGTGGCGGCGTGCGGGTACACCTCGATCGCGCGCCGATCCCGCCCGGAGCGGGGGTCCAGGTCGAGCCCGAGCCGGCGCGCGACCCGGGCTCCCCGGGGTACGTCGCGGAACTCGCGGCGGGTGGTGTTGGCGGGGTGGGCGCCGGCCTCGAAGCGCCGGAAGTCCTTGTTGAGCGCGGTCTCCGCGGGCCGGGAGCCGGTGGCGTTGCGCACGATCAGCGGAGCGTCGATGCCCACCACGCAGGCGCTGTCGAGGTACGCCGCGACCGCGTCGACGATCTCGTCGTCGGTCTGCACCGCGGAGACGTGCACCAGGGCGCCGTCGGCGTCGAGCACCGCGACCCCCGTCGGCTTCCGCTCGCCCCAGGCGAGGTCGATCCCGATGTAGTGCACGGGGTCAGCCTGCCGTACCCGGATCGCGGGCGGTCCGCCCCCGGCGGTCCGCCCCGGGCGGTCCGCGACGGCGTTCAGCTCGACTCGGCGTACCCGAGCGCCTCCGACGCCAGGTCCAGCCAGTGCTCCACCGCCCCGTGCGGGATCACCACCCAGTCCTCACGGAGCCGGGCACCGCTGACGAACGGGCGGCCGATCCGGGTCCCGATCAGCTCGGTGACCCGGTCCGAGGACATCCGGAGCACCAGGCCCTCCCGGTTCAGGAAGCAGACGAAGTGGTCGTGGTAGCGCAGCCCGGAGGCGCGGAAGATGCGCCCCCGCCGGACTCCGTCGCGCAGCACCAGGTGCCGTTGCACCAACGCCCACGCCTCGTCCATCTGCCGAGACTGCCATCCGGCAGGCCCCGATGGGCCCAGAAACGCCGACGTCGCCGAAGTCGGGGACGGGAGGGGAGATGCCGCCCCCACTCTCCCCCCACGGTCGACCAGGGGCGACATTGCCCATCAGAGTACGAGGCGGTCCCCAGGGCGGGAAGTCCCCTCGCCGGTGCGTCGCCGTCCTTTACCGGGCGGTGGGCGTCAGTCGCGGACCTGCTCGGGCTCGTCCGGCGGGTCGCCGGTGTCGCTGCGGACGTCGTCGATCGCGTCGTTGCCCCCGTCGCCGGCGCCCTGCGGGCTACCGGTGCCGCGGTCGCGCTGCTGCTGCTCGAGCCGGAGCGCTGCCAGGGCGGCGTCCCCCTCCAGCCCGAAGAGGCTTCGCACGTTGAGGTCCCGTTGCGGGAACGGGATCTCGATGTCGTGGCGTTGCAGCGCGGAGTGCAGTGCCCAGTTGTACGCCGCCTTCACCGACAGCGGCTTCACGGTCGCCTCGTCGTTGAGCCAGATCACCAGCTCGAACTCCAGGGCGCTGTCGCCGAACGCGGTCAGCCACACCTGCGGCCGGCGTACCCCCTCGTGGGCGAGCGTGAACGGGACCTCGGCGGCGGCCTCGAGCGCCGCACGCTTGACGAGCTCCTTGTCGGTGCCGTAGGCGACGCCGAACGGGACCCTCAGTCGGCGCGACACGTCGCGGTGGGTCCAGTTGACGACGCGCCCGGCGACGAACTCCTGGTTCGGCACCAGGATGTCGATGTTGTCGTTGGTGACGATCGTGGTGGCACGGATCTTGATGTCGCGGACCTCGCCGTGCACGCCCGACTCGAGCTCGACGAAGTCGCCGACCTTGAGGGACTTGTCGAAGAGCAGGATCAGCCCGGAGATGAAGTTGCTGAAGATCGTCTGCAGGCCGAACCCGAGGCCGACTCCGAGGGCACCGGCGAAGACCGCGAACCGGCTGATCGGTACGCCGAGCAGGCTGATCGCGATGAGCACGCCGATGGTGAGCAGCGTGTAGTGGACGATCCGCTGCACCGTGTACAGCGTGGCCCGGTGGACGTTGCCGCGACTGTCGCCGTACTTGCGGATCGCTCGGCGGGCCAGCAACGAGACCACCCAGGTGACGACCAGCGCCACCACCGCGCCGACCACCCCCGCGGTGGTGATCGCGATCCCGGAGATCTCGACGAGCTGCCGGTCGAGGATCAGCGGCGCGGCCGCGGATCGGTGCATGTTCCCTACCTCCGAGCGGTCGACCGGCACGTCCGGTGCCGAGCCTAGAGGTTGGCCCGGCGAGATTTTCCTGGCCGCCGTGACCCATCTCTCAGCGATCGGGTACCGAATCCCCTATGAGGCCCGTCAGGGCCAGTCGAACCGAAAGGCACCGTCATGTGGGACCACGTCCCCGCCAGCCAGCCGCACCACCTGCCGCACGACCCGGCCTGCCCAACGTGCGGGCACGCCGCGCATACCTACCTCCCGTGCTCGGACACCTGCACCTGCACACCCCCGCCGATGCCCGGCACCGTCCGTCTCGCCGCCTGACCCGCCCGACGTCCGGCCGGCTGCCGCCGAGGGGGCGAGCCCCGCGCCGAGTAGCTGGGCCAGAGGGGCTCCCGCTGGCGATCGCTCCTCCCGGCAAGATCCTGCGACCTCACGGTCCGCAGCACGGGCGTGACCGAGAGCGCGGGGGTGGTCTCCTTGACGCTGACCGCATCCAGCACCACCCCACCGCTCGCCCCGTCCTCGGTCACCCAGAGCTTGCTGCCGCCGAACGTCCTCCGCCACGGACTCACCCCGGGCGCCAACATCTCCTGGGTGGTGCCGCCGGGGACGCCGGCCGACAGCGGACTGGCACGGGCCACCGACCTCCGCCGGCCTGTGGAGAAGTGGGGCCGACAGCACTCCTGTGGAGAACCGGCGATGATGGAGCCATGCGGAGTGCGCTGACGGTCGCCGCCGTGCAGCCCGCGTGCCGCGCGCACGACGTCACCGCGAACGCCCTGGTGCACGCTGCGGCCGTCCGCGCCGCGCACGCGCGGGTGATCGTCTTCCCGGAGCTGTCCTTGACCGGCTACGAGCTGGACGCCGCCCCCGTCGCACTCGACGACCCTGCGCTGACGCCGCTGGTCCGGGCCTGCTCCGACACGGGTTCGGTGGCCGTGGTCGGCGCCCCGGTTCGCGAGGCGGCCGGGGACTTCATCGCGATGGTCCGGATCGACGACGCGGGGGCCCGAACGGTCTACCGCAAGCAGTGGCTCGGGGGCAGCGAAGCCGCACGGTTCCGGTCGGGGGACGGGCCGACGGTGCTCGAGGTGGACGGCTGGCGGATCGGGCTGGGCATCTGCAGGGACACCGGCGCGGCGCAGCACATCGCCGCGATGACGACGCTCGACATCGACGTGTACGCCGCGGGCCTGGCGCACCGGCCCGAAGAGCTGGCCGAGCAGGAGGCCCGGGCGCGGGTGATCGCCCGGGCGTGCCGGGCGTTCGTGGTCTTCGCCGGCTTCGCCGGCGCGACGGGGGACGTGTTCACCACGACCGCCGGCCACTCGGCCATCTGGTCGCCCGACGGCGTCGCGATCGCCCGCGCGGGCGCAGAGGTCGGCGGAGCGGTCAGCGCCGTCCTCACCTGATCGGGTCGGCCGGGCCGATCAGCCGTGGTCGCCAGCCGCCCCGACCGGCGTGCTGCGCGGCCTCGTCCGCGAGGGCGGTGCCGGCACCGTCGTACAGCCCGAACACGGTGTCGACCCGGTCCCGCAGCTCGGCGGCCTCGTCGTCGTACTGGGCGATCGCGGCGACCGTGCCGGCGAAGTCGCTCGCCTCCAGCTGCTCCATCGCCGCCAGGTTGCTGCCGTGGAAGGGCATCGCCAGGACGGCGATGTCCACCTCGCCGGCCTGGGTCAGCCGGTGCCACAGCTCCGGGGTCGGTGGCGTCGCCCTCGATGACGTCGAACCCCCGCCGGCACAGCTCGGCGGCTCGGGCGTCGCGGCTCTCGATGCCGACCACGCGCAGCCCGTACTCGTCGGCGAGCTGCTGGTACGCCGCCTGACCCACCCGGCCCATGCCGAAGACGACGGCGTCCGCGTGACCCACGTCGATGGGGCGGTCGTCCGGCTGCAGGCGGATCGGGTCCTGGGCGGGGAGGACCCGTTCGGCGAGGGAGACCAGCCTCCCGATCCGCCGGTTGACCGACACCGAGACGACGAAGCTGGCCGCGACCGCGGTGGCCAGGACGACCAGCCAGTCCTCCGAGACCAGGCCCGCCGACGCTCCGACCACGACCACGATCAACCCGAACTCCGAGAAGTTGCCGAGCACCGTCGCGGCCTGCACCGAGGTCCGGTGTCGCAGTCCGCGCCACCACAGCAGGGCCACGAACCCGACCAGCTTCAGCGGGACCAGCAGCAGGAGCAGCGCGGCGAGCAGCAGGTCCTCGGCGGTCGGCAGGCCGGTGAAGCCGATCGCGAGGAAGAAGCCGACCAGGAGCAGCTCCTTGACCGAGAACAGCGCCTTGGACAGCTCGTCGGCCCGGGCCTCGCCCGCGAGCAGCAGGCCGATGACCAACGCACCGAGGTCCCCCTTGAGACCCACCGCCTCGAAGAGCGCGTACCCGGGTCCCAGCGCCAGCGCCACCCCGAAGAGCGGCATCAGCTCGTCGTGTCCCAGCCGGCGCAACGCCCGCCGCAGCGGCCAGGCGGCGGGCAGCAGGAAGATCAGCAGCAGCGCCCAGGGGCTCGGCGGCTCTCCTTTGGCGAGGGTCAGGAAGATGACGGCAGCCACGTCCTGGATGACCAGGATCCCGA
The DNA here is from genome assembly GCA_963756135.1 of uncultured Actinomycetota bacterium. Lineage (GTDB taxonomy): Bacteria > Actinomycetota > Actinomycetes > Propionibacteriales > Nocardioidaceae > Nocardioides. The sequence goes on from CAVWMP010000003.1 coordinate 614,092, forward strand.
TGGCGGTCCGCCCGAACCGAGATCGTGCCGAGCTGCGCTCCTCGAGCACCGAGACGACCAGGACGGTGCTGGAGAACGAGAGGGCGAACCCGATCACCAGCAGGCTCTGCCAGTCCTGACCCGCGACCAGGCCGATGCCCAGCAGTCCGAGCACCGCGAGGTACGCCGTCGCGAACGCGGCGGTCGCGCTCAGGTGCACCACCGTGGTCAGCCAGATCTCCCGGCGTACCAGCACTCGCACGTCCAGCTTGAGACCGATCCCGAACAGCAGCAGCGCCACACCGAGGTCCGCCAGCGTGTCGAGTGCCGGCAGCTCCGGGACCCCGGCCGCGTTGAGCGCGAACCCGGCAACGAGGAATCCGACCAGCGGAGGGAGGCGTACGACGGCCGCGGCGCCGCCGGCCAGCAGCGCCGCCAGCAGGACCAGGCCCAGGTCGGTCACTCCTGCCATTCTCCGGCATCCGCGGACCCGTGGCGCCCTCGGACCGGAACTCGAACCGAACCTGCGGGTCGACCGGTCAGATCGGCAGGCACCTGCGTCGCGCGTACCCGCGCTGCCGGTCGGTGAGAACTCGGACTACGCCACACCCGGGCCCCGCCTCGCAGATCCAGCCACAGGCACCGCACCGGGACGTTGGCGCAGCCTCACGGGCCGTCCATGTCACGCATCGTCGGCGATGCCGAGGGCGTCGGGGTCGAGTCGCGGCGGCAGGTGCGCGAGCGCCGTCTGCACCAGCGCCGTCCGGGCTTTGACCACGACAGCGCGTCGCAGTCGGGACAGGTCCTCCCCGACCAGCCCGGCGACGATGTCCCTCACCTGCTCCGCCGAGTACGACGGCCGGGTGCCGGGGGCGACCTCGACGTCGGGCAGGGCCACCAGCACCGGCAGAACCTGGCCACCGAGGGCATCGAGCAGCTTGAACCGCTCGTACCGATCCATGGCCTCCCAGGCGGAGTCGACGTCACCCCCGCGCCTGCGCACCTTCCTGCGGGAGGCCAGCACGGACTTCGCCGTCCCCGTCAATGCCGCGGTGAGCTCATGCTCGGTGAACCTCATGCGTCCCAGGATGGCCTGTGCCGTCGCGGGCGCGTTCACGTGGTGGGACTGCCGCGGCCCAGCCCTGCTGGCGGAAGTCTCAGCCCGGCGGAGGCTCAGCCGCCCGCAGGAGAGTGCAGAGGCCTGCCGAAGTACTGACCTCGTCACCGGTGATCCGAGGTCCCCGGCCACCGCCGGGGAGGGCAAGGTTCCCACCTCGCGAGAACGATCCAGCGCGGGCGTCAGAGGACGCCTGGGGTCGTCCGCCCGAGTGCCTCCCGTCGACGGGTGGAATCAGTTCACCCCGCGCGCAGCACGAGCGGACACGGTTCTGCTGGGCTCGTTGACACAACTTTTCTCGAGCCGCATCCTGACTCTCAGGACGCACATCCCTGCTGGAGGGGTACGTCGCTGGGAGGTCGCTCGTGGACGCTCTGTTCACCAGCAAGGTCGGCGGAGATGGCGTGCGCCATCGGATCCTGCGGGTGATCCGCGATGCCGCGACGACGGCCGGGTCCCAGCACGTCGATCTTCACATCATGACGTTCTCGTTCACCGACGCCGAGATCGCCGCTCAGCTCGTGGAGGCGGCGGGCGACTGTCCGAACCTGTCGATCCGGCTGCTCGCGGACTGGAGCCAGGGTGCGGAGGGCTACGGACGCAAGGTCCGCGCGCTGTCCGCCCTCGGACTGGCCAACCTCGAGGTGCGCTACAAGAGAGACCAGCCGTACGTGTGGGACGCCGACGCCTCACGGATGCGGTGGTCCTACGACGCGAGCCGCGGGCTGCTGCACCACAAGACCCTGGCAGTCATCGTCGACGGGCTCCCGCAGACGCTGCTGGCGGGCAGCTTCAACTGGTCGACGAGATCGGCCAAGGCCTACGAGAACCTTCTCGTCCTGACGGCGGACGGTGCGGCGTCGAACCGGGTGATGACCGCCGTCGAGCGCGAGTTCGAGGCGCTGTGGTCCGACGGTGCCGCCTCCGTGTCGCCCGACGAGGTGCCATCCCACTACGCGGCGATCCTGGCCGAGTTCCAGGCGGACCCGGCGTGCGCTGCCGGCGACGTGATCGGGATGGACCGCGGTGCCGACGCCCCGATCAACGTCCTTCGCGACGCCGAGTCCCCCGACGGTGCGGACTCCTCGCCGTACGCGGAGATCGCCTTCAGCTCGCGCACCCCGGACCAGGGCGAGGCGGTCGCCGGGTACGCCACGGCCAACCGGGGCGCGCGGTTCGAGATGAGCAAGCCGTCGGGAAAGATCAAGCAGGTCCCGGTGACGTTGTCCACGCTCGCGCTCGACACGATCGCTCGGGCCCAACCCGGCGAGCACCTGCTGGTGGCGATGTACGCGCTTTCCGTCAGGGTCCCCGAGTACGGCGAGCTGCTGGCGGCGGCCCGCCGCGGGGTGCGCCTGCTGGTGGTGCTCGACGGTCATGCCGGCGTCCGGACACTGTCGCGTCTGGCCGCCACGGCCTACGGCGCGGAGCAGCTGCCGGTCCACCTGCGGGCCACGGGTCGCAAGGTGATGCACCAGAAGTACATCGTCCACCCCGAGGGCCAGACCGTGCTGACGGGCACCGCCAACCTGTCGACTGACGCGTCGTCGCGGCACAGCGAGCACCGCCTGCTGTGGCGTGGCGACCCCCGGGCGACGGACGCGTTCGTGGCGGACTTCGAGAGGATGTGGGACCGACTCGCCCCGCCGCTGGCGTCCCGGGTCGCGTCGCGGAACGCCCTTTGACGAGGGGGGCGTCGCGGCGTACTGTCCGTCGTACGAGACGGCCATCGCGTCGATCCCGCTGCTATTGATTAGTGCTGACGCCGGGTCAATCTTCCACTTCGCCTCACGAAGCGATGGGTCCATGTCCGCGATCATGTGCCTGCTCCTCTACGGAAGTCGCGCGCGAGGCGACCACGACGCATCCTCCGACGTCGACGTCACCGCGATCACGGCCGGCGAGTCTGCCGAGAGGGTGACCTTCGGCCGCCTGACCACGATGGCCCACCCGCTGGACGACGCCCTGCGCGCGGCCCGTTCGGGCAGCCTGTTCGCCTTCCACCTGGTGTCCGAGGGCAGGGTCCTGTTCGAGTACCCGCGGGTCTTCGGGCGGATCCAGCGAGCCTTCCGGTTCCGCGACGACTACGCACCGGTCATCCGGATGTGCTCGGAGGCCGGCTGGTTGCTGGTGCACCATCGTGAGGAGGCCACGGACGCACGCAAGTTCAACCAAGCGGTGGCCTGGTGCACGCGGGAGATGCTGATCGCCAGGGCGGCGACGGAGCGGAGGCCCGTCTTCTCGGCCGATGGGCTCGCGGAGCTGTTCGGCTGCAGCGCCGTCGCCACTGTCATCCGCAGCAAGCGCAGCGCCGTCGTCGACCCGGCCGTCGTCCGGGACTTCCGGCGCATCCTGAGCGAGTTCGGCACCCCCGAACGGGCGACGCCCCTGGTCCTCGGCTCGGCGGAGCAACATTTCCGAGAGGCGCGCAGCTCTGCGGGCGTGATAGCGATGCGCGCGTTCCGGGAGCAGGCTGTCGGGGTGCGCGTCGAAGGCGGTCACCATGTCCTTGCTTGACGACCAGTTCGACCTCGACATCAGGCTGACGCCGGTCCGGCGCCCCCTCTCTCCCCTCGCCGAGGAGATGGCCGACACCGGGGGGTGGGAGTGCTACTCCGTCGACGCGAGCTGCGGCGAGACGTGTGCCTGCAGCACCGCCGAGACCTGCAACCAGCACCTGGAGGACTGCGGGTACCCGTTCACCTACCCGGGGAACTACTGCGAGGACGAGAGTGACGGCTGCGGCGAGACCGACACCTGCGTCAACTGTCCCGCTCCCGGGACCGACGGGTGCAGCGACGACGGGTGCTAGCCAGTTCACCCGCGGAGCCCCTGGCCGTTGCCGTCGACACCGCACGGAGGTTGACCACGGACGCGCTCGAAGCGGCCGGGTTGTGGGGAGGGCACACCGGGCTCGCCGTGCTGGCCGCCGCCCTGGACTCCGCTGAGCCCGGGTCCGGGTGGGACGGCGTCGGTCACGATCAGCTGAGCTGCGCCGTCCGCGGCTTCGAGGGGGAGCGAGCGGCGCAGGTCGGGCTGTCCGGGCTGACGGGGCTGGCCGCGGCGACGGCATTGCTGTCGCGCGACGGCGCGCGCTACGGCACGCTGTCGACCAGGTTGCAGGCCGCGATCGTCGAGCGGGTCGAGCGCACGTCCCGGCACGTGTTGCGGACGCGTCCGCACGGCGTCCCGGTGGCGCTCTTCGACGTGATCACCGGACTGACCGGCGCGGGCCGGTACCTGCTCGACCGCACCGGGTCCGAGCCGTGCCGGCGGGCCCTCGAGCAGCTGCTGCGTACCTTCGTCCACCTGTCCGAGGAAGGGGCCGACGGAGTCCCGCACTGGCACACCAGCAGCCAGCACACGACGGAGAACCTGCGCCGTGTCCATCCCGACGGCAACCTCAACCTCGGCCTGGCCCACGGCCTTCCTGGTCCTCTCGCCCTGCTGTCGCTGGCGGCGAGCCGGGGCGTTGACGTCCCCGGGCAGCAGGACGCCATCGTCCGGACCGCCGACCTGCTCGTGCGCGCCCAGTGCGTCGACGAGTGGGGCGTCGGTTTCCCGGCGGCCGAGCCGGTACCGGTGCCTCGCGGGAAGGAGCGGGTGCCCGCCCGCTCGGCGTGGTGCTACGGCGCGCCCGGCGTGGCACGGGCGCTTTGGCTCGCGGGGGCCGCCTCGGGCCGGGCCGACTACCGCGACCTCGCCCTGGAGGCGATGGCAGCGGTCTTCCAGCGCCCGGTGCCCGCCCGCCGGATCGACTCCCCCACCCTGTGCCACGGTGTCGCCGGGCTGCTCCAGGTGACGTTGCGCTTCGTCCGCGACGGAGCCGGGCCGTCGTACGACGCCGCGGCCCAGGACCTCGGCGGCCAGCTGCTCGCCGCCCACGAGCCGGACAGCCGCTTCGGCTACCGCGACCTGAAACCGTCGGGCCAGCGCATCGACAACCCCGGGTTGCTGGAGGGCGCCGCCGGCGTGGCGCTGGTCCTGCTCGGACTCGCCTCGTCGGCGGAGCCGGTTTGGGACCAGGTCCTGCTGCTGTCATGAGCCTCTACGAGCCACTCGACTTCGCGGTAGTCCGGGCACCACTGCTGCCGGTGGACACCTTCGCCGCCCTCCCCGCCGGCGACGACGAGCTGCGCGGGATGCTGTCGGCTGACGTGCGGGCTGCCCTCGCGGTGGCCAGCCCGACGTTCAGCGAGGCGCTGGCCAAGGACGGCGCCGGCCGGCTGAGACCCCGCACCGGGTCCACCTTGCGCCGCTACCTGATCCGGATGTCCACGCGCCCCACGCCACTGGGCCTGTTCGCCGCGGTCGGACTGGCCGGCTGGGGCGAACAGACCGACCTCGAGCTGACCGCCGACCAGCGCGTACGTCGTACCCGCCCCGACGCGGCGTGGCTGACGGCGCTCGTCGACCGCGCGGAGTCCGACCCGGAGATCCGCCTGCACCTCCACGTCCGGACGAACCCGTCGGCGATCGCCCGGGCCGGGCGGATCTTCCTGAGCTCGGTGTCGGTCCGGAGCACGGAGGTGGTGCGGCGCACCCTGGCAGCCGCACGGACGCCGATCCGATTCGATGACCTGACCGCGCTCCTGCTGAGCGCGACGCCCGGGGCGTCGACCGAGCAGGTGACCACGCTGGTGACCCGCCTGTGCGAGCAGGCCCTGCTGCTGACCGATCTACGCCCCCCGCTGACCGTCGCCGCGCCAGCAGCTCACGTGCTCCAGAAGCTGGCCGACATCCCCGCCGCGGCGCAGCTTCACGACCTGCTCGCCTCGGTCCTCGAGGAGGCGGACTGTTGGGATTCCCGACCCGAACCCGACGACGTCGCCTTCCGGAAGCTGATCAGCCACGCCACTCGGACCGTCGCCTCCGACGGTGCCGCGCTGCAGGTGGACTCGGCCCTGACGTTCAGCTCGGCCACTCTGTCGAGGCAGCTCGCCACCGACGCCGCGCGCGCAGCCGAGCTCCTGCTCCGCTTCAGTCGCACCCCGCACGGCCCGACGACGCTGGAGACCCACCGGCGCGCGTTCGAAAGCCGGTACGGCGTCCACCGGGAGGTACCCCTGCTGGAGCTGGTCGACCCGTACCTCGGCATCGGGCCTTTGCCGTTCGCCTCCGGAGCCGCGGAAGCGCAGCTTCCCGGAGCGGGACCGAGCGCTGCTGGACCTGGCGGTCCAGGCCCTGCAGACCCGGAGCCGCGAGGTGCGGCTGGACGACGCGTCAGTCACGCGACTGACCACGGGCGACGTCTCCGCGACCGCGATCCCCGCCTCGCTCGACCTGGTCGTCCTCGTCGGCGCGGCATCGCGGCAGTCGATCGACGCCGGTGACTTCGACCTCGTCGTCGGCCCCACCGTCGGCAGCGTCGCCGCCGGCCGGATGCTGGGCCGTTTCGCCTACTTCGTGCCCGGCGCAGTGCCGGCGTTGGCCCAGGTCGCGGCCGCCGAGGCGGAGCGCACGCCCGGGTGGGTCGTCGCCGAGCTGGCCTACCAGCCTCGCCGCCCGAGGCTTGGCAACGTCTCCACCCGGCCGCACCCGCGCCGATACGAGATCCCGATCGACGTGGTGGCCAGCACCGACGCCCAGCACACGATCGGCGTCGACGAGCTCGTGGTCGGCGTACGCGACGGCAAGTTCCAGGTGCGGTGGACCCGCACCGGTGAGCACCTGCTGATCACCGCCGGCCACATGCTGACGTCCACCCGGGCACCGGCCCCGGCGCGGTTCCTCTCCGAAGTGGGCCGCCACCAGACCCGCCAGCTCTCGGCGTTCTCGTGGGGACCCGCCGGCTCCTTCCCGTACCTCCCACGGGTGCGCTGCGGGCGAATCGTGCTGTCGCTCGCACGATGGCGGCTACGCACCGAGCAGTTCGCGCCCGACCTCGACGACCCGTCGTCCTTCCGCACTCGGCTGGACGCGTGGCGCGAGGAGTGGGACGCCCCCGCCACGCTCGTCCTCGCCGTCGGCGACCACCGCCTCCCGCTCGACCTGACGCGTGCGGGAGACGTCGCGGAGCTGCGCCGGACGTTGCGCGCCCGAGAAGCCGTCGTCGTCCAGGAGTACTTCCCCGACGTCGACGACGCGTGGCTGCCCGACGCGACAGGCCACCGCTTCGTGGCCGAGCTCGTGGTCCCGATGGTGCGCCGCGCGCCCGTGCCGTCACCCCCGGCCACTCCGTTCGTCGACGTCGGCGCCGACCCCAAGCCGCCCGGCAGCGACTGGCTGTACGTCAAGCTCTATGGCCCCCCCGACACCGAGACCGACCTGCTCACGGGACCGGTCCGTGCCCTCGCCCACGAGGCGGCCGCCGCGGGGTTCGCCGAGTGGTTCTTCATCCGGTACGGCGACCCGCGCCGACACGTCCGGCTGCGCTTCCGCGGAGACCCGGAGCGGCTGCTGTCCGACCTCCTGCCACTCGTCACGGCCTGGGCGAGCGGGCTGATGGGTTCCGGGGTGTGCGAGAGCTTCTCGATCGACACCTACGACCGCGAGCTGGACCGGTTCGGCGGACCGGACGGCCTCGCGATCGCGGAGGACTTCTTCTGCGCCGACAGCGCCGCCGTCACCGACCTGTTGGCGTCCCACCCGGTCGAGCCGCTGCCCACGGCCGTCATGACGGTCGACGCGCTCCTCACCGGCTTCGGCCTGAGCCGAGAGCAACGCGCCGCATGGTGCGGGGCGCGAGCCGGCCCGCGGCCCGAGTCCGGTGCCGACTACCGCGAGTGGAAGCAGCTCCTCCGCCCGATGCTCGCCGGCGAGCGACCGCCGTTTCCCCCGGAGGCAGTGCTGGACCGGTTCCGCAACACCGCAGCGCGGCTGCGGAACCCGCTGTCCGAGCTGGACCACGCGGGACGTCTGTCACGCTCGCCCGCGGACCTGTACGGCAGCCTCGTGCACCTCCACCTCAACCGGCTGATCGCTGCCGACCGGGCCAGCGAGCGAAGGGTCTACGGGCTGCTCCAGCGACTGCAACACAGCCTCACCCTGAACACGCACACGTTCTGACCCGTCCGCGACCAGCCAACGCCGCGACAAGGCGGAGGCCGTGGTCAACGACCGTCACCCACTCCTGGCACCGACGACAGGGAGGGCTCAGCTCGTCCCCACACGGATGGGTGCCTGCTGGGCGAGGCCGCGAACCGCGCGGCGACGTCACCTGGGCAGGGGTTCCTGGCGGACGCGGACGGGTGTAACTTGAGTCCCAGGCGAGCCTTGCGCCTAACCCCAGACCGGTCCTCCACGCGGGCCGGCGATGCGGGGCAAAGGGGACTTCGAGAGCCTCGAGGCGCTGCACGGCTTGGAAGTCCCGCCGAAACGGATGCCACGGCTGTGGCGGCGCACGGCGCGTGGAGCCGTTGCCGCGGAAGCAGCCGGGAGAGTCCGAGCATGACGACGACCAAGCAGCTGAAGACTCGCGTGCGCGCGCGGATGGCCCGGACCGGCGAGCGCTACGCCACGGCCCGCGCCCACGTCATCGGCGGCACGAACACCAGTCCAGTCGTCGACGCCGGGTGGGCCCTGCGCGGTGGCACCGACCCGGACACCGCGGCGCTGGCCAACGTGCTTGCCCACCGCGGGGTCACCGGACCCGACGGCCCGCTGACCGAGCCGCTGATGTTTCTCGTCGGCGGCGGGCTCGGCGCCGGCTACATCCTCTGGGAGTTCGCCCACGACGACGGCCGCGTCGTCACCCTCGGGTTCACCCACTCCTGGCAGTACTTCGACCGGCGGCTGGCCACCACCGTCGACCGGCTCGGCCTGGACGTCGCCTGGTCCCGCACCGGCGGTGCCGTGGGTGCTGCCCGGGCGCTGACCTCGACCCTGGCCGCCGGCGATCCGGCGATCATCTGGCCGGACCGCTACCACCTCGGGTACTGGAACCTGCCCCCGTTCCTCGACGGACAAGGCGGCCATCCGGTCGTCGCCTACGCCGCCGCCGGGGATCGCGTGCACGTCGACGACCGCACACTAGCGCCGCTGACCGTGCCGGCCCCTGACCTGGACCGGGCGCGGGCGCGGGTGGGCAGCTACCGCAACACCATGCTCGTGGTCCGGACGAACAACGCCAGGGTGTCGGGCGAGCGGCTGCGAGCCTCGGTGCGCGCCGGGCTGGAAGCCGGCGTGGACCACCTAGGCGGAACGTCAACGTCCTTCGCGCTGCCCGCTTGGCGGAAGTGGTCACGGCTGCTCGTCGACCCCCGGGCCGCGAAGGGGTGGCCGACGGTGTTCGCCGACCGGCGCGGGCTGCTGCGGGCGCTGGCCAGCGTGTGGGAGGGCGTCGAGCCCGCCGGAATGGATGGCGGGCACCTGCGCGGGCTGTTCGCCGACGGACTCGAGCAGGCCGCCGTGGTCCTCAACGAGCCTGGGCTGGCCGCGGAGGCGCCGCGGTGGCGGGAGATCTCCGACCGTTGGCACGCCCTCGCCGAGACGGCACTGCCGGACGACGTCCCGGCGATCGCCCGGCTGCGGACCCTCACCGCCTCAGTCACCGGGGCGCTCGCCGAGGGCGACGCGGGCGCCTCGGAGCGGGCAGCGGCCGCCGAAGAGCTGTGGAAGTTGCGGGCCGAGCACGCCGGCGCGTCGCCGCTGGACGAAGAGCGCCTCGCGGCGGTGCTGGCCGGCATGAGCGGTCACCTGAGCGCCATCCACGACGCCGAGGCTGCGGCGGTGGCCCGCCTCGGCGCAGCTCTGGGCATGTGAGCGCTTCAACTTTCTCACGTCCTCCACAGGAGCGGATGCCGGAATTCGACATCCCCACCACCGTCTCCCTCGCGGTGGTCACCACCATCCTCGGTCTCTCGGTGATCGCGAGCATGCTCGCCACCCGCGGCCAGGCGCGACGCGCGATCCCCACTCGGGAGAACCCGCCGTTTCGGATCGCCACCGAGGAGGAGCTGGCGGCCACCACTTCGATCTGGCGTCGCCCAGACAGCGCCTCACGGAACCACACGGATGCACTGACCCCCCAGGCGGCATTGCTGACACCGGCCCGACCAATGGCTCCCCGTGGTCGCCACACCCGATCAAGACAACCGCAACCTCACCCACCCAACGCCGGGAGATGGCCGGCGAGAAGGGAGTCGACGATGACGAGGAAGTCCGCCACCGACCATGCCCTGAGCGCCAGCACAGTGGTCATGCTGCAGTCGATGACCAGGCTGACTGGCATGGTCAGGGCAACTGTTCCCAGTCCTGGTTCGTGAAGAGCAGCACTCGCGCGTTGCAGTCGTCGGAGACGACGGTGAAGCGCAGGCCGTCGCGCACGCGACTCCAGCGGTAGATGCCGAGCGCCCTTCCCGATGCCTGACAGCCGGGCCGATCGACGAGCACCGAGGTGCGCACTACGTCGTCCTCGACACGATACGAGCCGCCGGACAGGGCGACGACGCCTTCGGGTGCCGAGAGGTCGACCACGCCGCCCGGCTCGAGGGTGACCACCCAGCGTCCCTCGACGCCCTCGCGCCGCGTCTGGGCGGTCGTCGCAACGTCGACCACGTAGGCGCCCTCGAGGCCGACCGGCGCGACCGGGGTGATCAGCCGATCTTCACCTCCAAGACGAGCCAGACCGAGGGGGGCGAGAAGGATCAGGGCGGCGAGGACCATGGCTGCTGCGGCCGCCTGAACAGCCCGGACGCGCCGGGTCGCCCGCACCGCTCGGGCCTGGACGATCGCTAGCGCACCCATCGTCTCCGCATCGATCCCGGATGCTTCGCTCTGGAGGCCTTGGCGCACTCGACGGTCAATTGACATCGGAGTTCACCTCCTCCGCAAGCAGGGCACCGAGCCGCCTGCGGGCCTTGTGCAGATGCACCCAACCGGTGGACGGCGAGCACCCCACGATCTCGGCGATCTCGTCCATCGGCCGGTCCTCGTAGTAGAAGAGGACGACCACGGACCGCTGCTGGGGCGGCAAGGACTGGATCGCGGCCAAGAGATCGCGGTCGAGCCCCGTTCTCGGCGTTTCCGTCGAGGCTAGCGTGGCCTCACGCCGAGTGAGCCGCGTCCGGGTCCGCTCCCGTCGTACGTCGCGGACCGCGAGCCGAATCGCTACGCGTCGTACCCACGCCTGCGGCGAATCGTAGTCGCGAACCTTGTCCCAGTGCCGCAACAGCTGGACGAACGCGTCCTGGGTGATCTCCTCGGCGCGCTGGCGGTCGTGCAGAACGAGGTAGGTGGTGCGCAACACTGCGGGGTACTCCGCGCCGAAGAGCCATTGGAACTCCTCCTCCCTGTCGATCTTGCCGCTGCGGCCCATGGCGTGTCACCGCACTCGGTCGTAGGGTGCAGCGGCGAAGTAGGCGAAGAGGTAGGCCATCTCAGGGATCCCCTTGAACACCTTGATGGTCGAAGACACCGGCTCGAAGACGACGCTGTCTCCCGTCACCTTCCACCGCAGCGTGTCAACGGCGCCATCTGCGCCGATCGCCACCTGGTCGCCCCGGATCCGGTAGGTGCCTTCCCACCCAACGTCCCAAGCACCGTCCCAGGAGTAGTACGCCTGCGAGTACTCGCCGTCCACGAACGTGGTCCGCAGCCGGACACCCCGTGGGGAGACCTGTTCGCTGGCGAAGAACTCTTCGGCGAGCCGGGCGAACCCGCCGGCGGCGAGGGCGTCCCGGATCTGCGGGCGGGTGTAGGTCGTCTGCCAGACCCCCTCGAGGGCCGAGGACGCAGGTGCCGTCGCCGGTTGTTCTCGGGCGACCATGCTGTCCGGGTCGAGCACCCAGTCGGTTGCTTCATCCTCGAGGCAGTCCAGGTCCCGAGCCGCGAGTGCCCGTTCTTCGAGGAACTCGCTGCGCACCTCGAGCATGCAGTCGGTGCGCGCCAGCACGTTGTGTCCTCCGGCGGGGTCGACGGCGACCGTGGCGTCCGTGAACCCGCCGAGTGCGTCGCGCACGATCATCTCGGGAGAGTAGGTCGCAAATCGACCCACCGTCACCAGGGTCGGCACGTCGGTGCTTACTGGCTGGTCGACCGCGTTCGCGGTGCCCGACTCGACGGGCCACGCGTCGCAGACGTCGAGGTAGTGGCTGTCGCCGTAGGCCGGTGCGATGCCTGGTCCGCCAGTCTCACGCGATACCTCGCCCCCGTCGTGGAAGGCCGCCACGTCGTGGCACAGGACCGAGTAGGTCACGCCGTGCGACATCCGGTGGTGCGGCAGGCACTTCGGCTGGTACCCGAGGCAGAATGGCGGCGACCCGGCCACGGCCTGCGCCAAGGAACGTCCCGTCTGGTCCAGGCGGCCGTCTCTCACGAGGTCGAGGAGAGCCGGCATGCTCTCGGGCAGCAGGAGCCGCCCCGTACTCCCACCGTCGGACAACATGGCTCGGAGCAGGCGTGCCAGCATGGCGTCGTCGAAGTAGACGTCGTAGGCCGTGCCTGCACTCCTCATGGGCACGATGACGGGCGCTGCCTTCAGTGACGCGAAGGCGCCGTCCAGGGAAGATTCGACCTTCGGGAACGCCCGGACGCACGCGGAGGTCGCGGCGCAAGATGCGAGAACGGCCCGAGTGGCCGCGCGAGTCCCCTCCAGGCTGGTACGCCGGGGGTCGACGCCGGGAACCTCCGGTGAGTCCATCAGAAGCGATCGCACGTGGTCGTCGTCCTGTCGTACTACTTCCAGGGCAACCCTGGACGCGGTGCCATAGGTGATCAGGTTCCACTCGTCGACACCGAGAGCGACACGGAGGTCTTCGACGTCCGCCGCCATCTCCGACACGTTGTAGGACGCCAGGTTGATGCCCTGCCCGGTGAGCCGGTCGTAGCACTCGCTCACCGCCTCCAGGTAGGCGATGCGAGTTGCGGGGTCGTTGGTGGCAGTCGTCAACGAGGTCTCGCGCAGTGACGCCAGCTCGGTGCAGTCGAGGTTCGGACGGGAACGTCCGACACCCCGGGTGTCCATGATGATCACCTCGCGGCCCACACGCTCCGCGAGCGGAGCAATCCCTCCGTAGTTCGGTGAACTGGCCAGGTCCGTGCCCACTACCAACATGGGGTCGTCGTGCACCATTTCCGAAGGCGTGATCCGCCCGACCATCACGTCGATCGTCCGCGCCGGGTCCGAACGATCCTCCGGGACCTTCAGGTAGCTGCAGCTGACCTCGCTGACGACCTCGTTGGCGATGTCGTCGGGGCAGTCCGTCTCATCGAGCTCCGGAGCAACTGCCACGCCGCTTCCGGCGCCAGATCCCGCAGGAGGTTGATCCCCATCCGACGTGCAGCCACTCAGTGTCCAGAGCGCCACAGCGCTGGCGGCCACCAGGGCGAGTGATCTCGTGCAGTGCTTCATGGGTCCTCCTGCTGGGTCCTTACTACTCCAACAGGCACCGGTAGCCGAAGACCTTTACCGAACCCCACGTTCTCTCTCACTGGGACCATCGCGATTCCGTCCCAGGTCGCAGCTCGGCCAACGCAACATGCCGCTGTGAGTGCGTCCCCGGTGGCCGATCGGCAACGGGAGCGTGCCACCGCGGGATGCTCGGGTTCTCGCGGGTGGTCGCAGTGGGCAGCACCTGATCGATGCCGTGAGGGTTGGTGACTGGGCTCGCGCTCACGAGCGCCTCATCTCTGTCCATCTCCTCGAAGGTCATCTAGCGTCAAGGCACGGTCATGCCCAGCGGAGATGCAGGCCGCACTGGTCACCGGCGGCAACTGCCTACCTGCGCGAAATGCCGACCAGCCTCTGCTCATCCACCCGCTCAACCTTGCCGAGGTGCTCGTGGGTGGCGTGAGAGCCCGCCGCGGACAGGAACCTCTCGACGACCTGCACGCGATCGGCCTACGAGTGGCCGTGCCACACGACGGCGAGTCGCTGCGACTCGCTGCCCTTCGCGTGGAGACCGGACTGAAGCTGCCCGACTGTTGTGCACTGGACACGGCCCTGGCTTCGGACTCGACGCTGGCGACGTTCAACGAGCGTCTGGCGCGCGCAGCCCATGCTCGCCACATCGGCGTTGACCCAGCGGCACGATAGCCCGACACCGTGTCCCGTCCGCCGATCTGACTGCTGGCCGATGACGATCACCAGACAGACACCTGCGAGGCCGAACGAGGTCCACAACAACTGCCGCTGTGGGGCCCGCGGCAGGTACCCGCGATAGCCCATGAGGGTCATTGACCGGCGCGAGCGGCACGTCTAGCGTCGTCTTCGGAGAGGGCGACCGATGGTAGATGACATCACTGCGATCAGGCTGCGGATGGCGCAGATCGTGTCGCTAGCGGAAGACGATGAGAAATTCCGCCAGCTCCTTTCCGACGACCCCGCCTCGGTGCTGGCTGCCTACTCGATCCCGGACGGCGCTGTGGAGGAGTACTCGCAGTCGCTCCTCGGTGGACGACAGACGAATTCCGCCGGTGCTCTCGAGTCCGACGATCCCACCGGGTGCATCCACACGAACGGCTGCAACGACTTCACCTGCATTTCCTCGAGCTGCGGGCCCACCTGCTACATCACGATCCACATCGACGCTCCTGACGCGTAGCGGGGTGCTGACGTCAACCCTTCTGCGGCGATGACCTCGCGTCTGGACGTCGCCGATCCGGGCGATGACAACGATCTAGACGACATCGACGACATCGACGACGTCGACGACGTCGACGATCTCCTGGCTCTGGTCACCGAGGCGCTACGGACTCTTTCTTCGGGCCTGGACTGGCGGATCCTCCCCGCCCAGGATCGGACGCGACCCTGGATCACAGCATCGGTCTCCGGTCAGGTGATCCCGGGCCAGGGCTGGAAGCTGCACGTGTCCAGCCGACGCGCGACCGCGCGAGAGACACTGACCCGGGTACTACCCACGCTGGCGGCCTCGGGGGCGACCTTCAAGGTGGTCGGCATGCGCCGTTGGCTCGCCATGCTCAACCGCGGCGCGGGCGGACTCTCGCAGGTCGGCAAGTTCCTCACGGTCTATCCCGTCGACGAGGGCACCGCGCTCGCGGTGGCGTCCGAGCTGGACCGGGCGACCCGAGGGTTGCGCGGACCTATCGTGCCGTCCGATCGGCCGGTCTCGCGGGGAAGCGTCGTGTCCTACCGCTACGGCGGCTTCGGCGAGGAGATCATGCAGACGGCGCTGGGCGAGATCCTCCTCGCGATCCGGGACCCGGACGGGCTGCTTGTCCCGGATCTGCGAGGGACGCGACCGGTCGAGCCCGACTGGGTCAGCAACCCGTTCGTCGACCGCGGACTCACCGCGCCCGTCCCCTGGACACGTGTCGTCGAGGAGCGCTACCGACCCATCGCCCTGTTGAGCCAGACACCAGAAACCGTCGTCCAGCTGGCGCTGGACACGCGTGAGCCCCGCGCGTGCGTGCTCAAGCGAGCGCCAGCGCCGCGGTCGGGTGACCAGCTCGAGCCGGACGCCGGCTGGCATCGGGTCCGTCGTGAAGCTCACGCTCTCACGGGACTCTCCGGTGCCAGCGGCACACCGACCCCCTACGCCGTGGTGGAGAACGACGACGAGATCGTCTTGATCACCGAGGATCTCGGCGGGGTGACGTTGGCTCACTGGATGTCCTCGTTGGCCAGTCGTGGCGGGCTGCCCGATTCACGAAGCGTCGAGGACGTCTTGCTCTCATGCTCAACGGCCCTTGCGCGCGTTCATGCCCGTGGGACGGTTCACGGCGACATCAAGCCCGCGAACATCGTCCTGGACGCCGACCATCGTGCTCACCTGATCGACTTCGAGTTGGCGTTCGACTTCGGCTCGTCCGAACGGCCGCCGGGCGCAGGCACCCGGGGCTATGTCTCGCCCGAGTGTCGAGCGGGCCAGCCGCCGGCAGCATCGGACGACGTCTTCGCCCTCGGCGCGGTTCTCTACCTGTTGCTGACAGGCGCGGAGCCTTCTCGCGCGCCGGTCGCAACCGAGCTGCTGCGGCGGCCGATCACCCGACTCGCTCCCCTCGCCAGCCACACGTTGACCGCGTTGACCGAGCAGTGCCTGGCCACAGAACCCGCCCGCCGACCCACTCTGGAGCAGGTGGTTCGGACGCTTCGGGGGGCCGAGGCCGCGGATGGTGGGGGGATGGCCGCAGACCCGGCAGGTGCGGCGCCAGCCCTTGGCCCGCGTCTCGAGGCGCTGGAATCCCGTGTGCTACTGGAGCGGGTGCGCCGAGCCGGCGACCGCCTGTGCCGAGGTGTCGAACGCGAGGGCGGCGCAGTGGTGTGGCGCAGCACCCACCGCGTCGGGAAGGGGCTCGTCAGTCGCGACATCAACACCGGAATGGCGGGCACAGTGTTGGCGCTCGCTGAGATCGCGCACGAACTGACCGTTGCCGAACACGTGCGAACACTCGAGGAGGCAGCGTGGACTCTCGCCCGCTTGCCGGCTCACCCGGGTGCCGAGCCGCAGGGTCTGTACGTCGGCGAGATGGGCGTGGCCGTCGCGCTGCTGCGCGCCGGTCTGGTGTTGGGCGAGAACCGACTGCTGGACGCAGCCATGGAGCGAACGCTGGCCCAGGCGCCGCCTGCCCGGCATGAGTCGCCCGATCTGTTCCACGGTCTGGCCGGTCGCGTGCTCGCCAACCTCTTGATGTGGGACGCGTCCGGCGATGCGCGCTGCCTGGCGGTCGCGCGCGAGTGCGGCGATGCCCTCTGCGACGGTCGCGACGGCGTCCGAACGCCCTCCTGGCGCATTCCTGAGGGGTATTCCGGACTGAGCGGGC
The DNA here is from genome assembly GCA_963756135.1 of uncultured Actinomycetota bacterium. Taxonomy (GTDB): domain Bacteria; phylum Actinomycetota; class Actinomycetes; order Propionibacteriales; family Nocardioidaceae; genus Nocardioides. Next base: position 630,851 of record CAVWMP010000003.1, read on the forward strand.
ACGAGTACGTCGGCTACGCCCATGGGACCGCCGGGATCGCTGATGCACTCATCGAACTGGCGGCCGCAACCCACCACGAGCGCTACGCCGACGTTGCACGCAGCTGCGTCATCTCGCTGGTCGACCAAGCGATGCCGACGCTGGACGACGGCAGTGGTCTCGCGTGGCCCGCCGTGCCTGGAGGCGCCGCGCACGCACCGTTCTGGTGCCATGGTGCCGCGGGCGTCGGCCGGCTCCTGCTCTCGGCGGTGCGGCACGACCTGTGGCCGAACGCCGCCGAGCCGCTCACCCGTGCCTGTCGTGCGGTGGCAAGAACCAGGTGGAGCGGTCCCACTCTCTGTCACGGACTCGCTGGCAACGCCGAGTTCCTGCTCGATGCGGGGCGAGCTCTCCACGACGATCACATCCTCGCCGACGCCGGCGACCTGTTGGCACTCATCGAGGACTTCGCCGTCGACGATGCAGACGGACGGAGCTGGATCACCGACGCACCCCGTCAGATCAGCCCCGATTACATGGTGGGGTACGCCGGCCTGCCGGTGCTCCTGCTGCGGTTCGCGGTGCCCGGACGCAGCGTTCAGCTCAGTCGGCGCGGATTCCAGTGGTTGCGTTAGCCCGGCGGCGTGTCGTGCCTGTCGGCTCCGCCGGGAGCGCTTCCTACCGCCCTCCCGGAGTGTCGTTCCTGTTGCGCTGCGTGGGGCACTCGTGGTGGTCTGCGAAGGCCTCGATGGTGGTCAGGACCCCGTCGGCGAAGATGTTGCGGGGTTGCCAGAGCGCTTGGATCCAGAGCGCGGTGGTGGATTCCTCGAGGTCCTTCTTGAGCATCGAGTGGCCCGCGTCGGGGTAGCGGACCGCCGTCAGGCAGTCTGGGCCGAGGACTCGTTGGTAGACGGCTTCGGTGTCGTCGACGTCGACGTGGATGTCGTGCTCGCCCAACTGCAGTAGCACAGGTGTTTCCTGCAGGACGGGTAGTGAGCTGGTTGCATCGGCCGAGTGGTTGGCGAGGACGAATTGCCAGCGGTCTTGGCTCATCGTGTCGAAGTAGTCGAAGCGCTCGAGCTCGGTCGGCCGGTGGTCCTCCACGAAGTCGGTGTACTCGGAGTAGCTGGCTTGCATGTCGATCAGGGCACGCTGGTCGTCGCTGTAGTCGTGGGCGATGGCTCGTTGCGTGGGAGTCGCGTCCTGCCTGGTCAGGTAGGCGTCGAGGTCGTAGCGGCCTTGTCGTTGCCAGCTGATCGCTGGGGACACGGCGATGACGAAGTCGATGTGGCGCTGGCTGGCGACCAGGGGAAGGGGCCAGCCTCCCTGGCTGAAGGCGATGAGACCCACGTGTCGTGAGTCGATCAGCTGGCGGTCCTGGATCGCGTCGATCGCGGCCACGACCTCCTGGGCCCGCTCGGACATCGACTGGTGCTCCCAGTTGCCGGTGGACTCGCCGACGCCGGGTTTGTCCCAGCTGATCGAGGCGTAGCCCGCCTCAGCCAGTCTCTCCCAGATCGGCAGATAGCCACCGTCATGATCGGCGTTGACCGGCCCGTCTCCGTGGATGAACGCCACGACTCCCCGGGGTGCTTGGCCCTGGGGCAGAACAAGGGTGCCCGAGAGTCGGCTCCCGTTGCTGGTGAACTCGAAGGTCTCGGTGCGCATCGCGTAGGTGTGCACCTCATCGAGGTAGACCAATCCTGCCGCGGCGAGCAGAGCACTGATCGTTGCCACGAGGATGGCGACCCGACGGCGCGACACCTCAGGACCTGTCTCTGTCGCGGAGTGATTGAAGCTGCCAGTAGCTGAAAGAGCGCAGTGCCCACTCGGCTGGCCCGAATCGGGCGAAACGTAGCCAGCAGATCGCGAAGAGGCACAGCCCGGCCCAGACGCCGACAGCGAGCACCACTCCGCGCAAGGGGGACAGGACGCTGAAGAGGCCCAGGCCGTAGCCGTAGGCCAGGGTGCTCAACAGCGGTGCGACCAGGAAGCCGATCGCCAGACCCAGCATCGTGAGCCGACCACCGTGGATCATCAACGCGGCGCCGACCCCGCCGCCGAGAAGTCCCGTCGCGCCAGCGATCACCAGCACCCTGCGGGCGAGGGCTCGGTGGGCCTGGGGGTTGGCGAGGACGTCGCTGCGCCCCAGGGCGATGCCGACCAGCACGAACGCGTACGCCGCGGGCCCCTGGATCAGCCCGAGCGCGACCAGGGTGAGCGGCCAGTCGGCAAGGTGCTGGCCGACCACGTCGCCGAAGCCCCCGTTGGCGAAGATCTGCAGCGAGTCTGTCGAGGGGGGCGCCTCAAGCTCGGCACCGGTGAGCAGGTAGGCACTGGCGATCAGCAGCAGCATCGCGCTGGCCGCGGCGTAGACCAGCACGGCCAGTCGAATCAGGTTGGCTGAGCTGCGCTGCCGCAGCAGGAAGGCGAGCGATCCCACGACGGCGTAGATGATGAGGATGTCACCGGGGAAGAAGACCACGGCGTGGGCCACTCCGAGGAGAGCCAGTCCCGCCATGCGCCGTCGATACCGCGCACCGAGGTTCCCGCCCGTCTGCGCTGCGTGTTCGAGCTGCACCGCGAGTCCGTAGCCGAACAGCAGCGCGAACAGCGGGTAGACCTTCAGCTCTCCGAGCGTCGTCACCACCCAGCGAAGCACCAGGTCCACAGTCGAGGTGTGCTCGCGCCACCCGAGGTCGGCGTGCTGAACGATGAACTCAACGTTGACGACCACGATCCCCAGTAGCGCGAGACCGCGCAACGCATCGACCAGCTGGTGTCCGCGCACCGGCAGGTCTCGGAGCCACGACTGTGCTGAGCGCTCCTGGTCGATTCGTCGTGTCGGCCATCGACGCACGGTATGCCTGTTGAACCTAAACTGCAAGTGACTCCTATTAGGGAGGCTGCTAGCATCATAGGATGGGATTGCGGGAAAGAAGTCGGCGTACAGCGATGCGGGAGACCCAACGCGAGGCGATGCGACTGTTTCGTGAGCGCGGATTCGCCGCCGTGACCGTCGAGGAGATCGCGGGCAACCTCGGGATGGCCGCCTCGACGATCTTCCGCCACTTCGGCACCAAGGAAGGCATCATCATCTGGGACGAGCATGACGCCGCCCTCGACGAGGCACTGACCGAGCGATTCGGACGACACTCCCACCAGCAGAGTCCGCTCCACGCCTTGCGTGACGCGTTCGTCGATACCCTCGCCCAGCGCTACCAGGCCGACCTCGACTTCGAGCTCGACCGCGTGCAGTTCATCTACGAGACCGAAGCCCTGCACGCCGCTGCCGTCGAAGCCCAGTTCAAGGACCGCGACGACCTCACCACCGCACTGCGGCAGCTGCTCTCGAAACGGCACGAGCACGCCGCACCCCTTCTCGCCGGAGCCGCGCTGCTAGCCCTCGACATCGCCATCGAACGCTGGCAAGAACACGATGGCCAGCTCGATCTCGGCACCCTGATCCACCACAGCTTCACCACGTTGGAACAACTCGGCACCGTGCGCTGATACGCACCGCGGCTCAGCGCGCCGATCCTCAGCGGCGCGAGGCCACCTTCTCCGGCCCCGCGCATCGCGCCTGGCAGACTGACACTGAGCTTCGTACCGAGATGCCGCAGAGCGATCGGCTTATGGACGATCAGCGCAACCGGTCCAGGATCCTGAGCAGTGGCCAGGCTCCGTCGGTCCAGTTCGCGATCACGGTGTGGGTGGTGCCCGTGGAGGGCCAGTGCTTGCTGAGGCAAGACACGCCCGCGTCGTACCCCTCGAGCCACACTGCCTCGCCGGTCTCGTGCAGGTAGAAGCCCAAGCCGTACCTTCTCTGCTCCTCCGGCCAGTTGCTGCGAGGCTTCACCATCTGGGCTACCCGGGCCGGGGCCACGATCCGCCCCGCGAACAGGGCCGTCCAGAACGCCCGCAGATCTGCGGCGGTGGAGTACAGGCCGCCGTCGCCGACGCCGACCACCGGCAGATGCAGCACATTGGTACGGAGCCCGTCCGGTTCGAGGTAGCCCAGTGCCGCTGTGCCCGGCAGCTCGTCGGAGCGCAGGAACGTGGTGTCGGTCAGGCCGGCGGGCTCGACCACGCGGTGGCGGACCAGGTCGTGGTAGGTCGTGCGGCTGGCGCGCTCGGCCAGGATCGCGAGCAGTACGTAGCCGCCGTTGTTGTAGGCGAACCGGCTCCCCGCTTCGAAGACGGCGGGGAAGCCGTCGAGGACCGACAGATAGCTCTCCGCGGTGTCCAGGGTGTGCACCGGTCGGGTCAGCACGTAGTCGCACATGCTGTCCAGCTCGTTCTCGTCGAGGTAGTCGCCGATCCCGGAGGTGTGGGCCATCAGGTGCTCGACGGTGACGTCGTCGGGCACCAGGGGAAGGTCATCGCCCAGCAGAGCGCGTGCGGGGGTGGTGAGCTCGAGGACGCCCTCCTCGATCAGACTCATCACCGCCAGCGCGGTGAATCCCTTGGTCGCGCTCGCGGTGGCGAACCTCGTCTCCACCCGATTGGCGACCCGATGGGCACGGTTGGCCCACCCGTAGGCCGCCGACACCTCGACACCGTCGGGGCCATCCACCCTGACCACTCCCGAGAACCCCGAACGGCAGGCCTCGGCATCGATGGCACTCTGCATGGACGACATCTGCTGAAGGTACTCAGCGGCCAGACACCGCGGTACTGGATTACCACTGGCACGCGGTGCGTGCAGGGTGCGGATCGGTGACCGGAGCAGGTCCGGCTTGCGGGACGGTCTCCTCTCCCGACGACTGGGAAGTAGCTGCCACCTCGCCCGGCACGACCCCGGACGCCATCAGCCGACCGTGACCACGTCGCGCCTGGCCTCCCGGCGCGAGCGGATCCGCGCTCCCAGCAGCACCAGGCCGATGCCGACGAGGGTGATCACCGCGTTGACGCTGCCGTAGCCGAGCACCTCAGAGGCCGAGGACCTCGCGGGAAACCCTTCGGGGAAGGGCCCGAACGCCGAGCGCGACGTGTGGCCGAGCCACTCGAGCAGGAGCCAGGTGCTCTGAAAGCTGAACAGGTACGACCCGGCCAGCAGGTAGGACAGCACAGCGGTGGACCGCGAGGGGAGGACGTAGCCGAGCGGCAACGCCACGAGGATGGTGTAGATCAGGTTCATCACGCACTCCTGGGGTGGGTTCGAGAAGCCCCACCCTCGCGGGGTTCGCGACCGGTCGCCTCGGTGCCGGCGCGGAGCGGCGCTACGGATCGTCCCTAGGTGCTGACCCTGATCCACGGACGGGCACGCGGTGCGAGGATACGAGGATGGCACCCGCCGTGAGCCGCGCGCTGACCGCTGCGGCCACGGCCGTGCCCGGTGTCGGGATCGCCCTGGCGTTGCTGTCGCCGCAGGTGGGCGCCGACCAGCTGGTGGTCCACTGCCTCGCCCTCGTGGCCGTCGTCGTCGGTTGGCTGGTCGTCGTCCGCGCGCCCGACTCACCCGTGGGACCGGCCCTCGCCTGGACGAGCGCGGCCGCTTCGCTGGTCTCGGTCAACGACGCGCTCGCCGCCTCGGCGTACACCTCGGACCCGCTGGCGCTGGCATCGGTGGCCCGACACTTCTGGGTCGGCGCCTGGCCGCTGAATCTCGCCGGCCTTCTCGTCCTCCTTCTCGTCTTCCCCGACGGCCGACGGCCGGGGCGGCTCTGGGCGTCGGTGCCGTGGGCGTACGTCGTGGCGTCCGTGCTCATGGTCGTGGCCATGTGGGACGGCCGGCAGGTCGACGGCCGGGTCGTGGGCACGACCGCTCCCTGGCGCCAGGTCGCGGGCACAGCAGGACTCTTCCTGGTCGGTGCGTGCCTGGTGACGGCGGTCCTCTCCGTGGTGCTGCAGTACCGCGCGGGAGAGGAGCGGCGCCGGCTCCAGATCAGGTGGCTGCTGGCCGCCGGCCTGGTGGTCGTCGTGCTGCTGATCGGGGGTTGGCTGGCCGAGGCGCTCGGTGCGTCGCTCGACGTCGCCTACACCCCGTTCCTCGTGGCGGCCGTGGTCCTGGTGCCGGCAGCCGTCGGCACGGCGATGGTCCGTCACGACCTGTTCGACATCGACCGGCTGCTCGGCGACGGGGCCAGCTGGCTGGTCACACTGGTCGCGTCGGCGGCGATCTTCGGCGCCGCCGTGGCCGTGCTGAGCCCGGTCGTCGGCACCGGCTCGGGACTGGGGCCCTCGGCCGCCGCGGTCGTGACGGCGCTGGCCCTGCTGCCGGTGCACCGCGTCCTCGCGCGCCAGGTCGGCCGCGTGGTGGACCGGGACCGGTTCGTGGCCGTCGCCGCGGTCGAGCGGTTCGCCGCCGACGTACGCGCCGGACGACGCCAACCCGAGGACATCGAGACGGTGCTGCGCGAGGCACAGCGGGACCCGCAGCTCCGGGTCGCGCTCGCCCGTCCCGACGGGTGGAGCGATCTGCACGGCGCCGCGGTGGAGGAGCCTGCGGGCTTCGCGCTGGAGGCCGGCGGTGACACGATCGCCCGGATCACCCTCGGGTGGGAGTCCGCCCGCGCGCGGCGACGCATCGCGGACCTCGCGCGCGCCGCGTGGGTCCCCCTCGAGGTGAGCCGACTCCAGCTGGGTCTGCGGGAGGCGCTCGATCAGGTGGAGGCGAGCCGCGTGCGGCTGGTCGATGCGGCCGCGACGGAACGCAAGCGCCTCGAGCGAGATCTCCACGACGGCGCGCAGCAGCGGATCATCGCGACCGGGATGAGGCTCCGCTCGCTCCAGCGCCGCGTCGAGCCGGACGTCGCCACCGAGATCGACACCGTGGTCAGCGAGCTCGAGGCGACTGTCGCCGAGCTCCGCCGGCTCGCCCAGGGCGTGCGGCCCAGCCGGCTCGACGACGGACTGGCTCCGGCGCTCGAGGGGCTGCTCGCCTCGAGCCCCGTCCCGGTCGACCTGCACGTCGACCTCCTGCCCGAGACCGACGAGATCCGGACGTTGACCGCCTACCTCGTCGCCTCGGAGGCGGTGACGAACGCACTGAAGCATGCCCAGGCAGGGCGGATCGGAGTGCGGCTCGGCACCCAGGGCGACCGGCTGACCGTCGAGGTCTCCGACGACGGCGTCGGCGGTGTCCCCGACGGCGGTCTCACGGCGCTGCGGGACCGCGTCGCCTCGGTCGGTGGAAGGCTGTGCGTAGACAGCCCCGACGGAGTCGGCACGACGGTCTCGGCGGTGGTCTGATGCGGATCGTCGTCGCCGAGGACTCCGTCCTCTTCCGCGAGGGGCTCGTACGACTCCTCGAAGAGCGTGACCATCGGGTCGTCGCGGCCGTCGGCGACGCCGAGGCGCTGGGGCGCGCGGTCGCCGAGCACGGCCCCGACCTCGCGGTGGTCGACATTCGCATGCCTCCCGACAACGACTCCGACGGCGCCCTCGCCGCGAGGCGGATCCGCGCGGAGCAGCCGGACGTCGCCGTGCTCCTCCTCTCCCAGCACATCGAGCTCCGCCACTGCCTGGACCTGATCGGGACACCGGGCTTCGGCTACCTGCTCAAGGACCGCGTCCTGCACCTCGACGAGTTCGACGACGCGCTCGCCCGGGTCGCGGCAGGGGGTGTCGCCCTCGATCCCGAGGTGGTCCAGGCGCTGGTCCGCGGCCGCAACGCTCCCCGCGCGCTCGCGGCTCTGAGCGGCAGGGAGCGCGAGGTGCTCGCCCTCGTCGCCCAGGGCCACAGCAACGCCGCCGTGGGTCGCGCGCTCGTCCTCTCCGACCGCACCGTGGAAGCTCACCTGCGCTCGGTCTTCACCAAGCTCGACATCTACGACGATGGCACGACGAACCGCCGGGTGCGAGCGGTCGTGGCCTACCTGGAGGCGCGCGACCCGGTGACACCGGCCACTGACTCGTGAGAGCCCGCAGACTCGGGCTTCGCCATCAGCGAGGGTGTTGCGCCGAGTCGCAGCGTCGCCGGCCGGCCAGAGGGAAGGCGCGGGGTGACGTGGATGAGGAACCCGTGACCCTCACAGCAGCACCGCGACGGCGTTGACCGGCGGGCCACCGCGGGACTCAGCGGTGCAGCACGGCCCACCCGCGCGGCTCCAGCCGGACCTGCTGCGCGGCCGGGTCGATCTGCCCGGCGCCGGCGACCACCTCGGTGGCGTCGGCGCAGGGCAGCGTGACCTCCTCGTCGGCGAGGTTGAGCGCGACCACGACGGCGGCGTCGTCGCGACCCGAGCGCAGCACGAGCTGCTCGTTCGCGGTGTGCAGGACGTCGGCGCGGGCCGAGGCCAGCCACGGCTCGCGGCGACGCAGGCCGATCAGCTGCTGGTGCACCTGGCGGGTGCGGCGGGCGGTCTCGTCGAGCTCGTCCTCACGCGGCGGGGTGGGCGCGAGCTCGGGCCGTACGGCGTCGTCGCCGCCGAGCCGCTCCTCCTTGACGCCGGTCGCGCCGTCCTCGTCGCCGGCGTACACGCTCGGCACGCCACCGACGGCGAGGAGGACCGCGAGCGCGTGCGGGACCAGGTCGGCGCCCACCGCGGAGGCGATCCGGGTGACGTCGTGGTTGCCGACGAAGGTGGCCGGCACCGAGGTCTCGAGCAGCGCCGAGTGGCGCTCGACCGCGTGCGCGAGCTCGAAGAGGTTGCGGTCGGCGATGCCGTGCCAGATGCCCTGCCACAGCTCGTAGGCGGTGAGCGAGTCGATCGTGGAGTCGCGCACGACCTGCGCGGCGTCGCCGTGGATCACCTCGCCGAGGAACCAGGCGTCGGGGTGCTGCTCGCGCACCCGCGGCAGCACCTGCGCCCAGAAGGCCGGCGGGACGGCGTACGCCGCGTCGAGGCGCCAACCGTCGGCACCCCGTGCTAGCCAGTGGTCCATCACGTCGGCGACCCAGTCGACGACCGCCGGGGAGTCGTGGTCCAGCGCGACGAGGGCCTCGTGGCCCTCGAAGACGTCGGCGCGCACCGGGTCCCCGGGACTCCATCCGCTCCAGTCGATGCGGAACAGCGACGCGGTCGCGGCGTCCGGGCCCTCGGCCTCGACCTGCTGGAAGGCCGGGTGGGTCCGGCCGACGTGGTTGAAGACGCCGTCGAGGAGCACCCGGATCCCGCGCTCGTGGGCCGCCGCGACCAGCCGGTCGAAGTCGGCGTCGTCGCCGAGGCGGGGATCGATGCGACGGTGGTCGATCGTGTCGTACCCGTGGGTGGCCGAGGCGAAGACCGGCCCCAGCAGCAAGCCGTTGAGCCCCAGGTCGAGGACGTGGTCGAGCCAGGCCTCGAGCCGGCCCAGTCGGTGCACGACCGGCTCGTCGGGTCCGCCGAGCGGCGAGTCGCCGGAGGAGGGCCGGATCGGGGCACCGACGGCACCGAGCGGGTAGACATGCCACCACATCACGTGGTCGGTCCACGAGGGCATCGGCGGTCTCCTCGGTACGGCGGCGGCGGACTGGCCAGCCTACGCAGACGGAGCACCACGGTGGTCGTTCCGGCGGAGGAATCCCGCGCGGAGCGTGACCCGTGCCGATCGGTGAGCGGGACGTGAAGCCTCCTGATCGCTTGTAGGCGTCGCTGCGTCGGTCCATGTGCACGATCTCCACGGTCCGGACGTGATCAACGACGCCGTAGATCACCCGGTCGTCACCCCGGCCGGCAGCGTGCAGCGCCGGGGAGCTCGCCGCGGAGGGCTTGCCTCCTCGCTGTGGATGGTCAGCGAGAGGCCCGGAAGATGAACTCGGCGGAGGCCGTAGCGATCTCTGGCAACCGCTGTAGATCACGCTCAGGTGTTCCCAGGATCTGCACGGTCTCCTCGTAGCGGCGAGATCGTCGGCGGAGATGAGGACCGCGGCCGGGAGACCGTGACGGAGACGCTGAGCTCCCACGGCGCCGGCGACCCCCTATCCGACACGGAGGAATGGCTACCCTTGGTCTTCCCCACTACCGAGGCGGTCCTCGTCCGGATCAGCGGTCGTCGAGTCTCGGAGGAGTTGGCCCACCAGGGTGTTGCCCAGCCACGTCTCGTAGCGGAGGTGGCTCCATCCCCGCTCGACGACGAGCAGGTGAAAAAGCTCGGGCAGGGTGAGCGCCAGCGTGAGGTCGAGGGCCGAGTCGATCGTGAGGTCCGGCCGCAGCCGCGGGGCGAGGGCGTCGATGAGCTTGCGGATCTCGCGCTCGCGTGCGGCCAGGACGTTGCGCAGGGTCTCGGCCATCTGCGGGTCCGACGCCGCCGCTTCCTGGTAGATCGCGACGACGTCGGAGCCGACGTGCATCTGGCGCCGGTTGAGCTCTGCGAGCATCCTCAGCTGCCGGGCGGGGTTCGGCTCCTGGAGGTACGCGGCAGCGCGAGCGGTCGTCTGAGTCTCGCCCATCCAGAGCTCGGTGATCTTGTCGAGGATCTTCGCCTTCGATCCGAAGGCGGAGTAGATCGTCTGGACCGGGATGTCTGCCTCGGCGGAGATGGTGCTGATCGTGGTGGCGACGTAGCCGTGCTCTGCGAACAGCGCCCGGGCGACGCGTGCCACCTCCCGCTTGGTGGCTTCGGCCTGGCGCTGGCGGTGCCCGGTGGGTCCCTTGACAGTCACACGACAGGGTATCACTATGTTGGTCATAGTCACACTCTGACGAAGTTCCACCCAGGAGGGGTCACCATGGACGAGCCGGTCGTGTACTTCAAGCCAGGATGTCCGTTCGGCATCAGGCTGAGGACCGCCCTGACCCTGCACCGGGTGCCTCACCGCTCCGTGCGGTTTCGTGATGATGAGGACGGCGCCGCCCGGGTCCGCGACGTGAACGACGGCAACGAGATTTCGCCGACGGTCCACATCGCCGGCCGGTGGCTCACGAACCCCGGCTGGCGCGAGGTGCGGGACGCGACCTCCACCGTGCAGAACCACACCGCACCGGAGCCGGACGACGTCCGGATCCTGAACGACCCGGTGGAGACCGCGCCACGCGGGGCCATCGAGCTGGACGCACGGTGAAACGAAGAGCCATGGCCGTCGAGGACATGGCCCACCGCGAGCAGCCCACGCGCACGTCACGCCCGTCACAGCACCCTTCACGGCTGTGGGCCGGCACGGTCGGGTGGGCGCTGAACGGTGCCGCCCTCGCACTGGCGGGGTACATCGTCGTTGCGGTGACCCTCGGAGCCGGCTTCGAGCAGGACCTGGTGGCGGCCGCCGAGCGCGAGGGGGTGGCGGTCAACGCGGTGGCAACCTCCACCCAGGCCCAGATCACCCATGACCACGCGCTCTACGCACTGATCACCGGGCTGTTCCTGTTGCTACCCCCGGCGTTCCTGCTCCGGGCCGCCAGCAGGGTCCGCACCGGGGCCGGAGGAGGGCTCTCCCACCTCGCGTGGTGGTCGGCACTGTCCACCCTGATCGTGTGGTGGACCTACGTGGGACTGGGGCTGGGCCTGTTCGCCGACCCGGATGATCTCCCACCGCTGGTGCGGGACTTCGGCCCGCTGACGGTCCCCCTGGTGTCCGCCTTGTCGTTGCTTGCGCTCGGTTCGCTGGTGTTCGCCGGCGAGGCGGTGCGCGGGGCCGACGTCGCCCGTCGGTCGGCTCGGGTTGCCACGGTCGTGAGCGTCCTCCTCGGAGCGCTCAGCTTGGTAATCCTCTTCGCCACTGGATTCGAAGTCCCGGTGGCGCCGATCGTGATCGTGCCTGGAGCCCTGATCCTGGGCATCGCGCTGCTCCGCTCCGCGCGACGGCCACCAGCAGCAACAGGCCCGCGATGACCAGGACAGGCCACCCTGGCGAATCCACACCACGGATCCCTCCCGGTGGCTGGGGTGCTGCATCGAGCGTGAGCGACCGACGTCCGGCGGCAATCGCAACGCCGCCCCCCACCCCCCAGATGCCCCACCCACGAGAGGGAGATCGTCATGTCCAACACGTTGATCAAGGAGTGGTCAGTCGCCCGGGCCACCCACCTTCCATGGCGGTCCGCCGTGGTCGCCATGGCTGCCACCTCGATGCTGCTCGGCGGCTGCGGCGCCGAAGAGGCCTCGCCGGCAACGGCGTCGCCCGACGACCGTGCGAGCACCTCCGCCACCTCGCAGCCCCCCGCTATCTCCGAGGCACCGGCCGCGTCCCCGTTGGAAGGCACCTGGAGCACCGAGCCCATCTCACTCCGGGACGCCGAGGCCACCCTTCGTCGGCAGGGCTTCGGGAAGTGGATCGAGAAGTTCCACAAGATTCCCCCGTTCTCGAAGGTCACCGTGCTTCAGCTCAGCATCGAAGACGGTCAGTGGAATCTGTACGGCGAGTCCGAGGGGGGACGGGAGCCGATCGACTACGACGCGGAGTACGAGATAGCCGGTGACACCGTCACCTTTCACCACTCTGACGGCTCGAACACTCACCGTTGGACGGTCGACGGCGACACGCTGAGCCTCGAGTTCGTGAAGTCGACGTTGCCCGCCTACCACGGAATCCCGGACGAGGTGTTCCAGCGCGCGCTGTACATGACCGAGGGGTTCACGAGGCAGGGCTGACGGCGTGGTCGTGATGTTCGCAGTGGTGGGGCTCGGCCATGGATGCGGGCTTGCGCGAGTCACGGGAGTGGTCGGAGTCCTGTGCCAGTACAGGATCCCACGATGGTCACGCACCGCGTGCCGATCCGGAACGATGGTCGCCATCGCCCTCAGCTCCACGAAAGTCGCTGTTGCTCGCAGCGGGAGATGCCTATGATCTTGGGCGCTATCGGCGCCGCCGATTCACTGCGAAGGCGCTCTGCAGCGCCTCGGCCATCTCTCGGATCGGATCACGTTGCGCAAGCTCATCTACTACGTCGCCAGCACGCTCGACGGCTTCATTGCCGGTCCCGACGGCGGCGACCCCAGCGCCCACGACTTCTTCCCGGTCACCCCTGACCTCGTCGAGTTCATCGTGGCGGAGTTCCCGGAAACACTTCCCGCACCCGCACGTGAGGCCATGGGCATCGACGGACCGGGCCGCGTGTTCGACACGGTGCTTGAGGGCCGGGCCTCCTACGAGGTCGGAGTGGCGGCCGGCCTCGACGATGCGTACCCACATCTTCGCCATCTGGTGTTCTCCACGACCTTGGCGACCGCAGCCAGCGCGGACATCGAGATCGTCAGAGACCACGCCCTGGCGCGCGTGCAGGCTCTCAAGGCCGAGGAGGGCCAGGACATCTGGCTCGTTGGTGGCGGAAAGCTGGCACACAGTCTCCTGCCCGAGATCGACCAGATCGTCATCAAGCAGAACCCGGCGGTGATCGCCTCAGGGATTCCGATGTTCCACGGACCGTTCCAGCCGACCAGGTTCACGCCCACCGACGCCGTGCGTCTCGAAGCCGGCGTGCGCGTGGTGACACTCGAGCGCACTTGATTCACAGCCCACGGCCGCGGCTTCAGACTGACAACGCCGTCGCACGAGGTGCTGCCCGTGGACCGGCCGGGCGAACGTGTGACGCGTGGAGGCAGACCATGGCGCCGTAGCGTTCGACTCGTGGAGGTTGTCGATCGTCGAGCCCATCGGCACGTTCGAGGAGCCCTCGCTCCATCATGGGCATGCGGGCGTGCTGGTCTCGATGCACGAAGCCGCCGAGCACTTTCGCGATGAGCGCCAAGGAGCAGCCTGCGCACCTGAGTCGCTCGTGCCCAGTCTCCTCAGGTCAGCAGCGCCCGGAGATCGGCGGCCGAGCGGCCCTCGAGGGTCGGCCAGACGGTGAAACCACCGCTGGTCGGGAGCGGAGCGTCGTGGGGGATCGCCACGCTCGCGGCGCCGGAGGCGATGGCGGACCGCAGCCCGTTGGACGAGTCCTCGACGGCGACGCACTGGTCGATGCGTACGCCGAGCAGCTCCGCCGCACGGAGGTAGGGCTCGGGCGACGGCTTGGTCCGCGTGACGTCCTCCCCGCCGACGATCGCCCCGAACGTCCCCGCCGGCGCGGACGCCGCTACGAGATCGGCCATCTCGTGGGACGAGGTGGTGGCGATCGCGCACGGGACACCCTCGCGTCGCAGCTCGGCCAAGAGGCTGAGCACCCCCGGCCGCCAGGGCACCGTCGTACGCAACGAGGCGATGACCGCCTGCTCGAGCGATGCGACGAGCGCCCCGGCCTCGACGTCGACGCCTGCTCCCTGCATCGCCGCCGCGGTCTCGTGCATGTCGGAGCCGACCAGCGCGAGGCCCTGCTCCTGCGACCACGAGCCGCCGTACTGCTCGACCATCACGAACTGCTCCGCGATCCAGATCGGCTCGGAGTCGATCAGTGTGCCGTCCATGTCCCACAGGACGGCAGCGAGAGTCTCGGACATGCTGGGAAGTGTGCCAGCCGGGTCTCCCGTCACGTGCTCCAACAGTTCTGGGGGACCATCGCCCGCCCTTGACGCAGGGGGGCGGGTTCGCGGATCAACAGCGCGGCGCTCCGTCGAGGGGGATAGCGATCCACGGCCACCGCACGATGAGGGAAACGACGTGCGTGGCCGCGGGTCGTCCAGGTCGCGCGTCCGGCAGGCCGAGCTCAGGACCGCCGCAGTCCGATCGGCACGCGGAGCGTGACACAACGGGATCCGCGACGGGGACGTCTGCGGGCGTCTGCGTCTATACCTGCGGGGCGTGGCCCTGGCCCCACCAGCGCTTCACGCGTGTCGCTGGTGCTACCGCTACACCGGAGTCAGCGGCGTGTGAGGAGGATCGGGGAGGGTGACCGTGATCGGGTCCCCCCTGCGCAGCACGCCGCTCTGCTCCACGACCGCCATGACCCCAGCCTTGCGGATGACGGGAGCGGTAGCGCACTCCGAGGAACCCGTTGCGGGGGCCGGCCCATCGGTCGTCGTGCCGTCGGCACGGGATAGCACGACCTTCAGCAGCCCCGGCTCGAACTCGTTGATCTGCGCGCACGGGTTACCCAGTCCGGTGAGCCGTAGGACCGCACCCCCCAGGCCCCACAGGCTCCCGGTCGGAGGGCAAGCAGATCGACGCCGGCAGTGAGGACGTTCTCCCCCAGGTCCCCCGGCTGCAGCTCATCACCCATGGCGCGGGCGTCCTCGAAGAGCTCGACATCGATGAGGTGCACCTGGCGCAGATGCGGCTGGTTCGGGTCACGTCGCACCCGGGAGCGGTGCTGAACGAGGATCCCCGCGTGAGCGTCTCCGAGCACGCCGAGACCGCTACGAGACTGACCGATTCGGCCGGCACCTTCGAGAACCGATGCGTCCGGTCACTACTGACCGCGATCACACGTGGAGAAGGCACAGGCTCATCATCTCCCGACCTCTCGCCAGGGTCATCGCCCCCAATGTCGCAACGGGTTCCGCAAGCCCATTCCCCACCTTGTCGCTCCGCGAGCCCCTCGGCACGCGGTGACCGCCAGCTTGCGGCGGAGAGACCGGTTCGATCGGTCCGGCCTCGTGCCGGACTGGCGGTACGTTGCAGTCATGGGCGTTACCCGGATCGTTCCCAACCTGCCTGTCACCGACGTCGCTCGGGCCAACACGTTGTATGCGCAGATCTTCGAGCTCGGTGTCGGCATGGACCTCGGCTGGGTCGGGAATCTCGCTCCTGCAGACGCACCCGCCGTGCAGATCCAAGTCATGACCAGCGACGCGTCGGCACCCTGCAACCCGACCGTCAGCGTCGGCGTGGCCACGAAGGCGGAAGTCGACACGATCCACGATCGGGTTGTTGCTGCCGAGCTGGAGATCGTCCATCCGCTCACGGACGAGGAGTGGGGAGTGCGCCGCTTCTTCTTCCGCGATCACGATGGCAACGTGGTGAACGTCGTCGCTCACCAGTGACCCGTTGGAACTGGAGTTCCAGGTCTCGCTGACGGAGCTACCTGGGTGAGGAAATGCGGAGGATGGTCATCGCTGGCCGTTCTGAGGTAGCGGGGTCGGGCAGAGCCTGCCGAGCATGACGCGGTGCGTGGACGAGGACCTGGAGGGCGCCGAGCTCCGCGAGTGCAACCTCGACGACACCCGTCTGATCGGCGTGCTGATGCAGCACGCCGTCATCGACGGGCTGGTGACCAACCTCGTGGTGAACGGCGTCGAGGTCCGTCTGGGGTCCATCGATCTGTTCACTCCGATGGGGCTGGGCGTCGAGACCGTGCCGGCCGCGAGGAGCAGGGGCTCGGCCCGTCGGTGGACCCGACGCTCGACGAGGTCCAGGCGATCCGCCATTTACAGGCTGTCGAGCACCATCGGTGCTGTGTGCGCGACCCCGACCTCATCGAGAGATCGGCGGCTGGTTGATGCCTACTGCTCAGACTGAGCTGCGGACCATCGACTCCGATCGAGCTCGCCGCGAGTCGGTAGATCAGGAAGTGCCGCGGGCGGCAACCAGTGCGAGACGCTCGCTCATGGAGCGCTCTGGCGATCCGGTCGAGCGCGGTTGCCGAGTCCGCAGAGCATCAGGTAGCCGACGATCCAGAGCTCACCGATGGTGGCGGGCACGATCAGCAACGCGGCCGCGAGATCGGCACTCGCGAACACGTAGCTGACGACGGTGCTGAGCAGGTAGCCCACGCCGCCGACCATGAGAACCTGGCCCAACGGGCGGGGCAGCCACCGCGACCGCACGACGAGCCAGCCCATCGGGATCAGCCACAGGCCGAAGAACAAGCCCCCGACTCCCCAGAGATGACCGCTGATGACGTACAGCAGCTGGACGGTGGCCGGCACGCCGCCGGACACGGCCAACGACGTGTCACCGGCCACGTCGAGGGCCGTGGCGAGCACCGCCGCGCTGCACAGGATCGTCCCCGCGTTGACCATCCCGAACACCGCGACCAACCCAGCGGCGAACGAGTCCACGCTGCGGAACAGGCGGTAGAACCACATGGCCGCCAGGGCCTGGGTCAACACGATGCCCAGCTCGAGCACGATGCCGAGGCGCGCCAGCGACGTGTGGTCGACCAGGTTGCCCAGCGTGCCGCCAGGGTCGTCGTCGACGTAGAGCTGACCGCGGACCAGGAGGAATCCGAGGATCCCGGTGACGAAGAATCCGGCGTACAGCAGCCCGGTCGTGCGTGCGGTACCGGTGAGGTCGTCGGCACTGGTCGTCCCCGGGAACGACCCGGGACGGGTCTTCATCATGGACATCGTCTACTCCTTGGTGGGACGGCATGGAGCTGCATCGGTTGCTGCCGCACGGATCATCGAGCGGGGCTGCGCTGTCCGGGCACGGCGCTTGGCAGCGGTCGTGAACCCTCTGCGATCCTCGATGGGCATGACCTCACCCTGTCCCGGCATCCCGACGGGCACATCGGTCACGAGGCTCGAAGTGACCTGGCCACGGGTACGGATCCTGCGCCGTACTTTCGGCCGATCCCGCCACAGGCGCAGCCGCTCTAGGCTGTGGTCATGGTGGGACAGGTCCTCCGGGCGCTGCTGGACGAACCCCGCCCACCTCATCCGCCCGTCCGGGTGTGGCGGGACTGGATGCTCCTCGGGGCGTTCGTGGCGTGGTCGGTGCTGGAGACGCTGCTCCGCCAGGACCCAGCGTGGCGTCCGCTCGTTCTCGCCGTCAGCGTCCTGGTCTCTCTCACACTGTTGTGGCGACGCACCCATCCCCTGGCCGCGGTCGGGGTCGCCTTCGGCACGCTCATCGCCTTCGACGCCGCGCGCATCTTGGCCATCGACGCGACCGTGCTGACGAGCATCGCGGCGTTGCTCGTGCTGCCCTACGCGCTGTTCCGTTGGGGCTCGGGCCGCGAGGCCGCGATCGGTCTCGGGGTCATCCTCGTCTGGCTGACCGTCGCGCACGTGGCTGACCCGACCGAGATCGCCGAGGTGGTCGCCGGCTACGGGTTCTTCCTGTTCTCCGCGGCGCTCGGTGCGTCGATCCGCTTCCACGCCAACGCCCGAGTCCGCGATATCGAGCGGGCCAACCTCCGCCAGCGCAACGAGCTGGCCCGCGAGCTGCACGACAGCGTCGGCCACCACGTCTCGGCCATCGTCATCCAGGCCCAGGCCGGCCGCAGCGTGGCGGCCACCCACCCCGACCGTGCCGCAGCGGCACTGGCGACCATCGAGGAGGCGGGTTCGCGGACCCTGGAGGAGATGCGCGCCATGGTCGGTGTCCTTCGCGACGGCGCCGAGCCCGACTTCGCGCCACTACCGGCAGTGGGCGACATCCATCGGCTTGCCCGCGGCGTCGGCGGCTGGCCGCGCGTGGACGTGCGGGTGTCCGGCGAGTTCGCCGAACTCAACCCCGCTGTCGGGGGTGCACTGCACCGGATCGCGCAGGAGTCGGTCACCAACGCGATGCGCCACGCCCGCGACGCGACCCGGATCACCGTCCAGGTCACCGACGAGAGCGAACAGGTACGCCTCACCGTCCGCGACGACGGCAAGATCACGACCGCGCATGCCGCCGCGGGCTACGGCATCGTCGGCATGACCGAGCGGGCGAACCTGCTCGGCGGCACCCTCCGAGCCGGAGCCGACGCCGGAGCCGGATGGACTGTCGAAGCAGTGCTCCCGAAGCGGGGCGCGCCAGGACCGCAAGCGGGGAAGCGGTAAGTCTCCCGACATGACCATCCGCGTGCTCGTCGCCGACGACCAGGACATCGTCCGTGCCGGGCTCACCATGATCCTCGACGCCCAACCGGGCATCGAGGTCGTCGGCGAGGCGGCCGACGGCCGAGAAGCCGTCACCCTCGCTCGCCGGCTGCGGCCCGACGTCTGCCTGTTCGACATCCGCATGCCGGAGATCGACGGCATCGAGGCCACCCGCCAGCTCGCCGGCCCCGATGTCGCCGACCCGCTGGCGGTCGTCGTGATCACCACCTTCGACCTCGACGAGTACGTGCACGGAGCCCTGAAGGCGGGCGCCCGCGGTTTCCTGCTCAAGGACGCCGGACCCGAGCTGCTCACCCAGGCGATCCACGCCGCCGCGAATGGCGACGCCCTCATCGCGCCGAGCATCACCGCACGACTGCTCGCCACCTTCGCCGCACATCGTCCCGCGGCAGCCCCGCCTCCCAGCCCATCGAACCTCTCACCAGCCGAGAGGAGGAGATCCTGATCCCGGTCGCCCAAGGCTGGACCAACCACGAGATCGCCGACGACCTGAACATCAGCATCAGCACCGTCAAGACCCACCTCGCCAGCCTCATGCGCAAGCTCGACGCCCGAAACCGCGTCGAGATCGCGATGTGGGCCCACGAGACCGGCCGCATCGACCACTGACGATCCCTTGGTCACCTCATGACTGCGAAACGCTGTCGGCCGGACCCGGTGCGACTCAGAGCACGAGCAGGGGCAGGCACATCACCGCGGTGAGAAGCGGGAAGAGCCACGGTGTGAGCTTGCTGCCGATCCGATCAACAGTCGGGGAGATCTCGAGGGTTCCGACGCCGTCCGCCTCAGCGGGCCCCACGACCGGGTCCTCGAGGGAGCCGGCCCGTCGTAGCGACAGGAACGTGCTGGCGGCAAGGGCCAGCAACCCGACCGCCAGGGATGGCGCGATGGGCAGGGTGAAGAGCACGGCCTGGCCGAACAGCAGGAGCACGCCCACGAAGATCGCGACCGGCGCCACGGCGAAGACGATCGCGAGCCAGGCGTTGGTGGCGATCGCGCGCACCAGCGGTGCGGCGTACCTGAGGACCAGGGCGGTGCCGAGGATGAGGGCCGCCAGCATCGCCACGGAGCCTGCGGTCACGGTGATCCCGGAGTCGGAGCGCCAGGCCCCGACTGCCGCGAGCGTGAGCAGCATTCCGGCCAGGCCGAGCCCCACGGAGGGAAGCTCGCCGCGCAGTGACCCGGTGCCGTTCGACGGCGGCAGCTCCAGTGCCATGGCGTAGGACCTGGCGTCGCCGAAGGCGGCGTGCGCCGTCTCGCCACTCTCGGCGCAGTGCGCCTCGACCTCGGCGAGGGCGGCGCCGATCCTGCTGCCTGCGACACCGCGCAGCCGGAGCTCGAGCAGGAACGTCTGGGACCAGGCGGGCTCGATGTGGGGCGTGTGGGTCTGGATGCTCATGGTTGCTCCTTCGGGGAGGTCGGGGGTGCCGGGCGGTCGAGAAAGGCGTGGGTGAGCGCGGTGAAGTCGATCCAGTCCGCCGACTGACGCTCGTGCTCGGCGCGACCCGCTGCGGTCAGGGCGTAGAACTTGCGGCCGGGACCGCCGTCGCCGGCCCGCCACTCGACCTCGACCAGTCCCCGCTCCTCGAGCCTGGCGAGGAGGGGGTACAAGGTGCCGCCCTTGACAGTGCCGAAGCCTGCGTCGGCGAGCGCACTGGCGATGGCGTAGCCGTACGTCGGGCCCGAGGCGATGACGTGGACGACGCACACGCCGAGGGCGCCGCGGAGCCACTCGGTCGGCCATGAGCCGGTCCCCGCATCGGTAGTCGTGTGCACAACTAGATCGTGACATGATCTAGTCAGTAGCGCAACCTAGTCGGTCCGATCGTTCGGAACCAGGCTCGCAGCGCCCGGCGGCAGCGCCCGCGAACGTCAGCGACCCCCGAGACGACGGGCACCTGCCCCGATGGAGACTGGACCCTCGCAGGCTGGTGCGCGGCCGTGGGACAGGTAGTCAGTGCGGGTCATTGACGGCCACCGACCCGATCAGACGCTCAGAACGCCGATGGGCGCGTTCCCACGCAGGGTCATCAAGCGCCAGCAGCATCGCCGCGTCAGTGAGCCATGTCCACGAACCGCGAGTAGTGCCCCTGGAACGCCACGGTGATGTCGCGCGTCGGCCCGTTGCGGTGCTTCGCCACGATCAGGTCGGCCTCACCGGGGCGGGTGGACTCCTTCTCGTACACGTCGTCCCGGTGCAGCAGGATCACCATGTCCGCATCCTGCTCCAGCGACCCCGACTCACGCAGGTCGCTCATCATCGGCCGCTTGTCGCCGCGCTGCTCGGGGCCACGGTTCAGCTGGGAGAGAGCGATGACCGGCACCTCGAGCTCCTTGGCGAGCAGCTTGATCTGCCGGGAGAACTCCGAGACCTCCAGCTGTCGCGACTCGACCTTGCGGCCCGAGGTCATCAGCTGCATGTAGTCGATGACGATCAACCGCAGGTCGTGGCGCTGCTTGAGCCGGCGCGCCTTGGCGCGGATCTCCATCATGGTCATGTTCGGGCTGTCGTCGATGAACATCGGCGCCGAGGAGACCTCGCCCATCTTGCGGGCCAGCTTCGTCCAGTCCTCGTCGCCCATCTGGCCGTTGCGGATGTGGTTGAGCGGCACCTTCGCCTCGGCCGACAGCAGCCGCATCGTGATCTCCGAGCGTGTCATCTCCAGGCTGAAGAAGACGCTGGCCAGGTTGTTGTGGATCGAGGCCGCGCGGCACAGGTCGAGGGCGAGCGTCGAGTTATGGGTCGGGATCATCGACTGACCCGCGAGATACAGGTGGTCCTCGTTGTCGACCTGAACGCAGCGCACGGGGACACTGGGAACCTCATGCACGTCGACGACGTATCGGCGCCCGATCCGCGCCGTGGTGGCCGGTCGCCCTTCCTTGTGCGCGAGGTGCTTGCGCGGCAGCCAGAACACATCGTCAGTGGTCGAGAAGTCGAGGATGTGGCAGATCGAGGACTTCTCCGACCGTCCGTTGACTCGTTTGGTCGTACGCCCGCACTGGTAGCCGAGTCCGACGACGAGCTCGTAGACGTCGTCGGCCAGCCGCTCGTTCGTCACCGCGAGCTGGCAGGATCCGACCCCTTTCACCACCGTGCCATCGGTGTCCATCAAGCCGGCGAGAAGAGCGCGCCGCTGAGTCACCGAGCCTCGTCGATACGACTGAGGGATGTGCTTGTTGCCGAGGACGCCGATCCTGCGCAGCAGACCAGTGAACGACCCGTGGTCGGCATGGCAGGCCTCGCACAGGTGGCGTCGACCTGTCGGACGACCACAGTCGGCGCACGGGCCACCGTCGCTGGTGGCGACCTCGGGAAGCTCGATGCTGTAGAGCAGCTTGCCGTGAGGCTGCACGTGAAACCCGAGCCCTTCGATGAACATGGGGATCTCAGCCGTCTCACAAGTGATGCGTGCCCCGGCGCTGTGCCCATCGCCTAGCCAGGCGCCGAGCACGTAGGGCGGGATCTCGAATGCCCTGTCCGCAGTCTCCAATGGGCGGGCGTTGAGAACGGCATGATTCGCGCGGCCCTCCGTGTCCATCCTGACCGACTCAGCCATGTCGCGCGTGGTGACGACCGACGCAACGATGTTCTGGTGCCGAGTCCGGTTGTGCTGGCGGTCGGCCGCCCACGTCGACTGGCGGGCAGCTCTCGTCTCCGTCAGCCATTGGTGCTCGGCGTCGGCGACGATCCGGGACCCGTCAGAGAAGACGACCTCGTAGCAGGGACGCTCCGTCATGACGTCGGTGGCGGCGACGACCCGGGTCGGGCGACCCTGGGCGTCGAAGAGCAGGTCGCCGACCTGGATCTCGCCCATCGTGGTCCAGCCGTCCGGAGTGGGGAGTGGGGTGTCCAACGCCAGCGCCTTGCCCATCGCCGGTCTCGCCGCCACGATGATCATCTGCCCCGCATGCAGACCGTTGGTCAGGTCGTCGAGGTCGGCGAAGCCGGTGGGCACGCCGTACAGCCCGGCCTCGCGGTTGCCGATCGCCTCGATCTCGTCGAGGACGCCGTCCATGATGTCGGAGAGCGGCGCGTAGTCCTCCCCGGACCGCTTCTCGGCAATCTTGTAGACCTCGGCCTGCGCCTGGTCGACCACGTCGTCGACCTGGCCCTCGCCGGCGTACCCGATCTGGACGATCTTGGTGCCGGCGTCGACGAGCCGACGCAGGATCGCCTTCTCGCGGACGATCTCGGCGTACCACCCCGCGTTGGCGGCGATCGGCACGTTGGCCGAGAGCGTGTGCAGGTACGGCGCCCCGCCGATCCGCTGCAGCTCGCCCTTGCGGCCGAGCTCGTTGGCCACGGTGATCATGTCGACCGGCTCGCCCCGGCCGTACAGGTCGATGATCGCGTCGAAGATCGTCTCGTGCGAGGGGCGGTAGAAGTCACCACCGCGGACCGCCTCGGCCACCTCGGAGATGGCGTCCTTGGAGATCAGCATCGAGCCGAGCACCGACTGCTCCGCGGCCATGTCCTGCGGCGGCGTGCGGTCGCCGGGCGAGCGGGGTGCCTCACCCGGCGCGTACGGCGCAGGCCCGTCGCCCCAGTCCTCGAAGGGCGGGTCCGGCATCGCGTGCGCGTCGGACTCGGTGACGCTCAACTCAACCTCCGGTTCGGCCTGCTCGGGGACGTGCCACCCCCGGCATGAGGGCCGGTGGCGCGGTGTCCGGGGTCGCCTGCGACGTTAGGGACAGCCACCCCCAACGCCTCCGCGGACCGAGACGACCCGCTGACCGTACGTGCCTCACCCCGGCCCAGCCAGCCGCCTGTCCACAGGACCTGGGGATAACTCGGGGATAGCCGTGGACGACACGCTCAGCGGTGTGCACAGCGTGGGGACAGGCCTGTGGAGCAACACCCTGTCTAGGCTGCCTCCACCTCGCTGACCTGCGGAAACAGTGGTCCACGATTGTGGAGGAAAGATTGTCGGCAATGATCTCGCCCCTCGGCTGTTCACACGCCCGTTACCTGGCGGCCAGACCTCGTAGGCCACCCGAAAGGGTGCTGTCCACAGCACAGCCCTGGTTATCCACCGCCGTCGGGGACTAGTCGCGTAGGGATCAGCCACCGGCTCTGACCCTTACCCGGACTAGGGTGACCCCCATGGTCCGCCCCCACGACCGCGAGATCCTCCGGCTCGCGGTCCCGGCCTTCCTCGCCCTCGTCGCCGAGCCCCTGTTCCTGCTCGCCGACGCCGCCGTCGTCGGCCGGCTGGGCACCCCTCAGCTGGCCGGGCTCGGGATCGCCGCGGTCATCCTGCAGACCGCGATCGGGCTCTGCGTCTTCCTCGCCTACGGCACCACCGCCAGCGTGGCCCGCCGGCTCGGCGCCGGCGACCTGCGCGGCGCCCTGGCCCAGGGTGTCGACGGGGTCTGGCTGGCCGTCGGCATCGGCGCCGTCGTCACCGTCGCAGGCGTCGCGCTGACCGGCCCGCTGGTCGCCGCCTTCGGGGTCGGGCCCGAGGTCGCGGGCCACGCCACGACGTACCTGCGGATCGCCTTCCTCGGCACCGTGCCGCTGCTGGTGATGCTGGCCAGCACCGGCGTCCTGCGCGGCCTCCAGGACACCCGCACCCCGCTGGTCGTCGCGGTCGCCGGCAACGGACTCAACATCGTCCTCAACGTGGTGCTCGTCTTCGGGGTCGGCTCCTGGCCCGGCCTCGGCATCGCCGGCTCCGCGATCGGCTCGGTGCTGGCCCAGCTGGCCAGCGCCGCCGCGCTGCTCGCCGTGGTCGTCCGCGCCGCCCGCCGCGAGCAGGCCTCGCTGCGCCCCGACCTCCCCGGGATCAGGATGGCCGCCCGGGCCGCGGTCGCCCTGGTGATCCGCACCCTCACCCTGCGGGCCGCGCTGCTGGTCACCACCTACGCCGTCACCCTCGGCGCCACCACCGGCCGCGAGCAGGAGCTGGACCTGGCCACCCACCAGCTGGCGATGACGCTGTGGACGTTCCTCGCCTTCGTCCTCGACGCGATCGCGATCGCCGCGCAGGCGATCACCGGGCGCTCCCTCGGCGCCGGTGACGTCGCGGCCACCCGGGCCGCCACCCGGCGGATGGTCCAGTGGGGGGTGGTCAGCGGCCTGGTCACCGGCCTGCTGCTGGCGGCGGCCGAGCCCGTGGCTCGGCCCGCTGTTCAGCCGCGACGCCGACCTGCACGCGCTGCTCGTCCCGGTGCTCCTCGTCGCTGCGCTCGGACAGCCGGTGGCCGGCATCGTCTTCGTCCTCGACGGGGTGCTGATCGGCGCCGGCGACGGTCGCTACCTGGCCGCCGGAGGGCTGGTCACGCTGGTCGTCTACGCGCCGCTCGTGCTCGCGCTCGCGTACGCCGGCGGCGGCCTGGTCACCATCTGGGTGGTCTTCACCGTCGTCTTCATGGGCGCCCGGCTCGCGGTCCTCGGCCACCGGGCCCGCGGCACCGCCTGGCTGGTGACCGGTGCCACCGGCGCTCGCCCGTCCCCCACCCGCGCCGACTCGTAGGGTGGCGGCCATGAAGCCGCTCCAGTCCGTCGCGATGGGGCTGGTGATCATCGTCCTGGTCGCCCGGTGGGGCGGGTACGACGCGCTGCCGGACCCGGTCGGGTGGTTGCTGGCGCTGCTCGGCGTCCGCGCCCTCCCGGAGTCGCTGGCGGCTCGACGTACCGTCCTCACCCTCGGCGGCATCGCGATGACGGTCTCGGTCATCACCTGGTTCCCGGGCGCGGTGACCACCCTGGAGGAGACCGACGCCTCGCTGCTGTGGGCGGTGAACCTGCCCCAGCTCGGCTTCACCGCGCTGCTGTGCCACTCGCTGGCCGCCGCGGCCACCGAGGCCGGCGACCGCCGGCCGGCGGCGTGGCTGCGCACCGGCTACCTGCTCACCATCGTGGTCGGGATGCTCCCGGTGCTGGTCTTCGGCGCCGGGTTCGCCGGACTCGAGGTGCCGGCGTACGTCGCCGCCGGAGTCACCCTGCTGCTCGTCGTCTGGCTGCTCTTCAGCTATGCCGGACGTCCCTGGGCCCGGGACCGCTTCGCCGATTCCCCGGCGAAACCGGCGCCGCCTCCGTAGCCTGACGGGGGCGTACCCGTTGTCCCCCTGCCATCATCCCGGCCGCCGACGGCCACCCGAAGGGCCTGCCATGTCTCACCTCCCCGGACCCCGACCCCACCGGCGGTCCGTCGTCCCGGGCACCGCGGTGGTCGCCTCCCTGCTGGCCGCCGCCGCGACCGCCGCCGCGGCCACCCTTGCCCTCACCGTCGCGGCACCGGCCGCGCACGCCGCGGAGTACTGCACCAGCACCACCGAGGTCGCGCCCACCGTGGCCGGCATCCCTACCGGACCCGGCTGTGACGACGTGGTCACCCCGGAGTCGAGGATCGCCTCGCTCACCCCGAAGCCCAACGACCTGCGCTACCTCCGCAGCGACCGCATCTCGATCCGGTTCAGCGGCCGGCACGTCGACGACGACACCGACCCGATCGTCCACGAGTGCCAGTTCTACGCGACCGCCACCGCTCCGGCGACGTGGGAGCCGTGCACCAGTCCCTTCGTCAAGGCGGATCTGGCCGAGTCCGGGGCGCTGCCGTACACGTTCCGGGTCCGGTCCGTCGACCAGCCCGACAACGCCAACGACCTCACCTCCGAGGTGCACTTCCCGCACCAGCAGGACACCGACGTCCCCGACGTCGAGCAGACCCCGGCGACGGCGAGGTTCTCCGTCGACACGGTCGCCCCGAACACGTTCATCAACGGGCTGCCGGTCGACAACATCCGGCCCGACTGGCCGGTGGTCGACAAGAGCAGCCCGAAGTTCACCATCCGCTCGGACTCGGCCACCTCCCAGGTGGTCTGCCGCCTCAACGGCGCGAAGTTCCCGTGCGCCGAGGGCAGCACCACGTTCAAGAACCTGCGTTCCGGCAGCAAGCTGTTGAAGGTCAAGACCTACGACCTGGCCGGCAACCCTGATCCGACCCCGAGCCGGTACCGCTTCTTCGTGCCCGAGAACCTCACCACCGACCAGGCGTCGTCGGCGTGGCGCCGGGTCCGGCTCGGCGGGTACGTCGGCGGCGACCTGCTCGAGGCTCGCCGCGCAGGGGCGATGGTGCGCGTCTTCGGCAAGGGGGTGCGCGAGCTGCGGCTGATCGCCCCGGCCGGCCCCGACCTCGGCAAGCTGGTGGTCAACATCGGCGGCGGCAAGAAGTACGTCGTGGACCTCCGCTCGGCGACCGAGGAGCGGCGGCACCACTACGTGGTGCGTGACGAGTTCAGCCCGCTGGTCACCGGGATGATCCGGATCCGGGCCAAGACCAACCGGCTGGTCCGGGTCGACGCGATCGTCGCTCGCCGCTGAGCCGAGGTTTCCCCGGTCACCTAGGTGAACCTGCACTTCCCCCGGCGTACAGAGCACGGGAAGTGCAGGTTCACCTGCCTACCGTGATGAAACTGCACCCCCCCCCGGGCCGGCCGGGAGCACCGCCGACGCGACCGAGCACCCGAAACACCGCAGGGGCCGCCCTCCGAGACGGAGGACGGCCCCTGCGGGGGTTGCTCGGGTGAGCGGGGTCGGTCAGGCCTTCACGACGTTGAGCGTGACGGCAGCCGACACGTCGTCGTGCAGCTTGACCGAGACCTGGTGGTTGCCCAGCGACCGGATCGGGTTGTCGATGACGAGCGTGCGCTTGTCGACCGACTCCCCGGCGGTGGCGCTGATCGCCTCGGCGATCTCGGCGGTGGTGACCGAGCCGAACAGCCGGCCGGACTCACCGGCGCGGACCTGCACCGAGACCGGCTGGGCCTCGAGCTTGGACTTCACCTGGGCAGCGTGCTCGTTGTCGCGGACCGCGCGGGAGGCGCGGGCGGACTTGATCGAGTCGATCTGCTTCTGGCCACCGCGGGTCCAGCGGATGCCGAGCCCCCGGGGGATGAGGTAGTTGCGGCCGTAGCCGTCCTTGACCTCGACCACGTCGCCGGGGGCGCCGAGGCCGGTCACTTCCTGGGTCAGGATGAGCTTCATCGTCAGCGCTCCTCTCAGCGACCGGTGGAGGTGTAGGGCAGCAGGGCGACCTCGCGGGCGTTCTTGACCGCGATCGCCACGTCCCGCTGGTGCTGGACGCAGTTGCCGGTCACGCGACGCGCGCGGATCTTGCCGCGGTCGGAGATGAACTTGCGGAGCAGGGTGGTGTCCTTGTAGTCGACACCGGTCGCCTTCTCCTTGCAGAACTGGCAAACCTTCTTCTTCGGCTTGCGAATCACTGCCTTGGCCATTGTGGTGCTTCCTTTCTAGAAGCCCGACCCTGCGGGACAGGGGCGGAATGGTTGAGGGATTCGGATGGGTGGTGCAGCCGGACTGGGCCCGGTCCGTGGTGAGCAGGGCCGGGGCAGGCCGGGTCAGATCAGAACGGGGGCTCCTCGGAGCCCACGCCGGGAGCGCCCCAGGGGTCGTTCGCCGGAGCGCCACCCGAGGGACGGGACTGGCCGCCGCCACCCTGCTGGGGAGCGGGCGTGGCCCACGGGTCGTCGCCCTGGCCGCCGCCGGAGCCCCCGGACGCACCGCCGGAGTACCCGCCGCCGCCGGAGTAGCTGCCCCCGCCACCGCCGCCGGAGCGGGTGGTGCGGGTGACCTTGGCCGTGGCGTACTTCAGCGAGGGGCCGACCTCTTCGACGTCGAGCTCGTAGACCGTGCGCTTCTCGCCCTCACGGGTCTCGTAGCTGCGCTGCTTGAGCCGGCCCTGCACCACGACGCGCATCCCCTTCTGGAGGGACTCGGCGACGTTCTCGGCCGCCTGCCGCCAGATGGCGCACGAGAGGAAGAGGCCTTCGCCGTCCTTCCACTCGTTGGTGTTCTTGTCGAAGGTGCGCGGCGTCGACGCGATCCGGAAGTTCGCCACGGCCGCCCCCGAGGGGGTGAAGCGCAGCTCCGGGTCGTCGACGAGGTTGCCGACCACGGTGATGACGGTCTCGCCTGCCATGTGGGTCTCTCCCTGGGTGTCTGGCCTGGGTTGTGGCTGATCCTGGTCCTGGTCAGCGCCCATCGTGACCGAGGGGCGCCGACCGGGCTAGTGCTCGTCCACAGCGTCCGCCGCCACCGGCGTCGGCGCTGGGGCCCGGTGCTCGTGAGCAGTGCTGGTGAGCGGTGCTCAGCTCAGTGAGCGTCGGGGCGGATCACCTTGGTGCGCAGGATCGACTCGTTGAGCGTGAGCTGGCGGTCGAACTCCTTGACCGTGGCCGGCTCGGCGCTCAGCGAGATGACGGCGTAGATGCCCTCGGCGTTCTTCTTGACCTCGTAGGCCAGCCGACGGCGGCCCCAGACGTCGACGGACTCGACGGTGCCGCCATCGTTGCGGATGACGTTCAGGTACTTGTCGAGCGACGGGGCGACGGTGCGCTCTTCGAGGCTCGGGTCGAGGATGACCATGACTTCATAGGCACGCAAAGCGGTCTCCACCTCCTCTGGACTCAGCGGCCACGGTCTCTCCGTGGCAGGAGGGCTTGTGCGTTCCCACCGCGAACGGTGGGTGTCCGGACCTCCGGATCCCCATCGGTGGGGACGGCTGACGCGGACGGTGCAGGCTATCAGCGGAGGGCGTCCGGGCCGCAATCCGCCTGTGGAGAACGGGTACGGCGCCCCGCCGGCGCCCTAGCGTGATCCCCGTGTCCCGTCCCCTCTCCCGCAGGGCGTCCCGCGCCCCCGGCCCGCACCGCTCCCGCGGTCGCACCGTCGCCGGCCGGTACCGGCTGCTCGACCAGGTCGGCGCGGGTGGAATGGGCTCGGTCTGGCGATCCCGCGACCTGACCACCGGCGGCGAGGTCGCGGTCAAGGTGCTCGGCCGCCACGACCCCTCCCTGCTGCTCCGGTTCGTCCGGGAGCAGGGGGTGCGGATCGAGCACCCGCACGTGGTGCGGCACCGCGGCTGGGCCGCCGACGACGACCTGGTGGCGCTGGCGATGGACCTGGTCCGCGGCGGCACCGCCGGCGACCTGCTGGCCCGGCACGGCCCGCTGCCGCAGGAGTACGTCGCGGTGCTGCTCGACCAGCTGCTCCAGGCCCTCGGCACGGTGCACGCGGCCGGGCTGGTGCATCGGGACGTGAAGCCGGACAACCTGCTGCTCGAGCCCACCGGGGCGGGGCGTCCGCACCTGCGGCTGGCTGACTTCGGGGTCGCGGTGCCCCTCGCGGAGGTGCGGCTGACCCGGGGACCTGGCCTGGTCGGCACCGAGGGGTACCTGCCTCCCGAGCACGTGGCCGGGGCGCCGCCGGACCCCCGGCAGGACCTCTACGCCGCCGGGGTGGTGGCCGAGCAGCTGCTGACCGGCCGCGAGCCGTCCGGCCGGGGACCCACCCGTCCGGCGCCGTCGTCGCGGCTGCGGCCGTTGCTGGCGGCACTGACCGCCGACGACCCGGACCACCGGCCCTCGTCGGCGGGTGAGGCCCTGGTCTGGCTGCGCCGGCTCGGCGTACCGGCCGGGGTGCCGTGGGCCGGTGAGACCGCGCCGTACGTCGGCGACCGGTTCTGCGTCGGCGGGCGGGCCGCACGGGGGGCGCCGGGGGCGCGGGATCGGTCCGGCTGGCGCGGCCGGCCGTACGCGCTGGCCGCCCTCGGCTGCTTCACCGCCTCACTCGGGTGCGCGACCGGGTCGGCACTGTTGCTGGTCTGACCCTCCGGGCGCGGTGCCGCTCGCAGGCGAGCAGGACGAGCCCCAGCAGCCACAGCAGTACGGCGACCACGAGCAGCAGCACCGCGGGCGACCAGCCGGTCATCATGGTCCTCTCCGTCGTGGCTGCGGGGCTCCGCGCGCCCGGGTTCCTCCGGGGCAGGCTCGTCCTTCCCCGGGGCGCCGCGCAACCCCTCCGGCCTGCATCTGTGGACAACCCCGGTCGGCGCACTGTCGCCGGCGAACCCCCGGCCCGGGAGTCGGCGGTCCCGCCTACGCTGAGAAGCATGCAGATCGGAGCGCACGTCGACCAGACCGACCCCATCGCCGAGGCCAAGGCCCGCAACGCTCCGCTGGTGCAGTTCTTCCTCGGCGACCCGCAGGGGTACAAGGGTCCCGAGTTCGCCTACGCCGGGGGCGCCGAGGGGCTGCGGGCGGATGCCGAGGCCGCGGGGATCGACCTGTACGTGCATGCGCCGTACATCGTCAACGTCGCCACCACGAACAACCGGATCCGGATCCCGAGCCGCAAGCTGCTCCAACAGCACGTCGACGCGGCGGCCTCGATCGGCGCGAAGGGCCTGATCGTGCACGGCGGCCACGTCAACAAGGCCGACGACCCGGCGAAGGGGTTCGACAACTGGCGCAAGGCGGTGGAGGCCACCGACCTCAAGCTGCCGCTGCTGATCGAGAACACCGCCGGCGGGGAGAATGCGATGACCCGCTACCTGGACCGGATCAGCGGGGTGTGGGAGGCGATCTCGACCGCCGAGGGCTTCGACATGGTCGGCTTCTGTCTCGACACCTGCCATGCGCACGCCGGGGGCAACGCGCTGGAGACCGTCGTCGACGACGTCCGCAAGATCACCGGCCGCATCGACCTGGTGCACTGCAACGACAGTCGTGACGAGTTCGACTCGGGTGCCGACCGGCACGCCAACTTCGGGGCCGGGAAGATCGATCCCGACCTGCTGGCCGCGGTGGTCCGCGCGGCCGACGCACCGGTGGTGTGTGAGACCCCCGGCCCAGCCGACGCGCACGTGGCCGACTTCGCCTGGTTGCGCGAGCGTCTCTGACCAGGGCCCGCGGACCGGCGCATGCTCGAGCCGACGCTGCCCGATCGAGCCGGGCTGTCCGGCCCACCCGACGCCGACTGTCTCAGTTCGCCGGAGCCAGGACCAGGATGTCGCGGACGTCGCTGACCGTGTCCTCGCCGTCGGGGCGGTAGCGCACCAGGCGCAGCGGCTCCGGGTGATCGGCGTGGGTGTCGAACACGAGGAAGCAGAAGTCGTGACTGTCCTCGGACAACGAGACCAGGTGCCCGGGCCGGGTCTCGACGCGCCACTGGCTCAACCCGAGCCCACGCCGGGCGAAGACGAGCTGGAGCCGTGACCCGGCCGGCACCTCGATGACGTGACCGGGAGCCGGGTCGTGGACGACGTGGTGACCGTCGGGCTGCCCGCCCCGCCGACGCGATCGAGCCCGGCGGGACGCGGCTGCCGCGGCGAGGGTGGTGGGTACAGCGGTGACGGTCATCGGGCGTCTCCTCGACGGCGGTGGTGGGTGCTGTCGAGAGGGAGGAGCCCGGACGCGTCCCCCAGATACATCCATGGCCGACGAAGTTGCGCCGACTCGACGAGCGACCCCGGCTCGGAGGTTCGAGGGGCGACCAGCGCGAGGCACGCACGGAGGTTGAGGAGCGAGCGCAACGCACGGAGGTTGAGGAGCGAGCGCAACGCACGGAGGTTGAGGAGCGAGCGCAGCGAGCGTCTCGAAACCGGAGTGCCGGCACGGGTGGTTTCGAGACAGGCGCTGCGCGCCTTCCTCAACCACCGTGGGCCAGCGCGCCTTCCTCAACCACCGCGGGGCCAGCGCAGCGCACGGAGGTTGAGGAGCGAGCGCAGCGAGCGTCTCGAAACCGGGGTGCCGGCACGGGTGGTTTCGAGACAGGCGCTGCGCGCCTTCCTCAACCACCGTGGGGCGCAGCGCGCCTTCCTCAACACCGCGGGGCCAGCGCAGCGCACGGAGGTTGAGGAGCGAGCGCAGCGAGCGTCTCGAAACCGTGGGTGCGTACAGGCGCGGGGGGTTTCGAGACAGGCGCTGCGCGCCTTCCTCAACCACCGTGGGACGCAGCGCGCCTTCCTCAACCACCGTGGGGCGCAGCGCGCCTTCCTCAACCACCGCGGGGCCAGCGCAGCGCACGGAGGTTGAGGAGCGAGCGCAGCGAGCGTCTCGAAACCGGGGTGCGTACAGGCGCGGGGTGCCTGCGCGCCTTCCTCAACCACCGCGGGGCGGTGCGCGGGGTGGTTTCGAGACAGGCGCTGCGCGCCTTCCTCAACCACCGTGAGACGTGCGCGCCTTCCTCAACCACCGTGGGGCGGGCGCGGGGTGGTTTCGAGACAGGCGCTGCGCGCCTTCCTCAACCACCGTGGCTCAACCACCGTGGGTCAGGAGTAGCAGACGAACGGGGCGGGGGGGCCGTCCACGGTGGCGGGGCCGATCGCCCGGGCCAGCGCCACGGCGGGGTCGAGGCCTGCGGCCAGCGACCGGTGAACCGCCCCGAGCACGTCGTGGGCAGCCACGTCCGAGACGGCGGCCGAGGACGCGACCACGCACCGGGAGCCGGCGTGCAGCCAGGCGGCGGTCATCCCGATCAGCTCCTCCCCGGCCCGCACCGAGGACCGGCCGACCTCGCAGGCGGAGAGCAGCACCACGTCGGGCACCTGGGGGAGCTGGTCGATGTCGTAGCCGAACCACGGTCCGTCGGCCAGCTCCAGACCCGAGAACATCGGGTTCTCCGCCGAGTGACGACCGTGGGCGGCGACGTGCAGCACGTCGACCCCCCGCGCCAGGTCCGAGACCGCCGCGCAGGTCGCCTCCGCGCCGAGCAGCACCGCCGCCCCGGGCCACTGTCCACCGGCCGCCGCCACCTCCTGCTCGGCGCGCTCCACCCGGGGTCCGGCGACGAACCCCGCCGACCCGGTCCGCAGACCGGAGGTACGCCGCGCGAGCCACGAGGTCGCGGACTGGGCGACGGTCACCGGCCGGCCGACCAGCCCCGGCAGCAGCGTCCACGGCACCCCGGCCAGCACCCCGGACGGGGTCAGCACCACCCGGCGGTCGCCCACCAGCTCGAGCACCGGCGCCACCAGCACCTCACCGAGACCGGCCAGTCGGTGCGACCAGCTCGCCGCGCACCACCCTCGAGATCGGGCCGGGCAGCTCGGACCCGGCCATGTCCAGGTCGGCCAGCAGCCCGCTCAGCAGCCGGTCCAGCCGGGGCCGGTCGGCCGAGCTCGACGCCGACGTGCCCCGGCGGAGGTGACCACCAGCGCCACCAGCGCCGTCGGCGTCACGACGTGCGCCACCAGCGCCGTGTCCTCGTCCAGCGACCCGGACAGCTCCTCGACCGAGCACGGGTCGGTGACCTCCCCGGAGCCGGGTGCTGCCAGGCCCGCTCCCGGACCCGGCGCTGGAGCTGACGACGGCGGGCGGTGTCGGCCCCGGGGCTCAGCGGCGGCGGCATCGCCCGCAGCTCGGCCAGGTCCGCGGCGATGGCCTCGTCGCGGGGCGGGCGGACCGGCTGCACCCGGCTGGCCAGCATCCGGGCCCGCTCGGACCACTCGAACAGCACGCGGGCAGACCGCGACTCGACGGCCAGCTCGAGACCCCGCAACCCGAGCCGGGTGCCGTGCCCGGCCACCATCGTCTGCAGGTCGAGGTTGCCGAACGAGCTCAGCCAGCCGTGGAGGTCGTCGATCCCGGCCCGCAGGTGGTCCAGCGCCTCGGCGCGCCGTCCGCGCGCCGCCAGGCGTTCCGCCCGGACGTCGCGGCACAGCAGCCGCACCGTCAGCGGGGCACTCCGACCGACCCGCAGCGCGGCCAGCCGCCGCCCCGCCTCGGCCTGGCGCCGCCGGCGTACCAGGATCCGCGCCACCTGGAGCCGCACCGACATCGCGGTCCAGGTCACTCCCTGCGCCTCCAGCTCGGTGGCCACCCGGTCCCCGCGCTCCACCAGGGCCAGCGAGCGTCCGCCCCGCCCGACCGCGGCCGCGATCTCGGCTCCCTCGGCCCGGGCCGCCCAGGCCGTGGCCTCCAGGCGCTCGAAGCGCCGTCGGGCCTGCCGCGCGGACCGTTCGGCGGTGGCCGGGTCGTGCACCAGCAGACTGCGGGCCAGGGCGAGCTCCGCCTCGCCCTGGCGTTGCCGCAGCCGGCGCGCCCCGTAGTCACGGGCCGCCTCCAGCAGCAGCGTGCGGCCCTGCTCCTGCAGCCCGGCGGCCATCAACACCTCGGCGCGGTCCTGGGCGCACACCGCCCGCGTGACCGGGCTGACGTCGGCCAGCGTGAGGTGGGCGCGCTCCATCAGGCTCAGCGCCGAGACCAGGTCGCCGCGCAGGAAGCGGGCGTAGCCGAGGTTGTGCAGCGCCATCGCGGCCGTGACGTCGTCGCCGACCTCGGCGAAGAGGAGCGCGGCGGCATCGAAGTCGAGTGCCGCACGCTCGGCGTCGCCGAGCTCGAGGTGCACGCTGCCCCGGTTCAGGTGGGCCTTGGCCAGCTCGGTGGACACGCTCGCCAGGTCCGCGATGGCGCCGCTGAAGCTGTCCAGGGCCAGCGCCGGCTGGCCCGAGCGCAGCAGGATGACCGCACGCTGGCAGGCCAGCACCCCGCGGACGTCCGCCGGCAGGCCCGGTGCGGCGAGCGCCTCGTCACAGAGTCGGAGCGCGGTGCCGAGGTCGGCGGCGTCGGTGGCGATGTAGGCGAGGCTGGCGTCGATCCGAGCGCGCACGCCCTCGTCGTCGGTCGCCGACCGGGCGCGCTGCATCAGGCGGGTCGCCTGGCCCAGCTTGCCGGCGTTCATGGCGACGACGCCGCGGCGGTGCAGTTCCTCCGCGCTCAGCACCCGCCCATCATGGCGTGATCGTCGTCAGCTTCTTCACCGCGGTCCAGGCGCGGTCCACGGCGCTGGCCACGTCGTCCCCGTCCGCCATCGCCGTACGCATCTCCTCCGCGCACCAGCCGGCGAGCAGCGGCGCCGAGAACGACGTCCCGCTCCAGACGCCGAACCCACCCCGGAAGTCGTCCGGGTCGATCGCCTCGCGGAGCCGGCCGAACGCCTTGGTCCGGGCCACCGGCAGCAGCCCACCCTGGAAGCCCGGCATCGTGCTCATCACCGACGCCCCCGGGGCGTAGGCCCGCACCCAGTGCCCCGCGTTGCTGAAGAGCGCGTCGCTGCGGTCGCTGGGGTTGCGCGAGCCCACCGAGACGATCGGCGGTACGGCGGGGTCCAGCGGGACCGGTCCGTTGCCGTCCGACCAGGGCGCGAACGCGGCCGGGAAGCTGGGCCGGCTGGTGGCGTCGTTGCCCGCCGAGCACACCACCAGGGTGCCGCTCTCGGACAGGTCCCGGAGGATGTCGTAGAGCGTCGGGTCGAAGAGCAGGTCCTCGGGAGTCTCGTGGTAGTACCCGACCGAGAGGCTGAGCACGTCGATCGCCCGCCCGCCCGGCTCACCGGCGCGGTGCCGACGGGCCAGCTCGGCGATCTGGGCCAGGGTGGCGATCCAGTCCGACTCGACGATCGGGCCGAACGAGGGCACCAGCCGCCAGGACAGGATGTCCGCGTCCGGGCACGCCTGGTGCACCAGGCCGGCGATGAAGGTGCCGTGACCCGACAGCGGG
This sequence comes from uncultured Actinomycetota bacterium, assembly GCA_963756135.1. Taxonomy (GTDB): domain Bacteria; phylum Actinomycetota; class Actinomycetes; order Propionibacteriales; family Nocardioidaceae; genus Nocardioides. Next base: position 666,644 of record CAVWMP010000003.1, read on the forward strand.
TCGATCACCCCGTCCAGCTGGCCCGACCAGGTCGCCGTACTGCTCGGGATCGGTCAGCGGGTCCTGGTACCCGATCGGGACGCCGTCGAGCTCGACGTCCTTGGTCACCACCGGGTCCAGCCAGTCGTGCTTGCCGCAGCCGGTGTCCAGGATCGCCACCACCGGGCGTCGACCCTTCACCGCCGCGTCGGCACAGCGCAGCGGCTGCGGGCCGACGTAGGCGACCGGCTGTCGGCCGCCCGCGCCGGGCATCCCGTAGCTGCTCACCGGACCACCGGCCGGGTGTCCGACGGTGAACGGGTGCCCGACCGTGAACGGGTGCCCGACGGTGAACGGGTTGCCCTCGATCACCGCCTGGGACTGGACGATGTGGTCCAGCCCGACGCCGATCACCGAGCGCACCCCGAACTGGGCGCGGGTCTGCTGCAGCAGCGTCCACCCGTCCGGGGCCAGCGTCGCCCTCGGCGAGGCCACCTCGAGTCGGACGCCGCGGACGCCGTACTTCAGTCGCGCGGTGCGCCGGTCCTCCTCCTCCGGCTCGACGCTCCACCCCAGGGGCTCGGCCACCGCCCGCAGCACCTCGAGGGCGCCGTCGAAGTCCACCCGCTTGGAGATCAGCAGCCGAGGGCCCACGTAGACGGTCGGCCGCGGTCGGACCCCCTCCACCACCAGGGCGGTGGCCGGGTCGAGCACCCGGCCGTACACCGAGGCGATCTGGTCCCGGGGCGGCGGCTCCGGGTCCCGGTCCAGCTCCTTGCGGTCGCTCGGGTCGCCGTCGTACGGCGGGGTCTTGTCGTCGGTCACCATCGGGAGCCTCCGGCTGGGTCGGTGTGGGTGGGGACGAGTACCGGGGGGTGGGTGGGAGCGGACAGGCGCACGCCTCAGACCTCGAACGTCGGGGTGGCGAACGAGACGCGGTCCGCGCCGTGGGGGTCGAGACGCAGCCGGAGCCGCCCGGCGGGCACGCTGGCCAGCTCGAAGCGTCCGGTGTCGCTGACCTCGACCGAGATGCCGCCGGCGCCGTCCTCGCAGTCGTCGAGCAGGGCGACGACCGTCATCGGCTCCGGCGGGACGATCCAGCCGTCGACCCGGGCACCACCCGCACCGTCACCGGCGACCCGGACCAGCAGGTCCACGTCCCCGTGCACGAAGCGCAGGGTGTACGTCGTGCCGGTGGCGACGCTGCGGGTACCGGCCAGCTCGCGGCTGCTCTCGACCAGCAGCATCAGCTCCAGGTCGAAGTCGATCGACGGGCCGGCCGCCTCCAGCGCGGCCACCTCCTGCATCCGGGCCACCAGTCCCGGTGGGACCGGGTCGTGGGCCTCGTAGACGTCGCGCACCACCTGGAGGAGGTCCTCGCGGTTCATGTCACTCATCAGACCTCTCCTTGCGCTATCAGGGCGACCCGCAGCTTGGCGAGGCAGCGGCCGCGGGTGGGACCGATGCTTCCGACCGGCATCTCCAGGTCGGAGGCGAGCTGGGTGTAGTCGGGGCGGTTCTCGAAGGCGACGATCCGCAGCAGCCGGCGGCAGCGTTCGGGCAGCGAGTCCACCACGGACCACAGTCGATGGTTCCGGTCGTCGGTGACCACCTCGGACTCGGCCGAGGGGGTGAGCGGCAGCCGGGCCGCCAGGTGCTCGTCCTCGGTGGGGGTGGCGCGGTTCGCGCCGCTGGTGACCCGCCACGCCTCCCGGCGGGCGGTGGTCGTCAACCAGCCGCCGACGGCGGTGGAGTCATCGATCGCGTCGCGGCGCCGGACCAGCGCCAACCAGGTCGTCTGGATGACGTCCTCGGCGGCCTCCTGCGGGCAGCCGGTAGGCGCGCACCACGTGCCACAGCACCGGCGTCATCACCCGGACCAGGTCGTCGAGGCCGCCCGGAGTCGCCGTCGGTCCAGCGGTCGAAGGCCGCGGTCGCCTCCCGCCACACCGCCCCCGGCGGTTCCGGGCGACGGCCCGGCGCGGTGGCAGACCCCGAGCGGCCCGACGGTCGTTCGGCACCCGGCATGCTGGCATTCATCCGCGAATCGACTCCCCTGATGGTCACGGTCACATCGGGGAGGAGCACTCACCGACGCGCCAGATACATCGAGTTCCCACAGTGGCAGGATTGGGGCCGATCCGACAGGTCCCGCACCCGGGAAACCGCCCCGGTAGCCTCACCTGCGTGACTCCCCCCGCCTCCACCCCGGCCACCCACCCCGTGGCGGTGCGCGGCATCTCCGAGGCGGAGCACCTCGCGTTCCTGCGGCGTCAGCCGTCGGCGAGCTTCCTGCAGACCCCGGCCTGGGGCCGGGTGAAGGCCGAGTGGCGCCGCGAGTCGATCGGGTTCCACCGCGGCGGCGAGCTCTGCGGCGTCGCGCTCGTGCTCTACCGGCAGCTGCCGAAGGTCCGCCGCTACCTGGCCTACCTGCCCGAGGGGCCCGTCCTCGACTGGGACACCGACGACCTGGCCGCGTGGCTCGACCCGATGGCCGCCCACCTCAAGGACGCCGGCGCGTTCGGGGTCCGGATGGGCCCCCCGGTGGTGGTCCGGCGCTGGGAGGCCCAGCAGGTCAAGGACGGCATCGCCGACGACGCGGTACGCCGGCTCGGCGACGTCCCCCCCGCCGAGCGCAGCCCGGTCGGCGCTCGGGTGGTCACCGCGCTCCGCGACCTGGGCTGGCGGCCGCAGGTCAGCGAGGGCGGCTTCGCGGCCGGCCAGCCGCAGTACGTCTTCCAGGTGCCGCTGACCCGCATCGACGACGGCGCCCGCGTCCCCCGCACCGAGGACGAGGTGCTCCAGGGGATGAACCAGCTGTGGCGGCGCAACATCAAGAAGGCCGCCAAGGCCGGGGTCGAGGTGAGCGCCAGCAGCCCCGGGGACGATCCCAGCGAGCTGGCCCGCCAGCTCGAGGTCTTCCACGAGCTCTACGTGCACACCGCCGAGCGCGACCACTTCACTCCGCGGCCGTTGTCCTACTTCCGCACCATGCTGGCGGCGCTGGGCAGCGAGGAGCCGGACCGGATCCGGCTCTGGTTCGCCCACCACGAGGGCGACGTGGTCGCCGCGACCATCGCGATCCGGGTCGGCACCCACGCCTGGTACTCCTACGGCGCCTCCTCCACCGAGAAGCGCGAGGTGCGCGGGTCGAACGCCGTGCAGTGGGCGATGATCCGCGAAGCCCTCGCGGCCGGCGCCGAGGTCTACGACCTGCGCGGCATCACCGACACCCTGGACGCCGCCGACCCGCACGTCGGCCTGGTGCAGTTCAAGGTCGGCACCGGGGGTGAGGCGGTCGAGTACGCCGGCGAGTGGGACCTGCCGCTGAACCGGCTGCTGTACCGGGCGTTCGACGTCTACATGTCGCGGCGCTGACCAGCCCGACCGGCACCGAGGGAGAACCAACGATGAGCCTGGAGCTGCACGTCGACGGCGAGCGCTGGCGCAGGCCACCTGCGCTCCTTCGCCGAACGGGTCCCCGGGCTGGTGCCGGTGATCAAGGGCAACGGCTACGGCTTCACGCCGGGCCGGCTGGCCCGCCGCGCCCAGTGGTTGAAGGATCAGTGGCTCCCCGACCAGGGGCTGGGGCTCGACACGGTCGCGGTCGGCACCTACGGCGAGCTCGGCGAGGTCGCACCAGCGCTTCGACGGGGACCTGCTGGTGCTGACCCCGTGGCGACCGTTCGGCCCGGCGCTGGAGGTCGACCCCGCCCTGGCCGGCCGGGTGGTGCACACCGTCTCGCGGCTGGACGACCTGAGCGACCTGCTGTCCCGCGAGCCTCGGGCCCGGTTCGTGCTGGAGCGGGTCACGACCATGCTGCGGCACGGGATGAGCGCCCGCGAGCTGCGGGCCGCGGGCACGGTGCTCGCCGAGCACGCCGGCGCTCGGCTGGAGGGGGTGGCGATCCACCTGCCGCTCAACACCGGCTCGCACGTGGCCGAGATGGAGCGGCTGCTCACCGACGTGGTGGCCGCCGACCTGCCCGCCGATCGCCAGGACGGGCGCGCCGCCCGGACCGTCTGGGTCAGCCACCTGACCCCCGAGGAGCTGGCCACGCTGCGGGCGTCGTACCCCGACTTCACGATCCGCTCCCGCACCGGCACCGCGCTCTGGCTCGGCGACCGGGACGCGCTCCGGGTGACCTCCCGGGTGCTCGACGTGCACGAGGTACGCCGCGGCGACGCGTTCGGCTACCGCGCTCGCCGGATCCCGCGGCACGGGCACCTGCTGGTGGTCAGCGGCGGCACCGCGCACGGGATCGGGCTGGAGGCACCCGCCGGGGACCTCTCGCTGAAGGCCCGCGCCGCGACCCTGGCCCGGGGCGGTCTCGACGCTGCCGGACAGGTGCGCTCACCGTTCACCGTCGACGGCCGGCAGCGGTTCTTCGCCGAGCCGCCGCACATGCAGGCCTCGATGCTGTTCCTGCCGAAGGGTGCCGCGGTGCCGACGGTCGGGGACCTGGTCGACGTCCGGGTCCGCTACACCGCCACCTCGTTCGACCGGGTCCTCGTCGACTGATCCGGCTCGCCCGGGTCCCGGACCGGGTCACGCCCGGGCCACAGCACGTCGCGGACCACCAGGGTGACCAGGTACAGCTCGCCGGCCATCCGGAGCACGATCGCCACCCAGTAGACGCCGGCGTCCCCGCCCCCGGCCGGCGCCAGCAGGCCGGCCAGGTACCACCAGACCGCGGCGAAGTAGAACACCTCGGTGGCCTGCCAGACCAGCTGGTCGCGCCACCGGGGCCGAGCCAGCACCGCCAGCGGCAGCAGCCAGAGCACGTACTGCGGTGAGTACACCTTGTTCACCAGCAGGAAGCCGGCCACCACGAGGAACCCGAGCTGGGCCAGTCGCGGGGTCCTCGGCGCGGCCAGGCCGAGCACCAGCACGCCGGCGCACCACAGGCCGAAGAACGCCCACGACCACAGGTTGATGGTGTGCGCGGAGATGGCCGTGTCGCCGGCCTGCGCGATCACCAGCCAGACCGAGCCGAGGTCGGCGGCCCGGTCGGAGTTGAAGGTCCAGAAGACCCGCCACTGCTCGGGTCCCGAGAGGTACGCCGGCGCGTTGGCCGCCACCCAGGCCAGCACCGCCGCCGCGATCACCCGGGCGAGGTCGGCGTACCGTCGCCGACGCAGGCAGATCACCAGCAGGCCACCGAGCAGGAACAACGGGTACAGCTTGGTGGCGGTGCCGAGCCCGATCAGGATCCCGGTCAGCACCGGCCGGTCCCGAGCCCAGGCCCACAGCACCCCGGCCACCAGCGCGACCGCGAGCAGGTCCCAGTTGACCAGCGCCGTGAGCGCCAGCACCGGGGCGGCCGCGAAGAGCGCCGCGTCCCAGGGCCGGCGCGGGTTCACCCCCGCCAGGAACCAGGCGGCCAGCAGCGCCGCGACGGCGAACCCGAGCGCGTTGACGATCACGTAGGCGCGGATCTCGCGCTGCACGTCCGGGCGCCCGAACAGGCTGTCCACCGGACGTTGCTCCCTGGCCCCGAGGTCCGGGGACCCGGTGATCCGATGGGTGACCTACGCGGTCGCCCAGGCGTAGTAGGAGATCCCGACCGGGTACTCCATCACCTCCGGGTAGCGCGCCCGGACCTGCTCGTCGTCGGAGTACGGCCAGGACAGCTCGGCGAACCCGCGCCCGGTGTAGAGGTAGGGCAGGTCGGAGTAGCACATGTGGGTGTACCGCTCGTCGCCGTTGCCCCAGGTCTCGGCGTAGCAGCTGGCCTTCTGCAGCATCCCGACGGCGAAGCAGAGCGCGGTGAGCGCGAGCACCACCCGGACCGGCGTCCACCACCGGTGCCGTCCCGCGCGCGACCCGACGGGACCACCGATCCCGGTGCTCAGCGCCGCCGCGACGTCGTCGTCGCGGGTCGGGTGGACGTGCCCGGTCACCGCCGGCCGATCACCGGCGGGCGAGGTCGGGCGTCACCACAGCAGCGAGCCCCACGACGTCAGCAGCATCGGCCACGCGGCCCGGGCACCGGCACCCGGGGAACCGCCACCCCCGCCGGGGGAGCCGCCGCCGCCGGGTGAGCCGCCGCCACCGGGTGAGCCGCCGCCCGACGGGCTGCCGCTGCCGGACGGCGATCCCCCTCCGGACGGACTACCGGAGTCCGAGGGGGAGGGTGAGTCCGACGGTGTGTCGCAACCGAGCAGCGGGCAGCTCGGTTGGGTCGGGCTCGGCTCGGAGGTCTCCGAGGGCTCCTCGGTGGCCGTCTCGCTCGGCGACCTGCTCGGGGTCGAGCTCGACGTTCTCCTCGTCGGCGACGGCGCTCGGGTCGGCGACGGCGCCGGGGTCGGGGCCGGCTCGTAGCCGCTGGTCGGGGCCTCGCCGTCGACGTAGACCGGCTCCGGGAAGTCGAGCACCTCGGTGCCCTCCAGGGCTCGCTGCATGATCGCGGTCCAGGTCTCGGCCGGGTAGGCGCCGCCGAAGTACGACGGCAGCCAGTCCTCCAGCTGCTCGTTGCCCTTGCCGCGCACGTACATCACCGCGGTGGACAGCTGCGGGGTGAACCCGGCGAACCAGGCGGAGGAGACCTCACCGCGGCCGTTGGTCGCGGTGCCGGTCTTGCCGGCCACCGGGCGGCCCAGCGCCTGGGCGGCGGTGCCGGACCCGGAGTTCACGACCTGCTGCATCGCGTAGGTGACGTCGGCGGCGATGTCGGGGTCGACCGCCTCGGAGTCGGTGACCTTGTGGCTGTAGAGCGACTCGCCCTCCGGCGACTCCACCTTCTCGATCAGGTACGGATCGGCGGCGCGCCCTTCGGCGGCCAGCGTCGCGTACCCGGAAGCCATGTTGATCGGGCTGACCGTGGCGGAGCCGAGCGCGACGCCGGTGACCGGCTCCAGCCCCGCGGAGATGTCCGGGAAGCCGGGTGCGTCCTCGCTCGGCGCCTCCGCCGGCGGGACACCCATCCGGGTGGCGGCGTCGATGATCTTCGCCGGTCCGTCCTCCATCCCGATGGTCATGTCGATGAAGGCGGTGTTCACCGAGTTCTCGGTGGCGGTGATCATGTCGATCTTCGCGCCGTAGTCACGTCGCCCTGGTTCTCGACCTCGCTGCCGTCGGGCAGCTCGTACGGCGAGTTGCCGGCGAACCTGTCCTTGAGCGAGAAGCCGCTCTCGATGGCCGCGACCAGCGCGTAGGCCTTCATCGTCGAGCCGGCCTGGCCACCGGAGACCGCCCAGTTGATCTGGCTGTCCAGGTAGTCCTGGCCGCCGTAGATGCCGCGGACCGCCCCGGTGCCGGGCTCCACGCTGGCGGCGGCGACGTGCAGCTCCTTGTCGCCGAAGCCCTCCGGCTTCGCCTCCAGCACGCCCTCACGGGCAGCGTCCATCGCCTGGCGGGTGAACGTGGTGGTCACCCGCAGGCCGCCGCCGTCGATGTCCCGCTCGTTGAAGCCGAGCCGGACCAGCTCCTTGCGGACCATCGTCAGCACGTGGCCCTTCTGGCCGCCGTAGGTGCTCTGGGCGGGGATCTTCGGGAACGTCGGCAGCTTCTCCGCCGCCTTCTCGGCCGCTGCGGCGTCCACCGAGCCCAGCTCGCCCATCCCGGCCAGGGTGTAGCGGTAGCGCTCCAACAGGCCGGCGCGGGCGTCCTCACCGTTGGCCGGGTCGAAGTTGCTGGGGTTGTTGAGCACGCTGGCCAGCACCGCGGACTGGCGCAGGTTGAGGTTCTTGGCGGGCTTGTCGAAGTAGGCCTGGGCCGCCGCCTGCACGCCGTACGCGCCGCGCCCGAAGTAGATGGTGTTGAGGTAGCCCTCGAGGATCTCGGACTTGCTCAGCTGCCGCTGGATCTTCAGCGACAGGATCGCCTCCTTCGCCTTGCGGGTGTAGGAGCGCTCCTGGGTGAGGTAGAGGATCTTCACGTACTGCTGGGTGATCGTCGAGGCACCCTGGGTGCTGTTGCCCGAGGCGTTGCTGAAGGCGGCGCGCAGGATGCCCTTGGGGTCCAGGCCGCTGTCGGTCCAGAAGCTGCGGTTCTCGGCCGCCACCACCGCGTCCTTGATGGTCTGCGGCATCTCCCCCAGCGGGATCGAGTCGCGATTCTGGGTGGCGAACTGGCCGAGCTCGTCGTCGGACTCCTCGCCGCTGTAGTAGACGAACGTGGTCTCGGCCTCGAACTCCTCGTTGGGGTTCGGGATGTCGACCGCGCGGTAGAGGAAGAACAGGCCGACGGCGCCGAGCACGATGCCGACCAGGGCGAGCAGACCGAGCCACTTGAGCACCCGGCGGACCTTCTGGCCGCGGGTGCGCGGCGTCTTCTTCCCACCCTTGGCGCGGGTTGCCGAGGACCCCTTGGACGCGGGCTGGTCCGCCTTGCGCTTGCCGTTCACCGTGTGTGTTCCTCGCCGCTCATCAGGGGGTACGACGGCCCACACCGCGGCGGGGGCCGGGGCAAGCCTCGGGTCGAGGGTACGCACCCGGGACGGGCTCGCCCAGCCAGCACGGACCGGTACCGCGGCGTACGGCCCCCTCAGACCCGTCCGGGACGCGCCGGTCGCGGCGAGTTCGTGTCAGTGGGATATATCGCTACGATAGGTCGCGTGGCACGTCGTGGAGAGACCATCGAGCTGGCAGTCCTCGGACTGCTGCACGAGGGACCCATGCACGGCTACGAGCTCCGCAAGCGGCTGAACCTGATGCTGGGCTGGAGCCGGGTGCTCTCCTACGGCTCGCTCTACCCGGCGCTGAAGAAGATGCTGCGCGACCAGCTGATCGCCGAGGAGACCGCCGACGTCACCCCGGTGACGCGGCGTCCGCGGATCGTCTACCGGGTCACCGACGCCGGGCACCAGGAGTTCGAGCGGCTGATGTCCGAGGTCGGTCCGACCGCGTGGGAGGACGACAACTTCGACATCCGGTTCGCCTTCTTCGGGCGCACCGACATGGAGATCCGGCTGCGGGTGCTCGAGGGCCGGCGCACCCGGCTCCAGGAGCGACTCGACCGGGTGCAGAACCAGCTCGCGATGACCCAGGCCGAGGTCGACCGGTACGCCGCCGAGCTCCAGCGCCACGGCGTCGAGTCCGTGGAGCGCGAGGTCAAGTGGCTCTCGGAGCTGATCAACGCCGAGCGCACCGGCACCCCGCACCCGCACACTCCCCCGAGCACAGCACCAGACAGCAGCACCTGAGCACCAGAGAACACCGCACCACACGCAGGCACACGCAGGGCACAGCAGGGCACACGGCAGGGCACATGACCAGGAAGGAAACCCAATGGGTTCGGTTCGAGTAGCAATCGTGGGGGTCGGCAACTGCGCCACCTCCCTGATCCAGGGCGTCGAGTACTACAAGGACGCCAACCCCGAGGGCACCGTCCCCGGTCTGATGCACGTCGCCTTCGGTGACTACCACGTCTCCGACGTGGAGTTCGTCGCTGCGTTCGACGTGGACGCCAAGAAGGTCGGCTTCGACCTGTCCGAGGCCACCCAGGCGTCGGAGAACAACACGATCAAGATCGCCGACGTGCCGCCGCTGGGCGTCACCGTCCAGAAGGGCCCGACCCTCGACGGTCTGGGCAAGTACTACCGCGAGACCATCGAGGAGTCCGACGAGAAGGCCGTGGACGTCGTCCAGGTCCTCAAGGACACCCAGGCCGACGTGATGGTGTCCTACCTGCCGGTGGGCTCGGAGACGGCCGACAAGTTCTACGCCCAGTGCGCGATCGACGCCGGCGTGGCCTTCGTCAACGCGCTGCCGGTCTTCATCGCCTCGGACCCGGTGTGGGCCAAGAAGTTCGAGGACGCCGGCGTCCCGATCGTCGGTGACGACATCAAGTCCCAGATCGGCGCCACCATCACCCACCGGGTGATGGCCAAGCTGTTCGAGGACCGCGGCGTGGTGCTGGACCGCACCTACCAGCTCAACGTCGGCGGCAACATGGACTTCAAGAACATGCTCGAGCGCGACCGCCTGGAGTCGAAGAAGATCTCCAAGACCCAGGCCGTCACCTCGAACCTGGGCCACGACCTCGGCGCCCGCAACGTGCACATCGGCCCGTCGGACTACGTGCAGTGGCTCGACGACCGCAAGTGGGCCTACGTCCGCCTCGAGGCCCGCGCCTTCGGTGACGTCCCGCTGAACATGGAGTACAAGCTCGAGGTCTGGGACTCCCCGAACTCGGCCGGCATCATCATCGACGCGATCCGGGCGGCCAAGATCGCCAAGGACCGCGGCCTCGGCGGCCCGATCATCTCGGCCTCCTCCTACCTGATGAAGTCCCCGCCGGTGCAGCTGCCCGACGACGAGGGCCGCCGCCGCGTGGAGGCCTTCATCGCCGGCGAGGAGTGAGACCGGGGCGGTCCGCAAGCCGACCGCCCCACCGCAGGTCGACCCGAGCCGCAACCCGAGCCGGCGCGAGTGCGGACGGTCCGCGTCGACCCGGACGTCGGCCCGCAGCGGTCGCGCCACCCGTTCGTCCGGCGGCTCGGGGCCGCCAGGTAGCGCTCGGTGGTCGGGGCCTACCGCCCCTGTCTACGGGGGCACCAGTCCCCACACCGGGGCGGCAGTGCCGAGCGGGTGGTGGGAGCGGCCGGACGTAACCCAGACCACAAATCGGTCGTTGGGCCCTCGTCCGGGCACGCTGCGCCGTGCTCGTCATCCCGCCATCCGACTGATCGAGCAGATCCGAGGCTTCTCCATGTCAGCTGCCCCACCCCCACGGCGCCACCAGCGCTTCCGCTTGACGGCGGTCACCACCGCCCTGTTCACCAGCCTCGCCACCGGCGCGGCCCTGATGCCCGCCGCACCGTCGACCGCGGCCCCGACCACCGCCGACAGCTCGCCGATCGGTTCGAGCGTCGGGCAGAAGCTGCTGAGCGTCGCCTTCGACGCCCAGGACCGCACCGTCACCGCAGGCCGCCAGTTCGGCGTCTCCGGCACCGCGTACCGGGTCGAGCAGGCCGAGGTCGCCCGGCTCGGCGACGGTGTCCCGGCGCGGTTCACGCTGGCCGTGGTCGACACGTCCGGCCGCGTGCTCGGCACCCAGCAGGTCACCGCCGGCCCCGACGGCTCGTTCGCCACCACCGTCCCCGGCTCGCTGACCCGGGGCGTGGTCGCCGGCTCCCGCCCGGTCACCCTCGCGGTGCGCGCGCTGGACGCGACGTACGACGACCACTCCGCCGCCGACGCCGGCAGCGGGGCCGTCGTGGTCGCCGCTGACGAGACCGGCCTGATGGTCGAGAACAGCTTCGTCTCCGCCGTCGGCTGGGTGAAGCCCGGCGAGAGCTACCCCTCGCGGATCATCGTCACCAACCCCGGCGCCGCCCCCGTCGTCGGCGCCGAGGTGGTCGTGACCGCACCCGAGGGCAGCGCGCTCACCGACGCCAGCGGCCCCGGCACCGAGGTGATCGCCCCCGACGGCTCCACCGCCACCTGGACGCTGCCCTCGGTGCCGGCCGCCGACGCCGCCACCGGCGCGCCCGGCCGGGTCACGCTGGTCCTGGAGAGCGAGGCGGCCACCACCGCCGACCTGCCGACGATCGTGTGGCGCGACCTGTCCACCACCGCGACGCTGACCGCGCCGGGGGTCGACCAGAGCGTCACCAGCCACGGCCCCAAGGTGATCCCGCCGAGCAGCACCTACGACACCGCCCGGTACGGCGACCGGCCGTTCCCGATCGTCCCGGTCCAGTACGTCGACCGCGACTACGTCGAGCCTCACGACGGCGACTCCCTGGAGACGGTCATCAACGACCCGGACTTCGAGGGGTCGACGTTCAACCTGTTCCAGGAGATGTCGCTGGGCCAGCTGTTCCCGAACGGCACGGTGCCCTCGGCGGGCGTGGCCACCGCGGACTTCGGCTACGAGCCCGGCTTCGATTTCACCCAGCGGGCCATCCCGGGCAACACCTGCGCGGGCTTCACCTTCGGCGACTCCCCGGCCGAGCCCGGTGAGAACCCGCTGTACACCGAGCGGATCACCGACGGCGTCTACAACCTGCCCGGGACCACCGGCTACTACGGCTCGGACTCCAACGGCTCCGCGATCATCGGCTCGCTCGCCGGTGTCGGCGCCCTGCAGGACATCGACTCCGGGTGCGGGCCGACCGGCAAGCTCGTCTACGACGCCGCGGCGATCGCCGACCCCGAGGTCGACTACTCCGACTTCGACACCGACAAGGACGGGGTCGTCGACTTCTTCATGGCCGTCTTCGCCGGCTGCGGCGGCAACGGCTCCTCCCAGCTCTCGGTCGCCGGGTGCAGCATCCCGGGCGAGCCCTACGACAACGTCTGGCCGCACTCCTCCTCGCTGGAGTACTACTACACCGACCCGGAGACGGGGCTGCCCGGTTTCACCACCGACGACCAGCTCAAGGACCTCGAGGGCCGCGAGCTCTACTACACCGACGACAACCGCGCCGACATGACCACCGAGGTCACCGACTTCCCGGTGATGGTCCGCGTCGGACCGTACAACGTGAACCCCGAGGACGCGATCGACAAGGCCTCGGTCATCTCCCACGAGTACGGCCACTCCCTGGGCCTGCCCGACTTCTACTCCACCGGCGGTCGCAGCACCTACGGCGACTGGAACCTGATGGCGACCGACAAGTCGCAGAACATGGACGCCTACTCCCGCCAGGAGCTGGGCTGGGTCGTGCCGGAGGTGCTCGAGCCCGGCGCCGTCCGAGAGGTCACCGGGTTCCGCGACTCCAAGGAGAACACCGGCGAGATCACCTGGCAGACCCCGGACGGCACGGCGTACACGCTGAAGGACGGCGAGGACGGCACCGTGCGCAACTCCGAGATGTACGTCGCCAAGCTGCCGGGCCGCCAGCTGCTGGACGCCGACGCCTTCGACACCGGTGAGGGTGCCAGCAAGACCCACACCTGGTGGTCCGGCTCCGGCAACGACTTCGGCTGCACGCCCAACGGCGGCCGGAACTTCGACCTCTCGATCCCCGCCCTGGCCTCGCTGCCGCAGGACAGCACCGTCAAGCTCGAGCTGAAGTCCCGGTGGGACATCGAGTGGGACTACGACTACGGCTACGTGCTCACCACCACCGACGGCGGCGCGAACTACACCTCGCACGCCTCCGAGAAGGGCTACACCACCGAGAACGCCGGGGTCCCCGGCAACCCGAACCAGAACGCCTGCCAGGCGAAGTTCGACAACGGCCTGACCGGCAGCAGCGGCTCCTACGAGAACGGCACCGAGAGCACCGACCGGGTCGGGGCCACCTCGACCCCGCCGGGCGTCTTCCTGTCCGACAGCTACGACATCAGCGACCTGGCCGGCGAGGCCAAGGGGGCGCTGCGGTTCAGCTACGCCACCGACCCGGGCCTGGCCCGGCCCGGCTGGTTCATCGACGACCTGACGATCACCGCCACCCTGCCCGGTGGTGGCGAGCAGGTCCTCTTCGCCAGCGACTTCGAGACCAGCGGTGGGCCCGATGACGGGCGGGTCTTCAACGGCGGCTGCCGGGAGGACCTGTCCACCGCGACCAGCTGCACCAAGGGCTGGCGCCTCCTCGAGGCCGGCGCCGAGTCGGCGCAGGACCACGCCTACTACCTCGAGATGCGGGACCGGTCCGGCTTCGACCTGGACAGCAAGGGTCAGAACGACCGGGCCGCGCTCGCCTTCGAGCCGGGTCTGTACCTCGCCTACACCGACGAGGCACACGGCTACGGCAACGCCGGCACCGACGACCCCCCGGCGCAGTCCCCGCTCGACTCCACCCCGACCCCGGGCAGCAGCTCGCCGAACCTCAACGACGCCGCGTTCACCACGGCAGCCGGCCGGTCGTCCTTCTCCGACTCCGGCGAGGGCCACACCGACAACTACGAGGACCCGAACCAGGGTGAGGCGGACGCGCGCTACCCGAGCGTCGACCACCCGTGGCGGTTCCGCTACGAGTGCCTGGGCTTCACCGTGGACTCGATGTCGGGCAACAGCAACGGCCCGGCCACCTCGGACGGTGACCTCACCGGGGACGTCTCGTTCACCCTCGGCGACGGCTGCGGCACGTTCAGCTACGGACACGAGGGCGACGGGGGCGAGGAGGAGCCGGACAACACGGCACCGACCGCCTCGGCCGCCGCCGACCCCGCGGAGGCGAGGACCGGTGAGCGGGTCGACCTCTCGGCCTCGGCGAGCGGCGACGCCGAGACCCCCGACGACCTGGACTACAGCTGGGACTTCGGGAACGGCGGCTCCACCAAGGATGCCTCCGGCGAGCGGGTCAGCCACCGGTTCGACAACCCGGGCACCTACGACGTCACGCTGCTGGTCACCGACCCGCAGGGCCTGACCGACACCGACACGATCCAGGTCGTGGTGACCGGCGACCCGGCCAACGAGGCACCGACCGCGCAGCTCACGGTCAAGCCGAAGTCGCCGTTCATCACCACCGAGGTCACCCTGTCGGGGGCCGGCTCCTCCGACGCCGAGACCGACGCGGGCGACCTGGTCTACGAGTGGAACTTCGACGACGGCAACTCGCCGGTGGACGCCACCGGCAAGACCGTGCGCACCACGTTCCGCAAGCCCGGCTGGCGGCAGGTCTCGCTCACCGTCACCGACGAGGGCGGCAGGTCCGACACCGTCACCCAGCGGGTCCTGGTCCGCCGAGCCACCAGCTGCTGGGCCGGCAAGGTCAAGAAGCAGGGCAGCTGGCGGCTGGTGAAGAAGCAGGGTGCCGCCCCGAACGGCGACTACTGCGACAACCGCGGCCGCGGCAAGGGCAAGGACGTGCTCACGATGCGCTTCCAGGGCCCGCAGCTCGACGTCTACCACGGCCGGGCCAAGCAGGGTGGCCGCGCGATCGTCTACATCGACGGCAAGAAGCGCGGATCGGTGAACTTCACGGCGAACCGGAACACGCCGAAGTTCCGCTACCACCGGGTGTTCAAGGACCTCGGGGACGGCAAGCACACGGTGAAGCTGGTGGTGAAGAAGGGCACGGCCTACCTGGAGGGCTTCATCGCCATCCGCTGAGGTACCCGCACCACCCCGAACCACCAGGAGGGCCTCCGCTGCGGCGGGGGCCCTCCTGTCGTGTCCGGCGTACGTCGCCGGGTCAGCGCTCGGCTTCCGCCTTCAACCGCTCCAGGGTCTGCCGCATCCCGTCGCGCAGCTCGCCGGCGAAGTTGTCCTGGCCACCGAACGCGACCTGGGTCAGCTTCACCGAGATGTCGGAGATCCCGTTCGGGACCTCGCGCCGCTGGACGACCTCGGTGCCGTCCCCGTCCGGGGTGAGCGTGAACGACCAGATCGTCTTGTTGTCCTTGATCCGCAGCGCCAGCTCGCGTTCCGGGGTGAACCGGACCACCTTCGCCCGGGTCGGCCAGACGAGCAGGCCGCGCCGGTTGAGGTTGAAGGAGCGGGTGCCGAGGCCGACCGGACCGCGCACGACGGTCCTGACCACCTGAGGACTCCACGACGCCATCCGCGGCAGGTCGGTGATCAGCTCCCAGACCCGGGCCGGCGCGGCGTCGATCCGGATCGACTGCTCGAGCTCGGCGAAGGTCGCGACGGGGCCTGCGGGGTTGTCGGTGGTCATGCTGCTCCTGAGGGTGGACGATCGTGGGACTCGTGAACCGGCGACCATACCCGCGGTACGGCGCTGAGCCCATGACCCGCGTCACAGGTACGGTGCAGCTCGCTCAGGCCTGCCGGGCCGCCCACCACGAGCGCAGCTCGGCCTCGGCGGTGGCCTCGTCCATCGGGCCGGCGTCCATCCGCAGCTCCAGCAGGAACCGGTACGCCTCGCCGACCTCGCGGCCCGGGCCGAGCCCGAGGACCGCCATGATCTGGTTGCCGTCCAACGCCGGGCGCATCGCCGCCAGCTCCTCGGCCTCCATCAACCGGTCGATCCGCGTCTCGAGGTCGTCGTAGGTGCGGCGCAGCCGTTCGGCCTTGCGCCGGTTGCGGGTGGTGCAGTCGGCCCGGGTCAGCACGTGCAGCCGGTCGAGCTGGTCGCCGGCGTCCCGGACGTAGCGGCGGACCGCGGAGTCGGTCCACTCCCCCGACCCGTAGCCGTGGAAGCGCAGGTGCAGCTCGACCAGCCGGCAGACCGCCTCGATGTCGTCGTTGGAGAAGCGCAGCGCCTTCATCCGCTTGCGGGTCAGCTTGGCGCCGACCACGTCGTGGTGGTGGAAGGTGACGGTGCCGTCGCCGACGAAGCGGCGGGTCCGGGGCTTGCCGATGTCGTGCATCAACGCCGCGAACCGGGCCACGAAGTCCGGGCCCTCCCCCGGCAACCGGGTCTCGAGGTCGACGGACTGCTCCAGCACCGTGAGCGTGTGCTCGTAGACGTCCTTGTGCCGGTGGTGCTCGTCGCGCTCCAGCTTCAGCGCCGGCAGCTCGGGCAGCACCCGGTCGGCCAGACCGGTCTCGACCAGCAGGGTCAGGCCCAGCCGCGGGTACGGCGCGCAGACCAGCTTGACCAGCTCGTCGCGGACCCGCTCGGCGGAGATGATGTCGATCCGCTCGGCCATCGCCGTCATCGCCGCGACCACCTCCGGCCGCGGGGTGAACCCCAGCTGGGCGGCGAACCGGGCGGCGCGCATCATCCGGAGCGGGTCGTCGGAGAACGAGTCCTCGGGGCGACCCGGGGTCCGCAGCACCCGGGTCGCCAGGTCGACGACGCCGCCGTACGGGTCCACCACGGCACGGCCCGGCAGCCGCACCGCCATCGCGTTGACGGTGAAGTCGCGCCGGCCCAGGTCGCCCTCGAGGGTGTCCCCGAAGGCGACGTCGGGCTTGCGCGAGCTCGGGTCGTAGGCCTCGGAGCGGTACGTCGTCACCTCGACGACCCAGGGCCCCTTGCGGCAGCCGATGGTGCCGAAGCTGCGGCCCATGTCCCACCAGGCCTCGCCCCAGCCGCGCAGGAGCCGCTCGGTCTCCTCCGGCCGCGCCGAGGTGGTGAAGTCCAGGTCGTTGTGGTGCCGGCCGAGCATCGCGTCCCGCACCGGTCCGCCGACCAGGGCCAGCTCGTGGCCGGCGTCGGTGAAGAGCCCGCCGAGCTCGTCGATGACCGGGCCGATCCGGTCGAGCTCCGCGGTGACCGCACGCTGGACCTCGGCCACCTGCAGGGGTGGGAGCACGGCGTCGGACACGGGGCAGCACTCTAATCGGCCGACGGCCCGGACCGTCAGTCGGCGAGCCCGGACGTCGGGGCGTCGCTAGAGTCGAGGCCGTGTTCTCCCCGCGGCCGCTGGCGCCTGCCCTGGCGACCGCGGCCACCGCGATCGCTGTCGCGACCGTCACGGGGATCGTGCTGGCGGCGCCGGGGGCGGCCCCCGCCGCGGCGGCCGCGCCGACCGCGGCGGTCACCCCCGCCGCCATGGCCGTCCCGTCCGTGGAGCCGTTCGTCGAGGCCGACACCCCGCTGTCGGTGTCCATCTCCTCGCTGACCCCCGGGGTGCTGCCGCGCAGCGGCCCGGTCCGGGTCAGCGGCACGGTCACCAACAACGACGAGGTGGCCTGGGAGCAGATCAAGGTCTACGCGTTCGCCTCCGCCGCGCCGATGACCACGGCGGCCGAGGTCGCCGAGGCGGTGGCCACCGACCCCACCCTGGAGGTGGGGGCCCGGATCACCGCCCCGGACACCTACGACGAGATCGACGTGCTGGAGCCCGGCGCCTCCGCGACGTACCGACTGACCGTCCCGCGCGACGAGCTGGCCGTCACCGCCCCGGGCGTGTACTGGTTCGGGGTGCACGCCCTCGGCCAGACCGACGAGGGCCGGGTCCCCGGCGCCGACGGCCGAGCCCGGACCTTCCTGCCGCTGGTGGAGAGCGGGGTCGACCGGGTGCCGGTCTCGGTGGTGGTCCCGCTGCGACGCGAGGTGCGGTACGCCGCGGACGGGTCGGTGACCGGGGTCAAGGGCTGGGCCCGCACCCTGGGGGCCGGCGGCAAGCTGCGGGAACGGGTCGCGTTCGGCGCGGCCGCCGGGGACCGGCCGATCTCCTGGCTGCTCGACCCGGCACTGCTCGACGCCGCCCGACGGCTCGCCGCGGGCAACCCGCCCCGCTCGCTGTCGCCCACCGTGGCCGAGGACGCGCCCGACCCCGACGACTCCGCGAGCCCGGACGGCGCAGCGACCGAGGGGTCGAGCGGGGAGTCCGAGACGTCCTCACCCACGTCCGAGGCTGACGGCTCCCCCACCGCGACCGCCAGCGCCGACGACGGTCTCCTCCCCGAGCCGGAGCCGGACCTCGGCGAGCTCGAGCCCACCACCGCGGCCGCCGCCCGGGCCGCCACGGGCTGGCTGACCCGGCTGGAGACCGCCCTGGACTCGCAGCGGGTGCTCGCCCTGCCCTACGGCGACCTCGACGTCCCGGCGGCGGTCAAGCACGCCCCCGACCTCCTGGACCGGACCCGGGCCCGGAGCACCGAGGCACTCGCCGACCTCACGGTGCCGGTCGTGCCCACCGTCGCCGCGCCCTCGGGCTGGCTGGACGCGGCCTCGCTGCGGGCGATCGAGCAGAGCACCCTGGTGCTGCTCACCGACGAGGCGGTGCCGGCGGAGTCCTTCCCCGACGGCGTGCCGACCGTGCTCACCGCAGCCGCCCGCCGGGTCGTGCTCGTCTCCAGTGCCGTGGCCGCCGGCGGCCCCGCCCCGGGCGCCGTCCTGGGTCCGCTGGCCCTGCGGCAGCGGACCCTGGCCGAGGCGGCGCTGCGCACCCTCGGGTCCGCCGACCAGCCGCCCCAGCCGCTGGTCGTCGTCCCGCCCACCTCGTGGCTGCCGGACGAGCAGGACAGCTACCTCGACGGGCTCGAGCAGCGCTGGATCGACCCGCAGTTCGTCGACGACGTCGCCGCGTCGGCCGCTCCCGCGGTGCGGCTGGAGGAGCTGGCCTACCCCGGCCAGCAGGCCAAGCGCGAGCTGGACCCGCCCCTCTTCGCCACCGCCGCCGCGCTGGCCTCCGCCGGCGACGCCCTGCAGCGGCTGTTGCTCCGCAACGACCAGGTCGGCGACGTGGTCACCGACCAGAGCCATGCGGTCACCTCCTACAACTCGCGGGTGCACCCCCGGGTGGCCCGACGCACCGCCGAACGGTCCCAGGCCTGGCTCGCCGAACGGCTCGACTCGGTGACGATCGAGGCCCCGCCGAGGGTCACCCTCTCCAGCGCCACCGGCCGGTTCTCGGCCACCGTCAGCAACGGGCTGGACCAGCCGATCCGGGTCGGCATCAACGCCGTCGCCGACGAGGACCTGGTGATCCGGGGGCCCGAGTTCGTCGACGTACCCCCCGAGCAGCAGACCACGGTGCTGCTCACCGCCACCACCACCCGGCTCGGCCAGCACAACGTGCAGCTGGTCCTGGTCGACAGCGACGGCATCCCGCTCGGCTCGACCGACACGGTGCCGATCCGCTCGGCCCAGGTCAGCGCGCTGATCTGGCTGTTCATGGGCGGCGGGGCGGCGCTGCTCTTCGGCGCCATCGCGGTGCGGCTGGTCAAGCGGCTGCGGGCCCGTCGGGTCGAGACCCGAGCAGGGGCAGCGTGAGCGACCCGGACCAGGACCCGGACCGGGCCCAGGCTCAGGCCCAGGACCGGAGCGAGCAGTCCTCGATCCTCGCCTCCAGCGCGGTGATGGCGGCCGGGACCGTCGTCTCCCGGGCCAGCGGCTTCGTCCGGTCGGCGCTGCTGGCCGCCACGCTGGGCGTCTCGCTGCACGCGGACCTGTTCACGATCGCCAACACGATCCCGAACATGCTCTACATCCTGCTCGCCGGGGGCATCTTCAACGCCGTCCTGGTCCCGCAGCTGGTCCGGGCGATGCGCAACGACCCGGACGGGGGCGAGGCCTACACGAACCGGGTGATCACCGCCGCCGCGCTGTTCCTGGCCGGGGTGAGCGTGCTGCTCGTCGTCTTCGCCCCGACCGTGATGTCGCTGTACCTGG
The DNA here is from genome assembly GCA_963756135.1 of uncultured Actinomycetota bacterium. GTDB lineage: Bacteria > Actinomycetota > Actinomycetes > Propionibacteriales > Nocardioidaceae > Nocardioides. The sequence goes on from CAVWMP010000003.1 coordinate 686,494, forward strand.
CGCCGGCCTACGACGACCCCGGGCTCGCCGCCCAGCGCGAGTCCGTCATCGCGTTCGCCCGGTACTGCCTGCCCCAGGTGTTCTTCTACGGGATGTTCGTCCTGGTCGGCCAGATCCTGAACTCGCGGGGCCGGTTCGGACCGATGATGTGGGCACCGATCGCCAACAACGTCATCGCGGTCGCGGTGCTGGTGGTCTACCTGATCGTCTACGGCCCCGCCTCGGGTCCCGAGGAGGTGGGCGCCTTCACCACCAGCCAGGAGCTGGTGCTGGGTGTCGGGTCGACCTTCGGGATCGTCGCGCAGCTGCTGATCCTGGTGCCGTACCTGAAGTCGGCCGGGTTCACCTTCCGGCCCCGCTTCGACCTGCGCGGCACCGGCCTGGGGCACACCCTGCGGCTGGGCGTGTGGACGGTGCTGTTCGTGGTGGTCAACCAGGTCGCCTACACCGTGGTGGTCCGGCTGGCCTCCAGCGGCACCGCCGGCGGCGGCGACGGCACCGGCTACTCCATCTACTCCTCGACGTTCCTCATCGTGATGGTGCCGCACTCGATCATCACCGTCTCGCTGGCCACCGCGATCTTGCCCCAGCTGTCCCGGCGTGCCGCCGACGGCGACCTGGCCGGGCTGGCCCGCACCGTCTCCTCCACGTTGCGCACCGCGCTGGCGGTGGTGCTGCCGTTCGCGGCGCTGCTGCCGCTGATCTCCGGCGACCTCGCCACCGTCATCTGGGGGTACGGCGCCGCCGCCGACAACGTCGACCGGTACGTGCCCTCGCTGGCGCTGTTCGGACCGGGCCTGGCGGCGTTCACCGTGCACTACCTGATGCTGCGCGGGTTCTACTCCCTGGAGCAGACCCGGGCCGTCTTCGTCATCCAGTGCTTCGTGGCGGCCACCAACGTCGGTGTCGCGCTGCTGCTGGTCTCGCGGACCAGCGACGCGGCCACGTCCCCCGCCCTGGTGGTGGCCTACTCAGCGTCGTACGTCGTCGGCAGCCTCATCTCCTACGCGGTGCTGCGCGGCCGGCTCGGCGGCCTGCAGAGCCCCGTCCTGGTCCGGTTCCTGGTGCGGCTGCTGCTGGTCATCGTGATCTCCACGTCGGCAGCGGCGCTGGTGGCCTGGGCGCTGGGTGGGCTGCCCCCGATCGCAGGCGACCCCGTGCCCACCCTGGTCGCGGTGCTGCGCGCGGCCGCGGTGAGCCTCACCGACGTCGTGGTCTTCCTGCTGCTGGCCCGGTTGTTCCGCCTGGAGGAGGTCACCTCGGTGCTGGACACGCTGATGCGCCGACTGCCCGTCACGAAGCGTGGGTCCCGCGCCCTACGATGAGCACAGCGCAGCGACCCACCAGTGGAAGGAGAGGAGTGCCCCACTCCGTCCGGCCCGGCGACGTCCTCGCCGACCGGTACCGCCTCGTCGACCTGCTCAGCGAGAGCGGCGGCGGGCGATTCTGGCGTGCCCATGACCGAGTGCTGCAACGGCACGTGGCGCTGCACGTGATCGCAGCGGACGACGAGCGCGCCGACGGCCTGCTGGCCGCCGCCCGCCGCTCCGCGACCGTGCTGGACCCGCGGCTGCTGCGGGTCCTGGACGCGGAGCGGGTCGAGGACCTCTGCTACGTGGTCAACGAGTGGGGATCGGGGACCTCGCTGGACATCATGCTCGCGACCACCGGGCCGTTGCCGCCCCGCGCCGCCGCCTGGCTGGTCGCCGAGGTGGCCGAGTCGGTGGCGCAGGCGCACGCCCGCGGCGTGGCCCACGGTCGGATCGTGCCGGAGAACGTGCTCGTGGAGCGCAGCGGCGGCGTCAAGGTGATCGGCTTCTGCGTCGATGCGGCGCTGCACGGTCTCGAGCCGGACCGGACGGCGGCCGACGTCACCGACCTGGCGGCGCTCGCCTACGCCTCGCTCACCGGCCGCTGGCCCGGCACCACCCCCTCCGACGTACCTCCGGCACCTCGCTCGCACGGCCGGGTGCTGCGGCCGCGGCAGGTCCGCGCCGGGATCCCCCGGATCCTCGACGACTGCTGCGACGAGGTGCTCAACCGCAGCCTCGCCGGATCCAGCAGCCGCGGCCGCGCCGCCCGGGACCGGGCCAGCGCCCGGGCGCTGGAGTCCGAGCTGCGCGAGTTCGTCGGCGACCCGACCGGGGTCCCCGAGGCGATGGCGAGCCACACCCCGGCCCGATCGCCCGAGACCGTGGTGCTGCCGGCGGTGCCGGAGTTCACGCTGCGCGACGAGCAGGTCCTGTCCCGGGCGGAGTTCCCCGACGACCCGCCCGAGCCGGTCGACCCGACCGCCACGCCCGGGCCGCCCGTCTCGCCCGACCCGACCCAGGCAGCCGAGGAGGACCCGGACGGGGTGCTCACCGGTGAGACCGAGACGCCGGCGGCTGCGGCCGAGGCGACGGGGCCGGCCGAGCCCGGCGACCAGGCCGACCGGGCCGACCGGGCCGGCCACGCCGACCGGGAGGAGCCGACCGAGCTGGTGGAGCGGGCCGACCCGGCGGAGACCCGGCAGGTCCGACGCCCGGACAGCGCCTTCGGCCCGGACGCCGGGCCGCGCCCGTCGAGCGAGCTGCCGACCCAGGCCGGCATGCCGATCTTCGACGACGTCACCGACGACGTCTCCTGGTTGAACGCCCGCAGCGAGCCGGCGCCGCCGCCGCCGCCCTTCGAGGACCCGCCGGAACGTCCGCTCTTCGCCCCCGAGCCCTCGGACGGCACCCCGTCGCGCAAGCCGCGGCGGTCCTCCTCGGCCTCCTCGCTGCGCGGAGCCGGGCACGCCGCCTTCCCCGAGCCCCCTGCTGCGGGCTTCCCCCCCGACACCGGGACCGGCTCGCGGGAGTACTGGCCCTGGGACACCGGCCGCGGCACCGGGACCGGTCTGCGGGCCGTGGCGATCGAGGAGGAGGTGCCGGGGCGCAGCTGGTTCCGGCTCGCCCTGGCGATCATGGCGGGGCTGCTGCTCCTGGTGGCGATCGTCGTCGCCTACAACCTGGGTCGCGGCAAGACCCCGCTCGGCACCGAGCCCGCCGACCCGGTCGACTCCTCGACACCGTCGGCGAGCAGCTCCCCGACCACCGAGCCCACGGTCCTCACCGGGCTGTCCGCGGTCGACCTCGACCCCCAGGGGTCGCCGCAGGAGGAGAACCCGGACCAGACCGCGCTGGCGGTCGACCAGGACCAGGCCACCACCTGGCCCACCCAGACCTACAACCAGAACTTCGGCCCGGGCGGGCTGAAGAGCGGGGTGGGCCTCGTCGTCGACCTCGGCGAGGAGCGCAGCGTCCGCGAGATCGACCTGCTGACGGTGGGGGGCGCCACCGACGTCTCGGTGTACCTGACCGCCGAGGCCCCCGCCGGTGTCGAGGAGCTGGAGCCGCTGACCGTGGTCACCGCCGCGCCGCGCGAGGACATCGTCCTGGACGAGCCGGCCACCGGCCGGTACCTGACGCTCTGGCTGACCTCGCTGCCGCCCACCGACGACGGCCGCTTCCGCGGCGAGATCGCCGAAGTGGTGGTCCGCGGATGAGGCTCGGCACCCGAGCCGACCGGTCCGACCCCGCCGACCCCCCCAGCGACGCCGACCTCCTCCGCGCCCATGTCGCGGGCGACAGCGACGCGTTCGGGGTGCTGTTCGCCCGGCACCGCGACCGGCTCTGGGCGGTCGCGCTGCGGACGATGGGCAATCCCGACGACGCCGCCGACGGCCTCCAGGACGGGCTGATCGCGGCGTACCGCCGGGCCGGCTCCTACCGGGGCGACGCGGCCGTGACCACCTGGCTGCACCGGGTGGTCGTCAACGCCTGCCTGGACCGGCTCCGCGCCGCCAAGGTCCGGCGTGCCGAGGCGCTGCCCGACGACCTCGAGGAGTACGGCGACCGCGGCTCCCGGGTCTCGGCCACCGATGCGACCGCGGACCCCGCGGACCACGCCGTCCGGGCGGAGCAGCGCGGCCAGGTCCTGGCGGCGCTGGCCACGCTGCCCGCCGAGCAGCGCGCGGCCCTGGTCCTCGTCGACATGGAGGGCTACCCGGTCGCGGAGGTGGCGCAGATGCTGGACTGCGCCGTCGGCACCGTGAAGTCCCGCTGCTCGCGGGGCCGCAGCCGACTGGCGCAGCTGCTGGAGCTCCCCGGGCAGGAGACCGGTGCCCGGGACCCCGCGCCCGACCCGGGGAACCCGGACCCGCGCTCGCCCGTCCGATCCCCGGAGACCGGACGAGGACCGCCGGCGAACCGCTGATCCCCGTCCCCCACCCCCTGCTTGCGACCCCTGCCGTGCTGCCGGCGTACCACTCCCGAGAGGAGCCCGACCGCGTGTCCACCCCGACCGACCCCGAGGGCCCCGACCCCGTCGACCCCGTGGATCCCGAGCTGGATCCTGGGCTGGATGCTGGACTGGATCCTGGGGTCGAGGCCCGGGTCCGCGCCCTGCTGGCCGAGTCCCGTCACGACGAGCCGATGCCCGAGGACGTCGCGGACCGGCTGGACCGGGTCCTGCAGCAGCTGGCGGACCGGTCCGGCGAGCCCCACGAGGGCGACCCGAGCGGCGTCACCTCCCTGGCGGCGATGGCGGCACGGCGGCGACGGCGGGTGACCTCGCTGCTGGTCGCCGCGGCGGCCGTGGTGGTCGTCGGGGTCGGCGTGGGCCAGGTGGTCGGGGTCCGCGGCAGCGGGGACGCCGGCTCCGCCGGCAGCTCGGCGACCAGCGCCGAGGACGCCGGTGGCGTCGTCGACCGGGCATCCCCGTCCGCGGGCGACGCCTCCGACCAGGCACGCTCGGCCCCGGTCCCGGATGCCGCCGGGCTCGACGCGCCGATGCCCACCCTGCTGCCGTCCCAGGAACCGCGCCCGGTGCGCCCGGAGCGGTTCGCCGCCGACGTACGCCGGGTGCTGCGCTTCACGACCCGCGAGCTGGCAGAGGTGGCCGCGCAGGGTGGGACCGCGAACGAGGGCACCGAGAACGGCAGCCAGGAGGGCGGCGGGGGTGCCGTGCCGGAGGGCACCGACGCCGACGGCGAGCGCGGCGGCACCTTCGCCGACGGCTTCGCCTGCAAGCCGGCCGCCTGGGGGGCCGGCCTGATCGTCCCGGTGACCTACCAGGGTCAGCCGGCCGTGCTCGCCTTCCGGCCGCCCAACGGCGACACCCGGGTCGCCGAGCTGCTGGAGTGCGGCACCGGGGACCTGCTGCGCTCGGTGACGCTGCAGACCTCCTGAGCGGCTGCTGCGTGTTGCCGAGTGGTCGCTGGGCGATCGTTGGGTGGTTCCGGCCGGGCCGGGAATGCCACTCGCCTACGATCGGTTGAGCCGAGACCACCGATCGAGGAGAAGTCGCACCGCATGCCTGACACCCAGGACCCCCGCAACGTCATCATCATCGGCTCCGGCCCGGCCGGCTACACCGCGGCCGTCTACGCCGCGCGCGCCGCGCTCCACCCGCTGATCTTCGAAGGCTCGGTGACCGCCGGCGGGGCGCTGATGAACACCACCGAGGTGGAGAACTACCCGGGCTTCCGGGACGGCATCATGGGCCCCGCGCTGATGGACGAGATGCGCGCCCAGGCCGAGCGGTTCGGCGCGGAGCTGGTCTCCGACGACGTGGTCGAGGTCGACCTCACCGGTGACGTCAAGGTGGTCAGGACAGCCACCGAGACCCACTACGCCCGCGCGGTCATCCTCGCCACCGGATCCGGCTACCGCAGGCTCGGCCTGCCCAACGAGGAGGAGCTCTCCGGACGCGGGGTCTCCTGGTGCGCCACCTGCGACGGCTTCTTCTTCCGCGACCAGCACATCGCCGTGGTCGGCGGTGGTGACTCCGCGATCGAGGAGGCCACCTTCCTGACCCGGTTCGGCTCCAAGGTCTCGCTCATCGTCCGCCGCGACGAGCTGCGCGCCTCGAAGATCATGCAGGAGCGCGCCTTCGCCGACCCGAAGCTGGAGATCGTCTGGAACTCCGTCGTCGACTCGATCAACGGCACCGACAAGCTCGAGTCGGTGACGCTGCGCGACACGGTGAGCGGCCAGACCCGGCCGCTGGACGCGACGGGGTTGTTCATCGCGATCGGTCACGACCCGCGCTCGGAGCTGCTGCAGGGTCAGGTCGACCTCGACGAGAACGGCTACGTCATCGCCTCGCACCCCTCCACCGGCACCAACCTGCCCGGCGTGTTCGCCAGCGGCGACCTGGTCGACCACCACTACCGGCAGGCCATCACCGCGGCCGGGACCGGCTGCGCGGCCGCGCTGGACGCCGAGCGCTACCTCGCCGAGCTCGACCACATGACCTCCGACCCGCACGAGGCGCAGGCCCGGGCGGACGCCGAGGTCGTCGGCTCCCCCGCCTGAGCCACGGGGAACAATGACCCCCGGGACGGTGTTCTTCTCATCGTCTCCACCCTCGACAGCCAGCTGTCAGCACCTCTCAAGAAAGGCACCATCGTGGCCAACATCGCCGCCGTCACCGACGCCGAGTTCGACACCCAGGTCCTGCAGTCCGACAAGCCCGTCCTGGTCGACTTCTGGGCGGAGTGGTGCGGCCCCTGCCGCCAGGTCGCTCCGATCCTCGACGAGATCGCCGGCCAGCACGGCGAGAAGATGTCGTTCTTCAAGCTGAACGTCGACGAGAACCCGGTCACCCCGTCGTCGTACCGGGTCACCGGCATCCCGACGATCAACGTCTACCAGGGCGGCGAGGTCGTCAAGACGATCGTCGGCGCCCGACCGAAGGCCGCCCTGCTCAAGGAGCTGGAAGCCTTCATCGCCTGAGCCGCCGTGCCCCTGGGGCCCCCGTCACCCTCCGGTGCCGGGGGTCTCGTGCGTCCGGGCCACCGGACGTGCCCGCGACGGCTTGGGCGCCGCCGCGGCCGGGCGCACCGCGCCGAGCAGCCGCTCCAGCGCCGCCTCGACCTCGTCCTTCCAGCTGAGGGCGGAGCGCAGGTCCATCCGCATCCGCGGCGTCGTCGGGTGGGACCGGTGGGTCTTGAAGCCCACGCCGCCGAGGAACTCCGCGGGCAGCGTGCACCCCCCTGACCGGCCGAGCCGGTCACCGAAGGCCTCCACGGCGGCGATACCGCCCCGGGAGATCAGGTCCCGGGCCATCCCCTGGACCAGCATCCGGCCCAGACCGCCACCGGCGTGGCCGGGGTCGACGTACCCGGTCGTGAGCAGCACCGCGTCCGCGGAGACCGGTGCGGTGGGGAAGCCCGCGGCGCCGGGCACGAAGCTGGCCGGCGCGTACACGACGTACCCGACCGGGCGATCGTCGACCAGCACGACCCGGCCGCACGACCCCCACTCGCGCAGCACCTCGGAGAGCCAGGCCTCCTTCGCGGCCGCCGCGCCCTCCCGCTGCACGCGGGCCCGGCGCACCGGGTCGAGCTCCCAGAACAGGCAGTCGCGACAGGGGCCGGGCAGGGCCGCCAGATGATCGAGCGTCAGCCGCACCACCTTGCGCGACACGGGCCACCTCCTGCGCTCCTCCGGCGCCCCGCGGCGCCGGTCCCGGACCGGCTCGGCCGGGACGTGAGCCGACCGACACGCCCCGATCCGCCACCACGACGTGCGCCACCGGCCGGTATCCCTCATGCTAGAGGCGACATGGACAACACGCCCGCCCGAGTTCCTCCGACCCGCCTCGACGCCTACGTCGACCGGTACGCCGCGCGTACCGCGGGGATGACCGCCTCCGAGATCCGTGCGCTGTTCGCGGTCGCCTCCCGACCCGAGGTGGTCTCGCTGGCCGGCGGGATGCCCAACATCTCCGGCCTGCCGCTGGACGTGGTCGGCAACGCCATCAGCGAGCTGATCGAGACCAGCGGCCCGGTGGCCCTGCAGTACGGCTCCGGCCAGGGGAACCCCGAGCTGCGCGAGCAGATCACCGAGGTGATGCGGCTGGAGGGGATCGACGCGCACCCCGACGACGTCGTGGTCACTGTCGGCTCCCAGCAGGCGGTCGACCTGGTCACCCGGATCTTCTGCGACCCCGGCGACGTGGTGCTGTGCGAGGCGCCGTCGTACGTCGGTGCGCTCGGGGTCTTCAAGTCGTTCCAGTGCGACGTGGTGCACGTCGAGATGGACGCCGACGGGCTGGTGCCCGAGGCCCTGGAGCAGGCGATCGCCACCGTGCGCGCCGCCGGCCGGACGATCAAGTTCCTGTACACGATCCCCAACTTCCACAACCCCGCCGGCGTCTCGCTCTCGGCCGCACGGCGACCCGAGATCCTGCGGATCTGCCGCGAGGCGGGGCTGCTGATCCTCGAGGACAACCCCTACGGGCTGCTCGGCTTCGACCGGGAGCCGGCGCGCGCGCTGCGGGCCGACGAGGCCGAGGACGTCATCTACCTCGGTTCGTTCTCCAAGACCTTCGCCCCCGGCTTCCGGGTCGGCTGGGCGCTGGCGCCGAGCGCGGTCCGCGAGAAGCTGGTGCTGGCCCAGGAGTCGGCCACCCTGTGTCCCCCGTCGTTCTCGCAGATGGCCGTCTCGGCGTACCTGCGCGAGCACGACTGGCAGGGGCAGGTCAAGCAGTTCCGGGAGATGTACCGGGAGCGTCGCGACGCGATGGTCTCCGCGCTGCGGGACCTGATGCCGGCGGCCTGCCGGTGGAACGTGCCGACCGGCGGGTTCTACGTGTGGCTCACCCTGCCGCCGGGGATCGATGCCAAGGCGATGCTGCCGCGCGCCGTCACCGCGCGGGTCGCCTACGTCCCCGGGACGGCCTTCTACGCCGACGGGTACGGTTCCTCCTCGATGCGCCTGTCGTTCTGCTACCCGACCCCGGAACGGATCCGCGAGGGGGTACGCCGGCTCGCCGGCGTGCTGGAGGCCGAGATGGAGCTGCGCGCGACGTTCGGCACCGACCTGACCCTGTCCGACCACCAGCTGCGCGGCTACGACGCGCCGAACACCGATCTGAGCTGAGTCGATGCGCGACCTGACCTACCCGGCGATCATCGTCGCGGCCAAGACCGGCTTCAAGGTGCTCGGGCAGCGGTTCGTGATGACCGGGACCGAGCACGTGCCGCGCACCGGTGGCGTGATGCTGGCCTTCAACCACATCGGGTACGTCGACTTCGTCTACGGCGGCTTCGCCGCCAACCCGGCCGGGCGCAAGGTCCGGTTCATGGCCAAGCGGGAGCTGTTCGACCACCCGCTCGGCGGGGCCTTCATGCGCTCGTTCCACCACATCGAGGTCGACCGGGGCGAGGGTGTCTCGTCGTTCCACCACGCCGTGGACTACCTGCAGTCCGGTGAGGCGGTCGGCATCTTCCCCGAGGCCACCATCTCCCGGGCGATGGAGCTCAAGGAGTTCAAGACCGGAGCGGTCCGTATTGCCGCGGCGGCCGGGGTGCCCCTGGTCCCGGTGATCATGTGGGGCACCCAGCGGATGATGACCAAGGACCACCCCAAGGACTTCTCCCGCGGCAAGACGATCGCCATCCACGTCGGCTCGCCGCTGCATCCCACCGGTGAGGACCCGATCGCCGAGACCGCCGACCTGCGCCGGGTGATGTCCTCGATGCTGGACGAGACGATCCGCACCTACCCGGCCGACGAGCAGCCGGAGGGCTCCTGGTGGCTCCCCGCCCGGTACGGCGGGACCGCCCCCACCCTGGAGGAGGCGACCGCCCTGGACGCCGCCGAGAGGCGGGAGCGGGCCGCGAAGCGCGCCGCCAAGCGCAAGGCCAAGTCCAAGTCCTGACCCTCCGCGAACTCTTCGCGGGTCCGGCGCGTCCGACTGGTCGGCGGGGCCACCTCCCTCGCTGAACCCGCACTTCCCCGGGCGGGCACAGCACGGGGAGTGCGGCTCCGCCCAGGGACCGTGATGAAGCTGCGCCGGGCTTCGGGCTCCGGGCTTCGGGCTCCGGGCTCCGGCTGGGCTCCGCCCTCGGGCGCTGGGCGCCATGTCGACAGACCGACAAGTCGCCGCGTCGATGTGTCGGTGTGTCGCTATGTCGACAAAGCGACCCGTGTCGAGCCTCAGATGGGCCGGTCGTCCCGGTTCCGGGGGTCCATGATGTCGACGATCCGGCGAAGGTCGTCCAGCGAGGCGAACTCCACGGTGATCTTGCCCTTGCTCTTGCCCAGGTCGACCTTGACCCGAGTCTCCAGGCGGTCCGAGAGCCGGTCGGAGAGCTCACTGAGGCCGGGAGCGACCGGCTTGTTGCGGGCGGTCCGCGCGGAGCGGGGGCCGGTGCCGTCGCCGACGGCCACGATCTCCTCCAGACCCCGGACGCTGATCCCCTCGGCCACCACGCGCTGGGCCAACCTGTCCTGGACCTCGCCGTCCTCGACCGCGAGCAGCGAGCGGGCGTGTCCGGCCGAGAGCACCCCGGCGGCCACCCGACGCTGCACGGCGGGGCTGAGCCGCAACAACCGCAGCGTGTTGCTGATCTGGGGACGGGACCGTCCGATCCGGGAGGCGAGCTCCTCGTGGGTGCAGCCGAAGTCCTCGAGCAGCTGAGCGTACGCCGACGCCTCCTCGAGCGGGTTGAGCTGGGAGCGGTGCAGGTTCTCCAGCAGCGCATCCCGCAGCATGTCGGTGTCGTCGGTCTCCCGGACGATCGCCGGGATGGCGGTGAGCCCCGCCTCCCGGGCAGCGCGCCAGCGACGCTCGCCCATGATCAGCTCGTAGCCTCCCGCCGGGTCCCGGCGGACCACGACGGGCTGCAGGAGCCCCACCGCAAGGATCGAGTGGACCAGCTCGGCCATCGCGTCCTCGTCGAAGACGGTGCGCGGCTGGACCCGGTTCGGCACGATCTCGTCCACCGGGAGCTCGGCGAACCAGGCTCCGTCCACCGGTGCGAGCCCGTCCCGCGGTGCGTCCGCCTCGGCGCTACCCGTCTCGGACCCGGAGTGGTCGGATCCCGGCACGGAGCCGGGGTGACCGTCCACACCGGGCTGCTGATCGATCGAGCCGAGCGGTGCGGCCGGCGCCGACGTCGGAATGAGCGACCCCAGACCGCGGCCGAGACCGCGCCGCTGCGGCTGTCGCGGGACGGCGGGTGCTGCTCCGGTGGGGGTGTTGACCGCGTCGTTCACCGACCGGCTCCCTTCCTGGCGATCTCGCGGGCGGCCTCGAGGTAGCTGAGCGCCCCAGGGGAGCCGGGGTCGTAGGTCATCACGGTCTGGGCGTACGACGGTGCCTCGGAGACGCGCACCGACCTCGGGATGGTCGTCCGCAGCACCTGCTCTCCGAAGTGCTCGCGGACCTCGGCTGCCACCCCCGCCGCCAACCGGGTCCGGGCGTCGAACATGGTCACCATGATCGTGGAGACGGTCAGCTCAGGATTCAGGTGCGCACGGACCATCTCGACGGTCTCGAGGAGCTGTCCCAGCCCTTCCAGGGCGTAGTACTCGGCCTGGATCGGGATCATCATCTCCGAGCCGGCCACCAGGGCGTTGAGCGTGAGCAGACCCAACGACGGCGGACAGTCGATGAGCAGGTAGTCGAGCCGATCGTCCCCGAGGTCCGCGGCGGACCCGACCTGGGGGTGTCCGGCGATGGCACGACGCATCCGCCCCTCCCGGGCGACCACGCTGACCAGCTCGATCTCCGCGCCGGCCAGGTCGATGGTGGCCGGCACCACCCAGAGGCCGTCGACCTCGGGACAGGGGACGGCGACCTCGGCCAGCGGCGTGCCCTCGACGAGGACGTCGTACGTGCCGGCGACCCCACGGTGGTGTTCCACGTTGAGCGCGGTGGACGCGTTCCCCTGCGGGTCCAGGTCGACCACGAGCACCCGCTGACCCAGCTGGGCGAGAGCGGCTGCGATGTTGACGGCGCTCGTCGTCTTGCCGACACCACCCTTCTGATTGGCCACCACCATCACCCGGGTGCTGTCCGGGCGTGCGATCTGCGGAGCAGTCCGGACTGCTTGGCGGGCCATCAGGCTGTGCTGGGTTGCGCGTGCCAGTGGGGGAGCGTCGTCGGTCAGCTCGCTGGCGTACCCCGCCACGTCACCGGCCGTGCGCACCGTGAAGGGGCGCGGCTGCGGCTGGCTGGGGTAGGCCGTCGCCACCGGATCCGGTCCGGCATCGGTCGCGGTTTCACGTGAAACATTCTCGGCGGCCCGGTCTGTTTCACGTGAAACATCGAGCCCGCCCGCGTCCGGCACCTGTGGAGAACTCGGCCCTCCCTGTGGAGAGTCACGCTCAGCAGACCCCGTGGAATCGGTGGATAACCCTGTGGGGGACTCGGTGGCCACTGATCCGGCGTCATCTGTTCGGGCCTGGTCACCCGGGTGCTGCTCGTGGGTCACGACCCCTGCCTCCGCTTCGACTTCGCTCGCGTCCGTTGCTGGTCCCGCCGGCCCCGTCCGGAGGTGGGCCGAGCCGGCACATCCGGGGCGGACGCGAGCCGCCACCGTAGCGCTCCCGGATCGGCCCAGGAAACCCGCACGGCCAGGGTGGTGGAAACTCCCGCGTCGCTGCCCAGCTCCCGGACCTCCGGGGCTGAGCACCCGAGCTCCACGAGCACGTCGGTCGCCTCGGCCACCTCGCGCTCCAGCGAGGAGCCCTTCATGGCCACCATCGCCCCCGTCGGAGCCACCAGGGGCATCGACCAGCGCAGCAGCCGGGAGAGGGGCGCCACGGCCCGCGAGGTCACCACGTCGAAGACACGCTCACCGTGCAGGGCATCGGCGCGTCCGCGCACCACCTCGACGTTGGCCAGCCCCAGCTCCCCGACCACCTCCTCGAGAAAGGTCGTCCGCCGGAGCAGGGGCTCGAGCAGGGTCATCGACACGTCCGGGCGGGCGATCGCCACCACCAGTCCGGGCAGCCCGGCGCCGGAACCCACGTCGCACACCGAGACGCCCTCGGGCAGCAGCTCACCCAGCAGGGCGCAGTTGACCAGGTGACGCTCCCAGATGCGAGGTGCCTCTCGCGGACCGATCAGGCCCCGGACGACCCCGTCCGTGGCGAGCAGCTCGGCGTACCGCTCCGCCAGCGCAAGCCGCTCACGAGGGAACACCCCCCGCGCCGACTCGGGCGCGGAGGGTGTTTCACGTGAAACGTCGTTCATCGGGTCAGCCGGGAAGGACCACCACGAAGCGGCGGGGCTCGGCGCCCTCGGACTCCGAGGTGAGGCCCTGGGCGGCGACGGCGTCGTGCACGACCTTGCGCTCGAATGGCGACATCGGCTTCAACGACACCGGCTCACCGCTCTCGCGAACCCGGGCCACGGTCTCCTCGGCCAGCGAGACGAGCTCGGCCCGACGGTCGGCACGGAACCCGGAGATGTCGAGCATCAGCCGGGACCGCTCACCGGTCTCGCGGTACACGGCGAGGCGCGTCAGCTCCTGCAGCGCGTCGAGGACCTCTCCCCGAGCGCCGACCAGCTGCTGCAGGTCCGCACCCACGATCGAGACGACCGCCCGGTCGCCCTCCACGTCCATGTCCAGGTCGCCATCCAGGTCGGCGATGTCCAGCAGCTCCTCCAGGTAGTCCGCGGCGATGTCGCCCTCGGCCTCGAGCTCACTGAGACGCTCCTCCTCCGAGGAGCGGGGCGCCTCCTCATCGGTCTCCGTCGGGGCGTCCTCGGCCACCTGCTGCTCGGTGATCTCCTCGGTCACTGCTGTCCACCTTCGCTGTCGGGTCGTCCGGTCGTGGGTTGCCCGGGGGCCTTCCCGCCGCCGGACTTTCTGCGCTGCTGACGTGTCTGCCGCTTCGGCTGCTGCCGCGTCGCGGGCCGCTTCTCCACCGGCGGCTCCGGCTCGGGCTCCTCCACGACCAGGCCCTTGCGGACCGCCTTCTCCCGGTCCCGCTGCTGCTTTGCCTTCTCCGCGGGCGTCCCGGGGGCGGGGTTGTTGCGGATCACGTAGAACTGCTGGCTCATCGTCCACAGGTTCGAGGTGGTCCAGTAGAAGAGCACACCGATCGGGAAGAAGATGCCGCCGAGCCCGAAGGCCACCGGGAGGATGTAGAGCAGCATCTTCTGCTGCTGGGCGTACTGCCCGGTGAGCGCGTCGGCCGGCATGTTCTTGCTCATCAGCTGACGCTGGGTGAGGAACGTCGTGGCGGTCATTCCCAGCACCAGGATGGCGGCCATGATGTAGACCCCGACCCTGCCGTCCGCGCCGATGAAGGTCTGCGAGATCTGGATGCCGAACAGCTTGGCGTCCGCGAAGTCGGTGGCCCGGGCGTCACCCAGGATCCCCTTGCCGATCCGGTTCTTCGCCGCCTGGTCGAGCAGCCGAAAGAGCGCGAGGAAGATCGGCATCTGCAGCAGGATCGGCAGGCAGGAGGCGAACGGGTTCGTGCCGGTGTCCTTGTAGAGCTTCATCGTCTCCTGGGCGAGACGCTCCCGGTCGTGGCCGTACTTCTTCTGCAGCTCCTTGACCTTCGGTTGGATCAGCTGCATGTTCCGGCTGGACTTGATCTGCTTGACGAACAGCGGGATCAGCGCTGCGCGGATCACCAGGGTCAGGCCGATGATCGACAGCACCCAGCCGGCACCACCCTGAGGATCGAGCCCGATCGAGCTGAACACCTCGTGCCAGCCCACCAGGATCACCGAGATCACGTAGTAGAGCGGCGTCATGATGAAGCTGCCGATGTCGCCGAGGATTCCCACGGATCAGGCTCCTTGTGTCGGGGGGGAGGTGCCCGCGCGGTCGCGGGAGGAAGAGGGTCGCTCGGGGACCGGGTCGTAGCCGCCCGCCGCCCAGGGGTGGCATCGACCGAGGCGTCGTACCGCCAGCCAGCTGCCACGCAGGCTGCCGTGCTCGGTGACGGCCTCGAGCGCGTAGCGCGAGCAGGAGGGGTGGTAGCGGCAGACCTGGCCGTACAGCGGGCTGATCACCGCGCGGTAGCCGCGCAGCAGAGCGATCAGGACGTACTTCACGCCGACACCCGGTCCAGGCAGCGGTCGAGACAGCGGTCCAGGTCCCGCCCGAGCACGGCGTAGGACGCCTCGGCTGCCGGCGGCAGTGCGCGGACCACCAGCACCGACCCTCTCGGCAGGTCCGCCAGCCGCGCCCGGGCCAGGTGGCGCAGCCGCCGCTTGACGCGGTTGCGCACCACGGATCCACCGACCGCCCTGCTCACCACGAAGCCGACCCCGGCCTCACCCGCGGTGCCCCCGGGCACGCCGAGATGCACCACGAGCGTGCCCGATCCCGCGCGGGACCCGCCGCGCACGGTGCGTCGGAACGACTCCGTGTCGGCGAGACGGTGGGCGGCGGGCAGCACGTGGTGACGGTGTCTGCCGGTGCGTACCGGGCGCTCAGACTGCCAGGCTCTTGCGGCCCTTGCGGCGGCGCGAGGACAGGATGGCGCGGCCCGCGCGCGTCCGCATGCGCAGGCGGAACCCGTGCACCTTGTGACGACGGCGGTTGTTCGGCTGGTACGTGCGCTTGCTCACGAGCTTCTCTTTCGCTGGTGTTCGCTGGTCTTCGGTCGTGTGGTGCGGCACCCCCGCGTCGCCGCGCCGCACCCCGACCGACTGGAGGCCGGCGGGGACAGTGGGCAGGCGGTGACGATGACGCCTCTTCGGCTGGCACCGAACACCCACGCTGGAACAGCGGCCCTGGGGCCCCACAGCGTGGACATGCGGCACCGGTCGACACCGGGTGACCGGCCAACGGTACGCGGAGCGCTTCGGCAGGGTCAAACCCAGGCCTACCACGACGGGGCCATCGGGCGGCGGAGCCCGATCGGGGTGTCGCCCCGGACCGGTCAGCCTGTGGATGACGTGTTGCTCAGGCCCACGGGGCCGGGTTAGGTTTCCAGCCTTCGGGGTTCCCCAGCAGCTCCCTCGGACCCGGGCACCAGCACCGTCCGCGCGGTCGTCGCTCCTCGCCATCACCGCGCTGAGCAGGTGTTTCGTGCGCTCGGGGCCGAACCGAGCCGCTCCCCGGCCCGGTCGACCTGCCCCGGCGGCGACCCGCTCACAGGCTGTGGACAAAGTTGTGGAACAACACCGGCAGCAGACCCGCAGCACCGACCATCGAGACACCCGAGCACGACCGGCGCACCGAGGATGCCGCCCCGAGAGGGGGTCGGCCACCGGGGTCGCCCTGGCAGGGAGAAGAGACGAGATCGTGGACGACGGCAGCAGCGACCAGCGCAGCGACGACCTCGGCAACGTCTGGCGGCAGGTCGTCGGTGACCTCCAGCCCAACAAGCGGGCGTGGTTGCGGGCGAGCGAGCCGATCACCTTGCACGGCAACACCGCGATCATCGCGGTCGCCAACGACTTCACCCGCGCCCAGCTCGAGGGCCGGCTGCGCAACCAGCTCGAGGACGCCCTCAGCGTCGCCTTCGGTCGGGAGACCCGGATCGCGGTCACGGTCAACCCGGAGCTGGAACAGGCCGAGCCGGCACCGCTGCCCGTCGTCGTGGACGAGCCGAGCGCGGCCCAGCGTGCGGATGGCGACGAATCGATCCCTCGACTCGACGACATGTCGACAAACCGACTCGGCCACCTGACCCGGGAGCACGTCTGGGACACCGCCCCGGACCCGGACGAGCCGGCCGAGGACCCGCACCGCTTCGCCCTGGTCCCCCCGCAGACCGGTATCGGGTCGCCCGCGCACCCCGAGCATCGCGACCCCGCGGCCAAGCCGAGCGCGATGGAGACGAGGCTGAACCCGAAGTACACCTTCGAGACCTTCGTCATCGGGTCCTCGAACCGGTTCCCGCACGCCGCCGCCGTCGCCGTGGCCGAGGCGCCGGGCAAGGCGTACAACCCGCTGCTCGTCTACGGCGACTCCGGACTGGGCAAGACCCACCTGCTGCACGCCATCGGTCACTACGTGCGCAGTCTCTACACCGGCGCCAAGGTGCGCTACGTCTCCAGCGAGGAGTTCACCAACGAGTTCATCAACGCGATCCGCGACGACCGGCAGGACCGCTTCAAGCGGCGCTACCGGGACGTGGACGTGCTGCTGATCGACGACATCCAGTTCCTGGAGGGCAAGACCCAGACCCAGGAGGAGTTCTTCCACACCTTCAACACGCTGCACAACGCGAACAAGCAGATCGTGCTGACCTCCGACCGGGCGCCCAAGCGGCTCGAGGCGCTGGAGGACCGGCTGCGCAACCGGTTCGAGTGGGGCCTGATCACCGACGTGCAGCCGCCCGACCTGGAGACGCGGATCGCGATCCTGCGCAAGAAGGCCGCGATGGACCGGCTCACCGCGCCGCCGGACGTGCTGGAGTTCATCGCCTCGAAGATCCAGACCAACATCCGCGAGCTCGAGGGCGCCCTGATCCGGGTGACGGCCTTCGCGAACCTCAACCGCCAGGAGGTCGACATGACCCTGGCCGAGATCGTCCTCAAGGACCTGATCCCCGAGGGCGGGGAGCCGGAGATCACCGCCGGGCTGATCATCGCCCAGACCGCGGCGTACTTCGGGCTCTCCATCGAGGAGCTCACCGGCCCCAGCCGCGGCCGGCACCTGGTGATGGCCCGGCAGATCGCGATGTACCTGTGCCGCGAGCTGACCGCTCTGTCGCTGCCCAAGATCGGCGGGCACTTCGGCAACCGCGACCACACGACGGTCATGTACGCCGACCGCAAGATCAACCAGCTGCTCGCCGAGCGGCGGGCGGTGTTCAACCAGGTCAGCGAGCTGACCAACCGGGTGAAGATGCAGGCTCGTCAGATCTGATCAGCCGCGTCCAGCGCCGCGATCACCCGGGTGAGCTGGTCGCGGAGCCGCCTTCCCTCGTCGCTGGTCATCCCGGTAGCGGCGGCCAGCGAGGCCGGGACGTCCGCGACCCGGGAGCGTAGTCGCCACCCCTCCTCGGTGACACCGATCAGCACCCGGCGCTCGTCGGCCGGGTCGCGCCGGCGTACCACCAGCTGCATCGCCTCCAACCGCTTGAGCACCGGGGTCAAGGTTCCCGAGTCCAGCCGCAGCCGACTGCCGAGCTCGCCCACGCTCAGCGCCTGCGGGCCCTCGCCGCCGCCACCCTCCGCCCCCCAGAGAGCGAGCAGCGTCAGGTACTGCGGATAGGTGAGGCCGGTGCCTGCCAGCAGCCGGGCGTAGCGGCGGCTGACCGCCCGGGTCGCCGCGTACAGCGGGAAGCACAGCTGGGCGTCCAGCTCCAGCTGCGGCAGGGGG
Source organism: uncultured Actinomycetota bacterium (assembly GCA_963756135.1). Taxonomy (GTDB): domain Bacteria; phylum Actinomycetota; class Actinomycetes; order Propionibacteriales; family Nocardioidaceae; genus Nocardioides. Next base: position 704,558 of record CAVWMP010000003.1, read on the forward strand.
GCGTGGTCCACGTCACCCACTGTACCCCTAGCCACAATTGAATTGTGCACAATATGATTGTGGCCATGAAACCTCTCTACACCGCCACCACCGTCGCCACCGGAAGCGGCCGTGACGGCCACGTCCAGTCCAGCGACGGTCAGCTCGACCTCCCGGTCCGGATGCCCAAGGAGCTCGGCGGCTCCGGCGGTGCGACCAACCCCGAGCAGCTCTTCGCCGCCGGGTACGCCGCCTGCTTCCACAGCGCCCTGCTGCTGGTGGCCGGCCGCGCCGGCGCCGACACCACCGACTCCGAGGTCGTCGCCGACGTGCACCTGCTGGCCACCGAGGGTGGAGGCTTCGGGCTTGCGGTGGGCCTGGAGGTCTCGCTTCCCCAGCTCGACGCGCACGCCGCCACCGCCCTGGTCGAGCACGCCCACCAGGTCTGCCCCTACTCCAACGCCACCCGCGGGAACGTCGAGGTCACCCTGAGCGTCGTGTGACCCGGCACCGCACCGGCAGCACCATCGAACTACACGACTGGAAGATGTGGAGCCGGTGTGGGCCGGTCGGCCCCGAGTCCGGGACGGCCTGTGGACGAACCGCACCGGCAGCCGTGCCGGCCGGGGACGCTGCACAACCGGCCACCGTGCGTGCCCGCTGGGTGCACAGCCCCTGTGAGCTCGGATCGCCGCGCTGACCTGCGACGACCCGAGTTGTCCACAGTTTCCACCGATGCTGTGACTCCTACCGACCTCCAGATGATCCGATCACCGGTCAACGTCCTTCCGAGCCCATCCCTGGGGACGAACCCCGTGCCCCTCGTCTGCGGATCGTGCTCATGGCAGGATGCGACTCCCCGACCCGTGCACCCCGTCTGCTCCGACGACGGCACCGGGTGGGCCCACACTCCTGTCGGACCGATCCGCAAAGGACCACCGAATCGTGAAGTTCCGCGTCGACCGCGACGTGTTCGCCGATGCCGTGGCCTGGGCCGCGCGCAGCCTGCCCGTCCGCCCCAGCGTTCCCGTCCTGGCCGGCCTGCTCGTCGAGGCGGGCGACGAGGGCCTGGTCCTCTCCTCGTTCGACTACGAGACCTCCGCCCGCGCCACCCTGTCGGCCGAGGTCAGCGACGAGGGCCGGGCCCTGGTCAGCGGCCGACTGCTCGCCGACATCTGCCGCAGCCTTCCCGCCAAGCCCGTCGAGATGGTGCTGGACGGCGCCCGGCTCTCGCTGACCTGCGGCTCCGCCCGGTTCAGCCTGCAGACGATGCCGGTCGAGGAGTACCCCACGCTGCCGGACATGCCTGCGGCCACCGGCGCCGTGCAGAGCGACGAGTTCGCCCACGCGGTCGCGCAGGCCGTCACCGCCGCCGGCCGCGACGACATGCTCCCGGTGCTCACCGGCGTCCGGATCGAGATCGACGGGTCCACCATCTCGCTGCTGGCCACCGACCGGTTCCGGCTCTCCCACCGCGAGCTGGGGTGGAACCCGCGCACCCCCGACGAGACCGTCGCGGCGCTGGTGCCGGCCAAGGTCCTCGGCGACACCGCCAAGTCGCTGACCAGCGGCAGCGAGGTGACGATCGCGCTGGCCGCCAGCGGGTCGGGCGAGGGGATCATCGGCTTCGAGGGCGCCGCCGCCGGCGGGGTCCGGCGTACCACGACCCGGCTGCTGGACGGGGAGTTCCCCAAGGTCCGCAGCCTGTTCCCCGGCGAGCACCAGACCGTCGCGGTGGTCGACAAGGCCGCGCTGATCGAGTCGGTCAAGCGCGTCGCCCTGGTGGCCGAGCGCAACACCGCCGTGCAGCTGGCCTTCAGCGACGGCGTGCTCACCCTCGACGCCGGGTCCGGCGACGAGGCCCAGGCCTCGGAGTCGATCGAGGCCACCATCGACGGCGAGGACATCACCACCGGGTTCAACCCGCAGTTCCTGCTCGACGGGCTCACCGCCATCGACGAGCCGGTCGTGAGGCTCGGGTTCACCCAGGCGTCCAAGCCGGTGGTGATCAGCGGCGCCGGCGAGGCAGCGGACGCGTCGACGGCGGGGGCCTTCCGGTACCTGCTGATGCCGCGCCGGCTGCTCTCCTGACCGGCGCCCCGGCGTACCGGAGCACCTAGTCGGCACACTCTCAGCACACTGGTAGCGCATCTCGAGCACCCACGGAGGGAACCCCACGTCATGGACATCGGACTGGTCGGTCTCGGCAAGATGGGCGGCAACATGCGCACCCGGATGCGCAACGCCGGGCACACGGTGGTCGGCTACGACCGCAACCCCGACGTCTCGGACGTCGAGAGCCTGGCCGAGCTGGTCGAGCAGCTGCCCAGCCCCAAGGTGGTCTGGGTGATGGTGCCGGCCGGCGATCCCACGCACGAGACCGTCGCGGCGCTGGGGGACCTGCTCGGCGAGGGCGACCTCGTCGTCGACGGCGGCAACTCCCGGTGGACCGACGACGCGCGGCACGCCGAGCACCTCGCCGAGCGCGGCGTCGGCTTCGTGGACTGCGGCGTCTCCGGGGGCGTGTGGGGTCTGGAGAACGGCTACGCGCTGATGTGCGGGGGCAGCGAGGAGGACGTGGCCAAGGTGCAGCCGGCCTTCGACGCCCTCAAGCCGGAGGGCGAGCGTGGCTTCGTGCACGCCGGCCGCAAGCCCGGCGCCGGGCACTTCGCGAAGATGGTCCACAACGGCATCGAGTACGCGATGATGCAGAGCTACGCCGAGGGCTTCGAGCTGCTCGAGAAGGTCGACCTGGTGGAGAACGTCACCGACGTCTTCGACTCCTGGCGCGAGGGCACGGTGATCCGGTCCTGGCTGCTCGACCTGCTGGTCGCGGCCCTCCAGGAGGACGACCACCTCGACTCGCTGCGGGGGTACGCCGACGACTCCGGCGAGGGCCGGTGGACCGTCGAGGCGGCCATCGACCACGCGGTGCCGCTGCACGCCATCGCCGCCTCGCTGTTCGCCCGGTTCAGCTCGCGCCAGGACGACAGCCCGGCGATGAAGGCGGTGGCCGCGATGCGCAACCAGTTCGGTGGGCACGCCACCAAGACGCCGGCTCCCGAGGGCGGCGACGTCAACCCTGATCACTGACCGGGCCCTGTGTACGTCGCGCACCTGACCCTGCACGACTTCCGCTCCTACGCCTCCCTCGACCTGGCCCTGGAGCCCGGGGTCACCTCGTTCCTGGGCCGCAACGGGCAGGGCAAGACCAACCTGGTCGAGGCGATCGACTACCTGTCCCGGCTCGGCTCGCACCGGGTCGCGACCGATGCGCCGCTGGTCCGGGCCGGGGCCGACCGGGCGGTGGTCCGCGCCGCGGTGGTGCGCGACGGCCGGACCGCGATCCTCGAGGTCGAGGTCAACCCCGGCAAGTCCAACCGGGCCCGGGTCAACAAGTCTCCGCTGCCCCGGGCCCGCGAGCTGGTCGGGCTGGTGCGCACCGTGGTGTTCGCACCCGACGACCTGGTCCTGGTCAAGGGGGACCCCGGCGAGCGGCGCCGGTTCCTCGACGACCTGCTGGTGCTGCGCACGCCGCGGCTGGCCGGGGTCCGCAGCGACTACGACCGGGTGCTGCGGCAGCGCAACTCGCTGCTCAAGACCGCCGGGACGGCTCGCCGCGGCAGCTCCTCGGCCGACGGCGCCCTGGCCACCCTGGACGTCTGGGACGACCACCTGGCCCGGACCGGGGCCGAGCTGCTGGCCGCTCGGCTGGACCTGGTCGAGCTGCTGGGTCCCTACCTGGGGGCGGCGTACGCCACGGTGGCGGCCGGCGCCGGCCGGGACGACGCCACCATCGAGTACCGGACCGCGCTGCCGCTGCCCGAGCTGCCCGAGGGGTCGAGCTGGGTGCCCGACCGGGACGCGCTGGCCCAGGCGCTGCTCGCCGAGCTGGCCCGGCGGCGCGGCGACGAGCTCGACCGTGGCGTGTCCCTGGTGGGGCCGCACCGCGACGACCTGGTGTGCTCGCTGGGGCACGGGGGGGCCGAGACGCGGCTGCCGGTGCGGGGGTACGCCTCGCACGGGGAGTCCTGGTCGTTCGCGCTGGCGCTGCGGCTGGCGTCGTACGACCTGTTGCGCGCCGACGGCGATGACCCCATCCTCGTCCTGGACGACGTCTTCGCCGAGCTCGACGGCCAGCGACGCGCCCAGCTGGCCGAGCTGGTGGCGGGTGCGGAGCAGGTGCTGGTCACCGCCGCGGTCGCCGAGGACGTCCCGGCGGTGCTGGCCGGAGCACGGTTCCGGGTGGCGGACGGGGAGGTACGCCGTGAGCAGTGACGGGCCCACCCCGCCCATCCCGCCCACCCCGCCCGAGCCCGACCCCGTCGCTGGGGCAGAGCCGGGTGCGGAGCCGGCTGCGGGGGCGGGTGCGGAGGTCGAGCCGGACCAGCCGCCGCACGACGACGACGGCCTGGACCTGGCCAGGGCGCTGACCCGGGCCACCGCCGGCTCCGGGTCGCTGCGCCGCTCCCGGCCCCGGCGCCGGGACCCGGACGCCCCCACCCGGGGGCGGGTCAGCGGCGCCCACCCCGACGACCGGGACCCGCAGCTGCTGGACAGCACCCTCGGCAAGCTGGTCGCCGACCGAGGCTGGGGCCTGGACCTGAGGGTCCAGGGTGTCTTCGGCCGCTGGGCCGAGCTCGTCGGCGCCGAGGTGGCCGGGCACTGCACGCCGGAGTCGTTCGCCGACGGCCGGTTGGTGGTGCGCACCGACTCGACCGCGTGGGCCACCCAGCTCCGACTGCTCGCGCCGACCGTGGTGCGGCGGCTCAACGAGGAGCTGGGCCACGGCACCGTCACCGTGATCGAGGTGCTCGGACCGCACCTGCCGAGCTGGAAGAAGGGTCGGCGGTCGGCGCGGGACGGTCGCGGACCGCGCGACACCTACGGGTGAACCGGCAGGCGTCTCCACCGGCCTGGAGCCGGGGACCGGCCGGCGTCGGCAGCGCCGGTACGCCGATCTGCGGACCCCGGCGACGTATGGGGACCCATCAGACCCCCCGCGGGGCGCTCTCGGATGCCGTCACGTGCCTCTCAGGCGTACTCGGCCGATGAGGTCGCCCCCAGTTCTCGGGGCGCCGGGGTGCCTGCGCCCTGCGGACCGAGTATCATGGACGAGGGTCGCCAGCAGCGCGTCGAGCGCGTGTCGTGAGCGACCCGTTCCATGTCCGTGCCAGCCCGTGTGATGCCCGTCCCAGCCCGCTGAAGGCCCGGCGCCGCCGGGTGACCCGTCGTGAAGAGGTGTGCGTGTCCGACGAGACCCCGGTCGAGAACCCCGCAGAGCGTCCGACCCCCGACCCCGTTCCGGACCCCCCCGACACCACCGCCAGCACGGACAGCACCGCCAGCTCGGACAGCACGCCAGCACGGACAGCACCCCCCCGGCGGTCCCACCCCGCCGGCCTCGACGCTGCGCTCGAACGCCGTCGACGGTGACTACGACGCCTCCGCGATCCAGGTGCTCGAGGGGCTCGAGGCGGTGCGCAAGCGTCCCGGCATGTACATCGGGTCCACCGGCGAGCGGGGCCTGCACCACCTGATCTGGGAGATCGTCGACAACGCCGTCGACGAGGCGCTGGCCGGCCACTGCGACCGGATCGTCGTCACCTTGATGGACGACGGCGCGATCCGGGTCGAGGACAACGGCCGCGGCATCCCGACCGACACCGCGCCGGGCCAGGACATGCCGGCGGTGACGATGGCGCTGACCATGCTGCACGCCGGCGGCAAGTTCGGCGGCGGCGGCTACAAGGTCTCCGGTGGCCTGCACGGTGTCGGCGTCTCGGTCGTCAACGCGCTCTCGAGCCACCTGATCGTCGACGTGAAGAACCGCGGTCACCTGTGGCGGCAGAGCTTCTCCGTCGGCGTCCCGGACGGCGAGCTCGAGCAGGTCCGCGCGATGGAGCCCGGTGAGAGCACCGGGACCACGGTGACCTACTGGGCCTCGGAGCAGATCTTCGAGACCACGGCGTACTCGCTGGAGACGATCTCCAGCCGGTTCCGGGAGTACGCGTTCCTCAACAAGGGTCTGGAGATCGTGGTCCGCGACGAGCGGCCCAGCGCCGACGAGATCGCCGACGCGGTGCAGGACGAGACCGTCGCCGCCGAGGTCGACTCCGCGCACCCTGACTCGATCCACCGCGGCGCGCAGGGGGGCATCGAGCAGGTCTTCCGCTACGACCGCGGGCTGGTCGACTACGTCGAGCACCTCAACCGTCGCAAGCAGGCGGCGAACCCGTCGGTGATCTCGTTCGAGGCCGAGACCGCGGAGGCCGTCGAGAACCACATGAGCCTCGAGGTCGCGATGCAGTGGAACACCACGTTCTCCGAGTCGGTGCACACCTTCGCCAACACGATCAACACCCACGAGGGCGGCACCCACGAGGAGGGCTTCCGGGCGGCGCTGACCGGCCTGGTCAACACCTGGGGCTTCGAGTGGGGCCTGATGAAGAAGCCCGAGGACCGGGTCTCCGGGGACGACATCCGTGAGGGCCTGACCGCGATCATCTCGATCAAGCTCGGCGAGCCGCAGTTCGAGGGCCAGACCAAGACCAAGCTGGGCAACACCGAGGCCAAGGGCTTCGTGCAGCGGATCATGAACGACCAGCTCGGCGACTGGTTCGCCAAGAACCCGGCCGAGGGGCGCGACATCATCCGCAAGTCCCAGGCGGCCGCGCTGGCCCGGATCGCCGCCCGCAAGGCCCGGGACCTGGCCCGCGACCGCAAGGGCCTGCTCGGCCGCGCCGGCCTGCCCGGCAAGCTGTCGGACTGCCAGTCCACCGACCCGAGCGAGTGCGAGGTCTTCATCGTCGAGGGCGACTCCGCCGGCGGTTCGGCCCGGCAGGGTCGCGACCCACGGATCCAGGCGATCCTCCCGATCCGCGGCAAGATCCTCAACGTCGAGAAGGCCCGCATCGACAAGGTGCTCGGCAACACCGAGGTCCAGTCGATCATCTCCGCCCTCGGCACCGGCATCACCGACGAGTTCGACATCGCCAAGCTGCGCTACCACAAGGTGGTGCTGATGGCCGACGCCGACGTCGACGGCCACCACATCAACACCCTGCTGCTGACGCTGCTGTTCCGGTTCATGAAGCCGCTGATCGAGGGCGGGTTCGTCTACATGGCGCAGCCGCCGCTGTACCGGCTGCGCTGGAACAAGCCGCACGAGCACGAGTTCGTCTACTCCGACCACGAGCGGGACGCGTTGCTGCGCGACGGGCAGGCGGCCGGCAAGAAGCTGCCCAAGGAGAACCCGGTGCAGCGCTACAAGGGTCTGGGCGAGATGAACGCCAAGGAGCTGTGGGAGACCACGATGGACCCCGACCAGCGGCTGATGCTGCAGGTCACCCTGGACGACGCCGCGCACGCCGACGAGATCTTCTCGATCCTCATGGGCGAGGACGTCGAGCAGCGCCGGTCCTTCATCCAGCGCAACGCCAAGGACGTCCGATTCCTGGATATCTAGCCGTCTAGCCGACGCCCTAGACAGTCCTAGAACCGACGAGAGAGAGCAATCGTGACCGAGACCCCCACCGACGGCGGCGCGCCGCAGGGCCCCGGCGGCCGGATCGAGCCGGTCGAGCTGCAGACGTCCATGCAGCGCGCCTACATCGACTACGCGATGGCGGTCATCGTCGGCCGCGCGCTGCCCGACGTACGCGACGGGCTCAAGCCGGTGCACCGCCGCGTGCTCTACGCGATGTACGACGGCGGCTACCGGCCCGACCGGGGCTTCTCCAAGTGCAGCCGCGTCGTCGGTGACGTGATGGGGCAGTACCACCCGCACGGCGACACCGCGATCTACGACACCCTGGTCCGGCTGGCGCAGCCGTGGGTGATGCGGGCGCCGCTGGTCAACGGGCAGGGCAACTTCGGCTCGCCGGGCAACGACTCCGCCGCCGCGATGCGGTACACGGAGTGCCGGATGGCGCCGCTGGCCCTGGAGATGGTCCGCGACATCACCGAGGACACCGTCGACTTCCAGCCGAACTACGACGGCCGGTCCTCCGAGCCGGTGGTGCTGCCGTCGCGCTACCCCAACCTGCTGGTCAACGGCTCGGCCGGGATCGCGGTCGGGATGGCCACCAACATCCCGCCGCACAACCTGCGCGAGGTCGCCGAGGGTGCGGTCTGGGCGCTCGAGCATCCCGAGGCCAGCCGCGAGGAGCTCCAGGACGCCCTCATCGAGCGGATCAAGGGCCCCGACTTCCCCAACGGCGCCACCATCGTCGGTCACCAGGGGATCGAGCAGGCCTACCGGACCGGTCGCGGCTCGATCACCCAGCGTGCGGTGATCGAGATCGACGAGGACGCCAAGGGCCGGGTGATGCTCGTCATCACCGAGCTGCCCTACATGGTCAACCCGGACAACCTGGCGTTGAAGATCGCCGAGCTCGCCGACACCGGCAAGGTGCAGGGCATCTCCGACGTCCGCGACGACACCTCCGACCGCACCGGCCAGCGGTTGGTGGTGGTGCTCAAGCGCGACGCCGTGGCGCGGGTGGTGCTCAACAACCTGCTCAAGCACACCGAGCTGCAGACCAACTTCAGCGCCAACATGCTGGCGCTGGTCGACGGTGTCCCGCGGACGCTGACGGTCGACCAGTTCATCAGCAACTGGGTCGCGCACCAGGTCGACGTCATCCAGCGGCGTACCCGCTTCCGGCTGCGGGCCGCCGAGGAGCGCGCCCACGTGCTGCGCGGCCTGGTCAAGGCCCTCGACGCGCTGGACGAGGTGATCGCGCTGATCCGCCGCTCGCCGGAGGTCGACGACGCCCGGGACGGGCTGATCGAGCTGCTGGAGATCGACGAGGTCCAGGCGATGGCGATCCTGAACCTCCAGCTGCGCCGGCTGGCGGCGCTGGAGCGGCAGAAGATCGTCGACGAGCTGGTCGAGATCGAGACCCTGATCGCCGACCTCGAGGACATCCTGGCCAACCCGACCCGGCAGCGGCGGATCATCGCCGAGGAGCTCGGCGAGATCGTCGACAAGTACGGCAACGAGCGCCGCTCGCAGCTGATCGCCGCGGACGGGGACCTCTCGATGGAGGACCTGATCCCCGACGAGGACCTCGTCGTGTCGATCACCCGCGGCGGCTACGCGAAGCGGACCCGCTCCGACCAGTACCGCACCCAGAAGCGCGGCGGGAAGGGCGTGCGCGGCGCGACGCTGCGCGGCGACGACGTGGTCGAGCACTTCATCGCCACCTCGAACCACCACTGGCTGCTGTTCTTCACCACCGCCGGGCGGGTCTACCGGACCAAGGCCTACAACCTGCCCGAGGCGTCCCGCGACGCCAAGGGCGGCCACGTCGCCGGGCTGCTCAGCTTCCAGCCCGACGAGTCGATCGCGCAGGTGCTGGCGATCCGCGACTACGAGCAGGCGCCGTACCTGGTGCTGGCGACCCGCAGCGGGCTGGTCAAGAAGACCCGGCTGGCCGACTACAACTCCCCGCGACAGGCGGGCGTCATCGCGATCAACTTCCGCGAGGACGACGACGAGCTGATCGGCGCCGAGCTGGTGGGCGCCGAGGACGAGATCCTGCTGGTCTCCCGCCGTGGTCAGGCGATCCGGTTCCGCGCCGACGACACCCAGCTGCGGCCGATGGGCCGTGCCACCTCAGGGGTCTCCGGGATGAAGTTCCGCAGCGGCGACTCGCTGCTGTCCATGTCGGTGATCCGGGCCGCGCAGGTCGCGGCCGAGGTCGCCGCCGGGTTGGACACCGAGAGCGAGGACGCCGAGGCGCTGGCCGCTGCCGGGGCCGGTGCCGGTGCCGAGACTGAAGCGGCGCAGGTCCCGGTCGGTGAGGTGAAGCCGCAGTACGTCTTCACCATCACCGACGGCGGGTTCGCCAAGCGGACCCGGATCAGCGACTACCGCCGCCAGTCCCGCGGCGGGCTCGGGATCAAGGCGATGGCCCTGACCAACGAGGACCGGGGTGGCCTGGTGGGTGCGTTCATCGTGGAGGAGGGCGACGAGATCCTCTCGATCACCCAGGCCGGCCAGGTGGTGCGCAGCCCCGTCAACGACCAGTTCCGGCCCACCGGACGCTCCACCATGGGCGTGAAGTTCGTGACCCCCAAGACCGGCGACGCGGTCGCCGTGGTGGCCCGGTCGGTGGAGGCGAAGGTCGAGGACGAGGGCGTCGAGAGCGTCGCCGACGTACCGGGGCAGGCCGAGGGCACGCTCGCTCACGGCGAGCCCGCGCCGGCTGAGGAATCGGTCCCGGAGGGGCCGGATGCAACAATCGATTCCGACGCTGATCCCGAGACCGACGCAGGAGAGTGACGCAGGCATGAACGAGCGCGCTGCCGAACGCACCTCGACCAGGCTCCCGAAGGTCGGGTCGGACCAGCCGAAGGACGCCTCGAGCGACACCTCCGAGAGCGGCAAACCCGGCAAGGCCGGCAAGCCGGGCAAGCCCGACAAGCAGGGGAAGGCTGAGAAGCCTGCCAGCACGAGTGCCGCCAAGACCGGGGACAAGCCGGGCGGCAAGGGCGGCAAGGGCGGCGGCACCACGTCGTACGGGCTGAGCGCGGCCGCCAGGGCCTCGCTGAGCGAGCGGGTCCAGTCCCGGTTCGCCCGGGCCCACGACGAGCACCGCGCGAACGCCCAACCCGGCTCGACCTCCGCCGCGACCAAGGCCGCCGGGGACCGCAAGCCGCCGCGACGTGCCCGGCTGCGGCTGACCCGGATCGACCCGTGGTCGGTGATGAAGACCGCGTTCCTGCTCTCGATCGCCTTCGGCATCGTCACCGTGGTCTCGGTGCTGATGGTCTGGTCGGTGCTCGGTGCGGCCGGGGTCTGGGAGTCGATCAACGCCACGGTCGCCGACGTGGTCGGCAGCCAGGAGGCGGCCGGTTTCGACGTCGAGAACTACCTCGGCACCTCCCGGGTGCTGGGCTTCACGATGCTGGTCGCCGTGGTCGACGTGGTGCTGCTGACCGCGATCGCGACCCTCGGTGCGTTCCTCTACAACATGGCAGCCGCGCTGCTCGGCGGGGTCGAGATGACGCTGGCCGAGGACAACTGATCCCGTTTTGTCCGGCTCCTCGGCGGTGGGGTAATGTCACCCCTCGGTCGCCGGGCGACCACCCCTGGCAGACGCCAGTCCGGGGCCTATAGCTCAGACGGTTAGAGCGCTTCCCTGATAAGGAAGAGGTCACAGGTTCAAGTCCTGTTAGGCCCACCCCCACCGCACCGCCCGAGAAGGATGTGCACGTGAAGAAGATCCTGATGCTGGTCGTCGCCGGGCTCGGCGCCGCCTTCGCGAAGAAGAAGCTCGACCAGAGCAAGGCCGAGCAGGCCCTGTGGGCCGAGGCCACCGACTCGGTCAAGCGCGAGCAGCCCTGAGCCGCAGCGTCACCCAGTCCTGACCCGGACGCTGTGCCGGGTCAGACCCCGCACCGGGGGCCTTGGCGCAATTGGTAGCGCACCTGCTTTGCAAGCAGGGGGTTGCGAGTTCGAGTCTCGTAGGCTCCACCAGCAAAACCCCAGGTCAGCCTGGGGTTTTGTTCTTTTCTGGAGTGTTCCGGTCGACTTCGAGATCGGCTTCTAGGGGGACTGGTGGGGGAAGAAGCTCGCTTCGCACGGGGATGCCGTCAGCCGGCCGCGATCAGGCGGGCGCTCTCGAAGGCGACCTCTGGCAGTGGATCCCGCAGCCTCCAGGTGAGCGCGACTGGTCGATCTCCTTCTAGTACGCCGTGGAGATCGACCAGGCCGAAGCAGCGGAAGGTGCCCTCGACCGGCCCCGAGCTCCGTTCCCTGACGAACAGGAGCCGGTGGGTCGAACCCTCTGGCCCTTCTCCGATGCACCGCTGGGTGGCCGGGGACTGCTGTCGCCAACTATTGGGGGTCTCCCAATGGAAGAGGTTTGTCGTCAGGGCGTGGTCTCGGTACTGGATCGTCGACGAAAACTTCCGCGTGTCCTTGTGAAGGGTGACAAACATCAACTGGACTCGGGATTCGGCCACGAAGTAGACGCCCTCGCGGTGCTCCTTCGGCCGGTCGATGGTGCTGACACCGAGGCCGGCGAACACCTCCGACCGCGTGTACCGAGCGTGCGCCATGAGGGGTACGTCGGCCAGGTCGAGCAAGGGCACGGGGGCGACGTCTAGATCGGTGCGCACGAGGGTCAGCAGTTCGGCGATCTCGTGACGGACGGCCGGATGACGCCACAGGGTGTCGAATCCTTCCTGGGTGCGGCCGGGGTTCAGTAGCAGCGTGTGCATCAACTGCATTGCCAGACGCTGGTCCGCAACCGACAAGTCGTCAGCTCTGACGGGCGCGTCCGCCGTCATCCAGTCGAACCAGCGATTGACGCGCAGCCCGTCTGACACGTGCTGCAGATAGCCGATGCGTCGTAGCAGCGCGGCCTCTTCCTCCCGCAGCGCGTCGTCGCTGTGCGACGTCGGCGCTCCTGGGGCATGGACCGCGCGCTGCAGCCGACTCCACGACATGCGACGGTTGTCGACCCCGTAGAACTGTTCGACAGACCGACCGGTTCCGTGGAGGAAGGACTCGAGTGATGGCCACGACCGCCCGCCGAAGTCCTTCAGCAGTCCCGTGACCCCGCGGCGAACCGCGACGGCCTTGAGGGCGGCGAGCACTCTCTCACGGGCGACACGTTCCAGTGTGATCGAGCAGCCCGCTGGCAGGAAAGGGAATGCAGCCTCTGCCTGGGCGCGCACGTCACCCTGCGCGGGATTGGTGAGCGCCTGATATCGCCGTTCGAGGCGGTACTCGGCGCGATGCTGACCGATGAAGTCGAGGACGAGGCACGACGTTTTCCCTGGGGAGAGCCGCAGACCACGGCCGAGCTGTTGGGCGAAGAGCACCGAGCTCTGGCGTTGGGCGACACAGCAGCAGGGTGTCGACGTCGGGCACGTCGATTGCCCTCGCCCAGCACGTCCACGCTGAACACGACCTGGAGCTGTCCGGCGCTCAGCTTCGAGAGCACGCGGTCTCGGTGCTCCTGGTCGTGCTCACCCACCAGGTACTCCGAGGCGAGACCGTGCTGGGTGAACTGGTTGGACATGAACTCGGCGTGGGCTACCGAGACGCAGAATCCCAACGCACGCATCGATCCTGGTCGCTCCACCCAGCGGTGGATGGCCTGGAGGATGCGGCGTACTCGCTGGTGATCGCCGGTGTACAGGTCGGAGAGCGCACCCACGGCGTAGTCGCCGGAGTGCCATGCGAGATCTCTCAGATCGGTCCCGTCGTCGACGCCGACGTACTCGAAAGGGGCCAGGAGCTGGTCATCAACCGCCTCCCACAAGCGCAGCTCCGTGGTGTAGCGGCCACCGAACAGATCGGCAACGTCAGCTCCATCGGCGCGCTCCGGGGTTGCCGTGAGACCCACCAGCTCCCGTGGCTCGAAGTGTCCCACCACCGACTCCCACGATCGAGCCGCGGTGTGGTGCGCCTCGTCGACGTACACAACCTCGTAGGCCGATGGTGGGACCTGATCCAACCGGTTGTGCAGGGTCTGCACCATCGCGAACACGTGGGCGTCGGATGTCAGCGGCGCGGAGGTGCCGCTGAGAATCTCGCCGAAACCAGGATCTTGAAGCACCTCGCGGAACGACCGCCTTGCCTGCTCCAGGATCTGCTCGCGATGCGCGATGAAGAGGAGCGTCGGCCGGGGTGCACCGGGCCGGCACAACCGGGCGTAGTCCAGCGCGGCCATCACCGTCTTGCCCGTTCCGGTGGCTGCAACGAGCAAGTGACGGTGCTCGTCGAACTCCGAACGCCGCGCTGCCAGCGTGTCAAGCACGCGCTGCTGATGTGGCCGAGCGCGAACCTGGATCTGCGCATAGGCCGCCGCGAGCTGCTCGCTCAGGTTGTCGATCGTGCGCTGTGCTCGATTGCTGAATCCCTTGTCCGCGTAGCCCCTGGCCGCGGCGAGAGCGGCATCCAAGCGCTCTCGATCGTCGAGGGTGTATTTCTCGTAGACCGGCGTGTTCCAGTAGCTGTCGAAGACCTGCTGGATGCGGTTGAAGACCGATGGCGCGTCCGCGCGAGCCAGTCGGACGTTCCATTCCAGGCCGGTGTAGAGGGCGGCCTCGGAGAGGTTCGACGATCCGATGAACGCCGTGTCGAGCTCACCCGGCCGACGAAACAGCCACGCCTTGGCGTGCAGCTTGGTGGCCATCCCTTGGTAGTTGACTCGGACCTCGGCGCCGAGGTTGACCAGATCATCAAGAGCCCGGCCGCTTGTCGACCCGAGGTAGGTCGACGTGATCACGCGAATCCCGCCACCCCGATCGACGAGCGCCAGCAGCTCATCACGCAACGCTTCGATGCCCTTGTAGCCGACGAACGCACAGATCAGATCGACCTCGTCAGCGCAGCGCAGCTCCTGCTGCAGGACTGAGCCAAGCGAAGGTTCGCCGGCCCCGTTGACCATCAGTTCGCTGCTGCTGAGCGGGATCGCTGGATGTGGCGGCAGGGCGCCTCCGGCAAGTCCTGCGTCGCCACGGACACCCCGCAGGATCCGGACCGGGGTGGCCACGTGGTCTCCCGAGAAGGCCTCGCCGAGTGCGCCGATGGCCCCGTTCACCAGTGCTGCACTCGAGACCAATTCGTCGTCGGTAGTCGGCGACCTGAGACGCCTGGCGACCCTCAGGAGGTGTCGTCCCAGGCGCTCGATGGCTTCGCTCTTGTCGATGGCGGAAACGTCGACGCGGTCAGTGGTCAGCAGCTCCAGAGCCTCCGCCAGCTCGGCGGTGATCAGCTCGTCGCGGAGGCCGGGCGTCAGTTGGCGCTCGCTGCCCACAACTCGCCTCCCGGGAATCCGCTGACCGGCCCTGAGCCTAGAGCCAACCAAGGCTTCCTGCGTCGATATCCGAGCGCTTGATTCGGCGGCCGCTGACCACCAGGTTGAGGCTCCGCGGGACGTGAACGCACGCACATTGCCTGGTGACGACGCTGCGTGACCACGCTTGTTCCCGAATAGCGACACCGACGGCTTCTCGGTGGTGTTCACTCTCGGGTGAACAACGCCAGGGAGCAGATCATGAGCAGCAGAAAGTCCTACCCCGACGTGCTCGGCAGCCAGCACCGCGGCAACGGCACCCGCCGGCTGAAGGACCTACGCATCGCCTGGATGCGTCGCAACGCTTGGGGCGTGGCACTGTTCCTCCTCGGCATAGTTGGCGCTGATGTGGCAGTTGCGGTGACGATGGGAGTCGCTGGTCCGACGTCGTCCGGGCTCTACCTACTGGGTCTGCTTCACGCAGGATCACTGGCGGCGTGGTGGTACGTCGTGAACTCGGCTTTCCTCGCGCACAACCACGAAGCCCTATGGCAGCTCAGGGGAGCCTGGGGAGAGGACAACACCCGCAGCGAGCTCCAACGTGCGAAGCGCAAACGCCTCATCTGGGACTGGACCGACAGCGTCGAAGTCCAAGCCGGCGACATCGACCACCTCGTCGTCACCCGCCGCGGCGGCGTCGTGGCCATCGACTCCAAGTGGCGCAATCAGATCACCGCGGACGACGTTCCAGCCATGGCCAGGTCCTCGCGGAAGGCTGCCCTGCGGGCGGAGGGAGTGCTGCGCTCCGTGCTCAAACGAGAGAGCGGCGCACGGCACCGAACGAAGGCGAAGCCGGTGACCGTCACCGCCGCAGTCGTCCTCTGGGGCGCCGCTCGTACCGGCGTTCCGAGTGACGCCAACATCGACGGGGTGCGGTTCCTGGATGGGCGCCAGCTGGTCCGATGGTTAGCGGAGTTGGACGGCCACGAGGTACCGCGGGACGCCGCCCGGGACGTGATCAAGCTGCTCGAGGACTACCGCTCGAAGGTCGACCACCGCCACGAAGTAGACGCGTCGTCAGTTCGACCTGCAGTCCCGCACTCACCCTGCAGTGACGCCTGTTGACGAGGCCGGAAATCGCTCCCGCCGACAGGGTTCCAAGCCCTCCAATTCGAGCGGCACGCATGCTACGAAGGTCCGTAGAAGGTCCGTCCCCCCGGGGACGGACCAGCGTCATTTCAGGGGTCTTTGACGAGACGTGACGGGCGGTGAGGGCACATCATGCACGGCGGCGTGAAGTTCTACCGCGGCTCCGCCGCCGCCGCTCGCTCCTACGTCGAGGCTGACCACTCCCGCGCCGACGACTACTACCTGGCCGACGGGGGTGGCGTCGCCGAGCACTACGCCGTCGTCGTCAGCGACGACGGCGTCGCCACCGAACGGCGGCCTGACCTCGACGGCGCGGCGTACGAGCGCTGGGTCGCCGGGTACGACGTCGCCACCGGTCAGGCGAAGGGACGACTGCGCGACGACGACCACGCGCTGCGGTTCGTCGAGGTGGTCGTCAACGGTCCCAAGACCTGGTCGCTCGCGGCTGCGCTCCACCCTGACGTCGCCGCTGCTTACGAAGCCGCGCAGGCGCGCGGCGCGAAGGAAATCATCGACTGGGTCGCACAGCACGCGACCACGCGCGTGGGACCGCGCGGCCGACAGGTCCAGGTGCCCGTCGAGAAGATCGAGGCTGCCGTCGTACGGCACTACACCTCACGTGCCGGTGACCCGCACCGTCACCTTCACCTCCAGATCAACGCGCGTGTGTTCGCCTCCGGTGCATGGCGTGGCCTCCACTCGGTCGGCGTCGTCGACTCCATCGAGGCGATCAACGGGATCGGTCACGCCGCCGTCATGTGCGACCCGAGGTTCCGCGACGTGCTCGCCTCGCGCGGCTACACACTCGACGACTCCGGCGAGATCAAGGAGCTCGCGTCGTACGTCGGGCGGTTCAGTCAGCGCGCGTCGCAGATCACGCGCAACGTCGACCGCTACGAGGCCGAGTGGCGAGCCGACAATCCCGGCGACGAACCGGGACCGACGCTGCGACGAGCATGGGACCGACGAGCATGGGCGGACGCGCGACCCGACAAGGTCATGCCGGCCGACGGCGCCGACCTGGTCACCCGATGGAACGACGAGCTGCACGACCTCGGCTTCCGACCGCCGATCGAGGCGGTCCAGGTCGACTCGACCTCCATCGGTCGGCTGCGCCGCGACGCCGCCGTCGACCTCGTTCTCACTCGCCTCGGAACGAGACGCTCGGCGTGGAACGCGGCGGACATCCGTGGCGAGGCCGAGAAGATCATCGCTGGGGTCGGCATCGTCGCTGGACCCGCCGCACGCGCGGAACTGGCCGAGGACCTCACCGCGCGTGCGCTGCGCGAGTGCCGAACACTGCGCGAACGCAGCGACGTCCCCGACCACATCCGGAACCTCACCTCCGATCGAGTCCTCGCCGTCGAGGCAGAGCTGATCGACAGCCTCGCCGCGCGTTCGATGGCACCGGTCGAGCACGCCGCCCGCGTCCACGGGACCGACCACCTCGACGTCGCCCAGCGGAAGGTCGTCGCCGCCCTGGCCGGCGAGGCCGGTCTGCTCGTCATCGAAGGCGCCGCCGGCACCGGCAAGACCACGACGCTGGCCGCCGCACGCGACGTACTCGATGCCGCCGACCGTCGACTCGTGGTGGCCACTCCAACCCTCAAGGCTGCCCAAGCAGCGCAGCAGCAGGTCGGCGCTGACGCCTTCTCCGCCGCATGGCTCATCCACCAGCACGGGTTCCGGTGGGACGAGGACGGACACTGGTCGACGGTCGACGCCAGTCCCGACGCCCGTGCACGGCTCCTGCCCGGCGACGTACTCCTGGTTGACGAGGCCGGCATGCTCGACCAGGACACCGCCCGCGCGCTCTTCGCGATCGCCGACCGAGCCCACGCCACCGTCGCGCTGCTTGGTGACCGCCACCAGCTGCCCGCCGTCGGCCGCGGCGGCGTGCTCGATCTCGCCGCACGGTGGGTGCGGCCCGAGGCGCACCTCGAGCTCGAGTCGGTGCACCGCTTCGCCGACCCGGCCTACGCCGACCTCAGCCTGCTCATGCGCGGAGGTGAGCGTCCCGGTGAGGTCTTCAACGCCCTCGCTGCGCGCGGCGAGATCGTCGTCCACGCCAGCGAGGTCGAGCGCGCCGATGCACTCGCCGCAATCGGCGCGGCCGGTGAGGAGCTGATCGTCGCCGACACCCGCGAGCTGGTCGGATCCATCAACGCAGCCATCCGCGACCGCCGTCACGACGCTGGTGAGGGAGATGGTGAGCGAGAAGGCGAGCCCGTCACCCGCCTTGGTGAGCGGATCGGACTCGGTGATCGCGTCGCAACGCGTCGCAACGACCGCGTCCTCGGCGTCGCCAACCGAGACGTCTGGACGGTTGGCGGCATCGGAGGCGACGGAAGCCTCATCGTCACCGGCCGCGCCGGCCAACGCGAGCTGCCCGCCGACTACGTCAACCGACACGTCGAGCTCGCCTTCGCCTCGACCGCGTACGGCGCCCAAGGGGAGACAGTCCGCTCCGCCCACCTCGTCGTCGGCGAGGCGACCGGCGCAGCAACTGCGTACGTCGGCATGACCCGCGGCCGCCATCGCAACGTCGCTCACCTGGTCGCCGACTCGGTCGACGACGCACGCCAGCAATGGATCGAGGTCTTCAGCCGCGACCGCGCCGACCTCGGCCCCGGCCACGCCGCGACCCGGGTCGATGAGGACATCGAGCGGTACGGCGCACAGGCGCCGCGGCGCACGGCATCGCTGCAGGCCGCCGCCCTGGCCGAGCGTCGGCGGCGACCGGAGGAGCTGCCGCCGGTCGGACCGCGTCCGGTGGGACCGGGAATCGGCTTCTGACCATTCCCGTCGGATGTGATCGCTCGGAGGGCGATCCGGGACGTAGGTGACGGAGAGAAGCCGACGGCTACCGTCCGATCCGCGGCGACGGCGGTTGCTTCTCCGGGCATGAGCGCAACCCGGCGCTCCGATGACCGAGGAGTCACGATGACCATCGCACCGATCAGCGTCCCCGACGACTGGGACGACAACGGCATCCTCCTGTTCGAGGAGTTCTGCGCCTTCATCCGCACGCCGCAGCGAACCGTCCGCGAATGGCGCCGCCTCAAGCGCGGGCCGCGCTGGTGGCGCTTCAACGGCAACGGCCGCCTCTACACCACCGTCGCCGAGCTCCGCCGCTTCCTCAAGGCCGGTGAGTGAAGTGGCCGCGACCGCCGGACTGCCCGACGAGCGACCCCGGTGGCTGAGCATCACCGGCGCCGCGGTCTGGGTGAGCCTCTCCGCCAAGACCATCCGCCGCAAGATCGCCGCCGGTGAACTGCGCGCCTACCGCTGCGGCAAGACGATCCGCATCAAGACCGACGACCTGGAAGCGATGATGCGTCCCGTGCCGTCCGCGAAGGACTGGTGACCTGCGGCCAGGTCAGTAGACCCCGGATGCAGTAGGCAATCGCTGAACAACGACGCCTTACTCGCTCCATGCCCGGTGGAGGGCCCTTGGCAACCCCCAAACACCGCGTTCTGTGAGCCGGTCGTCCTCGTCCAGCACGCCGAGGTCCTGCCATAGCGGTGTCAGGTGGAGAAGAGCCATCTCGAGCACGCTCAGGTGACCTTCGCGGTCTTCGATCTCTCCCTCGATGTCATCCAGCAGGTCGACGTCCGTCTGCACGCGTCGAGGATCTAGGACAGTGCCTGGCCCACGGCGTACGGCGCCGAGCGCCAGTCCGAGCCAGTCGGCGTGTTGGAGCGCCATCACCGCCGACACCGCCTCGACCTCATGCTCCTCGGGCTCCTCAGAAGGCGAGATGGTCTCGGCGAGTTGGCCGACCCAGCGGGCGTCGTCGTCAGCAAGGCTGCCGCGAACGCCGGGCACTCGCTCGGCGAGATATTCGGCTGCGGCGCGATCGACGGCCTCCCACTCATCAAGGAAGGCATCGAGCTCGGCTTCGGAGACGTTCCACGCGTCAGACATGAACCCAACGTTAGATCGACTCACGGGCCCGGTCGTGCCGTCGCAAGTCCGACACTCGAGGTCCCACGCCGCTTGGAGGCACGACGTTCGCCGTCTTGCGGCCACAGGACAGCCGCTTCGCAGCGGCGTGCAGTGGCCGTTTCGCGGCTACTAGGACGCAGGTCGATGCTCTGGGTGACCCGGCTTGAGACTCCTATGCTGCCTCCATGAGGATGAACTGCGATCCTGACGGACTCGACAACGGCTTCGATGAGCCCCGGCGAGAAAACGACGAGCAGCTCGAGGGGACTCGGTCAGGGACTGGCCTGCGACCAGAACCGATTCAGTCGTTCACGGCCCAGGTGGTCCTCACCTCGAAGCTGAGCCTAGACCGCGGACCACAATTGGCCCGTCACCTGCTGGGGCCCACCAACAGTCCAGCAGTTCTGGGTGCAGAGGACAGCTGTACTCCATTGCCAGGCCATCTCACTGGTCTGTACCCCTCTGGGAAAGCATCCATCCAGCCTCACCAACATCGTCACTGCTTGGTGTCCTCTGCTGGGACTCTGGCTCTGGGAGTCATCCAGAGTGGCGCGGTTGGGCACACTGCTCACCTGCTCGGTGCTCCTTGCTGAACTTGGCGGCGTCCTCGGGGAAGGCTGCTTCATCTGCATGCTGTCGTCGTCCGCGCTCAACGTCGTCACGCGTTCGACGTCCGCGGGCCTCGGTCGTAGTCGTTGCTCGTCGACCGCCGCCGCGTCGACGTGTTCAGGTTCAGCTTGGTCGTAGTTGCGCCGCCGATGCCGACACGACCGCCGGCTCGGCGGCGCCGGTTGTCGGTTGAACAGCCGGTGGCGAGCGCTGCGAGGGACAGCGAAGCAGGTGACGGTTGGGCGCACGAGTTTGGGATTCCCGTTCATGTTTGAGGTGTCTGTTTATCAGCTAATTGGGCCTAAAG
>CAVWMP010000004.1:0-384169 GCA_963756135.1 uncultured Actinomycetota bacterium
CAGACACCAGTTCGACCCGGTGGACCACTCCGACGGGGGCAGGTTCTGTGGACGGAAAGTGGCCCAGCGAAGGCGGCCGGCGACACATCGGTCTCCGTCGGGTCAGCGGTGGTGCGCGACGGCGTCCTGCGGGGCGCGCAGCGACCTGACCGTCGGCGCGGCCATCGGCAGGATGCTGGCTGCCATGACGACAGCCCCGACCACCACGCCGACCCGGGGGCCGGCTGTGGTGCCGACGAGACCGGCAAGGATCGCACCGAGGGGGATGGAGCCGTACATCACCTGCGTGTAGGCACCGGCGGAGCGGGTCAGCACGTGCTCGGGGATGGCGCTCTGGCGCAGGGTCACCGAATAGACGTTCGCGTTCCCCAGTCCGATCCCCGCCATCAGGCTGACGAGGCCGATCAGCATGGCGAGCGCCATCCCCCGCAGGTCGAACAGTCCGGTCAGCACCGGGGTTCCGCACGACAACACCAGCGAGGCGAGGAACGCCCTTCCGAGTCCGAGGCGGTCCATCAGGCGCAGGGCCGTCAGGGTGCCGATCAGCCCGCCGATCCCGCCGGCCGACAGCGCCAGACCGTAGGTGGCGGGGGAGACGTCCTGGTGGCGCACCGCCCAGAGCAGCAGGTTGATCAGGTAGATCTCCTCGGCGAGGTTGAAGACGGCCGCGTGCACCGTGAGGGCCCGCAGGTAGCGGTTGGCGAAGAGCACCCGCATTCCGTCGAGGACCCCGGCGTTCTCCCGCTCCCCGACCCCGAGACCGCTTCTCGGGTCGCCGGCCCCGCTCGAGCCCACGGGAGGATGCGGACGGGGACGGGACCGCGCGATGCCCAGTGCCGAGGCCAGATAGCTCGCTGCGTCGAGCGCGATGGCCAGCGGTGCGCCGAGCGCCCCGACCAGGATCCCACCCAGACCGGGACCGGAGATCTCGCTGACGGTGCGCGCTCCCTGCGCGGCCCGGTTCGCCGCCGCCAGGTCCGGGACGTCGACCAGCCGGGGCACGTAGGCGAAGGCCGAGACCCCGAACGCCAGGGCACCGCACCCCGAGGTGAAGGCGATCGCCACCAACAGGGACACCGAGAGCCACCCACCGAGCCAGGCGACGGGGATCAACGCCAGCGCGACGCACTGCACGAGGTCCGCGGGGATCATCACGCGCTGGTGCGCCCGGCCCTCCAGCCAGTGCCCGGCCAGCAGGGAGAACGCCAGGTACGGCGCCGTCCCGGCCGCGGCCACGAGGCCCACCTGACCCGGTGTGGCATCCAGCGTCAGTGCGGCCACCAGCGGCAGCGCGAAGGCGGTGACCTGACTTCCCAGGGCCGAGATCGACTGGCCGTACCAGTAGGCGCGGTAGCTGGAGTCCCGCCGCAGCAGGGCGATGCTGGGATCCATTCCGATCTCCTCATGGGCAAAAAGGGCTTCACCCATGATGAGAACACAGGGCGAGCATCATGGTCTACCCTCGAATCACCCATGAGGGAGATTCGATGACCGACCGCTTCTCGCACATCTCCGGGTCGCCGGTGCTCGACGTGATCAACACGATCCACTGGCGGCTGGATCCCGCGCTGCGCCACGACGACCTCGCCAGCTACGCCGACGTGCTCGCCTGGTGCGCCGAAGCGGGTCTCGTCACCGGTGCCGAGACCCGCGCCCTGCGCCGGCTGGCGCGGGTGCATCCGGAGCGGGCCGCCGCGGAGCTCGACGAGGTGACCGAGGCCCGGGAGACGGCGTACGCGGCGCTCTTCGAGGACTCCTCCGACGCGCTCGCCGCGCTCGCCGAGCGGTATCGCGAGGCCGTGCGCAGCGCGCGGCTGGCGCGCCACGGGGCGACGTACGCCCTGGTCGACGCCGAGGTGGACCTGGCGACGCCTCGCCATCGCCTCGTCCGCGGGCTGGTCGACCTGCTGACCCGTGAGGACCTCGACCGGCTCCACCAGTGCGAGGACCGGGCGTGCGGCTGGGTGTACCTCGACACCTCGCCGCGCCGCAACCGTCGCTGGTGCGCCTCCTCCGACTGTGGCGACCGCAACCGGGCGCGTGCCTATTACGCACGGAACAAGCAGGGCACGGAGCGGATCGGTCGGGACCGACGATGAGCGATCGTGTCCACGTGATCGGCGCGGCCACCTCGGCCGGCGCTCACGGCCCGGGCCAGGAGCGGGCTCCGGCCGCCCTGCGGGAGGCGGGTCTCCTCGCGCAGCTGACGTACGCCGGCCTGCACGCGGTCGACCACGGTGACGTGGTGCGGATGCGGATGCGCCCCGACCCGCAGCACCCGCGGCTGGCCAGCGCGGACCGGGTGGTCGAGGCCGCCCGCAGAGTCGCCACGAGTGTGCGCGAGGCGCTGCGAGCCGGACCGAGGGACCGGGTGCTGGTCCTCGGCGGGGACTGCAGCATCCAGCTCGGGGTCATCGCCGGCGCCAGGGCGGCCCTCGGCGATCGCGACCGCGTCGTCGGTCTCGCCTATCTCGACCTCGATTGCGACCTGACCTCACCCGCGGACGGCAACGGCATCGCGGACTGGATGGGCATCACCCATCTGCTCGACGCCCCCGATGCCGACCCCCGCCTCGCGGCCCTGGACGGGCATCCGCCGCTGCTGACCCCCGACGTGCTGCGGCTGGTGGCCGCCGACCTCGCCACCGGTTACGAGCAGCAGCGGCTCGAGACCCTGGGCATCACCCGGTACCCGTCGGCCGAGGTCGAGGCGGATCCCGACGGCGTGCTGGGTGAGCTCCGCTCGTGGGTCGACGGCCTGGACCTGCTCTCGGTGCACGTCGACGTGGACGTGCTCGACCAGACCCGGTTCCCGATCGCCGAGGAGCAGCGCGACACCCCCGGTCTGAGCCTCGAGACCCTGGGGCGCCTCGTCGCCGGGCTGATGGCCCACCCGGCCGCGCGGACCCTGACGATCTGCGAGATCAACCCGAGCCGACCTCCGGATCCCCCGGCTGCGCTGGGCTCGCTGGTCGACCTGATCGCCGAGGCGCTCAGGCCGACCAGCTGACCGCGGTTGCCCGGTTCCGACTACTTCACCGCGGTCGCGTCCATCTCGACCAGCAGCTCGGGCCAGGCGAGGGCGGCGACGCCCAGCAGCGTGCTCGCCGGACGACAATCGGCCCGCCGGAAGCGACCCACGACATCGACGGCCTCGTCGGCCTCCCAGTAGCTCTCCATGTCGGTCGTGTAGTAGTTGAGCCGCACGACGTCCGACAGCTCGTACCCCGCCGCCTTCAGCACGGTCTCGAGGTTGTCGAGCGTCTGCACGATCTGGGCCTTCATGTCGCCGGCGTGCACCGGGCGGCCGTCGGCGTCCATCGAGGCGATCCCCGACACGTACAGCACGCGCTGTCCTCCGACGACCTCGTTGGCCTGGACGTAGCCGAGCTCGTCCTGCCACGTCCAGGGGTTGATGACGGTGCGTTGCATGGTGCTCGTCCTTTCGGGTCGGTGGCCGGTGACATCCAGGCCGTGGTCGAACAGGTTGTCCGGGTCGATGTCTGTCTTGACGGCGGCGAGCCGCGGTAGAGCTCCGGCGGTGGTCCCCCTGGCGACGCCGTAGCGGCGGTCGTCGCCCTCCACGTAGTTGAGGTAGTGGCCGCCGGTCAGGTCGGCCGCGATCCGGCCCACGACGTCCTGGGTCAGGGCGCGCACGGCGGCGACCTCGGCGGCGCTCTCGGTCACCCCGGTGAGCTCGAGCAGGATCGCGGCGTCGCGGTTGCCGTACGCCGCGGGGTGGGCCGCGCCCCGAGCGATCGCGCCCCCGGCGTGGCGCAGCTCCGTCTGCACCAGGAGCGGTGGACCGTCCTCGGGGAACGAGGCACGCACCAGCACCTCGATCGCGTCGTCGCCGAGCGAGCCCAGCCACAGCCCGGTGCCCTCGTAGGG
This sequence comes from uncultured Actinomycetota bacterium, assembly GCA_963756135.1. Classification (GTDB taxonomy): domain Bacteria; phylum Actinomycetota; class Actinomycetes; order Propionibacteriales; family Nocardioidaceae; genus Nocardioides. Next base: position 3,892 of record CAVWMP010000004.1, read on the forward strand.
GACCGGCTCCAGCGGGTCCTGGCTGATCTCGGCGATCCGGACGAAGGGCAGCGGCCCGAAGGCGTCGAGGGCGGGCTCGCACCAGTCGCGCCAGTACCCCAGCAGCCGCTCTCCCTCCTCGCGAGGTCCGTCGAAGGCGCCCCGGACCAGCACGAACGACTCGCCGCGCAGCTCCTCCGGCACGTCCTCGGTCCCGGGGAAGTTCAGCAGCGTCACCGCCGACGTCAGGTCCTCCGGGACGGACGGGAGCCAGTCACGCCAGCGCCGCATCACCTCGGCGGCCATCGCGGCCGGGTAGAACAGGCTGCCGCCGTACACCTCCGCGACCGGGTAGAGCCGACACTCCATCGCGGTGACGACGCCGAGGTGACCGGCCCCGGCCCCACGCAGCGCCCAGAAGAGCTCGGGGTGCTCCTCGGGGGTGACGCGGAGCAGCTCGCCCGCGGCCGTCACGAGCTCGAAGGCGAGGACGCTGTCGGCGGAGGTGCCGTACTTGCGCGCGAGCCACCCGAGCCCGCCGCCCAGCGTGTACCCGACCGCGGAGACGTCCGGTGTGGAGCCCAGCAGCGGCGCCAACCCGTGCGGCGTGACGACGTCGAGCACGGCCTGCCACTTCGCCCCGCCGGCGATCCGGGCCGTGCGGTGCCGCAGGTCGACCTGGACGTCGTCGAGTCGGGCCAGGTTGAGGAGGATCGCCTGACGCGCGGCGCGTGTGGGCCCGTGGCCGGCCGCCTGGATCGCGACCGGGATCCGGTGTCGCCGGGCGACGTCGACGACGGCCACCACGCCGCTGGCCGAGGTGGGCACGGCCACGACGAGGGGGCGGTGGTCGACGGCGGTGTTCCAGGCGGTTCGCCACGTGTCGTAGCCGGGATCGCGGGGGGTGAAGACGTCGAGCCCCGGGTGCTCCTGCAGGTCGGAGATCCAGGCCTGGTCGGCCCGGGGGTGGTGGGCAGCGGTGGTGGCGGTCATCAGGCTTCCTCCCTCTCGGCCAGACCGACTAGTTGGTCTGGTATCACTCTGATGGTAGACCAACTGGTCGGTCTGTCAACTGGGTATGCTCACTGGTATGGCCACCCCCTCCGCGCGCGAGAAGATCCTCGAGGCCGCCTACGACCTGGTCTTCGACGTCGGGTTCGCGGCGACGACCGTCGACGCGATCCTCGAGGCGACGGGGGCCTCCAAGGGCGCGTTCTTCCATCACTTCCCGTCGAAGGCCGCGCTCGGACGGGCGGTGATCGAGCGGTACGCCGCGGCGGACGCCGAGGTGCTCGAGCACTACATGACCCGGGCGGAGTCCCTCACCTCCGATCCCGCCGAGCAGCTGACCGAGTTCCTCCACGGCTTCGAGGTGGACATCGAGGCCGGGGTGATCACCCAGAACGGCTGCCTGTTCGCCTCGTACGTCTACGACAAGATCCCGCAGGAGGCCGGGTCCGAGGCGGTCATCCTGGGCGCCATCGGCCTGTGGCGCGGGCGGGTCCTGGACAAGCTCCACCAGGCCGTCGCCGTCCGGCCGCCGGCGCTCGAGGTGGACCTGGAGGCTCTGGCCGATCACGTCTGGGCGGTGTTCGAGGGCGGGTTCGTCCTCGGCCGTGCCGTCGGGGACCAGCTCAGGCTGCGCGACCAGCTCCGGCAGCTGCGTACCTATCTGACGCTGTTGCTGGGGGTGGAGGGCGGCCGGGCGACTGGCTAGCCGACTCCGGTGCTCGTAGCGTGACGGCATGGACACCGCCGCCGAGATCTTCCTGCTGCTGACCAACGATGCGGGCGGCCAGGCGAGCTGGGGGACCCAGACCGGATGGGCGCTGAGCGCCGCGACGATCGCCGACCTGCTGATCGAGGGCCGGGTCGAGCTGGGTGAGGAGAAGGACCCCCGGGTGCGAGTCGTCGATGCCGCGCCCACCGGGCGACCGGTCCTCGACAAGGTCCTCGCCCGAGCCGAGGCGAAGGATGGCAAGAAGCTCTCCGCGCTGGTCCAGGACTCCAAGCTCAACCCCGAGGACGAGGTCATCGAGCAGCTGGTGGCGGGCGGGGTCGTCGGCGTCGTGCCGAAGCGGTTGCTCGGGCTGGTCCCCGAGAAGCGCCCGACCCTGGACCCCGGCCCGGAGCGCCGGATCCGGGAGCGGCTGCGCACCGTCCTCGCCGGCGGGCGCCCCTCGGCGACCGACGCCACGCTGCTGGCGATCCTGCAGGGACTCGGTGTCGCCACGAAGGTGCTGGCCGAGGAGTGCGCGGGCATGACGTCGAAGCAGCTCAAGCAGCGCGTGGAGGAGGCGACTGCCGAGGTGGCTGTGGGCGTCGCTCTCAAGCGCGCGATCGACAGCCTGAACGGAGCGATCCTGGCCGCGGTGATCGTGCCCGTGGTGATCAGCGGCGGGGGCAGCTGAGTAGAACGCTCGTCGGCCCCGTGGCGTGGCATCGAGGCGAGCCTGCTCGACGGGACCAGCAGTCCCCCCGGTCAGGGCCTTTCGGCCCTGGGGAGCGGTCCGCGGCGTGGCTAGCGTGAGCCGCTCCCGGGAAAGGCGGTCACCATCGTGGAGTCCACTGCAGCACCAGCGTCGACAGCGCTGTTGTCGATCGAGTCCGAGGCCGTGGTCAAGGCCACCGCCGGCGTCGTGGCCGAGCACGCCGAGCAGATCACCGCACGCTTCTACCCCTCGATGTTCGCCGCGCACCCGGAGCTGCTGCGGGTGTTCAACCAGGGCAACCAGGCCACCGGCGAGCAGAGCCGCGCCCTGGCGGCCTCGGTGGTGGCGTACGCCGTGCAGCTGATCGACCCGGCCGCGCCGTCCTTCGACCACGTCATGCGCCGGATCGCGCACAAGCACGTCTCCCTGGGCATCCGACCCGAGCAGTACACGATCGTCGGTCACCACCTGATGGGCGCGGTCGCCGCGGTGCTCGGCGACGCGGTCACGCCCGCGGTCGCCGACTGCCTGGGACGAGGTGTACTGGCTCTTCGCCACCCAGCTGATCGCCGACGAGGCCCGGCTGTACCAGCAGGCCGCGGTCGACCCGGCGCAGCCGACCCGGCCCTACCGGGTGGTCAAGCGCATCGACGAGGCCCGCGACGTGGTCTCCCTGGTGCTGGAGCCCGCCGACGGGGCCCCGCTGCCCGACGATCGTCCCGGGACAGTACGTCTCGGTCTTCGTCGACCTGCCCGACGGAGACCGCCAGCCCCGCCAGTACACGGTCTCGTCCACCTCGTCCGGCACCAGGCTGCAGATCACCGTCAGCCGGGTGCGTGGCGCGGGTGGGGCGCCCGGACGGACGGGTGTCGACCCACCTGCACGACCGCACCGCAGGTCGGTGACCTGCTCGACGTCAGCGCGCCGGCGGGAGACCTGGTCGTGGTCGACGCCCACGGCCCGCTGCTGCTGGCCAGCGCCGGGAGCGGGCATCACCACGGTGCTCCCGATCGTCGAGCACATCGCCCGCACGCAACCGCAGCGGCCGCTGATCGTCGCTCACGCCGACCGCACCGCGCATGACCACGCGCTGCGCGAGACCGTGCTGCACGTCGGCCGGCAGATCGACGAGTTCACCGCCTACACCTGGTACGAGGAGGTCGACCGCCGAGGACGACAGGTGCCCGGGCCGGGCTGATGGACCTCTCGCGAGGTCGACCTGCCCGACGACCTCGCAGGTCTTCACCTGCGGACCGCTGCCGTTCATGCGGCACGTGCGGTCCAGCCTGATGTCGCGCGGGCGTCCCGCCGGACCGGATCCGCTACGAGGTGTTCGGCCCCGACCTGTGGGCGGCCGTGGAGCCTGCTCCGGTCTGAGCCGATCGGTGTCGAGTTGCACCGGCATGACACCCTCAGGAGGGTGAGGGAGCACCGGGTCAACCCCGTCGACGCCATCTGGCTGAACATGGACCGCACCAAGAACCTCATGGTCATCGAGTGCCTGATGTTCCTCGACGGCCCCGTCGACCGGCAGCGCTTCGACCGGGTGGTGCGCAGTCGGCTGCTCGAGGTGTACCCGGTCTTCTCGCGGCGCCCGGTCGCCGGCCGCCGCGGCCGTTCCCGGTGGCGCGACGTCCCCGACCTCGACCTGTCCCAGCACGTCCGCGAGGTGAGGCTGCCCGCGCCCGGCGACGACGTCGCCCTCCAGGAGTACGTCGGGCAGTACCTCGCCACCCCGCTGCCGCGGGACCGCCCCCTGTGGGACATCCACCTGGTGGAGGGGCTGGCCGAGGGGTCGGCGATCTACGTGCGTCTGCACCACGCGCTGGCCGACGGCATCGCGCTGACCCAGGTGCTGCTGTCGCTGACCGACGAGACCGCCGAGGGCGACCGAGACGGCTCGCACCGCCGCGAAGGGCCGGCACCATCCGCTGGCCGACGTGGTGCACGCCGCGCGGAAGGTCGCCCCCGAGGTGCCCCAGCTGATCCGGCCGACCCGGGTGGGTCGTGGCTTCGTCTCGGCGATCCGGATGGGCCTCTCCGGGATCGCGGTGCTCCGCAAGCTGTTGCTGACCCGCAACCCGGCCTCGAGCCTGGCCGGGGAGGCGGGCGAGCACAAGAAGGCGGTGTGGTCGGCGCCGATCGAGCTGCAGCGGGTCAAGGACATCGCCACCGGGTCCGGCGCCACCGTCAACGACGTCCTCGTCGCGGCGCTGACCGGGGCGCTCGAGCGGTACCAGCTCGACCACGACGAGCGGACGGTCGACATCCCGACGATGATCCCGGTGAACCTGCGGCCGATGCACCTGCCGCTGCCCCGCGAGCTGGGCAACCGATTCGCGCTCGTCCTGCTGCTGCTCCCGTCGGGCCTGACCAGCGCAGCGGACCGGCTCGCCGAGACCAAGCGCCGGATGGACCGGATCAAGCGGTCCCCGGAGCCGGTGATCACGTTCGCGCTGATCCAGGGCATCGGCCTGCTCGGGGCGCGGCTGAGCAAGATCCTGGTGACGTTCTTCGCCGGCAAGGCCAGCGGGGTCACCACCAACGTGCCCGGACCTCGGGAGCACCGCTACCTGGCCGGCACCCGGATCACCGGTCTGCTGGGCTGGGTGCCGGGTTCGGGCGACCAGACGCTGGGCACCTGCATCTTCACCTACGCCGGCTCGGTGCGGATCGGCTTCAAGACCGACACCCGGGTGATCCCCGACCCCGAGCGGATCTTGGACGCCTTCCACGCCGAGATGGACGAGCTGGCCGGGAGCCCGGTCGTTCCGGTTCCCTAGCCCGTCCCATGTTACTTACGGGTAAACCCGGTTAGGGTGCCGCCATGGCCGACCTGCTGATGAACCCGCGCACCTACGACCCCGCCGATCTCGACCCCGAGGCGCAGCGGCTGCTGCGGGCGACCATCGACTGGTTCGAGGCGCGCGGCAAGACCGAGCTGAAGCGGTCCTTCCACGAGCGCGAGTGGTACAGCGACTTCCTCGACTTCATGGCCTCCGAGCAGGCGTTCGCCACCCTGCTCACCCCCGGCGCCCAGGGCGGCCGCTGGGACACCGCCCGGATCTGCGCGTTCGGTGAGGTGCTGGCCTTCTACGGGCTGCGGCTACTGGTACACCTGGCAGGTCACCATCCTGGGGCTCGGCCCGATCTGGCAGAGCGGGAACGAGGCCGCGAAGGCCCGGGCGACCGAGATCCTTCGCCAGGGCGGCGTGTTCGCGTTCGGGCTGTCGGAGAAGGAGCACGGCGCGGACATCTACCGCACCGACATGGTGCTCACCCCCACCGGCGACGGCGACGGGCGGCTTCCGGGCCAGCGGCAGCAAGTACTACATCGGCAACGGCAACGTGGCCGGGATGGTGTCGGTCTTCGGCCGGCGCGCGGACGTCGAGGGCCCCGACGGCTACGTCTTCTTCGCCGTCGACAGCCAGCACCCGGCGTACCACCTGGTCAAGAACGTGGTCTCCGGCCAGATGTTCGTCAGCGAGTTCCGGCTCGAGGACTACCCGGTCACCGCCGACGACGTGCTGCACACCGGGCCGGCCGCCTTCGACGCCGCGCTGAACACCGTGAACGTCGGCAAGTTCAACCTCGGGTTCGCCTCGATCGGCATCTGCGAGCACGCCTTCTACGAGGCGATCACGCACGCCGACAACCGGGTCCTGTACGGCAACCGGGTCACCGACTTCCCGCACGTGCGCGCCGGCGCTGACCGACGCCTACGTCCGGCTGGTCGCGATGAAGCTCTTCGGCGACCGGGCGATCGACTACTTCCGCTGCGCCCGCGCCGACGACCGTCGCTACCTGCTGTTCAACCCGATCACGAAGATGAAGGTGACCACCGAGGGCGAGCGGGTCATCGACGGGCTGTGGGACGTGGTGGCCGCCCGCGGGTTCGAGAAGGACACCTACTTCGAGCAGGCCGCGATGGACATCCGGGCGCTGCCGAAGCTCGAGGGCACGGTGCACGTGAACATGGCGCTGGTGCTCAAGTTCCTGCCGAACTACCTCTTCGGGACCAGCGAGCTGCCCGCGGTGCCGACGCGGCGGGACGCGGCCGACGACGAGTTCCTCTTCCACCAGGGCCCGGCCCGGGGGCTGGGCAAGATCCAGTTCGCCGACTGGCGCGCGGCCGTACGACGAGTTCGCCGAGGTGCCGAACGTGGCGATCTTCCGCGAGCAGGCCGAGGGACTGGTCACCCTGGTGACCACCGCGGCCCCGGACGCCGAGCAGGCCAAGGACCTGGACCTGCTGCTCGCCCTCGGTGAGCTGTTCACGCTGGTGGTCTACGGCCAGCTGATCCTGGAGCAGGCCGCGATCACCGGGCTGGACCGCGCCGTGGTCGACCGGATCTTCGACGTGCTGGTCCGTGACTTCTCCTCCTACGCCACCGACCTGCACGGCAAGGCGTCCTCGACCAAGGACCAGCAGGCCTGGGCGCTGGAGCACCTGCGCAAGCCGGCCACCGCGGCCGACGACCACCGGGCCGTGTGGCAGCAGGCCCGTGACCTGGCCGGCAGCTACGAGATGCAGCCTTAGGGTCGAGCGAGCTCAGCGGGCCAGCCCGCGGCGGGTCGGCATCTCGGGAGCGGGCTCCAGCTCCGCCTGGTGGGCGGGGGCGGAGCCGAGCCGACCCGCCAGCCGCGAGGCCCACGGGTACGCCGTCATCCCGTGCGCGTAGACGCTGACCAGCACCGTCCAGATCGCGGTCGTGACGATCAGGGCGGACTCGTCGGGGCCGAGCTCCTCCAGCACCACCAGCGCGAACAGGATCGAGGCCAGGCCCCGGGGCCCGAACCATCCGGCGAACAGCCGCGTCTCCAGCAGGGTCCCGGTGCCGACCAGCGCGACCAGCACCGGCACCATCCGCACCACGGTGAGGCTCAGCACGACGTACCCGGCGATCGGCCAGGTCAGGTCGGCCAGGGCGGGCCCGGCGAGCACGGCTCCGAAGACGGTGAAGGTGATCGCGGTGAGCAGCTCGCCCTCGTCCTCGGTGAAGTCCTGGATCCCGGAGCACTGCTCGCGGGCCAGGTGACCGAAGGCGAGGCCGGCGCTGAACGCGGCGAGGAAGCCGTTGCCCTCGAGCAGCTCGGCGGCGGCGAAGGCAGCCACCGCGAGCGCGACGGTGGCGAGCTGCTGGTACACGCCCTCGACCCGATGCGCCACCGCCCGGGTGTGCAGCAGTCGGCCACCCAGGGCGCCGATGGTGACGCCGCACAGCAGCCCGAAGCCGATCTGGCGGGCCACCAGCTCCGCCCACCCGTCCACGGCGCCGGCTTCCTCGGCGACCGTGAGCGCGAGAGCGACGGTGATCGCCGGCACCATCAGACCGTCGTTGAGCCCGCTCTCCGCGTTGAGACCCTGCCGCAGCCGCACCGGCAAGCGACTGTCGCTCACCACCGCCTGCCCCAGGGCCGCGTCGGTCGGGGTGAGCACGGCGGCCAGCAGCACCGCCTCGACCAGCAGCAGCTCCGGGAACAGCAGCCACGCGGTGATCGCGCCGAGCGCCAGCGTGAGCGGCAGGCCGATACCGAGCAACCGGACCGGGAAGCGGGACTCGGCGCGCAGCTTGCGCAGGTCGATCCGGACCGCGTCGCTGAAGAGCACCAGGACCAGGGTCGCCTCGACGAGCACGGAGAGCGCCTCGCCCTCCAGCTCCAGGTCGAACCAGCCCAGGCCGGCCCCGCCCACCAGGACACCGACAGCGGTGAAGACCATCGGACCGGTGACCGAGGACCGGGACAGCCGCTCCGAGACCAGCCCGAACCCGTAGATCGCCACCGCGAGGACGAGCAGCTCGGTCACTCGCGCAGTCTGGCACGGCGGGGGTGGACCGGGCGGGCCCGCGACGACCGCCGGCTACTGCACCGCGGCGAGCAGCCGGTCGAGCACCGCACGGGTGTGCGGCTCGTCGAGCACCTCCGAGATCCAGGCCGCCGCCCCGGCCGGGTCGGGAGAACGGCTGTTCGGGTCGAGCCAGTCCGTGGCCGCGGTCTCGGTGATGTGCCCGAGCTGGGCGATGAGCATCGTGAAGTGCCCCCGCCGCGCGAGAGCCCCCGGCCCCCCGGCCGACCGGTAGGCGTTCACCAGCGCACGGGCGCGACCCGGATCTCCGCGTCCGAACTCGAACACCACGCAGCCCAGCTCCTGGCTCGGGTCGGCAGGGCCGCTGTTCTCCCAGTCGATGACGCAGACCCCGCCGTCGGTGGTCGGGAGCAGGTTGTCCGCCCACAGGTCGCGGTGGCAGGTCTGCAGCCGGTCCGACGGGACCAGCCAGGACTCCAGGGCGACCAGCTCGTCCCGCAGACCGGCCAACCGGCTTGCGAAGGGCGCCCCGGCGGCGACCAGCTCTGCGATCAACCGGTCCCAGCGCGACGCGCCGACCGGTTCGCGGAACCAGGGGTCCACCGGCCCGCGGGCCGGCGCGGGGATCCGGTGCAGCCTGGCCAGGATCGTCCCGACGACCACCGGGTCCAGGCCGGGGTCCGGGTTCCCCAGGTCGACCCAGGAGTAGACCCGGAGCCGCCGGCCGACGACGTCGGCGAGGACCGTCCCGTCGGCGGTACGGCATACCTGTGGGGTCGGCACGCCGGCGGCGTACCCAGCCTCCTGGAACGCGGTGGACGCCCGGACGTCGTCCTCGCCGACCGCCTCGAACGGCAGCTTGACCGCCCAGACCCCGTCCGAGGTCTCCAGGCGCCACACCTCGCCCTGCTTGCCGCGGGCGACCGGCCCGTCCGAGAGCCGGGCGGCGCGGCCGAGCCCGAACCGGCGGGCGATCTCCGCGGCGTGCACGTTCGGAGCGTACGACGCGGTCAGGCGGTGCCGCGCTCCTCCTTGACCCGGCGTGGGACCCGCAGCAGCCGGATCGCGGTGACCAGCCCGATACCGCCGACCATGTTGCCCAGCGCGGACCAGCCCAGCGCGACCAACCAGCTGCCGATGGTGATCTCGGCGCCGGCGAACATCGCCGCGAAGATGAACAGCGAGTCCAGGATGCAGTGGAACAGCTCGCCGCCGGCCAGCAACGCGCCGAACAGCAGCGCCGGCACGATCTGCACCCCGAGGTTGTCGGTGGCGTGCTGCATCCGGGTCATCAGGGTGATGACGGTGCCGGCGAGCACGGCCAGGGTGAAGCTCTCCAGGTTCACCCCGAGCTCCGCGTAGTGGGTGCCGGTCTCGATGGCCTGCGGGCGCAGGTCCGGGCGCGCCTTGATGAGGATCCACATCATCAGCAGGCCGCCACCCAGGTTGCAGACGAGGGTGACCCCCCACAGCCGGATCAGGTTCCGCACCGTGCCGTCCCGGGCCACGACCGTGCTGACCGGGACCAGGAAGTTCTCGGTGAACAGCTCGCTGCGGGCCATCAGCAGGGCCACGAAGCCGATCGAGAAGGCCAGGCCCGCCAGCACCGTGTCACCGGTGTGCTCCTTGACCACCAGGTAGGCCAGCACTCCCGTCCCGACGTCCACACCGCCGAGCAGCCCGGTCGAGATGAGGGCCAGCAGCGGGCGTTCCAGCCGCTCCTGTCCCTCGGCGACCAGCCGGTCGAACGCGTCCTCGATCTCGGGCTCCGGACGCTCCGGGTCAGTGGTCGGCACGTCGCGAACCGTAGCCCAGTGTCCGGAACCTGTCGCCGTCACTAGGGTGACGGCGTGAGTCCCGACACCTCCTCGCCGCCGCCCTGGTGGAAGTCCGCGGTGGTCTACCAGATCTACCCGCGCAGCTTCGCCGACTCCGACGGCGACGGCGTGGGGGACCTGCGGGGGATCATCGACCACCTCGACCACGTGGCCGACCTGGGCGTCGACGTCCTCTGGCTCTCACCGGTCTACCGCTCCCCGCAGGACGACAACGGCTACGACATCAGCGACTACCAGGACATCGACCCGGTGTTCGGGACACTGGCGGACCTCGACGAGCTGATCGAGCAGGTCCACCGGCGGGGGATGCGGCTGGTGATGGACCTGGTGGTCAACCACACCTCCGACGAGCACGCCTGGTTCGGTGAGTCCCGGAGCTCGCGTGAGAACGACAAGGCCGACTGGTACCTCTGGCGCGACTCGAAGCCGGGGAAGGAGCCCGGTACGCCGGGGGCCGAGCCGAACAACTGGGGCTCGTTCTTCTCCGGCTCCGCCTGGGAGTGGGAGCCGGCCCGCGGGCAGTACTACCTGCACCTGTTCTCCCGCAAGCAGCCCGACCTGAACTGGGAGAACCCCGAGGTCCGGCAGGCGGTCTTCGCGATGATGCGGTGGTGGCTGGACCGGGGTGTGGACGGCTTCCGGATGGACGTCGTCAACTTCATCTCCAAGGACCCCGGCCTGCCGGACGGGGAGCCGACAGCCACCGGCTTCGGGGACGGGTCGCCGCACTTCGTGTACGGGCCCCGGGTCCACGACCACCTGGCCGAGATGAAGCGGGAGGTGTTCGAGGGTCGCGACGACGAGCCGCTGACCGTCGGGGAGATGCCCTCGGTGACCCCGGAGCAGGCGCTGGCGTTCACCGACCGCGAGCACGGCCAGCTGCACATGGTCTTCCAGTTCGAGCACGTCGACATCGATGCCGGCGCCGACAAGTGGGACCTCCGCCCGGTCTCGGTTCCGCGGCTGCGCGCCTCGCTGGCCCGGTGGCAGCAGGCGCTCGGGGAGCGCGGTTGGAACAGCCTGTACTGGAACAACCACGACCAACCGCGGGTGGTCTCCCGCTTCGGCGACGACGGGGAGCACTGGTACGCCTCGGCCACCGCGCTGGCCGCGGTGCTGCATCTGCACCGCGGCACGCCGTACGTCTACCAGGGCGAGGAGCTCGGGATGACGAACGTGCCGTTCGCCGACATCTCCGAGCTCCGCGACATCGAGTCCGTCAACCACTACGCGACCGCGGTGCACGGGCTCGGGGAGGACCCGGCCGTCGTCCTGGCGGCGCTGCGCCGCAAGAGCCGGGACAACGCCCGCACCCCGATGCAGTGGACCGACGGCGAGCACGCCGGGTTCACCACCGGGGAACCGTGGATCGCGGTCAACCCGAACGCGACGCGGATCAACGCCGCGGCCCAGCGCGACGACCCGGGGTCGGTCTACGGCTGGTACCGCCGGCTGATCGCGCTGCGACACACCGACCCGGTGGTGGTCGAGGGGGACTTCGCGCTGATCCACCCCGAGCACCCGGTGCTGTACGCGTTCGCACGCACCCTCGGGGCCGACCGGCTCGCGGTGTACGCCAACCTCTCCGGCGAGCGGATCGACGTCGAGCACGATCCGGCCGATGCAGGGGGCCGCGTCGTGCTGGGCAACGTCGAGGGCGCGGACGACGGCGAGGGCGGGTCGTCGTACGCGCCGTGGGAGGTGCGGGTGCTGCGCAGTGAGTAAAGTGCCCGGATGACCACCACGCGCCGACCGGTCCGGATCGCCGTCGTGAACGACTACGAGATCGTCGTCGCCGGCATCGCCGCGGTGCTGGAACCGTTCGCCGACCGGGTCGAGGTGGTGGAGCTCGACAGCAGCCTGCCGCCGGTGAGCGAGGTCGACCTCATCCTCTACGACACGTTCGGCCAGCCGCAGGGCCAGAAGATCGACCTGGCCCAGGTGGTGGGAAAGACCGGGGCGCGGGTGGTCGTCTACAGCTGGAACGTCGAGGACGCACTGATCGACAGCTCGTTCGGCCACGGCGTCGCGGGGTACGTCGCCAAGAGCGCCTCCGCCGAGGAGCTGGTCGAGGCCCTGGAACGCATCCACGACGGTGAGCACGTCGCTCCACAGCTGGACACCGCCGACGTCGACACCCAGCTCGGACGCTGGCCCGGTCAGGAGGTCGGCCTCTCGGCCCGGGAGTCGGAGGTGCTCGCACTGCTCGTGCAGGGGATGAGCAACCGGGAGATCGCCGAGCAGGCCTTCCTCGGCGTCAACACGGTGAAGACCTATCTGCGCACGGCCTACCGCAAGATCGGGGTGACCCGACGCACCCAGGCGGTGCTGTGGGGCATCGAGCACGGGTTCAGCCCGGACCGGGTGCGTCACGTCGGCCTCGACACCTCATCGACCGACGACGAGCGCGAGATCGGGTGATCGCCCCGCGCTGACCGGGTCGACGCAGGGCGCCGCCGAGCGGATCACCCGAAAGGAGGGAGATTCGAGCCCCCGCCGAGGGCTATTGATCAGGGGTGACGATCTCGGTCGCGCCTGCGGGTGCGCACTGCTCACAGTCGCCGGGCCACGTGGTGGCGTCGGTGCCCGCGGGTCATGTCTACGTGCGGCACCTGAGCCCCGACCGGTCGGCGGCGGCCTCGCAGCGGCGGCGCCCGGTTCCGCCGCACGATCAGCGGCCACGGGTCGGGCACCGCTGGTGGCCCCCGACGATGCTCGACCCGTTCTGGGCCGAGGAGGCGCCCTTCGACCTCTTCCACCTCCACTTCGGGTTCGACGCGCGATCGCCGCAGGAGCTGCGACGGCTCGTCGAGATCCTCCGGCGTCGGGAGAAGCCGTTCGTCTACACGGTCCACGACCTCCGCAACCCCCACCACGCGGACCGGTCGCTGCACGACGCCCAACTCGACGTCCTGGTGCCGGCCGCTGACCGTCTGATCACCCTCACGCCGGGGGCCGCTGAGGAGATCCGGGCGCGCTGGGACCGGGAGGCTCTGGTGGTGCCGCACCCGCACGTGGTCGACCTGGCCCAGATGTCGATCGCCCAGGACTGCCGCGCCCGCCGTTCACGCCGCGCGTTCCGGGTGGGGCTGCACGTGAGGAGCCTCCGAGCGAACATGGACCCGATGGCGGTCCTGCCGGCGCTGGTCGAGGTGGTGGCCGAGCTCGACGGGGCCGTGCTCCAGGTCGACTGCCACCGTGACGTGATGGAGCCGGGCCGGCACGACGACCCCGTGCTGGCGACGTACCTGCGGCGGGCGGCCGCCGCGGGCCGTCTGGACCTGCGGGTGCACGAACCGTTCACCGATGCTGAGCTGATCTCGTCCCTGGCCTCCCTGGACGTCAGCGTGCTGCCGTACCGGTTCGGCACCCACTCGGGCTGGCTGGAGGCCTGCCGCGATGTCGGGACCACCGTGGTGGCCCCGAGCTGCGGCTACTTCGCCGAGCAGGGCCCCACCCTGGGCTATCGCCTCGACGAGGATCGGTATGACGAGGACTTGCTGCGCCGGGCGATCCGGCTCGCCCACCAGGAGCGCCCACAGCTCGGCGCCGGCATCGATGAGCGTCGCCGACAGCGCCTCGAGGTTGCCGCCGCGCACGAGGCGATCTACGCAGACCTGCTCGGGTGAGCGCCCGGGCGTGTGTGAAGGGCGTGTCAGTCGGGCACAGGGACGGCGACGACGGCAGGAACGATGAGAGGAAGCACCATGAGCGCCCTGAACCAGATCGTGTCCCGTGTCTTCGGCGGCGGCCGCCGGCGAGGTGGCCCGACCGGCCCCACCGGGATGGGGACCGGCCCCACCGGGATGGGGACCGGCGGCACCGGTGGCACCGGTGCAGCGTCGGCCAGCCGCGACGCCGCCCTGGGGCGGGGCCTCCGCTCGTTGTTCCGCCGGGTGCGCTGAACGAGCCAGGGACTGCGGGGTCGCGGGCCGGACCGGCCCGGGTGCCTAGACCGACGCGGTGTCGTCCGCGGGCCGTGCGTAGTAGTGGGCCTGCGGCGAAGCCTCGCTGGTGCGCTGACCCAGGTTGACCACCACCCGGCAGGACGCGTCGCCGACCGCGATCCGCTCCTCGAGCAGCACCGAACTGCCCTCGTCGCTGTTGCGAGCCGCGATGCCGCCGAACACGCTGGAGGTCATCCGGCACAACGACGGTGCCATCGTCACCGCCTCGCCGAAGGGGCAGCGGGTGTTGACCAGCACGATCCGGTCCTCGCTGACCTCCACGACGTGGAAGTCGCCCTCGATCGCGTGCTTGAGCCGGACGTAGCAGGTGGACATCTGCTCCGGGTCCATCCGGCCGACGATGCTCTCGGCGAGGCGGAACTCCTCCTCCATCCGGCCGCCGACGTCGGTGCCGACCTGGGCCACGGCTGCCGCGGCGGCGTCCGGCCCCTGCTGCATCTCCATCGTCTGGGCCATCTGCACCACCAGCGATCGCAGGAAGGACTCGCGTCCGAAACCGCCGGTGGGCAGTGCCTCGCTGAGGTCGGGCAGCACGTTCGATCGGCGACGGGGCGGATCGTGGTCGACCTGGGACGGCTTGGTCACCGGCAGCGTCGTCGAGACCACCATCCCCGATCCGGAGCGGGCGTGAGCCTCCAGCGCGGGCGCCAGCTCGTGCAGGATGAACAGGCCCCGACCCGACTCCTCCAGCCCGTCCAGCACCGCGTCGAGATCCCGGTCGTCGAAGTCCGCCAGGCCCGCCGAGACGTCTACCTCGATGCCGGCTGGGTCGAACCCGGCCCCGAGGTCGTAGACGTGGAGCTGCGGGTGCACCTCGGACCAGGTGACGGTGATCCAGACCGGTCCCTCGGTGTGCCGCACCGCGTTCCCGACCGCTTCGGCGAAGATGAGCTCGGCCGCGTCCACGTCGCTGGCCGGGTCGCCGTGACGGCTCAGGTACGCGGTGAACTCACGGCGCAGCTGAGGGAGGGCCGAGACGGATCCTTCGCTGAGATACCAGTCCACCCGCCCATGGTCGCACTCATCGGAGGGGAGTGAACAGTATTCGTCGGTGTGACGGGATTTCCGGACCGCCGTCGACGCTGCCGGTCAGGCAGAAATTCCCGGCCGCATTCTGGTCCCGATCGGGGGAATCGGGTGAGAACATGGGCGTCATGAACCCCAGCCGGCCCTCCGGCCCGTCCGGCTGGCGGCTCGACCCCCGGGTGCTCGAGACCATGACGATCCCGGCGCTCGCCGTCACCGCGGCCGGGGTCGTCGTCCACGGCAACCCGGTGGCGGATCGGCTGGTGGGCGGCCGGATCGGCACCCTGGTGGGGGTCGACGTGCGGGACACGGTGTTCGCGTCCTCGGCCGCCGACCTGGTCGACGGCGTGCTGGACCGGGTCGTCGCCGGCGAGGCCTGGTCCGGCACGGTGGCCCTGCGCGATCTGACCGGGATGTCCGCGCAGACCGTGACGTGCTGGACGCCGATCCACGAGGGGGATCGGATCACCGGCGCGCTCGTGCTGCTGCAGGACCCGGCGCCGCGCTCGGAGACCGGTGCGCTCGGGGGACGGCTGCCGTTGCTGGCCTCGGTGACGACGGCGCTGCTCACCGCTCCCGACCTGGACGCCGTCACCACGATCGTCGTCGAGCAGCTCGCCGACGCAGCCGGTGCCACCGTGGCCTCCCTCTCGCTGCTGGTCGACGACGACACCCTGGCGCTCGTCGGCATGCGCGGCGGTCGACCCGGCGCGGCGTCACGCTGGGCGACGTACCCGGTGGACGCCGTGACCCCGGCCGGCGACGCCGTCCGCAGCGGTCGACCCGTGCTGCTCTCCGGTGCCGAGGAGATCGAGCGACGCTACCCCGGGCTGGAGTCCGCTCACGACGGCGAGCGGTCGCTGGTCTGCCTCCCGTTGCAGGTCGAGGGCCGTCCGCTCGGGGTCGCCTCGCTGAGCTTCGCCGGTGCCCGTCGGATCGACGACGACGCGCTCCAGTTCCTCGGGGTGCTGGCGGACAACTGCGCACTCGCGGTGGCCCGGATCCGTGCCAGCGAGGAGGCCGCCGACCGGGAGGTGAAGGCCCGGTTCCTGGTCGAGGCGAGCGCCGAGCTGGCCAGCGACCTGGACCACGAGAAGACCCTGAAGCGGGTCGCCGAGCTGGCGGTGCCCTGGTTCGCCGACTGGTGCTCCATCGCGCTGCTCCAGGACGGGGTGCTGCGCACCCTCAAGGTCGCCCACAACGACCCCAGCAGCGAGCCGCTGATCGAGGAGCTGCAAGCGCACTACCCGGCCCAGGAGTCCGCCACGGTCGGGGGCTACCAGGTGATCCGGACGGGGGAGAGCGAGCTGATCCCGGAGATCGCGGACCAGCTGCTGGTCGAGGTCGCCCAGGACGACCGGCACCTGGAGGTGATGCGAGCCCTGCAGATGCGCAGCGCGCTGACCGTGCCACTGCGGGCCGGCAGCCGGATCTTCGGGGTGGTCACCTGGGTGACCGGGGAGCACGGACGCCGATTCGGGACCGAGGACGTCCGGTTCGGCGAGGACCTCGCCCAACGGGCGGGGGTGGCGATCGACAACGCGTTGCTGCACAGCGAGCTGCGCGACACCGCCTTGCGACTGCAACGCGCGGTCCTGCCGGGCCGGCTGCCGCGGCCGGAGGGGACCGACGTCTCCGTGCGCTACCTGCCGGCCGGGCGGAGCGGCACCGGTGGCGACTTCTACGACCTGCTCGTGCTCGACGAGGACCGGATCTGCCTGTTCGTCGGGGACGTGATGGGCCGTGGGGTGGAGGCGGCCTCGGTGATGGCCCAGATGCGGTCCGCGGTGCGCACGCTGATCGCCGTCGACCCGAGCCCGGTGCGGGTCATGGTGGGGCTGGACCGGGTCTTCGAGCGTTGGCACGTCGAGCAGCTGGTCTCGCTGGCGTACGTCGTGGTCGACCTGGCGGCCGATCGGCTCACCGCGGTGAACGCCGGACACCCGCCGCCGCTGGTGGTCGGCTCGGACGGAGTCCCGGCCGAGGTGGAGACCATCGAGACGCTGATCCTCGGAGCCGGTGGTGGGCCGCGCTCGGTGGTGTCGCGGTCGTTCCGGGCCGGCGACACGCTGCTGCTCTACACCGACGGTCTGGTCGAGCGACGCGGCGAGGACACCGAGCAGGGGCTGGACCGGTTGACGCAGGCCTGCTCGAGCCTCGACGACCGGGACCTGTCGGCCTCGCTGGACAGGATCGTGGACCTGGTCCGCGACCCGAGCCGCGACGACGACGTCGCCATCCTGGCGCTGCGGCGTCGACTCGGGACCGAGGACCCCTCGGACTGAGGTCCGCTCGCCGCCGTCGACGCCCACGCCCTCCACCACCCTCAGCGGTCGAACCAGGACCGGTCCATCGCGAACACCCACCGTCGCCACGGGTGCTCGCTGACCGACCAGAGCCGGTCCTGCGAGGCCCAGTAGGTCAGGTCCTCGGGACCCATCGGCATGGTCCACCGGAACCGGCGCCACCGGCCCGGCTCCCCGGCGTACGACGTCCCCGGCAGCCACGGCCCACGGGATGCCGACAGCAGGTGGTGGCCCCTCGCGACGACGACACCCTGCAGATGTCCGAGCCCCGTCTCGGCGACCCACGAGGGCCGGCTGACCCCGTCGGCATCGGGGGAGGGCAGCCAGGTGGCCGGGTCCAGCGGGAACCGGGCCAAGCGAGTGCTCTGAGCACCGCGGCCGTACTCGCCGACCACCAGTGCCGGGGGCGAGGTGGTCGGGTCGAGGCAGAAGAAGGACCAGCGCAGCCGCCCGGTCCCCTTCGGGGCGCTGCCCCGGTGCCACAGCCGGACCGGGAGCAGGTAGCGGTGTCCACGGCAGTCCAGCGTGCCGCCGGCGGGAGACCGCACCAGGTCCTCGAGCCGAGCGCTGACGAAGCCCTTCCCGGTCGCCGCCACGTGCACCCACGGCCCGGCCCACACCACGCCACCGGCGTGCACCCGCAGCGGCTCCACGGTGGCGATGCCGTCGCGCAGCACCGGAACCACCAGCAGCACGTGCTCGTAGCGTCGGGTGTCGAGGTCGAGGACGCTCAGCCGTGAGCCGGGCACGTAGCCCTCGGGGTCACCCGGTCGGCGCCTCTCGTACCAGGAGGTCAGCAGCACCCGGCGACCCGCGACGGTCTCGACGCCTTCCGACGCTCCGGCCTCGGCCGAGCTGGAGACCCCCTGCGGCCACCAGCGCCGGTCGCGCCGGTCGGCCCGCTCCCAGGTCAGGGCCTCGCGCACCGCCCTCCCCGGGACCCGGGCGCGGCGGGCCCGGCGGGACAGGTCCTGCAGGACCCCGACCACCCCGACCCGGCCGCCGCACCGCTCCACGAGGGCGGCGACCTCCGCGTCGTGCTCACGCCCCGGGGTGAGGTCGATGCCGGTCACGGCACCAACCTAGGAGCGACCGGCACCCGTCGCGACCGGGTGGCCACGGCGACCCCGACCACTGTCACCGCGAGGCCGACCATCCCCCGGACGCCGAGGGTGTCGCCGAGGATGAGCCACGCCAGCACCGCGGTCACCGGGGGCATCAGGAAGAAGACGCTCGCGCCGGCTCCGGCACCCCCGCGGCGGACCAGCACCCCGAGGAGCAGCAGTCCCGCGATCGAGTTCACCACCGCCAGCCACCCCAGCACCAGCGCTGCCCGCGCCGGGTCCGAGACCGGGGTCGGCCCCTCGAGCAGCAGCCCGAGCAGCAGCAGCGGGGGAGCCGAGACCGCGAACTGGATCGTGGAGGACCACAGCGGGTCCGGCCCGTGCCCGATCCACCGCTGACCCAGGGTGCCGAGGCTCAGGCTGACCAGGCTCAGCAGGCCGAGGCCGAGGCCGAGGAGGCCGCCGGCGGCGTCGACGTCCGGGCCGAGCACCAGCAGGACGCCGGCCACCCCGACCACGAAGCCGAGCACCTGCACCCGGGTCAGTCGCTCGCGCAGCAGCACGCCGGCCAGCACCGCGGTGAGCACCGGGCTCAGCGAGTGCAGCAGCGCACCCAGGGTGGCTCCCAGGCCGGCTGCGAACGCCAGGTAGATCAACCCGAACTGGAGCCCGTTCATCACCAGCCCCGCCGCACCGATCCGCAGCGCGGTGCCCCGGTCCACCCGCAGCGGGCCCCGCAGCGCGCGGGCCAGCAGACCCGCCAGGACCGCCGCCAGCGCGAAGCGGTAGCCGACCAGGCTGATCGGCTCCACGGCCCGGACCCCGGCCGGCCCGGCGATGTAGCCCGAGGACCAGATCAGCACGAAGGCCGCGGCCGGGACCAGCGGCACCGAGGGTGTCGGCTGCCCGGCGGCGGGGCTCCGGGTCGGCAGGCGCACCGGGACAGCCTGCCCCAGCCGGTGCGGCCCCGGTCGACCGCCCGGCCGTAGGCTCCGCGGGATGAGCGTGGAGACCGGCGCCGACCCGAGTGGTGGTGGGCGCGGCCCTGGTCCGCGACGGGCGGGTGCTCGCAGCCCGGCGTACCGCACCCGCCGCGGCGGCCGGTCGGTGGGAGCTGCCGGGCGGCAAGGTGGACCCGGGCGAGGACGACGCGCAGGCGCTGGTCCGCGAGGTCCGGGAGGAGCTGGGGTGCGACGTGGTCGTGGTGCGGTGGCTGGGCCTGGACTCGCCGGTCCGTCCCGGCCTGGTGCTGCGCGCCGCCCAGGTCCGGATCCTCGCCGGGGAGCCGCAGCCCCACGAGCACGACGCGGTGCGCTGGCTCGGTCCCGACGAGCTGAGCAGCGTGGACTGGCTGGACCCGGACCTGCCGTTCCTGCCGGCGCTGCGGGAGATACTCACCGGGTGAGAGGCATCTTCTTCGACGCCGAGGACGCTCGCGCGGTGGCCGACCGGCTGCTCGCCGAGGGGTGGTCGGCCGAGGTCGTCCGGGAGCGGCTGGCCGGCGAGGACGACGAGGAGGCCCATCCGTGGGCGGTGCTCAGCGACGCCCCGGAAGCGGTGCTCGACCCGCTGGTGGACCGCCACGACGGATGGCTCGACGTCGACGAGCCGGAAGCGCCCCGCGTCGTACCCCCCGAGCTGCCCAGCCAGCCGCGACGCGCCGGGGGAGCACCGGGCCCGCCCGCCTAGGATGCCGAGCATGACCGACGCTCCCGACCACCGGCTGCTGCTCGTGCACGCCCACCCCGACGACGAGACGATCGGGCAGGGCGCCACGATGGCCAAGTACGTGGCGCAGGGTCGCGGCGTCACGCTGGTGACCTGCACGGCCGGGGAGATGGGCGAGATCCTGGTCCCCGAGCTGGCGCACCTCGCCGCCGACCAGGAGGACGGGCTGGGCGAGCACCGCCGAAGCGAGATCGCTGACGCGATGGCCCACCTCGGGGTCACCGACCACCGCTGGCTCGGCGGGTTCCAGCACTACCGCGACTCGGGGATGAAGTGGCACGAGGACGGCCACGCGGTCCCCGAGGACACCGTGCACGACGAGGCGTTCTGGAACGCCGACCTGACCGAGGCCGCCGACCTGCTCGTGGAGATCATCCGGGAGGTCCGCCCCCAGGTGCTGGTCACCTACGACCCGTTCGGTGGCTACGGCCACCCCGACCACATCCAGGCCCACCGGGCCGCGATGTACGCCGCGCAGCTGGCGGCCGTGCCGTCGTACCGCCTCGACCTGGGCGAGCCCTGGGACATCGCCAAGATCTACTGGGGTGCGATGTCGGAGAGCCGGATGCGGGCCGGGTTGCGGATGCTCCGCGAGGCCGGCGACACCACCAGCTTCCAGGGGATGGACCCGGACGGTCCGCTGCCGCCGTTCGTCACCGCCGACGAGAACCTGGCCGCGGTCGTGGACGCGCAGGAGCACGTGGACAAGAAGATGGCCGCGCTGGCCGCCTACCCCACTCAGGTCGCCGTCGACGGGCCGTTCTTCGCCCTCTCCAACAACGTCGGCTCCGCCGCGTGGGGCGTGGAGTTCTACCGGATGGTCAAGGGCGTGCCGGGGGAGGTCGGCCCCGACGGCCTCGAGACCGATCTCTTCGCCGGCCTCTGAGGACGGTGCAGGAGCCCTGTCCGAGCTCCCGAAGGCGATGAGGCCCCTCGTCGCGCTGACGCTCGTCGGCGTGGGCGGGGTGGTGGGCGCTGCCACCGTCGTGCTGCACCACGAGTGGTGGACGCTCGGGCTCGGCGTCATCACCACCCTGGTGGTGCTGCGGGCCCTGCCGCCGGCGTGGTGGTCGAGGCTGGCCTACGCCCTGGGCTGGCTGGTGGTGCTTGCCTGGACCGTCACCCCGCGCCCCGAGGGTGACTACCTGATCTCCGCCGACGCCCAGGGCTACCTGCTGCTCGGGCTGGGGGTGGTGCTGCTGGTCACCGCCGTGGTCACCCTGCCGTTGCCCCGGCGTGGCGCCCGGTCCTCATCACCGGCTCCCTAGGATGGCGGCGTGACCGATCCCGACCCGACCCCCGGCACCGATCACGCGACCACCCCGGTGAAGCGGGAACGCGAAGGTGGCCGGCTCGTCCTGCTCCTCGTCCTGGGTCTCGCTGCGATCGGCGGCGCCACCTGGGCGGCCGCGTACGCCGTGGCCGGGGACAAGGTGCCCCGCGGGACGACCGTCGAGGGGGTCGCCGTGGGCGGCCGTACCTCGGCCGGGGCGGCCAAGGCGCTCGCCGAGGGGCTCTCACCGAGGACCGAGTCCTCGATCACCCTGCAGGTAGGCGGGAAGAGCCGGTCGGTCACCCCGGCGATGGCCGGGTTGACCGTCGACTACGCCGCCTCGGTCGCCGACGCGGGCGGGGAGCAGAGCTGGGACCCCCAGCGGCTGTGGAACTACTTCACCGGCGGTGACGAGCTGTCCGCGGTGGTCGACGTCGACGAGAGTGCGATGGACGGGCTGCTCGACGAGCTCACCAGCCAGTACGGCACGAGCGCACGCGACGGAGCGATCAGCTTCACCGGTGCCCGGGTGCAGGTCCGCGACCCGGTGCAGGGCCAGGAGGTCGACCCCGACCAGGCCCGGGAAGCCCTCGTCGCCGCGTTCCTGGCCAGCGACTCCACCGCCGAGCTGACCCTGCGACCGGTGGAACCGGAGATCGACCAGGCCGACGTCCAGGAGGCGTTGGACGAGTTCGCCAACCCGGCGGTGTCCGGTCCGGTGACCCTCGTCTTCGGCGAGTCCCCGGTCCAGCTGCGTCCGGCGGAGTTCTCCCCGGTGCTGGCGATGAGCGCGGAGGACGGCCGGCTGGTGCCCGACCTGCGGGTCACGAAGCTCCGCGCCCTCGTCGACGAGGCGGTCGGGGACGAGGGCGAGCCGGTCGACGCGACCGTGCGGCTCGTCGACGGCACGCCGCAGGTGATCCCGGCCAAGCCGGGGGTCAGCTACCGCAAGGGCGCCGTCAGCGACGCCTTCCTGAAGCTGGTCACCCGCCCCGAGGGCAAGCGCACGATGAAGGTGGAGGCGACGGTCGCCAAGCCCGACTTCACCACCGCCGACGCCCGGGACCTCAAGATCGTCGAGCAGGTCTCGACCTTCACGACCTCCTACCCGCACGCGGACTACCGCAACACCAACATCGGCCGGGCCGCCGAGCTCGTCGACGGCACCCTGCTGCGCCCCGGGGAGACGTTCTCGATGAACGACACCGTCGGCGAGCGGACCCGGGAGAACGGCTTCACCGAGGGCTTCATCATCGCCGACGGCATCCTCAAGGAGGACCTCGGCGGCGGGGTCTCCCAGCTGGCCACCACGCTGTTCAACGCGATGTTCTTCGCCGGCCTCAAGGACATCGAGCACCGGCCGCACTCGTTCTACATCAGCCGCTACCCGGTCGGCCGCGAGGCGACGGTGGTCTGGGGCGCGCTGGACCTGCGGTTCCAGAACGACACCCCGTACGGCGTCCTCGTCGACACGAGCCACAGCCCCAGCAGCCCGGGCGGGACCGGTTCGGTGACCGTGACGATGTACTCGACGAAGTACTGGGACATCGACTCGGCGACCTCGGAACGGTACGCCTTCACCGAGCCGGAGACCCGCCGGCTGAGCGGCCCGGACTGCACCCCGAACGAGGGGTACGGCGGCTTCCAGATCGACGTCACCCGGTTCTTCCGCAAGGCCGGGCAGGACGCCCTGGACCACCAGGAGGTCTTCCACACCACCTACACCCCGTCCGACAGCGTCGTCTGCACCGACGGCTGACGACTCCACTGCGGGTCGCGAGTCGGGTCGTCAGCCGGTCGTGGTGCGGTCAGGGCCGTTCAGGGCCGGTCAGGGGCGCTCAGGTAGCGGCAGGTGTGGTGTCGGGTGAAGCCGAACCGCTCGTACAGCGCCGTCGCCGCCTCGTTGTCGGTCTCCACGTGCAGCCACGCCGTGGTGGCACCCTGCTCGGCGCCCCACTCCAGCAGGGCGTCGACGAGGCGACCCGCCAGGCCGCGTCGACGCTGGTCCGTGGTGACGTGGACGTCGTACAGGCACAGCCACTCACTGTCCAGCGCCGCGCGACCGGTGGCCGACGGCTGGTCCGGTCGGCCCCACCTCGCCAGTGCCCGCGGTCCCTCCGCGCTCACCCGGACCGGGTCGTCCCCCTCCGGCGGGGCCCCGGAGCCGGGGTCCCTTCCGGGGGATGCGGGGAGGCCCGCGCGGCGCCGCGCCCGGCGTACCGAGGCGATCGAGGCCATCATGAAGTCGGCCTCCCCGTGCGGCAGCGGGCGCCACCCGGCGGCGATGCCCGCCTCCTCGATCTCGGACTCGGTCTGCACCTGGAGCAACGCCTCCCGCTCGCGCGTCGCGTAGAAGTCCCGGGTGGTGGTCAACGCCTCGTCGAGGGGTACGCCGGGGTCTCCGATCGCCAGTGCCGAGTTCGCTCGCTTGTAGAGCCGACCGGTCGGGGCGCGATCGCAGCGCAGCACCCACTCCCCGAGCGCGATGTGCTCGATGCCGGGCCACAGCACCAGGCCGTGCCGCTCGGCCGCCTGGACCGAGACCCGGTGCCGCACCGAGGGTCGAGGCGGCACCGGCTTGCCGGAGACGATGTCGGCGAGCCGGATCCGGACCGGGTCGCCGGTCTCCGGCCGGACCACGCACCAGCCGTCCGACCAGTCCGTGCAGACCCCGAGCAGGTCGGTCATCGCCGGTCCGCCGCTGGGCCCGGTCTCGCCGGGGAGCAGCCGGCGTACCACCACGCGCTGACCCACCACGTGCGGGCCGAGGCCGTGCTGGCCCGAGCCCGGGTCGGCGGAGGACGCGGGACTTCTCATCCCCTGGGGTTCCGAGGCGGACGGCACACCGGGATACTAGGCTGAGGAGCGTTCGCCCACCCCGATCCGCGTCCTCGGTCGCGGAGCCCCAGGAGGACCCAGGTGACCTACGTCATCGCTCAGCCGTGCGTCGACCTCAAGGACCGCGCCTGCGTCGACGAGTGTCCCGTCGACTGCATCTACGAGGGCAAGCGGATGCTCTACATCCACCCCGACGAGTGCGTGGACTGTGGTGCCTGCGAGCCGGTCTGCCCCGTCGAGGCGATCTTCTACGAGGACGACACCCCGGAGCAGTGGAAGGACTACTACAAGGCGAACGTCGAGTTCTTCGACGACCTCGGTTCGCCGGGTGGTGCCGCCAAGATGGGTGAGATCGACAAGGACCACGCGATCATCGAGGCCCTGCCTCCCCAGTCGCACGACGAGTGAGTCGCGCGCGTCCGGTCGGTGCCGTCTCGCGGCGCCTGCCGGACTTCCCGTGGGACCAGCTCACGGAGCACGCCGCCCGGGCGCGCCGCCATCCCGACGGGATCGTGGACCTGTCGGTGGGCACCCCCGTCGACCCGACGCCGGAGATCGTCCAGGAGGCGCTGCGGGGGGCCGCGGACTCCCCGGGCTACCCGCGTCACCGTCGGTCGCGCCGAGACCCGGCAGGCCTGCCTGGACTGGCTGGGCCGCCGGCACCAGGTGACCGGGCTGGGCCTGGACCAGGTGCTGCCGGCGATCGGGTCCAAGGAGCTCATCGCCGGGCTGCCGACCCACCTGGGCATCGGCGCGGGTGACCTGGTCGTGCACCCCGCGGTGGCGTACCCGACGTACGAGGTCGGCACCGCACTGGCGGGCGCTCGCTCGCTCGCCTCGGACTCGCTGACCGCCCTGGGGCCCGAGGTCCCCGCGCTGCTCTGGCTGAACTCGCCGTCCAACCCGACCGGCCGGGTGCTGCCCCCCGAGCACCTGCGCAAGGTGGTCGAGTGGTGTCGCGAGCGCGGCACCGTCCTGGTCTCCGACGAGTGCTACCTGGAGTGCGCCTGGGAGGTCGAACCGGTCTCGGTGCTGCACCCCGACGTCTGCGGCGGCTCGGCCGAGGGGATCCTCGCCGTGCACTCGCTCTCGAAGCGGTCCAACCTCGCCGGCTACCGGTGCGCGTTCGTCGTGGGCGACGCCGACCTCGTCGGTGAGCTGCTGGCGGTCCGCAAGAACCTGGGTCTGATGATGCCCGGGCCGCAGCAGGTGGCGATGGCCGCGGCGCTCGACGACGACGCGCACGTGGCCGAGCAGCATGGCCGGTACGCCGCCCGCCGCGCGACGCTGCGGACCGCCCTGGAGGGTGCGGGCTTCCGGATCGACCACTCCGAGGCGTCGCTGTACCTGTGGGCGACCCGGGACGAGGACTGCTGGACCACCGTCTCCTGGCTCGCCGAGCGCGGCATCCTGGCGGCACCCGGGGCGTTCTACGGCGTCTCCGGCGCTCGGCACGTGCGGGTCGCCTTCACCGCGACCGACGAGCGGATCGGTGCTGCCGCAGCTCGCCTCGTCGAGGCCTGAGCCTCACTCGGTGCGCAGGTTGTCCGCGGCGAATGCGGCGCTGAGGTGAGACCTCAGGGCCAGCGGGACCAGGACCGCGGCGCCGACCACCAGCGGCAGCGTGATGAGTAGCGCGACCACCAGACCCATCGCGAAGTCCTTCGTCAGGTACCCGTAGCCGGCTCCGCCGAGAAGCAGCCCGAGCAGCGCCAGGGGCACGGTGACCAGCAACGACTCCGCCTGCTGGGCCCGGAACAGCACCGACGGTGGGGTGCCGACCGCGACCAGGGTGGCCAGCTCACGTCGCTGGGTGACCGCGGCGTCCACGCTGTGCACGCCGAGACTGGTGGCGATCACCAGCAGCGCGGCCAGGGCGATCGCCCCGACCACGAGCGCCGGCACGACGTAGTACTCGCGGTCGCCGCCCTGGCTGTCCAGCACGTCGGGCAGGTAGCCACCCAGGACACCGGCGGCCAGTGCCACGCCCGCGACGGCGGCTCCGGCCCGGCCGGCGGCGCGCGCGTCCGCGGTCAGCCGGCCGGCGGCGAGCAGGACCGCGGGGGAGCCGGTGCGGGCAGCCACGGCCCGCGCCGCCAGGTAGGCCACCCAGGGGGCGAGCCCGACCACTCCGAGCACGATCAGCCCGAGCGCCACCAGCACCATGATGTCGCTGTCCGACAGGATGCGTTGCTGTTGCGCAAGAAGGATCACCAGTCCCGCCAGGACCAGGAGCAGGGAGACCGGGCGCGGCGGCGGCCGCAGCCCGTGCGTCTCGACGAGGACGTGCTGCATGCGCGCGCCGCTGCGCCACCCGGTCAGCGCGCCGTAGCCGGCCACGCCCAGGATCACCAGCAACGATCCGACGATCCCGGGAGTGGCGTCGATCGGGACCAGGGCGCCGGTGCTGGTGGCCAACCCGTCGCCGAGCACGATCCGGAGCAGCCACCACAACGGGATCCCGAGGACCGCGCCGCACGCGGCAGGGATCCCCACCTCCGCCGCGCCCCACCGGCGCAGGTCCGCGCCGGTGGACCCGGCCGCCGTCAGGGCGGCGTAGCGTCGGCGCCGCGCGGCCGACCCCAGCCGGACCACCTGGTCCACGAGCAGCACCAGCGGGAGGGCTGCCAGCAGAGCCCCGAACGCGGCACCGGGCGCCGTGCCCGGATCCGCGATCACCCCGAGGTTGTGGGGACCCGGTCCGTACCGGGGTCCGTCGGGCACCCGGAGGATCGCGACTCCGACCAGCAGCAGGGCGCTCAGGGCGGCCGTCGACCCGACGACGAGCACCAGTCGGCGCTGCCCGCCGGCCAGCAGGTTCACCAGCCAGAGCGGCCTCACTCCCGCACCGCCTGGGCGGTCGCCCCGTCGTGCAGGGCGACCTCACGCTCGGCCACCGCCGCCACCCGGTTGTCGTGGGTGACCAGGACCAGGGCGGCGCCGGTCTCCCGGGTCGCACCCAGGAGGACATCGAGCGCCAGGTCACCGGTCACGGTGTCCAGGGCTCCGGTCGGCTCGTCGGCGAAGACGACGGAGGGCGAGGTGACCAGGGCGCGCGCGAGGGCGACGCGCTGGGCCTCACCGCCCGACATCTCGGGCGGTCGGGCGTCGGCCACGTGGTCCACGCCCAGTCGCTCCAACCATCGTGAGGCGGCGACGCCGGCCTCGTTGCGGGAGTGGCGCTCCAGCAGCAGCGGCAGCGCGACGTTCTCCCGCGCGGTGAGATCCGGGACCAGCTGCCCGAACTGCAGCACCAGCCCGAAGTCGACCCGGCGCAGCCGGGTGCGCGCGTCGTGCGACCAGTCGTCGAACCGGCGGCCCCGGTAGGTGACCACCCCGGAGTCGGGTGTCAGCACCCCGGCCAGGCAGTGCAGCAGCGTCGACTTCCCGCTGCCGGACGGGCCGCTGATGGAGAGCACCTCGCCCTCGTGGACGGTGATCGAGGCGCCGGCCAGGGCGGTCGTCCGGCCGAAGGTCTTGCGCAGACCCCGTGCTTCCAGCAGGACGGGGCGGGCATCGGTCCGCTCCGGGATGGGCGCGCTCACTGGGGGTTCCTCTCGGTCTCCGACGGCAATCGGGGGGCGGGTCGTGGATCGGGCGCGGGGTCCGCCGGGTGCCGGCGTACCCGCTCGCGGGTCTCCTCCAACCAGCGCAGGTCGGCGTCGAGGTGGCTCAGAGAGTGCTCGAGGGCTATCCGGACGCCGAGCTCGCTGGCCTCGCTCCGGGTGCGGGTGAGCAGGCGCATCGCCTCCAGGTGGCTCGCACGCTGGCGGGTGAGGAAGTCCTCGGTGTCGGATGGGCCGCCGGGCCCGGCGTGGCGGTGCAGCGACGTGATCGTCTTGCGCACCAGCTCGTCGGCGGCGTACGACGCCGGCGGCTCCGTCTCGCCCAGCCACTCGCGCAGGGCCTCGGCGCCCTGCTCGGTGATCGCGTACACGGTGCGCTCGGGACCTCCGTCCTTGGTCTGCTCGACGGTCTCCACCAGTCCGTCCCGCTGCAACCGGCCCAGCGTCGCGTACACCTGGCCGAAGGCCAGCGGACGCGGACCACCGAACCGCTGGTCGTGCAGCCGCTTGAGGTCGTAGCCGTGGGCGGGTCCATCGGCCAGCAGGCCGAGCACAACGGTTCCCAGGGGCATGCCGCACAGTATGCACCCGATGTATACACATTGTGAATAGTCAGCGGAGGCGGGGGAGGATCAGTCGACGACGTCCACGTGCACGTGGTCGCGGTGCTCGAGGATCGCCCGGTCACCGCTGCGAGATCCCGGGTCGTAGTCACGCCAGCCCTCGGAGGAACGGCGGGCGGTCCAGATCCGGGCGTCGAAGATCACCGTGGCCACCTCCAGCCGCGCGGCGTGGGCGACCAGGTAGTGCGCGATCGCCCAGCCGCGCTGCTTGTTGGCGGGGGAGACCGGCCGGACGAAGATGTCGATGGCGCGGCCGTCGTAGTGGGCCGAGCCGGGCATGTGGCCGCTGGTGACGCCCCCGGCCTGGAAGCCCCCGAGCGGCTGGTCGCCGAAGACCGCATCGACTGTCCGGCGGACGCGGGCCGCCCGGTCGGTGAGGCCGGACTCGTCGAGCCGGTCCCGCTCGGGATCGGCATCGTTGCGGACCCGGCAGGTGAGGGCCGCCCGGGAGTTCCCGGTCAGCGCGGAGGCCAGCACCCGCGCGTCGGCCTCGTGGTCGGCGTACGCATCGGGGAAGCCAGAGCGCTGGACGGTCTGCGCGGCCACGGTGACCTCCAGCTCCCGGTAGCCGCTGACCTGCTCGAGGGCGTCGTAGAAGGCGTTGGTGGCGTAGACGGGGTCCAGGATCTGCTCGGGGGTTCCCCAACCCTGGGAGGGGCGCTGCTGGAAGATCCCGAGGCTGTCCCGGTCCCCACCGTTGAGGTTGGCGATCTTCGACTCCTGGTACGCCGTGGCCAGCGCGATGGTGACGGCCCGCGCGGGGAGCTGGCGCTGGATCGCGATCGCGGCGATCAGCGAGGCGTTCTCGGCCTGGCGGGTGCTGACCCGGACGGTGCGGTCGCCGACCGTGGCAGTGCACCCCTCGCGCACGAGCAGCGGTCCGACCGCACCCCGGAGGGCGACCACCACCAGGGCAGCGATCAGCACGGTGACCAGCAGCCCGGCCAGCGCGATCGCCAGGCCCCGCTTCATCGCGTCCTCCCCATGGGCCAAGTGTCCGGGTCAGGGGAAACGTGGGGCTAATCGTGGCCCCACGATGCTCGGGATCACCGGACAGGATCAGGCACGTGCACCGCTCATGCCACTGGCCCCGCCGGGGCGGGGTGTGGGGCGGTCAGGGTCGTCGGTGCTCGGCTGGGCCGGGTCCGGTCGGCTGGTCGGGGGTGACATCGCGGGTGCCGTCGTGGTCGCGGAGGTAGGTGTAGCGCTGGGGGCTGGTCCAGTGGTAGCTGCCGCGTTCGATCACCGTGTACCGCCAGCCGCCGTGGGTCTTGAGCCGGTGGTGCCGTCGGCACAGGGGCGCGATGTTGGCGGTGCAGGTGGCTCCGCCGGCGCCGTGGGGGACGCAGTGGTCGCAGTCGCACTTCCGGGCTGGTCGGGTGCACCAGGGGAAGACGCAGGTGTGGTCGACCAGGGCTGCTGCTTCGGCGATCCGGTCGGGGACCTCGTAGGCGTCGACGTGGACGTGGTCGTTGAGGTCGATGACCGGCTTCACGGTGATCTTCGTGGTGTCCGGCACGGAGCACCAGTCGCGGATCTGGCCGGTGGTGACCGGCATCCTCGTGTTCTCACACCGCCCCACCCCGGCCTCACCCGCGAGCGCCGCCTCGGAGAGGTGCACGTAGAGCACCACCTCCCGCCCCGACCTCCGGCCGTTCGTCGTCGGACCGCTTGTCCCCGACTCTGCCCCGGCGTCGGTGTCGGTCGGTGAGGTCGAGGGTCCCTTGTCGGCGTGCGATGACGCCGAGGGCGGCGGCGCGGCGCACGTCGAGGGAGTCGGTCGAGCCGAGGTCCTTGAGTGCTGCGGCGCCGGCGGTGACCGCGGCGTCGAGGTCGAGGGCGTCCGCGACGTCCAGGGTGCCCCACACCTGCGTGGTCCCCGACAGGCCGGACAGGTCGGCCTGGTTGCGGGCGACCTCGAAACACCGGGACTCCGCGGCGGCTGCCCGGCGGCGTTCGGCCTCGGCGGGCATGAACCAGCCGACCGCGTCCAGGACCAGCCGGTCCAACTGGGCGGGACCGATCCGGTGCGCGACTCCGGCGACGTGGCGGTCCACGAACCCCGCGGCCTCCAGGGAGAGGGTCATGGTGGTCTTGGCGATCCGGCGGGCCTTCCACGCCACCAGGTCCCCGGCCACCACCCGCGCCCACGTCCGCGGCAGCCGGTACCGCAGCTCGACGGCCTCGCCGAGGTAGCAGCGCCCCGCGTCGGTGGACTGCCCGATCGCGGCGGCGAACTCGGCCACCGAGAACTCCGCGATCAGCGGCGCACCCTCCCCGGCGATCGGGACCCCGTGCTCCCCGCAGGAGGGGTGCCAGATCGCGGCGGCGTCATCGATCGAGTCGGTGGAGTGCATCGCCGCCCACTCGACCGCGGCCTGCAACAGGCGTGCTTCGGCAGCGTCGGCGACCCGTCGGTCCTCCCGCGCCGCAGCCAGCACCCCGGCAGCGGAATCCGCCGCTGCGGCAGTGGTGGTGATCGCTTCGGCCATAGGACAAGTCAAGCCGCGACCACCGACAACGACCCCCCGAAACGGAGCTCTGATCCCACCAGGTGAACACCCCTCGGCGAAAAGTTCCCAGCGGTTCTGGCGGGGGTTTCGAGACGGGCGCGGAGCGCCCTCCTCAACCACCGGGGGCGCAGCGCGCCTTCCTCAACCACCGGGGGCGAGCGCGCCTCCTCAAAACCGAGCGCCGCCGCCTAAACCACCGGAGGTTGAGGAGCGAGCGCCAGCGAGCGTCTCGAAACCCCTCGATCGGTGGTTTCGAGACAGGCGCTGCGCGCCTTCCTCAACCACCGCCGCCGGCACCGCGGGGGTTGAGGAGCGAGCGCCAGCGAGCGTCTCGAAACCCCTCGACCACCGGGGGTTTCGAGACGGGCGCGGAGCGCCCTCCTCAACCACCGGTGGGAGCGCTGCGCGCGCGCCCTCCTCAACCACCGCCGACCGGCACCACGGAGGTTGAGGAGCGAGCGCCAGCGAGCGTCTCGAAACCCCTCGATCGGTGGTTTCGAGACAGGCGCTGCGCGCCCTCCTCAACCACCGTGGGGCGCTGCGCGCCTTCCTCAACCACCGTGGGCGTGCGCGCCCTCCTCAACCACCGTGGACGCTGTGGGGTCGAGGCTGGTCAGTTCGCGTGCAGCATCGCGTTGAGCGCCACGCCGTCACGCTTCCAGGGCAGGCCCTCGATGGCGCCCGAGACCGAGTTGCGGCGCAGCAGCAGGTTGTCGGCACCGGACAGCGTGGAGGCGCGCACGACGCGGGGCTTGCCGTCCATGTCGGAGACGGTGACCTTGGTGCCCGCCGTGACGTAGCAACCGGCCTCGACGACGCAGTCGTCGCCGAGCGAGATCCCGAGTCCGGAGTTGGCGCCCAGCAGGCATCGTTCGCCGACGGAGATGACCTCCTTGCCGCCGCCCGACAGCGTGCCCATGATCGAGGCGCCGCCGCCGACGTCCGTGCCGTCGCCGACCACCACGCCCGCACTGATCCGGCCCTCGACCATGGAGGTGCCGAGCGTGCCCGCGTTGTAGTTGACGAACCCCTCGTGCATGACGGTGGTGCCCTCGGCGAGGTGCGCGCCGAGGCGCACCCGGTCGGCGTCGGCGATCCGGACGCCGGTGGGCAGCACGTAGTCGACCATCCGGGGGAACTTGTCCACCCCGAAGACGGTCAGGTGCCGGCCGGTGCCCGCCAACCTCGCTCGGGTCACCTCGAACTCGGCGACCGGGCACGGACCGGCAGAGGTCCACACCACGTTGGTGAGCAGGCCGAAGACACCGTCCATCGCGATGCCGTGCGGGACGACCTGACGGCTCGAGAGCAGGTGCAGCCGCAGCCACACGTCCTCGGTGCTGGCCGGAGGCTCCTGAAGGTCCGCGACCTCGACCAGGCGGACCTCGCGGGTGACGCCGCGAGCCTCGTCGGTCCCTTCCAACGCGGTCAGGTGAGCAGGGGCCTGGCGTTCGTCGCAGGAACCGAGGGCGGGGGCAGGGAACCAGACGTCGAGGACCGTTCCCTCCGCGTCGAGGGTGGCGACGCCATGACCCCAGGCGGGCCCTGTCGTGACGGCAGGATCGTTCGCAGGCATGGCCTCCACCCTAGGGGTGGCGATGCTCCGGCCCGCGACCAGCCCGTCGACCAGACCGGCTGGCGCTGGGCGGGTGATCAGCGGGGTGGAGCGGTTAGGCTACCGACGTCGTCCGTGGGGAGACGACCGGCTGACACCCGTTTCTGTCGGCTCTTCCGGGGGGTATGAGCATGAGATGGTCACCGTTGTCGACGGCGCTGGCGCCGCGACGCCCAGGGTCGACGTACCAGGGCGCCACCGAGCGCTGGACCGGCGCCTCGTGATGGTCGCTGTGGCACTGGCCGGCAGGGCCGTCGAAGTCGCCTCGATCCGCGAAGCGTTGCGCTCCGGTCGATCGGTCGTGGTTCGCGGGCGCCCCGGCGTCGGGGTCTCCGCCCTGCTCGATCGGGCGGCCCAGCTGGCCACCGATCTCGGGTTGCGCGTCGCCGCGGTGCGCTGCGGGGACTACGCGGACGGTCCGGTCGCGGTGCTCCAGGACCTGATGGACCAGCTCGACGCTCCCGTGGTCGACAACGGGGTCGTGGACCGGTTCGTGTCGACGATGTCATCGCTGGGCGGTCCGGTCGTCCTCATCGTCGACGACGCTCATCGCGCCGGCCCCACCAGCCTCGCGGTCCTGGCCGAGGCAGCCGACCTCCCGAATGTCGTCGTGGTCGCCGGTGCGCACGGGACCACCGGCGACCTGACCGGACTGGAGAGCACCCTGGTGCTGGACCTGGCCGGCCTCGACCGCGCCTCCGTGTCGGCCATCGTGTCCCGGGCCCTGGACACCGACCTGGACCCGGGCTCGGCGCTGGTCGCCAGCTACGCCCGCGCCAGCGGGGGCAACCCGCTGCTTCTCGACGCCCTGCTGGACGACCCCGCGATCACCGAGGCGCTGGACCGCGCAGCTTCGCTGGACGATCCCACCTCGATCGTGCCCCAGCTGGTGGCGGCCCTGCCGGCGATCGTGCGACAGCGGGTCAGCACCCTGCCCGAGAACGTCCGGAACGCGGTGGCGGTGCTCGCCGTCGCCGGGGACGACGTCCCGACGGCGCTCCTCCTCGAGCTGACCGAGGTGGCGCACCTGCGTACCGCTCGCGACGCCCGGTTGCTGGTCGAGCACGACGACGGGACGTTCGCGTTCCGGCACCGAGCCGTGCAGCGCCTGGTCCACCAGGACCTTCCTCGGCCCCGTCGGCTCGAGCTGCACCTCGCCCTCGGGCGAGCCGCGGTGAACCTGGGGATGTCGCCGGGCATCGCGGCACGACACCTGCTCGTCTCCGCCTCGCTGGACCCCGACGCCGCGATGGCGGTCGCCCAGCGCGCCGCCGCCGAGGCCACGGCCGCCGGGGCCCAGGCCGAGGGAGCAGGGTTGCTCGCCCGGGCCGCGGAGGCGTCGCAGGGCGCGCTGCCGCGGTTGGCCGGCAGCTGATCGCGGGCCAGCGTCAGAACTCGTAGCCGAAGCGCTCGATGTCCGGGGCGAACGCCTCGGCGACGCGCCGACGCATCGCCGGCGTGTACTGCTCGCGGTAGTCCTGGCTCGGCCCGGCGTTGCGGCGCGGGATCTCCGCCGGTGCCGCGAGACCGAGCCGGTCCAGGACCACGCGGACGTCGACGTCGAGCTGCTCGGTGCGGCCGATGAAGTCGGCCTCCCGGTCCTGGTAGCGCAGGTACTGGAGCTGCGGGGTGCCGAGCCGACGCAGCTCCTGGGTGCCCTCCAGCACGAAGGACTCGAAGTCGCGGTACTCCTCCAGCACCCGCCCCCAGAAGCGGGTCCGGGCGATGTACGCCGCCACGTCGGCGTTGCCGGCGTCGGCAGCGGCGCCACGGCGCAGGATCATCGCGTGCCAGGACCAGAGGCGGGCCCACGGATTCCGAACGAACCCGAAGATCCAGTAGTCGGTCAGCTCCGGGTGCGCCCGCAGCGCTGCCCCGAGTCGGGCGTGCCGTCCGTCCGGCAGGCCGCGGACCGGCTCGGCGTCCGGGAGCCGCTCGTCGAGCAGCCGGTCCACCGTGGAGCCGCCGGTCTTCTGCACGTGCACCGAGAGGACCCGGGCGGAGTGCGAGACGATCACGCCGCGACCCTATCGCCGCCGCCCTCTCGCCGCCCTCTCTCCGACGCGGAGTGCCGACGCGGAGTGCGGTCGCGGGAGATCAGGCCGAGATCGGCAGGACGACCTGGTCGTGACCGTCGGGCGTCAGGTAGTGGCCGTCGTCGAACAGGATGACGCCGTTGCAGAGCCGGCACCAGCCCTGGTCGCTGCGGTCGGCGACCACGTGCGCGCGGCAGCAGTCGGCCTCGTCGATGCTCGGACATGCCGGTTGGTGGTCACACATGGTCGTCCCTCCCCAGGGATTCGTCGGTTGCTGGGTCTCATTGGACGCCTCGGTCGAGCATCCGCGCAGCGGTTTGGCGAATCTCGGGGAAGGTTCGGGCGGCGCCGGGTGGCGCCGCCGTCACTGTCCGGTGCGGCCGTCCACGCACTCACGCAGCAGGTCCGCATGGCCGGCGTGGCGGGCGTACTCCTCGACCATGTGCACGACCAGGTCGCGCACCTCCAGCGGCTGGCCGTGCACCTCGACGACCGTGTCGAGCCCCACGCCCGCGAGTACCTGGCGGGCGTGGCTCACCTCGCCGCGCCACAGGGCGAACGAATCCTCGACGACGGCCGGGTCCACCGGGGTCGGGAGGGAGAAGCCCGCGTCCTCGTCCTCGCCGTCGAAGAGTCGGGGCAGCTCGGTCCGACCTCCGATGACCCGGCGGAACCAGTGGTGCTCGACCCGTGCGAGGTGTCGGACCAGCCCCAGCAGCGACATCGCCGAGGGCGGCACCGAGGCCGACGCCAGCTGGGCCGGGTCGAGGCCGTCGCACTTCATCTCCAGGGTCTGCCGGTAGGCCTCGAGGTAGCCCTCCAGGCAGGCCAGCTCGCCGCGGGTGATCCCGGTGTGCTGGCGGGGGTCCTGGTCGGTGGGCAGCCACATGCCGTCGTTGCTCATGGGCCGAGTCAACCGGGCGGCCGACCGGGCGGCCGACCGGGGTCGACGGCGGGCGGTCCGGTTTCCGCCCCGGGGCGGGGCGACGTACGATCGGGCCACAGGCGTTCGAGCCGTCATCAGCGGCGAGCCTCCGGAAGAACAGCACCGCCGGTCCCGCGACCGGCGTGCCCACTAGACCCGGACGGGTAGGCCCGTCACAGCCGTGATGAAGCGGTCGTCGCCCCGGTTGCCCGGGGCTCGGCAAGCGAGGTGGTACCGCGGCAGCCGGTGAGACCGGCAGTCGTCCTCGTGGCCCGAGCCGAGCAGCAGACCGCAGGAGCAACCCGATGACCTACCCGAAGGTCTCCCACCGCGACGACGCGTCGATCCCCTCCTCCCCGCGCTTCCCCGAGATCGAGGAGCGGGTGCTCGCGCACTGGGAGAGCGATGACACGTTCCGGGCCAGCGTCGAGCAGCGCGACGCCGGGATCGACGGTGCCAACGAGTTCGTCTTCTACGACGGCCCGCCGTTCGCCAACGGCCTCCCGCACTACGGCCACCTGCTCACCGGCTACGTCAAGGACCTGATCCCGCGCTACCAGACGATGCGCGGCAAGCGGGTCGAGCGCCGGTTCGGTTGGGACACCCACGGCCTGCCGGCCGAGCTCGAGGCGATGCGCCAGCTCGGCATCAAGACCACCGACGAGATCGTCGACATGGGCATCGAGAAGTTCAACGACGCCTGCCGCGCCTCGGTGATGCAGTACGCCGGCGAGTGGCAGGAGTACGTCACCCGCCAGGCGCGCTGGGTCGACTTCGACAACGACTACCGCACCATGAACCCCACCTACATGGAGTCGGTGATCTGGGCGTTCTCCCAGCTGCACGAGAAGGGCCTCGTCTACGAGGGCTTCCGGGTGCTGCCCTACTGCTGGAACGACGAGACGCCGCTGTCCAACCACGAGCTCCGGATGGACGACGACGTCTACCAGAACCGGCAGGACCCTGCGGTCACGGTCGGCTACGCGCTCGACGCCACCGGCGACGACGAGGTCCTCGACGGTGCGCACCTGCTGATCTGGACCACGACGCCGTGGACGTTGACCGCCAACCTCGCGGTGATGGTGGGCACCGACATCGACTACGTCGTGGTCGAGGCGCCGGTGCCCGGCACCGAGGTTATGGCCCGCTACCTGCTCGCCGAGGCACGGCTGCCGGCGTACGCCCGCGAGCTGGGAGGCTCGACCACCGACGTCCGGATCCTCGGGCGCTACCGCGGCGCCGACCTGGTCGGCCGCACCTACACGCCGCCGTTCTCCTACTACCTCGGCCACGAGAACGCCTTCCGGGTGGTCGCGGCCGACGACGCCGTCACGACCACCGACGGCACCGGGCTGGTGCACACCGCCGGCGCCTTCGGTGAGATCGACAAGGAGGTCACCGACCGCGAGGACATCGAGGCGGTGATGCCGGTGGGCAAGGACGGCCGCTTCATGCACCCCGTCGACGACTACGCCGGCCTGCAGGTCTTCGAGGCCAACCTGCAGATCATCGACCACCTCAAGGCGGCCACGCGGGTTTCGACAGGCTCAACCAACGAGGCCGGCTCAACCAACGAGGACGGCTCAACCAACGAGGCCGGCTCAACCAACGAGGACACCGGCTCGGTCACGCCCGGGACGGTGTTGCTGCGCCGCGAGACCTACGACCACTCCTACCCGCACTGCTGGCGGTGCCGGGAGCCGCTGATCTACAAGGGCGTCTCGTCGTGGTTCGTCAACGTCACCGCGTTCAAGGAGCGGATGATCGAGCTCAACCAGCAGATCCGCTGGGTGCCCGACCACATCCGCGACGGCCAGTTCGGCAAGTGGTTGGAGAACGCCCGCGACTGGTCGATCACCCGGAACCGGTTCTGGGGCAGCCCGGTGCCGGTGTGGAAGAGCGACGACCCGGCGTACCCGCGGATCGACGTCTACGGCTCCTTCGAGGAGATCGAACGGGACTTCGGCACCCTGCCGCGCAACAAGGACGGCGAGCCGGACCTGCACCGGCCGTACGTCGACGACCTGGTCCGCCCGAACCCCGACGACCCTCGGGGTCTCGAGGAGGGCCGGTCGATGATGCGCCGGGTCCCCGACGTGCTGGACGTGTGGTTCGACTCCGGCTCGATGTCGTTCGCGCAGGTGCACTACCCGTTCGAGAACGCCGACTGGTTCGAGCACCACTTCCCCGGTGACTTCATCGTCGAGTACATCGGCCAGACCCGCGGCTGGTTCTACACGATGCACGTGCTGGCCACCGCGATCTTCGACCGGCCGGCGTTCTCGGCCTGCGTCAGCCACGGCATCGTGCTCGGCTCCGACGGCAACAAGATGAGCAAGTCGCTGCGCAACTACCCCGACGTCCGGGAGGTCTTCGACCGCGACGGCGCCGATGCGATGCGCTGGTTCCTGATGTCCAGCCCGATCCTGCGCGGCGGCAACCTGGTGGTCACCGAGCAGGGGATCCGGGACTCGGTGCGCCAGGTGCTCAATCCGCTGTGGAGCAGCTGGTACTTCTTCTCGCTCTACGCCAACGCCGCGGGCGACGGGGCGCACGATGGGGCGGCGGGGTACGACGCGCAGTGGTCGACGGCCTCGACCGACCCGCTGGACCGGTACCTGCTGGCCAAGTGCCGCCAGTACGTCGAGCGGATGACCACCCACCTCGACGACTACGCCGTCGCCGAGGCCTGCGACGCGACCCGTGGCTTCATCGACGTGCTCACCAACTGGTACATCCGTCGGTCCCGGGACCGCTTCTGGGGTGACAACACCGACGCCTTCGACACCCTGCACACGGTGCTGGAGGTCGTCTGCCGGGTGACCGCCCCGCTGCTGCCGCTGGTCACCGAGGAGATCTGGCGCGGGCTGACCGGTGGTCGCTCGGTGCACCTGGCCGACTGGCCGGAGGCCGACGCGCTGCCGGCCGACGACGCCCTGGTCGCGGCGATGGACCAGGTGCGCGAGGTCTGCTCGGCGACGTCTGCGTTGCGCAAGGCCGGCAGCCTGCGGAACCGGCTGCCGCTGGCCACGCTGACCGTGGTGGTGCCCGACCCGGCCGCGCTGGCCGGCTTCGAGGGGATCGTCGCCGACGAGGTGAACGTCAAGCAGGTGCGGCTGGTCGGTGCGGACAGCGACGAGGCTGCGTCGTACGGCGTCTCGCAGCGGCTGACGGTCAACGCCCGCGCCGCCGGCCCGCGGCTCGGCAGAGACGTGCAGACCGCCATCAAGGGCTCGAAGTCGGGTGACTGGTCAGTGGCAGAGGACGGCACCGTCACCGCCGGGGGTCTGGCGCTCGTCGAGGGTGAGTTCACCCTGGAGACCGTGGCCGGTGCGGCCGACGAGAGCACCGCGCTGGGGATGCTGCCCGGTGGTGGCTTCGTGGTCCTCGACACCGCGGTGACCCCCGAGCTCGCCGCGGAGGGTCTGGCCCGGGACCTGGTCCGCGCCGTGCAGCAGGCCCGCCGCGACGCGGGCCTGGCCGTCTCGGACCGGATCGCGTTGCGGATCGGCGGCTCCGATGCGGTGCAGGCCGCGGCCCGCACCCACGAGGCGTTGGTCACCGGCGAGACGCTGGCGACGTCGTACGTCGTCGGTGACCCGGAAGAGGACGCGGAGGCCGACCCGGCGGTGACGGTGGGGGACGGCGAGAAGGCGACGATCACGGTCACCAGGGCCTGAGCGGCCTCGTCCGCCCGCGGCGCGGCTTCATCACGGTCTGTCGAGGAACCCTCACTCCCCGTCCTGGACCCGCACGTCCCGGGGTCCGTGCACCCCGGGACGTGCGGTTCGGTGCCGGGAAGTACCGCCGCGCAACCCCGGGCGGACCGTCCCCGGGTGGCTGGTTGACTGTCGCCATGACAACCCTGGACCTCTCCGCAGACGCGGTCAGCCTCACCGAGCAGCTGGTCGACATCGAGTCGGTCTCCCTCGACGAGCAGGCGATCGCCGACGCGGTCCAGGCGGCGCTGGAGCCGCTGGAGCACCTGAGCGTGACCCGGCACGGCAACACCGTGGTGGCGCGGACGGACCTGGGTCTGGGCGAGCGCGTGGTGATCGCCGGGCACCTGGACACGGTGCCGGTCAACGGCAATCTGCCCAGCCGGCGCGAGGGCGGGCTGCTGCACGGTCTGGGCACCTGCGACATGAAAGGCGGCGACGCCGTCATCCTGCGGATGGCCGCCACGGTGCCCGAGCCGGTCCGCGACGTCACCTACATCCTCTACGAGGCCGAGGAGATCGACGCCGAGTTCAACGGGCTGCACCTGCTCGCCCAGAGCGCCCCGGAGCTGATGGTCGCCGACTTCGCGATCCTGATGGAGCCCTCCAACGCCGTCGTCGAGGCCGGCTGCCAGGGCACGCTGCGTGTCGAGGTGCGGGCCACCGGGGAACGCGCCCACTCGGCCCGCTCGTGGCGTGGCGTGAACGCCATCCACGCCGCCGGCGAGATCCTGGACCGGCTCAACGCCTACCAGGCCCGGCGACCGGTGATCGACGGGTTGGAGTACCACGAGGGCCTCAA
Organism: uncultured Actinomycetota bacterium; assembly: GCA_963756135.1. Lineage (GTDB taxonomy): Bacteria > Actinomycetota > Actinomycetes > Propionibacteriales > Nocardioidaceae > Nocardioides. The sequence continues at coordinate 43,954 of CAVWMP010000004.1, forward strand.
CGCCGTGTTCATCCGCGGCGGGGTGGCCGGCAACGTGCTGCCCGACGAGTGCGTGGTCGAGGTCAACCACCGGTTCGCCCCGGACCGATCCGAGGCCGAGGCGGAGGCGCACGTGCGCGAGGTGTTCGACGGTTTCGACGTCCGGCTCACCGACACCTCGCCGGGCGCGCTGCCGGGGCTGGACCGGCCGGCCGCGAAGGCGTTCATCGAGGCCGTCGGCGGCGAGGTGAACCCCAAGTTCGGCTGGACCGACGTGGCCCGGTTCACCGCGCTCGGCGTCCCCGCGGTCAACTTCGGACCCGGCGACCCGATGCTGGCGCACAAGCAGGAGGAGCACGTGCCGATCGAGCACATCGAGCGCTGCGAGACCCAGCTGCGCGCCTGGCTGACCGGAGGCGTGGGGTGAGGGCCAAGTTCCGGGGGCCGGTGCTGCTGCGGCGCAACCAGGTCGACGGCGGCACCACCGACCAGCGGCTGCTGGACTCCCGCGGCGCCGGGGAGTTCGTGCACACCGATCCGTGGCGGGTGATGCGGATCCAGGCCGAGTTCGTCGAGGGCTTCGGGGCGCTGGCCGAGCTGGGGCCGGCGGTCGCCGTCTTCGGCTCCGCGCGGACGCCGCGCGAGGACCCGACGTACGCCGTCGGCGAGCAGCTCGGCCGGGCGCTCGTCGAGGCCGGGTTCTCGGTGATCACCGGTGGCGGACCCGGCGCGATGGAGGCCGCCAACAAGGGCGCCAGCGAGGCAGGAGGCGTCAGCGTCGGTCTCGGCATCGAGGTGCCCTGGGAGTCTGACGTCAACGACTGGGCCGACATCGCGGTCAACTTCCGCTACTTCTTCGTGCGCAAGACGATGTTCGTCAAGTACGCCCAGGGCTTCGTCGTGCTGCCCGGCGGCCTGGGCACCCTCGACGAGCTGTTCGAGGCGATGACGTTGGTGCAGACCAAGAAGATCACCAGCTTCCCGATCGTGCTGCTCGGCGTGGACTACTGGAGCGGGCTGCTGGACTGGATGCGCGAGTCGATGCTGGCCCGCGGCGCGATCGCCGCGGAGGACCTGGACATCCTCACCCTCACCGACGACCCCGACGAGGCCGTGGCCCTGATGGTCCGCGGACGGGAGCAGCGGCCGACATGATGTGGTTCCTCGCGATCCTCATCGTGCTCGCGCTCGGCGGGATCGCGCTGGTCGCCGCAGGCCGGGGCGAGCCGCTGGCGCCGGCGTACGACGACCGCCCGGACGTGGTGCTGCCCGAGGCCGGTCCGCTGGGGGCCGAGGACCTGCGCACGGTCCGGTTCCCGCTGGCGTTCCGCGGCTACCGGATGGCGGAGGTGGACGCGCTGCTGGACCGGCTGGCGACCGACCTCGAGCACCGACAGGCGCAGGACGATCCGCCCGGCCTCGACGCGCCTCGTGGCGAGGGGCCGCTCGGGTAGGGCACACTGCCGAGCGTGCTCGCCGTGGTCGTCTACGTCCTGACCGGGCTGGCGGCCGTGGTCGTGGCGCTGACCCGGCTGCGGATCGCCGGCGCCGGCGGGGGCGGGCACCACCGCGTCGGCCACAAGATCCTCGCGGTGCACACGATCGCCGGGGTGCTGGCCCTCGTGGTGTGGACCGCGTTCCTGGTCGCCGGTCCGACCGAGTCGGTGGGCTGGTCCGTGGTGGGCATCCTGGGTCTCGGGCTGTGGTGGGTCACCGTGCTGGCCGGCCTGGCGATCCTGGTGCGGTGGCTGCCCCCGCGGGGACGCCACGCCGTCCCCCGCGACACCGACAGCTGGTCGTCGGGGCCATGGCTGTCGATGCTGGCGCACCTGGGGCTGCTGATCGGGGTGGTCGTGTTCACCCTCGCCTACTCGGTCTCCGCGGTCTGAGCTGCTCGTGGGTCGGGGTCTCGCCGGACGTCTGGTGCCGCTGCTGGCCGTCTCGGCCGTGCCGGCCGTGCTGGTAGCGGCCGCGACGCTGACACCCACCGCGCCCGCACCCGCGTCCTTCCCGTCCGGCGACCGTGCCGTGGTGTCTCGGCAGCGCGCGGACGAGCCGCCGGGCGCCGTCATCGGCTCGAGGGTGATCGGACGGTCGGTCCGCGGCCGGCCGATCGTGGCGTGGCACCTGGGCCAGCAGCGCAAGGACGTGCCGACGGTCGTGCTCGTCGCGACCATGCACGGCGACGAGCCCGCCGGACGGCCGCTGCTGCGGTCGCTGCGCGACGGCCCCCCGATCTGGGACGTGAACCTGTGGGTGCTGCCGACGTACAACCCGGACGGCTTCGTCGCCGGCACCCGGCGCAACGCCCACGGGGTCGACCTGAACCGCAACTTCCCCTACCGCTGGGCGCCGCTGGACGGGGAGACCGAGTCGGGTCCGCGCCCGGCGTCCGAGCCGGAGACCCGCGCCGTGATGGGGTTCCTCCGCGACGTGCGCCCCGACCGGGTGCTCAGCTTCCACCAGCCGCTGTACGGCGTCGACGTGGCCACCAAGGACTCGACGTGGGCGCGGCGGGTGGCCCGGGTGCTGCGGCTGCCGCGCAAGACCTTCAACTGCGGCGGGATCTGCCACGGCACCATGACGGGCTGGTTCAACCACTCGTTCCGCGGCTCCGCTCTCACCGTGGAGTACGGCGCCCGGCCCAGCCGCCGCTACCTGCGCGAGACCGCGCCCGACCGGGTGCTCGCCGTGTTCGGAGCCGTCCAGAGCTACCGGAGCGTCGAGGTCCTGGAGCCCTGAGGCCGCCCCTGGTCCGGCCCGGTGCGCGTCGTCTCCCGCGCGATGAGGAATAATGCGTACGCACGGCGCGACACGTCCCCCGGGAGTCGACGCGCCCTCCTACGCAGACAACAGAGAGAGGTGCCGGATGGCGGCGATGAAGCCGCGGACGGGCGACGGTCCGCTGGAGGTCACCAAGGAAGGACGCGGCATCGTCATGCGCGTTCCCCTCGAGGGCGGTGGCCGCCTGGTCGTCGAGCTGAACGCCGACGAGGCCGGCGCGCTCGGCAACGCGCTCAAGGACGTCGTCGGCTGAGCCGGCGCACTGCTGTGACCCCTCTCGGAGCCCCCGCACTACCCGCCCAGCCCCAGCCCCCGCAGTTCGCCCTCAGTGAGCTGATGCCGCATGCGCTGCGGGGCGCCGAGGTGGTGGCACTGCCCGTCCTGCCGGCCGAGGACCAGGACGGGTCCCCGTTGCTGGGTCCCGGCGGCGGGGAGCTCGCCGACTGGCTGGCGGTCGACCTGCTGGCGTTGCTCACCCTCGCCGGGGCCACCGGCAAGGCCGGGGAGATCACCTCGCTGCCGGTGCCCGGCGGCGGCCCGGACGACCCCACGCTGCGCTGCGTGCACCTGGTCGGCCTGGGGGAGCAGCGACCGGCCGACTTCCGCCGGGCCGGAGCCGCCCTGGCCCGGGCGGTGCGGGACCGGGAGGCGGTGTGCACCAGCATCGCCGCCACCGGTGGGTCCGAGGCGCTCGAGGCCTTCGTCACCGCGGTGATGCTGGCCTCCTTCGGGTTCCACTGGGGCTCGGGCGAGCCCGAGCGGCGGCCGGTACGCCGGGTGGTGCTGGCCGGCGTACCGACGAGCGAGCAGCCGGCCCTGGAACGCGCCATCGCCATCGGTGGAGCCGGCTGGCGTGCCCGGACCCTGGCCACGGTGCCCTCGAACCTCAAGAACCCCGAGTGGCTGGCCGAGCAGGCCCGTCAGGTGGCCGCCGAGACCGGTCTCGGTGTCACGGTCTGGGATGAGCAGCGGCTCGCGGCGGACGGCTTCGGCGGGCTGGTGGCCGTCGGGCAGGCCTCGGCCACCCCGCCCCGGCTGATCCGGCTCGACTACAGCCCGGAGAAGGCGAACCGGCGTACCCCCACCGTCGTGCTGGTGGGCAAGGGCATCACCTTCGACAGCGGCGGGCTCTCGATCAAGCCGGCCGAGTCGATGGCCACCATGAAGCGGGACATGACCGGCGGCGCCGTGGTCATCGCCACGATGTCGGCGCTCGCCGAGGTCGGCTGCCCCGTCCGGGTGGTCGGCCTGGTCGCGGCCGCCGAGAACGCCGTCTCCGGGAACGCGCTGCGCCCCGGGGACGTGATCCGCCACTACGGCGGGCGCACCAGCGAGGTCACCAACACCGATGCCGAGGGGCGGCTGGTGATGGCTGACGCCCTCGCCTACGGAGTGGCCGAGGTGGGGCCGCAGGTGATCGTGGACGTGGCGACCCTGACCGGCGCGATGAAGGTGGCGCTGGGCCAGCGCATCGGCGGCGTGTTCGCGACCGACGACCGGCTCGCCGCGGCGCTGACCGAGGCCGGGAGCGCCGTCGGCGAGCCGTTGTGGCGGATGCCGCTGCTGGAGGTCTACGAGGAGCGACTGGCCTCGAAGGTCGCCGACGCCGACAACGCTCCCTCGGGCCCCGGCGCGATCATCGCCGCGCTGTTCCTCCAGCACTTCGTCGGCTCGACCACCTGGGCGCACCTCGACATCGCCTCCGTCGGAGACGCGCCCGAGGACCACGACGAGTGGACCACCGGCCCCACCGGGTTCGGCGCCCGGGCGCTGCTGCGCTGGCTGGGTTCGCCCGACCCGCTGGACGGCATCGGGTGAAGGGCCTGACCGTGCGCTGGTCGCTGGTGGGGGCACCCACCGGCACCGAGGACCGGCTGCGGAACTACGTCGCCGAGGTCTCCCACGAGCGGTTCACCGGGTTGCGGGGGATGGGGTTCAAGACCTGGCGGATGCGCGAGGGGGAGTGGTTCGAGGGCCTGTACGTCTTCGCCAGCGACGCCGACCGCGCCGACTTCCAGGCGACGTTCACCGCGGGAGCCGAGGACGCTCCCGGGTCGGCGATGATCGGCAGCCCGCCGGTGCTCATCGAGCCCTGCGAGCTGGTGGCGGTCGCCGAGGGCGGGGCCGGCTTCGCGGCCACCGTCCGCGGCGAGGACTAGCGTCCTGCGCCGAAGCGGCTGCGGCAGGCGTGGGGTTCCTCCCGGCTAGGAGCGAGAAGGGCCAGGGGTGCCGCTCGCACCTCAGGCGAGGGCGGCGACCGTGACCACCGACGTGCTCACCGCCAGGAAGACCAGGACCGGGGCGTACTGGGCCGCGCCATCCTTGACCCGGAGGTGGCTGAGGAGGGCGCCGACGAGCACGACCAGGGCAGCCGCGCCGGCGACCAGGGCCACCCGCTCGCTACCGAGCGCGACGGCTGCGCCGAGCGCGGCGGCGAGACCGACCTCGGCCGCGCCGATCAGTCGCATCAGGACGTGGTTGACGCCCAGGCGGTCGAAGGTCGCCCGCAGGTCGTGGGCACCGAGAAGCTTCGGCCCACCGGCCGCGAGCAGCATCAGGCCGAGGACGACGGACAGGACAATGAGGACGACGTTCATGCGAATGCCTTCTGTGCGGGACCCGACCGCGCCATGGCGGGTCGGCCAATAGTTGAAGCGTCAACATATGGGAAGAAACTTGAAGCGTCAACTGCTAGGGTCCGGACATGGACGAGCCCCGGTGGTTGGACGAGCGGCAGCAGGCCGCGTGGCAGGGTCTGCTGGTCGTGTTGAGCCGCGCGTTCCCAGAGATCGAGCGCGCCCTGCGACCCCACGGCATCCTCGCCGTCCAGTACGGCATCCTCGTCGCACTCTCGGAGGCTCCCGAGCGCACCCTGCGGCTGAGCGACCTGGCTGACACCGCCAACACGTCGCAGAGTCGGCTCACCCACCGGATGCGTGATCTGGTCGCCTCCGGCGACGTCGAGATCACCGAGGACCCGCACGACCGGCGGGTCAAGCACGCGAGCCTCAGCGAGGTCGGCCGGCGCCGGCTCGAGTCGATCGCACCGCACCACGTCGAGACCGTGCAGCGCGTCATCTTCGACCACCTCACGGCGGCGCAGACCGACGCGTTCGCCGACGCCCTCGCGAGCATCGCCGCCGGCCTGTGCGACCACCAGGGGCTCGATCGGCGCTCCTCGTCGAACGGGGCCCGTCAACCCCGGTAGGCGGGTGGGCTCGAACCCACGACCCAAGGATGATGAGAGGTCTACGTCCCCCACGCCTCGTCCGCGGTACCCGACGGATCTCAGACCGAGAGAGAGCCACACCCACAGCCAGCTGCGCGGGGAGCCGCGAAGAGAGATCCCCGCCGGGCACCTCGTGTCCTGCGCCGCAGGTGAGCGTTGCACGTGATCTGACCTCCGGATGGGGTTGCCTCTGTGCAAGAACGTTCCCGACGAGCTCGACGTCCACCTGGTCTGCGACAACCTCGCCACCCACAAGCCCCAGCCATCCAGGACTGGCTGGCCCGACACCCACGCTTCACGCTGCACCTCCCACCCACCGGGTCATCGTGGATCAACCAGGTCGAGCGGTGGTTCGGGCTCCTCACCGATCAACTCCTGCGTCGCGGCGCCCACACGAGCGTCAAGGCACTCGAGCGCGACGTCCGCGAAGGCCGAGACGGACCGGGTGGCCGAGGGTCACCCCGCTTCGGGGGACCACTCCTTCTTGGCGACCAGCAGGCCGTCACCCACCGGCAGCAGCAGCGAGATGAGCTCGTCGTGGGCGGCCACGGTGCGGCCCAGGTCCCGGATGGCCGTGGTCTCCTCGTCGCGCTGAGCGGGGTCGGCGACCCGGTCGTGCCACAGCGCGTTGTCGAAGGCCACCACGCCACCGGGTCGCAGCAACCGCAGCGCCTCGGTCAGGTAGGCGCCGTACTCGGTCTTGTCGCCGTCGCAGAAGACCAGGTCGTAGTGCCCGTCGGTCAGCCGGGGGAGGACGTCCAGCGCGGCACCGGAGATGGTGCGGGCGCGCTGGGAGGGGATGCCGGCCTCGGTGAACGACTGTCGGGCCAGCCGCTGGTGCTCGGCCTCGATGTCCACGGTGGTGAGCACCCCGTCGGCCCGCATGCCGCGCAGCAGCCAGAGCCCGGAGACCCCGGTGCCGGTGCCGATCTCGACCACGGCGCGCGCGTCGAGCACCGCGGTGAGGAACCGCAGGGCCGCACCGGAGCCGGAGCCGACCGGCACCACGCCGACCTCCTCGGCCCGGGCGCGGGCGGCGGCGAGCACCTCGTCCTCGGCGACGAACGTCTCCGCATACGTCCAGCTCGCGGTGTTGATCGGCTCGGTGGGCGTGCTGATGGCGGACCTCCTGGGACGGGCATCCCGGCGGAACGGATGCATCGTCAACCTATCGCGTGCGGGACCCGGGCCCGGGGAACACCCACGTCGTGCCGCACGTTGTCCCGGTCATGGACGGTCACCGCCGGCTCACAGGCTTCTCTCAGTTCGTGGGCCTAGCGTGGGGACAGGTCCCCGGTGGGGGACGCGGGACGCCGGGAACGGCATGGGGAGGGGCACGATGAGCGAGGTCGAGCGGGCAGCCGCGGAGGCCGGTGCCGTCGACGAGGTCCCGACCTGGGACGAGATCGTCGAGCGGCACTCGGACCGGGTGTACCGGCTCGCCTACCGGCTGACCGGCAACTCCCACGACGCCGAGGACCTCACCCAGGAGGTCTTCGTGCGGGTCTTCCGGTCGCTGTCGACGTACACCCCCGGCACCTTCGGAGGCTGGCTGCACCGGATCACCACCAACCTGTTCCTGGACCAGGCCCGCCGCAAGCAGCGGATCCGCTTCGACGCGCTCTCCGCCGAGAGGGCCGACCGGCTCAGCAGCAGGTCCCCGAGCCCCGACGCGGCGTACTCCGACCAGCGGTTCGACGACGACGTCGAACGTGCCCTGGCGACCCTGCCGCCGGACTTCCGCGCCGCTGTGGTCCTCTGCGACGTCGAGGGACTCACCTACGAGGAGATCGCCGACATCCTCGACGCCAAGCTCGGCACCGTGCGCTCCCGGATCCACCGCGGCCGGGCGATGCTGCGCGAGGCGCTGGCACACCGAGCGCCGAGCCAGGGCCGGGCACGGTACTCCGGTCCCCCCGCCACGGACGGCGACGGCGTGCTCACCGGACTGACCGGCGGAGGGCTCGCATGATCGGGCACCTCGGCAGCCGGGCCTCGGCACTGCTCGACGGACAGCTGAGCCCGGAGGAGACCGAGCGGGCCTGGGCGCACGTCCACGCCTGTCACGTCTGCCGGGACCTGGTCGAGCACGAAGGCTGGGTCAAGACCCGGCTGTCGCTGCTCTCCCACGGGCACGGTCACGAGGCGGCACCCGCACACCTCAAGGGCTCGCTGCTGGGCTGCCGGCCGGCAGCGTCCTCGCCGCTCCTGCCCAGCCCACTCCCCGCGCCCGTCCTCGCCGGCGACCGGTCGCGTCGTGGTCTCGGGATGGTGGCCTTCGGCGGGCCCGCGGTCGGGGTCGCGGTGATGGGTGTCCTGGCGCTCGGCGCTGCCCCCGCCGACGCTCCCAGCACCGACCGACGCGCCCCGGTCACCTCGATCACCCAGCCCGCCTCGGTCCCCGGCAGCCCGGCGACCCGTCGCTCCGACCTGCCCTGAGCCCGATCGGACACCGCGACGCATTCGAGCCTCGCAGGTCGGGGTAACCGCCCCGGTCCTACCGGGGAGGGGACATGATGGTGGCGTGAACGACAGCGAGCAGCCGCGGGACCTCCCGGACGGCGAGCAGACCCAGCCGCTGTCCCTGCAACACCCCCAGGAGCCCCAGCAGCCGCCGGCGTACGCCGACTCCTGGGTGCCACCGAGCCAGCAACCGGCCCCGGTGCGGCCACCGTCGGCCCAGCCCTCGCTCCCGGGACCGGTCCCGGGATCGGCCCACGAACCGACGCAGTCGTTCTCCGGCTCGTACGTCGGCCCGCCCCCACCGGGGACCACGCCGATGCCCTCGCTCGCCCCGCCTCGCCCGCCGCCGCGCGGACGGGTGAGTGGCTGGGTGTGGCCGGCGGTGGCCGTCCTCGCCCTGGTCCTCGGGGTGATCGGCGGGGTGGCCGGCAGCCTGGTGGTCGACGAGCTGTACCGGACCGACCGCCGAACCGGGCGCAGTCGCGCAGGGGCTCAGCGGGGTCGACACCGTCTCGCTGCCGCCGCTGGAGGCCGAGGACGGGTCGGTGGCGGCCGTGGCCGCCGAGCTGCTCCCCAGCACCGTGCAGATCTCCGCGTCCCTGGAGGGTGAGGCCGGCGGCGCCACCGGCTCGGGCTTCGTGCTCGACAAGCAGGGTCACGTGATCACCAACAACCACGTGATCGAGGACGCCGCCGACGACCCGGCCGGCGAGATCGAGATCGTCGACCAGGACGGCAACCGGTACGCCGCCACGGTCGTCGGCCGCAGTCCCGTCTACGACATCGCGGTGCTCTTCTCCGAGGATGCCCGCGTGCTGCGTCCCGCCTCGCTGGGTCGCTCCACCGCGCTGCGGATCGGGGAGGGTGTGGTCGCGATCGGGTCCCCCCTCGGGCTCTCCTCCACCGTCACCGCCGGCATCGTCAGCGCGGTGAACCGTCCGGTGACCACGGGTGCCACCGCGGGGGACTCCTCCTACATCAACGCCGTGCAGACCGACGCCGCGATCAACCCCGGCAACTCGGGTGGTCCGCTGGTCAACCTGCTCGGTCAGGTGGTCGGGGTGAACTCCGCGATCGCGACCACCGGGGGTGGGCTGGGTGGTGGGTCCGGGAACATCGGGGTCGGCTTCGCCATCCCGATCGAGCAGGTCCGGATCACCGCCGACCAGATCCTGCGCACCGGCGAGGCCCGGTACCCGGTGATCGGCGCGACGGTCAACACCGGGGGCCGCGACGCCGACGGCGCTCAGATCGAGGAGGTGCTCGACGGGACCCCGGCGCAACGCGCCGGTCTGGCCAAGGGCGATCTGGTCACCGCCGTGGACGGCGAGCGGGTCACCGACGGCATCTCGCTGATCGTCTCGATCCGGACCCACCAGCCGGGGGAGACCGTGGAGTTCACCGTGGTGCGCGACGGCACCGAGCAGCGGGTCGAGGTCATCCTCGACTCCGAGGTGGGCTGAGGGTCGACCGGCTCAGGGGTCGGCGCCCTGCTCGGCCTCGACGAAGGGGTGCTCGGCCAGGAACGTGCGGGTGTCGGCGTACATCTGCTGGATGAAGTCCTCCAGGGCGCTGGCCTCGACCCGCCACTGACCGCGACCGCCGATCTTGATCGCCGGGAGCTCGCCGCGCCGCACCAGGGCGTACACCTGTGCGCTCGAGGTGTTGAGCACCTCGGCCACGTCGGCGAGCGTGAGGAAGCGGGGCGTCTCGGCCATGGGCTCATCGTCGCACCCGCGGGTGGCCGGCCGGCACCGACCGGCCACGGTTGTGGACGACGAGCGGCCGACGCCCTGTGGAAGGCGAGGTGACCAGACGGACCGGGCCCTGCATGATGTCCTGCGTGGCCAGGAAATCCGGGACCTCCACGAGCCCGTCCGCCTCGGCGGCCGGGACCGCTGCCGCGCCCGGAGCGGGGCTGTCCCCGCCGCCGGCGGTGCGGGCGCACGCGCCGGGATGGCGGGACCCGAGGCTGTGGATCGGGGTGGTGCTGGTGGCCTGCTCGGTGGTGGTGGGCGCCCGCGTGCTGGCTGCCGCCGACGACACCGTCGCGGTGTGGGCGGTGGCCTCGGACATGGGCGCCGGCGACGAGGTGCGGGCGGCCGACCTGGTCGCGTCCCGGGTCAGGTTCGCCGATCAGACCGACCTGGCGGCGTACTTCGTCGCCGACGAGGAGCTGCCGGCCGCGCTCGAGCTGCTGCGCGGGGTCGGGGCCGGTGAGCTGCTGCCCCGAGCGGCCGCCGGCCGGGCCGGCGAGAACGGCACCGTCGAGGTCCCGGTCGCCGTCGACTCCGCGCAGGTGCCGCCGGCGGTGCGGGCCGGGTCCGTGGTCGACGTCTACGTGCTGGCGACCGCGCCGTCGGCCCGGGCGGACGGGGACGGCGGGCTCGGTCGCAGGGCCAGCGGCCGGGCTCCGGTGCTGGACGGCGTCACCGTCGTCGACGCCCCGTCGGCCGCGGAGACCCTCGGTGCCGGAGGCGAACGGCAGCTGGTGCTCGCCGTCGCCGCGGACGACGTCGGTGCGTTCTTCGGGCTCCTCGGTGCGCTCGAGACGCCCAGCCTCACCGTCGTCCGGCGCGGCTGAGCGCCGATGTCCTCGCTCGTCCTCGTCGTCGCCTCGGGAGCGGCCTGGGAGCCGGTCGCGCTGGCGGTGCTCGCCGACCGACGCGACGTCGCCGTCCTCAAGCGCTGTGTGGACGTGGACGACCTGCTGGCCGCCGCCACCGCCGGTCAGGCGAACGTCGCGGTCGTCGGCCTGGACGCGCCGGGGCTGGACGGGGCAGCCGTGGGCCACCTCCGCGCACACGGGGTGCGCCCGGTGGCCGTGGTCACCGGGGACCCGGACGGTGCCCGGTTGCACGCAGCACGGATCGGGATCGGCAACCTGGTCGGCGAGAGCGAGCTGGACACGCTGCCGGAGGTCCTGGTCCGAGCGGCCACCGAGCTCGCCGAGCAAGCCGAGGCCGGCGGGACCGGGGCCGGCGGGGCCGGCGAAGGCGACGACGGTCGAGGGGCCATCGGGGCCGGGGCACCCGACGGCGACCCGTCAGGGGTGCCCGCGACCACCGAACGCGGCCGAGTGATCGCCGTCTGGGGCCCGGCCGGGGCGCCGGGCCGGACCACGATGGCCGCGGCCGTCGCCGCCGAGCTGGCGCGACGGCGGCGTCCGGTCGTCCTCGTCGACGCCGATCCGTTCGGCGGTGCCGTCGGCCAGCAGCTGGGGGTGCTCGACGAGGTCTCCGGCCTCCTCGCCGCCGCCCGGCTGGCGACCGGCGGTCTCCTCGAGGAGCGGCTCTCCAGCGTGCCTCGGCGGCTCGGCGAGCACCTGGGTCTGGTCACCGGCCTGCCGCGACCGGACCGGTGGAGCGAGGTCCGCCCCGGAGCTCTCGAGCACCTGCTGGAGCTGCTGCGCGGCCAGGGGCACGTGGTGGTCGACACCGGGTTCTGCCTCGAGGACGACCTCGCCGGTGACCTCGGCGGCCGGCCGGGCCGCCATCACCTGACCCTGGCCGCCCTGGACGAGGCCGACGCCGTGCTGGCGGTCGGCGGCGCCGACCCGGTCGGGCTGTCCCGGCTCGCCCGGGGGCTGGCGGAGCTGCGCGAACGGGTGCCGCACCTGCCGCTGCACGTCGTGGTCAACCGGATGCGCCCCAGCCTGGGCTGGTCGGAGCGCGACGTGGCGGCGATGGTCTCCGGGTTCGTCCAACCCGCGTCGCTGCACTTCGTGCCCGAGGACCGCGCCACGGTGGACCGGGCGCTGGTCACCGGCCGGACCCTGCTCGAGACCGATGCGGACTCCCCGGTGGTGCGGGCGGTCGCCTCGGTCGCGGCCACGCTGGTGCCCGACCCGGTGGAGCCTGATCCGTGGTCGGGGCCGGAGCCGGCGGATCGGCGCCCGGGCCTCGGCCGGCTCACCCGGATCAGGCGGCGAACAGCAGGTAGAGCCCACCCGCCGTGAACACGATCATCGCCACCAGCAGCGGCAGCTGACCGGTGAGCTGGTGATGTCGGGGCAGCAGCCGGACCGCGCGGTCGTGGGCGGCGACCACCGCGACCACGTGGCCGAGCACCACGGCCAGCACCTTGATGACGGCCAGCAGCGTGGGGTGGTAGGAGAGCCAGTAGTTCACCTTCCAGTCCGCGGTGCCGAGCAGGTCGGCGCCGGTCCCGAGCGGGTCGCTGGCCAGGATCAGTGTCTGCTGGCCGAACTCGACCAGCAGGGTGAGGTAGTGGGCAGCGATGTAGCCGACGATGATCGGCACGATCGAGTGTGCGAACCGGCTGGGCAGCTCGGTACGACGGGTGCCCGGCCCGACCCCGGTCAGCATGGTCCCGGCCGCGAAGACCAGCCCCACCCCGACGCAGAAGGCCAGCAGCGCCAGGTTGTTGGCCAGGTTCGCGCGCAGCGAGCTGCCGTCGATCAGGCTGCTGCCCTGGAGGAACCGGATCCAGGTGGAGGAGTCCCGGAAGGAGTCGAAGGCGGTGCTGCCGAACAACACCGCCACCACCGCGACGAGGCCGGGTTGCGCGCGCACCGAGTCCAGGTTGGCCAACGGGCTGCGGACCACCAGCGCACCGTCGCGGCGACCCCAGGGCGACAGCTTGGCGACCAGGCTGGAGTAGACCTCGAACGGATCCGCCTTCGCGTAGAAGCCGCTGCCGAACAGCGCCCCGCCCAGCAGCATCACCGCGACGTACGCGGCCGCCCACAGCCGGACCGGCCCGAGCTCGTTGTTGTAGGGGTAGACCAGCTCCAGCCACACGAACGCGAACAGGCCGATCGCGGCCGGCCAGGTGCCCAGCCGCTCGGGGTACCGGAAGACGCCCGCGTCCGGGTCGCTGCCCGAGACAGCCGCGAAGAGCCGGTTGATCGTGCGGGGTGGGCTGATCGCCTTCCAGACCGGTCCGAGGACCAGCGAGAGCGGCACCAGGCCGATCCACCACCACACGTAGAACATCCCGAAGAACGGGTTGGTCCCCAGGTCGGGGCCGAGGACCGCGGCGACCGCGGCGTACCCGAACACGAGCATCCCGAAGGTCCGCAGCACGACCCGGAACCCGGTGCTGTCGACCACCGCGCCCAGGACCGCCGGCGCGGGGCGCCCACTGGTCGCCGCGTCGTACCGCGGCTGGCGCCAGGCCACCGCGAGCACGGTGAAGGAGACGGTGAGCGCGGCCACCGCACCGGCGATCGCCAGCTCCGGGGTGATCGGCAGGTCCTTCGCCCCGCCGATGCCGTGTGCCAGGGTCAGCCGGTCGGCCCCCACCGCGTCAGCGGGCTTCGAGCTGGACGACGACCTGCTCGGGGTCGTGGGACTCGACGTCCACCACGCCGGGCTGCTCGATCGTCAGGGTCAGCGTGGTGGTGCCGGAGTCGTAGGAGAGGGTCTGCTCCTCGGTGGTGTGCACGTGCAGCTCGCCGGCGCGGTCGGCCTGCACCAGCAGCTCGATCTCTTCGCCGACCTCGACGTCGACCCGCTCGCCCTGGGGCTCGATCGCCCCACCCTCGACGGTGATCTCGATCCTCACGCCGCTCGGAGCGGCGGGGCCGGGCTCCGCCGCGTCGTCGGCGCAGCCGGCCGTCGCGAGCAGGGCGACCAGGGCGGCCACGGCGACCAGGGCGGCGGCCGGGTATCGGCGCAGGGCAGACATGGGCATGGTTCCTCGTGGGTCGGTGTCACGACGAGGTCGTCGTCCGGTGCGGCCCCGGTGTGGGGCCTCTGCCAGAATCCCAGACACGGCAAGGAGGCCCGGGGTCGGGCCTGGACCGGGCGAGAGAAGGACATCGATGAGCGAGCGACTGCGGCCGCGGGACCTGGCGTTCCTGACCGAGGAGACCGCGCGCGCTCCGCGCCACACGGCGACGATCGAGATCTTCGAGCCGGGCGACTCCGGTTTCGACCACGACACCCTGCTGGCCCTCATCTCCGACCGGATCTCCTTCGTGCCCCGCTACCGGCAGAAGGTGGTCGCGGTCCCGGGCGGCCTGGCCAACCCGGTCTGGATCGACGACGACCACTTCGACCTCGGCTACCACGTCCGCCGCTCGGCGCTGCCTCGGCCGGGCTCGGACGAGCAGCTGGCCGAGCTGGTGGCCCGGATCGTCTCCCGGCCGCTGGACCGCAGCCGGCCGCTGTGGGAGGTCTACTTCGTCGAGGGGCTGGCCGAGGGCCGGGTGGCGGTGCTCTCCAAGACCCACCAGGCGCTGGTCGACGGCGTGCACACCGTCGACCTCGGCCAGGTGCTGCTCGACCTCGGCGAGGACGCCAAGTCGCTCGAGGCCGACGGCTGGCGCCCCCGGCACCGGCCGTCGAGCACCGGACTGCTGCTCGACGCGCTGCGGGAGACGGTGCTGACGCCTCGGACCGCCGTCGACACCGCCCGCAGCACCACGGCCGGGGTGCTGCGGACGGCGGACATCGCCCGCCGACGCGGGTCGAAGGTCCTCGGCGCCCTCGTCGGTCGTCGGCCGGCGAGCCGGTCCGCCCTCGGGGGACCGCTGTCCCAGCAGCGCCGGGTGGTGATGGTGGACACCGCACTGGAGGACTACCGGCGCGTCCGCGACGGCCACGGCGGCACGGTCAACGACGTGATCCTGGCGACCGTCGCCGGTGGGCTGCGCGGCTACCTGATGACGCACTCGCAGTCGATCTGGGGGCTGCGCGAGCTCCGCGCGCTGGTGCCGGTCTCGGTGATCGACCGGGAGCTGGAGGCGACCTCGCTGGGCAGCCCGATCGCCGCCCACTTCGTGGACCTGCCGATCGGGGAGGCCAGCCCGGTGGTCCGGTTGCACCAGGTCTCCTACTCGTTCGAGAAGCACAAGGAGACCAACCGCGGGGTCGCGGCCAACCGGCTGGCCGGGATCGCCGGCTTCGCGCCCACCACGTTCCACGCGATCGGGTCCCGGATCGCGGCCGAGCAGCAGCGCCGCGGCTACGAGCTCGCGATCACCAACGTGCCGGGGCCGCAGAGCCTGCTGCACGCGGCCGGCGCCCCGATGGTGGCGACCTACCCGGTGCACCCGTTGCTGCCGGGCCACGCGCTGGCGATCGGGGTGACCTCTTACCACGGCCGGGTCCACTACGGCATCACCGCAGACCGCGACCTGGTGCCCGACGCCGAGGTGCTCGGCCAGTGCCTGCGCGAGGCGCTCGACGAGCTGCTCGACACGGTGACCGGCGCCCGACCCCGGGCGCCGCGCGGTCGGCGTACCAACCGTCGCGGCTCCCGCAAGGCGTCGCGCCCGGACCCCACCCCGCGATGAGCGTGCGGGTCTACCTCCCGGTCGGTGCCGACCAGCTGGCGACGCTGGTCGCGCAGCGACGGCTCCCAGGTCCGTGCCGGGCGCACGCGGTCACCGACGTGCTCCGCGCCGACTGGCCGGAGGGTGACGAGGAGGCGTGGGAGTACGCCGCGCTGATGGCAGCGGCCGCAGACTCGGGTCCGGGTCGGCGCCGGGTGGTCGCCGCGGACGTCGGGGCGGTGGTCGAGTGCGCCTCCGCGGACGAGCCGACCCGGGTCGAGGTGCCCCACGACGTGGTCTGGAAGCAGGTGGCAGCGGCCCACGTGGACACCGAGGACGGCGCCGGGGACGACGACGACCTGGCCTGGTTCGCGACCCAGGAGATCCCCGGCCTGGTGTGAGGCTTTGAAGGGCGCAGCCGCGTCTGGGACCATCGCGGGTATGGATGCGATCACGTTCCCGCCCGCCCCGGTCAACGAGCCCAACCTCAGCTACGCGCCCGGCAGCGCCGAGCGCGAGGCGCTGACGACCGAGATCGCCCTGCTCGAGAAGGAGCAGCGCGACCTGCACGCCTACATCGGCGGCCAGTGGCGTCCGGGCGGTGGTGCGGAGTTCGCGGTCGTGCAGCCGCACGACCACCAGCACGTGCTCGGGGTGGCGCACCACGCCACCCGCGCCGACGCGCAGGCGGCCGTCGACGCCGCGCTCGCCGCGGCGCCCGCCTGGCGCGAGCTGCCGGTCGACGACCGGTGCGCGATCCTGCTCAAGGCCGCCGACCTGCTGGCGGGCCCGTGGCGCCAGCGGCTCAACGCCGCGACCGTGCTCGGCCAGTCCAAGACCGCGTTCCAGGCCGAGATCGACTCCGCCTGCGAGCTGATCGACTTCTGGCGCTTCAACGTGCACTACGCCAAGCAGATCCTCACCGACCAGCCGATCGCGAACAGTCCGGGGGTCTGGAACCGCACCGACCACCGCCCGCTCGAGGGCTTCGTGTACGCGATCACCCCGTTCAACTTCACCGCCATCGCCGGCAACCTGCCGACCGCGCCGGCCCTGATGGGCAACACCGTGATCTGGAAGCCGTCACCGACCCAGCAGCTGGCGGCCAGCCTCATCATGGAGCTGCTCGAGGAGGCGGGTCTGCCCGCGGGCGTGATCAACATGCTGCCCGGTGACGGGATCGAGGTCAGCGACGTGGTGCTGCCGCACCCGGACCTGGCCGGCATCCACTTCACCGGCTCGACGCCGACCTTCCAGCACCTGTGGCGCACCGTCGGCGAGAACATCACCGGCTACCGGTCCTACCCCCGGATCGTCGGCGAGACCGGTGGCAAGGACTTCATCGTCGCGCACCCCTCCGCCGACCCCGCGGTGGTGCGGACCGCGATGATCCGCGGCGCCTTCGAGTTCCAGGGCCAGAAGTGCTCGGCCGCGTCGCGGGCCTACGTCGCCCGCTCGGTGTGGGAGCAGATGGGCGACGACCTGGTGGCCGAGGTGGAGGCGATCTCGGTCGGCGACCCGACCGACTTCTCCCACTTCATGGGCGCGGTGATCGACGAGCGCGCCTTCGCCAAGCACGTCGCCGCCATCGAGCGCGCACAGTCGACCCCCGGTCTGGAGGTGGTCGCCGGCGGGCAGACCGACGACTCGGTCGGGTGGTTCGTCCGCCCCACCGTGGTGGTCGCCGAGGACCCGGCCGACGAGATGTTCGCGACCGAGTACTTCGGTCCGATCCTGGCGGTGCACGTCTACGAGGACGCCGACTTCGAGTCGGTCGTGGCCCAGATGGAGTCGTTCGCGCCGTACGCGCTGACCGGGGCGATCATCTCCCAGGACCGTGGCGTGATCGCCTGGGCGCGCCAGGCGCTGCGGTTCGCCGCCGGCAACTTCTACATCAACGACAAGCCCACCGGTGCCGTGGTCGGCCAGCAGCCGTTCGGCGGCGGACGCGCGTCGGGCACCAACGACAAGGCCGGCGCGGCGATCAACCTGCTCCGGTGGACCTCGCCGCGCTCCATCAAGGAGACGCTGGTGCCGGCGAAGGACTACCGCTACCCGTACATGGACTGAGCGAGCTCCCGTGTCCGTGCTGCACCTCGGCTCCCTGCACCCGGTGGAGCAGGCGTTGACGCTGGCTCTGGCCTTCGGACCGTTCCTGGTCCTCGGGCTCGTCGTGCTGCGACGCCGCCGGCAGGACGGGCAGGACGGGCAGGACGGGCAGGAGTCGGGTGGTCGGGCGGCCGGTCAGGAGGCCGGGGTCACCACAGACCCTGGACCCGTGCCGCCAAGCCGTTCAGGTCCGTCCGGGGGAACGCCACCGCCTCGGTCGTGATCGTCTGGCACATCATCCGGGTCAGCTCCGCCGATCGCGCGGCCACCTCGTTGCTCAGGCAGACCCGCTGGCCCTCGACCCGGTCGAAGGCCAGGTCGGCGCCCGCGGTGAACCCGATCAGCAGGAACAGCGGGGAGAGCGCGCGGAGGATCAGCATGCGCGGACAACGACGTGGTGCCCCTCGGGGTCACCCCGCCGGTCTGGTCCACGCCGACCCGACGCTGAGTCGAACCCGGGGGTCAGCGGGCGAGGTACTCCCGGCCGACGGTGTTCTCGGCCTTCAGCGCCTTGAGCAGCAGATCCGAGATCAGCCCCTCCAGCTTGCCGCCGACCAGGGGGACGCTCACCTTGATCGTCAGCTCGACCGTCTCGGTGGTGGTGCCGCCGGCCTCGCTGAGGGCGACGGTGCCGTTGATCTCACCCGGCTTGCCGGGGATGGACATCGAGAGGTCCCCACGCTCCTGGGTCGTCCAGACCTCCGACTGGACGATGTTGATCTCGTCGCCGACGACCCTGCGGGCGAACGACGGGATGCCGTGGGCGGCCTGGACCTGGTCGATCCGGATCTCGGTGCCGCGCCCGGTGCTCTCGACCGACACCTCGGAGCGCAGCACCCGCTGGTACTCGCAGACCTCCTTGCGGAACGCCGGGTCGGCGAGCATCGCCGCGACCCGGTCGAGGGGAGCGTCGTACGTCAGCTCGTGGGTCAGACGGGTGGCCATGTCAGCTCTCCTTCAGGTAGGCGATGCCCACCTCGTGCTCGGCGTCCATGCTGGCCGCGATCCGCGCCGCCACCAGCTTCTCCAGCTTGCCACCGACCAGCGGCACCTTGACCTTGATGCTCAGCTCGACGACCTCCCGGGTGCCGGCGCCCTCGGGACGCAGCACGATGCTGCCGCTCACCTCCGACGGCTGGCCCGGCGACTCGATCCGCAGCGTTCCGCCGGTGGCGTCCGCCCAGGACTCGAGCTGGATCGCGCGGGTCGAGTCGCCGGAGAACTTCCGGGCGTACCCGGGCAGGTCGTCGGTGCGTTGCACCTGGTCGATCCGGGCCTCGAACCCGGCGTCGGCCGACTCGATCGACACCTCGACGGAGATCACGTCCATCGCCTCGCACGCCGCCTGGCGGAAGGCCGGGTCCGCCAGCATCGCGAACACCTGGTCCGGTGGAGCGTCGTAGGCCAGCTCGTGGCGGAAGTCCATGGCGGACATCATGCACGGCGTCAGCACGCCGGACTGGACAGGCTACGGTCGCGTGCATGGCCGACCAGTCCCCGACCCACGCCGGCCGGGCGGCCGGAGTCCCCGACGGACCCCCCGACTCACAGGGCGAGAACTTCGTCTCCTTCGGCGAGCAGGGGGCGCAGCTGACGTACGGCGGCTACCTCCGTCTGGGGCAGCTGCTCGACGCCCAGCACCTGGAGTCCGACCCGCCCGCGCACGACGAGCTGCTCTTCATCACCATCCACCAGGTCTACGAGCTGTGGTTCCAGCAGCTGCTGCACGAGGCCGGGGCGGCCCGCGACGCGATGACCGACGGGCACCTGTGGTGGGCCGAGCACCTGCTGCGCCGGATGCACGCCATCGAGCGGGTGCTGGTGCAGCAGGTCGACGTGCTGGAGACGATGACCCCGCAGGACTTCCTGGAGTTCCGGCAGCGACTGGCCCCGGCCAGCGGCTTCCAGTCGGTGCAGTTCCGGGAGCTGGAGTTCCTCTCCGGCGCCAAGGACCCGGCGTACCTCGAGCGCTTCCGCGGCCTCACCGACGCCGAGCAGCAACGACTCGCCCGTCGGCTCGCCGAGCCGACCCTGTGGGACGCGCTGCTCGACGTGCTGCGGGCACATCGACTGCCCGTCGAGGACGAGGCCGCGGTGGGGGAGTCGTTGCGCACCGTCGCCCACGACCGGGCGACCTACGCCGGGATCTGGGCGCTGGCCGAGTCGCTGCTCCAGCACGACGAGCTGGCGGCCGGGTGGCGGGCCCGCCACGTGGTGATGGTGGAGCGGATGATCGGAGCGAAGAGCGGGACCGGCGGCTCCAGCGGCTCGCAGTACCTGCGCTCCCGGCTGGACCTCAAGTACTACCCGCTGCTGTGGGAGCTCCGCTCAGCGCTCTAGCACCAGGACCGACCGGGCCAGGACCCCGGTTGTTGTGATCGCCTGGGCCCGGTCCTAGGGTCGGAGGGTGTCAACGGCGACGCGGGACCAGGACAAGAGCGAGCTCCTCGACAAGGCCAGCGATCTGGCCAAGGCCGGACGGGGGTCGGGAGGACCTCCGCACGAGACGGTGCGGGAGCTGCTGGGCGGCTACTACCGCCACGTGGCACCCGAGGACCTCCGCGAGCGCAGCGACGTCGACGTGTACGGAGCGCTGGCCTCGCACCACCACCTGGCCGACAACCGTCCCCAGGGCACCGCCCAGGTCCGGGTGCTGACCCCGACGCCGAGCGAGCACGGCTGGTCCGCGGGCGGGCACTCGGTGGTCGAGGTCGTCGTCGACGACATGCCGTTCCTGGTCGACTCCTTGACCATGGAGCTGGGCCGTCAGCTCCGCGACGTGCACCTGGTGATCCACCCGAACTTCGACGTCACCCGCGACGTCACCGGAGCCCTCCAGCACGTCGACCCCGTGGACGACGGAGCCCGGGAGCCCGAGGGCGGTGCGGTCCGCGAGTCCTGGATGCACATCGAGATCGACCGGCTGCGCGAGGACGACGACCCCGCGGTGATCGTGCGCGACGTGCAGCGGGTGCTGCGCGACGTCCGGGAGGCGGTCGAGGACTGGCAGAAGATGCACAACCGGATCTCCGAGATCGTCGCCGAGCTGGAGAGCGACCCGCCCACCGGTCTGTCCGAGGACGAGGTACGCCGAGCCCGCGAGCTGCTGACCTGGCTCGCCGACGAGCACTTCACGTTCCTCGGCTACCGCGAGTACCGGATCGAGAGCGACGGCGACGACGAGATGCTCCGCTCCCTGCCCGGCACCGGGCTGGGCATCCTGCGGGCGGACCAGGGCATCTCCAGCTCGTTCAGCCGGCTGCCCGAGATGGTCCGCGCCCTGGCCCGGGAGAAGGTGCTGCTGGTGCTGGCCAAGGCCAACTCCCGCGCCACCGTGCACCGCCCGGCGTACCTCGACTACGTCGGGGTCAAGACGTTCGACGCCGACGGCGAGGTCGTCGGCGAGCGCCGCTTCCTGGGGCTCTTCTCCAGCGCGGCCTACACCGAGTCGCTGATGCGGATCCCGTTGATCCGGGAGAAGGCCGAGCTGGTGCTCAAGCGCAGCGGCTTCGACCTGCGCAGCCACGCCGGCAAGGCGCTGATGGACACCCTGGAGACCTACCCCCGCGACGAGCTCTTCCACACCCCGGTCGACGAGCTGGCCCCGCTGGTCGAGGCCGCGATGCACGCCCGGGAGCGGCGCGCGCTGCGGATCTTCATCCGCCCCGACACCTACGGGCGCTACGCCTCGGTGCTGGTCTACCTGCCCCGGGACCGCTACAACACCGCGGTGCGGGAGAAGTTCGCCCGGATCCTGCAGGACCGGTTGAAGGGCGAGTCCGTCGAGTTCACGGTCCGGATCAACGAGTCCACCACCGCCCGGGTGCACTTCGTGGTGCGGATGCCCAAGGGCGAGACGATCCCCGACGTCGACACCTCCGACCTGGAGAAGCGGTTGACCGAGGCCTCGCGCAGCTGGCGCGACGACTTCACCGCTGCGGTGGTGGCCGAGTACGGCGAGGAGCACGGTGCCGTCCTCGGCCGCCGGTTCGTCGACTCGTTCCCGGAGGCCTACAAGGAGGACTTCTCCCCGCGGGTGGCCTCCATCGACCTGGGCCGGCTGGAGTCGATCGAGGGCGACGAGGGGCTCGACCTCTCGCTGTACCAGCAGCTCGACGCCGGCACCGGCGAGGCGCGGCTGAAGGTGTTCCGGATCGGGTCGCCGCTGTCGCTGTCCGAGGTGCTGCCGATGCTGTCCTCGATGGGCGTCGAGGTGGTCGACGAACGCCCCTACGAGCTGGAGGGGCTGGACCGCAGCTCCCACATCTACGAGTTCGGGCTCCGGTACGGCGCTCCGCTGCCGTCCGGTGGCCGGGAGCTGTTCCAGGACGCGCTGCGCGCGGTGTGGAACGGCTACAACGAGATCGACGGGTTCAACGCGCTGGTCCTCGGCGCCGAGCTCACCTGGCGGCAGGCCACGGTGCTGCGTGCCTACGCCAAGTACATGCGCCAGGGCGGCTCACCGTTCGCCCAGGACTACATCGAGGACGCGCTGCGCCAGAACACCGAGATCACCCGTCTGCTGGTGCGGCTCTTCGAGGCCCGCTTCGACCCCGCGGTGACGGACCGCGACGAGCGGACCGCCGAGCTGGAGAAGGGGATCGGGCACGCCCTGGACGACGTGGCCAGCCTCGACCACGACCGGATCCTGCGCTCCTACCTGACCCACATCAAGGCGACGCTGCGCACCAACTACTTCCAGACCGCCGAGGAGGGCTCCCGCGACCCGCACCAGTACATGTCCTTCAAGCTGGAGCCGGCCGCGATCCCCGACCTGCCCGCGCCCCGGCCACGGTTCGAGATCTTCGTGTACTCGCCACGGGTCGAGGGCGTGCACCTGCGGTTCGGCTCGGTGGCGCGCGGTGGGTTGCGCTGGTCCGACCGCCGCGACGACTTCCGCACCGAGGTGCTGGGCCTGGTGAAGGCGCAGATGGTGAAGAACACCGTGATCGTCCCGGTCGGGGCGAAGGGCGGGTTCTTCTGCAAGCAGCTGCCGGACGCCTCGGACCGGGAGGCGTGGCTGGAGGAGGGCAAGCACTGCTACCGGACCTTCATCAGCGGCCTCCTCGACATCACCGACAACCTGCTCGACGGCGAGAACGTGCCGCCTCGCCAGGTCGTCCGCCACGACGGTGACGACTCCTACCTGGTGGTCGCCGCCGACAAGGGCACCGCGACGTTCTCCGACATCGCCAACGGCGTGGCCAAGGACTACGGTTTCTGGCTGGGCGACGCGTTCGCCAGCGGCGGTTCGGTCGGCTATGACCACAAGGCGATGGGGATCACCGCCCGTGGTGCGTGGGTCTCGGTGCAGCGGCACTTCCGCGAGCGCGGCATCGACTGCCAGGCGGAGGACTTCACCGCGGTCGGCATCGGTGACATGTCCGGCGACGTCTTCGGCAACGGGATGCTCTGCTCCGAGCACATCCGGCTGGTGGCGGCCTTCGACCACCGCGACATCTTCATCGACCCCGACCCGGACGCCGCGACGTCGTACGCCGAGCGCAAGCGGCTCTACGAGCTGCCCCGGTCCAGCTGGCAGGACTACGACACCGACCTCATCTCCGCGGGCGGCGGGATCTTCAAGCGGTCGCTGAAGTCGATCCCGGTCAGCAAGGAGATGCGGACCGTCCTGGGCATCGAGGACGGCGTGTCCTCGATGACGCCTGCCGAGCTGATGCGCGCCATCCTCAAGGCCCCGGTGGACCTGCTGTGGAACGGCGGCATCGGGACCTACGTCAAGTCCGCCGGTGAGAGCCACGCGGACGCCGGCGACAAGGCCAACGACCCGATCCGGGTCGACGGTCGCGAGCTGCGGGCGCAGTGCGTCGGCGAGGGCGGCAACCTCGGGCTGACCCAGCCGGGCCGGATCGAGTACGCCCGGCGCGGAGGCCGGATCAACACCGACTTCATCGACAACTCCGCAGGCGTCGACACCTCCGACCACGAGGTGAACATCAAGATCCTGCTCGACCGGGTGGTCGCGAACGGCGACCTGACCGGCAAGCAGCGCAACAAGCTGCTGGTCGAGATGACCGAGGAGGTCGCCGAGCTGGTGCTGCGCGACAACTACGAGCAGAACCTGGCCCTGGCCAACGCCGCGCACAACGCCCCCGGTCTGCTGCACGTCCACGAGGACTGGATGAAGCAGCTGGAGCGGGACGGCGTGCTCAACCGGGAGATCGAGGGGCTGCCGAGCAGCCGTGAGGTACGCCGGCGGCTGGACCGCGGGGACGGGCTGACCCTGCCCGAGCTCTCGGTGCTGCTGGCCTGGACCAAGATCCTGCTGGCCGACCGGCTGCTGGCCAGCGAGCTGCCCGACGACAGCTACCTCGAGCTCGACCTGCGTGCCTACTTCCCGACGCCGATGCGGGAGCGGTTCACCGAGCAGGTCGCCGACCACCCGCTGCGCCGCGAGATCATCGTGACCCAGGTCGTCAACGACCTGGTCAACGGAGCCGGGATGACGTTCTGGCCACGGCTCGGCGGGGAGACCGGCGCGGACGCCGCCGAGCTGACCCGCGCGAACTTCATCGCCCGGGAGATCTTCGGCTCGCTGCCGCTGCGCGAGGAGCTGCGCTCCTACGACAACGTGCTGGACGCCTCGGTGCAGACCCGGATGCGGCTGGAGATGCGCACCCTGGTCGAGCGCGCGTCCCGGTGGCTGGTGACCAACCGGCGGGCGCCGCTGGACAGCCAGGCCACCGTGGAGCACTTCGCCGGACCCGTGCAGGACGTCCTGGCCCAGCTGCCGGACCTGATGACCGGCCGGGACCTGACCGCCTTCCACACCAGGCGCGACGGCCTGGTCGACAAGGGCGTCCCCGAGGAGCTCGCCGCCCGGGTCGCGGTGCTCTCCCCGGCGTACGTGCTGCTCAACGTCATCGAGATCTCCTCCCGCGACGACATCGACCCCGCCGAGGTCACCCGGGTGCACTTCGCGCTCAGCGAGCGGCTCGGGCTGCCGGCGCTGGTCCAGCGGATCCTGGCGCTGCCCCGCGACGACCGCTGGCAGACGATGGCCCGGGCAGCGCTGCGCGACGACCTCAACTCGGTGCACGCCCAGCTCACCGCTCAGGTGCTGCGCAACACCTCCTCCGACGACGCTGCCCCGGCGCGGATCGCCGAGTGGGAGGACCGCGACGCGCTGCTGATCTCCCGGGGCGCGGAGACGCTGCAGGAGATCTGCTCCGACGACAACGCGGACCTGGCCCGGATGTCGGTGGGCCTGCGGGTGGTCCGGGGGCTGCTGGCCGCGGAGTAGTCGGCGCCGCGACCCAACCGGATCGGGGTCCGGTGGCGTCAGGTGCACATGGACGTCGCCACGGCTCGGGCCGGGACAGGAGCTCGGGTGCAGGAGGACACGGACGCGCCCCGCGCCGACGACGGGTTCGCCGACTTCTTCACCGCCACCTGGCCGTGGCTCTACCGGGTGGCGGTGGCGATCACCGCGGACCCCGGGTCGGCAGAGGACGCGCTGCAGTCGACCTTCGCCCGGGTCTACGCCGACTGGTCGCGGATCGGATCGGTCGGACGCCCCGAGGCCTATGTGCGCCGGATGGTCGTGAACGAGATCCTCAGCACCCGCCGGCGCGGCTGGTGGGCGCGGGAACGACCGCGGGAGCATCTCGGGGCCGGGCTCTCGGTGCCGTCGCCGGAGACCGGCGTGGTCGACCGGGACGCGCTGTGGGTCCAGGTGCAGGCGCTGCCGCTGCGGCAACGCGCGGTGGTGGTGCTGCGCTACTACGAGGACCTCTCCGAGCAGCAGATCGCCGAGGTGCTCGGCTGCAGCCGCGGAACGGTGAAGTCGCAGGCCTCCGCAGCCCTGGCCTCGTTGCGACGCCACACCGGCACGCTGGAGGGGGACCACTCATGAACGGGCCATCGGACGACGACCTCCGCGAGGTCCTGTCGACCCGGGTGCAGGAGCTGCCGGTGCCGCCGGGTGACCTGGCCGCCGTCCGGCACCGGGGCCACGCGTTGCGCCGACGCCGTCGTCGGGTCCGCGCCATCGGCGGGTCTGCGCTGGCGCTGGTGCTGACGTCCGGGGTGGTCAGCGGGCTGGTGCTCAGCAACCGCAGCCTCGGAGAACGGCTCGGGCCGGGCCCCCAGATGGCGATCGACCCGCTCGGTGCCCTGGACTTCTCCGACGGGTTGCGCGCCTACGCCGACCCTGGGGTGGAGATCCACCTCGGCGGGCGCACCTTCCCGGCCGCCGACCTGGACTACCTGGACACCGACGCCGCGGCCACCTCGTTCGGCGTGGTCTTCTTCCAGGGGCAGCAGCCCTGGCTGCTCCGGGAGTCGGGCCGCTCGGCCCCGCTGGAGGACGAGCCGGTCGACCGGCTGGGCGACTTCCACCCGACCGCCAAGCCTGACTCCACCGCCCCCCGGGTCGCGTACGCGGTCGCCCGGGACGGAGTCGTGGAGATCACCGCCTACGACCTGGCCGCGCGCCGGGTGATCGACCGGCACCCCCTGGACTGCGACGACGTGCGGTGCGCCGACGTGGTGGTCGACGCCTACGACGACGGGGTCGTCTTCGTGCGGACCGACTCCGGCACCGCGGCCTGGACCGTCGGCCAGGGGTACGACGAGGTGGCCGGGGAGGAGACCCGGATCGCCGACGTCCGCGGCGGCGTGGTGCTCTACGACGGCCCGGAGCCCACCGACTCCCAGGTGCTGGAGCGGTGGAGGTGGGTGCCCGGGGCGATCGACTCGCAGCTCACCTTCGACGGCGGCCACGTGCTCGGCTGGTCCAGCCGGCTGGAGCCGACCAGCCCTGACGGCGAGGCGGTCGTCCTGGAGCGCGGCCCCGAGCGGGGGCTCGGGTTCTGGACCGTCGACACCGACGGCTCGATCCTGGTCGCCGCCGTGGACGGGACGTACCCGGACTACACCGTCTGGGACTGCGAGGTGCCCGCCGGGCGGTGCACCGAGCTCGGCGGCCTGCGTCCCCAGGGAGGGGACCCGATGTTCATCGGCAACGACATGTGAGGTCCCGCCCCGCTGCCGGGTTCGCTCGCCTAGGGTGCCCGGGTGCTGAATCTCTCTGACGTGGGTGTGGCCGAGACCGTCCGGATGACGACCGGTGGTGAGGTCTCGGCCGCAGCGATGACCGAGGCGGCGCTCGATCGGATCGCCCTGACCGACCCCGGCCTGAACGCGATCTCGGTGGTCCTCGCGGAGGCCGCCCGGGTCGAGGCGCACACCCGGGACGAGCAGCTGGCCGCGGGCGCGACGCCCGGGCCGCTGCACGGCGTACCGCTGGTGATCAAGGAGGAGATCGACGTCGCCGGCGCGGTCAGCACGATGGGCGGGCGCGGCAACTCCACCCCTGCCGCCGCGGATGCGGAGATCGTCCGGCGGCTCCGGGATGCGGGGGCCGTGATCCTCGCCAAGACCACGATGCCGGAGTTCGGGGCCTGGCCGTACACGGAGTCGGTGGCCCGCGGCATCACCCGCAACCCCTGGAACCCCGAGCACACGCCGGGCGGCTCCAGCGGTGGCACGGCGGCGGCCGTCGCCTCCGGGATGGTGCCCGCCGGGATCGGCGGGGACGGCGGAGGCTCGATCCGGATCCCCAGCGCCTGCTGCGGGCTCTTCGGGCTCAAGCCGCAGCGCGGTCGGGTCTCCATCGCCCCGGCACCGCACCTGTGGTGGGCCCTGGGCACCGTCGGCCCGCTGACCCGGTCGGTGCGGGACAGCGCGCTGATCTTCGACGTGGTCCGGGGGAACGTGGCGAGCGACCTGTACCGCGCCGGGCCGACCGGTTCCTTCGCCGAGGCCGCGGACCGCGCGCCGGGCCGGTTGCGGATCGGCTGGTCGGTCACGCCGGTGACCCGCGGGATCCGGCCCGACCCGGTGCACGTGCGGGCCGTCGAGGAGACCGCGGCCCTGCTCGCGGACCTGGGCCACGACGTCCGCGAGGTCGACCCGCGGTACCCGGACCCGACCACGGCCTTCGTGCCGCTGTTCTTCGCCGGGATCCGCACCGAGGCCGACCAGGTCGAGCACTACGACCGGTTGGAGCGCACCACCCGGGAGACCTGTCGGCTGGGCTCGTGGGTCACTCCGGCGGTACGCCGGTGGGCGCACCAGCGGGCCGAGGTGGTCAGCGCCCGGGCGAACCGGGTCTTCGAGCAGGTCGACGTGCTGCTGACCCCGACGATCGCGCACCGACCGCCCCCGGTCGGCGTCCTGGACGGTCTCGGCACCGTTCGGTCCTCGCTGGCCTCGATGCCCGCGATCGCGTACGTCGCGCTGTGGAACGTGGCCGGCAACCCGGCCGCCGCCGTGCCCAGCGGTCTCGGAGCGGACGGGTTGCCGGTCTCGGTCCAGCTGGTCGGTCGCACCGACGACGAGACCACCCTGCTGAGCCTGTCGGCGCAGCTGGAGTCGGCCCGACCCTGGACCCGCCTGGCACCTGGCCCCGCGGACTGAGCCGTCGGTAGGGTCGCCGGCATGGCGGCCATCGACGTCACCGACCTCAGCGTCGTCTACGGCGAGCTCCGCGCCGTCGACGCGGTCTCGCTGCAGGTCGCCGAGGGCGAGTTCGTCGGGATCCTCGGACCGAACGGGGCCGGGAAGACCACGCTGCTGGAGACCGTGGAGGGGCTGCGCCGCCCCACGACCGGGACCGCCACCGTGCTCGGTCAGCCGGTCTGGCCGCGCAACCCTGCGCTGCTGCGCCGGATCGGGGTGCAGCTCCAGGCCTCGTCGTTCTTCGACCGGCTCACCGCCCGGGAGCAGATCCGCACCTTCGCCGCGCTGTACGGCGTCCCGGTGCCGGATGCCGACGAGTGGCTCGAGCGGGTGGGGCTGGTCGAGAAGGCCGACACGATGGTGGCCGACCTGTCCGGGGGGCAGGCGCAGCGGCTCTCGATCGCCTGCGCCCTGGTCCACGACCCCGAGGTGGTGTTCCTCGACGAGCCCACCGCCTCGCTGGACCCGCAGGCCCGCCGCAACCTGTGGGACCTGCTCTCGGGGCTGAACGAGTCCGGCCGGACGGTGGTGCTGACCACGCACTACATGGACGAGGCCGAGGTCCTGTGCGACCGGGTGGCGATCATGGACGCCGGCCGGATCCTGCAGATGGACTCCCCGGCGGCGCTGGTGCGGGGGCTGGACGCGCCCACCCGGATCACCGTCGCCCCGGGCCAGCTGAGCACCGAGGAGGCCCGGGCGCTGCCCGGCGTCGCGGTGGCCACCGAGGGAGCCGACGGGGTGGTGCTGACCACCCGGGAGCCGGCACTGGTGGTCTCCCGGCTGGCCGAGCTGCAGCACCTGGACGGGGTCCAGGTGCACACCGGCACCCTGGAGGACGTCTTCCTCGACCTGACCGGGCGGGAGTACCGGGCATGACCGCGTTCCGTGCCCTCGCGGCGGCGATCCTCAAGGGCTTCGTCCGCGACAAGACCTCGGTCTTCTTCGCGGTGATCTTCCCGTTGATGTTCCTCTTCCTCTTCGGGGGCGTCTTCGCCGACCAGAGCCAGAGCCAGGTGGACCTGGTCCAGGTCGGCGACGTGCCGGTCCTCGACCAGCTGCCCGCGGGCGCCCGCGAGGCCTTCGAGCAGACCTTCGCGGTCACCCGCAGCGACGACCTGGCCGCGGCGGTCGACCTGGTGCGTTCCGGTGACGCCGACGTCGCGGTCGAGATGGACGGGACCACCCTGGTGGCGCACTACACGCAGACGGACCAGGTGAAGGCGGCCGTCACCCAGGGGGCGCTGCGGGCCTTCGTGGACGGCAGCAACGTCGCGCTGTCCGGCTCGCCGCCGGCGTACTCGCTGCGCACCGAACGGGTCGAGGACGACTCGCTGCGCACGATCGCCTTCGTCACCCCGGGGCTGCTGGGCTGGGCGGTGGCGATGAGCGCGAGCTTCGGCGCGGCCGCCACGCTGCAGGGCTGGCGGCAGACCAAGCTGCTGCGCCGCCTGCAGCTCGCCCCGGTCCCCACCGGCACCGTCGTCGGTGCCCGGGTCGCGGTCACGGTGTCGATCGCGCTCGTGCAGATGGCGATCTTCCTGGGGCTGGCGACCGCGCTGTTCGGGCTCCAGCTGTCCGGGTCGTGGTGGATGGCGGTGCCGCTGCTGGTGGTCGGCACGCTGTGCTTCATGGCGCTGGGGCTGCTCGCCGGGGCGCTCACCAAGACCCCGGAGGGCGCGGTCAACGCAGCCAACTTCGTGGTGCTGCCGATGGCGTTCCTCAGCGGGTCGTTCTTCCCGCTGGACGGTGCTCCGCGGTGGCTGCAGGTGATCTCCCAGGCGCTGCCGCTGCGACACCTCAACGACGGGATGCTGGACGTGATGGTCCGCGGCGAAGGTCCGTCCGCGGCGTTGCTGCCGATGCTGATCCTGGCCGCGTTCGCGCTGGGGGTCACCCTGCTGGCGGCCCGGCTCTTCCGCTGGGAGACCACCTGACTCGTGGCCGGCGGGCTTCTGGCGGGGTGGGGTGCTGGCGGGGTGGGGGCCCGTGGTGTCGTTTCATCACGGTCTGCAGGCGAGCCCGCACTCCCCGTGCCGAAGCCCCACTTCCCGGTGTCTGTGCACCACAGGAAGTACTGGTCCAGCACGGGAAGTGGCCGGGGCCCCGGCCGAGCCCCAGGGTCGTGTGCCCCAGGACGCGCTCGAACGCGTCACCAGGCACACGACCCACTCCGGGCACCGGGTCAGCCGCGACCCATCAGCATCAACGCGTACCGGGCGAACCACTGACCGGCCGGCGGACCACCCCGGCAGGTGCCGTCCGACTCGCCGGGACCCTTGACCCAGACGTAGCCGTCGAAGCGGCCCCGGCCGATCATCTGCGGCGTGCGGCCGAGCCGTGCTCCGGGAGGATTGCACCAGTCGTTGCCGTTGTCCCGGCCGTTGCCGTTGCGGGAGGTGTCCATCAGGTACTTCTTGCCGGGGTGGCCCCGGTCCTTCAGTGCCCGGGCCACCTGGCGGGCGTAGGTCTTCTCCACCGAGGTCCGCACGAAGCTGGCCACGTTGGTGGTGAACCCGCGGGCGAACCGGATGCCGGACAGGTCAAGCCGGCGGGCCATCTCGGCGGGCTCGATCCAGTTCGCGTGCGCAGCGTCGATGTAGACCCAGACCCCGGCCCGGGACAGCACCCGCGCGGCGTGCCGCAGCAACCCGGTGCGGTCGCCCTGACCCTCGCAGCTGCCCAGCAGCCCGAGGGCGTCCGGCTCCAGGACAGCCATCGCGTGCTGACCGCGGAGTCCGGCGGCGAGCCGCTTGGTCCACGTCCGGTACCGGGCCGGGGACCAGCCGCCGGCGGAGTGGCCGCCACAGTCCCGGTTCGGGATGGCGTAGATCGCCACCAGCGGGGTCCTGCCGGCCCGGTTCGCCTTGACGGCGTACTCGCGCACCTGGCGACGCACCGTGGACAACGGCATGTGGGTGTCGCTGACCCAGTAGGCCTGCGGGGTGTTCCCGATCGGACGGAACCGCCGGTCCTGGCGGCTGATCCGCCACGCCTGCGAGTCGCGGTTGACGTAGAAGGGGCGGGTCAGGCGCGGGTCGCCACGGTCGGCGTCGCCCTCGGCAGCGGTCGTGGTGCCGACAGCGGCCACGGGTCTGACCGACGGTACGACGGCGCCGGCCCCGGTCGGGGCGGCCAGCATCCCGGCGGCGACGGCCGCAGCCGCGACGTACCGGGTCAGGGAGAGGGCCGACAACGAGTGCCGGCGGACGGACAGGGGCATGGGGGAGTGCCGCGATGGGCGACGGGGGGATCGCACGTCGTCCACGGTAGGGACGGTGGGCCCGCTGGGGGCGAGAACCCGGAGGGATCAGGCGAACATGACCGATCGGAGGAGTCACTCCCCCCGATCGGCCCATCGCCGGGGTATCGCCGGCCCACCCCAGGACAGTGCCGGGCGGCGTCGAGGGTCAGCCGCCCGGCCCCCTCACCAGGAACACCGCGCCGGTCGGGTCGACGAGGCGCCCGACCCGGCCGTCGGGCGTCTCGTCGACCGGCAGCACCAGCTCGCCGCCCTGCTCGACGGCGCGTACGACGCAGACGTCGGCATCTGCCACCCGCAGGAAGAACTGCCAGCCGGACGGCATCCGCATCGAGGTCAACCACCCCGTGGCGTCCATGATCCCGGCGTGGGCGTCGGGGTCCTGCCCGAGCGTGGTGTAGCGGAACTCGGCGGTCTCGCTCAGCGTGCTGGTCACCCAGCCGAAGACGTTCTGGTAGAACGCGATCGACTCGGGGTACGCCGTGGTCAGCACCTCGAACCAGGTCGGCGCGTTCACCTCGCCGAGGGCGGCGAACCCCCGGTGGGTGCCCGGCTGCCAGGCACCCACCACGGCGCCGGCGGGGTCGGCCAGGACGGTCATCGCGCCGAGGTCGCCGATCGGCATCGGCTCGACGAGCACCTGCCCGCCGTGGGCCACCGCCATCGCGGCGGTGTCCCCGACGTCGTCGCTCTCCAGGTAGACCGTCCACGAGTCCGGGGCATCGTCCGAGCCGTCGTTGCGCATCAGGCCGGCCACCGGCTCGCCCTCGCGCTGGAACAGCCGGTAGCCGCCGTACTCCGGACCGGGATCGTGGATCGTCCAGCCGAAGAGGTCGCCGTAGAACGCCGCCGCGCGCTCCGGGTCGGTGGTGAAGAGCTCCACCCAGATCGGCTGTCCCGGCACGCTGGTCATCTCAGCTGGCCTTGCGGGCGGCGCTCTTCTTCGTCGTGGACTTCTTCGTCCCCGTCTTCTTGGCCGTCTTCTTGGCCGGCGACTTCTTGGCGGTGGCCTTCTTCGCAGCCGACTTCTTCGCCGTGGACTTCGGTGCAGGCTTCTTCGCCGCCTCGCCCGACTCCGCCTCGCCCGACTCCGACTCGCCCGCCTGGGACTCCTCGGAGGCCTCGCCACGCGCCGACTTCGCCGCGCTCACCGACCGTTGCAGCGCGGCCAGCAGGTCGACCACCTCGCCGGAGGACTTGGTGGAGGTGGGGGTCCGCTTGACCTCGCCGCCCTCGATCTTGGCCTTCACCAGCGCCTCGACGGCGGCGGCGTAGTCGTCCTCGAACTCGCTCGCGTCGAAGTCACCGGCCAACGTCTCCACCAGCATGGTGGCCATCTTCACCTCGGAGTCCTTGACGTCCCCGGTCTCGACGTTGAAGTCGGGGGTGCGGATCTCGTCGGGCCACATCATCGTCTGCAGCACGATCACGTCGTCGCGGACCCGGAGCACCGCGATCGTGGTGCGCTGCCGCAGCGCCACCGTCACCACCGCCATCCGGTCGGCCTCGACCAGCGCCTGCCGCAGCAGCGCGTACGCCTTGGCCCCGGTCTTCTCCGGCTCCAGGTAGTAGGACTTCTCGAACAGCATCGGGTCGATCTGCTCGGTGGGCACGAACTTCTCCACCGCGATCTCCCGCGACGACGTCGACGGCAGCCCGCCGAGGTCGTCGTCGTCGAGGATCACCATCTCGCCGTCCTCGGTCTCGTACCCCTTGGCGATGTCGGCGTAGGCCACCTCCTCGCCGTCGATCGAGCAGACCCGTTGGTACTTGATCCGGCCGCCGTCCTTGGCATGCACCTGCCGGAACGAGACGTCGTGGGACTCCGTGGCGGAGTAGAGCTTGACGGGGACACTGACGAGGCCGAAGGAGACCGCGCCCTTCCAGATCGCACGCATGGGTTCAGGATGTACCCATGCGCCCGATGCTCGCCACCCGCGGCACCTCCGTGCCCTCCGGCGAGGCGTGGGCGCACGAGGTCAAGTGGGACGGCGTCCGGATCCTGGCCGAGCACCGCACCGCGGCGGGGACGACGCAGGGTTCCCGGCTGCTCAGCCGCAACGGCAACGTCGTGACGGTGGCCTGGCCGGAGGTGGCGGCCGCGTTCGCCGAGGGGCCGCTGGCCGGACGGGACCTGCTGGTCGACGGGGAGATCATCGCGCTCAACGAGCGCGGGCTGCCGGACTTCCGGGTGCTGCAGGACCGGATGCACGTACGCCGCGCCACCGCGGCCGCCCGGTTGGCCGACCGGCTGCCGGCCACCTACATGGTCTTCGACCTGCTCCGCCTCGACGGCCGCGACCTGACGGGTGAGCACCTGGAGGTACGCCGGGAGCGGTTGCGCGAGCTGGTCGGGGCCGGTGTCGCCGCGGGTGGGTCGAGCTGGCAGGTGCCGGACGCTTACGACGACGGGGCGATGCTGTTCGAGGCGACCCGGCAGCAGGGCCTGGAGGGGATCGTCAGCAAGCGGCGCTCCTCGACGTACACCTTCGACGTCCGCTCGTCGCACTGGCTCAAGTTCGCGCACCGGCACCGGCTCTCCTACGTGGTCGGCGGCTGGCGGCCCCAGGAGGGGGCGACCGACCGGTTGGCCGCGCTGCTGGTGGGGGAGCCGACCGCGGACGGGTTGCTCTACCGCGGCCGGGTCGGCAGCGGGATCGGCGGGCGCGCCAGCCGGCTGCTCACCGAGCTGCTGGCCCCGCTGGCGCGAGGCGGCAGCCCGTTCGCCGACGAGGTGCCGCGGGTGGACGCCCAGGGCACCCGGTGGGTCGAGCCGCACGTCGTGGTCGACGTCGACACCCACGGCGTCGGCTACACCCGGCTGCGGCAGCCGTCGTACCGCGGCGTCCGCGACGACCTCACCCCGCAGGACCTGCCGTGAGCCCGGCCCGGTCGGGCGCGGCCGGCGGGTCCGGCGGCACCGCGAAGCAGGAGGTGCACGTCGACGTCGAGGGCCGCACCCTGCGGATCAGCAACCTGGACAAGGTGCTCTACCCGCGCACCGGCACCACCAAGGGCGAGGTGCTGAACTACTACGCCCGGATCGCGCCGACGATGCTGCCGCACCTGCGGGACCGGGCCGTCACCCGGATCCGCTGGCCGCACGGCGTCGAGGAGGCCAGCTTCTTCGAGAAGAACGTCCCGGCCGGCACCCCGTCCTGGGTGCGCACCGTGCGGGTGCCGACCAGCGGCAGCCGGGGGTCGTCGCGGCACGGCGACACGCTGGTCTTCCCGGTGGTCGACGACCTCGCCACGCTGACCTGGATGGTCAACCTGGCCGCGATCGAGCTGCACGTGCACCAGTGGCAGGTCGGCCGGAACGGCCGGCCGCGCAACGCCGACCGACTGGTGATCGACCTGGACCCCGGCGACCCGGCCGGGCTGCACGAGTGCTGCGAGGTCGCGCTGCTGGTCCGAGACCGGCTCGCCGAGCGCGACCTCGACGCGAGGCCGGTGCTCAGCGGCAGCAAGGGACTGCACCTGTACGCCACCCTGCCCCGCCGGCTGCCCCCCGAGGACTCCACGGCGTTGGCCAAGGAGGTGGCCGAGGAGCTCACCGCCGAGCACCCCACGCTGGTCACCGCGACGATGACCAAGGCTCGCCGGTCCGGCAAGGTGTTCCTGGACTGGTCGCAGAACGCCGGGTCGAAGACCACGATCGCGCCGTACTCGCTGCGCGGGAGGGAGCGCCCGCGGGTGGCGGCGCCGGTGTCCTGGGCCGAGGTGGAGGCCGGCGCCGAGGACCTGGAGGGGTTGGCCCAGCTCGGCCCCGAGGAGGTGCTCGACCGCGTCGCGGAGCTCGGCGACCTGTTCGCCTGAGGGCTCCTCGAAGGCGGCGCGGAACCCCGGTCGCCGGACACGCCGGGGTTGTTACCGAACCGTTCACGGAGCCTGTCCCGGACGTGGGCGGAGCGTGCGGGGCGCCCGCCTAGCGTGGTCGTGTCGCCCCGGCTCCTGCCGGTCCCGGGGTTCGACCGGCCGACCTGGGAGGGAGCGGTCGGTCGAGCCCCGAGCTCGCGACCGGACCTGCGTCGACCGGGGAGGCGCCCGTGGAGCTAGCACCGATACCGCGTCGGCGGCGGGTGTGGAGGAACGACCGCCTGCGGTGGTTGTCCGCGCTCGTGGTCGTCCCGTTGGCGGTCGCGCTCCTGCTGCCGCTCAGCCTGGGGTTGAACGCCAGCGTGGTCGCCGGGGACGGGGGAACACTGGGACGGGGGTCCCTGGTGTTCGCTCGCTACGTCCCGTCGGGGGACCTGCGGGCGGGCGACGTCATCCTGGCCGAGGCTCCGGTGCACTCGCGGGCGGCCTCGGAGGGCGCCGGACCAGCGGCGCTGCGAGTCACCGGCATCGGGGTCGCCGGCGTCCGGGCGCTGGGGGACCCCTCGGGTGGGGAGTGGGTGCTGCCGCTGGACCGGCTCCAGGCGCGGGAGGCGTTCCACGTGCCCTGGGTCGGGTATCCGCTGCTCGCGCCGGCCGGCAACGCGGCGCTGGTCGCGGTGGCCGTGCTGGGGCTGGCGGCCCTCGCGCGGACCATCGGCCGGCAGGGGACCGCCGGGTCTCGACGAGGGTGGCCGGGGCGTCCGGTGCGCGTGGTGCGTGCACCGCTCCCGGGACCGTACCTCGCGACAGAGGGGACGGATGTTGCCCGGGTCACTCGTGGCTGACGGCGCACGCTCTATGCTCCAGGCATGGCGCAGTCGGTGCTCGTGGTCGAGGACGAGGAAGACATCGCCTTCCCCCTCGTCCGCACGCTGGAGCGCGAGGGGTACGACGTGGTGTGGGTCGACGCCGGCCAGAAGGCCCTCGACACGCTGCGCACCGACCCGGCCGACGTGGTCATCCTCGACCTCGGCCTGCCCGACATGGACGGTCTCGAGGTGTGCCGCAAGGCGCGCGACCTCGGGTATGCGGGTGCCATCATGATCGTCACGGCCCGCGCCGGGGAGCTCGACCGGGTGGTCGGGCTGGACTACGGCGCCGACGACTACCTGTCCAAGCCCTTCGGGCTCGCCGAGCTGCAGGCGCGGGTGCGGGCGCTGCTGCGCCGGACCTCCGGGGGTGGCTCCCTGGACCAGTCGGCGTCCGAGGGCGGGCTGCGCATCGACGTCGCCGCCCGGCGGGTCTTCTCCGGTGACGACGAGGTCCAGCTGACCGGCAAGGAGTTCGAGGTCCTCAACGTCCTCGCCGCCAACCGCGACAAGGTCGTCTCGCGCGGCCGACTGATGGCCGACGTCTGGGACGAGAACTGGTACGGGTCGACCAAGACCCTCGACGTCACCATCGGACGGTTGCGGCAGAAGCTCGAGAGTGTCGGCGTGCGGGACAAGGTGGTCGCGGTGCGGGGCGTGGGTTTCCGTCTCGAGGCCCCCGCCCCCGATGCGTGAGCGGATCACCGTCTCGGTCCTCGTCCTGACCCTGGTCATCCTCACGGGGGGCATGATCTTCCGCGGCTACAGCGTGGCGGGCCTGGTCCGCGACCACGACAACGCCGAGCTCGCCGGCGACGCCCGGGTGCTCGCTCGTCTGATCGAGGGTCGGCTCGATGACGGGCTCCCCGTCGATGCGGAGTACCTGACCCGGTTCACCGGCGACGTCTCGCGGATCACCTACCGCCCGGCCGGCGGGCGCCCGATCACCGTCGTCGCCGAGGACGCCGGGACAGACTCCGGCGGCTCGTCGACGACGTCGATGACGGACGAGAGCCCGATGGTCGCCACCGCGGTCGCGGCGGGAGGGCTGCTGACCCTGACCGTCCCCGCCAGCGAGCTGTCGCCGGTGGTGAGCCGGAACTGGATGTCGATCGGGCTCCTGGGGGCGGTGGCGCTGCTGGTCGCCGGGATCGCGTCGCTGCTGATCGCGAGGTCGCTGTCCGCGCCGTTCCGACAGTTGGCGGTCGCGGCGGCCACGTTGGGTCGGGGGCGTTTCGACCTGGAGCTGCCGCGGACCCGGATCCCTGAGGCCCGGGCGATCGGGGCCGCGCTCGCGGTGAGCGCCGACCAGCTCCAGGAGCGGCTGGAGCGGGACCGCGCCTTCGCCGAGCACGCCTCCCACGTGCTGCGGACCCCGCTCACCGGGCTGCGGCTGGAGCTGGAGGACCTGAGCCTGCGCGACGACCTGCCCGAGGACGTCCGGGCGGCCGCGGCTCGGGGGTTGACACGCGTCGAGGCGGTCGACGGGGTCGCCGGCCAGCTCGTCGAGCTCTCCCGCCGAGGTGCTCTCGTGCACGGCGCCGACGTCGCGCTGCGGGACCTGGCCACCCAGTGCGCGCAGCGGTGGGCCGACGAGCTGGCCCCCCACGACCGGCTGCTCACCGCCGCGGTGGAGGGTGACATCGACCTGACCTACACCCCGGGGCCGGTCGAGCACCTGCTGGACCTGCTGCTCGGGGACGTGCTGCGGCGTGGGGCGGGAGCGGTCCGGATGGTCTTCGACGCCGATCCCGGGGGGCTGCTGCGGATCAAGGTGCTCTGTGCCGGGCGTACCGGAGCCGAGGACGATCGGGAGCGGAGCGTCGCCGAGCCCGCGCTGGCCAAGGCGCAGGCGCTGGTGACCGCCCTCGGTGGCCGGCTCGAGGGGGAGCACCCCGCCGACGGGCTCGTGCTGCGCCTGCCGCGCCGCTGACCGGCGATCGAGGATGATGGCGCCATGAGCGACCGACCCGTCGAGACCTGGCTGACCGACATGGACGGCGTGCTCGTCCACGAGGAGGTGCCGATCCCGGGGGCCCCGGAGTTCATCGAGGCGCTGAAGGGCTCGGGGATGCCGTTCCTGGTGCTCACCAACAACTCGATCTACACCCCGCGCGACCTGCGCGCCCGGCTGCTCGGCAGCGGGATCGACGTCCCCGAGGACGCGATCTGGACCTCGGCGCTGGCCACCGCCCAGTTCCTCTCCGAGCAGCGTCCGCACGGCACGGCGTACGTCGTGGGGGAGGCCGGCCTGACCACCGCGATGCACGACGTCGGCTACGTGATGACCGACCGCCAGCCCGAGTACGTCGTGCTCGGCGAGACCCGGACCTACTCGTTCGAGGCGATCACCCGGGCGATCCGGCTCATCGACGACGGGGCCCGGTTCATCGCGACCAACCCCGACCCGTCCGGGCCCAGCCACCATGGCAAGCTGCCGGCCACCGGCGCCGTGGCAGCGCTGATCAGCACCGCGACCGGCAAGGCGCCGTACTACGTGGGCAAGCCGAACTCGCTGATGATGCGCAGCGCGCTGAACCGGCTCCAGGCACACTCCGAGACCACGGTGATGATCGGGGACCGGATGGACACCGACGTCATCTCGGGGCTCGAGGCCGGCCTGCGGACGGTGCTGGTCACCAGCGGGTCCACGCCGGCCGGCGACGTGGAGAGGTTCCCGTACCGGCCGACTCGGATCTACGACTCGATCGCTGACCTGGTGCCACTGATCACCGAGGGCTTCTGACCGATCGGCTCGCGCCGACGCAGCGCCGGGCGCCGACGGCAGGGGTCAGATCGGACGGAGCTCGACGGCCACGTCGTCGGGGCTGCCATGGGTGAGGACCGGGGTGAGCCGCATGGTCAGGGCGTCGCCCTTCGTCACGTCGCCGCTGCCCGTGGTGTCCAGGTGGGCGAAGACGGTGTACGACGCGGACTCGTCGACCAGCCCGGCGGGCACCTGCATCGCGATCGTCACCTCCTCGCCTCCTGCGGCCGAGGAGATCGGCTCGTCGACGCGGGCCACCACGTCGGGCGCCCGGTCGGCGACGGAGGTGTCCTCGACCCTGGCTCGGAGCACCGCTCCGGCCGGCAGCGTCATCCCGGCCGGGACGCGGGCGGTCACGTGACGGTGCGGGTGGTTCCGGCGGTCGGTCACCCGCGCTCCTTCGCGTCCAGGCCGATCAGCAGGTCGGCCATGCCCGCGGTGATCGGCTGGCCGGTGCGTTCCTCGACGAAGAGCCACTCGCCGGCGGGGTTCACCTCGAGGAAAACATACTCACCGCGACTCGGTGCGGCGCAGGTCGATCGCGCCGTAGACGATGTCGAGCCGCTTCATCAGCAGCAGCAGCCTCTCGGTGACCGTCGTCGGGCAGCGTGGTGGCCGCGAAGCTCGCCCGGCCCATGTCCATCCGGTAGTCCACGGGGTACGACGCCGGGTGCGGCGACGATCTCGGCCGGCCAGACCTGCTCGCCCAGCACCGTGACCCGCAGGTCGGCCACCGCGTCGACGTACTCCTGGAAGATCACCGGAGCCAGTCGCACCGCGTCGAGCAGCTCCGAGCTCCTCGCCCGGACCAGCCGGGTCTCGCGCCAGTTCTCCTCGGTGGCCAGGAAGGTCTTGTAGACGCGAGCGTCCCGGCCCGCACTCGCTCGACGAAGCGCCGCGCAGCGTCCGGGTCGTTGGTGATCAGGGTCCGCGGGACCCGCAGCCCGAGCTCGGTCGGCCCGGTGCAGCTGCAACGGCTTGTGGCGGGCGATCTCGTCGGCGGCCAGCGGGTTGACGAACGCGGCGTCCAGCGACGCCCACATCCCGGAGATGGCCTCGTGGCACTCGCTGAACGCCCAGGACGCGGCGCTCTCGTCCAGGGACGGGTCGAGCAGGTAGGGCAACGGTCGTCGCCACCACACCGCGCCGACCCGGTCCAGGTCGATCGACTCGCCGCGGGCCGTCAGCTGCCTGCCCGCCGCCGCGCCCGGAGCCGCCGCGGGGTCGCCGTACCCCAGCGACAGCGAGGTGTGCTGGGGGTACTCGGCGGTGTCGACCAGCACCGCCGGGTGTCCGACCGCCTGGAGTCGGTCGAGCACCGCCGCGGGCGTGGTCGTCGCCCTCGTGCGCGGCGATGAGGATCACGGTCGCCTCACTCCTGGCCTGGCAGCTCGCCGAGCGCGTCCAGGTACGCCGCCTCCAGCAGCCTCCTTGCAGCTCGCGGCAACCGGCGCGACGTCCAGCGCCGCCTCGGCCGCGGTGGCCTGGGCCCGGGTCAGCGCGGCCTCCACCTCGGTCAGCTGGGCCTGGAGCGCAGCGGTCTGGTCGCCCATCGTGCGCCATCGCCTCGTCGCCGGCGCTGATGCCGGCGCCGGTGAGGTCGGCGTGGTGTCCGGTGGCCAGCGAGAACGGCAGCGAGCCGCCCGGGCTGCCGCCGCGGATCGGCGGGTTGACGACTCGGGCGGATGTCGCGCTTGATCGGGCCGATGTCGCCCGGCGCCTTGCGGACGTCCCGGATCGGCTTGATCAGCCGCTCGTCGTCGACGATCTTCTTGAACCGGTGGGTGTCACGGATCTGCTTGAGGACCGGCGGCTCGCAGCCACGGCCGCTTCACCGACCAGGTGGCAGGAGGGGTACAGCGGGCGATCGCGGCCTTGTCCAAGGCGCGAGAGTGCGGTGCGCTGACCGATCACGGCCGAGGCGTCCGCGGGGACGATGGTGTCCTTGCCGTTCTTGCTGAACGCCTTCCGCGGGTAGTGCATGATCGAGCCGTAGTCGTAGGCGCCGACGTCGTCACCGTCGGCGATGTGCTGGGCGAACTGGGACTCCATCCCGGTCTGGATGTTCTCCCACTGGATGGTGACGAACGAGTCGCGGTCCTCGCGGCTCTGCTCGTGCCACAGCCCGACCGCGTGGCCGATCTCGTGGATGGTGTTCCCGGTCGAGCAGCCCGAGCCGACGCTGATGTTCTGCCGGCCGCCGCGCATGCCCGACGAACGACCAGCAGCCGCCGGCGTCGGTGAAGTAGATCCAGTTCGTCTCGGTGGTGCGCTCGACGAAGGTCATCCCGGTGTTGTCACGCCAGTGCTGGATCGCGTCGGTGACCCGCGCCTGGTTGGGCAGGTTCGGGTCGATCTCGTAGGGGACCTGTGCAGTTCGGCCAGCGGAACTGGGCACCGGTG
This sequence comes from uncultured Actinomycetota bacterium, assembly GCA_963756135.1. Classification (GTDB taxonomy): domain Bacteria; phylum Actinomycetota; class Actinomycetes; order Propionibacteriales; family Nocardioidaceae; genus Nocardioides. The sequence continues at coordinate 85,366 of CAVWMP010000004.1, forward strand.
ATCGCCACCCCCATCGCGACCGGGCCCTGCGTCGCGCATCATCGAGGTGGCGGCCTCGACGTCCTCGACGGTGCCGAGCACGATGTCGCCCTCGACGACCGCCATCCCGTCGACCTCGACGTACTGCATCGCCTGCATGGCGCCGAGGCTGGTCTCGACCAGCGCGGTGCCGAGCCGCGGGCGGGTGGGGATCTTGCCCAGCCGCTCGGACGGGAAGTCCTCCGCGGAGCCGGTGTCCTTGTCTGCCATCGTCTCGTCTCCTTCCGGGTCGCCGTGCTCCCGGCCCCATCCGGTGGCGTGTGCCACCTTCCTGTCTACGACTCCGCGCCCCTGGGGTCTACGACCCGTTCGGGCCACCCGGGGGTGGCCCGTCCGTGGCATGGCCGGGGGGCTCATCCGAGCGGCATGCGATCAGGGTGGCGGGCAGAATGCCGAGGACATCAGCGAAGTGCAGCGAGGGCCGCTGCGCTGGCTCCAGGAGGCCGGGGCCGCCTGGGCCCGTGAACAAGGAGACGACCCACCATGACCTGGACCGATCTGCCCCGGCATCGGCAGTGGCTGGCTCACGAGGGTGACCGGCTGCTCGACTTCGCCGAGGCCTCGGTGCATCCCGACGGTGGGTTCGCCTGGCTCGACGCCGCGGGACGGCCGCTGCTGGACCGCCCGGTGGAGACCTGGATCACCTGCCGGATGACGCACTCCTTCGCGCTGGGCCACCTGCTGGGTCGGCCCGGTGCGGGAGCGCTGGTCGACCACGGAGTCGCGGCCCTGCGCGGCCCGCTGCACGACGACGAGCACGGCGGCTGGTTCGCCGGCACGGGAGCGGACCAGCAGGACAAGCAGGCCTACGGCCACGCCTTCGTGGTGCTGGCCGCCTCCAGCGCCACCGCTGCCGGCCGCCCGGGTGCGGCCGAGCTGCTCGCGGAGGCGTTGGAGGTGGTGGACACCCGCTTCTGGCAGGAGTCGGAGTCGATGGTCGCCGACGTCTGGGACCGCACCTGGACCGAGCTCGAGGACTACCGCGGCGTCAACGCGAACATGCACACGGTCGAGGCGTACCTGGCTGCCGCGGACGTCACCGGCGAGAACCGGTGGCGGGACCGGGCGCTGAAGATCGTGGAGCGGGTGGTTCACGGCTTCGCGCGCACCCACGGGTGGCGACTGCCCGAGCACTTCGACACCGAGTGGCAACCCCGGCTCGACTACAACAAGGACCAGCCCGGGCACCCGTTCCGGCCGTACGGCGTCACCATCGGCCATCTCTTCGAGTGGTCCCGGCTCGCCCTGCACCTGCGCTCCGCTCTGGGCGACCAGGCGCCGGAGTGGTTGCTCGACGACGCGGTCGCGCTCTTCGACCGGGCCGTCCGAGACGGGTGGGCGGTGGATGGCGCCGACGGCTTCGTCTACACCACCGACTGGGAGGGGGCCCCGGTCGTCCGGGACCGGATGCACTGGGTGGTCACCGAGGCGATCGCCTCGGCCGCCGCGCTGATGGCGGCGCGCCCGACGCCCGAGTACGAGCACTGGTACCGCACCTGGTGGGACCACGCCGCCCTGCACTTCATCGACCGCTCCCAGGGCTCCTGGCACCACGAGCTCGACCCGCAGAACCGGCCCGCCGCGACCGTGTGGGAGGGCAAGCCCGACGTCTACCACGCGGTACAGGCGACCCTGATCCCGGTGCTTCCGCTGACGCCGACCCTGGCGACCGCGCTGGCCACGGCACAGGCCCAGGCAGGCCCGGGCGACTCCTCTCCCGGCTGAGGTCGACCCCCGTGGCGGCCCTCCGCCGCCCCGAGCGGACCTGACCGACAACGCCGCAAAGGTCTAGGCTGGTTGTCAGGGAATCGAGGCCTGCGATGCGCATCGACTCGGCAAGGGCGCGTGGAATCTGGCTGGTGCTCGCGGTCTTCGCGGCGACAGCCCTGGGTGCGGCTGTCCCTCGTGCGGCCGGTCTGGTGCAGAGTGCCTACCCCGACCTGCTCTGCCAGATCGACAACGGTGCCGCGCTGGAAGACGCGCTCGAGGCAGCGATCGTATCAGACGGCCTGGGACGCCGACCCGGTCTTCCAGCACCTCGCTGCGGAGTTCGAGTTCTCGGTCCTGGTGTACGGGGAGGCCGAGCGCGGGCGAGCCTACGGTCGACGTGGCCTGCGCCAATGAGGCCACCGTCATCGCTCGATCCAGAGGCACTGGGACGTGGCCAGGACTCACCTCGTCGAGACGTGACCTCGGGGACACCCGCACCCTGCCGGGACGGGAGGTCCGGACTGACGTGGAAGTGGGAGATGACGCCCGAGGAGGAGCGGCAACCTGAGCTTCGAGGTGAGGATCGATCCGATCGTGGTCGTCGGCAGCAAGGAGGAGACGTTCGGCGGGCGCAATGAACCGATCCGGATCGACGTCAAGGTGAACCAGAACGTGCAGGCGCTGGCCGAGGTCGCCGAGGGCGCGGCCCGGCTGGAGACCACGGTGCCGTCGCGAATGACCGCCGACAGCGAAGTCGAGGTCTCCGCCCGGTTGCCGTTGCTCGGGTACGGGGACAGCGTCGACGTGACGATCGACCTGAAACAGGGTGACGGGTCGGTGGCGGCGGTGATCCGGCGGGTCCGGCAGGAGACGGTCGACGGAGCGCTGGTGCAGACCTGGACCGTGCTGCCCGAGGGGCCCGGGGTGCTCGAGCTCGTCTTCGCGAGCACGCTGAGCACCCAAGCGGGCAAGGACACGCGGGTCGACAAGGTCGTCGAGGTCGACGAGTCGGTGCGCACGGTCGCCTCGGCCGGGTCCCGGTTCTTCGGCTGGGTCGGGTCGCTGGGCGCGCTGCTGGGGGTGGTGCTGGCCGGGCTGACGATCTGGGGGATGATCCGCAAGCGCCGCCGGAGCAACGAGGGCGACCAGGGCGGCCAGGACCCGCCCGCGCCACCCGCCGAGGAGACCTCCGGTGCCCCGGCGGGCTGAGCTGGCGGCGTACCTCCTGGTCGTGATCGTGGGGGCAGGTCTGGCCTCCTCGGGTGCCGCGACGCTCGCCGGTCTGCTGGCGACCTGTCTCGGGGTGGGCGTCGCGTGGCTCCTCGCCGCGACGTCGGCCCCGACACCCCGGGACCTCACGGCGGTCGTGGTGGGCACGGCGGTGGGCGCGGCCGTCATCGGGTGGCTGCTGGTCAGCGGGATCGCCCGGGGCGGAGTCAGCCCTGACAGCCTGCGGGTGCCGCTGCTGGTTCTGGTGGCGGTGTTGACGGTGGGGTGCGTACGGCGACTGACCACGCCCGACCGCGAGCTGCTGCTGGCCGGGGTCGTGCTGCTGGGGGTGCTGCACGCGGTGGTCACGCTGGGGCAGGCCTCGGGCCTACTGCCCGGCGGTGACCTGCCGCTGCGGGCGGGGTCGCTGCTGGACCACCCGAACGCCCTGGGCATCGTGCTGGTCGCCACCGGTCTGCTGACCGTGCGTCTGCTGAGGCGGGCCCCCGGCAACGGTTGGTCCGTGGCTCTCGCGGGGGTGCTGACGGTGCAGGTCGCGGCGCTGCTGCTCTCCGGGAGCCGGCTGGCGCTGCTGGTCGCGGCGGTCGCCGTCGTGGTGGGGGTACGCCGGCACCCGCGGCTGGTGGTGCCGGCGGTGGTGTTCCTGGTCGCGGCGGCGTCCGTGGTGGCCGTCCGGTCGTCGAGCATCCCGCCGCAGCGGCCGCGCCTGTGGGCCGAAGCGGTCCGCCAGATCGCGGAGCGGCCGTGGTTCGGCTGGGGGCCGCAGCCGCGACTGCTCACCGTCGACCTGTCCTGGGCTGCGACCGACGACGCTGACCCACAACGAGCTGCTGCAGCTGGCGTTCGACCACGGCCTGGTCGGCCTGACCCTCGCCGGCGGTGTCCTTGCCTGGTGGCTGTGGCGTCAACGCGTCAACGGACGGCTGGGTCGCGGCGGCGGCGCTCTGTGTCGCGGTGGCGGGTCTGGGGGACATCGCCCTGCGGTTTCCGCCGGTGGCCGTGCTGCTGGGGGTGCTGCTCGGGTGCGGGCTGGCGGACCGGTCCGAGACGTGGTCGCTCGGCGCCGGAGGGGCAGGAACGGGACGTCCGAGCGTCGGGAGGCTCCCGGCGACCCGGCGTCCGGCCGGGCGCGGCTGCGCTGAGGTGGGTGGCTACGTCGTCGTGGCGGCAGGGTCAGCGGAACGGCCATCCCCGACGTCGGGCGCGGGACCGGAAACGCACTAGGTTGTGGCCGTGATCCGCCTGCTCGTCCTGTCGTTGACCGCCGTGGCCCTGGCGGGATGCGAGATCGGTGCCGAGGAGGCATCCGGCCCGAGCATGGACGAGGTGGTCGCCTCGATCGAGAAGGTCGACTCGGTCGTGCGGGTGGTGCGGCTGAGCAAGGAGGACGACCCGAACGAGCTGCTCGGCCGTCCCGACGGCTACGACCACGCGGCGGTGTTCTACGACGCCGGGCTGACCTGCGCGGCTCCTGGGATCGAGTGCGGTGCGTTCCTGGAGGTGTGGTCGGACGCGGCGGAGGCCGAGTCGCGGTCGGGTTACCTGCTGGCGCTGCAGGACGGCACCCCTGGACTGGGGGCGGAGGTCCACCACGTCGACGGTCCGTACCTCCTGCGCCTCACCGACGACCTGGCCCCGTCCTCAGCGGAGGAGTACGAGCAGGCCTTCGAGAGGAGCTGAGCGGGCCGTCCCCGGTCCGGTCAGTCGTCGAAGAAGTCCGGTCGGTCCGCGGGGAACGGACCGTCGACCTCCTCGAGCTCGAGACCGACCAGGCGCGCCTTCCTCAGCGCGGTGCGCACCTCGTCGGAGACGACGAGGCGGTGGCTGCGCCGCCCGCGCCACAGGCTGTGCACGGGGCCGGGCTGCTCGGTGTCCTCCAGGACGGCGACGTACCCGGACACGCGGTCGCCGTTGCGGAGCCGGATCTCGATGCCCTCGAACACCTCCAGCGTCCCGCCGCACTCGTGGAGGAGATGGCACATCCGCTCGCTCATCAGCTTCAGCCCCAGCATCCCGGTCTCCCAGAGCAGGTCGGTCCGCCGGTCCCCACGGTGCTCCGCCTCCTGGGCCCACCAGACCGGGACGTCGAGCACGGCGGGTCCGCGCTGACCGAGGACCTTCCGGACGTCGTGTCCTGCCGGGGAGATCCACGGCCCGTACGGGGGGGCGCCCTCGCCGGTCACCCGCACCCAGAGGTGACGGTCGGCGCCTGCGGCGGCCACGGTGTGCCAGGTCATCGTGGGGTCATCGGTCAGCTCGGGCACTGGTAGGTGCTCGACCAGCTCTTGCTGATCATCTTGATCCGCTTCCCCTCGATCTTCTGCCGCCACTCCTTGGTGTCGGCGATGTCGTCGCGACGCGGCTCCAGCCAGCGGTTCCACTGCCGGTTGAACTTGGCGGCGTTCTTGCGGTGCGCCCGGGCGCACCACCAGTGCCCGAACACGGGGTTGTGGATGTTGAGTCCGGCGCGGTTGAAGGCGGCCTCGAACTTGATCGGCAGGGTGTGGTGGGCGTCGTATCCCTTGATGCTGGACTTCTTCCAGCCGGTCCGCCGTCGCACGTTCTCGCGGAAGTTCTTGCGGGTGAGCTTGAGCAGCTTCTTCGGCGTCTTCGCCAACAGCTCGTCGATGTCCACCGACGCCTGCTCGGCGGCCAGCTTCGCGGCAGCCCGCTTCGCCGCCTCGTAGGTCGCGCGGCGTACGACGTACCGCCCGAGCAGGCGTCCGCCTTCCCGCAGCACGATGGGCACGACCCACCACGGGTCCGCGAACACCGGGTAGCTGGCGCCGACCGCCCGGTGCTCCACCACCTGCACGAACGTGTCGTGGTCGAGGATCTCGAAGCGGGTCGAGACCTGGATCCCTCGGGCGTCCACGGCCCACGGGATCTCGAGGACTCCGAGGGTGCGGCCGTGCCGGTCCACCGCGGCGAGCCCGCCGGCCCGCGGCTCCAGGGCCGCGCTCTCGGGGAGGTCGACGTCGAACCGATACCGCTGGCGCGCGTGCGGCCCGGTGATCTTGATCAGGCTCTGGCGGTTCTCGGCCACCCTTCCTCCGGCGCCGGGGATCGTGCGGTGCAGCGTGCGGTACCACCGTCCGTGGGCCTGGACCGGGGTGACCGCCTTCGCGGACAGTGCTGGTGACCGGGCTGCGGGGGCGGTGACGCTCGACGGGCGGTCCGCCGGGACGGGGGCCGCGCTGCTCGGGTTCGCCGTGGCAACGAGCGTCAGCGCAAGCACAGGTGCCACAGCGAGGCGTCGGAATGGCATCGTCGGTTCCCCCCGAGAATTCACCGGATGATTCGTTCCTGGCTGGAACCTAGCGGGCAGGAACGGCGCTGCTGAGCATCCTCGTCGGCGCGCCCCTCGGGTCCTGCCGACTACGACCAGGCGTGCGGGGTGGTCCCGATCGTCCGTCTTCTCAGGTGGAGGTGCGGCCCCAGCCCGCGGCGGCGTCGGCAGCCAGCGCCTGGGCGATGGTGATCCACACGTCGGGGTCCACCCCGAGTCCGAGGTGGGTCGATCCGACCTCGACGTGGGTGACGTTCGGCGAGTACCGGTCCACGCAGGCCCGCCAGTCGACGACGCCGTCGCGCCTGGTGTAGATGGTCGTGAGGGGGACCCGGATCGGGCTGTCGGCGTCGAGCTGCCGGCCCAGCGCCTCGACCCGGGCGCACTCCTCGGCTCCGTAGGCGGTGGCCCCGAGCGTGTGGGTCGGTCCGCCGATGATCGGGCTGCCGTAGGTGATCACCCGCGAGACGCGGTCGGGGAGGACCCGGGCCACCTCGCGTGCGACGGTCCCGCCGAGGCTCCAGCCGATCAGAGCCACGGGGGCGCCCCCGGAGGTGCGGAGCCGCTCGGTCAGCAGCTCGACGTCCCGCTCGACCGAGCCCTGGTTGGTCCCGAGCCCCCAGGGGTGCGCGTCGTACCCGAGGCGCCGCAGCCAGGTGCGCATCAGCACGTTGCTGGCCTCGGGGGCCTTCCACCCGGGGAGGTCGATGACGCGTTGCCCGTTGCCGCGGGGCTGGTTCAGCAGCCTCGGCGTGCGCAGGGCCAGGCGGGCGAGCTGCGCCGGCGCCGTGATCTCGCCGAAGCCGAGGGAGCGGGGCGGCGGACCCTGGGGCAGTCCGGTGTCCGGGGCCTGTCCGGCCGGATGGAGGATCATGTCTCGATGCTACGGACGCCCCGGTCGCAGGCCGACGACCTGCCCCCGCACGCGGAAGGGGCGTGGGCGGAAGGTGGACACGACCGAGCGTCCTCGTCCCGCTAGCCGACCTGCGGGCAGCCCGGAAGCGATCGCCACTGGCTGATCGTGTGACGCTTGTAGGGCCCCGCGATCGCCCTCTGTGGCGCACGACGCGCACGTCCTCGTGCGCCTGCACGGCCGCCTTCATGTAGTACTCCGTCGCGGTGCGAGGACGCGGAAGAGGTCCGATCGGCGGGACTCCCGTCCCGGCCAGGTTCGACTCCCACAACAGGTCGTCGGACATCTTCACCAGGCTCTGGCACCTGACCGCCCGCGAGAGCCTCGACGTCGGCGGTCCTCCGCACGAGAGCCGCGTCGACCTCGACGACGTCGGTCAGCAGCCTGACCCCCTGCTCAACAGGCTGCGTGGCCGAGATCGCCACGTTCCAGGTGTGAGCGGCGCGGTCGACGCAGTTGAGCACCGTGCGCACCTGGAAGCTTCTTGAGCACGGTCCTACCCCAGTGCGGAGCAATCTCCGCGTCACCCAGCCGCTTGGTCTCGAATCGCAGACTCGGATCGAGCGCAATGATCGGTGTGAGGTCGGCAGCCTTCGGCGCAGCGGCGCCTCGCAGCGTCGGTGCCGCCGTCGTCGAGCCGGCGCGGAGCAGGCCTTGTGACCGGCCGTCCGCCTGACGGTGCGGAGCGTGCGGGACACCGGGCTCGAACCCGTCGCCCGGATCGAAGACGAGCTCCTCACGCAGATTGACGCACGACCCGTCCTTCACCACCGGCGGGCCGACGTCCCACGCCTGGGCAGCCGGCGGCAGGGTGAGAGTGGTCGTCGCGATGATCGCCAGGCCGGCCAGCCAGGCGGAGCGGCGGGCGCGTGATGTCGTGAACATGGTGTCTCCTCGGTGTCAGACCGGTGGGACTGTCCCCTCCGGGTATCAAGGGATTCGGGTCCACCTGTGACGAGGGCTGGGGTCCGGGTGTGTCATCTGCCCTGGTCCACCTGTGCCATTGACACCGCGAGCTCCCGCCGAGCCGGCGCGTCGTGACGCGCGAATCGGATGCGCAACCACTCCGTGTGCCCATTGCCACCCCCCGGGCGACCTGGAGTAGGAAGGAGGTCCGATCCTGCCGGGACCGTCGGCCGAGTGGGAGGAGCCAGGTGACGACGTACTTCGAGACCCCACGACTCCGGGTCCGCCGCTTCGCGGGCGACGACGTCGAGCCGTTCGTGTCGTACCGGACCGACCCCGAGGTGGCCCGCTACCAGAGCTGGAGCGACTACACCCTCGAGCAGGGCCGTGCCTTCGTGGAGTCGCTTCAGGACAGTGAGATCGGGGTGCCGGGGGAGTGGCACCAGCTCGCGCTCGAAGCCCGTTCCAGCGGCACGCTCGTCGGCGACCTCGCGCTGCACGTCGATGCGAAGGAGCCTCGCCAGGCCGAGGTGGGCTTCACCCTGGATCGTGCGTACCAGGGTCAGGGCCTGGCGAACGAGGCGCTGGTCGCGTTCCTGGACTGGCTCTTCCCGACCTTCCGGCTGCACCGCATCATCGCCGTGACCGACGTGTTGAACGCTCCGTCGGCCCGACTGCTCGAGCGGGTGGGCATGCGTCGGGAAGCCCACTTCGTCGACAACATCTTCTTCAAGGGTGCGTGGGGCAGCGAGTTCCTCTATGCCGTCCTCGAGGAGGAGTGGGCGAGCAGAGCGCGAGGCTGATGGCCACCTCGACCCCGTCCGGCTCAGGGCGCCCGGTTGCCGCGCGCCTCCTCCTGGGCCACCAGCTCGTCGCAGGTCGGAGAGCCGGTCCAGCCCCTGCAGCGCACGCCCCATCCGATGGTTGCCCGCCAGCTCCGATCGGTTCCGGTGGAGGAACCACCAGTAGCCGGCGGTGAACGGGCAGGCGTCGTCACCCACCCGCACGGTCGGGTCGAAGCGGCACGAGCCGCAGTGGTCGGTCATCCGGTTCAGGTAGGCGCCACCCGAGGTGTAGGGCTTCGTGGCCATCTCGCCCCCGTCGGCGTGCTGGCTCATCCCGACGACGTTCGGCACCATCACCCAGTCGTACCCGTCGACGAAGGCGCGGTGGAACCAGTCCGTCACCTGGCGTGGTGACCAGCCCCGCTGCATCGCGTAGGAGCCCAGCACCATCAGCCGCGGGATGTGGTGGACCCAGCCGTGCTCGGCCACCTGGTCGAGGGTGTGGGAGAGGCAGCGCGCGTCGGTCCTGGACCCGTCCAGGTTCGCGAACCACTGCGGCAGTCGTTCGGTGGCACCGAGCTCGTTGCGGCGTCGGTAGGAGTCGCCGAAGTGCCAGTAGAGGTGCCAGACGTAGTCCCGCCAGCCCAGCACCTGCCGCACGAAGCCCTCGACGGACGCGATCGGCGCGTGCCCGGAGAGGTAGGCCTCCTCGGCGCGGCGTACCACCTCGAGGGGTTCGAGCAGGCCCAGGTTGAGCGGCGCGGACACCAGGGAGTGGGCCATCCACGGGTCGCCCTCCAGCACGGCGTCCTCCGAGGCCCCGAAGTGCGGCAGCCGGTGCTCGACGAAGCGGTCGAGGGCGGCGAGCGCTTCCCGGCGGGTGGCCGGGAAGCGTCGCGGCCCGTCGCTGCCGATGAACGAGACGTGGCCGTCGCGCTCCCACTGGTCGAGGTCGGCGCGGACCTCCTCGTCGATCTCGTCCTCCTGCGGCCACCACGGCTCGGGTACGCCGAGCGTCTCGGCGCCCTTGGGCGGGGGCTCCCGGTTCTCGTGGTCGAAGTTCCACCGGCCTCCGGCCGGGTCGGAGCCGTCACCGTCGAGCAGGACGCCGTGCGCCCGCCGGGCCCGCCGGTAGAAGTCCTCCATCAGCAACCGGCTCTTCCCGCGGCCCTCCGCCCACCGCTCGAAGTCGTCCCGGGCCGTGGCGAAGCCGCGAGGCTCCAGCACCGTGAGGTCGAGGTCCTGCCCGAGCCGCTCGACCAGGCCGAGGGCGGCGTACGACGTCGGGTGGACGACCTGGACCGGCCGCTGTCCGGCGTGCGACCGCACCGCATCGGCGTACCCACCCGAGGTGCGGACGTAGGTCGCCTTGTCACCGAGCTCGGCGGCGCGGTGCCTCATCGCCGAGAGGACCAGGTGGGCCTTGGCGCGGTGGAAGGTGCGTCGCGCCAGCACGGCACGCGACTCGACGAGGAGGACCGGGCCCCGGTGGTCGGCCACGAAGTGCGGGCCGAGCTGGTCGCCGAACAGCCACCTGAGCGTCTCGGTCACGGTCGCCTCACGGCTCCCCTCGGGCCGCGCAGCGACCCCTGCCACTGGTCGGTCCGTCGGATCCGCATGGCCTCGACACTAGCCAGCGGTCGCTGACCCGAACGAGGGCCCGGCGCGACCCGCCGGCACCGGCACGTTCCCCACGTCATCGGGCCGGGCATCGCTGCGGGTGGAGCCATCGACACCCTCCTGCGACACGACCTGGTTCGGTCGACGAGCCCGGATGGGCACCCCTGGACGACACCGGCGCCCCACTGCCGTTCCGGTCGTCGCAGCGGCCTTCGAATGCCGATCCTCGGCATCGATCGCGCTGACCCTTCGAGTCCGGGGGCAGCGTCACATCAGTCCCACCCGTTCCGTTGTCCACAGGTTCGGTGGACACCGTTTCGTCGGAGCGTGATCGTCGCCTAGCGTGCGGGTCATTCCTTGACTCGGACGAGGGTGGCGAGCCGGTGACGATGCAGGCAGACACACGTGGACAGCTGGTCGACCAGCTGGACCTGCACGTGCGCGAGCTGGTACGCCGCGAGGGCGTCGACCCGCAGCGCGACGCGCTGGTCGTCCGCCGGATCGCGGAGACCGTGGTGCGCGCCCACGACGAGCGCAGCCTGACCGGGATGGTCGCGCCGGTGCCGGACGTCGACGGCGTGGTCGGCGAGCTGGTGGCTCGGGTCTCCGGCTTCGGTCCGCTGCAGCCGTTCCTCGACGACCCGACCGTCGAGGAGGTCTGGATCAACGACCCGAGCCGGGTCTTCGTCGCCCGCAACGGCCGGCACGAGCTGACCAACCTGGTGCTGACCACCGCGCAGGTGACCGAGCTGGTCGAGCGGATGCTGAAGTCCTCGGGCCGGCGGATCGACCTGTCCCGCCCGTTCGTGGACGCGATGCTGCCCGAGGGGCACCGGTTGCACGTGGTGCTGGAGGGAATCAGTCGCGGCTTCAGCGCGGTGAACATCCGCAAGTTCGTGCTGCGGGCGGCTCGGATGAGGGACCTGGTCGAGCTCGGCAGCCTCTCCGCACCCGCTGCGGCGTTCCTGGAGGCGTCGGTGCGCGCCGGGCTCAACGTGCTGGTGGCGGGTGGGACCCAGGCCGGCAAGACCACGATGCTCAACTGCCTGGCGGCGGCGATCCCCGGCGGCGAGCGGGTGGTCTCGGCGGAGGAGGTCTTCGAGCTGCGGTTCCCGCACCCGGACTGGGTGCCGATGCAGACCCGGCAGGCGGGGCTGGAGGGCACCGGGGAGATCCGGCTCCGCGACCTGGTCAAGGAGAGCCTGCGGATGCGGCCGAGCCGGGTGATCGTCGGGGAGGTGCGCTCCGAGGAGTGTCTCGACCTGCTGCTCGCGCTCAACGCGGGACTGCCGGGGATGTGCACCATCCACGCCAACAGCGCCCGGGAGGCGCTGGTGAAGATGTGCACCTTGCCGCTGCTCGCGGGGGAGAACATCTCGGCGCGTTTCGTGGTGCCCACGGTCTCGGCCTCGGTGGACCTGGTGGTGCACCTCGGGATCGACGGCCGCGGGGTGCGCCGGGTGAACGAGATCGTCGGTGTCCCGGGGCGGGTGGAGAACGACATCATCGAGACCGAGACGGTGTTCGAGCGCAGCGGCGGTGACCTGGTCCGCGGGCACGGGATGCCGCCGCGGATCGAGCTGTTCGAGCGGGCCGGGATCGACGTCCACCAGGTCCTGAACGGAGCCCGCTGAGGCGCCCCGCGGCGCAGGGGCGGAGGGGGACGAGCATGGGGGCACTGGTCGGACTGGGTGTCGGCATCGGGCTGATGCTGATCTGGTCGGCGTTCGCGCTGCCCCGGGCCGCTGCGCGTCCGACGCGCCGGGGCGGCCCGCTGGAACAGCTGCTGGCCCGCGCCGGCATGGGCGACGTCTCCGTGCCCGGGTTCCTGGCGGTGTGCCTGGTGACCGGGCTGGTCACGACCCTCGCGGTGCAGGTCGCCTCGGGCACCCCGCCGGTGGCGTTGGCGTTCGGGTTGATGGGCGGCTACCTGCCGGTCGCCCTGGTCACCGGTCGGGCCCGGCGCCGGCAGCGGGAGTTCGCCGAGGTGTGGCCGGAGGCGGTGGACAACCTGGCCAGCGCCGTACGCGCCGGGATGTCGCTGCCCGACGCGCTGTCCGCGCTCGGCACCCGTGGCCCGGAGCCGCTGCGGGACGCCTTCGACCAGTTCGCCCTCGACTACCAGGTCAGCGGCCGTTTCGGCGACTGCCTGGACCGGCTCAAGGCTCGGCTGGCCGACCCGGTCGGGGACCGGGTGGTGGAGGGGCTGCGGGTGGCCCGCGAGGTCGGCGGCGGCGACCTCGGCCGGCTGCTGCGGAACCTGTCGGGCTACCTGCGCGACGACAGCCGCACCCGTTCCGAGCTGGAGTCCCGCCAGTCGTGGACCGTCAACGGCGCCCGGCTCGCGGTCGCCGCACCTTGGCTGGTGCTGTTGATGATGTCGGTGCAGTCCGACGTCATCCACCGATACGCGTCCGCGGGCGGGGTGCTGGTGCTGGCCATCGGCGGGGCGACCTGCCTGGTCGCGTACCGGGTGATGATGCGGATCGGCCGGCTGCCCACCGAACGGCGGATCCTCTCGTGAGCCCGGCCACGTGGGGTGCCGTGTCCGGCGCCGGCATCGGCGTCGGGCTGCTGCTGGTGGCCGCCTGGGCCCAGGCGGTACGCCGGCCGCGCCTCTCGGTTCGGGTGCTGCCCTACGTCCGCGACGTACCCCAGCTCGGACGGTCCGCGCCCACCACCCGCGACGCCACCTCGTCCCCGGTGACCGCCGCGGTCGGCGTCTTCGGTCCGGTGCTGCGGGCGGCGGCCGACACCGTGGAACGGGTGCTGGGCGGCGCCGCCTCGGTACGCCGCCGGCTCGAGCGTGCCGACCTGGACCGGACCGTGCACGAGTTCCGCATCGAGCAGGTCCTCTGGGGACTGGCCGGGTTCGGCGCGGCTGCCGCGTTCGGGGTGCTCCGCTCGCTGAGCGACCCGCGGAACGTGCTCTCCTCGGTGCTGCTGTGCCTGCTCGGGCTCGTGCTCGGGGTGCTGGCCCGCGACAGCTACCTCAGCAGCCAGGTGAAGACGCGGGAGCGACGGATCCTCGCCGAGTTCCCGACCGTGGCGGAGCTGCTGGCCCTCGCGGTCGCCGCCGGGGAGAGCCCGGTCGCCGCGCTGGACCGGGTGGTCCGCCGCAGCGGCGGTGAGCTGTCCGCCGACCTGGCCCGGGTGCTCGCCGCGGTCCGGACCGGCGAACCGGTGGGGGAGGCGTTCGACCGGATGGCGGCCGCCAGCGGGCTGCCGCTGGTGGCGCGCTTCGCGCAGGGCATCGCGGTCGCGCTCGAGCGGGGCACCCCGCTGGCCACCGTGCTGCACGCCCAGGCCGCCGACGTCCGCGAGGCCGGCCGCCGCGAGCTGATCGAGGTCGCCGCTCGCAAGGAGGTGCTGATGATGATCCCGGTCGTCTTCCTGGTGCTGCCGGTGACCGTGTTGTTCGCCTTCTGGCCGGGCGTCGTCGGCCTCTCGCTCACGACCCCCTGACGACTCGACGAAAGGAACCCGATGGAGACCGTGTGGATGAGCCTTCTGCGGTGGCACGCCGCCCTGCTCGCGCGGGCCAGCCCGAACGAGCGCGACGAGCGTGGCGACGTACCGGGCTGGGTGCTGGTCACGATGATGACCGTCGGCCTGGTCATCGTGATCACCCAGATCGCCACCGACCAGCTCAGCGACATCCTGCGCTCGGCCCTGAACAAGGTGCGCTGAGGCGTGCACCGCGGTGCGACGCCGGACCGCAGTCGGGTGCCGCCGTCGTCGACTTCGTGCTGGTCCTGGTGGTGCTGGTGCCGTTGTTCGTCGGCATCCTGCAGCTCTCGCTGGTGCTGCTGGTCCGCAACACCCTGACCGCCGCCGCCTCCGAGGGAGCGCGGTACGCCGCGACGGCGGACCGTGGTCCGGGCGACGGCGCCGCCCGGACCCGGTCCCAGATCACCGGCGCCCTGGCCGGCCGGTTCGCCGACCGGGTGAGCGCGACCGCGACCGCGGTGGACGGTGCCCCGGGCGTGGTGGTCACGGTGCGGGCCACGGTCCCGGCACTGGGGATCGGTGGGCCGGGGATCGCGCTGACCGTCCGCGGGCATGCGGTGGAGGAGCAGCCGTGACCTGGCGCCTCCCGGTGACCCGCACCCGCGCCGAGCCGTCCACCGAGGCCGGGAGTGCCCTGGTCGAGGTGGTCTGGCTCGGCATCCTGCTGCTGGTGCCGTTGGTGTGGATCGTGCTGTCGGTCTTCGAGGTGCAGCGCGGCGCTTTCGGGGTGACCGATGCCGCCCGGGCCGCCGGTCGCGCGTTCGCGCTGGCGCCCGACGACGCGGCCGGGCGCCGCCAGGCCGAGGCGGTGGCGCGGCGGGCGCTGGCCGATCAGGGACTGGGGGAGGCGCCGGTCTCGGTCCGGGTGACCTGCACGCCGTACCCCGCCCACTGCCACAGCGGCACCTCGGTGATCACCGTCCGGGTCGCCTCGCGGGTGCAGCTGCCGCTGCTGCCGGCGGTCCTGGGCGGCGGGACTCCGAGCTTCGCGCTGGACGCCAGCCACACCGTCCCGATCGGGCAGTACCAGGAGATCACCGCGGGCCTCGCCGGCGCGCGCCGACCCCGAGGGCGCTCGATGAGCCCGCGCCCGAGAGCTCCGCGCGCGACCGCCCGGCGCGACGAGCAGGGCCAGGTGACGCTGCTGATCATCGGGTTCGCGTTCGTGCTGCTGGTCGGCATCGCGGTCGTGGTCGATGCGACCGCGGCGTACCTGCAGCGCTCGGGGCTCTCCTCCCTGGCCGACGGCGCCGCCCTGCACGGAGCCGACCTGGGCGCGACCGGCCGCGACGTCTACGAGGGCGGGGTGCCCGAGGACCGGCTGGCGCTCTCCGCGGACGTGGCCCGGGCCGGGGTGGGGGAGTACCTGCGCGCCGTCGGCGCCCACCGCCGCTACCCGGGACTGAGCTACAGCGTCGCGATCGACCCGGCCGCCTCCCGCGTCACGGTCCGGCTGACCGCACCGCTGGACCTGCCGCTCAGCTTCCCCGGCTCGCCCGCGCGGGCCTCGGTCGGGGCCACCGGCTCGGCGGTGTCCCTGGTGGACCAGACCCCCTGAGCCGGCCGGTCCGCGCACTATCGTGGAGCCGTGAGGCGCGACCACTGGCGGCGACGCCACGACACCCTCGACCCGGAGGTCGACTTCGTCGAGATCGTGGGCGGGCTGACCATGCACGAGTTCCCGTGGGACCTCAACCAGGCGCTCAGCTTCGCGCTGTTCCGCACCTACGCCGTCCCGGGCATCGGCGGGTTGCTGGCCCGCACCGGGGAGTTCACCGGCAACGTCCAGCAGCGGTACGACGACACCGCGCTGCTCCTCGAACCGCCGGTCCGGCTGGGATTCGACCACCCCGAGTCCCGGGCCGCGATCCGCCGGATCAACCAGATGCACCGCAGCTACGACATCGCGAACCACCAGATGCGCTACGTGCTGGCCACGTTCGTGGTCGTGCCGCAGCGGTGGCTGGCGACGTACGGCAAGCGACCGCTGACGCCCGGCGAGATCGAGGCCACCGTGCACTACTACCGGGCGCTCGGCCGGCACCTCGGCATCCGGGACCTGCCCGCGACGTTCGAGGAGTTCGCCACGCTCATGGACGACTACGAGGCCGAGCACTTCGCCGTCGACCCCGGCGGCCGGGCCGTCGCGGACGCCACCCTCGCCCTGATGCAGACCTTCTACCCGCGCTTGCTGGCCCGCCCCGCGGAGCTGTTCGCCCGCGCCCTGATGGACCCGCCGCTGCGCGAGGCGCTGCGGTACGACGCTCCGCCCCGGCCGGTGGAGTGGGCCGCCCGGGCCGGGCTCCGCGCCCGCGGCCAGCTGCTCCGGTTGTTCCCGGCCCGGCGTCTCCCGAAGCGGGTCGAGGACCTCAGCTGGGTCCGCAGCTACCCCGACGGGTACCGGATCGAGGAGCTGGGCACCTTCCCGACCCCCGGCGTCCGGGGCTGCCCGGTCCGGCACGAGGCCGACACGAGCCCCCTCGCCGACTGAGAGGGTCGAGCACCGTTGCCGTAGCCTTGAGGATTGTGGCTGGCCCCGATTACGACGTTCAGATCAAGAACCTGCAGGCGACGATGCGCACCGTCGAGCAGGTGCTCGACATCGACAACATGAAGGTCGAGATCGCCGACCTGGGCGAGCAGGTCGCTGCCCCCGACCTGTGGGACGACCAGGCCAACGCGACCCGCGTGACGGGCCGGCTCTCGCTGCTCCAAGGCCAGGTCGACCGGTTCGAGGCGCTCTCCGGGCGGATCGAGGACCTCGAGATCATGGTCGAGCTCGGCACCGAGGAGGGTGACGCCGAGTCCCTGGCCGAGGCCGAGCGCGAGCTGGGCAAGATCAAGAAGGCCGTCGAGCAGCTCGAGGTCCGCACCCTGCTCTCCGGCGAGTACGACGTCCGCGAGGCGCTGGTCTCGATCCGCGCCGGCGCCGGCGGTGTCGACGCCGCCGACTTCGCCGAGATGCTGATGCGGATGTACATCCGCTGGGCCGAGAGCAACAACTACCCCGTCGAGGTCTTCGAGACCTCCTACGCCGAGGAGGCCGGCCTCAAGTCCGCCACCTTCGCGATCCACGCGCCGTACGCCTACGGCACCCTGTCGGTGGAGTCGGGCACCCACCGGCTGGTGCGGATCAGCCCGTTCGACAACCAGGGACGGCGCCAGACCAGCTTCGCCGCCGTCGAGGTCGTGCCGGTGCTGGAGCAGACCGACGAGATCGACGTCCCCGACGAGGAGATCCGCGTCGACGTCTACCGCTCCGGCGGCCCCGGCGGGCAGTCGGTCAACACCACTGACTCGGCGGTCCGACTGACCCACATCCCCACCGGGACGGTGGTCAGCTGCCAGAACGAGAAGAGCCAGCTGCAGAACAAGGCCAGCGCGATGATCGTGCTCAAGGCCAAGCTCCTGGCCCGCAAGAAGGCCGAGGAGAAGGCGCACCTCGACGGGCTGCGCGGCGACGTCCAGGCCTCGTGGGGCGACCAGATGCGCAACTACGTGCTGAACCCGTACCAGATCGTCAAGGACCTGCGGAACGGCTACGAGGTCGGCAACCCGCAGGCGGTCTTCGACGGCGACATCGACGGGTTCCTCGAGGCCGGGATCCGGTGGCGCCGCGGCGCCGACAAGGCCGACGAGAACTGAGGCCGACCGGCCCCAACCCCTGCATGTAACGCGGTGTCCACTACGCCGAACACGCCCTGCAACCGCGCTTCGGTGCAGCGAACACCGCGTTACATGCGGCGCCCCGGCTCGGCCCGGGCGACGGCGAGAGCGAGGAGCAGCGACAGCGTGCGAGAGCGGGGATGCGGCACGTCGGTTCCCACCTGGAGAGATCCGAGCGAGCAGGAGCACCGAGTCAATCCGGAGACGCCGGCGGGCGCCATAGCCCGAACTGGCCACCGAGTCCGTGAGGGGTCCGGTCAACCAGTCGCCTGATCCGGCGCTTCCCGGGCCCCGGCCGGCACGGCAGCGGCGGTGGCCACCGCCGAGCACCACCGAGCGGCACGGTCACGCAACGCGCTGACGGGCTGACCACGGACGTCCGCGGCGGCCGGCAGCAGCGTGCAGGTGAGCCAGGCGTCCCCGAAGAGGCCGCGGTACGACGCCTCGGTGCGGGCGCCCTGCGCGCACAGCAGCGCGACCCCGGGCGAACCGAACCGGGGGCCGTCGGCCTCCCGGCACCCCTCCTGGCCGCGGGCGTCGTCGACCAGCTCGGCGGCCCGGTCGGGGGTGACCGGCGGTGCGAAGACCCACGCCTGCGCCGTCGATTGCCGGGAGCGCCAGGTGCAGCCGTACTCGTGCACCACGTCGGTCAGGTCCCCGTCGATCCGGGTCTTCTCGCCGCTGTCGTAGCCCGCTGAGGAGGCCACCACCTCGCCGAGGGCCTCGGCCGCGACCGCGTCGGCGACCGTGGAGCAGAAGGGTGCTCGGCGTACCTCCAGACCGGCGACGGCCGCCGGGCGGTCGCTGGTCGACGCCGACGGGTCCGTGGCGGGACCCCCTGTGGTCGGCGGCTCGTCCGCGGGGCCTCCGCCCAGGATCACCCCGAGGACGACCGACGAGACGGTGAGCACCGTCGCGGCGAGCAGGATCCGGAGGGTGAGGGGCACCCGGCAACGATACGGCTGCCCATCCTTCGACCCGACGACGTGTGGCGGAGCCGGGGTTGCGGTAGGAATGACCGCGATGACCGCGCCTCCGGAGATCCACGACGTCGCCCGCCCGCACCTGGTCGGTCTCAGCGCCGAGCGGCAGCAGTCCTTCGCGCTCCGGGTGGACCGGTGGTGGGAGGACCTGTGGGCCGGGGTGGCCGAGCTGTACCCCGACCCGGGACCGGTGACGCGGGACCTGGTCGAGCGAGCCGCGGCGGCGTACGCCGACCGCGATCCCGACCTGCACCGCCTGGACGAGCGACGGCTGCTCCAACCGGACTGGCTCCAGCAGCCCGGCATGTTCGGCTACGCCTGCTACACCGAGCGCTTCGCCGACGACCTGAAGGGGATCACCACGCGGCTGGACCACCTGCAGGACCTCGGGGTCACCTACCTGCACCTGATGCCGCTGCTGCAGCCCCGCGAGGGTGACAACGACGGCGGGTACGCCGTGCAGGACTACCGCAGCGTCCGCCCCGACCTCGGCACGATGGACGACCTGCGCGACCTCGCCAGCACGCTGCGCGGCGAGGGGATCAGCCTGGTGATGGACCTGGTGCTCAACCACGTGGCGCGTGAGCACGAGTGGGCCGAGAGGGCGCGCGGCGGGGACGCGGCGTACCGCGACTACTTCCGGATCTTCCCCGACCGCACCGGCCCGGACGCCTACGACGCGACCGTGCCCGAGGTCTTCCCGGACTTCGCCCCCGGGAACTTCACCTGGGACGACGAGGTCGAGGGCTGGGTCTGGACCACCTTCAACTCCTGGCAGTGGGACCTGAACTGGGCCAACCCCGCGGTGCTGGAGGAGTTCGCCGGGATCGTGCTCGACCTGGCCAACACCGGCGTGGAGGTGCTCCGCCTGGACGCGATCGCGTTCATGTGGAAGCGGCTCGGCACCAGCTGCCAGAACCAGGACGAGGTGCACGCGATCACCCAGACCCTGCGCACCGTGGCCCGGCTCGCGGCGCCGGCGGTCGCGTTCAAGGCCGAGGCGATCGTGGGGCCCCGCGACCTGGTGCAGTACCTCGGGGTGAACGAGCACGCCGGGCGCGCCAGCGACCTGGCCTACCACAACAGCCTGATGGTCCAGATCTGGTCGATGCTGGCCACCGGGGACACGGCGCTCGCCCGGCAGGCGCTCGGGGCGCTGCCGCCGAAGCCGACCACCGGCACCTGGATCACCTACGTCCGCTGCCACGACGACATCGGCTGGGCGATCGACGACGCCGACGCCTGGGCGGTCGGCGTGACCGGGCCGGGGCACCGCCGGTTCCTCGCGGACTGGTACACCGGGGAGTTCCCCGGCGCCTGGGGGAACGGGGTGGTCTTCCAGTTCAACCCGGCCACCGGGGACAAGCGGGTCAGCGGCACCGCCGCCTCGCTGGTGGGCATGGAGAGCGACGAGGACCGCGGTACGGCGCTGCTCTTCCTGGCCCACGCCGATCGCGGCCGGCTGGGGCGGGGTCCCGGTGATCTGGAGCGGCGACGAGCTCGGCCAGCTCAACGACCCGGGCTGGGCGAGCGAGCCCGGGCACGCCGACGACAGCCGCTGGGCCGGACGACCCCGGCTCGACGTCGAGGCGGCCGCGCGGCGGCACGACCGGGACACCGTCGCCGGCCGGGTGTTCGAGGGGCTCGCGCACCTGGCCCGGGTACGGGCCACGCTGCCGCAGCTGCACGCCTCCGCCGAGAGCGTCGTGCTGGCGGACACCGACCCCGGGGTCTTCGCCGCCGTCCGCCGGCACGCCAGCGGCGCGATGGTCGGTCTCTACAACGTCACCGGGGTGCCGCGGCCCTTCCCGATGCACCGGTTGCACGAGGCCGGGTTGACCTCGCCGTACGACGCGATCGGTGGCTACGCGGTCACCGCGGGTCCCGACGGGCAGATCCTGCTCCCGCCGTACGCCGCCTGGTGGGTGGTCGACGCACCGCGATAGGTGCCCGCCTCCGCGGGTCGGCTACCGTCTCAGGGTGATCCGATTCGAGAAGGTCACCAAGACCTATCCCGGCACCGGTACCCCGGCGCTGGACCAGGTGTCGGTCGACGTCGACAAGGGCGAGTTCGTCTTCCTCGTCGGGAGCTCGGGCTCCGGCAAGTCCACGGCGCTGCGGCTGATCCTCCGCGAGGCGCGGCCGACGTCCGGCCGGGTGTACGTCGCCGGCAAGGAGATCAACCGGCTGGCCGGCTGGAAGGTGCCCCGGCTGCGCCGCCAGATCGGCACCGTCTTCCAGGACTTCCGGCTGCTGCCCAACAAGAACGCCGCCGAGAACGTGGCCTTCGCGCTCCAGGTGATCGGCAAGTCCCGCGCCGAGATCAAGCGGGTCGTGCCGGAGACGCTGGAGCTGGTGGGGCTGGAGGGCAAGGCGGACCGGATGCCTGACGAGCTCTCCGGTGGTGAGCAGCAGCGGGTCGCGATCGCGCGGGCGTTCGTCAACCGGCCGATGATCCTCATCGCCGACGAGCCCACCGGCAACCTCGACCCGGCCGGCTCGGTGGGCATCATGAAGCTGCTGGACCGGATCAACCGGACCGGCACCACGGTGGTGATGGCCACCCACGACTCCGGCGTCGTCGACCAGATGCGCAAGCGGGTCATCGAGCTCGACCACGGCACGGTCGTCCGCGACCAGGCGCAGGGCGCCTACGGCTTCCAGCACTGATCGGTCCGCCGATCCCACCTCCTGACCCGGCCCTCCTGACCGGCACCGACCCGAAGGACCACCTCCCTCCATGCAGCTGCGTTACGTCTTCTCCGAGCTCGGCCAGGGGCTGCGCCGGAACCTGTCCATGCACATCGCGGTGGTGCTGACCCTCTTCGTCTCGCTCACCCTGGTCGGGCTGGGCGTGCTGCTGAACCAGCAGGCGGCGAAGGCCGCCGAGCAGTGGGGCTCCCAGCTGCAGATCACCGTGTGGCTCTGCAAGGACTCCGACGACAACCCGGCCTGCACCGGCGAGGTCACCGATCCGCAGAAGCAGGCGATCGCCGCGGTGGTCGAGGACAACCCCGAGGTCGCGGACTACCACTTCGAGACCAAGGAGGAGGCCTTCGAGAAGATCAAGGAGCTCCTCGGCCCCGAGCGCTTCGAGGGTCCCAACCCGGCGGCCACCGCGGAGGACATGCCGCAGTCGGTATGGATCACCTTGCAGGACCCCGAGGAGTACGAGGGCATCACCAGTGCCGTGGTCGGTCTCGACGGGGTCTCCGACCTCCGCGACGCCCGCGAGGTGCTCAAGCCGATCTACGGTTCGATCAACGCCCTGCAGTGGGGGGCGTTGGGGACCGCGGCGTTCCTGGTCCTGGCGGCGCTGATGCTGGTCGCCAACACGATCCGGCTGGCCGCCTTCGCGCGCCGCAAGGAGATCGGGATCATGCGGCTGGTGGGCGCCTCCACGCTCTACATCACCCTGCCGTTCCTGCTCGAGGCGATCGTGACCGCGCTGATCGGTGTGGTCCTGGCGGGGGGAGCGTTGGCGGCGTTCATGAAGTTCGGGATCGAGGACCGCGCCGCCACCGGACTGGCGTTCATGCCGTGGATCGGTTTCTCCGAGTACACCTATGCCCTGGGCGTGATCGCGCTGCTGGCGCCGGCGCTGACGCTGCTTCCGACACTCCTGTTGACCCGCAAATACCTGAAAGTCTGACCCGAGCCGTCTACGGTCGAGACGAGTCCGATCCGTTCCGTCTCATCCGACCGTTCCTCTCCGACCAGACGAAGGCAGCTCCGGTGCGATCCTTCCCCCGCACCCGTCGCCATCGTGTGTCCGCCGCTGCTGCGGTGGTCGCGCTGGCCCTCGGTGCCCTGACCGTCCCTGCCGTCGCGCCCTCCAGCGCCGAGCCGGACCTGGAGCGCGAGCAGCAACAGGTCGAGGGACGGATCGACCACGCCGAGCACGACTTCCACAAGTCCAGCAAGAGGCTGCTGCGGGCGACGTACAAGCTCGAGGCGTCCCGCACGCGGCTGGACGCAGCGAAGGTCAAGCTGAACGGCGCCCGCGGCAAGCTCGGTGACGCGCGTCAGCTGGACCGGGAGATGCAGGCCGAGCTCGAGGCGGCCAAGGACCGGCTGTTGGCTGCCCGCACCGAGCTGCACACCGGCCGTGAGGCCGTCGAGGTGCAGCGTCAGGGTGTGGTGGACACGGTCACCTCGATCTACATGGAGGGCGACCCGCAGCTGCTGGCCTTCGCCTCGATCCTCGACGCGCAGACCCCCGCCGACCTGACCCGCCGGATGGGCTTCAAGAACGTGGTCGTCGGCCGGGAGACCCGGGCCTACGACGACCTGCACGCTGCCGAGGTGCTGCTGGAGGTCAACAAGGAGAAGGTCCTGGGCGCCAAGGCCGAGGTCGCTGAGCAGCGCGAGGCAGCGGCGGACCACCTGGTGACCATGCAGGCGCTGCACGAGGAGACCCGGCAGGCCAAGGTCGAGGTGCGCGACCTGGTCTCGTCGCGGCGGGAGATCCGCAAGGAGGCCAACGCCGCCCGCAAGCACGACCGGGTCGTGCTGGCCCGGCTGCGCCAGCAGGAGGCGCGGATCAAGGCGCGGATCCTGGAGGCGGCTCGCCGGGCCGCGCTCAGTGGAGTGGGCTACCGCGGCGACGCCGGCGGGTTCCTGATGCAGCCCGTGGACGGTCCGGTGACCTCGCCGTACGGCTACCGCACCCACCCGATCTACGGCTACTACGGACTGCACGACGGCACCGACTTCGGGGCGGCCTGCGGTACGCCGCTGCGGGCGGCCTCGGACGGCACGGTGATCTCCCGCTACTACTCCAGCGTGTACGGCAACCGGCTCTACCTCAACGTCGGCCAGGTCAACGGCGAGAACCTCACCGTCGTCTACAACCACCTGTCCGGCTACAACGTTGCCCAGGGCCAGCGGGTCTCCCGGGGCGACACCGTCGGATGGGTCGGGTCCACCGGCTGGTCCACCGGCTGCCACCTGCACTTCACCGCGCTGAGCAACGGCAACCCGGTGGACCCGGTTCCCTTCTTCTGACCCGCCGAGTCGGCACTTGTCCGGGTGGGGTTGGGGAGGCCGGATGGCCCCGGGACCGGGGGTCTCGGGGCCATCGGGTGGTGCTGGGGTTACTTGAACTGGCCGGCGCGCTGGGTGGCGTCGAAGGTGAAGCCGATCGCGGTGCTGAGGCCTTGGAAGGTGTTGTCGGCGTCGGTGGGCAGGGCGAGGGTGACCCGCAGGTGCGAGGTCGAGGAGCCGTTGAGGGCGGTGGTGGCGGCGGGCATGTCGAGGGCGGAGCCGACCACGGCGCGCTTGGTGATGACGGCGGTGGTGGTGCCGGCGCAGAGGAGCTCGTCGGTGGTGGGTGCCTTGGTCCAGGCGATCGTGCACTGGTCGAGGGTGAGCTGGAGGCCGTTGGTGGCGTCGGTGGTGAGCTTGGTGGCGGTGCCGGTGGCGGCGGTGGTGAGGCGGACCGAGCCGAACTGCTCGGAGTCGTTGGCGCGGGTGAGGGTGACGGCGCGCTGGACGGTGTCGCCGGGGACCAGGCCGGTGGCGGGGATGTCGGTGCTGCGGGCGGGGGCGCCGGTGCCGATGGTGACCTTGCCGGAGGCGACGGACTCGCTGGCCGAGGTGGTGGAGGTGAAGGCGCCGAAGGTGCCGAGGCCGGCGACGGAGGCGGCGCCGGCGACCAGGGCGAGGGAGGCGACGACCTTGGTGAGGTTGCTGCGGCTCTGACGGGAGACCTTGCGGGTGGTGTTCGACATGGTGGTGGTGGCCTTCTTCTGGAGGGGGGAGTGCGTGATGAGGTGAACTGTGTCGGGGTGGGATCAAGCATCGCGGGGGTAAAGGCCGCAGGATCGATCCACGAATCCACAAGAACGCCTCAAGCCGGTGGTTGAGGGAGGTCGCGCAGGCTCCCTCGGTGGTTGAGGAGGTCGCGCAGCGACCGTCTCGAAACCACCGGTCGCCAGCGGGGTTTCGAGACGCTCGCTGGCGCTCGCTCCTCAACCCCCGTACGGCCGAGGTCGCGCGGGCTCCCGCGGTGGTTGAGGAGGTCGCGCAGCGACCGTCTCGAAACCACCCCTTGCCAGCGGGGTTTCGAGACGCTCGCTGGCGCTCGCTCCTCAACCCCCGTCGAGACGCTCGCTGGCGCTCGCTCCTCAACCCCCGTACGGGACGAGTGGGGTCGCGCAGGTCCCCGGTGGTTGAGGAGGTCGCGCAGCGACCGTCTCGAAACCACCCCGTCGCCAGCGGGGTTTCGAGACGCTCGCTGGCGCTCGCTCCTCAACCCCCGTCGAGACGCTCGCTGGCGCTCGCTCCTCAACCCCCGTACGGGAGCGAGGTCGCGCAGCGACCGTCTCGAAACCACCGATCGCCACCCGGCCCCCAGATCTCGCTATGCGAACGTCGCTCGAAACAGGTGCGGACCGGGTTCTCGCTGACTCGGAAGTGGCGCCGACTCGGCGTCGTACCGGTCGACGAGGCCTCGACCCTGGGGACGGGGAGGGGAATCCGGGTGAAGCGGCCACCGACCGCCTGAGAGGATGGCGCCTATGGCCAGGGAGAAGGGGCGCAAGATCGTCGCGCAGAACAAGAAGGCGCGACACGACTACCTGATCGAGGACACCTACGAGGCCGGGATGGTGCTGCAGGGCACCGAGGTGAAGTCGCTGCGGATGGGTCGGGCCTCGCTGGTCGACGGCTTCGTCGACATCGACGGTCACGAGGCCTGGCTGCACGGCGTCCACATCCCTGAGTACACCCAGGGCACCTGGACCAACCACGCCGCCCGGCGCAAGCGGAAGCTGCTGCTGAACCGGGACGAGATCGACAAGATCGAGCGCCGGGTCAACGAGAAGGGCCTCACCGTGGTCCCGCTGGCGCTGTACTTCGTCGACGGTCGCGCCAAGGTCGAGATCGGCCTGGCCAAGGGCAAGAAGTCCTGGGACAAGCGGCACGCCCTCGCTGAGCGGCAGGCCAACCGCGAGGTCGAGCAGGCAGTCGGCCGGCGCCTCAAGGGCATGGGTGACTGAGAGTCCCGAGCCGGTCGAGGCGACCCGCCGGTTCTGGCGCGACCTCGGCCTGCCCGGGCTCTTCGACATCCACGTCCACTTCCTGCCGGAGAACGTCCAGCGCAAGGTGTACGCCCAGTTCGACGCGGCCGGCCCCAAACTCGGCAGACCGTGGCCGATCCGCTACCGGCAGTCCCACGCTGACCGGGTCGAGCTGCTGCGCGCTCTGGGCGTGCGCCGGTTCCCGACGCTGCCGTACGCGCACCGGCCCGGCATCGCGGCGTACCTCAACGACTGGGCACGCGACTTCGCCGCCGAGGTGCCGGAGTCGCTGTGGTCGGGGACGTTCTACCCCGAGCCCGAGGCGGCGACGTACGTCGAGGAGCTGGTCCGCGACGGTCTGGAGATCTTCAAGATCCACGTCCAGGTGGGGGAGTTCCACCTCGACGACCCGCTGCTCGACCCGGTCTGGGGGGTGCTGGGCGACGCCGGTACGCCGGTGGTCGTGCACGCCGGCTCGGGTCCGGTCGCCAACGCGTTCACCGGGCCGGACCCGCTGCGCCGGGTGCTCGAGCGGCACCCGCGGCTGGCCGTGATCGTGGCGCACATGGGGGCCCCGGAGTACCACACGTTCCTGGACCTGGCCGAGACCTACGAGCGGGTCTGTCTGGACACCACGATGATCTTCACCGAGTTCTTCGACGTCGACTCGCCGTACCCCGCCGAGCTGGTGCCCCGGCTGGCGGAGCTGCAGGACAAGGTGCTGCTCGGCAGCGACTTCCCGACGATCCCGTATCCGTACCTCGAGCAGCTGGAGGGCCTGGCCGGGTTGGGTCTCGGGGACGAGTGGCTGCGGTCGGTGTGCTGGGGGAACGGGGCCCGGCTGCTGGGGACCGGGAATCCCTGATGCTCCATCATGGTTGGGTCGGATAGGCTGCGAGGTGCACCGCAGGGTGCGCGCAGCACAACTCAAGAGGGGCTGATCGGTTTCGACTTGGGACGTTAGTTCCAGGGGAAGCGGGTCGAGGAGCCAGCGTCATCTCGTAAACGATCGCTGGAAACCAATAACTGCCGACAACAAGCGCAGTTCCTTCGCTCTCGCTGCCTGAGCAGTGATCGAAGCGTCAGACCGGGCATCTGTCTCCGTCCCGGATCCTGGCGTCGACTAGGAGACTTGCTGGTCACCTTCTGTCAGGAGGGGTGATCGGGACTTTTTCCTGACTGAGCCTGTCGGCGACGTGTCTGTGCGAGCGCCGGGGCCGAGAAAAGCGACAGCGCAGACTGCACCCGGAGAAGACCTGGTTCGACGCTCGAGGACGCGGGTTCGATTCCCGCCAGCTCCACCAGCCAGCCAGCCGGTCCCGGTGGTTGAGGAGGTCGCGCAGCGACCGTCTCGACCCCTACCGAGATCCAGCCCTCTCGAACGACAGCCGCCTCGACACCACGTCGGGGCGGCTGTCGTGTCATGGCTGACGGCGGCTGATGTGACGGGCCTGGCCAGTCGGGTCGACCGCCGACGCCGCCTGCCTGCGCCGCCCCCGCCCCGCGGTGTGCACACAGCCCCGGACTAGGCTCGCAGCATGATTGGTTTTCTCGTCGCCGGCCTCGTCATCGGCGCGCTCGCACGTCTCATCAAGCCCGGCAAGCAGAACCTCGGGATCCTCGCCACCCTCGGGCTCGGTCTGGTGGGGTCGCTGATCGGGGGCCTCATCGCCCAGGCCTTCGGCACCGGGTCGATCTGGGAGCTCAACGTGATCGGCTTCGTGCTCGCCGTGGTCGCCGCTGTCCTGCTGATCGGCGTGGCCGAGGGCATGACGGCGAAGAAGACGACCGCACGCTGACTCACGCCGGTCGGCCCGCGGCACGATCCGCACCATGACCACGGGCGGTACGGCGGACACCGGCGGGGACACCCCGCCGACGTACCGCTCGATCGTGGGCGACGCAGACGCCGAGCTGGACCAACGACTGTCCGCCGAGCTCGACAGCGAGAACGCACAGTCGACGCGGGGCACGGAGCCTGCCCGTGAGCTCACGGTCAGGCTGCACGACAGCACCGGCGACCTCGTCGCCGGCATGAGCGGCTGGACCTGGGGCCTCGCGGCAGGCATCGGGATGACGTGGGTGCACGCGACGGCCCGCGGCGCGGGCCTGGGCGCCAGACTGCTGGCCGACTTCGAGGACGAAGCCAGGAACCGAGGGTGCACTCACGTCTTCGTCACCTCCTTCACCTTCCAGGCGCCCGGCTTCTACGAGCGCCACGGGTACCGCGAGCTCTTCAGGTGGGACGACCTTCCCGTCGAGGGTGCCGCGGACGTGCACTTCCGGAAGGATCTCTGAGCTTCTCGGGTCGTGCGGCAGCGACAAGAATGTGGATCTCAGTCACGTGGTGACTGAGATCCACACCACTATCGTTCGCCGTGAGCACTCCGGTCCCGCCGTCGTGCTGGAGGCAGGGGGAGGCGTCGGGTGAGTCCGCAGCAGGTCCTCATGGTCGGCCTGGGCACCATCGCCCGGACCCACCTCGCGGTGCTCGGCCGGCGTACCGACGTGACCGTGGTGGCCGGGGTCGACCCCGACCCGTCCGGGGAGCACCCGTTCCCGACGTACCGCACCCTCGACGCGGCACTGGCGGTCCACGAGCCCGACCTGGTGGTCGTGGCCACCCCGACCGCGACCCACGTCGAGGTGGTGGGGGAGGTGCTGCGGCGTACCGAAGCGCGGGTGCTGGCCGAGAAGCCGCTCGCTCGCAGCGTCGCCGAGCTCGACGCGCTGGCGGCGCAGCTGCCGGCCGACGTCCTCGGCGGCCGGGTGGCGGTCGCGCACCACTTCGCGTTCTCGCCCGAGGTGGAGTGGGCGCGGACCACCGTGCTCGCCCACCCCGAGTGGGGACGTCCGACCCGCATCGCCTCGGTCTTCAACGACGCGTACGGCGGCAAGTCGCCCGCCCAGCAAGGGGTGTACGTCTCCAGCTGGGTGGACTCCGGCCCCAACCAGCTGAGCCTGCTCGCCCCGTTCGTCGACTCCTGGGAGCTGGTCTCGCACAGCGACCAGCGGACGCGAGCGGTGACCGTGCTCGACCACGCCGGCGACCAGGAGGACGGCCGGGGCGAAGGCCGGACCGTGCTGTCCTCGAACTGGCTGGCGGCGGACACCAGCAAGCAGACGACGCTGGACTTCGCGGACGGCGGTCAGCTGCGGATGGACCACACCTCGATGACCGGGCTGGTGCTGCGCGACGGCGTCCCCGTCGAGCACGCGGGGTACGTCGGTGCGGACGCACGCAAGGACGCCCACTACCGAGGGCTGTACGAGGTGCTGCTGACCCGCCCCGACGACGAGCGGCTCGGGGTGCCGCTGGCGACCGAGATCGCTCGGGTGCTGGAGGCCACGGGACGCGGCTCGTCCGATGGTGCGGTGGGGTGGACCAACCTCGCGTCGTGCTGAGAGACGCGATGGGGCAGGATCGGCATGTGCCGTCCCCCGGGTCACTCGACCAGCCGCGCCCGAGTACGCCGTCCCTTCCGTGCGCGGTCGCGTGAGGACGCGAACGGGTCGAGCGGTCGCGATCGCGCTGGCCGCAGCCGCGACGCTGATCGCGCTCGGACCGGCGGCCTCAGCGGCCGCCGTCAGGGCCGACGGCCAGGTGACCGAGAGCTCGTCCGGGGAGCCGCACCTGCCCACGGTGGTGAACGCGCCTGGCACCTGGTCCGAGGCGGAGGGGGTCGAGGGGCCGGTGGCGGCACTGGGGCTCGCGACCCGGACGCGGATCGAGGATGTCTTCGCGTCTCGGGAGCGACTCTCCGTCTTCGCCGTCTCGGCGCTCGACGGCAGCGCCGCGTGGCTCAGGCTGCCCGGCTTCTCGCTCGATCGGTGGGGCTATTCGGCTGGGTTCGACGTGTCCCCCGACGGCCGGTGGATCGGCTGGGTCCGGCCACAGCGGGGGCGTCAGCCCGGGTCCGTGCGGGTGGCCGGCTGGTCGGTGATGGACACGACCACCGGTGAGGTCCGCCGGCTCGAGGACCCCGAGCACCGCACGGTCCGGGGGACGATGGCGGACCTGCAGTTCTCCGGGGACTCCCGCTACCTGTTGACCAGCTATGAGACCCCGGACCAGCCCCGGGCCTCTCGGTCCCGCGGGCATCAGCTCGTCGCCTGGGACGTCGAGGACGGGTCCTCCAGGGTGATCGAGGAGCCCGGCAACTACTGGCTCCCCAACCTGGGCAGCGCGCCCGACGGCGTGGTGTGGGCGCGCGGCCGCGAGGTCTTCCGGGCCGACCCGGTCACCGGTGATCGGACCTCGGTCACGCTTCCCCAGCGCGTGGTCACCGCGTCCTGGGGTCCCGACGACACCAGCTTCGCCTACATCGGTCGCCCATCCGTCGGGTCGAGCGGACCCTGGCGGCTGTACGCCGGCCGCACGGTCGAGCAGGCCCGCGACCGCGACCTGCCGCTGCCGGGGAAGGTTCGCGCCTCGGAGCTGCTCGGCTGGCGGGACCCCACCCATGTCGTCGTCGGGCACTCCCGACGCCAGGTCCACGTCGTCGACATCGTCACCGGCGGGGTGGAGGAGCTGGACCTGGCCGGGTCCGGTGACCAGGCGAACGCGCCGTACCTGGCCGAGGGCCTCTGGCAGCAACCGTTGGGCACTCCGGTCGAACCGGAGGGGACCACGGACCCGCGCAGGCCGTGGCAGTGGGTCAGCGGCGCGATCCTGGCCCTGTTCGCCGGGGCGCTCCTGGTGCGCCGGCGGCGGCGCCGAAGCCGTCCGGCGACCGGGGCGCTCCGCGACCCGACGACGCCGACGGGACCGCTGACGCCGCTGGGCGCCGCCGCCACGGGTCTGATCCTCGTGCTCGTCGACTTCCGCATCCAGGGCTTCGACCTCATCCCCGATCCGATCGGCTGGGTGCTGGCCGCGGTGGCGCTCTGCTCGCTGCGGCCGGTCCATCGGGGCTTCACCGTCGCCGGTGTCGCCGCGTGGCTCGCCGTGGTCCCGTCGCTCCCCGACGTCGTCGGCGTCGAGCACGTGCTGATCTCCTCCGCGATCGCGGTTGCCCTGCTCGTCATCGAGGTCGCAGCCTGCACCGCGATCATCGCCGTCAGGCCCGCCCGTGCTGCGTCGGCCTCGGCGATCCGGTGGCTGTCCCTGGCCCTGGGCGGTGCGCTGGTCGTGGCGGCCGCCGTCGCCGCTGCCGAGCCGAGCACGGGAATCCTGGTGCTCGCGATCGGTCTGGCCGACCTCGTGGTCACGCTGTGGTTCCTGGTGCTGCTGTACGGGACCGCCAAGGCCCCGACGACCCCGCCCCGCGAGGGGGCACTGAGCCAGGCATGAGACGACCCGCGCTGACCCGGGCGGACCCGGTGACCCGCACCAGGTGGCGCCTCACCGGACGTCAGGCCCGTGGTCCACGTGGCACCGCCGTTCGGGGCCGGCGACCTGCCCGAGGCTGCTCGCGAACATAGGCGGTTCTTCCGATGTGGAGGGGGGTGCCGGCGGCCCATAGTCGGGACCAGGAAGCCATCCCGATCCCCTCAGAACGGAGTCAGACCATGAAGCTCATCCGCAGGTTCCTCTACAGCGTTCCCCTCGCACTCGGCCTGGTGGCCATCGCCAGCGGGCCCGCGTCGGCCGGCATGGTCCTCAACAACCACTGCTTGCCGAGCGGCGCCGCCGAGGTCGGAGGGCGGGCGCGATGACCGGCCTCCTCCGTCGATCGAGCGACCTGCTGCTCGGTGTCGCCGCGATCCTCGTCGTCCTGGTGATGGCGCTCGCCCTCAGCCCGATCGTCACCGACCAGGGCGACGGCTCGTCGACGTACTCCGCCAGGCCCAAGCCCCACCTGCCGTGACCGGCTGAACCGATCGGAGAGCGGACGTGAGCGCGACCGAGACCCTCTCCCTGGCACGGGCCCGCCGGATCCACCGGCGGGCCTTGCGCTCCGCCGCCCGGGGCCGCCCGCACCAGGCACTCACCGGGGCCACCCACGCAGCGCAGCTGCTCCGGCGTCACGCCGAGCGGGACAGCGCACGGCGCCCCGAGTACGTCGCCTCGATGCTGCTCGTCGCCGAGCTGCAGCTGTCGACCACCTCGTTGGTCGCCGCGGTGGGCACCCTCGACGAGCTCGTCGCCACGCTCGAGTCGGCACCGTGTCCGGCGGACACACCGGCCGAGGCGAACGACCGGCTCGCCGATGTCCTGACCCGGCGCGGGGACACTCGTCGGCTGCTCGGCGAGCACCGCGCCGCCGGCCGTGACCTCCGTCGGAGCGCGGACCTGGCCTGCTCACCGGCGCAGCAGGCCGGTGCGCACAACGGTCTCGGGATCCTGGCCAAGGACACCGGCAGGTACGACGCGGCGGAGCGTCACTACGAGCGAGCGTTGACCATCCTCGAGGAGACGCTCGGCACCGATCACCCCGGAACGGCGAGCATCCACCACAATCTCGCCGGGCTGGCGCATGCCCGGGGGCGCTACACCGAGGGCGAGCCTCACGTCCGACGCGCGCTGGAGCTGAGGACGAGGGCGGCGGCGCCCGATCCGGCTCAGCTGGCCTCCGACCTGGCCGTGCTGGGGGCGATCCAGGCGGGCGAGGGCCGCAGTCCCGAGGCCGAAGCGACCTTCCGGCGGACGCTTCAGCTGTGGAGCCGTCTCCGCGGCCCCGAGCACTACGAGGTCGCGGTCTGCCTGCACCACCTGGGTGTGCTGCAGGCCGCACGAGGCGATCGAGAGGCCGCCGTCGGCGACCTGCGGCACGCCCTCGCGATCACGAGCTCGGTCCTCGGCCCGACCCATCCCGAGACCCGGCAGCTGGCCGCTCACCTCGACGAGGCGGTTCACGGCTGACGCCGGTCACCCTCAGCCAGCGTGCGGGCCAGCGCGGCCGCCTGCCCGCGGTTGGTCACGTCCAGCTTGGCCAGCACCCGGGTGATGTGGACACCGACCGTCCTCTCCGAGATGAACAGCCGCCCCGCGATCGCCTTGTTGGTCGCCCCGGTCGCCAGCACGTCCAGTACCTCGCGCTCACGGGGGGTGAGCTTGGCCAGCAGGCTCAGAGCCCCGGCGTCCAGGCTCGAACCTTCCGTCGACTCGCCCGAAGGCCGCGGAAGAGGGACCCGCGTCCTCGTCGCCACCCTCTGCGCCTGTGCCTCCACGTGTCCTGCGCCGATCGCGCGGGCCGACTGCCAGACCTGAACCAGGAGGACCCGGCCCTCGTCACGGTCCCCGCCACGCAGCAGCTCCTCGGCCAGCCACAGGCGGGGCCGTAGCGCGGTGCCGGCACCGAAGACGGCGGCCACGTCGGCGCCCGTGCGCCGCTCGACCACCGCCGGCTCGCCCGCGAACCGGCGCGCATGCCCCCGTGCGATGAGCAGGTCCAGGCCGTACGCGCTCCGGTCCCACTCATCGGTCGACCCCCGCTCCGCTGCGGCGAGGGCGTCGGCGGCGCGCGTCTCCATCCCTCGAGGCGGAACCACACCGGCTCGCACCGCTTCGATCAGCGCCTCGTAGCCGACCCGCGCGGAGCCGGCCAGGTCCAACGGGGAGTCGGTGTCCGCGGTCGCGAGCAGCAACCGGTTCGCCCTCGCCAGAGCCTCGGCGACGTCGTGCAGCATGACGAACAGCTGCACCTGGCGCAGGACGTCGAGCGTCGAGGCGGCCTCAGCCGACCGGCCCTCGTCCGCGGCGATCTCGCGCTCGACCTCCAGGGCCGCCACCGCCTCACCGCGGTCGACCAGCGAATGAGCCCGGAAGATGCGCCAGCGGTAGTCGGGCATCCCCAGCTGTCGCAGCTCCTCGAGGAGCGCGTCGGACTCGTCGAGCCGGCCCTGCCACTGCAGACACTCGACCTCCTGCTCGGCGCAGTACGCAGCCGCGACCGGGAGACCGGCCGCGTCGGCGTCTCGTCGGCCGCGACGAGCCAGCCCCAGCCCCTCCTCGATGTGACCGGCCATCAGGTGGCGCCACGCCAGGTGGCCCTGCTGCACCAGGGCCTCGCCGGTCTGCCCGCTGCGCTCCGCGACGCGTACGGCGGTCGCGAGGGTGCCCAGCCCGGCCCGGCACTGTCCGAGCATGATCCGCGCGACCCCTGACTCGACCCGGGCCACGACCTCCTGAGGTGCGGCACCGGCGGCCTCCGCGACGCCCTGCGCGTGCATCGCGTCGACGAGGGCGAGCTGGTAGTGCCGGCGCCGGGTGTGGATCGCGGCCCGGGCGACCAGCACCTGGGCCAGCTCCGGGCTCGGGTCACTGCCGGCGAGCTGCGCGGCCAGCTGCATCGTCTCGTCGGTGCTACCGCTGTCGAGCACGCCGTACCCCACCAGCACACCCAGCGCGGAGTACACGCGGCTGGACAACAGCCGATCCCCACCTGGCTCGAGGAGGAGCGCCGCCTCCCGGACCAGCGCCTTCCACCGCTGGAAGTCACCCTGACCACCGACCACCTCGCCGAGCAGCACCAGCAGGTCGGCTCGAGCGTGCCCACCCAGCTCGGCCGCACCGGGCACCGAGTCCCACAGGGCCAGGGCGCGTTCCAGGTGACCGGCCGCCTCTGCCGCGCCGTACCGTCGAGCGAGCAGTCCGGCACGGACCGACGCGACGAACGCAGCGGGCCGGTCGTGGGCCGCGTGGCGGTGGAACGCCACCTGGCCCCACGTGGTCATCTCCGCGTGCGTTCCCGCCGAACCGGCTCGTGACTCCAGGGCGTCCGCGAACCTCGAGTGCCACGTGCGCCGCTCTCCCGGCAACAGGTCGTCATGGACGGCTTCGCGCAGCAAGCCGTGTCGGAACGCCACCTGGTCGCTTTCGCCGCGGACGAGGTTGGCATCGATCGCCTCCCGCAACGGACCCTCGAGATCCGCGATCTCCGGCGCGACGACGACGCCGACCACCTCCGGGTCGATCTGGGTCCCACCGACACTGGCGGCGCGCAGCACCAGGCGGGCCTCCGGCGAGACAGCGTCCAGCCGCGCCAGCAGGAGGTCGCTCAGCGCGGCCGGCACCCCGGTCAGGCGGGCCGCGAGCAGCTCCTCGAGGTAGAGCGGATTGCCCTCACAACGGGCGATGGTCCGCATCTCTTCAGGGAGGTCACTCGCCTGGCCGTGCTGCTCCAGGAGGGTGCGGATGGCCTCCACCGGCAGGGGGCCGAGCTCGAGGCGACGCGCGCCGGCGCTTCGACCGATCTCGACCAGGGCGGATCGGAACGGGTGCCGTCGGGTCAGCTCGTCGGTGCGAAAGCTCAGCAGCAGCAGCAGCGGCCCTGTCACGGTGCGGGCTGCCGCGAGGGTGAGGTCCTGCGTCGAGCGCTCCACCCAGTGCAGGTCCTCGAGCACCAGCAGCACGGGCCCCGAGGCCACCGCCTCCTCGATCGCGTCCAGCAGGTCCGACAGGAAGGTCACCTGCGCACGTGCCCTCGTCCGCTGGGACGGGTCGAGCGTGGAGGCGAGCCGGTACGCCGCCGGGCGCAGGGGGTCCCGACCGGAGGTCTTCAGCAGCGGCTTCAGCGCCTCCACGTACGGGCCGAACGGGATGCCCGCCTCGATGTCCAGGCAGTGACCCGCGAGCACCGCGAAACCCCGTGCCTCGGCCTTCGCCACGGCCGCCCCCACCACCGAGGTCTTCCCGATCCCGGCGTCGCCGCCGACCAGCAGCACCCGGGCGTGCCCCGCAGCCACGTCCGCCAGGCACTGCTCGACCACGCGCAGCTCACCCTCGCGCCCGACGAGATCGCGGCCGGGAGTCACGACGACCATGTCACCACCGCCTGCCATCGATCGGCGCGAGCCCGTGGCCGAGGGTGACGTCGATGGGGCCCACCTCGACGGTATCGCCTCGCGACGCCGGGGCGCCAGGACGCAGGCAGTGCGCGCGGGCGCTGCTCGACACCGTGAACGCGGCGGTGACGCCGGGCAACGCTCCGCTCCGGGAGCTGACCTGCGGCTGCTGGTGCTCGGGCTGTCGGTGGTCGCCTGCACGATCAGCCGCATGGACGACGACGAGCAGCTCTTCGCGCTGGACGCCGAGATGCGCCGCCCGCCCCACGACGAGGAGCCGGCCGCCGCACCGGGTCCGAGTGCCGGCAAGCGGTCGATCGACTACGTGACCCGGGCGGTGCTGGAATTCGGCAAGGTCACCGGGTACGCCGACCTGCTGGACCGGGTGGCGCTGCTGTGCCTGCGCACCGGCTACGCGCCGTACAACGCGCTGCTGATCCTGCTGCAGCGTCCGGCAGCCCGGTTCGTGCTGCCCGCCCACCAGTGGCAGCACCGGTTCGGCCAGGTGGTCCGGCCGGGGGAGCAGCCGATCGTGCTGCTCCAGCGGGGCGGCCCGCTGATGTTCCTGCTCGACGAGTCCCAGGTGGAACCCGCCGCGGACGCCGGGGCGCTGCCGCTCCCCTGGGGCAATCCCTACGGGATGCGGGACGTCCAGCACGCCGAGGAGGCGTTGCACTGGATGGTGGAGAACGCCCGGTACGACGGCGTCCGGGTCACCCCCGCGCCGCTGGGCCGCGGGTTCGCCGGCTGTGTCTCCCCGAGCCGCTCCGGCGCCGTGCAGAGGGTCCTGGTCCGCCGCCGGCCGGAGGAGCAGGTCGAGCAGGTGCCGGTGCGTTGCGAGGTCGAGCTCAACCGGTCGTACTCGGCGACCGAGCAGCTGGCCACCCTGGCGCACGAGCTGGGTCACGTCTACTGCGGGCACCTGGGCTCTCACCTGGGGCCGGACCTGCGCGAGCACTGGAAGGACCGCAGCGCCAAGGAGCTCGACCAGCAGGAGCTCGAGGCGGAGTCGGTCGCTCGGGTGGTCTTCCGGACCCTGGCTCCCGACGTCGAGCTGCCGGACCACCTCAGTCAGTACTTCGACACCGAGCCGGTGCTCGGCGGTGCCGACCTCGAGGCGGTGTTGACCGCCGCCGGCCGCGTCCTGGACATCGCCGCCGGCTGGGGGCCGCGGTGGCGGTCCGGGAGGTCGACGACCGGCGGACGGGTCGTGACCCAGCCGGTGGCCTGAGGTGACCTCAGCGTCGGTCGAAGCCACCGTCCGGTGACCACGTGGTGTCGCCGACCTGGACCGCGTCCTCGGTGACCTCGGGGGAGTCCTCGACGTCCCGGACGAAGACGGCATCCCAGGCGGTCAGGTCCCCGGTGGCGGCCACCAGGTACCCGTCCCCCTGGAACTCGTCGCGGACCTTGCCGCTGTGGCAGGTCATCAGCACCACGTATCCCTGGTCACCGACCTCGTACCCCTCCTGCCAGGTGCAGGTGTAGCCCTTCGGCGCTCGCCCGAGGGTCAGCGGACGGGTCCAGGTCTCCTCGCCGAGCCGGTGCACCTGCACCCGGATCCGCCGTCCGTCGGCCGACCCGTACGCCACGTCGTGGCCGTGGATGAAGCCAGCGACCGAGGTGTCGCAGCAGGCATCGCCCCGATCGAGCGTGACCAGACCGCTGGGGTCCTCGCCGGTGGTCGTCCAGTCCTCGCCGTCGCGGACGAACCAGAACTCCGGCGCCGGCTCGTCGGCCGAGTGCACCTCGACCCAGTTCGGGCTGAACGTGGTCAGGTAGGTCCGGCACTCCGGCAGCCAGCCCGGCGGCGGGGTCCGGGTGCGGCCGGCCGGCGTCAGGTCGGCGGTGCCCGGCTCGGAGACCAGCAGCCCCAGCACGCAGGACGGCGTGCCGGGCCGGGAGGTGACCACCCGCAGCGACCCGTCGGGTGCCAGCACCGGGTCGGACGCTTGAACCGCGCCGACGAACCCCGGATGGCCCGACCACGCGGCCAGGTGGATGCCTCGGGCAGCGGTCCACAGGTGCACGCCCTGCTCGTCCTGGCCCAGGTACGCCGTCCGCCCGTCCGGTGTCACCTGCGCTTCGCCGCCGTACCCGGGCGAGGCCTCGGCGGTGCAGTCCTCGGTGGCGGCCCGGCAGACGATGCCGACCGCGATGTTCCCGGAGTCGTTGTCGTCGCGCACGTCGTCGGTGTACTCCTGCCGGATCGCCACGGTCCCGGCGGCGCTACGCACGGTGTTGTCGACGGCGACATAGGCCTCGTCGGTCCACACCGTCTCGGGTTCCGTCCAGCCCCGTCCGTCCGGGTCACGCCACTGCACCACGATCCGGTGGTCGTCGGGGGAGCCGATCGCGAGCTGGGCCTCACCGTCCGGCAGGTCGACGTACCGGTTCGCCTCGCCGCGCTCGTCGTCGTACCTCACCAGGGCGTGGCGGTGGGTCAGGTCCTCACCCCACACCGACCAACCGATCCCGGCGGCGGCGACCAGGACACCGGTCACCAGGGTGAGCGGGACCCAGAGTCGGCGCCGTGTCATGGCGGAAGGTTAAGGGATCGGAGCCGCCGCGAAGCGTGTCGCGAGCTCGCGACCGATCTCGGCGTGGCGGACCAGGAACGTGCGCTCGTCGTACCGCTTGCGGCGCAGCCAGCCGGTCACCTCGGCGTTGCACTTGCTGGCATTGCAGGGGCCGCACGCCGGCGCGATGTTGTCCAGCGTGTACCGGCCACCCCGTGAGATCGGCAGCACGCAGTCGCGCTGCAACGGCCTGTCGGTCGCGCCGCAGTACGCGCAACCGCCCCAGGCAGCCGTCAGCGCCGCCCACTGCTCGGGGCTCAGGTCGTGCTCGACCCGGTCCATCCGGCGCTGGCGGCGGCGCGCGTACCTGGCCTTGCGACTCCGGTTGACCGCCACGGGCTCAGCGTAGGCACTCGGTCGGCCGAGGAGTGGGACCTGGCGGACCACTGGTCCGGTGCCGGGTTTGCGGCCAACGCAGATCTCGGAGCACCGGGCACAGACGCTGCACGAGTACTACACCTCCGGCGCCAGCGTCCTCGTCCTCTGGACCGTCCTCGGCTACTGCGTGGCCGGGGCCGTCGCCGCGACCTTGCTGGGCTCGATCCTGGTCGCGCTGTTCATCGCAGGGGCGCTCGTCGCCGTGGTCGGTCTGACACTCCTGCCCCGGACCCGTCTCCGGGTCACCGAGCTCTTTGACGAGCGAGGTCTCGAGCCCCGTGGCGAACGGGAGATGAGCGCGCGCCGAAGCCGCCGTCAGCGGCAGTGGGGCGCCGTCGCGGTGGCCTGCCTCGCGACGGCGGAGCTGACCCACATTCTGAGCCAGCGGTATGAGGCAGTCGGGCTGCTGGTGGTCGGCGGAGTCGCGGCGCTGGTGCTGATCCTGGCGCTGCTCGTGCTGGGGTGGACCACGGTGTGGCGGTACGGCGACGAGCGGCCCGCGCGACCCACGGATCGTGCCAGACTGCCCGGGTGAGCCACGAGATTCCCGGGGTGGTCGATCCGCGCAGCCGCGGCGACCGGATGCTGCTGATCGCCGTCGGTGTGACCTTGACCGTGGCCGGCGTGATCTGGTTGGTGGTCGATCCCGGCTACCCGGCCCTGTACGGGATCGTCTGCGGGCTCGGCACGGTCGCCCTCACGGTCGCGGACGGACGGCACTTCCGCCACCCTCCGCAGCCGCGGTACGAGGTCTCCGACCAGGGAGTGCCGGTGGTGGTCCTGCCGCGGGGTGAGTCCGTGACTCGGGCGACGTGGGCGTTCACCATGGCCCTCGGCGGCTCCCTGGTGATGGTCTCGCTGCCGTTCGTCGGGGACGACTGGCTGTGGGTCGACGGGGTCTTCGCCTCGATCGGCGCCCTCCTCGTCGCGGTCAGCCTGCGCGGCTGGTGGACCACGGCCGGCGGCCTGACCCTCACGCGGACCCACCTCACCCACGAGCTCTCCGGCGTCCGCTGGTCCGCGCCGTGGTCCGACGTCGCCGACGTGGTGCCCCGCCAGAACCTGCGGATCGTCTTCGAAGCGGGCCGCCGGCCGGGCATCACCGGCCCTCTCTCGTTGCCCTCTCGGTGGCGGATGGGCTCCGCGCTGGGCGTCCAGACCCGGCACCTGGCCGGGGGTACCCCGCTGGCGTCGTACCTGGTCGAGCGGGCGGCCGTGGACCCGGAGTTCCGCGACCGGTTGGGCGATCCCGATCTGGTCCGGATCGGGGTACCCGAAGGCGTCGTCGACGGCGCCTGATCAGGGGGCGGCCGGGATCCGCACCACCTGCAGGTCGGCGTGCGGCGTGATGCTGTCGTCGTACCCACCGGCCACCAGCACCGTGGTCGGACCCAGCGGGGTGACCGTGCGGAAGGACCGCTCGGGCAGCCGCACGTTGGGCACCGCTGCCAGCGTGTCCTCGACCGGGTCGTAGACCTCCAGCACGTCGCCGGACGGGATCACCACCCGACCGTCCGGCAGGCGGGCGATCGCGCCGTCGAGCTTGTACGCGCCGTGCGCGAGCTCCGGCCCGGGTGAGGTGCCGCCGAGGGTCAGGACCTCGGTCGAGGCCAACCGGGACCGCCCCTCGGTCTCGGTCGACCCACCGATCACCCACGCACGGTCGGGGCCGATCGCGGCGATCCCGGCCTTCACGCGCGGGGTCCCCAGCTCCGGTCCCGGCCGCCAGGCCCCGTCGCTCAGCACGTCGGTGCTCGCGAGCGCGGGACCGGTCCGGGTGCCGCCCACCAGGATCGTCGCGGCGCCGAGCCGGACCGCGACGTGGGCCGCCCGAGCCTCCGACAACGGCGGACCGGGCTCGGTCGTGTCGGTCGCGGGCGAGAACAGCTCGGTCGTCGCCAGCGCGTCACCGTCGACCCCGGACCCACCGGCGATCAGCACCCGGCCGTCGTCGAGCAGGGTGGCCGTGTGGTCCGCGCGGGCCTCGCGCAGCTCACCCAGTGTCCGGAAGGCCGGGACCGTCGGGTCGTAGACCTCGATCGAGGCGACCGGCCGGCCGCCCTCGCCGGGGTAGCCGCCGGTGAGCAGCACCCGGCCGTCGGCCAGCAGGGTGGCGGTCCCGTTCGCGCGCGGCTCGGCGGCTGTCGGTCCCGGAGTCAGCGTCCCGTCGGCCCCGTAGACGTCAGCGCTTCGCGCCTCGTCGAAGCCGCCACACCCGGGGGTGGAGCAACCGCCGGTCAGCAGCACCGACCCGTCCGGCAACCGGGTGGCCCGGTGGACAGCGCGCGGTCGGGGCAGCTGGCCGTCCACGGTCGCCGTCACCTCCGTCGTCGCTGGAGACGCAGGGGACGCGGGGGACGAGGACTCCGAGGTGCAGCCGACCGCCGCCAGGGCGAGCAGCACGGCGAGCACCTGAGCACCCGTCCCGAGCCGCGTCAGCATGGTCCAGTGTCCACCGCGCCGACGAACGGTCACAAGCGCGTCGTGCGCGGTGGTTTCGACCGGGCCTCCGCGGTCCACGATGAGGTCATGAAGCCCTCCCGCACGATCGTCGTCCTCGACGCCCCCGACCTCGACCCCGAGAGCACGTTCTGGGCCGGACTGCTCGACGGCACCGTCGAGGCCAGCCACGACGACTGGCACACCGTCCGCTTCGACGCCGCCTGGACGATCGGCATCCAGCTCGCGCCGGACCACGTCCCGCCGGACTGGCCGGACGGGGCTCCCCAGCAGGTGCACCTCGACTTCTACGTCGACGACCTCGCCACCGCGCACGACCAGGCGATGGCGCTGGGCGCCCGCCTGCTGCAAGCCGCCGAGGATCCCGACGCCTCGTCGGGGTTCCAGGTGTACGCCGACCCTGCCGGCCACCCGTTCTGCCTCTGCTGGGACTGACGCCGGCCGCGGTCAGGCGGCCAGCTCGAACTCCACCCACAGCGGGTAGTGGTCGCTGATCCGCCACGACACCTGGTTCTTCGTCAGCCCCGGCAACGCGTGCGGCAGGAAGTCGAACGAGCCACATCGCCCGGTCGGCGCCAGTCCATCGAGCAGCGACGGCATCCCGGCCCGGTCCACGTCGTTGAACCACGCGATCTGGTCGTAGAAGTGGCCGGAGCCATCGTGGTCGAAGATCGTCCGCGGCACGGCGTTGAGGCCGGTCGGCGGCCACAGCCCGGTCTCGACGAAGGCCTCGAAGAGCCGGTCGCCGAGCCGGTCGAGGTTGAAGTCCCCGAGGACCAACAGGTTCTGGTTCCAGTCGTCGGTGCGCTTCGCCCAGTCCCGCATCCACCGGGCGAAGTGCTGGAGCTCCCCGATGCGGTCGCTGGGCCGGTCACCCCAGATCACATGGACGGTGGTGAGCGTCAGGTCGACCCCGGCGCGTTCGAAGCTCGCGGCGTACGGCGTGCGCGCGAACTGCTCGACGGGCTTGCCGTCGACCGGCGGGAGCACCACCTCGCCGACCAGACCGTTGGCCTGGACCCGGCGCTTGTCGTAGACGTAGACGAGCCGCTCGCCGTTGCCGGCATCGCCCTCGGTGACGTCGGAGAGGATCGCCTCGTACGGCTCGCCGAGCCGGGCCAGCAGCGCCAGCAGCCCCTGGGTGTTGCGCCGGGTCTCCTGGATCGCGGTGATGTCGAAGCGGCTGAGGATCTCGGCGATGCAGGTCAGGGCGTGCCAGTCCCTGCGGGGGCTGTCCTTCTCGGCGCTGTTCCACTTGTCGGTGTACCGCGACAGCGCCCGGATGTTCCAGGTGCCGATGAGCAGGTTGTCGTCCCGCTTCGCGGGGATCGTGTCGTCCAGGGCCTTGGCGGTGCTGACCAGGTCTCGGGCCACATCGGCCGGCGGCGTGCCGTCGGGCAGGGTCGGTCGCTTCACGCGGTGCCTCCCGGATAGGGGAACGCGGGCGCCGGGGTGGCGTCCTGGTCCACCCACGTTCGCAGGTTCGCATCGGCGATGGCATAGCCCCAGTTGACCAGTCGCTCCTGGGTACGGCTGTCGAGCCGACTCAGCCGGGTCGGCACCGCGGCCAGCTCGGCGGCGTGGGCATCGTCGACGGGCAGGACGTCGGGGAGGTCGGCGTACCGCCCGAACGGCGTCCTGATCCCGATGTAGCAGCCGCGCCGCTCCTCGGACCGGAACCCGCCGATCACCTGCCGGATCCGCAGCGATCGGACCTGGTGGTCGAGCACCGTGGTGATCCGCAGCGCGTGCCGGGCCGGGTCGCTGCCGGGCGTCGGGTCGGGGGTGAGGGCGCCACCGCCGTCGGAGACGAAGACCGTGTCGCAGGATCGCCAGACCTGCTCCACCCCGAGGTTGTCGTACACGCCACCGTCGGTGAGCACCAGCTCGCGACGGTAGTCCTCGGCGTCCGGGAGGTTGCCGCTTCCGTTGCGCCAGGGGAGGTGGTCGGTCTTGAGCCGGAACGGGGAGAGGAAGGGCGGGCACGCCGCGGACGCGGTGACCGCCGCGGACAGCGGGAGGTCGGGGTTGCGCACCGACCCGACCCGCCAGTCCGCGAGCTCGCGCCTGCTGAACCGGACCAGCTTGCCGGTGGCGGTGTTGGTGGCGTGGAAGACGAACTCGGGTACGGCGGGGAGCTCGGCGAGGGTGGTCTCGCCGAGCAGGTGCTCGCGCAGCTGCCGCTCGACCCGCTCGCCCACCGTGGTGAAAGGCAGCAGGCCGCGCAGCACCGACCCGACGTCGATCGAGTGGGCGGCCAGCGCGCGGAGCCGGATCACCACCCGGTCGGCGTAGTACTCGACCGGGTCCTCCGC
This sequence comes from uncultured Actinomycetota bacterium, assembly GCA_963756135.1. Classification (GTDB taxonomy): domain Bacteria; phylum Actinomycetota; class Actinomycetes; order Propionibacteriales; family Nocardioidaceae; genus Nocardioides. Next base: position 128,500 of record CAVWMP010000004.1, read on the forward strand.
CTCGAGCAGCCCCTCCCACTCGGTGGCCAGAACGGCAGCGGTGAGGGAGCCTCCGGAGACCGAGGAGACCTGGTCGACGCGTGGCAGCCAGCCGGTCTCACACAGGCGCCACAGCACCCCGGCGTGGTAGAGCATCGCCCGGTAGCCGCCCCCGGACAGGCACAGCCCGATCCGCCCCTCGGTCGGCTCGTCCCCCTCCTGCTCGGGCGGCTCTTCGTTCGGTGCTTCCGTCATCGGTCCCCCCGGGTTCGCGGCACGTCCTGGGGCCGATCCTCCGGCAGCCGGCTCGTCAGGGGAAGGGCGCGCAGCGGTCCCCGGTGCGGATGCCGTACCGCCCGACAGGCAATTGCGCGGCCGCCGCGCACCCGCCCCGCCTGGTCCAGGCCGACCTGCGGTGGTATTGCCTGTCCGTCGGTCCGACCCGGAGGTGTCGAGACGCTCGCTCCTCAATCCCCGGGGGAGGCGAGCTCCTCCACCTCCGTGGTGACAACCTCCGTAGCGACGGTGCGGTCGCGGCTAGCCTGCGGGGATGGTCGCCGACGCCAGGTCCTGTGTCTTCTGCGCGATCGTCGCCGGCGAGGTCGGGGCGGACCTGGTGCTCGACGAGCCCGACGTCGTGGCCTTCCTCGACCAACGGCCGGTCTTCAAGGGGCACGTGCTGCTGGTCCCGCGCGAGCACGTGGTGACGCTGCCGGACCTGCCGGCCGCCCTCCGTGACGGCTTCCTGGCCGCGGCGCAGCGGATCGCCACCGCGGTGGTCGACGGGCTCGGTGCCCAGGGCAGCTTCGTGGCGATGAACAACGTGGTGAGCCAGTCGGTGCCGCACCTGCACCTGCACGTCGTCCCGCGCACCAAGGGTGACGGGCTGCGCGGCTTCTTCTGGCCACGAACCAGGTACGCCGACCTCGGCGAGCGGGGCGAGTACGCCGCTCGGTTGCGGGCCGCCCTAGAGTGACGCCGTCCGAGTCATGAGTCCAGGAGGAGTCAGCAGATGGGTCGTTTCGACGGGCGGGTCGCCGTCATCACGGGAGCAGCACGCGGCATCGGGTTCGGCACCGCCACCCGGTTCGCCGAGGAGGGCGCCTCGATCGCGATCATCGACCTCGACGAGTCCGCGGCCGCCGACGCTGCCGGCCGGTTGAGCCTGGTCGACGGGGCGAAGGCCGTCGGCATCGGCTGCGACGTGAGCAACGGGGAGTCCGTCGATGCGGCGGTCGCCCGCGTCGTCTCCGAGCTCGGCGGCATCCACATCCTCGTCAACAACGCCGGCGTCACCCGGGACAACCTGTTGTTCAAGATGACCGAGGACGACTGGGACATCGTGATGGCCGTCCACCTCAAGGGTGCCTTCCTGATGACCAAGGCCGCCCAGAAGCACTTCGTGGACCAGAAGTACGGCAAGATCCTCAACCTCTCCAGCGTCTCCTCGCTCGGCAACCGCGGTCAGGCCAACTACTCCGCCGCCAAGATGGGCGTCCAGGGCTTCACCCGCACCCTGGGGATCGAGCTCGGCCCCTACGGCATCAACGCCAACGCGATCGCCCCCGGCTTCATCGCCACCGAGATGACCGACGCGACCGCGGCGCGGGTCAAGATGAGCGTCGAGGACTTCCGGGCCGCGGCCGCCGACGCCAACCCGGTCAAGCGGGTCGGCTACCCCGAGGACATCGCCGCGGCCGCCGCGTTCCTGTGCAGCGACGAGGCCTCGTACATCACCGGCCAGACCCTGTACGTCGACGGCGGCGCGAAGCTGGGCTGAAGCGGGGCCGAACCCACGAGTTGGCGCGCCTTCCTGCGCGCTTGCTCGCGGCGGCGCACACTTGCCGGACACCGACTTCCCCCTGATCGGAGCCCTTCCCGTGCGTCCCGTCCGCCTGCTCGCGCCGCTGCTCACCGTCGGCCTCCTGCTCGCCGGCTGCGGGGGTGGCGACGACGATGGGGGACCCGGGAGCCCGGATGCCCAGAAGATCACCGAGGGCACCCGGCTCGACTCCATCTGGCCGCTCACCGGGCTCCAGGTGCGGGGCAACCAGGACGCGGCGCTGCGGCACCCGGTGATGGTGCTCAAGATGGACAACAGCACGTCCAGCGCGCCCCAGGTCGGGCTCGGTCAGGCCGATCTGGTGGTCGAGGAGCTGGTCGAGGGCGGGATCACCCGGCTCGCGGTCATGTACTACTCCGAGCTGCCCGGCAACGTGGGTCCGGTGCGGTCCGTGCGGGCCACCGACATCGGGATCGTCTCGCCGGTGGACGGGGTGCTGGTCACCAGCGGTGGCGCTCCGGGCACGCTGTCCCGGTTGGCCGGTGCCGGGATCACGCTGTTCACCGAGGGTGCTCCCGGGTTCTACCGGGAGGGGTCGCGCAGCGCGCCGTACAACCTGTTCACCACGTTGACCGAGACCGCCGCCGCGGCCGCGGCCGACAGCGAGTCCCGCCCGGCCGACTACCTGCCGTGGGGCACGACCGCTGACCTGCCGACGGGGAAGCGCGCCACCGGGCTGGCCGCCCGGTTCTCGGCCGGGCACACCAGCACCTGGGCCTACCGCGACGGCCGGTACGTCAACGAGAACACCAACGCCGCGACCGGCGACGAGTTCCCTGCCGACTCGGTCCTGGTGCTGCGGGTCGCGGTCGGCGACGCCGGCTACCTCGACCCCGCCGGCAACCCGGTCCCGGAGACGACGCTGGTCGGCCGCGGCGCGGCGATGCTGTTCCACGACGGCCGGGTGGTGCGGGGAACGTGGGCCAAGAAGGATCTCGGCTCGGCGCTGACGCTCTCGACGAACGCGGGCCCGCTGACGGTGCCGGCCGGGCACACCTGGATCGAGCTGGTCCCCGCCGTGGACGGCGACGTCACCGTGGTGCGCTGAGCCGGACCCCGCCGGCCGGCGGGGGAGTCGTCAGCCGGTGGTGGTCGGCAGATCGTCGCCGCGCTCGGCGAGGGCCTGGAAGCCGGCCAGGATGAAGCCGATCGCGTGCTCGACCCTCAGGGCCGCCGCGTGCTGGTCCTCGGCGACCGCCACCGACTCCCCGACCGAGGACATCGCACCGAAGAAGATCCGCGCGAAGGTGTGCAGCATCTCCTGCTCCACCGTCCAGGTCCCGGCGTTGAGCACCGAGCCGACGATGTCGACGACGGTGGCGTACGTCGAGCGCTCCTCCTGCTCGCGGTACCGCTCGTAGCCCAGCACCGCGGGACCCTCCTGGATCACGATCCGCCGGTACCGCGGCTGCTGCACCACCTCGAGGAACGCCCGCAGCCCGGCGGTCGCCTTCGACCAGGGGTCCCGCTCGTCCTGCAGGGCCTGGTTGATCGCCCGGGAGGCCTCGACCTCGACCCGCTCGAAGACGGCCTCGAACAGCGCCTGCTTGCCGCTGAAGTGGTGGTACAGCGCGCCCTTGGTGACGTCGGCCCCGGCCACGACGGCGTCGAGCGAGGTGGCGGCGTACCCGTGCTCGGTGAACAGGGAGTCGGCGACCTCGACCAGGGCGCGCTTGGTCGTGGCCGAGAAGTGCTGTCGGCGGCTGCCGTTCGCCTCACCGGTCACCCGGGACGCCTTCGGCCCGAGCTTGGACACACCCGACTTGGTCACCCGCGGAGTCTAGACAGGTGACCCCGGTCCGCGGCCAGGATGCGTCCGGTCCGCGGTGGTGAGCGTCACGGCAGGACGAGGTGTGGTGGGTCCCCTGGCGGCGATCGAGCAGCGGCGCGACGGCACCCTGCCGATGGACCTGGAGGTCTCGACCGCGGCCTGAGCGGACCGCTCCATCCGGACCGGACGGGTGCGCGCGCCGGTCCGGGCGGAGCATGATGGAGTCATGACCGAGGTACAGGCCGGGATGTTGCTGCTGGCGACGCCTGCGCTGCTCGACCCGAACTTCTCCGAGACCGTGGTGCTGCTGCTGGACGCCGACGAGAACGGGGCCCTCGGCGTGGTGCTCAACCGGCCCACCGGGGTCCCGGTGGGCGAGGTGCTGCGCGACTGGGTCGATGTCGTCGCCGAGCCGGAGGTGCTCTTCCAGGGCGGCCCGGTCAGCACCGAGGGGGCGCTCGCGGTGGCGCTGCTGCGGGACGGGGGCGACGCCCCGGTGGGCTTCCGTGCGGTGCACGGACCGCTCGGGCTGGTCGACCTGGACACGCCCGTCCCGCTGGTCGAGGGCACCCTGGCCGGGCTGCGGATCTTCGCCGGGTACGCCGGGTGGGGCGCCGAGCAGCTCGAGGGCGAGATCGCCGAGGGCAGCTGGTACGTCGTCCCCGCGGAGCTCGCCGACGCCTTCCGCCTGGACCCCGACGGGCTGTGGCGCGACGTGATGCGCCGACAGCCCGGGGAGCTGGCCTGGCACTCCACCCGACCGATCGACCCGGACCTCAACTGAGCACGACCTGACGTAGGCTGGAGCACGTGACCACCATCGGATTCTCGACCGAGACCGACGTCCGCGAGGACCGGCGTACCGTCCCGACCGATGACGGCGACCACGAGCGGTTCTCGCACTTCGTCGAGAAGGACAAGCTCACCGAGGCGATGGTGATGGGGACCCCGGTCGTGGCGCTGTGCGGCAAGGTCTGGGTGCCCAGCAGGGACCCGCAGAAGTACCCCACCTGCCCGGAGTGCAAGGAGATCTGGGAGGGCCTCGGCTCCGACGGCGGGAACGACGGGGACTCTTCTTCGTGACGGGACGGCCTGACGCCGCCTCCCTGACTCCCGCGCTCACTCCGGCCTGGCCGGAGCGCGCGGCCTGGGGCACGGCGCCGCTGCTGCGCGCCTGGCAGTCCGCGGCGATCGAGCGGTACTTCGCCGAGCAGCCGCGGGACTTCCTGGCCGTGGCCACGCCCGGTGCCGGCAAGACCACGTTCGCCCTCTCGGTGGCCTCCGAGCTGCTCGGTCGCCGCCAGATCGACCGCGTCGTGGTGGTCGCCCCCACCGAGCACCTCAAGCTCCAGTGGGCCGAGGCCGCCGCCCGGGCCGGGATGCCGATCGACCCGACGTACTCGGCCGGGAAGGGTCGCACCGGCGGGGACTACGTCGGCGTAGCGGTGACCTACGCCGGGGTCGCGGTGAACCCGCTGGCGATGCGGATCCGCACCGAGCGGTTCAAGACCCTGGTGATCCTCGACGAGGTGCACCACGCCGGCGACGCGCTGTCGTGGGGCGAGGGCGTCCGGGAGGCCTTCCAGCCGGCCCAGCGCCGGTTGGCGCTGACCGGCACGCCGTTCCGCTCCGACGTCAACCCGATCCCGTTCGTCAGCTATGCGCCCGGCGCCGACGGGGTGCCGCGGTCGGTGGCCGACTACACCTACGGCTACGCGCACGCCCTGGCCGACCACGTGGTGCGCCCGGTGCTGTTCATGGCCTACTCCGGGGAGATGCAGTGGCGCACCCGCGCCGGCGACGAGGTCGCGGCCCGGCTGGGGGAGCCACTGACGAAGGACCTGACCTCGCAGGCGCTGCGGACCGCGCTGGACCCGGAGGGGTCCTGGATGCCCGCGGTGCTGGCCGCGGCGGACAAGCGGCTCTCCGAGGTACGCCGGCACATGCCGGACGCCGGCGGGCTGGTGATCGCGACCGACCAGGACTCCGCACGCGCCTACGCCAAGCTGCTCAAGCAGGTGACCGGCGAGGCCGCCACGGTGGTGCTCTCGGACGAGAAGGCCGCCTCGAAGAAGATCAGCGCGTTCAGCGCCGGCGAGGCCCGGTGGATGGTCGCGGTCCGGATGGTCTCCGAGGGCGTGGACGTGCCGCGACTGGCGGTCGGCGTCTACGCGACGACCACCGCGACGCCGCTCTTCTTCGCCCAGGCGGTCGGCCGGTTCGTCCGGGCCCGCGGCCGCGGCGAGAGCGCCTCGGTGTTCCTGCCGTCGGTGCCGTCGCTGCTCGGGTTCGCCTCCGAGATGGAGGTGGAGCGCGACCACGTGCTGGGGCGCGCGATCACCGACGAGGACGACCTGTTCGCCGCCGAGGACGAGCTGATCGCCCGGGCCCAGCAGGGGGAGTCGGCCTCCGACGAGCTCGACGCGTCGTACGAGGCGCTGGGCTCGGAGGCGCGCTTCGACCGGGTGCTCTTCGACGGCGGCGAGTTCGGCCACGCCGGCGAGGTGCACGTCGGGTCGGAGGAGGAGATGGACTTCCTCGGCATCCCGGGCCTGCTCGAGCCCGACCAGATGCGGGAGCTGCTGCACCACCGGCAGAGCGAACGGGCCCGCAAGCAGAAGACCGCCTCGGACGCGGCCTCGGCCAGGGGGGAGGCCAGGGGGGAGGCCGGGGCGGAGACCGGCGCGAGCCCCGGGGACACCGTCGCGGAGCTGTCCACCCACGAGCAGCTGGCGGTGCTGCGCCGGGAGCTGAACGGGCTGGTCGCGGCCTGGTTCCACCGGACCGGCCAGGCGCACGGCGTCACCCACGCCGCGCTGCGCAAGGAGTGCGGGGGACCGGCCGCCGCGGTCGCGACCGGGGAGCAGCTGCGCGCCCGGATCGACCGGGTCCGGGAGTGGGCGGCGACCCGGAAGAGCTCCTAACCGGGTCGTGTGCCTGGGGACGCGCGGGAGCGCGTGCTCGGACACACGACCCGAGTGGAGTGGTCAGTCGGACGACTCCGGGAGCCGGTGCGCGCCGGGGCCGGGCCGGGTGGCGATGTCGCGGGGTCGGTCCAGGCGGTGGCCCGCCTCGCACTCGAGGACGGGGCGCACCCGCGCGCCACAGTCCCGGTGGGCGAACTCCACGGGCGGGCCCTCGGGGTCGGCGAGGTAGCGGTCGCCCCAGTCGGCCACGGCGATCAGGACGAGGTAGAGGTCCAGGCCCTTCGGAGTGAGGCGGTACTCGTGCCGCTCGCGCTCGCCCTCCGCGCGGTACGGCTCCCGACGCAGGATGCCCTCCTCCACGAGCCCGGCCAGCCGGTTGCTGAGCACCTGTCGGGGGATTCCGCTGTGTCGACGGATGTCGTCGAACCGCCTCACCCCGTTGAAGAGCTCGCGCAGCACCACCACGGTCCACCGCTCGCCGAGGATCGCCATCGTCCGCCCCACCGTGCAGTTGGCCGTCGAGTACTCCAGGGCGGGGGGTGATGTGGTCATGCCCACAGACTAAGTCTTCTTGACAGACTCAGCCACCGTGCCGCACCCTGAGTCCATGACACAGACTCAGCCGTACCTGGATGTCGAGACAGGCGCCAGCGCGCCTTCCTCCACCACCGTGACGGCCGCGCCGTCGCTGCTCGATCTCGCCAGCATGACCGGCCTCGAGCAGCTGGAGGCGATGCGAGACGGGCTGCTGCCCCCGGCCCCGGTCGCCGAGACCCTCGGCCTGGTCGAGTTCGACTACGCCGACGGGGCGTTCACCGTCGAGCTGGTGCCCGAGCACCGGCACTACAACCCGCTCGGCACCGTCCACGGCGGAGTCATCTCGACGCTGCTCGACACCGCCGCCGCCTGCTCGGTGCACGCGACCCTGGCGGTAGGTGAGGCCTACACGTCGCTCGACCTGACGGTGAAGTTCCTCCGGCCGGTGACCACGGCCTCCGGACGGCTCCGGGCCGTCGGCCGGGTCGTCCAGCGCGGCCGGCGTACCGCCCTGGCACAGGCGGACCTGCTCGACGCGTCCGGCCGGCTGGTCGCCTACGCGACGTCGAGCTGCATGATCTTCCCGGCCGGCTGACCTGGCCGAGCGGCGCGCCGACTCGGGCGGCTAGAGATCGACGCGACGGGCGAGCGGTAGCACCCGGTACGGCACCTGGGTGGCCAGCGCGATCACGGTCGAGGACCGCACGATGGCCGGGCTCGCCAGCACCAGGTCGATCACCCGCTGCAGGTCGGTGTTGGACCGAGCCACCACGCGCGCCCACATGTCGCCGGGGCCGGTGATCGTGTGCGCCTCGAGGACCTCCGGGATCCGGCCGAGGTGGGCGCCGACCGCATCGTGTCCACCCGGCTGTCCGGGGCCACCGCCGTCCTCGTGCTGGCGGATCTCCAGGGTGAGGAACGCCGTCACCGGGAAGCCGAGTGCCAGCGGGGACAGGTCCGGCCCCCACCCGGTGATCACCCCGGCGCCGACCAGCTTGTCCAGCCGCGCCTGCGCCGTCCCCCTGGCCACCCCCAGGCGGCGCGAGGCCTCGAGGACCCCGATGCGTGGCTCGTGCACGAGAAGGTCGATCATTCTGCGGTCGAGATCGTCCACAGGGCTCTCCCAACGAGGCAACTTGTCCAGTGTGTGCGGCCTGCGTTGCACAGTATGACCTGTCCGGGCAGGCTGAGGCCATGACCACCACCCCCGACGCCCCCCAGGCCCCCCACGAGACCGTCGACACGCCCACCACCGGCGGCGCGCTCACCGCCGAGGAGCTCAAGGCCGACCTGTCGCTGGAGCAGCTCCGCGAGCTCGTCGGCCTGGTCGAGTACGACGCGAGCCGGGACCCGTTCCCGGTGACCGCGATGGACGCGATCTGCTTCGTGGTCGGCAACGCCACCCAGGCGGCGACGTTCTACCAGCTCGCCTTCGGGATGGACCTCGAGGCCTACCGCGGCCCGGAGCACGGTCTGCGCGACGCCAAGGTCTTCGTGCTCCGCTCGGGCAGCGCCCGGTTCGTGCTGGCCGGCGGCGTCACCCCGGACAGCCCGCTGATCGAGCACCACCGCAAGCACGGGGACGGGGTCGTCGACCTCGCGCTCGAGGTGCCCGACGTGGACCGCTGCATCGAGCACGCCCGGTCGGTGGGGGCGACGATCCTCGACGAGCCCTACGAGATCAGCGACGAGCACGGCACCGTGCGGATGGCGGCGATCGCCACCTACGGGGAGACCCGGCACACGCTGGTGGACCGGTCCCGGTACGACGGCCCCTACCTGCCGGGCTTCGTGGCCCGGACCAGCACCGTGGTCCGCCGCGAGGGTCACCCGCGGCGTCTCTTCCAGGCCGTCGACCACTGCGTGGGCAACGTCGAGCTCGGCCGGATGGACGAGTGGGTCACGTTCTACAACAAGGTCATGGGCTTCACGAACATGGCCGAGTTCATCGGCGACGACATCGCCACCGACTACTCGGCGCTGATGAGCAAGGTGGTCGCGAGCGGCAACCACCGGGTCAAGTTCCCCCTGAACGAGCCCGCGGTGGCGAAGAAGAAGTCCCAGATCGACGAGTACCTGGAGTTCTACGACGGCGCCGGCTGTCAGCACATCGCGCTGGCCACCGGCGACATCCTGCGCACCGTGGACATCCTCCGCGACAACGGCGTGGAGTTCCTGGCCACCCCGGACTCCTACTACGACGACCCTGAGCTCCGGTCTCGGATCGGTGAGGTACGGGTGCCGATCGAGGAGCTGAAGCGCCGGCGGATCCTCGTCGACCGCGACGAGGACGGCTACCTGCTGCAGATCTTCACCAAGCCGGTCGGCGACCGGCCGACCGTCTTCTACGAGTTCATCGAGCGGCACGGCTCGTTGGGCTTCGGCAAGGGCAACTTCAAGGCGCTGTTCGAGGCGATCGAGCGCGAGCAGGAGGCGCGAGGCAACCTCTGAGCACAGAACCCGCCCCCCACGCAGCTACGGGACCGCGCAGGGGACGGGCGTTCGTGTCGGGAAGAGTCAACCGGGCGCCCGAGTGCCCGTCGTGCCTTCGCCGCGTGTCTGTGAGGTCCCTCCCCGGATCCCGCGGACGAGCTGTGGCCCCGCACGAGACCACACCCCAAAGCGTACGCAGCAGCGACAGAGCTTTTCAACGAAATGGTCTGGTCGTTGTGTGTTTCTTGTGTTAAGACTGGCCCGCCTCGGTGGCTCCCTCATCGTTGACCCGAGCGCGCCGTCCTTCCCTCCTGTCCGGCTGGCATGATCGGCGGGTGCCGACGTACGTCGCGTTCCTGCGCGCCATCAACCTCGGGTCCACCCGGAAGTTCGGCAAGGACGCGGTGCTCTCCTGCGCCGAGCGGGCCGGGTTCACCGAGGCCGAGACCTACCTCAACACCGGCAACCTGCGGGTGAGCACCCGGCTGCGGTCGGCCGCCCGGGTCGAGGCCGTCCTCGAGGAGGCGTTCGAGGCCGACCGGGGGTTCGCGGTGCCCACCGTCGCCCTGACGACCGCGGAGCTGGCCGGCGTGGTCGCGGACGCCGACAGGTTCGCCGCCGCCCGCGGCGACGGAGGGCAGCACCACGTGTGTCTGCTCAAGGAGCCGGCCACCGAGGAGGGGCTGGCGGCGTTGCGGGCGAAGGCCGGGCCCGGCGAGCAGGCCGAGGCCGCCGGTCGCGCCGTCCACCTGCTCATCGGCGCCGAGTACCACACCGCCAAGCTCACCAACGCCACCGTCGAGCGCTACCTGGGGGTGGCCACCGCCCGCAACCTCACGGTGATCCGGGAGACCGCCCGCCGCTGGTGCTGAGCAGCCCCGGCCTCCGTCAGCCCCCCGTCAGCCGGTCGGTGGTCGGGTCAGCGCTCGAGCACGCTCACGTGCGCTCCGGCCTCCCCGGCCAGCTCGACCCAGCCGTCCGTGCACCGCGGGGTGAGACCGGCGAGCGTGGTGAACCTCGGCAGTCCCGGCCCGAGGGCCGCGGCCGGCAGCCGGACCGGCTCACCGTCGGCCCGGGCCAGGTGCACCAGCACGGTCTGCTCGGGGTGCTCGCGCAGGTAGACCATCGCGTCCTCGCCGGCGTACAGCCAGCGCAGTCCGCCGCGGCGCAGGGCGACTGGTCGCGGCGCAGCCCGATCCAGCGGGCGTACGCCGCCAGGGTCGGGTCGTCCCACTCGTCGCGACGGTGCCACGGCATCGGGGTCCGCGAGTGCTCGCCGTCGACGCCGGTGAGGCCCAGCTCGGCGCCGGCGAAGACCACCGGTACGCCGGGCAGCGTCATCTGCAGGGCGACCCCGATCAGGTGCCGCTGCCGGCCCACCCCGTCTGCGGCCGAGCCGTCGTCGATCCAGCCGTCGGTGCCGCCCCCGGCCACGGTACGGAAGCGCGGGGTGTCGTGGGAGTCCAGGTGCAGGGTCGAGCCCAGCTGGGCGACCCAGGGCCGAGCTGCCTGGAACTCCCGGAGGGTGGCGACCGCCGCGGCCGCGGAGATCACCGGCACGTCGATCGGCAGACCGAGGAACGGCAGCCCGTGCTGGATGCCCGGCCCGGCCGGCGAGCCGCCGTTGAGCCAGCACCACATCGGCCGGGTGAAGCCGGTGTAGTCCATGGTGCCGTGCCAGCCGTCGCCCATCAGGTCGAGCGAGGCGTCGTGCCCGTGCTCCGCGAGCAACCAGGCGTCCTCGCGGACCTCGACCATCGTGCGGCGCAGGTCGACCGCCACCCGGTGGGCGGCGTCGTCGGCACCCAGCCGGCCGGTCATGTTCGCGACGTCGATCCGCCAGCCGTCCAGCCCCTCGCGCAGCCAGCGCGCCACCACCGAGTCACCGCCGTCGTAGAGCCGGCGGGCCAGCTCGGCCGAGGAGTGGTCGAGCTTCGGCAGCGACGGGATGTCCCACCAGCACTCGTAGCTGCCGTCCTCGCGGAAGCGGTAGAAGCCGTGCTCGGGGGAGTCGGGGTCCTGGCGGGCGGTGAGGAACCAGTCGTGGTGCTCGCCGGTGTGGTTGGTCGTGAGGTCGCCCATGATCCGCAGGCCACGGTGATGGGCGGTGGCCACCAGCCGCTCCAGCGCCTCGTCCCCACCCAGGACCGGGTCCACCCTGTCGAAGGAGGTGGCGTCGTACCGGTGGTTCGACCAGGCCTCGAAGACCGGCGTCAGGTAGAGCAGGGTCGCCCCCAGGTCGACCAGGTGGTCGAGGTGCTCGGCGACCCCGTCCAGGGTGCCGCCGTACAGCTGGTAGGGCACGTCGGGACCCTGGTGCACCACCGGGTCGTCCCAGTCCGCCGGCTGCGCCCAGGCGGGGAGCGGCGCTCCGGTGTCGGTCGTCGCGAAGCGGTCCGGGAACACCTGGTAGCCGACCTGGTCCGGCACCCAGTCGGGGAGCCGGTGCTCGGTGCTGATCCGGAAGTCGCCGGCGTCGGTGACGTCCCGGTCGTGCACGCCCGCGGCGTTCAGCCAGCGGTACGGCGCGTCGGGTGCCGAGACCAGGAACCGGTACGAGGTCACCGGGTTGGCCACCAGCAGCTCGGCGGTCCACCAGCGGCCGGCCTCGTCGGTGCTCTCGACGGTGGCGGAGCGGAGCTCGGGCTCGCCGTCCCGGACCGAGCGGAGCACCACGTGCTCGGCGCCCGGGGTGCCGTCGGCGCGGTCCGGCACCCGGACCCGAACGATGACGGTCTCGCCGAGCGCCGGGGCGGCGGTGTCGACGTACGACGGGGAACCGTCGTGGTGCGGCGCGAGCGGGTCGATCATCCCTTGACGCCTCCGGCGGTGATGCCGCCGACGATGAAGCGCTGCAGGTACATGAACAGCAGCACCACCGGGATCGCGGTGATGATCGCCCCGGCCGCGAAGACGCCGAGGTTGTTGGAGCGGTCGCCGTCGATCAGGCCGTAGAGCCCGGTGGCCAGGGTCTTGTTCCGGCTGTCGGTGAGGAAGATCGAGGCGAGCAGGAACTCGCCGATCACCGAGACGAAGACCAGCAGGCCGCTCACCGCGAGAATCGGCCGGACCAGCGGCAGGATGATCCGGAAGAACGTCTGCACGTGGCTGGCGCCGTCCATCATCGCGGCCTCGTCCAGCGAGCGCGGCACGGAGTCGAAGAAGCCCTTGATCAGCCACACCTGGCCCAGCGCGCCACCGGTGAGCACCAGGATGTAGCCGGCGATCGTGTTCAGCCCGAGCGCCGGCACCACCTCGCCGATCTCGGTGAACATCAGGTAGAGCGCGACCGCGGCCAGGAACTGCGGGAACATCTGGATCAGCAGCAGCGTGAGCAGGCCGCCGCGGCGCCCCTTGAACCGGAAGCGGCTGAAGGCGTACGCCGCCATCGCGCTGAACAGCAGCTGCACGACGACGACGGCGACGCAGACGATCAGGGTGTTCATCGCCCAGCGGGGGTAGTCGATCGAGGGCCTGGTGAAGAGCTCGGTGAAGTTCTCCAGGCTGAAGCTGCGCGGCACCAGGCTGGTCGAGACGACGGTGCCGAGCGGGTTCAGCGCGGCGCTGAGGATGTAGAGCACCGGGAACAGCGCCCACGCGCAGGCGATGACGCCGACCACGTGCCGCCAGCCGACCTCCTGCCACCAGCGCTTGCGGGACATCTTGTTGCGGTCCCGACGGGGCGGGGCGAGAGCGCCGACGTTGCGGTCCTCGGCGAGGTCGCTGGAGGTGCTGGGCACTGAAGTCATGTCAGTTCACATCCTCGAGGGCACGGGTGGCGCGGAACTGGATCGCGGCGATGACGCCGGTGATGACGAAGAGCAGCACCGAGACCGCGGAGGCGAAGCCGATCTGGGCGCCGCCCGCGCCGAAGGCGAGCCGGATCGTGTAGCTGATCAGGATGTCGGTGCCGCCCGCGGTGGGGTTGTCGGGGGAGAACGGCCCGCCCTCGGTGAGCAGCGCGATCGCGTTGTAGTTGTTGAAGTTGAAGGCGAAGGTGGCGACCAGCAGCGGGGCCACCGCCACCAGCAGCAGCGGGAAGCTGACCTTGGAGAAGTTGTTCCAGCCGCTGGCGCCGTCCAGGGTCGCTGCCTCCTTGAGGTCGCCGGAGATCGACTGCAGGGCTCCGGTGCAGACGAGGAACATGTACGGGAAGCCCATCCACAGGTTCGTGAGCACGACCGCGACCTTCGCCATGGTCGGGTCGCCGAGCCAGTTGATGTTCAGCCCGGTCAGGTCGTTGATCAGGCCGAAGTCCCGGTTGAAGAAGCTCGCCCACACCAGCAGCGCGATGAAGCCGGGGATCGCGTACGGGATGATCAGCAGCGCGCGGTAGATCTTCTGCCCGCGCATCCGGGGATCGTTCAGCGTCATCGCCAGCAGCAGGCCCAGCCCGAAGGTGGTGGCGACCGACAGGGTCGCGAAGACGACGGTCCACACGAAGATGCGCAGGAAGTCCGCGGAGATCCGGTTGTCGGTGAGGATCTCGACGTAGTTGCGGAAGCCGACGTCCGCCTTCCAGGACTGCGCGGAGAGCCGCTCGCCGTCGGCGGAGATGAAGAACTCGCGGTCGCCGCGGGTCTGCACCGTGTAGACGGTGTCGGTGGTGGTGTCGGTGATCGCGTCCGCGGCCTCGTCGTACTGCAGCGTGGTGACGCCCTCGAAGGCCTGGCTGATCCCGATCTGGCGGATCGCGCCGGCCTCGGTGGGGACGGTGAAGTCGGCCAGCTCGGCGCTGGCATCGTTGAGCTCCTGGGCGGTGAGGATCTCGTAGCCGTCGGCCCCGCGGACGAAGCCGCCCTCGATCGTGGCGGCCCCGCTGTCCAGCTCGACGAGACCGTCGGCGGTCCCGGAGTAGGCGGTCCCGGTGGTCGGGTCGACGAGGAAGAACGTGAACGGTCCGGTGGCCTTGGATCCGGTGGTGCCGACGGTGAGGTTGTAGCGCGGCGCGTCGGGGGTCTGCCGGACCGAGGAGCCGATGATCTGGGCGACCGTCTCCTCCTTGTCGGTCCGGGTCCCGTCGCCGAAGTTGGTGAACGAGGTGCGCACCGTCATCGCGATCGGCAGCACCACGAACAGGGTGAGCAGCAGGACGCCGGGCACCAGGTACTTCGCCGGCAGCCCGCGCCCGGTGGCGTAGGTGGCGACCAGGATCGCGCTGATCGCCCAGATGAGGATCAGGAAGAGCCACTGGCCCTGGCCGACCAGCGTCGGGGTCATCGCGAAGGCGATGCCGACGACGCTGCCCAGGAAGACGATCTTCACCAGCAGCGGCATCACCAGGTGACGGCTGCTGGGTCGGTGCTCGGCGTTCATCCGCCGCAGGCTGGGTGCCACGGGATTCCCCTGGTCATTGGTGGGACGGTCTCTCCGGCCGCGGGCGCGACCGGTACGGCCGCGGGCGCGACCGGGGGCCGGGACCGGCGGAGGGGCTGCCTCCGCCGGTCACGGGCGTGCGGGACGGTCAGCCGCCGATGGCCGACGAGATCGTCTTGCCGGCGTCGGTGATCGTCTTCTTCGGGTTGGCGCCACCGACGATCGCGGCGTACGCCTTGCCCAGCGGCTCCCAGACCGCGGCCATCTCGGGGATGGCCGGCATCGGCTGGGCCTGGTTGGCTGCCTCGGCGAAGACGGCCACGTCCTCGTCGGTCAGGTCCTCCTGGATGGCCAGCATCGCCGGCGGCAGGTTGCCACCCTCGAAGAGGGTCTGCATGGCCTCCTCACTGTTCACCCCGACGGTCACGAACTCCTGCGCGAAGGCGGCGTTCTGGGCGTTGGAGGCGACCATGAACGCCTGGGCGCCCATGAACGGCGCGGCCGGCTCCTGGCCGGCGAAGCCGGGGATCGGCTGCACGCCGTACTCCATCCCGGACTTGGTGACGTCCGAGAGCGCCCAGGGGCCGGAGACCAGGAAGGCGGACTTGCCCTCGGCGAAGAGGGCGATCGAGTTGTCACCGCTGATCGAGGTGCGCAGCACCTTGGCCTTCGCGAGGTCGGAGATCTTCTGCGCCGCCTGGACCGAGCCCGGCTTGCCGACGCCCAGGTCGCTCGGGTCGTAGTCGCCCTCGGCGGTGGTGCCGAACAGGTAGCCGCCCATCGAGGTCAGCACCGGCTGCATGTGGTAGGCGTCGCCGTTCTCACCCACCGGCAGGTTGAACGCCGACTCCACCTTGCCGGCCTTGACCGCGGCCTCGCCGGCGGCGATCGCGTCGTCGAGCGTCTTCGGCTCCTCGGGGATCACCTCGGCGTTGCGGTAGAGCGCGAGGGACTCGATGCCATAGGGCACGCCGTACAGCTGTCCGTCGTAGGTGGTGGCCTGGACGGCCTTCTCCGAGTAGCCGGACAGCTGGTCCGGGGTCAGCTGCAGCGGCTCGATCGCGCCGTTCTGCACCAGGTTCCCGATCCAGTCGTGGGCGCCGATGATGACGTCGGGGCCGTTGCTGGCCGAGTTGGCGGTGACGAAGTTGGCCTGGACGTCGGCGGAGAGGCCCTGGACCTCCACGGTGATCCCGTTCGCCTCGGCGAAGTCGTCCGCGATCGTCTGCACGTACGGCTGCTTGAGCGCCTCGGTCCAGATCACCAGGTCGGCGTCACCCCGGGCGGGGGCCTCGGTGCTGCTCTCCGAGGACGACGGGTCGGGGGAGTCGGCATCGTTGTTGCTGGTGCTGCTGCCGCTGTCGCTACCGCACCCGGCGGTGGTCAGCGCGACGGCGAGCACGACCGGCCCGAGGGACCTGACGAGTCTGCGCATGGTGGCTCTTCTCCTAGGAGTTCTGTGATGGCGGCCACACCGTAGCAACTCTGGTTGCGTAATGAAATCCTCTTGCAAGTTTTTGCACACGTGTGATGAAGTCGTCACCAACGGCCGGTCCGGCCGTTGGCCGGGCGTGCGTCCGCCGGGCGCCGTGGGGTGGGTCGCGAGGAGGTGTGCCGATGTCCGAGGGTCGGATCCGGCTGTCCGAGATCGCGGAGCGCGCCGGGGTGAGCATCAGCACCGTCAGTCGGGTGATCAACGACAAGGGACCGATCAACCCGGCCACCCGCCGGCGCGTGATGACCGCGGTCGACGTGCTCGGCTACGACCGCCCGGCGCGGTTGCGGCCCCGACCGGTCGGGTTGGTCGGGGTGCTGGTCCCCGAGCTGGACAACCCGTTCTTCCCGCGGCTGGCCGAGCAGATCGAGGCGGCGCTGGGCCGCGAGGGATACACCCCGCTGCTGGGCTCGCACAGCCTCGGCGGCGTCCACGAGGACTCCTACATCGAGACGCTGCTGGACCACGCCGTGTCGGGGATCGTGTTCGTCTCGGGCATCCACGCGGTCGCCGAGACCGACCCGGGTCGGTATCGGCGGCTCACCGAGGCCGGTCTCCCGGTGGTCCTGGTCAACGGGCACCTGGACGACACCGGGGCCGCGTCCCTCTCGGTCGACGACACCGCGATGGTGGACCTGGCGGTCACCCACCTGGCCAACATGGGTCACGCCCGGATCGGACTGGCCCTGGGCCAGCAGCGCTACACCGTCTGCCGGCGGCGTACCGAGGCGTTCGAGGCGGCGGCCGTGCGGCTGTTGGACGAGTCGCTGACGCCGGCTGCCCTCGATCGGCTGGTCAGCTACACCACCTGGACCGTCGAGGGCGGGGAGGAGGCCGGCGGGCTCCTGCTCGACGCCGGGGTGACCGGGATCGTCTGCGGCTCCGACATCATGGCGCTCGGGGTGGTCCGCGCCGTCCGCGCCCGCGGGCTGCGGGTCCCCGAGGACGTCTCGGTGGTCGGGGCCGACGACTCGCTGATGGTCCAGTTCACCGACCCCCCGCTCACCACCGTGCGCCAGCCGGCCACCGCGATGGCCCAGGCGCTGACCCTGACGCTGATCGAGATGATCGGGGGCGCACCGGCCCCTCCCGCCGAGGTGCTCCTCGCCCCCGAGCTGGTCGTCCGCGGCTCGACCGCCCGCGCCCCGGACCAGCGCCCCCCCGCCATGTAACGCGGGGTCCGCCGCTCCGGGGCGCTGTTGCGGCGGCGTCTTGGTGTAGCGAACACCGCGTTACAGCTGAACCGAGCGACCAGTCCCTCTCCACAGCTGGAGGGTCGCCTGCCGTCGTCCCCAGGCGCCGCTCCTCCCGGCCCGCGCGTGGTGCCCCATCGCTGAACCTGGAGTGCATGCACCCGGTAGTCATCGGCCTGATGGCCGCTCAGCACGGCCTGCTCACGCGTTCCCAAGCGTTGGGAGCGGGGGTGACGGCGCGGGAGGTCGACAAGCTCGTCCGCACAGGTGCCTGGGTGGCGGTACGCCGTGGTGTGTACGCCACCCGGGAGTGGTGGGACTCTCAGGGCTCGTACCAGGAGCGCGCGAGAGCAGAGGTGCGCTCAGCCAGCCTCCGGATCCGGCACCCCCACGTGCTCAGTCACCACTCCGCCGCGCTGTTCCTCGAGATGCCGGTGCTGCGCCAGCGTCCGCCGTTCATCCACGTCACCCGGGCCCGGGTGACCGGGAGCCGGAACGACCACGGGGTGAAGCACCACCTGGCGCCGTACCGGGCGGACCAGGTCCGGGAGGTGGACGGGATGCGCGTGCTGGATCCCGCGCGCACGGCGGTCGACATCGCGCGGGAGTGCGGGCGGACCGCGGGGGTCGCAGCGATGGACGCGGCCCTGCGAGTCGGCGTCACGATCGGGGACCTCGGGGCCGCAGTCGCGCCGATGAAGAGCTGGGCGAACGTCACCCGTGTGCGAGCGGCGCTCGACCTGGCAGACGCCGGCTCTGAATCGCTGGGTGAGACGCTGGCGAGGCTCTTGGTGCTCGAGCTGGGAATCGGCCGTCCGGAGACCCAGTTCGGGCTGCGCCACGAGGGCCGCGAAGCGTTCTGTGACCTGAGGGTGGGGCGACACGTGTTCGAGTTCGACGGCCGGATCAAGTACCGGCTGGCGGCTGACGGGGGCGTGGCCGTGGGGCCAGGCGACCAGGTGCTCTGGGAGGAGAAGCAGCGCCAGGACTGGGTGTGCGGTTTCAAGCTGGGCATGTCACGAATCGTGTGGGACGACTTCTGGGGGTTCCGTCGGGACCAGGCCCTTCGCCGGCTGCACCGCGAGTACACCGACACCGTGACGCGGTTCGGCGACTCGATCGACGATCTGGCGCCGTACCGGGCCTCCCGGCGCCGCGCCTGACCGCCGGCCGACTCATGTAACGCGGTGTCCACCACGCCGAGACGCCGTTGCAGCGTCGGTTCGGTGTAGCGAACACCGCGTTACATGCGGCGGGGCGGGGCGGGGCGGGGCGGAGCAGGGCGGGAGGCGGGAAGCGTCAGTCGCCCCGGAAGACCGGCGGGCGCTTCTCCGCGAACGCCCGCATCCCCTCGGCCACGTCGGCGGTGCCGAAGAGGACCACCTGACCGCGGTGCTCGCGCTCCAGGGCCGGTTCGAGCTGGGGGAGGGTGGCGGCGTTGACGGCCTTCTTGGTGGCGGCGTAGGCCAGCGGGGGGCCGGCGACCAACCGGGCGAGCAGCGCGTCCACCTCGGCGGTGAACGCGTCGTCGGGCACCAGGTGGCTGACCAGCCCGCAGGAGTACGCCGCCGCGGCCGGCAGCGGTTCGGCGAGCAGCGCCATCCGCATCGCCCGGGCCCGGCCGATCGAGGCGGCGACCACGGCGCTGGTGCCCCCGTCCGGCATCAGGCCGATCCGGGTGAACGCCAGCAGGAACGAGGCCGACTCGCACGCCACCACCAGGTCCGCCGCGAGCGCGGCCGAGCAGCCGACCCCGGCCGCGACCCCGTTCACCGCGGCCACCACCGGCTTGTCGCAGCCGACGATCGCGCGGACCACGCGACCGGCCCGGTCCATCGCGGAGGCGTCGAAGCCCGCGTGGGCGTTCGCGCCGGAGATGTCGGCGCCGGTGCTGAACGCCTTGCCGGTGCCGGTGAGCAGCACCACCCGGACGTCGTCGCGGGCGGTGGCGCCCTCGACCGCCTCGGCCACGCCCTCGGCCATCGCCGGGCTCAGCGCGTTGTAGACCTCCGGCCGGTTGAAACGGATCCGCAGCACCCCGTCGGCGACGGTCACCTCGAGCTCAGCCAACGCGGACGCCCGCGTCCCGCATCTCGACCAGCGCGGCCTCGGTGGAGGCGGGCGCGACCCCCGCGCACAGGTCGGGCAGCAACCGCACCGCGAAGCCCTCCCGGACGGCGTCGAGCACCGTGGCCCGCACGCAGTGGTCGGTGGCGATCCCGCACACCTCGACCTCGGTGACCTGACGCTCCCGCAGCCAGGCGGCGAGCCCGACCCCGGAGGGGTCTCGGCCCTCGAAGCCCGAGTACGCCGCCTCGTGCTCGCCCTTGGTGAAGACGGCCTCGAACGGCTGCGGGTCCAGGTTGGGGTGGAAGCTCTCTCCGTCGGTGCCGACCCGGCAGTGCACCGGCCAGGTGTCGACGAAGTCCGGGTCGTTCGACCAGTGGTCTCCAGGGTCGATGTGGTGGTCCTTGGTGGCCACCACGTGCGCCCAGTCCCGAGCCCCGGGCAGGCCGCGTGACCAGTGGTGCAGCAGCTCGCTGATGTCGTGGGCGACCTGGGCGCCACCGGTGACGGGCAGCGAGCCGCCCTCGCAGAAGTCGTTCTGCACGTCCACGACGATGAGTGCTCGGGTCATGGTGGCGAGGCTAGCGCCAGCCGGGGCCAGGTCCGGGGTCAGATCGAGGGGTCCAGGGTCTGCGTCGGCACCACCGGCTCGCCCCGCGACATCTGGTGAGCCGCCGGCGGCAGCTCGGCCCGGGCGTCCCGGTGCCGTTCCCGCGCCACGACGAGCGGCTCCCGACCGACGACCACCCCGTCGGTGACCAGCGGCACCAGCAGCGGCCGGTCGTCTCCGTCGTCGACCGGCGGCCGACCGATCCCGATCACCTCGGCCTCGGCCACCCCGGCCGCGCTCCGGCGGCGCAGCGCGTACTTGCGGCCCCCCACCGAGATCTTGTCCTTGCTGCGCTTGGCGACCGCCTCGACCCGGCCGGACGCCCCCTCGCGGGCGACCAGCTTGTAGACGAAGCCGCTGGTCGGGTGGCCGCTGCCGGTGACCAGCTGGGTGCCCACGCCGTACCCGTCGACCGGGGCCGCGGCCAGCCCCGCGATCGCGAACTCGTCCAGGTCGCTGGTCACCACGATCCGGGTCCCGGTGGCACCGAGCGAGTCCAGCTGGGCCCGCACCTCGTGGGCCAGCAGCCCGAGGTCGCCGGAGTCCAGCCGGACCGCACCGAGCTCCGGGCCCGCGATCTCGACCCCGAGCCGGACCGCCTCGGCGATGTCGTAGGTGTCGACCAGCAGCGTGGTCCCCACGCCGAGCGAGTCCACCTGCGCGCGGAACGCGTCCGCCTCGGTGTCGTGCAGCAGCGTGAAGCTGTGCGCCGAGGTGCCGGTCGAGGGGACGCCGTACCGCGCCCGCGCGGCCAGGTTCGAGGACGAGACGAAGCCGGCGACGTACGCCGCTCGCGCGGCCGCCACCGCGGCCTCCTCGTGGGTGCGCCGAGAGCCCATCTCGATGCAGGGCCGGTCCCCGGCGGCCATCGTCATCCGCGAGGCCGCGGACGCGATCGCCGAGTCGTGGTTGTAGATGGACAGGGCGAGGGTCTCCAGCAGCACCGCCTCGGCGAACCCGGCCTCGACCACCAGCACGGGGGAGTAGGGGAAGTAGATCTCCCCCTCGGGATACCCCCAGACATCGCCGCCGAACGAGTACGACGCCAGCCAGGCCAGGGTGCGCTCGTCCACCACGTCGGCCAGCAGCGCCAGTGCCTGCTCGTCGAACCGGAACGACTCCAGGGCGTCGAGGAACCGACCCACCCCGGCGACCACGCCGTACCGGCGACCCTCGGGCAGCCGGCGCGGGAAGAGCTCGAAGACCGAACGTCGTCCCGCGGTGCCGGAGTGCAACGCGGCCTGGACCATCGTCAGCTCGTAGTGGTCGGTGAGCAGTGCGGTGGAGGGGCCAGCGGAGGGGGTCGTCACCGGGTCAGTGTGGCAACACCGCTGTGACACCATGGAGCCGTGTCTGCCGCCAGCCCCGTCGAGGTCGAGCCGACCACCACCCCGGACGAGATGACCGTCCCGGCCCTGCCCTGGGTGACCATCGTCTGGAACGACCCGGTCAACCTGATGTCGTATGTCACCTACGTGTTCCAGCAGTACTTCGGCTACGACAAGAAGAAGGCGGAGAAGCTGATGATGGAGGTGCACGAGGACGGGCGCTCGGTGGTCAGCGCCGGGAGTCGCGAGGAGATGGAGCGCGACGTGCAGGCGATGCACGAGTACGGCCTGTGGGCGACGATGCAGAAGGACACGTGAACGGGTCGATGACCGGATTCGCCCGGCACCGGCGCAGCGGCCGGATCATCGCCAACCTCACCGGCCTCGAGGCCGACCTGCTGCGGTCGCTGGCCGCCCAGCTCGTCGAGCTGCTGCGCAACGAGGCCGCCGTGCCGCACGACGACCGGGACCCGTTCGAGGCGATGATGGACTTCTCCGGGCCGACCACCGCCCCCGAGGACCCGGTGCTGGCACGGCTCTTCCCGACCGCCTACCCCGATGACGAGGAGGCCTCCGCCGAGTTCCGCCGGTTCACCGAGGGGTCGCTGCGCACCGGCAAGGCGGACGCCGCGATCGGCATCATCGACGCCCTGGAGGAGGCCGGGCTGCCGTCCGAGCTGGCCGAGGACGGGCTGATGATCGACGTCGAGCTGGAGCCCGAGGACGCCGAGCGGTGGCTGCGGTCCTTCACCGACCTGCGGCTGGCCCTGGCCACCCGGCTGGGCGTCACCGACGGCGACGAGGAGTACTGGCACTCGCTGCCCGACGAGGACCCGCGGGCCCAGGCGCACGACATCTACGAGTGGGTCGGCTACCTCCAGGAGACCCTGGTCGAAGCGCTCTCCACCCGCCGATGACCGGCGCCCCCACGCCGCCGGCGGTGACGATCCGACGCGGCACCCCCGCCGACGCTGCCGCGCTGACCGACCTGCACCTCGACGTGTGGGACGAGGCGTACGCCGACCTGGTGCCGCGCCGGATCCTGGACGAGCGCCGGCGTCGGGCCGACGAGCGGGTGAACCGGTGGGCGGAGATCCTCACCGAGCCGAGGCCGACCTGGCTGGCCGAGGACGCCGAGGGCCGGCTGGTCGGGTTCGCCAGCGCGGGTCCGGGACGGGACAACGACATCGCCGCCGACGTCGAGACCGAGCTGTGGTCGCTCTACGTGCGGGCCTCCCACTACGGCACCGGGCTCGGGGAGACGCTGCTGACGACCGCGATCGGTGACCGGTCGGCGTACCTGTGGGTGCTGGCCGGGAACGCCCGGGCGATCGGCTTCTACCAACGGCACGGCTTCCGCCTCGACGGCACCGAGGACCAGCACGACGAGGGGCTGCACGTGCGGATGGTGCGGGCCGGCACGTGACCGATCCCGGGCGCCCGGCCCGGCTCGACCTGGCCGACCCGGTCTTCGACACCACCGGGGCGTCGGTGCACGCGGCCCGCGAGCAGCACTGGTGGGCCGAGACGCCGTACGGCTGGGCGGTGCTGCGGTACGCCGAGTCGGCCGCGCTGCTGCGCGACCGCCGGTTCCGGCAGGGCAACGCCCGCTGGCCGGCGCAGAACGGCATCGGCTCCGGGCTGTTCTCCGACTGGTGGGCCGAGACGCTGCTCAGCCTCGAGGGGGACGACCACGCCCGGATCCGGCGGCTGCTGATGCCGGCGTTCCGGAAGCGGGCGGTCGAGGCGATGCGGCCCGGGTTCACCGCGCTGGCCGCCGAGCTGGTCGCCGGCTTCGCCGGTCGCGGGCGGGTCGAGCTGGTGGGGGAGTTCGCGGAGCCGTACGCCGCTCGGGTGATCTGTCGGCTGCTCGGCCTGGACGAGGACCACTGGCCGCAGGTGGCGCACTGGGCCGACGACCTCGGGGCGTCCTTCTCGATCGACGTCGCGGCCCAGCTGCCCCGGATCGAGACCGCGCTCACCGGGTTGACGGCCTACCTCGACGAGGTGGTGGCGCAGCGTCGAGCCGATCCCCGCGGCGCCGCAGGAGACGACCTGGTCTCCACCCTGGTGGCGGCCACCGGTCACGGCCTGACCGATCGCGAGCTGTCGGTGGCGCTGGTCTTCCTCGCCTTCGCCGGGATGGAGACCACCCGCAACCAGCTCGGTCTGGCGGTGCAGACCCTGCTGCGGCACCCCGACCAGTGGCGGCTGCTCGGCGAGCGTCCGGAGCTGGGCGGGGCGTGCGTCGAGGAGGTGATGCGGGTCAACCCGACGGTCACCTGGGTGACCCGGGAGGCGATCACCGACGTCGACCTCGGCGACCTGCACGTCCCGGCCGGCGGGATCGTCCAGGTGCTCTCGCACGCCGCGGGCACCGACCCCGCGGCGATGGCCGAGACCCGGGTCGACCTGGCGGCGGCGGCCCGCGGGGAGCGGCCCCCGCACACCGGGTTCGGCTCCGGCCTCCACCACTGCCTGGGGCACTACGTCGCGCGGGTGGACATGGCGGTGGCGCTGCCGCTGCTGGCGCGGGCGATGCCCGACGCCCGTCCTGACGGGCCCGGCGAGTGGCTGCCGACCTCCGGCAACACCGGCCCGGTCCGGTTCCCGCTGCGGTTCACCCCCTCCGGGACCGAGGCGGCCTCGGGCGGTTCCTAGGCTGGGGGCATGCCGATCCCGCCGTACGTCGCCTGGCTCCGTGACTGTGTCGGCACCGCCGAGCTCTGGATGCCGGCGGTGACCGCGGTGGTGCTCCACGACGGACACCTGCTGCTCACCGAGCGGGTCGACAACGGCGAGTGGGCGCCGATCACCGGGATCATGGACCCCGGCGAGGAGCCGGCCGAGACCGCCCGGCGCGAGGCGCTCGAGGAGGCCAGCGTCGAGGTGTCGGTGGACCGGCTCGCCTCGGTGAGCGTCAGCCCGCAGGTCACCCACGGCAACGGGGACCTGGCCCGGTACCTCGACCTGACCTTCGTCTGCACCTGGCTCTCCGGGGAGGCCCGGGTCGGCGACGACGAGAACACCGCGGTGCGCTGGTGGCCCCTGGACGCGCTGCCCCCGATGCAGGCCTACCTGCTGACCCGGGTGCAGGACGCGCTGGCCGGCGAGGACCGGACACGCTTCCGGGGCTGAGCCGGCCACGGCCTAGGCTGTCGGGGTGCTGACCATCGACCAGGCGACGTACGACGGCATCGTCGCCCACGCCAAGCGGGACCACCCGGACGAGGCCTGCGGCGTCGTCGCGGGCCCGGAGGGCAGCGACACCCCGACCCGCCTGGTCGAGATGGTCAACGCCGCCGGCAGCCCCACGTTCTACGAGTTCGACTCCACCGAGCTGCTCCAGCTGTACAAGGAGATGGACGCCGCCGACGAGGAGCCGGTGGTCGTCTACCACTCCCACACGGCCACCGAGGCGTACCCCAGCCGGACCGACATCACCCTGGCCCAGGAGCCGAACGCGCACTACGTGCTGGTCAGCACCCGCGAGCACGGGAATAACGACGGCCCTGTGGAGTTCAGGTCCTTCAGGATCCTCGACGGCGAAGTGACCGAGGAAGAGGTCCGCGTCGTCCCCCAGCTCACCGGCAACACAAGGAGTCAGCCATGACCATCGAGGTCCGCATCCCGACCATCCTCCGCACCTACACCGGCGGCGAGAAGGCGGTCACCGGCGACGGTGCCAACCTGAGCGCGCTGATCGACGACCTCGAGGGCAACCACCCCGGCATCAAGGACCGCCTCATCGACGGCGGCGACCTTCGCCGCTTCGTGAACGTCTACGTCAACGACGAGGACGTCCGCTTCATCGGCGGTCTCGACGCCGAGCTCTCCGACGGCGACCAGGTGGTCGTGCTGCCCGCCGTCGCCGGGGGCTGAGACCGACGATGACCCAGCGATGACCCAGCGATGACAGCTCCCGGGGACGCCGAGCGACGCACGATCCTCCTCGTCGACGGCGAGAACATCGACGCCACGCTGGGCAACTCCGTGCTCGGCCGCCGGCCGAACCCCGACGAGCGACCGCGCTGGGAGCGCGTCACCGGGTACGCCGAGGAGCTGTGGGGACAGCCGGTCACCGGGCTGTTCTTCCTCAACGCCTCGACCCACCTGCCGGCCGCCTTCGTGCAGGCGCTGCTGGCGATGCACTACCGGCCGATCCCGCTGGCCGGGCAGCCCGACGAGAAGGTCGTCGACCTCGGCATCCAACGCACCCTGGACGCGCTGCTCGGCCGCGACGCCGACGTCCTGCTGTGCAGCCACGACGCGGACTTCGCCGCCCACCTGACCCCGTTGCTCGACGGTCGGCGCCGGGTGGGGGTGCTCGGGTTCCGGGAGTTCACCAGCAACCAGCTGAGCTCCCTCGACGTGAGCTTCCACGACCTCGAGGACGACGTCCACGCGTTCAACTCCCCGCTGCCGCGGGTCCGGATCATCCCGATCGAGGCGTTCGACCCCGAGCGCTTCCTGGACTGATCGGGCCGCGGCGACCCGGCTCGCGCCCACGAGATGATGAGAAGGCCATGAGGTACGACAACCTGCTCGCCTCGGTCGGCGGCACCCCGCTGGTCGGGCTGCCGCGGCTCTCGCCGACCCCCGACGTACGCCTGTGGGCGAAGCTCGAGGACCGCAACCCCACCGGCTCGATCAAGGACCGGCCGGCGCTGCGGATGATCGAGGAGGCGGAGCAGGACGGGACCCTGCGGCCCGGCTGCACCATCCTCGAGCCGACCTCGGGCAACACCGGGATCTCGCTGGCGATGGCGGCGAAGCTCAAGGGCTACCGGCTGGTCTGCGTGATGCCGGAGAACACCTCCGAGGAGCGCCGCCAGCTGCTGCGGATGTGGGGCGCCGAGATCGTCTCCTCGCCCGCCGCGGGGGGGTCCAACGAGGCGGTGCGGGTGGCCAAGCGGATCGCCGAGGAGCACCCCGACTGGGTGATGCTCTACCAGTACGGCAATGCCGCCAACGCACTGGCGCACGAGGAGGCCACCGGCCCGGAGCTGTTGGCCGACCTGCCCGGGATCACCCACTTCGTGGCCGGGCTCGGCACCACCGGCACCCTGATGGGGGTCAGCCGGTTCTTCCGCCGCGCGAAGCCGGACGTGCGGATCGTCGCCGCCGAGCCGCGGTACGGCGAGCTCGTCTACGGGCTGCGCAACCTCGACGAGGGCTTCGTGCCGGAGCTGTACGACGCCGACCTCATCGACGCGCGGTTCTCGGTCGGGCCCCGGGACGCCGTCCGCCGGGTCCGTGAGCTGCTCGAGCTCGAGGGCATCTTCGCGGGCGTCTCGACCGGAGCGATCCTGCACGCGGCGCTCGGCCAGGCAGCGAAAGCGGTCAAGTCCGGCGAGCCTGCCGACATCGCGTTCGTGGTCTGCGATGGTGGGTGGAAGTACCTGTCGACGGGTGCCTACGAGGGCACCGTCGACGACGCAGAAGACCGTCTGGAGGGCCAGTTGTGGGCGTGACCCGGCCGACGGGGGTCGCGGCCACCGCGATCCTCCGGTGGATCATGGTGGTGACCGTCGCTGTCGCGATGGGGCTGAGCGTCCTGGTGGCCTCCCCGGCCGCCGCCGCCGACCCGCCGGTGAACACCTCGCCGCCGCAGGTCAAGGGCCGCGCGGTGTACACGCAGAAGCTGGTGGCCGGCGCCGGCCACTGGGAGAACATGGACGACCTGACGTTCCGGTACCAGTGGCTGCGCAACGGCACCAAGATCGGTGGCGCCACCGAGCGCGCCTACCGGATCGACCTGCTCGACCTCGGGCACCGGCTGGCCGTCCAGGTGGCCGCCACCGATGCGGACGGTGAGAAGACCTTCGTCGTCTCCGAGGCGACCAACAAGGTCAAGCGCGCGTTCCTGCGCAACCGCCGCGCGCCGCAGATGGTCGGGGTCCAGCGCTTCGGTCGGGTCCTCAGCGTCGACCCGGGCCGCTGGCGCACCACGCCGACCCGGCTGCGCTACCAGTGGCTGCGCGGCGGACGCAAGCTCCCCGGCGCCACCCGGGCCCGCTATCGGATCCAGCCCGAGGACGTGGACCGACGGCTGCGGGTCCGGGTCAGCGCGACCGCGCCCGGCTACACCGTGCACCGCAAGAAGTCCTGGGTCGGTCCGGTGGTCCGGCACCGCGTCGACGCCCGCCGCACCGTGACCTACTCGGTGGAGACCCGCGGCACGCTGACCACCAGCCTGCGGACGTTCCGCAGCCAGGCCCAGGAGTCGTTCACCGACCCCCGTGGCTGGCGGGGCTCCGGCATCGTCTTCCGGCGGGTCGCCCGCGGCGGCTCGTTCAGCCTGGTGCTGTCCGAGGCGAGCCGGGTGCCGGGCTTCTCCTCGGCGTGCAGCAGCTTCTGGTCGTGCCGGGTCGGTCGCTACGTGGTGATCAACCAGGAGCGCTGGAAGCACGCGTCCCCGGCCTGGAACGCCGCCGACGGCGCCTTGCGGGACTACCGGCACATGGTCGTCAACCACGAGGTCGGGCACTGGCTCGGCCTGGGTCACTCCGGCTGCCCCGGCCGCGGCCGGGCGGCGCCGGTGATGATGCAGCAGTCCAAGGGCCTCGACGGCTGCCGGTTCAACCCGTGGCCGACGCTGGGGGAGCAGGCCAGCCGGACCCCGCACGCCCGCGGCACGGCGATCCCGGGCCGGGTGGCGGACGCCGAGGTCCACACCGTCCGCGACTGACCGCGAGACGGCGCGCCCCGCGGGACGTCAGCTGACGCTGAGGCGCTGCTGGGTGTTGATGGTGCTCTTCGGGAGCGGGTCGAGCCCGAGCAGGTCGAGGCTGAGGTTGGCCAGGTCGCCGTTGCGGACCGGCTGCTTGCCGGCGTACGAGGTGCGGGTCTTCTTCGGGTTGCGGTAGTGCTCCTCGTTCATCGCGTAGAGCCCGCCGGCCGTCACCGCACGCCCCCAGGCCAGGAACGGGATCCGGTAGTTGGCGTACCGGGTCGCGTCGTAGTGACCGCTGTTCCTCCCGCCGTGGTCGGCTGTCAGCACGATGGTGAGCTCCTCGGTGAGCTCGGGGCTGTTGTCGATGGCCCGGAGCAGCTTGCCGAGCAGCCGGTCGCTGCGGCGCACCTCGTCCAGGTACTCCTGCGACATCCAGCCGTGCGCATGGCCGGCCGCATCCGGGAGGGCCAGGTGCAGGAACGTGAAGTCGCGGTCGGTCTTCTTCAGGTCGCTGCGGGTCTTCTTGACCAGGCTCAGGGCGTCGGTGTCGAGCACGAACCGGTCGATGCCCTGGCGCCAGGAGCGCTTGAAGGTGCGGAACTTGTCCTTGCCGGCGAACATCGCGCCGGACCCGCCCGACTTCCTCACCCGGGTGTAGATCGACCAGACCGGCTCGCCGGCGGCCTGCTGGACGGTGCTGCCCGGTCGCTCGTCGTTCCAGGTGACCCCGTGCCCGCCGCGGTCGCGGTCGATCCGGCGACCGGTCACCATCGTCGTGTGGTTCGGCAGCGTGTCGGTCCGCTCCCGGGCGGTGCGCGCGTTGAGGGTGGCAGCGCCCTCGTTGACGAGCCGGTGCAGGGTGGGTGTCCCGGACCAGCCGAGCCGGTGCAGCGCGGCGGGCTTCAACCCGTCGACGGAGATGGCCAGCACCCGCGGCTGGACCTCGTCGGCCGCTGCGGGGCTCCCTGTCGGGCTCCCTGTCGGGCTCACCGGGGGGCTCACAGCGGAGCCGGCCGGGGCCGCGCCCAGCCCGAGGACCAGCGGAACGGCGAGGAGGGGGCCGAGCAGGCGGCGTCGAGCGGTCATGCCTGCGACGGTACCCGCGTCGTCCGGGCTCGGCGCGATCTCAGGTGACCTCGGTCTCGTGAGGCGTGCGATGCCGACCCCGCCCGTCTAGCCTGTGCGATGTGCCACCCCTCGACGAGACCCGGGACGCCCCGATCGGCATCTTCGACTCCGGGTTCGGCGGGCTCACCGTGGCCAGGTCGGTGATCGACCAGCTGCCCCACGAGTCGATCCTGTACGTCGGCGACACGGCCCGCCAACCGTACGGTCCCAAGCCGATCGGTGAGGTCCGCGAGTACGCGCTGGAG
The DNA here is from genome assembly GCA_963756135.1 of uncultured Actinomycetota bacterium. Lineage (GTDB taxonomy): Bacteria > Actinomycetota > Actinomycetes > Propionibacteriales > Nocardioidaceae > Nocardioides. The sequence continues at coordinate 158,048 of CAVWMP010000004.1, forward strand.
TGCCTCGACCACCTCGTCGACCTCGGTGTGAAGGCCCTGGTGATCGCCTGCAACTCCGCCAGCGCCGCGATGCTGCGCGACGCCCGGGAGCGGTACGACGTCCCGGTGGTCGAGGTGATCTACCCGGCGACCCGGCGCGCGGTCGCGGCGAGCCGGACCGGCCGGATCGGGGTGATCTGCACCCGGGCGACCGCGGAGTCGATGGCCTACGACGACGCCTTCACCGCTGCCCCGCACGTCGAGCTGACCACCGGGGTGTGCCCGCGGTTCGTCGAGTTCGTCGAGGCCGGCATCACCAGCGGCGACGAGCTGCTGGCGGCGGCTCACGAGTACCTCGACCCGCTCACCGCGGCCGGTGTGGACGCGGTGATCCTCGGCTGCACCCACTATCCGCTGCTCACCGGCGTGATCTCCTACGTGATGGGCGACAACGTCACCCTGGTCAGCAGCGCCGAGGAGTGTGCCAAGGACGTGTACAAGATGCTGGTGCGCACCGACCTGATGCGGCCGGGTGGAGACCCGACGTACACGTTCCTCACCACCGGCGAACCCGCCGAGTTCGAGTCGATCGGTCGCCGGTTCCTGGGCCCGGAGATGGTGGCGGCCGGCCAGTTCGCGGGGGGTCTGGCGTGAGGATCACCGTGGTCGGCTGCTCGGGCTCCTACCCCGGCCCGGACTCCCCGGCCAGCTGCTACCTGGTGGAGGAGCAGTACGACGACGGCACCGGCTCGCGCACCTGGCGGGTGCTGCTCGAGCTCGGCAACGGGGCGCTGGGAGCGCTGCACCGGTACGCCGACCCGCTCACCGTCGACGCGGTGCTGGTCAGCCACCTCCACGCCGACCACTGCCTGGACCTGTGCGGGTACTACGTGATGCGCAAGTACCACCCCGACGGTGCCCAGCCGCCGATCCCGGTCTGGGGCCCCGACGGCACCGCGGACCGGATGGCCCGTGCCTACGACCTTCCGGTCGACCCGGGGATGCGCGAGGAGTTCGACTTCCGCCGCTTCGAGGGGCCGTTCACGATCGGACCCTTCGAGGTGGAGCCGATCCGGGTCGACCACCCGGTCGAGGCGTTCGGCCTGCGGGTGCGCGCCGGGGGGGCCACCCTGGCCTACAGCGGCGACACCGCCCCGTGCGCCGGCCTGGACGAGCTGGCTGCGGGGGCGGACCTGCTGCTGGCCGAGGCGTCGTTCCGCAGCGGCGACGACAACCCCCCGCACATCCACCTCACCGGCGCCGACTGCGGGGCGGCGGCGACCCGCGGCGGCTCCGCCCGGCTGGTGCTCACCCACGTACCGCCCTGGTTCGACCCCGCGGACGCGCTCGCCGAGGCCCGCACGACGTACGACGGCCCGGTCGAGGCGGCGCGCGCCGGAGCCGTCTACGAGGTGTGAGGCGGCCCACGCCAAACCGGTTGGCGCCGGCCGACGGCGGTACGGCAGGCTGGAGCCATGATCGAGGTCGAACGGCTCACCAAGAACTACGGCAGCTTCACCGCGGTCGATGACGTCACCTTCTCCTGCCGCCCCGGCCAGGTGACCGGCTTCCTGGGCCCGAACGGCGCCGGCAAGACGACGACGATGCGGGTGATGGTCGGGCTGACCCCGGCGACCCGGGGGCGGGTGACGATCGGCGGACACCCGTTCGAGGCGATCCCGAACCCCGGGCGGCACGTCGGGGTGCTGCTCGACGCCTCCGCGCAGCACGCCGGCCGCACCGGTCGCGAGGTGCTGATGCTCGGCGCCAGGACGATGGGACTGCCCGACTCCCGGGTCGACGAGATGCTCGACCTGGTCTCGCTCAGCCCCGCGGAGTCCAAGCGCCGGGTCCGCAACTACTCCCTGGGCATGCGGCAGCGGCTCGGCATCGCCCACGCGCTGCTGGGGGAGCCGTCGGTGCTGATCCTCGACGAGCCGGCCAACGGGCTCGACCCGGCCGGCATCCGCTGGATGCGGGGTCTGCTCCGCGGGTACGCCGAGCGCGGCGGCACCGTGCTGCTCTCCAGCCACCTGCTGCACGAGGTGGAGCAGATCGCCGACGAGATGATCCTCATCGGCCGCGGCAAGATCGTCGCCCAGGGAGACCGCAAGAGCCTGCTCGCGGCCTCCGGTCCGGCCCAGTCGCTGGTCACCGCCCTCGACAACGAGCGACTCGCCACCGTGCTGCGCGACAGCGGCGTCGGGGTCACGCCCGCCGGCGAGGGGCTGAGGGTCGACTGCGCGCCGGTCGACGTCGGCCGCACCGCGCTGACCCACCAGATCGTCCTGACCGACCTCCGCGCTGCCGAGGGTGGCCTCGAGGACCTGTTCCTCGAGCTGACCGCCGACACCCAGCGCGAGGGACAGCCCATCGAAGGAGCCGTGGCATGAGCACGCCCGCCAGCCCCGCCGCACCCACCGCCGTCCTGGACCTCTCCGGCACGCCGCGGATCCCGTTCACCCGGCTCGTCTCGGTCGAGCTCCGCAAGAGCATGGACACCCGGGCCGGCCGGTGGCTGCTGATCGCGATCGGCGCGATCACCGCGGCGATCATGGTGATCTTCTTCATCGTCTCCGACAGCCAGGACCGGACCTTCAACAGCTTCGTGGCGATCTCGGCCACGCCGCAGGGCTTCCTGCTGCCGGTGCTCGGCATCCTGCTGGTCACCAGCGAGTGGAGCCAGCGCACCGCGATGGTCACCTTCTCCCTCGAGCCGTCCCGGACCCGGGTGATCGGTGCCAAGACGGTGGCCGCGCTGATCTTCGGCGCCGCGGCGTTCGCCCTCGCGATCGGCCTGGCCGCGCTGGCCACCGTGCTGGGCGGCGCCGACAACGGGTTCGCCGACGTCGGGTTCGCCGACTTCGGCACGTTCTTCCTGCTCCAGGAGTTCACCATCCTCCAGGGGCTGGCCTACGGGTTGATCCTGCTCAACACCCCGGCCGCGATCGTGGCGTTCTTCGTGCTGCCGATCGCGATGTCGATCCTGTTCAGCCTGGTCAGCTGGCTGCGTGAGATCGCCCCCTGGGTGGATCTCGGCACCGCCCAGGCGCCGCTGTTCGACAACTCCGGGCTCAGCGGCGAGCAGTGGGCCCACCTGGGCACCACCGCGTTGATCTGGATCGTGGTGCCGTTCGTGCTGGGCTGGATCCGCGTGATGCGGGCCGAGGTCAAGTAGCCCCCGCCGGAGGTGTCGGGACCCTTGGTTAGCGTGTCCGCCATGACACGTGCCGATGGTCGCGCCGACGACGAGCTCCGCCCGATCACCATCACCCGCCACTGGCTGGACCACGCGGCCGGCTCGGTCCTGGTCGAGTTCGGCAGGACCCGGGTGCTGTGCGCGGCCTCGGCGTCGGGCGGTGTGCCGCGGTGGCGCAAGGGCTCCGGGCTCGGCTGGGTGACCGCGGAGTACGCGATGCTCCCGGCCGCGACCAACACCCGCTCGGACCGCGAGTCGGTCAAGGGACGGATCGGCGGACGCACCCACGAGATCAGTCGGCTGATCGGCCGCTCGCTGCGCGCCGTGATCGACTACCGGGCGCTGGGCGAGAACACCATCCAGCTCGACTGCGACGTGCTCCAGGCCGACGGGGGCACCCGCACCGCCGCGATCACCGGGGCGTACGTCGCGCTCGCCGACGCCGTCTCCCACCTGCGGTCCACCGGTGCGCTGACCGGGGAGCCGCTGACCGGGTCGGTGGCCGCGGTGAGCGTCGGGATCATCGACGGGGTGCCGATGCTGGACCTGCCCTACGAGGAGGACGTCCGCGCCGAGACCGACATGAACGTGGTGATGACCGGGGACGGGTCGTTCGTCGAGGTGCAGGGCACCGCCGAGGGCGCGGCCTTCTCCCGGACCGAGCTGGACGCGCTGCTCGGGCTTGCCGAGAAGGGCTGCGTCGACCTGACCCGGCTCCAGCAGGAGTCCCTGGGTGGCTGAGGGGGAGCCGCTGTCCGGCACGGCGCCGGGGCCGAGCGTCTTCCTGGCCTCCGGCAACCGCCGGAAGATCGAGGAGATGCAGCGGATCCTGCGCGACCACCTGCCGACGGTGCGGGTGCTCGGCATCGACGACGTGCCGGCGTACGACGAACCGGTCGAGGACCAGCCGGGCTTCTCCGGCAACGCGCTGCTCAAGGCGCGCACCGGGTTCGCGGTGACCGGCCTGCCCACGCTCGCCGACGACTCCGGGCTCTGCGTGGACGTCCTCAACGGGATGCCCGGGGTGCTCTCGGCGCGGTGGTCCGGGCCGGGGAGCCTGTACGGAGCGGAGCCCGCGAGCCAGGACGAGCGGAACAACGCCCTGCTGCTGGCCCAGCTGGCCGACGTGCCCGACGGGCGGCGCGGCGCGCACTTCACCTGTGCCGTGGCGCTGTGCCACGCGGACGGGGAGATCGTGGTGCACGGGACGATGGCCGGCCACGTGGTCCGCGCCCCCCGCGGGACGGGCGGCTTCGGGTACGACGTGGTCTTCGAGGCCGACGACCGGCCCGGCGTCACCACGGCCGAGCTGCCCCGCGAGGACAAGGACGCGATCAGCCACCGCGGACGGGCCCTGCGCGAGATCGCCCCGCTGGTGGCGAACGTCCTGTCCTGAGCCAGCCTGATCCGGCCCGCCTTGACGCCGGTGTCGCCGTTCGGCAGGGTCGGGTCGAGCGGAGAGGAGGCTCGCATGGTCGTGCACAGGACCCGGACCGGCGATGCCTGAGCGCGGGTCGAGCCCGGGGCTGGTGGCGCAGGCCAAGCGAGGCACGCCCCTGGTGGCGCTCCTCGTCGGCCCGATCGCCGAGGCGGAGAAGACGGCAGCGGGACTCGCCGAAGAGCTCTCCCGCGACCTGCATCGCGTCGACCTGCGGCGAGTGATCTCGCGGTACGTCGGCGAGACCGAGAAGAACCTGCAGGCGCTCCTCGACCGCGCGGCCGCCGCCGACGCGGTGCTGTTCTTCGACGAGGCGGACGCGCTCTTCGGCCGGCGTACCGAGGTGCGCGAGAGCCACGACCGCTACGCGAACCTCGAGGTGAGCCACCTGCTCGACCTGCTCACCGAGCATCCGGGGCTGGTCCTGCTGGCCACCGGCTCCGCCGCGTCGCTGGACGAGGAGGTGCGTCGCCGCTCGGCCGCGACGATCTGGTTGCCCGATGACGAGGCGGACACGCCGCCCGGTCGGGGCGGGCGACGGTGACCCCCCAGGCCCGGTACTTCGGCAAGTACCGGGGTACGTGCCTGGGGTCGGACGATCCCGAGCAGCGGGGGCGGATCCTGGTGGAGGTGCCCGGTCTCGGCGGCGTCCGCGTCTCCGGGTGGGCGATGCCCTGCGTGCCCTACGCCGGCCCCGGCGCGGGGTTCGTCGCGCTGCCGGAGGACGGCAGTCAGGTCTGGGTCGAGTTCGAGCGTGGCGACCCCGCCCACCCGATCTGGGTGGGGGCCTTCTGGGGGCCGGGCGAGCTGCCGACGGCGTCGGGGCTGGGGCCCGGCGACCTGCTGATCCGTACCGCCGCAGGGGCCAGCGTCGCGGTCAGTGCCGGGTCGATCGTGCTCAGCACCGCGGAGGGCGCCAGCATCACGCTGGCCGGGGAGAGGGTGCAGATCGTCTCCGAGCCCTGACCGGGCTCAGGTCTGCCACCTCGACGACGACGCTCGGGGCCTGGATGCTCACCCGGACCTCCCACGAGCCGTCGCGGGAACCGGCGAAGAAGGTGCCACCGGTGAGGTCGACCCGTTCGCGGATGCCCCGCAGGCCGAAGCCCCCGGTCAGGGACGGCTCGGGGATGGGCGCGGGCAGCGGGCTCCGCGCCACGAAGGTCAGGGTGTCGTCCTCGATGGTCGTGGCGAACGTGCAGTCGGCACCGGCCGGAGCATGACGCAGCACGTTGGTGCCGGACTCCTGGAGGATCCGCGCGACGGTGCTCCTGGTGGTGGGATCGAGAGCGTCGACCCGCGGGTCGATGGCGAACCGGGCCCGGTAGGCGTGCCCGTGCAGCTGTCCCGCCAAGACGGTCGCCACTGCGGTGGGGGAGAGCCCCGAGCCGCTGCTGGGCGGGTCGTCGGGCGCCGCGTGCAACGCTCCGACCAGCTCGCCCACCTCGGCCTCCCCCGCCTCCAGCGCCTGCCGGATGCGGCGGACGAGGTCACCGAGGACCAGGGGGTCCGGCTCCCTCTCGGCGGCGAGCGAGTGCAGGCACACCAACGAGAGCTGGTGCCCGACCACGTCGTGCAGCTCGCGGGCGACGCCGGCCCGCTCCTCGGCAGCGATCCGGCCCTGCTGGGTGTGCAGCTGTTCCAGCTCGGCCCTGGTGCTGCTCCGCACGGTGCCGAAGTGCGACCAGGTCAGGCCCAGCAGGATGCTGCTGATCGCGACGACCTCGAGGAGGCCCACCAGGGTGCCGGCCTCCGTGCCGTGCCGGGTCAGGTGCACCGCCATGTAGCCGAGCTGGGCCGCGACCACGATGCCGATCCAGTGCCAGCGGCCGGTCCTCGCGGCGGCCCAGCAGAGCAACGCGGTGGGGAGGGCCACCCACAGCGACGGCTGGGAGGCCGCGATCCCCAGCGCCAGGACCACGATGCCGAGCGCGAGGCCCTCCCGGAACCGCCACAGCGCGAGTGCCACGCTCAGCGGGCTGGCGATGGCGACGGCCGTGGCGGCGACCGGGACCCCGGCGATGCCGGTGGTGACCGCGGACGAGGTGGCCAGTGCCACGGCCAGGCCCGCCAGGACCAGACAGGCCACCCCGACGACCTGCCGGCAGCGGTGTGACTGCAGGGCGTCGATCCACGCGGGAGGATCGTCCGCGGGGGCGGCGCCCGGGTCCAGATCGGCGCGCATCGCGCGCAGGGCCACCCGGACCGAGGCCAACGTGGACCGACTGCGGTCACCGAGGTCGGCGATGACGCGCCGCAGCTCGGCGGGCTCGCCCGCAGGGGACACCTCCTGGACGGTCGAGCGCAGCGAGCTGAAGTCGCGGGTGAGGATGCCCTGCAGCTCCGCGGCCAGGGCGCGTCGTTCGGCGGTCCGGATGCGCCGGTTCTCGGCCTGCAGCTCACGCAGTGCTCGGTGGGCGTCCTCGCGCTCGCGCAGCAGGCGACCGGCGATCACGCCTGCCGCGGTGACGACGACCGCCACCAGCACCAGCACCAGCACGGCGCCCAGCCAGCTCGTGCCGTTCTCCCGGTGCAGGGAGTAGCCCAGGGCGCCGGCGTACGCGACGGACCCGGCCAGGCTGGCCGGGACGGCCCGAGGGCGCAACGCGACCGCCAGGGCGGCGGCCCCGACGACCAGCACGCTGATCTCGATCCCCACCGGGTGCCGCACCAGCATCATCGCCGTCAGCGCGGCGGTGGTCAGCGCGGCCCCGTGCCACCGCCACCACAGCAGGCAGGCGCAGGCGGCCAGTCCCAGCACCGTCTGGACGACGTCCAACCCGGACGGACGGCCGACCACCGAGCTGGGGGCGAGGACGCCGACGACGATGTCGGTGGAGTCGGCGACCAGGAACAGCAGAGCGGCCCAGCGAACCACGCTGAGATTCGTGATGGGGTAGCTGGTCGGGCGGCCGGTCCGCGCGGGACCCAGCCGGCGGTCGGGAAGCTTCCAAGCCATCCGACCCTCCTCCCCGCGGGTCCCGGGTGCCGCGAGCGCCCCCGGCGGAACCCTCGACGGCGTCAGGCTATCCCGACGGGTCGTCCGGGCGACGGCTCCGAGCCGCAGAGCGGGCACCGGGAGCAGCACGTCACCGGTCCCGCAGGCGCAGGGCCAGCGACCAGGTCGGCGACCCGGGCTGCGGCTCGAGGTGTCCGGCCCAGAAGATTCCCTCGGTGAGCCGGACGCGTTCGTGCAGGGCAGCCAGCATGGCGTCGTCGGTCACCGGGCCCCCGCGGGGGCCGAGGAAGGAGCCCTCGCGGGTGTGGTCCGGGGGGATCTGGGCGGTCACCGTCAACGAGACCGAGCCCGGAGCGGTGCTGACCTCGATCGTGCACCGGCCACCGGGGATCGCGTGCCGGTCGATGGTCTCCCGGGCCACCGCCACCGCCTCCTCGAGGGTCCGTCGGGCCAGTGGTCCCACCTCCTCGTCGTGGTCGGGTACCCGGACGTCGATGGAGAATCCGGCGGTGCGGAGGGCCTGGGCCTGACGTTCGACCACCTCCGCCACCGGGTCGCAGACGGCCAGGTTCGGCAGCCCCGAGCCGGGCTCGGGGCGGGGCCGGCCCGGGTCGAAGGGCTGCGCACGCAGCACCCGTTCCAGCAGCCACAGGTGGGCCAGGACGTCCGCGGTGGCGGCGGCGATGGTGTCCATCGATCGCCGCAGCTGCGCGATGTCGTCGCTGCCGCGGTGTCCCATCACCTGGAGCGAGATGCTGGCCACCCGGTGCGTGAGCTCGTCGTGCAGCTCCCCGGCGAGCCGGTCGCGGGCGAGGGCCCGGACCCGGAGCTGCGCTCCGGCCTCCGCGACCGGGTCGTCACTGTCCGGCACCGCTCAGCACAACTTGGCCAGCCGGCACCACCAGCCGTCGGGGAGGGCGGTGGTCGTCTCCGGACCCGGATCGACGACGGGCTGCGCGTGGGCCGGACCCAGACCGACGACCGCGAGAGCGGCCGCGGTCGCGAGGGCGATGACGGTGGTGCGAATCAGGTTTCTCATGGTGGCTCCCGGTAGGACGTCGGACGTTGCGGGCGACTCCGAGAGTGACGGGCGTGCCGCCGTCGGCACCATTGACGAAGGGCCAGTCCCGCCTGCTTGCGGAACGGACGCGGCGCACCCAGGCGCGAGGTGCGTCCTAGGGTGGTTCGCGTGGCGGCGTCGGTGCGGGTCCTGGTCGTGGATGACGACCCCGTGGTGCGGGACGCCTACCGCGCCTTCCTCGACGCCCGTGACGGACTGGAGCTGTGCGGTGAGGCCGCGGACGGCCAGCAGGGGCTGGAGGCCTACGCACAGCTGAACCCCGACGTGGTCCTGATGGACCTGCAGATGCCGCGGATGTCCGGCATCGACGCCACCGCGGCCATCGTGCAGCGCTGGCCGTCGGCGTGCATCGTGGCCTTGACGACCTTCGGCACCAGCGACTACATCACCGCTGCGTTGCGAGCCGGGGCCGCGGGCTACCTGGTGAAGGACACCGGCGGCGACGCCCTGGCCGAGGGCATCCTCCAGGCCGTGGCAGGCGACATGCCGCTCTCGCCGGCGGTGCGTCGCGAGCTCGTCGGCTCGATGCTGGTCGATCCCGGCCCAGGGCCTGCCCCGACCCCCGTGGACCCCGGCCTGACCCCGCGCGAGCGTGAGCTGCTCGGCTGGCTGGCGGCCGGGCTCACCAACCAGCAGATCGGCGCCGGGATGTACATCTCCGAGGGGTCGGTCAAGCAGTACCTCTCCCACATCGGGGAGAAGCTCGGCGCGAAGTCTCGGACCCAGATCCTGGTCAGGTCGATCCAGCAGGGCCTGGTCGACCTGCACGCCCTGCCGACCGACGAGGTCTGAGCCGAGCCCAGGCCGCACCCTCGGGCACCGAGACTGGCCGAAGGTTAATACTCCCTGCCCTGACCTTTCGTCAGCATGGGCACATGGCCGAAAGTGCAGGACCGCCCCTCTCAGCTCCAGCCGTTCGGCATCTGTCGACACCGGCCCCCAGTGGATTGACTTCGTGTCGGCCCGGCAGGTCGTCGGACCGATCCGAATCAGAGAGGGGGCAGCACCATGTCGCTGTCAACCATGAGTGTGGAAGTTCCGGCCGCGTTGTACGTCGGCTCAGTGCGGACCGCGGAGACGCTGAAGCGTCGCTTCGACCGGGCACTGGTGCGTTTCGACGCGTGGTTCCTGATCTTCGTCGCGGTGATCCTGGCGCTGGGGGCGGCGCTGCTGGCCGGGATGGCGATCTGGTGCGTCGTCAAGCAGCACAAGACGTTCACCGGTCGCTGGAGCTTCCGGAACTTCGGTCTGAAGGTCTACTTCGAGTGCCGATGAGGTCCTGACCACGACGCCTCGCGTCGACGACCGGCGTCGAGGAGCACCTTCGGCTCCTCGGCGCCGGTCGGTCCCCATGTCACTCCAGAACGGGAGCCACTGATGAGCGTGATCCTCGACGTCCACGACGTCACCTTCGCCTACACCGCCGGCGTACCGGCAGTGGAGCACGTGAGCCTCACGGTGCCCGCCGGGTCCGTGGTCGGCCTGATCGGGCCGAACGGGTCCGGCAAGTCCACCCTGATCAAGAACGTCGCCGACCTGCTCCGGCTGCAGTCCGGACGGGTCCTCGTCGACGGCCATCCGCACGACTCGGTCGCCGCGCGGGGCGAGCTGGTCTACCTCGCCAGCAACGACTACCTCCCGGAGTTCCTCAGCGCCTGGGAGTACCTGGTGATGCTGGGCCGGCTCTACGGGACCGCGCTCGGCCGGGTCGAGGCCGAGCAGATGTTCCAGCGCTACTCGATGGCCGGACGCATCGACGACCTGATCGAGGACTACTCCCACGGGATGCGCAAGAAGACCCAGCTGGTCGCTGCCTTCCTGCTGCGGCGATCGCTGACGATCATCGACGAGACCCTCAACGGCATCGATCTCGAGGCGCTCCATCTGTGTGAGCAGGAGGTACGCCGGCTCCGCGCCGACGGGTGCGCGGTGCTGCTGTGCACCCATGACTTCGCGTTGCTGGAGCGGCTGGCCGACCAGGTGGTCTTCCTCGATCTCGGCGAGGTGGTGGCCGCGGGTCCGACCGCGGAGCTGGTGGCCGAGCACGGCTCCCTCAGCAGCCTGGTCTTCGACCGTCTCGGCAGCGGACGGATCTGAGATGCGACTCGGCCACGCGCTGGTGCTCGCGCGGATGCTGCTGGTCTTCTTCGTGCGCAAGGTGCTGGCGGTGGGGGCGCTCCGCTCGCCCGTGGTCCGGCTGCTGCTGGCCGCGGGCGCGGTGCTCCTGGCGGTGGTGTGCACCGGTGCCGCGTTCCTGTTCCTGCGGCCGCTGGCCGCCGATCGCCAGGTCTGGGAGCTGGTCCTGGAGACGACCACGGTCTCGGCGCTGCTCTGGACCCAGTGCGCGTTCCTCTTCGTCAAGGTCCTGTTCCTCAACTCCGAGGGGCTGCTCGAGCTCTCCTTCCACCTGCCGCTCACCGGCCGGGAGCGTGCGGTGGCGCTGCTCGTCTACGAGGGCGTGATGGTGCTGGTGGTCGCCTCGGCGGGGCTGTTCTCGATCACCGTCGCGACTCTCCTGGTGCTCGGGCCGAGCTCGCTGCCGTTGCTCCTCGAGACGATCGTGGTCCCGGTCCTGGTCACCTACGGGGTGCTCAGCGTGCTGCACCTGCTCGTGGTGCGCGTGGTCGCCCGCACCCGGGCCCGCCGGGTCGCCCACCTGATCGGCATCCTGGCGGCGTTCGCGCTGATGCTGGTCTACGCCCGCCAACTGCCGGGGCTGGTCCGCGACGTCTCGCGGCGCTACCTGGAGCACGACGCGTCGTTCCACCCGGTCACCGCACCCGGGTGGCTCGCCGACCGGTTCGGCACGCCTGCCTTCGTGCTCGCCGCCGGGTTGCTGGTCGCGGTGCTGGCGATCGCCGTCATCGGCCTGACCCCGCAGCAGTACGTGCGCCCCTCGCACTACCTCAAGCTCTGGCCCGGCGCTTCCGCCCGGGCCGTGCTCACGGCGTACGACCGGTGCCTGCTGCGCAGCTCGCAGACCTGGCTGGCCGGTCTCGCCGCCGGAGGGGTGCTGCTGACCTTGTGCCTGCACCCCACGGTGAATCCGCTCTGGGCGCTCAGCCTGCTGCCGATGGGCGGGATGTACCAGTTCGCCGCGACCGAGCCGCTGCGCAGCTCGGGCCTGGACCGGAGCTCGCCCTGGCGGATCTACCTGCGGTTGCTGCGGGCCCAGCTCATCCTGGTCGCCGGCGGCGTCGCGGCCGCCTCGGTCGTCGTGCTGGTGCTCGCCCCCGGTTCGCTGCCGGGCGCCGGACCCGCGCTCGGGGGGTCCGTGTTCGCCGTGGTGTCGACGACCTTCATCGGCGTGATGTTCCCCGCCGAGCACGACAACCCGTTCTCGGTCTTCATCGGGATCTCCTCCACGGCGATGGTCGGGTTCGTCCTCGGCGCGGCTCTGGGGATCCTCCGTCTCGACCAGGCCGTCCTGGTCGCCGCGCTGCTGGCGCTCACCGCTGTCATCGCGAGCTACACCGTCATCGGAATCCGACTCAACCAACACAGGAGCCGTCATGAGAAAGTCACTGATCGTCCTCAACAGCCTGGTGGGCGCCTCGCTGCTCACCGCCGTCGTGGCAGCGGGCACCTTGCTCTACCTCATGTTCTCGACCGGTGACGAGGTCGTGCACAAGACGGGGTTGTTCGGCGCCCTGTTCTTCCAGACCGCGCGCATCTCCGACGGGGGTCTCGGCATCACCATGGGTGTCGAGCACGTCACCACCCTCGTGGTCCTCGCGCTCGTCCTCGCGCTGGTCCTGGCGTGGGTCCAGGTCGTGTACGCCGTCCTGAAGGGCTACCGCGGCCGGCTGCTGGCGGCCGGGGACCGGCATCACTAGCGCGACCGCGGGCCGGGTGCACCGGTGCACCGAGCTCGGTCTGGGCCACGTCGCACGCCGCGTCGTCGCCCAGACCTGGCCGTTGCAGGTGCTCACCGCGGCGATGCTGCTGGCGGCCTGCGGCTGGTACGTCGGGACCGGGGACCCGATGCCGGCGCGTGCCGCCTGGCGGCTGGAGACGATCGCGGCCGTGGGACTCGCCGGCGGGTTCGCCGTCCACGAGGTGGCGCACGTCGCCGTGCTCCGCCGCTGCGCCGGGGTCAGCCACCTGGTGGTCTCCTCGACCTGGTGGCGCTTCTCCCTCGAGCCGCGCGGCAGCATCACGGCGGCACAGGTCGTCGGCGTGGCCCTGGCCGGGCCCGGAGCGGCCGCGGCGGTCGGGCTGGTGCTCTGGGCAGCGTTCCCCGGAGCCGGCCTGCACGGGTGGTTCCTGGTCCACCTGGTCTTCCTGCTCCCGGTCTTCGGCGACGGGCGCAGCCTGGTCCTCGGCGTGCGCGAGCTGCCGTGGCGGGTGCGTGCGACCTAGCGCCGTCGCGGCGCCGGTGCCGGTGCCGGTGCCGGTGCCGGTGCTGGTGCTGGTGCGCCCGGAGAGACTCGAACTCTCACTGGCCAGGACCTAAACCTGGTGCCTCTGCCAATTGGGCTACGGGCGCTGGTGCGGCCGGGGCCGCGGTGCGGACCCGGCCTCAGGCGAGCCCGAGGTCCCGGCGCAGCTTCGCGACGTGGCCGGTGGCCTTCACGTTGTACTGCGCGAGCTCGATCGTGCCGTCCTCGCCGACGACGAAGGTGGACCGGATGACGCCCTGGACGACCTTGCCGTAGAGCTTCTTCTCCCCGAAGGCTCCCCAGGCCGTCATCACCGACCGGTCGGCGTCGGAGAGCAGGGTGATCGAGAGCTGGTCGCGCTCCCGGAAGGCAGCCAGCTTCGCGGGCTTGTCGGGGGACACCGCCAGCACCTCGTACCCGGCGCCGCGCAGCGAGTCGAGCGACTCGGTGAAGTCGCAGGCCTGGGTGGTGCAGCCGGGCGTCATCGCCGCCGGGTAGAAGTAGACGATCACCTTCCGGCCCGCCAGGTCCGCGAGGGAGACCGTCGCGCCGGTGTCGTCGGGGAGGGCGAGGTCGGGGGCCGGGTCGCCGGGGGAGAGGCGGGCGGTCCCGGTGTCCCCGGGGCTCGGTTCGGTGCTCATCGGGGTGCTCCTGTCGCAGCAGCGTTGTTGCGCATTATGTGCAATAACCTAGGGTGGGCAGCAACGCCCCGGCAGCCGGGGCAGGCCCAACCTACGTCGTCCCCGGAAGGCCCCGCGATGCACGTCCCCGACGGTTTCCTCGACGTGCCGACCTCTCTCGGCACGGGGGTGGTGGCCGCGGCGGCGGTCGGGATCGCGCTGCGCGGTGCGCGTCGCGAGCTGGACGACCGGACCGCGCCGCTCGCGGGCCTGGTGGCGGCGTTCGTCTTCGCCACCCAGATGATCAACTTCCCGGTGGGGGCCGGCACCAGCGGGCACCTGCTCGGCGGTGCGCTGGCGGCGATCCTGGTCGGACCGTTCACCGGGATGCTGTGCCTGACCGTCGTGGTGATGGTGCAGGCACTGCTCTTCGCCGACGGCGGGATCACCGCGCTGGGCACCAACGTGGTGCTGATGGGCGTGGTCACCTGCACGCTGGGCTGGCTGGTCTTCCGCGGCCTCCAGCTCGTGCTGCCGCGCCGCCTCGGTCTCGTTCCCGCCCTCGCGGCCGTCGCCGCCCTGATCACCGTGCCGGCCTCGGCGCTGGTCTTCGTCGGGCTGTACGCCGTCGGCGGGGCCGCCCCGGTACCGCTGGACACGCTGGCCACCGCGATGGCCGGTGTGCACGTGGTGATCGGTCTCGGTGAGGCCGCGATCACCTTCCTGGCGGTGGCCAGCATCGTGGCGGTCCGACCCGACCTGGTGCACGGTGCCCGGCGGGTGCTGGACCGCCGGGAGCTGGTGGTCCGGCCGAGCCCCGTGGCCGGGACGCCCAGCGGGTCGGCCCGATGAGCGCGCCGGGTCCGGACCGGCCGGCGCGACGCCGCCCGGGCATCCGTGCCGTCGCCGTGGTCGGCGTGCTGGCCGCCCTGCTGATCGCGGGCGTGCTCAGTCACTACGCCGCCGACAGCCCGGACGGGCTGGAGCGGGTCGCCGAGGACCAGGGGATCGCCGGCGCGGCCGAGCCGTCCGCCACCGAGGACGGCCCGCTCGCCGGCTACGAGACCGGCGTCGGCGACGACCGGCTCTCCGGCGGACTGGCCGGGGCGCTCGGCGTGATCGTGGTGCTCGGTGTGACCGGGGGAGTCGTGCTGCTGGCCCGCCGCCGGCGTACCGCTGCTGACGACCAGCGCGTGGGCTGAGGGCCGCCGTGGGCGCCCCACACGGTCACACGCTGCACCACCACGGTCACTCGCCGGTGCACCGCTGGCAGGCGCACCACAAGCTGCTGGGTCTGCTCGGCTTCGTGCTGCTGGTGGTCGCCACCCCGCCGGACTGGTACTGGGCCTTCGGGGTGCACCTGGCGGTGCTGCTCGGTGTGGTGGCCCTGTCCACGGTCCCGCCGCCGTACCTGGCGAAGCGGATGGTGGTCGAGGTCCCGTTCGTCGTCTTCGCGCTGGTGCTGCCGTTCGTGGCCACCGGACCGCAGACCGAGGTGCTGGGGCTGAGCCTCAGCGAGCCCGGGCTGCTGGCCGCGTGGGGCCTGCTCGCCAAGGGCACCCTGGGCGTCCTGGCCAGCCTCACCCTGGCGGCGACCACCGCGCCCACCGACCTGTTGGTCGGCCTGGAACGGCTGCGCGTCCCCAGCCTGCTGGTGCAGATCATGGCCTTCATGGTGCGGTACGTCGAGGTCGTCGCCGACGAGCTCCGACGGATGCGGATCGCTCGCGAGTCCCGCGGCTTCTCGGCCCGCAACCCGCGGCACTGGCCGGTGCTGGCCGCGTCCTTGGGAGCCCTGTTCATCCGGTCCTACGAGCGCGGCGAACGGGTCCACCTGGCGATGCTCTCGCGCGGCTACACCGGCCGGATGCCGCGATGAGCGTCCCGGTCCTCGACGTCCGCGGCCTTGCCTACGCCTACCCCGACGGCCACCAGGCCCTGTACGGCGTCGACCTGCACGTCCACGCCGGGGAGCGGGTGGCGCTGCTCGGTCCGAACGGGGCCGGCAAGACCACGCTGGTGCTGCACCTCAACGGGATTCTCGCCGGCGGCGCCGGGTCGGTGGCCGTGTCCGGGATGCCGGTCACCAGGCCGAACCTGGCCGAGGTGCGGCGCCGGGTCGGCATCGTGTTCCAGGATCCCGACGACCAGCTGTTCATGGGCAGCGTCCGCGCCGATGTCGGGTTCGGCCCGGCCAACCACGGGGTCTCCGGCGCCGCCCTGGAGCGGCGGGTGATGGAGGCCCTGGAGCGGGTCGGGATGGCCGAGCACGCCGACCGACCCCCGCACCACCTCTCCTTCGGTCAGCGGCGTCGGGTCGCGGTCGCCACGGTGCTGGCGATGGAGCCCGAGATCCTGGTGCTCGACGAGCCGTCCTCCAACCTCGACCCGGCGTCGCGACGCGAGCTGGCCGACATCCTGCGCGCCCTGGACGTCACGGTGCTGATGGTGACCCACGACCTTCCCTACGCCCTCGAGCTCTGTCCCCGGTCGGTGGTGCTGCACGACGGGAGCGTGGTCGCCGACGGGCCGACGTACGACATCCTCACCGACTCCGAGCTGATGACCGCGCACCGCCTGGAGCTGCCGTTCGGGTTCGACCCGCGTCTCGCGCAGGCGCAGCGGTCCGGCGGCGAGCCCGGCGGCCAGCCGGGTTGATAGCCTCCGAGGCGCCAGCACCCGCGGACACAGGAGCGCCATGAGCAAGGTCAACGACACTTCTTCCCTGGAGAAGGAGATCGAGGAGACGCGCGAGCGGCTGGCCGGCACCATCGACCAGCTCACCTACCGGGCCAGTCCGAAGACGATCGTCAAGCGTGAGATCGCCGCGATCAAGGCGCACTACGTCGATCCCGCGACCGGACAGCCCCGCACCGACAACATCCTCAAGTCGGTCGGCCTGGTCGTCGGCACCGTCGCGGCCCTGGTCGTGCTGCGCAAGGTCGTGGCCTGATCCGCGGGGAGCGATGACCGACAAGACGCCGATCAAGATGCTCCACGACCGGCTGCTCGTGGAGGTCGACGAGCAGGCCGGGGAGCGGCGGTCCTCGGGCGGCATCGTGATCCCGGCGACCGCGGCGATGGGCGCCCGGCGACTGAGCTGGTCCAAGGTGGTGGCGGTCGGTCCGCACGCGCGGGCCGTCGAGGTCGGCGACCGGGTGCTGTTCGATCCCGAGGCGAAGGCCGAGATCGAGGTCAACGGCGACCTGTACCTGGTGATGCGGGAGCGCGACGTGCACGCGGTCGCCTCGGACCGGCTGGCCGACGAGGCCACCGGCCTCTATCTCTAGCGGGATCTCTAGCGGGACCTCTCTAGCGGGCGGCCGCCGGCGCTGCGGGCAGGTAGCCCAGCTCGGCGTTGTCGGCGTCCTCCCACCGGGTGGTCGTCGTCGAGGTGCGCAGGTCGGGGATGAACGAGGCGGCCAGGGTGGCCCCGAGCATCATCATCCCGAGCAGCACGAAGCCGATCGTGTAGCCGAGCTCGACCGGGAAGCCGTCGGCGCCCACCCGGGCGGTGATGATGCCGGCCGTCACGGCCGAGCCGATCGAGCCGCCGATCGTCCGGATGTTGGCGTTCATGCCGCTGGCCACGCCGGTCTGCTCGGCGGGCACCGAGCCGATCACCACGCCGGCCAGGCTGGAGAAGACCAGGCCGTTGCCGACCCCCTGCAGGCTGGTGGCGGCGTACAGCTGCCAGGCCTGGTCGTGGAAGATGCCGACCGAGACCAGGGCCACGGCGCTCATCGCCGTCCCGGTCATGATCACCCGGCGCGCGCCGAAGCGGTGGACCAGCGAGGCGACCCCGAAGCCGATCAGGAAGCTGGCCATGGCCGAGGGCAGCAGCAGTCGGCCGGACTCGCCGATGCTGGCGCCGAAGCCGTAGCCGGCCTCGGTCGGGGTCTGCAGCAGCTGCGGCAGGAAGGCGAACGAGCCGAACATCCCGAAGCCGACGAACGCGGCGACCAGGTTGGAGGTCCACACCCCACGCCGGCGCATCATCGCCATGTCGATGAGCGGCACCGGGACGGTCAGCTCGACCCGGACCCAGAGCACCGCCAGCAGAACCCCGAGCGTGAGCAGACCGACCACGCCGGGTGAGGACCAGCCCCACACGTTGCCCTGGCTGATCGGCAGCAGCACCGCCACCAGGAAGCCGCTGAGCAGCACCGCGGGCAGCAGCGGCAGTCGCGAGGCGGTGCGCACCGGGGACGCCGGGATGAATGCGAGCGCCGCCAGGGCGGCCACCGAGGTGGCGATCATCGGCAGCCAGAACAGCCAGTGGTAGCCGAGGCCGTCGACGATCGGCCCGGCCAGGACCAGGCCGAAGCCGAAGCCGACCGCGGTCAGCGAGGCGATCACGCTGAGCGCCAGCGTGCTGCGCTCGGCGAACTCGTCCCGGATGATGCCGAAGGCCAACGGCATCACGCCGCCGCCGGCGCCCTGCACGACCCGGGCCACGATCAGCCAGCCGATGCTCGGGGCGAGCGCGGCCATCAGCGAGCCGACGGCCAACGCGGTCAGGGTGACCACGAGCATCCGGGTCTTGCCCACCGAGTCGCCCAGCCGACCGAGCAGAGGCGTGAAGATCGACGCGGAGAGCAGGTAGGCGGTCAGCACCCAGGTGACCGTGGTCTGGTCGGTCTCGTAGAGCACCTGGATCCGGGCCAGCACCGGCACGATCAGGGACTGCAGCAGCGCGAACGACGACACCGCGACCGCGAGGACCGCGAAGGTGATGCCGGTGTTGCCGCGGAGATGGACAGGCACGCGGGGACTGCTTCCTAGGGGACGACACGGGGAACAGATAGTTGCCAAAGGCAACCAGTTGACCGTGCCCACGGTACGGCTGACGACCTCCGCTTGCCCAGCCGACGAGCACGTGATCTCGGCTACGTTGCGGCTCCGGTGCGCCGTCGGTACGTCGTGACAGGCTGCCGCCATGCCGGATCTCGAGGTGCAGCAGCAGGCACTGGCCAAGACCATCCGCACGCTGCGGATCTCGATGGTGCTGCTGGTCGCGCTGCTCGGGGTGGCAGTGCTCCACGAGCGGTTCGCCACCGCGGCGGACTGCTGGCAGACCTCGCTCAGCGCCTACTGGTACACCCCGGCCCGTCCGGTGCTGGTCGGGGTGCTGGTGGCGATCGGGATCTGCCTGGTGTCGCTGAAGGCCAGCAGCGAGCTGGAGGACGGCCTGCTCAACGTGGCCGGGCTGCTCGCGCCCCTGGTCGCCTTCGTCCCGGTGCCCCGGCAGGACATCTCCTCCGGGTCGTGCCCGAGCCGGACGGTGGACGTCGCCGAGACCCTGGCCGCCATCGACAACACGGTCACCGCCTACCTGGTGATCGGGGTGGTGGCGTGGCTGCTTGCGGCGGCGATCGCCTGGCGGGCCCGCCAGCAGGCTCGGGTCAGCACCCTCGCCCGCCTGATCAGGCTGGGGGTCACCGCCGCTCTGCTGCTGGTGGGCATCGTCTGGTTCGCCGCCGGGCGTGACTCGTTCGTGCAGTACGCGCACTACGCCGCCGCCGTGCCGATGTTCATCGCCTTCGTGGCAGTGGTGCTGTGGAGCGCGCGTCGCTTCGGCCTCTCGCCGGCCGGCGCGACCCGGGCCGACGGCTCCCCGCGCTACACCAACCGGTACCTGGTCCTGGCGTCGGCGATGGTCCTCGGCGCCGGCGGGCTCGGGCTGGTGGGCCTGCTCACCGGGTGGGACCACGTGGTGCTGGCCGTCGAGGCCTGGCTGATCACGTTGTTCGCGGTGTTCTGGGTGCTGCAGACCGTCGAGCTCTGGGACTCCGGGCTGCGCCGGGAGACGTGAGCGGCTACATGTCCTCGAGCTCGCGGCCCTTGGTCTCGGGCACGAACTTCAGCACGAACAGCAGCGACAGCACGGCGAAGGTCGTGTAGAAGCCGTAGGCGAAGCCGAGCCCGATGTCCGCGAACCGCGGGAACGACGTCGAGATGGCGAAGTTGGCCAGCCATTGGGCGGCTGCGGCCAGACCCAGGGCGGTGCCGCGGATCTTGTTGCTGAACATCTCGCCGAGCAGCACCCAGACCCCCGGGCCCCACGACATGCCGAAGAACACGACGAAGAGGTTCGCGGCGACGAGCGCCACCATCCCTTCGGTGTCACCGAGCATCGGCTGGATCTCACCGGCGTCGTTGGTGGTGGTCGCGGCTGTCGCGAAGAGGTAGGCGAGGGTGCCCAGCGAGAGGGCCATGCCCGCCGAGCCGATGGTCAACAGCTTGCGGCGACCGATCTTGTCGATCAGGGAGATCGCCACGAGCGTCACCACGATGTTGGTGACCGAGGTGAGGACGGTGATGGTGAGGGAGTCGGACTCGCTGAAGCCGACCGACTGCCACAGCGTCGAGGAGTAGTAGAAGATGACGTTGATCCCGACGAACTGCTGGAACACCGACAACGCGATGCCGATCCACACGATCGGGAGCAGGTTCCCGCCCCCGGGCTTGACCAGGTCGGCGACCGAGGAGCGACGGTCTCGGACGACGGTGCGCTTGATCTCCTTGATCCGCTGGTCGATGCCCGTCTTCATCACCGACCGCAGCACCTCCCTGGCCGAGGTGTGGTCCCCCTGGGCCACCATGAACCGGGGTGACTCGGGGATGGTCAGCGCCAACACGCCGTAGGCGAGCGCCGGCACCACCTCGGCGATGAACATCCAGCGCCACGCGGTCAACCCCCACAGCGGCTCGGCCGATCCGCCCGCCGTGGTGGCCAGGAAGTAGTCCGACAGCAGTGCGATGAAGATGCCGGTGACGATGGCCAGCTGCTGCAGGGAGCCCATCCGACCCCGGATCGCCGCCGGCGACACCTCGGCAATGTAGGCAGGCGCGATCACCGAGGCCGCACCGACACCGAGGCCGCCGACGACGCGCCACAGGATCAGGTCCCACGTACCGAAGGCCAGACCGGAGCCGATGGCACTGATCAGGAACAGTGCCGCGGCGAGCAGCATCACCCGGGTCCGGCCGATCCGGTCAGCGAGCCGCCCGGCGAGGTAGGCGCCGACGACACAGCCCAGCAATGCGGACGAGACGACGAATCCGAGCAGGAAGCCCTCGACTCCGAAGTCGTCGGAGATCGCACTGACCGCCCCGTTGATGACCGCGGTGTCGAAACCGAACAGCAACCCTCCGAGGGCGGCCACCGCCGCAAGGTGGATGGTCCGCCCGAGGTAGTAGTCGCGGTCACCGCTCCGGGTGTCAGAACCGGTCTCCGAGGTGGTCATCGTGCCGCCTTCCCGAGGCTCGCCGGGCCCGGTCGACCCGTCCCAGATGACGATTCCCTCAGGGGCGGGAAATCATGCCGGCGGGTGTCGAGCGGGTGCGTCGCCCGCTCGTGCTGACCTGACGCCGGCAACCACGGAGGTTGAGGAGCGAGCGCCAGCGCCCACGGAGGTTGAGGAGCGAGCGCCAGCGCAGCGTCGAGGTTGAGGAGCGAGCGCCAAGCGCCCACGGAGGTTGAGGAGCGAGCGCCAGCGAGCGTCTCGAAACCGAAGCCCACGGAGGTTGAGGAGCGAGCGCCAGCGAGCGTCTCGAAACCGGAGCCGACGCCGTGACGGGGTGGTTTCGAGACAGGCGCTGCGCGCCTTCCTCAACCACCGTGCCGACGGAGGTTGAGGAGCGAGCGCCAGCGAGCGTCTCGAAACCGGAGCCGACGCCGTGACGGGGTGGTTTCGAGACAGGCGCTGCGCGCCTTCCTCAACCACCGGGCCCACGGAGGTTGAGGAGCGAGCGCCAGCGAGCGTCTCGAAACCGGAGCCGACGCCGTGACGGGGTGGTTTCGAGACAGGCGCTGCGCGCCTTCCTCAACCACCGGGCCCACGGAGGTTGAGGAGCGAGCGCCAGCGAGCGTCTCGAAACCGGAGCCGACGCCGTGACGGGGTGGTTTCGAGACAGGCGCTGCGCGCCTGTCCTCGAACCACCGGGCGGCGCTGCGCGCCTTCCTCAACCACCGGGTGGCGCTGCGCGCCTTCCTCAACCACCGTGCCCACGGAGGTTGAGGAGCGAGCGCCAGCGAGCGTCTCGAAACCGAAGCCCATGCCGTGACGGGGTGGTTCGCCCGTCAACCGCGCAGGCCCCTCGGACGTGGAACAGGTGTCCGGAAGGAGGACACCATGAACACCATCACCCGCACTCCGAGGAAGGCCCTCGTCGGGCTGGGCCTCGGCCTCGCCCTGCTGGCCGTGCCGGCCACCGTCGGGACCGTCCCGACCGCCTCCGCTGCCACAGCCAGCACCTGCCGCACCGCCTGGGGCTCCCTGCCCGAGCAGGCCGGCGGCCACACCACCGAGCAGCTCACCGACGTCAGGTCCGGTCGGCACACCTGCTTCGACCGTCTCGTCGTCGACCTCGACGGCGCCGGGTCGCTTCGACCCGGCTACCGGGTCGAGTACGTCGACCAGGTCACCGCCGACGGGTCCGGCGCCGTGGTGCCGCTCCGTGGTGGCGCCGCCATCCAGATCATCGTCCGGGCGCCCGCGTCGACCGAGGAGGGCGAGCCGACGTACACGCCGGTCGATCCCGCCGAGCTGGTCGATGTGGCCGGTTACCGCACCTTCCGCCAGGCCGCCTGGGCCGGGTCGTTCGAGGGTCAGACGACCCTCGGGCTGGGGGTGCGCGCTCGGCTGCCGATGCGGGTCTTCACCCTGGACGGCCCGGGCACCGGCCACCGGCTGGTGGTCGACGTGGCCCACCGTTGGTGAGGCCGACCGGTCTTCGGCCGGGTGGCAGGCTGGGGCGATGAACGCGGTCGTCGTGGTGGGGGCAGGCATCTCCGGGGTGGCCTGCGCGGTCGAGCTGACCGCGGCCGGGGTCCCGGTCCGGATGATCGACCGGGGCCGCCGGATCGGCGGGCGGATGGCCAGCCGGCGCAGCGACGGCAGACCGGTCGACCTCGGGGCGTCGTACCTCACCGCGGACGACCCCGGGTTCATCCGCGTCGTCGAGGACTGGCGGCACCGCGGCCTGGCGCGTCCGTGGACCGACACGTTCACGGTGCTCGACCCCGACCGGCCACCGACCGCCAAGACCGGGCCGATGCGCTGGGGTGCGCCGGGAGGCCTGCGCTCGCTGGTCGAGGACCTGGCCGCCCCGCTCGAGGTCGAGTGCGCCCAGGTCGAGCGGGTCACGGTCGAGGACGGACGGCCGAAGGTCGACGGCCGACCCGCAGCAGCGGTGGTCCTGGCGATGCCCGACGACCAGGCCCGTCGGCTGCTCGGTCCCGACCTGGCCGCGGAGGCCGCCGTCCTCACCCGAGCCTCGGAACCGGTGCTCGCGCTGACCGCCCGCTTCGCCACCCGGTCCTGGGACCCGGTCGCCCCGGACGGCAGGTTCGAGGCGGCGTTCGTCAACGGCGACGACCACCTGGCGTTCATCGCCGACGACGGCCGGCGCCGCGGGGACGACGCCCCGGTGCTGGTGGCCCACTCCACGCCGGAGCTGGCCGGGCAGCACCTGGCCGACCCCGACGCGGCCCGGGAGCCGATGCTGCGGGCGCTGTGCACCCGGCTGGGCATCGACGCCGAGCCGGAGGACAGCGACGTGCACCGCTGGTCCCTGGCCCGCCCGACCGGCACCCGGGAGGCGGCGTACCTGCTCACCGACCGGTGGGTCGGCGCCTGCGGGGACGGCTGGGGCGCCTCGCCGAAGGTGGAGACGGCCTGGCTGTCGGGCCGTGCCCTGGGCCGCGAGCTGGTCAGCCGGCTGGGCTGACCGACATCCCTCGGAACCGTCGCAGCCGCAGGCTGTTGGTGACCACGAACACCGACGAGAACGCCATCGCGGCCCCGGCCAGCATCGGGTTCAGCAGGCCGGCCGCGGCCAGCGGCAGCGCCGCGACGTTGTAGGCGAACGCCCAGAACAGGTTGCCCTTGATCGTGGCGAGGGTACGCCGAGCCAGCCGGATCGCGTCCGCGGCGACCCGGAGATCACCGCGGACCAGCGTCAGGTCACTGGCTTCGATCGCTACGTCGGTGCCCGTGCCCATCGCCAGTCCCAGGTCGGCCTGCGCCAGCGCGGCCGCGTCGTTGACGCCGTCGCCGACCATCGCCACCACCCGGCCCTGCTCCTGGAGCCGGCGGACCACGTCCACCTTGTCGGCGGGCATCACGTCGGCGATGACATCGGCCTCGTCGATGTCGACCTCACCGGCCACCGCGCGGGCGACCGCCGCGTGGTCGCCGGTCAGTAGCACCGGTCGCAGCCCGAGCCCGCGCAGCTGGCGGATCGCGGCGGCGGAGGTCGGCTTCACCGCGTCGGCGACCACCAGCAGCCCGCGGACCCGGCCGTCCCAGCCGACCGCCACGACCGTGGCGCCGCGGGCACGGGCCTGGTCCAGCGCGTCGGCCAGCTCGACGGGCTCGACCAGCGACCGGTCCCGCATCAGCTGGGGGCGACCGACCAGGACCGTGCGGTCCCCGGGAGGCCGAGCGACGACCCCCTGGACCCCGAGCCCCTCGAGGTTGGTGAAGTCCCGGACCGTCGACAGTGGACCGGTGCGCTCCCGAGCGGCGCGCGCCACCGCACGGGCGATGGGATGCTCCGAGGCGTCCTCGAGCGCGCCGGCCACGCGGAGCACCTCGTGCTCGTCCTCGCCGGGAGCGGTCAGCACCTCGGTCAGGGTCATCTCGCCGGTGGTGACGGTGCCGGTCTTGTCGAGCACGACGGTGTCGACCCGGCGGGTGGACTCGAGCACCTCGGGCCCCTTGATCAGGATGCCCAGCTGGGCCCCGCGTCCGGTGCCGACCATCAGCGCCGTCGGCGTCGCGAGCCCCAGGGCGCACGGGCAGGCGATGATGAGCACCGCGACCGCTGCGGTGAAGGCGGCGGTCGAGGTGCCGCCGGCGAGCAGCCAGCCGGCGAAGGTCGCCACCGCCAGCACGATCACCACCGGCACGAAGACGCCCGAGACCCGGTCCGCCAGTCGCTGGACCTGGGCCTTGCCGTTCTGGGCCTCCTCGACCAGCCGCGCCATCTGCGCCAGCTGGGTGTCCGCCCCGACGCGGGTCGCGCGGACCACGAGGCGGCCCCCGGCGTTCACCGTGGCACCGACCACGTCGTCCCCGGGAGAGACCTCGACCGGCACCGACTCCCCGGTCACCATCGCGGTGTCCACCGCCGAGGAGCCGTCCTCGATCACGCCGTCGGTGGCGATCCGCTCCCCGGGCCGGACCAGGAAGCGGTCGCCGACCACGAGCTGTTCGATCGGGATGCGCTCTTCCTGCACCGCGGCCGGGTCGGCCCGGTCACCCCGGAGCACCGCGACGTCGCGGGCCCCCAGCTCGAGCAGCGCCCGCAGTGCCGCGCCCGCGCGGCGCTTCGACCGGGTCTCCAGGTAGCGCCCGGCGAGGATGAACGTGGTCACCCCGGCAGCGGCCTCCAGGTAGATGTTGCCGGCCCCGTCGGTGCGGTCGATGGTCAGCTCGAAGGCGTGGGTCATCCCGCGCATCCCGGCGGTGCCGAGGACCAGCGCGTAGAGCGACCAGCCGAGTGCGGCGAGGGTGCCGAGGGAGACCAGGGTGTCCATCGTCGAGGTGCCGTGGCGCAGGTTCACCCAGGCGGCGCGGTGGAACGGCCAGCCGCCCCAGGCCACGACCGGCAACGCGAGTGCCAACGAGACCCACTGCCAGAAGTCGAACTGGAACGCCGGCACCATCGCCATCGCGATCACCGGCACCGACAGCACCGCCGAGAGGATCAAGCGGTTCCGCAGCGGCCGGATCTCGTCGTCCCGGTCCTCGTCACCGTCGCCGGCCGTGCGGGCGGGCCTGGCCGGCGCTGCGGCGTACCCGGCGGCGGCCACCGTGTCCAGCAGCTGCTGGACGTCCACCTCGGCACCGTGGTCGACCCGGGCCTTCTCGGTGGCGTAGTTGACCGTCGCGGTCACGCCGTCGAGCCTGTTGAGCTTGCGCTCGATCCGGTTCGCGCAGGAGGCGCAGGTCATCCCGGAGATCTGCAGCTCGACGGAGGCGTGGGTGCCCGTTCCCGTGGGGCTCATGTCAGCTCGTACCCGGCTTCCTCCACAGCGTTGCGGACGCTGTCGTCGCTGAGCTCGCGGTCGCTGGTGATCCGCACCTGGCCGGACTCCAGGTCCACCTGGACCGCCCGGACGCCGTCGAGCTCGTTGATCTCCTCGGTGACCGAGGCGACGCAGTGGGCGCAGGTCATGCCGCTGACGGTGTAGGTGCTGGTGGTCATCTGGGGTGCCTCTCGTTCGGTTCGGGTCGTGGGGTCAGCTGCGGACGAGCCGCGCGATCGCGGCGGAGGCTTCGGCCACCTTGACCTCGGCCTCCGGGCCGCCGGCGCGGGCGGCCTCGACGACACAATGCCCCAGGTGCTCGTCGAGCAGTCCGAGGGCCACCGACTGGAGCGCCTTGGTGGCGGCCGAGACCTGGGTGAGGATGTCGATGCAGTACTGCTCCTCCTCGACCATCCGCTGGAGCCCGCGCACCTGGCCCTCGATCCGGCGGAGCCGCTTGAGATAGGCGTCGCGGTGCTGGTGGTGCACGTAGCCGTGCTCGTGAGGTGCCGGCTCGTCGGTCGTTCCGGTCGAGGCCGGCGGTGTGGCTCGGGGCATCTGCCGCTCCTGTCTTCCTGGTGCCGGGTTGCATCGTCCACAATACCCCCCTACCGTATGTTTGCGGAACAACCGCTGGGGAGATCACCCGCACCCGCAACGCCTCGTCGGAAGGGAAAGGATGTACACCGGCCTGCTTGCGATGGCGCTCGTCAGCGTCGTCCTGGTCGTCGTCGTGCGCGCTGTCGCGCTGCTGGCGACGGTCTCCCGTGACCCTCTGATCAGCACCCCCTACGAGTCCGGCTGGCTGCCGACCCAGCACGCGCTGTCGCGCTTCCACGCCCGGTGGTACGTCGCCACGGTGGTCTTCCTGGCCTTCGACGTCGAGATGCTCTTCATGTACCCGTGGGCGGTGGTGGTCGCCGAGCTGGGCCCCGGGGCCGTCATCGAGATGTTCGTCTTCCTCGGAGCGCTGCTGCTGGCGGTGTTCTGGGCACGTCGGGAGGGGGCGTTCCGATGGGCCTGATCCCGAGCGGGCCCAGGGGCCTGCTGCTCTCCTGGGCGGTACGACGCCCGCACGTCCTGGTGGTCGAGGTGCCCGGCTGGTTCACCACTCGGGTGGCCGCGGAACGGGCGGTCCGCGACCGGGGCTGGGTGCTGGCCCTGGGGCCGGCCGACGCCGACGTCCTGCTGGTCGCCGGCGTTCCCGGTCCCGAGCTCGGCCGTCACGTCGACCTGGTCCACGACCAGCTGCCGGGGCCCCGGGCGCGGGTCGCGGCGCAGTCCCCCGACCGGGTCGACGAGGCGCTCGACCTCGCGGTCTCGGTGCTTCGCGACGACCCCGCCCAGCGCCGGGACGCGAGCGAGCGAGCCGGGTACTCGGCTCCGAAGTTGGATCACGGGGAGATGGACCACGGGGAGATGGACCACGGGGACATGGACATGTCCCCGGACGGGATTCCGCTGGCCGGGGGAGCGGACGACCGCGACGGCCTGGAGATGGACGTGCTCGAGGTGCGGCTGGGTCCGGTGCTCCGGCATTGGCCGGCAGGACTGGTACTCACCCTCACCCTGGCCGGCGACGTCATCACGACCGCGGAGGCCGCGACGTTGACCGGTCAGCCCCCCGAGCCGGAAGCGGTCGTCGGGCCTGCGGGCGCCGCGCGGCTGCTCGACGCCGCCGCGGACGTGCTGACCCTGGCCGGCCACCGCGCGGCGACAAGGGTCCGCGAGCTCCGGGACCGTAGCCTCGCCGGCGACGAGCCGCCGTCCCGGCTGGTGGCCGAGGTCCGCACCCACGCGGACCGGGTGCGGCGCTCCCGCACGCTGCGCTGGCTCTGGCGGGACCTCGACGTGCAGCCCCGGGTGCAGGAGCTCCTCGAGGACGCCGCCACCCTGCTGGAGGGACGGGTCACCGCGCGGGCGGCCCGACGCGAGGACGCGCAGAGAGCCGCCGAGAGGCTGGCCGACCGGCTGGTCGGGTGCGAGCTGGCCACCGCCCGACTGCTCGTCTCCTCGGCGGGCCCGTGGACGCCGGCCCCGGCCACCACGGAGGTGACCTGATGACCGAGGCCCTGACGCTCTCCTGGTGGTGGGCGCCGGTGCTGGCCGGCGGGCTGGTGCTCGCGGCTGCGGCGGTGGCGGCCCTCGACGCGGCGACCGCCCCCGACCGGGGCCGCGTCGGGCCGGTCACCGCGCTGCGGGCCCCGATCGCCGAGGTCGCCCGGCTGCTGCGCCAGCGTCGCCGCGAGACCGTCTCCGCGGACCGGCTGCTGTGGCGGATTGCCGCCAGCGCGCTGCTGCCCGCGGCGCTGCTGATGATCGCCTTCGTCCCCTTCGGCAGTCACGTACTGGCCGGTGCACCGCTCGGCGTGGTCTGGTTCAACGCGCTCGACGTGACCGTGTGGGCGTTGGTGTGGCTGGTCGGCTGGGGTCCCAACGCGGTCCTCGGCCTGGTCGGCGGCTACCGGTTCCTGGCGATGGCGCTCGCCTACGAGCTCCCGCTGATGTTCGCGCTGGTCGCCCCGGCGATCGCGGCCGGCAGCCTGGAGCCTGCGGTGATCGCCGCGGCCCAGGCCGATGGGCTCTGGTACGTCGCGTGGATGCCCGCGGCGTTCGCGGTGTACTGCCTCGGCGTCCTGGGCTTCGCGGTGTTCCCGCCGATGGACGCCGCGGCCTCACCCGACCTCGCCGGTGGGGTGCTCGCCGAGCTGACCGGGAGCGACCGGCTGCTGGTGCAGGCCGGCCGGTACGCCCTGCTGGTCGCCGGCGCCGCGGTCGCCGTACCGCTGTTCCTCGGCGGTGGCGAGGGCCCGGTGCTGCCCGCGGCGGCGTGGGTCGTCCTCAAGACGCTGCTGCTCGCAGCCACCCTGCTGCTGGTCGGCCGCCGGCTGCCGACCCTGCGCCCGGACAAGTTCCTGGAGCTGGGCTGGACGGTGCTGCTGCCGCTGGTGGTGCTCCAGGACCTGGTCGTGGCGATCGTGTCCGTCACCGGCCCAGGGAGGGCCTGATGGACGGGCTGCTGGTGGACGTCGGGTTCTGGCTGTGCGCGGTCGTGGCCGTGGTCCTCGGTGCGCTGGTCTTCGTGGTGGACTCGATGGCCCGAGCCACCTACGCGCTCGCCCTCTCGTTCGTCGCGGTCGGGGTCGCGGTGCTGCTGCTGCACCAGGACTACGTCGGCGTGATCACGATCCTGATGATGGTGATGGAGATGGCCGTGATGGCCGTCTACATGGTGATGTTCATGGGGATGAACCCGGCGCTGATGCCGATGAGCATGGTGCACGACAACCGCTGGGCGCTCGCCGCGGCCGCTGGCACGTTCGTGGTCCTCGGCGGCGGGGCCCTGCTGGTCCCGTGGCCGGAGCGCTCCGGCACCCCGCCGGCGGACACCACCGCCGCGCTCGGCGAGGCCACGATGGGCAGCCACATGCTGGTGATGGTCGCGATGAGCCCGGTGATGGTGGCCACGATCATCGCGGCGGTGGTGCTCTCGGTCGGCCGGTCGCGCTACGACCGGCTCGGCGACGACCTCGACCGGCGGCCCGCCGACGACCCGCAGCCCGGAGGTGTCGGCCGATGACGATCGAGACCGTGATGCTGGTCGCCGCCGCCCTGTTCAGCGTCGGCCTGTACGGCGCCATCTCCCAGCAGGTCGTGGTGATGGTGATGATGGGCCTGGAGCTGATGATCAACGCCGTCATCCTGGCCGCCGCCGGGATCTGGTGGTTCCTGGCACCGGACCCGTCGGGCCAGGTGCTGCTGCTCGTGATCATCGCGGCGATGACCGTCGAGATGGCGATGGGCTTCGGGGTGGCCACCCTGCTGCACCGCCAGACCGGGTCGGACATGACCGACATGAACGCGGAGCTGCACCAGTGAGCGCGCTGCTGCTGATGCTGGTCGGCCTGCCCGCCGCGGTCGGCGCCACCCTCGGCACCGTCCACGCGTTCGCCGGTCCGGAGCGCGGCCCGGAGGGGACCCGGCTCGTCGACCGGTACGCCGCCCCGGTCACCCTGGCGACCGCCGCGGTCACCGCGGTGCTCTCGGTGGTCGCCGTGGTGGTTCGACCCCGCTTCAGCACCGCCTTCGTCCACGGGGCGGACTTCGGTGCCTCGATCGACGACCTGGCCGCCCTGGTGCTGCCGACGGTGGCCCTGGTGGCGCTGCTGGTGCTCGCCGTCGCGGCGGTCGGGACCCACGAGGCCCCGGCCCGTTTCCACGGGCTGATGCTGCTCTTCG
This sequence comes from uncultured Actinomycetota bacterium, assembly GCA_963756135.1. Taxonomy (GTDB): domain Bacteria; phylum Actinomycetota; class Actinomycetes; order Propionibacteriales; family Nocardioidaceae; genus Nocardioides. The sequence continues at coordinate 187,985 of CAVWMP010000004.1, forward strand.
TCGCCGCCGCGCTGCTCACCGTGGTCGCCGACACCCTGGTCACCCTGCTGCTGGCCTGGGAGGTGATGGGGGCGACCTCCTGGGCCCTGATCGGCTTCACGTGGTCCGAGAGCCGCCGGGTGACCTCGGGCCTCGTCGCGTTCACCGTGACCCGGGCCGCCGACCTGGGGCTGTACCTGGCCGCCGGTGCCGCGCTGGCCGGGGGCGCGGGGCTCGCGCTGGCCGACCTGCCGGACGCCTCGACGGGCTGGCGGACCGTGCTCGCCGCCGGCATCGCCGTCGCCGCACTCGGCAAGGCGGCCCAGCTGCCGTTCTCCTTCTGGCTGGCCCGGGCGATGGACGGTCCCAGCCCGGTCAGCGCCCTGCTGCACTCGGCGGCGATGGTCGCCATGGGCGGCTACCTGCTGCTGCGGATCGAGCCCACCCTGGCGGCGACCCCCGAGGTGGCCATCGTGGTGGCCTGGGTCGGCGCGCTGACCGCGGCGGGCATGGGCGCGGTCGCCGTCGTCCAGACCGACCTCAAGCAGCTGCTCGCCGCCTCCACCGCCGCCCAGCTCGGGTTCGTGGTGCTGGGTGCGGGGCTGCTCGCCGTGGACGCCGGGGCCGTGCACCTGGTGGCGCACGCCGCGGTGAAGGCGCTGCTGTTCCTGGTGGCCGGCGCCTGGCTCACCGCGCTCGGCACCAGGTCGTTGGCCGGTCTCACCGGCGCCGCGCGCCGCTGGCCGTTGCTGGGTGCGCTGGCCGCGGTCGGGTTCCTGGCTTTGGCCGGGGTGCCCCCGCTGGCGCTGTGGACCACCAAGGACACCATCCTTGCTGCGGCCCGCGAGGGCAGCGATGGGCTCTACCTCGTCGGGATGCTGGCCGCGGTCCTGGCCGCGCTGTACGCCGGCAAGGCGCTGGTGCTGGTCACGAGACCGGAGCCGGCCGGGGTCGCGGCGTACCGCGACGACGAGCAGACCGGCACCGGAGAGGTTCCCCGGGCGCTGCTGTGGCCGCTGGTGCCGCTGGCGGCGGGGGCGGTCGTCCTCGGCCTGCTGGCGCTGCCCCCGATCGGGCCGGGCGTGCACGCCGGTGAGCTGGTGCTCTCCGGCGTCGTGGCGCTGGTCGGGTTCGGTCTGGTCGTGATCGCCGACCGGCGATTCGACCTGCTGGCCGCTCCAGGTCCGCAGCCGGCCGGGGGGCCAGCCTGGCTGCACGGGTGGTGTCACGGCTGGTTCCACCTCGAGCGACTCGCCCTCGTCGCGGTGGCCCGGCCGGTGGATCGGGTGGCCCGCGGCGTGGCCTGGCTCGACGACCGGGTCCTGGACCGGGTGGTCGACGGTGCCGCTGCCGCGACCCTTCGCGCGGGTGACGCGGTCGGACGCTCCGACGAGCGGGTCGTCGACGGGCTCGTCGACCGGGTCGCGGGCGCGGTCCGCCGGGCCGGGCGGTGGGCTCGTCGTCCGCAGACCGGGCAGCTGCACCAGTACTACCTCCAGTCCGCTGCGGCCCTCGGGGTCGCGCTCGTCCTGCTCGTGATCGTGAGGTGACGATGCTCTCCGTCCTCGTCCTGGTGCCCCTGGCCGCAGCCGCGCTGCTGGTCACGGTGCCCGGCCTGTCCACCACATCGGCCCGCCGGCTCTTCCTGCTGGTCGCGCTGGCGGAGGTGCTGCTGGCGGGGGTGCTGTGGGCGGCGTACGAGACTCCGGAGCCGGGCCGGCTCGCCTTCGAGCAGCAGGTGCCGTGGCTCCCCGGTGTCGGGTCCAGCTACCACGTCGGCGTGGACGGGTTGTCGCTGCCGCTGGTGGTGATGACCACGGTGGTCTTCGCCGCCGTCGCGGTCTACGCACTGCGCGAGGACGACCGGCCGCGGCTCCAGGCGGCGCTGTTCCTGTTCCTCGAGGCGGTCTCGCTGGGGCTGTTCGTCTCCGCCGACCTGCTGGTCTTCTTCGTCTTCTTCGACCTCTCGATCGTGGCGATGTACCTCTCGATCGCCGGCTGGGGGCACGGCAACGCGGCGCGGTCGGCGCTGAAGTTCTTCCTCTACACCTTCCTCGGATCGCTGGCGCTGCTGCTCGGCTTCGTCGGGCTGTACGTCGCGTCGGCTCCACACACCTTCGACATGGTCGAGCTGGCGGCGAACCCGCCGCTGCAGGGCGAGGGAACCGTCGGGGTGCTGGTGCTCGTCGCGGTGCTGGTCGGGCTGGCGATCAAGACCCCGACCTTCCCGTTCCACACCTGGCTGCCGCCTGCGCACACCGACGCCCCCACCATCGGGTCCGTGGTGCTGGCCGGCGTGCTGCTGAAGATGGGCACCTACGGACTGGTCCGGATCGCGATGCCGATGCTGCCCGAGGCGTGGCGTTCGCTGGCCTGGGTGGTGCTCGCGGTCGGTATCGTCTCGGTGATCTGGGGTGCGCTGGCGGCGATGGCCCAGACCGACCTCAAGCGGATGATCGCCTACACCTCGGTCAACCACATGGGGTACGTCGTCGTCGCGCTCGGCGCGGCCGGACTGCTCGGTGGCTCGGGGCAGGGAGGCGGCGAGCAGGAGGCCCGCGCCGTGGCGGTGACCGGCGCGGTCACCCAGATGGTCAGCCACGGGCTGCTCACCGCCGCGCTCTTCCTGCTGGCCGGGGTGATGTGGACCCGCAGGCAGAGCTACGAGATGGCGGCGTACGGCGGCCTCGCAGGGCCGGCGCCCCGGTATGCCCTGCTGTTCGCGCTGGCCGCGTTCGGGTCACTCGGGCTCCCCGGCTTCTCCGGCTTCATCGCCGAGTTCCAGGTCTTCGCCGGCAGCATCGCCACCGCCCCGGTCGCGGCGATCGCGCTGCTGGGCATCCTGCTCACCGCGGCGCTGCTGCTGCGGGCCGTGCAGACGGTCTTCACCGGGGAGCCGGGCGGTGCCTCCGCCGGGTTCACCGACCTGCGCCCGCACGAGTGGGTCTCGGCCGGGGCGCTGCTGGGGCTGTCGGTGCTGATCGGGGTGCTGCCGCGCCCGCTGCTGGCCGTGATCGAGCCGGCCTCGTCGGTCGTGGTGGACCTGGTGAGCCGGTGAGTCGATGACGATGGAGAACGGCGGGATGGCCGGCGACATCGCCACCATGGCCCCGGAGCTGGTGCTGTTCGCCGGCGCGCTGGTGCTGCTGGTGGGCGGGTCGTTCACCCCCCGGCGCCGGCAGCGCTGGCTGCGGCGGGCCGGCGCGGTGCTGGCCCTGGTCTCGTCCGGTCTCGGCGGCTGGGGCCTGTCCGGGGGCGCCGCGATGGCCTTCGAGGGCACCTTCACCGCGGACGACGCCCAGGGCGCGGTCCGGGTGGTGGTCGGCGTGGTGCTGGCGCTGGTGCTGGTCCTCGCTGGGGACGAGCTGCTCGACCATCCCCGGGAGAGCGACACCACCGCACTGCTGCTGATCGGCGGGGCGGGCACGCTGCTGCTCGCGGGAGCCACCGATCTCGCGCTGCTGATCGTCGCGTTCCTGCTCTCCTCGATCCCGCTCTACGCGATCGTCGCGGTGGTCCGCCGCCCGCTGTCGGCGGAGGCCGCGATGAAGACCTACCTGGTCGGCGCGCTGGCCGGGATCGCGCTGATGTCCGGCACCGTCCTGCTGTACGGCGTCGCCGGTGCCACCGGGTACGTCGCCCTGAGCGAGGTCGACCCTCGGGCCGCACCGGGGCTGGTCACCGCCGGCGCCGTGCTGGTCGCCGGCGGCCTGCTGTTCAAGGTCGGCGGCTGGCCGGCGCACTTCTGGGTGCCGGACGCGGCGCAGGGCAGCGCGACGTACGCCGCGGCGTACCTGACCACGGTGCCGAAGGTGGGCGCGCTGGTAGCGCTGGCCCGGTTGGTCGACGTGGTCCCCGGGGGTGACCTGGCGCTGGTGGTCGCGGTCGCGGCGGCGGTCAGCATGACGCTGGGCAACCTGGCCGCGTTCTTCCAGGACGACCCCGCCCGGCTGCTCGGCTGGTCGACGGTGAGCCAGGTCGGCTACCTGCTGGTGCCGGTCGCGGTGGTGGCGCAGGTCTCGCAGGCCCTCCCGGCGCTGCTGGTCTTCGTCGCGGCGTACGCCGTCACCAACGTGGGTGCCTTCGCCGTCGTCGGCGCGCACCCGTACCTCCGGCTGGCCGGGTGGGTGGGTCTCGGTCGCCGTCGGCCGGTCCTGGCCGCCGCCCTGGTGGTGCTGCTGCTGGGTCTCGTCGGCACGCCGCCGACGGGGGTCTTCGTCGGGAAGCTGCTGGCCGTCGTGGTGGCCTGGGACTCCGCCTGGAGGTGGCTGGCGGTGCTGCTGCTGGTCAACACCGTGGCCAGCCTCTTCTACTACCTGCGCTGGCTCGCACCCGTCGTCGGCCTCGCCCCGGCTGACAGCGGTGGCGAGGACGAGGAGGACGGGCCCGCACGCGAGCCGGGTCGGGCGGCCGCCCCGGTGGCGGTGCTCTGCGCGGTGCTCGCGCTCGCCACCGGGGTGACCGCCGGTGCGGCGTGGGACGTGGTGGGGCTGGCCCGACTGGGTTGATCCGTCGCGGGAGGTCAGCACGTCGTCCTGGGTGGCGACGTACGTCGGTGGGCCGAGGTGGTGGCCTGCGGCAGCATCGGGTACAGCGTACGAAGGGACCCGCAGACCGACGAAGGGACAGCTCCATGGAGTATCGCGAGCTGGGCAGCACCGGGATGCGCGTCTCCGCGCTGGGGTACGGCGCCTGGGGGATCGGGCGGGCCGGCTGGGTCGGCGCCACCGACGTCGAGTCGCTGCGCGCCCTGGACCGGGCGATCGAGCTGGGAGTGAACCTCATCGACACCGCCCGCGGGTACGGCGAGAGCGAGCGGCTGGTCGGCGAGGTTCTCCGCCGGCACCGCCGCGACGAGCTGTACGTCGCGACGAAGGTGCCGCCGCGCCACGGCGCATTCCCGGCGCCCGACGGACTGGACCCGGCCGACGTCTTCCCCGGTGAGCACATCCGCTCCTCGATCGAGGAGAGCCTGCGGGCCTCCGGGCTGGAGGCCTTCGACGTCTTCCAGTTCCACGTCTGGCACGACGAGTGGGTCGGGCGCGGTGACTGGCTGGAGACCGTGGAGGACCTCAAGCGGCGGGGGCTGGTCCGCGCCTTCGGCGTCTCGATCAACGACTACCAGCCTGACAACGCCCTGGCGCTCATCGAGAGCGGGGTGGTGGACACGGTGCAGGTGATCTACAACGTCTTCCACCAGGCGCCGGCCGAGCGGCTGCTGCCCGCCTGCCAGGAGCACGAGGTCGGCGTGATCGTGCGGGTGGGGCTGGACGAGGGCGGGCTCACCGGCACGATCGCCGCGGACACCCGGTTCCCCGAGGGTGACTTCCGGGCCCGCTACTTCCGCGGCGACCGGCCCGCCCTGGTGGCCGAGCGGGTCGCCGCGCTGCAGCGCGACCTCGGCATCGAGCCGGACCGGACCGCCGACGCGGCGCTGCGGTTCGTGCTGGCCCACCCGGCCGTCTCGACGGTGATCGCCGGGATGCGCAGCGTCCGGAACGTCGAACGCAACGCCGCCACCGCCGCCACCGCCGCTGCCGACCCGCTGACCGACGAGCAGCTGCAGACCCTGGCGCGGCACCGCTGGGAGCGGAACTGGTACCGCGGCGACTGAGCCCGTCGTGGCTCCGAGCCCGGCGCGATCGCCGGGGTCAGCAGGGTTCGGGGTCGGTCCACCTGGACGGGTCCGCGGTGACGCAGACCTGCTGCTGGGACTCGTCGTCGAGGGAGAGCTGACCACCGTCGAGCACCCAGTCGAACAGGGTGACCGTCGCGTCGGACTCGCGATCCCAGGCGCCCTGGGTGTACCAGGAGACCAGCTGACCCTCACGCAGCCAGGTCAGCTGGTAGCCGCCGCCGGGCAGGGCCTCCGTCGCCGGCTGCACCACCTGCTCACCGGCGCCGACCGGGGTGGCGGCGACTACCCGGCCGTCGGCGAGGGTCAGCACCGTCCAGCTGTCGCGGTCCACCCCTCTCGAGACCACCTGCACGTCGGCGACGCCGTTGCCGTCGAGGTCGTTCTCGTCGGCCACCATGGGCAGTCCGGTCCCCGCCAGCAGGACCCGATCGGTCTCGCCGGAGGCCCGGGCGATCTCGGCGACCGCGTAGCTGCTGCTGCCCCGCGCCCGGTCCGGCTCCGGGATCAGCAGCCGGACCCTGTCCGGACGGCTGTCGCCGTCGACGTCGACCGAGGTCTCGTCGGTGACCACCAGGGTCGCGTCGGTGACCGTCACGTCCTGGCTCACCCGCTCTTCCCGGGCGACCCCCTGGGGGTCGCAGTAGGAGGTGACGACGGCGATCGTGTAGGTGCCGGGCCCGGAGACGTCGACCCGCAGACCCTTCCGCTCGGCGTCGGTCAGCGTCAGGTTGACCGTCGTACGACCTTCCTCGACCTCGCACACCGGCTCTCCTCCGACCTCGTTGATCTGGGTGAGGAAGTCGGATCCCGTGGCCGGCTGCCCGTCCACCAGCACCCGGATCGAGCTCGGGGCGTTGCCCCGGACGGTGCCGGTGATCCGGGGAAGGACCCCGATCACGGCCTGGTCGATCTGCTCGGCGGTCAGGGCGATGGTCAGCCCATCGGGGTCGACCGGAGCCGAGGTCGGACCGTCCGTGGGGTCGGTCACGGTCGGGCTGGGTGGCGCGGTGGTCTCGGTCGCGACCGTGGGCGTGCCGGCCGGGGGAGGTGCCGTCCGGTTCTCGCCTCCCAGCGGCAGCAGCAGCGCTCCTGCCACGCCGACGGCGACGACCGACAGGGTCGCTGCCGCGACGGCCTGCTTGCGGCGACGGTTGGCACGTGCTTTCCCGGCGATGCCGGCCATCCGCCCGGCGACGTGGTCGGAGTCGGCGAGGCCGGCCAGCTGGTCGAGGCCTCGGACGATCGGGTCGTTCTGCTCGCTGCTCATCAGCGGTCACCCTCCAGCGCGGTGTGGCTCGAGAGGTCGGGGTCGGCATCGGCTCCCAGCGCGGCGCGCAGGTGGGCGAGGCCCTTGCTGGTGTTGGACTTGACGGTGCCGACGGTGCACCCCATCGTCTCGGCCGTCTCGGCTGCGGACAGGTCGCACCAGTGCCTCAGCACGACGGTGGCCCGTTGCCGGTCGGGCAGGTTCCGCAGCGCCTGCAGGAGCACCTGGTTGTCGACGAGGGTGTCGTCGAAGCGGGTGGGCTCGGCGCGGTGCTCGGGCACGTCCCCCATCAGCCGCTCCCGTCCGCGGTGCCGGCGCCACCACGAGATCCGCTGCGAGACCATCACCCGTCGCAGGTACGCGTCGGGGGCGGCGTACGTGCTGACCCTGTCCCAGTGCGGCATCACCTTCGCGTACGCCGACTGCAGCAGGTCCTCCGCCTCATGGAGGTCGCCGGTCAGCAGGAAGGCCAACCGCTTGAGGCGCGGCCCGCTGGCATGCACGTAGTCCTCGAACGAGTGGTGCTGCACGCCCGCTACCTCCCCCATGAGTGCTGGCTGTGGGTTCATGCACCGGTACACGCAACCCCTCGGCCTTCGGTTGCCCGGCGGGCAGCAGTCTGCCCCCACCGGCCCCCCTGCCCATGTAACGCGGTGTCCGCTACGCCGGTGCGGCGTCGCAACGGCGGCCCGGAGCAGCGGACACCGCGTTACATGGCGGCGACGGCGACCACGGTGACCGTGCCCGGCGCGACCTCGGTGAACCCGCCGTCGGTGACCACGACCGTCGCGGCCGCCACCTGCCGTTCCCACTCGTGGGGTACGCCGGCGGCGACCCGCACCGGCGCCCCGGCGGCGAGCCAGGCGGCAGCGGACTCGGGCGCCATCGCCTCCAGCACCAGTTGAGCCGCGTGCCCGACCTGCGCCGCGGCCTTGCCGGTGGTCATGGCCACGTGGGGGTTGAGCACGAGCCGGACCGCTGCCTCGGTGTCGGTCCCCGGCGCGGCCGGGTCCGGGGGAGCGGGGTCGGTGAGAGTCAGGCCGCCGACCTGGAGCCGGGAGATCTCGGGGTGCACCCGGTCGATCGGCGCCGGCACGTGCACGGCGACCTCGCCGGCCGCGTCGACGAAGACCCCGGGCACCGCGAGCTGGCGGGTCCAGCCGGCGCCCCGGGCCCGGCGTACGACCTTGCGGATGGGACCGGACCGCCACCGCTGGGTGCGGTCCCGGATCTCGGGGTCGGCGTCCGGCCCGGTGAACCCGGCCAGGGCGAGAGCGACCGCGGAAGCCGTCGCGGTGAGGACCGCGGTGTGGCCGGGCGCCGGGTCCCGCTCGACCCGCAGCACGATCTGCATCGCCCAGGGCACGCCCCCCGCGTCGAGGTCGGCCTGGTCGAGGTCCTCCGGGTCCGCACTCACCAGGGCGATTCAACCAGCCGAGCCGGCGCCCAGTTGCCGGGGTCGGGCCGGGAACGACGAAGGCCAGGACGCGTGTGCGTCCCGGCCTTCCTCGCACGTGGTACGGCATCAGGGACTCGAACCCCGAACCCGCTGATTAAGAGTCAGCTGCTCTGCCAATTGAGCTAATGCCGCGTGCTGTTGAGCGAGATAGAGGTTACCAGCGCGGGTCGGCCCAGAAAAATCGAGGACGGGTCACGGGGCCCGGCTACCGGGAGGCCAGCACTGCCTGCGCGGCGTTGTGCCCGCCGAGCCCGGAGACGGCGCCGCCGCGGCGGGCCCCGGAGCCACACAGCAGCACCGCGTCGACGTCGGTCTGCACACCCCAGGCCCGGGCCGGGGTGTCCAGGCGGGCCCGGTTCGGCGCCCAGGGCCACTCCAGGTCGCCGTGGAAGATGTGCCCGCCCGGCATGCCGAGATCCGCCTCCACGTCCTGGGGGATCTTCGCCTCCAGGCAGGGGTTGCCCTGCGCGTCGTGGGCCAGGCACGAGGCCAGCGGCTCGACCAGGAACTCGTCCAGGGCGGCGATCGCCCGGTCGACCGCCTGCTGTTTCGCGGCCGGGTCGGCGTCGAAGAGCGAGGCCGGGGTGTGCAGCCCGAAGTAGGTCAGCGTGTGGGTCCCCGCGGGCTCACCCGCCACGACCGAGGGATCGGTCAGCGAGTGGCAGTAGACCTCGCCGGGCAGCACCGAGGGCACCTGACCGGCGGCGGCCTCGGCGTACGCCCGCTCGAGCTGCGTGTAGTCCTCGGCCAGGTGCAGGGTGCCGGCGAACGCGACCGCCGGGTCCACGCCGGAGCGCAGCCGGGGCAGCCGGTCCAGCAGCATGTTGATCTTCAGCTGCGCCCCCTCCGGCTTGGTGCCGGGCTCCTCGGGCAGGCCCCGCAGCCTGCGCAGCAGCCACGGGGCGACGTTGGCCAGCACCCGGCCGGCCGAGACCGTCTGCGGTCCCTCGGGCCCGTCGTACACCACCTCCGCGCCGTCGTCGTCGGCGCGCACGGCGCTGACGGCGGCGGAGGTCACCAGCTCGGCGCCGGCCGCGGTCGCGGCCCTGGCCAGGGCGTCGGTCACCGCCCCCATTCCGCCGACCGGGACCCGCCACTCACCGGTGCCGTTGCCGATGAGGTGATAGAGGAAGCAGCGGTTCTGGATGAGCGTGGGGTCGTGCAAGGAGGCGAAGGTGCCGATCAGGGCGTCGGTCCCGACGACACCGCGGACGGTGTCGTCGGTGAACCGCCGTTCGATGGCCGCGCCCAGCGGGTGGGTCACCAGGTCGTCCCACAGCTGGGGGTCCACCGCCGAGCGCAGCGTCCGCTCCAGCGGCAGCGGCTCCAGCAGGGTCGGCTCGACCACCCGGGCCAGCTCCTCGACCCCGCCGTAGAACCGCTGCCAGGCGTCGTACTCCACCTCGCCGCCGGTGAGCTCGCGGAACGACTCCCGGGTCGCCTCCCCCTCGGGGCGCTCCACCAGCAGCCCTCCGTACCGGCCGTCTCGCCGCCAGGGGGTGTAGGAGGCGGTGGTCCGCGAGACCAGCGAGACGTCCAGGTCGAGCTCCTCGACGAGCCGAGCCGGCAGCAACGAGACCAGGTAGGAGTAGCGGGACAGCCGGGTCTGGCGACCCGCGAAGGCCGGCGCCGAGACCGCGGCGCCGCCGGTGCGGTCCAGCCGCTCCAGCACCAGCACCGACAGCCCGGCCCGGGCCAGGTACGCCGCCGCGACCAGGCCGTTGTGGCCGCCGCCGACCACCACGACGTCGTAGGAGCTCCTGCGTGCAGTCACCGAGACAACCTAGCGAGGTGTTCGCCGCCTCATCGGCGGGGTAGCAGTTCGCGTCATCTCCTGCCGTTCGTCGATCCATCAGGCATGGTGGTGTGTAAGACGTCTGGGGAAGGGTCGTGTCGTGCGTTTGCCCACGTGGCAGAGCCAGGCCCTGATGCTGGCCGCGATGGCGTTCTTCGCTGCCTTCGTGACCCTGTTCGTCGTCGGGGACGGCACCGCCGCGGGCCTGTGGCCGATCGGCTTCGGCACCGGCGCAGTGCTCCTGGCGGAGCGGCGGCGCTCGGTGCCCACCCTGCTCGCCCTGATCGGCGTGCTCAGCGTCGTCGCGCTGGTGGCGGGCGGGCTGCTCTGGTCGGTGAGCCTGGCCTACACGGTGGGCGTGCTGGCCGAGATCTCCCTGGTCTGGGCGCTGATGACCCGGGGCGGGGTCGGGCGTCCCGAGCTCCGCACCCCCCAGCAGCTGGCCCGCTTCCTCTTCGCGGTGAGCGCGGGCGCCGTCGTCGGTGGCGCGATCAGTGCTGCGCTCGTCGGGCTGAGCGGTCCCGGGCCGGCGTACGTCGTCGCGCTGACGGTCGCGGTGACCCACCTCGCCTCGCACCTGTTGACGGTGCCGTTCATCTGCCTGTTGCACGAGCACCGCCAGCTCGCGTCGCGTCCCGAGCAGGTCGCCCAGTGGCTCGTCACCGTCGCAGCGGTGCCGCTGCTGTTCCTGCCGGGGGACTTCCCGGCGCTCGCCTTTCTCGTGCTGCCGCTGTTCGGCTGGGCCGCGTTGCGGCTGCGCCCCCGGGAGGTGCTCCTGCAGGTCGTGTTGGTGCTCAGCTGCGCCGCGCTCCTGCTGCCGATGGGGCGGGGCCCGTTCGTGATGGTGCCGAGCGTCATCCCGGCCGAGGACGCCGGAGAGCTGGTGCTGGTGCTGTTCGCCTGCATCTGCGCGCTCACGGTGGTTCCGCTGATGCTCACGGTCGGGGAGCAGCTGGCGCACGCCCGGCAGGTCACCGCGGAACGGGACAAGCTGAGCAGCATCGTGGGCGGAGCCGGCGCCGTGGCGATCATCGGGGTCGACGAGGACGGGCTGATCAACCTGTTCAACCCGGGCGCGGAGCGACTGCTCGGCTACGCCGCCGCCGAGGTGACGGGACGCCCGACCCAGATGTTCCACCTGCCCGAGACCGTCTCGGCGAAGGCCCGCGAGCTCGGGGTCGCCGACGACTTCGTCCAGCTCGCCCTGGCGCTGACCGGACCCGGTCAGGCCGGCGTCCAGATGGGGTTTCTCCGCAAGGACGGCGTCGAGCGGCAGCACGCGTTGACGCTGAGCAGAATGACCGACGACGGCGGGACCACAACGGGCTTCGTCAGCATCTCCGAGGACATCACCGACCGGCTCCGGGCCGAGGCGGCGCTGCGGGACGCGCTGGCGGCCGAGCACCAGGCGGTGACCCGTCTCCAGGAGATCGACCATGTGAAGGACTCGTTCGTCTCCAGCGTCAGCCACGAGCTGCGCACCCCGATCACCAGCATTGTGGGCTACCTCGAGCTGTTGGAGGACGGCTCGTACGGCGCCCTCGCGCCCGCGCAGCTGGACGCGGTCCGGCGGGTCTCCGCGAACAGTGACCGACTGCTCGACCTCATCGATGACCTGCTGACGCTGTCCCGGCTCAACGAGGACGGCATCACCGTCACCCCTCGCGCCTTCGACCTGCGTCAGGCGGTCCGCTGCGGCTGGGCCGTCGTCGAGCCGGCCCGCACCGGCCGGTTGCTGACGCTGGCGCTGGACCTGCCCGAGGATCCGGTGCCGCTGCTGGGTGACAAGGAGATGATCGAGCGGGTGGTGGTCAACCTGCTGGGCAACGCGGTCAAGTTCACCCCGGACGGGGGAGCGATCACCACGTCGCTCCGGGTGGTCCGCGGAGAGGCTCGGCTGGTCGTCTCCGACACCGGGATCGGCATCCCCGCCCAGGAGCAGGCCCTCCTGTTCACCCGCTTCTTCCGCTCCACCACCGCACAGAAATGGGCCATCCCGGGCAGCGGGCTGGGCCTGTCGATCACCCGCGCGATCGTGGAGAAGCACGGGGGGTCCGTCCAGGTCGACTCCGAGGAGGAGAAGGGCTCGACGTTCGACGTGCGGCTTCCTGTGATCGTGTGAGGGCCTCGGAATATCAAGTATTCAACCAACGTTGACTCCCTTGACCGATCCACCCGACGGGCTCACCGTCATCTCAGGAGGTGCCGCAATGCCCGCAGTGACCGTGGACGACCTGACCGTCCTGAGCCGGCTGAGCACGCCCGGGCTGGGAGACCAGCCGCGCCCGGTGTGGCAGGTGACGACTGCGCCCGAGGGCCACGAAGGAGAGGGCTTCCCGGTCCGCCGGGCCTTCGCCGGCATCGACCTGTCCCACCTCGATCCGTTCATCATGATGGACCAGATGGGGGAGGTGGAGTACGCCCCGGGCGAGCCCAAGGGCACCGCCTGGCACCCGCACCGCGGTTTCGAGACCGTCACCTACATCATGGACGGCACCTTCGACCACCAGGACTCGCACGGCGGCGGCGGGACGATCACCAACGGCGACACCCAGTGGATGACCGCCGGATCCGGGCTGCTGCACATCGAGGCTCCGCCCGAGTGGTTGGTCCAGGCCGGCGGCCTCTTCCACGGCATCCAGCTGTGGGTCAACCTGCCGCGCGCCTCGAAGCTGAACGCCCCGCGCTACCAGGACATCCGCTCCGGCGAGGTGCAGCTGCTGACCACCCCCGACGCCGGAGCGCTGGTCCGGGTGATCGCCGGAACGGTGGACGGTCACGCCGGCCCCGGATCGACGCACACCCCGATGGCGCTGGTGCACGCCACGATCGAGCCGGGCGCGCAGCTCGAGCTGCCGTGGCCGGTCGACTTCAACGCGCTGGTCTACGTTCTCAACGGCCAGGGCACGGTCGGCACCCAGGGGCAACCGATCCGGACCGGGCAGGCGGCGGTGACGGGATCGGGCGACTACCTGCGGATCACCGCCGACGGCAGCCAGGAGAGCCGGTCACCGAAGCTCGACGTGGTCGTGGTCGGCGGTCAGCCCATCCGCGAGCCGCTGGCCTGGGCCGGGCCGTTCGTGATGAACACCAAGGCCGAGGTGCTCCAGGCCTACGAGGACTTCCAGAAGGGTGCCTTCGGGCACATCCCGGCCTCCTGAGACCGGCTCGTCGACCGACCCGGCCACTAGGGTCGATGTCCGTGGCCCGGATCTTTCGCGACGCGTACGGCGTCCCGCACGTGCAGGCCAGCTCGCTGCTGGATCTGGCTCACGGCCAGGGCCGGGTCACCGCGCACGACCGCACCTGGCAGCTGGAGTGGCAGCGCCGGCGCGCCACGGGCACCACGGCCGAGCTGGTCGGCCGTGGCGGCGTCTCCTGGGACCGGGTGGCCCGGCGTGCCCGGATCGCCGACCTGGCCCGGCGCGCCCACCAGGGACTGTCGCCCGAGACCCGCGCGTTCGTGGCGTCGTACGTCGCCGGGGTGAACGCCGGGTGGGACGGCGACGCCCCGGAGCTCACCACGCTGGGCGTCGCCCCGCAGCCCTGGGAGCCGTGGACCCCCCTCGCCGTGTTCGCCGCCCAGCACCTGCTGTTCGCCACCCTGCCGCACAAGCTGTGGCGCAGCCGGGCCCGGCGGGTGCTCGGCGCGGACGCGGAGCTGATCTCGCACGAGGGGCCGGCGGCCGCCGGCAGCAACGCCTGGGCGGTCGGGGCAGCACGGACAGCGACGGGCTACCCGCTGATCGCCGGCGACCCGCACCGGGTGATCGAGTCGCCCGGCGTCTACCAGCAGGTCCGGTTGACCTGCACCGATCCCGTGGACCCGTGCGACGTGGTCGGCCTGGCCTTCCCGGGCGTCCCCGGGGTGCCGCACTTCGGCCACGCCGGGCAGGTCGCCTGGGCGATCACCAACGCCTCCGCCGACTACCAGGACGTGTACGCCGAGCAGCTGCGCCGCCGTCTGGGGCGGGTGGAGGCCCGCGGGCCCGACGGCTGGGAGGCTGCCGCCTCGCACGTCGAGACCATCGGGGTCCGTGACCACGACCCGGTTCGCGTGGAGGTGGTCAGCACCGCTCGTGGGGAGCTGGTCGAGGGCGGTCTCGAGGGGAGGGACGAGGGGACCGGGCTGAGCCTGCGGTCCGCCTCCGGGGTGCTCGGCGATCTCGGGTTCGCCTCGATCCTGCCGCTGCTCCGGGCGCGGTCCGCCGAGGATGTGGACCGGGCCTTGGATGCCTGGGTGGAGCCGGTCAACAACGTGCTCATCGCGGACCGGGCGGGCAGCGTGCGGTACCGGGTCGCCGGTCGGATCCCGGTCCGCGCGGACGGCAATCGGCAGGGCATCGTCGACGCCGCGGACCCCAGCACGGCCTGGACCGGCTGGCTGGACCCGCTGCCCCGGCACGAGGTCCCCGCCGACGGGGCGGTGGTGACGGCCAACGAACGACGCGGACCGGAGAGCGACCCGGTCGGCAGCGTCTTCGCGCCGCCGTACCGCGCCCACCGGCTGCACGCCCTGCTCGCCGATCGCGACGACTGGACCGTCGACGGCTTCGCCGCGCTGCACGGCGACACCGTCCAGCTGGCCGCGCTGCCGCTGCTGGCGCTGCTCCCGGACCTGTCGCCGGGGTCCGCCGGGGCCGAGGTCCGCCGCGAGCTCGAGGCGTGGGACGGCCGGATGGAGGCCGAGTCCGCCGGCGCCGCCGCGTTCGCGGCGTGGCGCTCGGCGCTGGCCCGGCGGATCGCCGAGCAGCCGGTCTTCGCGGCGCTGCGGGAGCCGAGCGACCTGGAGGACGTGCACGATGCGGCGCTGGACCTGATCAGCCGGATCGCGCTGGCGCTGCCCGCGCTGGTCACCGCGGACCGGCCGTTCGGTCTCGATCTGCGGCGGCTGGCCGGCCGGGCGCTGGACGACGCCGCCGACCATCCGGCCAGCTGGGGTGAGTCCCACGTGGTGCGCCCGGTGCACGCCTTCGACACCCACCCCGGTTCACCATCGGCGCCGGCGCTGCCGATCCACGGCGTCTCCGGCGACGCCGACTGCGTCCGCTGCACGGCGTCGCTCCCCGGGCACACCGACGCCTGCTCCCGCGGCTCGGTGGCCCGGTTCGTCTGGGACCTGGCGGACGTCAGCGGCAGCGGCTGGGTGGTGCCGCTGGGTGCCGACGGCGATCCGCGGCGCCCGCACCACCACGACCAGCTGGAGGCGTGGGTGGCCGGCCGAGCTCATCCCGGTCCTCAGCGAGTCGCCGGATCGCGCTTGAGCGGCCGCGACGCCGAACCGCCCCGGACCGAGACGGTCAGGGGCGGCGACTGGGGTGAGTAACGGGACTTGAACCCGCGACATCTGCGACCACAACGCAGCGCTCTACCAGCTGAGCTATACCCACCAGGGCGGATCCGGCTGGGCCGGAACCGAGAAGCAGTGTAGAGGAATCAGCCCTGGTCCGAGGAATCGGGGGAGGCGGTCTCCTCCGGCGTTGCGGGGCGGCTGCTGACGGCGCCACGGTGCCGGACGGCTGCCGCCCGCGCGGTGTCCGTGTCCGGGCCCGGCGAGGGCACGAACACCGTCTCGCGGTAGTAGCGCAGCTCCTCGATGCTCTCCTGGATGTCGGCCAGCGCCCGGTGGTTGCCCTGCTTGGCGGGCGCCTGGAAGTAGGCCCGCGGGTACCACCGGCGGGAGAGCTCCTTGATCGAGGAGACGTCCACGATCCGGTAGTGCAGGAACGCATCCAGCTCGGCCATGTCGCGGGAGATGAACAACCGGTCGGTGCCCACGGTGTTGCCGGCCAGCGGCGGCCGGCTGCCCTCGGGGCAGTGCTCGGCCAGGTAGGCCATCGTCTGCTGCTCGGCCTCCTCCAGGCTGACGCCGTGCTCCAGCTGCTCGAGCAGTCCTGACTTCTCGTGCATGGCCCGGACGAAGTCGCCCATCTGCTCCAGCGCCTCGGCGGGCGGCTTGACGATGATGTCCACGCCGTCGCCGAGCACGTTGAGGTCGAAGTCGGTCACCAGCGCGGCGACCTCGATGAGCGCGTCGGAGCGCAGGTCGAGTCCGGTCATCTCGCAGTCGATCCAGACGAGTCGGTCGTTCACGGCCGCCACCCTACGCGGCGGTAGGCCGGGTGGCTCCGCCCGTCCGGGCTCTCAGCCCCGACTCAGGTGACCTCCGTAGGGTGAGGCGCGTGAGGGAGTGGTTCGGGCTGCTGGCACGGCTGGTGACCGGTGGCGTCTGGATCTACGCCGGGGCCGTGAAGCTCCCGGACCCGTACCTGAGCGTCGCCTCGGTCCGCGCCTACGATCTGCTCCCCGAGGCGATCGTGCCGACCGTCGGCTACCTGCTGCCGGTGCTGGAGATCGTCGTCGGGCTCACCCTGGTGCTCGGCTTGCTCACCCGGGGAAGCGCCGTGGTCTCCGCGGTCCTGCTGGTGGCGTTCATCATCGGCATCGCCTCGGTGTGGGCGCGCGGGATGACCATCGACTGTGGGTGCTTCGGCACCGGCGGCTACGACCCCGACGCCGCCTCGAAGTACCCCTGGGAGATCGCGCGGGACAGCGGGCTGCTGCTGCTCTCGCTCTTCCTGGTGGCCAGGCCCCGATCCCGGTGGTCCCTCGACGGTCACCTGTTCCGTCCGACCCGGGCCTCGGCCCTCCACGAGCACGAGGAAGTCCACTGATGTCGTCGAAGAACGCCCGCGCGTCCCGGCTCGAGCGAGCCGCCGCTGCCCAGGCCCAGCAGGCTCGTCAGGAGAGGCGACGGCGGCTGGTCATGATCGGCGGCGTCGTCGCGGTCATCGTGGCGATCGTCGTCGCCGGGGTCCTGATCCAGTCCGCACGCGACACCAGCGGTGACGTGACGGCGACCCCCGCGGGCAGCGGAGAGTACGGCGTGACCGTCGGCGACCCGGACGCACCGCACCAGGTCGTCATCTACGAGGACTTCCTGTGCCCGTTCTGCGGGGAGCTGGAGGCCCGGACCGGGGAGGAGCTGGCCGCGGCCGCCGACGAGGGCCGGGTCTACCTGGAGTACCGGCCGTTCAACCTGCTCGCGCAGGTCAGCGACTACTCCGAACGCGCCACCAGCGCGTTCGCGGTCGTGCTCGCCGAGTCCGGTCCGGAGGTGGCGAAGTCCTTCCACGACCTGCTCTACGACGAGCAGCCCGAGGAGGGTGGCCCCTACCCCGACAACGAGGCCCTGCTCGCCCTGGCCGTCGAGGCCGGCGCGGACGAGGCCGCGGTCCGCGACGGCATCCTCGGGACCACCGAGACGGACTGGGTCGAGGAGGCCACCGCGGCGGCCCGCGAGGCCGGGGTGCGGGGCACCCCGACGGTGCTCGTCGACGGCGAGGTCTTCCAGTCCGGGGGCTCGATCGACGACTTCGCCGATGCGCTGCTCGAGCAGGTGTCCTGACCGAGTTGGTCGGGCCGGACCCGGGCTGAGACCATCCACCGCGTGACTGTCTCCGGAACCGGCTCACCCCACCCGCTCTCGACGTACATCGCCGGCCTGCCCAAGGCCGAGCTGCACGTCCACCACGTCGGGTCGGCGTCGCCGCGGATCGTCAGCGAGCTGGCCGCCCGGCACCCGGGGACCGTGCCCAGCGACCCCGACGAGCTGCGCCGGTTCTTCGAGTTCCGCGACTTCGCGCACTTCATCGAGGTCTACCTCGCCGTGGTCGCCCTGGTCCGGACCCCCGAGGACATCCGGTACCTGACCTACGAGGTCGCCCGGGAGATGGCGGAGGGCCAGACGCTGCGGTACGCCGAGCTGACCTGCACGCCGTACACCAATGTGCGTCCCTTCGAGGACGGACAGGGGATGCCGATCGAGGCGTTCACCGAGGCGATCGAGGACGCCCGGGTCGCCGCCGAGCGCGACTTCGGGCTGGTGCTGCGCTGGACCTACGACATCCCCGGGGAGTTCGGCCTCCCCGCCGCCGAGGCCACGCTCGGCTACGCCCTGGACCACGGTCCCGAGGCGCTCGTCGGCTTCGGGCTCGGTGGCCCCGAGGTCGGGGTGCCGCGGCCCCAGTTCCAGCCGGTCTTCGACGCCGGCCCGCGCCGCGGGCCTGCACTCGGTCCCGCACGCGGGGGAGACCACCGGGCCGGAAACGGTGTGGGACGCGCTGCGGCTGCTCGGCGCCGAACGCATCGGGCACGGCACCTCCGCGGCAGGCGACCCCCAGCTGCTGGCCCACCTCGCCGAGCACGGCATCCCGCTGGAGGTGTGCCCGTCCTCGAACATCGCCACCCGGGCGGTCGCCACCCTGGCCGAGCACCCGCTGCGGGCGTTCGTCGACGCCGGCGTCACGGTCACCGTGAACTCCGACGACCCGCCGATGTTCGGCACCACGCTCAACCGGGAGTACGAGATCGCCGCCGACCTGCTCGACCTCGACCGCGACGGGGTGGCCGAGCTGGCCCGGACCGCGGTGCGCTGCTCCTTCGCCCCCGACGACGTGCGCTCCCGGCTGCTGGCCGAGATCGACGGGTACGCCGGCTGACCGGGCTCAGCCCGCCGGGTCCGGCCAGTGGATCGGCGGACAGAGCACCGCGATCTCGACGTCGCGGTCCCGGTAGGTCGCCACGGTCGGTGGCAGCGAGCCCTGCTGGAACCGCTCGTGGACCTCACCGCCACGCAGCACCCATCCCTGCACCGGGTGCCGCCAGTGGCACAGCACCACGATCCCGTCCTCGTCCAGGCTGCTCGCGATGCGGGCGATGAGCCGGTCCAGGTCGCGGGGGCTGAGGAAGTAGCCGACCTCGGAGACCACCACCAGGTCGAACCGCCCGCTCGGCCAGCCGTCCGGGACCAGCTGCTGCTCCACGCGCACCGCGGGTACGTCGGCCAACCGGGTCCTGGCGGTGCGCACTGCGGCCGGGCTCGAGTCCACCGCGACCACCTCGTCGCACCGGGTCGCGAGCTCGGCGGCCAGGGCCCCCCGGGAGCAGCCCACCTCGAGAGCGCGTCGGAACCGCTGACGGGGCAGGGCGGCCAAGGTGAGGGCACGCTTGCGCTGCTCGTACCACCGGGTCTCGACCCCCCAGGGATCCTCGTCGACCTCCTGCAACCGGTCCAGGGCGGGGTCGTCCGCCGGTTCGTCGACCACGAAGTGCTCGACCTCGCCGCAGTAGTGCCCCAGCACCCGGCGGTGCAGCAGCACCTCCTCGCCCTCTGCGGGCGAGGGCCGGTCGGTCTGCGAGGCGTGCGCCTGGACAGCCGACCACTTGGCGCGCACGTCCACGTCCTCGAGGTCGATGCGGCGCATTCGCTCCCACGGAGCCTCGTGGGGTGATCCGCGGTTCCAGTACCAGATCGGGTACTCCACCAGCAGTGCCCCGGTGCGGCGGGCGGCGGCGGCCGCGGCCCGGCCGGCGGCGTCGTGGTCGGGCAGACCGTCATGTCGCCAGGGCGCCACCAGTGCGGTCCGCTGCCCGTCACCGATCACCTCGACCAGGCTCGCGGTCATCTGCTCCTCCGCGCTGGCCACCTCCCCGTCCGGGACGCCGAGGAAGACCAGCGGGCTGCCGGGAGCGAGCTCGCGCAGCGCCTGGTCCATCTCGCCGAGGCGTCGGGTGGCCAGCTCGCGGCGGCTGGTCACCGAGGCGAGGGGGTGCGAGGCCTCCCCGGCGGTCAGCAGCACCACGTAGATGTCCAGCCCCTGCCGGTGTGCCCGGTGGATCAGGCCGCCGGCGCCCAGGCTCTCGTCGTCGGGATGGGCGGCGACCACGACCAGCCGCCGGCACTCGAGGTCGCCGTTGAGCAGCTCCAGCGGCGGGACCGCGCCGTACGACGGGTGGTCGCGCCAGCTGTCGACGGAGCTGGCGGCTGCGTCCGGGCTGGACGTCACCAGCTCCACCCCCCTCGAGCCGCGGTCGGGTCGACGACCGTTCGGCCCAGCGCGGCGAGGTCGCGCTCGGCGTGGTGCTGGCGCAGGTACAGACGCAGATCGGCGACGCGTCGTGCGTGGGTCTCCTCCAGGGCCAGCGGTCCGGGACCCAGTGCATGGTCGGCGGTCAACAGCACGCGTTCGACCGTATCTGCCACCACCTGACGGACCCGGAGCGCCAGCAGGGTCCCGGTGGCACCGCCGGCCGTGCCGGCGTCGACCTGGTCCGCGGCGTCGGCGAGCACCACCCGGGCCGCGAGCAGGGCGGTGTCCAAGGTGCCGAGGTGCATCTCGGCGACCTGGTCCGGTCGGCGGTCGGGGCGGTCCCGGACGGCCGAGGCCACCCGGCGGGCCACCGCCACGGCGCCGCCGTACCAGACGGCGGCGACGCCGAGGCCGCCCCAGGCGAACCCGTCCCGCTCCAGGTACCACCCGGGCCCTCCCACCGGCCGTGCCGTCACCCCGTGCAGCTCGACCGGGCCGCTCGGCACGTCGGGCAGTCCTCGCGAGGCCCAGCCACCGGGCACCACGTGGACCCCGGGCTGCCGCAGGTCGACCGCGAACAGGCCGCGCTGCTCCTGGTCCACCCAGCCGGTCACCAGTGCGTGGCTGACGTGTCCGGCCAGGGAGCACCACGGCTTGGTGCCGTCCAGCACCCACGTCTGCTCGCCCGCGTCCGGGCGTGCCCGGAGCCGCACCCCGGGTCCCTCCGCGGCGTACACGCCCCAGGTGCCCTGACCGTGGAGGTCCGCCATCCCCGCCTCGGCGAGGATCGCGGCGGCGTCCAGATGCGGCTCGATGACCCGGGCCACCGCCACGTCGGCGGCGCCGAGGGTGGCCAGTGCCTCCCACAGGTCCCGGGTGCGGCCGTGGCCGGGCAGCGGGAGCCCGGGAGCGGCGGAGCGGGCCAGGTCGAGCGCCGCGCCGGGGACGTCGTACGCCGCGGCGGCAGCGGCGCCGGCCAGCTCGACGAGCAGCGTCGCGGCTGGTGAGGGGTGTAGCAGGACAGGCTCGCCGCGCGGGTCGACCACTACCACCTCGATGTTCGTCCGGTCCCGTACCGGGCACTCGAACCTATCCGCGGACGAGCGGGGTCGCTTCATCCGGGCGGGTGAAATACCATCGGGGTATGACCGGGGAGGGTGCAGTGATCACCGTCGCGATCGCGAACGACTACGAGATCGTCGTGCGCGGCGCCGCTGCCCTGCTCGAACCCTGGTCCGAGCGGGTCCGGGTGGTCGAGCTGGACAGCGGCCTCCCGGTCGTCAGCGACGTCGACGTGATCCTCTACGACACGTTCGGACAGGTCCAGGGCGACGGGGTCGACCTGCCCGACCTGATCGCCGGGACGAACGCCCGCGTGGTCATCTTCAGCTGGAACGTCCAGGCCGACCTGGTCCGCGACGCCGTCGGCCGGGGGGCTGCGGGGTACCTGTCCAAGGCGCTCCCGGCCGAGGAGCTGGTCGACGCGATCGAGCAGGTGTACGCCGGTTCCCAGGTCGTGCCCCTCTCCGCCAGCGTGGTCGACGAGGAGGTGCGCGGTCGCTGGCCCGGTCGTGACGACGGGTTGACGGCCCGGGAGGCCGAGGTGCTGGCGCTGATCGTCCAGGGGCTGTCCAACCAGGAGATCGCCGACCGCACCTATCTGTCGATCAACTCGGTGAAGACCTACGTGCGCACCGGCTACCGCAAGATCGGGGTGACCCGTCGCGCCCAGGCGGTGGCGTGGGGGATGAGTCACGGCTTCGCGCCCGATCGGGTCCGGCGCATCGAGGGCCGGGTGGTCGCCCGGGCACGCACGAATCGTCACCCCTTCGGGCGTAGCGTGTCGGCCGTCGAGGGGACCGGATAGTTTGTCCGTCATGGACGCACCAGCCTTCGACGCAGACTTCGACAAGGAGACCGGTGTGCTCGCTGTCAGCGGGGACGTCGACGAGATGGGCTCGCTGGCGCTGCGCGAGGCCATCGACATCTACTCCGACGGCCACACCCGTGACGTGGTGATCGACCTGACCGACGTCGCCTTCCTGCCCAGCGTCGCCGTCGGGGTGCTCGCCACCTCGCTGAAGAAGTCCGAGAGCGCCGGAGGAGAGCTCGAGCTCCTGGTCCGCGGAGAGTGCATCGCCCAGCGGGTGCTCAACATCTGCGGGCTGCCCTACCGCGACGAGCGCAACTGACGCAGCGGCGCGCCCACCCGGGCGTGCAGCAGCGCCGCCCGCGCGGCGTTGTGACCGGCCGCACCGTGCACGCCACCGCCGGGGTGTGCCGAGGCTGAGCCGAGGTACAGCCCGGCGATGCCGGTCTCGGGTCGCCCCAGGCCCGGCACCGGCCGGAAGACCAGCTGCTGGTGCAGCTGGCTGGTGCCACCGTTGATCGACCCGCCCACCAGGTTGGCGTTGCGCTGCTCGAGCTCGCGGGGGCCGAGCACCCGGCGGGCTCGGATCCGGCTGGTGAAGCCGGGGGCGAGCCGCTCGATCCGCGCCTGCATCCGGTCCCCGAACCGTTCGCGCTCGTCGCGGTCCCAGGTGCCGGTGATCCCCTCGCCGCCGGCGTCCTCGCGGACCTCCTGGGGCACGTGGGCGTAGGCCCACATCGACTCGGTGCCCGCGGGCGACCGGGACGGGTCGCTGGTGGTCATCTGTCCGGCCAGCATGAACGGCTTGGCGGGCACCAGTCCCGCAGCCACCTGACCGAGCGACTCGGCCATCTCCCCGACCGAGTCCGCGACGTGCACCGTCCCCGGTGCGTACGCCGGGGTCTCGGCCCAGGGGACCGCGCCGTCCAGGGCCCAGTCGACCTTGACCGTGGATGGGTCCAGTCGAAAGTCCCGCATCCCCGTCCGGACGCGCTTGGGCAGGTGCTCTGGGGCCACCAGCCCGCCGAAGAGCAGCGACGCGGTGATGTCGGCGACCACCGCTCGTCCGGCCGTGATCCGCTCACCGTCGGCGGTCCGCACGGCGCTCGCGCGGCCGCCGACCACGTCGATGGCAGTGACCTCGGTGCCGAGGCGGATCTCGCCACCGCGGCTGCGGAACCGGCGGGCCATCGCCTGGGTCAGCTCGCCGGCCCCACCCACCGGGACCGGGAAGCCGACGGTCTGGCCGAGCATGGTCAGCAGCAGACCGATCACCCCGGATCCGGGCGAGTCCAGCGGGATGTCGGCGTGGCCCGCGTTGCCGGCCAGCAGCAGCCGGGGCGAGCGGCCGGCGAAGCGCGAGGTGCCGAGGTCGACGGCCGGGGTCAGCAGGGTGCGGATGAAGTGCAGGCCGCCCACCCGGGGCAGCCGGGCCAGCATCGAGACGCCGGCGCGGACCGGGGGGAACGGGCTGGTCAGGGCCCCGACGAAATGGTCGCCGATCCGGTCCCACTCGGCGCATAGGTCGAGCCAGGCCTCACCGTCGCCGGGCTGCTGCTCCTCCATCCACCGGGCGGTGAGGTCGCGGTCCCGGTGCAGCAGCGCCCAGTCCCCGTCCGGGGTGGGGTGCCCGAGGACCGCCGGGGCGTGCGACCAGCGCAGCCCGTGCTCCTCCAGACCCAGCGAAGCGATCGCCCCCGACGCCGCCGCCAGCGGGTAGAAGGCGCTGAAGGTGTCCTGGACGAACTCCGGGTCGAGCTCGGTGTCGCTGCTGACCGCCCCGCCGACATCGGGTTGCTCCTCCAGGAGCAGCACCGACCAGCCGGCGTCGAGGAGGTTGTTGGCGGCGACCAGACCGTTGGGTCCGGCCCCGACCACGACGGCGTCGTAGGAGCTCACGTCCTGCCCTCGGCGAGATAGGCGAGGCGTCGCAGCGTCTCGACGTTGCGCCAGCCGATCGGTACGTCGAGCAACGGCTGCGGGACCAGCCGACCCACGCCGCGCTCCACGGTCTCGGTGATCCGCACCTCGGTGTGGGCTCCGTGAGCGCGGAGCTCGAGGGTCACCCCGGCCTCGCCTCCCGGCCAGGCACGCGCCCGGAGCTCGAGCAGCGAGCCGGGCTCGCAGCGCACCACCTCGGTGGTGTCGTCGAGGAGCAGCGGCCACGTCCCGACCGAGTGGTGCAGCTGAGCGCCCTCACGCGGGCCAGTGGTCGTCGACCTGACGCATCCGCGAGGCGCCGACCACCCACAGCGGGTAGAGCCAGCCGTCGGCGAGGATCGACCAGACCTGCTCGGGGGTGGCCTCGACGACGCGGCTGTTGGTGCTCACAGCCGGACCGTCTGGTTGTCCGCCGGGAACGCGTCGGGGTTGCCGGTCAGTGCGGCACGCAGCCCGCCGGCCAGCTTCTTGATCGTGCTGGACGAGGCGTCCCAGTACTCGGCGGTGTCGACCGCGACCTTGAGCAGCGCGATCCCGGGCGTCTCCAGGCCTTCGGGGAACCAGACCCGCAGCGCCGGGGCCCAGAGCTCCTCCATCTTCGCTCGGTCGTGCTCGATGCTCGCGGTGCCGGAGAGCGAGGCCCACTCGCTGTCCTTCTCGTTGGCGAACGACACGTTCACCTGTGCGTTCGTCCGGATCTGCGCGATCTTGTCGGAGTCCTCGTCGGTGAAGAACCAGAGGTCCCCGTCGAACTCGACGTCCTGGAGCGCCATCGGCCGGCTCACGTGTCGACCGTCCTCGGTCATCGTGGTCAGCATGCTGATCCGGGCCCGGTCGACGAGCTCGGCGACGGTGGCGGCGTGGTTGTCATCGGGGGTGTCGCGGGGGTGCGTCATCGGGACTCCTCGGGCTGGCGGGTCGGTGGGGTCAGGCGGGGTCGGAGCGGTCGAGACGGACCAGCACCCCGCGGGGGTACTCGCGGACCTCGACCAGGGTCAGGCCGGTGCCGGCGGTCCGGGCGTCGACCGCCTCGGCCTGCGCCCGGGTGCCGAGCTGGAGGACCAGCGAGCCGCCGGGGAGCAGGTGCCGGTGGGCGACGCGGACACAGTCCCAGGCCACGCTCATGCCGTCGGGGCCGCCGTCGATCGCCAGCAGCGGGTCCTCGGGATATCGCGCGGTCTCCTCCGAGCGCACCCACGGCGGGTCGGCGATCACCAGCGCGAACCGCTCGTCGTCTCCGGCGGCCTCCGTCAGGGCGAGGTTCCGCACCTCGACGCGGTGGTCGAGCCCGGCGACGGCCGCGTTCTGGACGGTCAGCTCGCAGGCGGCCGGGTTGAGGTCGACGCAGACCAGTCGGCGGTGCGAGTCGGCGACGGCGAGCAGGCCGATGTGACCGGCTCCGGAGCACAGCTCGAGGACGTCGCCTGCGGGAGCGGCGGGCAGCAGCTCGGCGGCCCAGGTCGACTGGGCGGCGGTCCACGGTCGGGGCTCGAGCACGCGCTCGTCGTACGCGATGTGCAGGTGTCCGAAGCCGATCTCGGTGGTGGAGGCAGTCACACCGCCGCGGTACCCCTGGCTCGGCTGGTCATGCCCACCCTTCGGGTGGGATTGGTCGAGCGCCGCAGTGGCTACCGAGCGGCCATGTTGCTGCCCAAGCCGCGCGGTCTGCTGAGCCAGACGCTCTTCGAGGCGCTGCGGTGCGCCCCCGAGACCCCCGTGTCGATCGCCCCTGACCTGCAGCACGAGTCGCGCGAAGACGCGGCGATCGCCCTGTGGGCCTGTCACGAGCTGCACTACCGGGGCTTCGACGACGTCGACGACTCGCTGGAGTGGGACCCGTCGGTGCTGGCGCTGCGGGTCCGGCTGGAGCGCGACCTCGAGGCGCGGCTGCGGTCCCGGTACGAGACCCCGGTGCTGGGCGATGACTTCTCCGAGGGCTTCTTCGCCTGGGTGGCGGCTCACGACGGTCCGTCGTTGGCGGCGTACGTGCATCGCGAGGCGACGACCGAGCAGGTGCTGGACCTGCTGCGGGTGCGCTCGGTCTACCACCTCAAGGAGTCCGATCCGACCGCCTGGGTGGTGCCGAGGTTGGACACCGCGGTGAAGGCGGCGGTGCTCGAGGTGCTGGCCGACGAGTACGGCAACGGCGACCCGAACCGGCTGCACCACCACCTGTTCGCGCGGGGCATGGAGGCGTGCGGGCTGCGCCCCGAGTACGGCGCCTACGTCGACGAGGCGCCGCTGGAGGTGCTGGAGCAGAACAACGCGATGTCCCTCTTCGGGCTGCACCGGCGGCTGCGCGGGGCGGCGCTGGGGCACCTGGCCGCGTTCGAGGCGACCAGCTCGATGCCCTCACGCCGGATGACGCAGGGGTTGCAGCGGCTCGGTCTGGCCGCGGAGATGGTCGACTACTACGCCGAGCACGTCGAGGCCGACGCGGTGCACGAGCAGCTCGCGGTGCGCGCCATCTGCGGGACGCTGGTCGAGCAGGAGCCGGCGCTGCTCGACGACGTGCTCTTCGGGGCGTTCACCGCGCTGGACCTGGAGTCGCGGTTCGCGACCCGGATGCTGGGGGAGTGGGCCGCGTGAGCGACAGCTTCGACCACCCCGACGTGGTGCTGTGCCCCGGTGGACCGATGCTGCTGCGCGGCGACCACGTGATCCGCGACGCCGAGGGCGTCGCGCACCGCACCACCCGGCCGGTGACCGCGGTCTGCCGGTGCAGCCGGTCGGCGTCGATGCCGTGGTGCGACGGCACCCACAAGGTGCTGCCGGAGAAGCTGCGCCCCGTCTGAGGCGGATCTGGTGCTGGGGCGCCCCCGGCAGGACTCGAACCTGCGACCGGCGGATTAGAAGGCCGCTGCTCTATCCAGCTGAGCTACGGAGGCGGGGGGTCGGACTGTCGCTGGGTCCGGCCCGGGGCAAGCCTAGCGGCAGCCCTCGGTGGCGACCGGTGGTGGCAGGCTCTCAGGGCAGGTCGGGATCGGGGTGGTCGCGCGCGAACTGCTGGGCGGCGCTCTCGTGGATCAGTCGCTCGTCGAGGAGCCATTCGACCGCTCGGCGCTGGGCCCGGACATTGCGTAGGGCATGCCAGGACGAGATCAGCTCGGGGTGGCGGTCGTACAGCTGGTCCTTGAACCGTCTGAACA
Organism: uncultured Actinomycetota bacterium; assembly: GCA_963756135.1. Lineage (GTDB taxonomy): Bacteria > Actinomycetota > Actinomycetes > Propionibacteriales > Nocardioidaceae > Nocardioides. Next base: position 214,955 of record CAVWMP010000004.1, read on the forward strand.
CTCCCCTCCCGTGCAGAGCCTGGGCCAGGTGTCGGCCAGCGACGTCGTCGCTGATGCCGTCCGCGAAGTCGGCCATGTCCTGGAACCACACGTAGGAAGGCAGAGGATCGATGACGATGAGATCCAGCTCGTCGAGATCGACCGGGTTCTCGCCGTCGATGCCCGTGTCGCTGGTCCAGAACACCACGTCACCGGTGCGCGGATCGATCAGCCACCGGTGCTCGTAGTCGGTCTGATCGGCCAGCGCAGTGGCGATGTCCTCGATGTCGATTCCGTTCAGGTCGAGCATCTGGTCAGAGTAGAACCCGGACTGCCTCGTCGCGAGCCGTCAGCCACCGAGGAACCCGATGCGATCGACGAGCCAGGCCATGGTCCTTCTCAGCGCGCGCCCGAAGCCCTCAGCCATCTGGACGCTCCGGCCGGTGTCGCTGCCCCACCCACAGGGTCGTCACCACGGGGTGTCGACGCCGCTGTCGCCCATTCACTCCATCATGCAGCGCGTCGACGCGGCGCGCTCTTCGCACACCCCGACGCCGTCGGTCGCCGCAGGGTGGTCGCGGGCTCGACCGTGAGAGGTTCTGGCTGTCCTGGCAGGAGGTCGACGCCGTCGTCCACCGTCAACTGTGGGCCGAACCGGTGTCGACGTCGACTGGGACTTGCTCGACGAGACCGAGGTCGGGTTCACCGTCGGGTCGAGGGTGACCAAGGCTCCGGTCGACCTGGCCTCCCACTTCCGCTGGCACGACGATGCGTTCACCGACGCCCAGATCATCGACACCATCACCCCCGAGACCAGTCGCGGCCCGGGCAGGGGCACCGCGAACGACCCTGCTCGGTGGCCTCCGGGGCACCCTCATCGAAGAGCCCCGAAATCGCTTCGAGTGACCTCAATTGCCCAGATCCGGAGTGACCCCTTTCGGCTATGGCGCGCCCGACCCGCGTTTGGTTGGCTGCCCTAGTCGCTGATGCACTGTTCAACCGTCTTCAACGGACGGAGCAACAGACGTTCCCACGTTCACTCTGCGGAGGCGTTTGCTTGGGAGGGTCTATGAAACTACTCGTGCGCGCGCAGAAGTTGCGTGTTTCGATTCTTGTCGCCGTCCTCGCCGTCCTCGCCGTGGTGACGAGCACGGCGACAGTGACGCTGACGGCGAGCACGGCCTCGGCGGTGCCCGGGACGTGCAACATCTATTGGACCGGCGCTACCAACAACTCGTGGGCGACCTCGAGCAACTGGTCCCTCAGCGACGGTGGCGCATCGGCGGGACGCTTGCCCACGGCCACGGAATTCGTGTGCATGTCCACAGGGCCGATCCGTCCTGCCCTCAACTACCCGAGTGGCACGCGGACCGTCGCAGGCATCGACATGGGAGTCTCCTCGGGCAACAGCCTCACCATCGCGGCGGGCACCCTGAATCTGGGCAGTGTCGCGAACGGCGCCTTCGATTCCATCGTCCGCAACCTCACGGTCGTCTCAGGCGCCACTCTCGGCGGAACGGCGGCCGTCACCCTGACCGGCAACACGAGCGCCACCCCCTCGGTCGGGACGCTGGCCGGCGCGGGAATCACCACCGTGGCCTCGGGGGCGACGTTCGCCACGTACGGGATCGCCCTGACCGGTGGGCGACAACTGGTCAACAACGGAACGCTGACTCACACCGGCTGTAGCAACTACTTCACGCTCGCCGGCGGGGCCAAGTTGGACAACTACGGAACCTTCTCGGTTGACGGGAACTGCGGCTACTACCTGTACAACGCCGACTCCAACGCCGCCAACCAGGTGATCAACCGCCCGGGCGCAACGATGAACTTCACCTCCCCCGCAGGTCTGTACTACCAGTTCTCGGGGCTGGACCTTCGCAACAACGGCGCCATCCATCTCATGGGAGGCGACCTCTACTCCAGCCCGACAGCCACCGACACCGGCACCTACCAGCTCGACGCGGGTACGACGTACTACGTCCAGGGTGGGACTCTGCCGGTCACCGCGTCGACGGTCACGGGCGCAGGAGTCCTCTACGTCAACGGTGCCGCGATCGCGGCTTCGGGGGCCGGGGCCACCCTGGGGAATCTCACGCTCAACAGCGGGGCACCTGTCACCGGCAGCCTCAGTGTCAGCAGCCTCACTATGCTCTCCGGGACGTTTTCCGGAGCCGGCACCATGACCCTGCCCAGCGGCTCGACGTCACTGCTTGACTACGGCGTTCTCAACAGCGGCTACAAGATCCTCAACCAGGGAACCGCCCAGCTCGGAGTGATCGACATGTACGCCGGGACGACGTACGAGAACGAGGGCGTCACGATCAGCCAGACCGGTAGTGGGCGCGGCTTCTACGACGGAGTGGCCGACGGGACCAACAAGGTCCAGAACGACGCGGGCGGCTCGATGGTCGTGGCGATGGCCAGCGCGACGGACGCGTTCAACATCGGCCCGGGCTTCACGAACAACGGCCAGCTCAAGGTCACCAAGGGCTTCGTGACGATGACGACTGTGACCAACCAGGTGTCCGGTGTGCTCACCGGACCTGGTTCATGGCAGGTTCTGGCGGGCACGCTGCGGTTCCCGGCCAACATCACGACCAACAGCTCGTCCATCAGCGTGGGTGCGACCGGCACGGTGCAGAACTCCAGCGGCAGTAACGGACTGGCACAGCTCGCTGCCAACACCGGAACGCTGAGCCTGGCGAGGTCGCAGACGATCAACCGGGCGCTGGCGAACAGTGGGGACCTGAGCGTCACAGCCGGGACGCTGCAACCCACGTCGTTCACCCAGACCGCGGGGTCGACCACTCTTGCCTCGGGCGGCGCGCTGCGGGGTGGGGCTTCGGCCGTCGGAGCGGTCGCGATCAACGGTGGTCTGCTGACGGGCGCCGGCACGGTGCTCGCTCCCTTGTCCGGCACCGGAACCTTCCAGCCGGGGGGCGCCGGCGGCGCGATGAGCGTGACCGGCAGCTTCTCTCCCGGGGCCGGATCGACCTACTCGGTCCCGCTCACCGGCTCGGCCACTCCTGGGACCGACTTCGGCAAGATGGTCGTCTCCGGCGCCGCCACACTGAACGGCACGCTGGTCCTCGCCAGCGGTCCCGGGTATTTCCCCGCCGTGGGAACGACGTTCCGGATCCTGGAGGCAGGCTCGCGGAGCGGGACGTTCTCGAGCGTCGCCGGTACCGACCTCTCCAACGGGACCTACTACGACGTCTCCTACGACGGAACCGGGGTGACCCTCACGGTTCGCTCCGATCCCGGCGCCACCTCGAACAACGCCTCGATCGCCGAAGGCAACACCGGCACCTCGACCGTGTCGGTGCCGGTGACCCTGAGCGCCGCGAGCACGCGATCCGTGAGTGTCGACTACACCACCGTCGATCAGACCGCCTCTGCCGGCACCGACTACCTCTCCACTAGCGGCACCCTGACCTTCGCCGCGGGTGAGACCACCAAGAGTGTCGATGTCACGATCAACGGCGACACGTTCTACGAGCCGGACGAGACGCTCCTGCTGCGGATCAGCAACCCGGTCCACACCTCGATCACCACCGCTGACGGTGTCGTCACCATCACCAACGACGACACTGCCCCGACGAACCCGACGGTGACGGCAGTCAGCCCGTCCATGGTGGGTCAGGGCGCATCGAACCGCACGCTGACCGTCACCGGAGCTCAGTTCACGCCGAGTTCCACGGTGAGCTTCGCCCGTTCTGGGATCACTCTGATCGCCGGTTCGACCACGGTCGTGGACTCGAACACCATCACGGTGAGGGTCAACGTCGGGGCCGGAACTGCGACCGGCAACATGGGCGTGACGGTGACAAGCAGCTCCGGTTCCGGATCCTGCGCGGCCTGCTTGAGCATCAGTCCCAAGGGGTTGGCCGCCACAGCGAGCCCGTCGCTCGGACAAGGCGCGAAGCTGCGGGAAGTCACGATCACCGGAAACAACTTCCAGCCCGGCGCGAAAGTGAAGATCACCGCAGGAACGGTGTACTCCACCAGTTACATCGACTCGCACACCATTGAAGTGTTGTTGACGGTCGCGTCCACCAAGGCCACCGGCGCCTACAACGTCACGGTGACCAACCCGGACGGCGGGATCGGTAGCTGTGTTGGGTGCTTCACCGTCGTGGCTGGGCCCACCGTCACATCGATGACGCCATCCTCGGCTCACCGGAGCACGACCACCAGCGTGACGATCACCGGCAGCAACTACGCTCCAGGTGCCAAGGTCACCGGGCCGAGTGGCGTGACGTTCGACGGTGTCATCGTCACCAGCCCCACCACGATCACCGCAGACATGGTGACGAGCGCCTCGGCGAAGCTGCAGTCCAACCAGATCGTCATCGTCACGAACCCAGCATCCGCGGGCTATGGGGCCGGGACGGCGGCGCTCCTCACGATCAACTGAGCAGATGTGACGAGGAGACCGAGCGGCGGGAAGAGGATGCGGCCCAGGGGGTGAACCTGCTGGCCAGCAAACAGCTCAGCGCACAGGGAAGGCCGTGACCACCAGGTTCTGCTGGTACCCACCGTTGTCGCGGTCGTAGGCACCGCCGCACGTGATCAGGTGAAGCCGTTCGCGTCCTGTGCGGGCGAACAGCTGGTCGGGCAGGCCCTGACGATCGAACCGCCTGACCTGCTGGACGACGTACTCCTCGGTGATGCCGTCACCGAGGGTGACCGAGAAGGTGTCGCCGAGGGAGAGATCACGCAGCCGGACCAGGGGGCCGATGCCGTAGCGCAGCGAGTCGAGGTGTCCGGCCAGCACGGTGGCTCCTCGGCCTGAGGCGGGTGCCTCGCCGAAGCGGTACCACCCCAGCACCTTCGGGTCGTCGGGCAGCTGCATCTGCCCGTCGGACTGGACCCCTACCGGCCTGACCGGCGCGTCGATCCCTACGGAGTCCAGGCGCACCCGGGTCGGTGGTGGTGCCGACTGCTGCCGGGTGGCTCGGGCCAGGGCCGTGGCATCGGAACGCCCCACCTTCGGTGGACTCCTTCTCACCGTTCCGTCCTGTCGCCCGACATCTGGTTCGACGGCCGGGGTCGTGGGCCGGGTCGAAACCATCCGCGGCGCCGAGCTCACCGGCCCGGGCTGCGCCACCTGGTCCTCCGGACCGGTGGCCAGCCCGGACCGGGCGGCGGCGAGGCTCACGAGAAGCCCTTCGGCTGCCAGTGCCATCACCAGCATGCTCACTGTTCTCTTCTTCATGACCTCACCTCCCGCCCGGTCGATCTTCTCTGCTGCTCGGCCTGTTCAGCGTCGAACGCCGGAGACCAGCAGCTGTCGGCTGGCGAGCAGGAACGCGAGCACGGAGAATGCACCCAGGCTCAACGCCCACAGCGGCACCGCACCGGACTCGGCGGCCAGACCGGCCTCGCCTCCGGGGACCCCTCCGGGGGAGGAGTGCAGGCCGTCGATGGTCTGCACGGCGAGCGCCAGGTTGTTGTCGGCAGCGCTGCCCCAGGCGTAGACGATGGTGTTGGTGCCTTCGCCGAGGCTCACGTCGGCAGGCCCGATCGCCACGGTGTCGGTGCCGGCGAGGACCACGTCGGCGCTGTAGCTGCCTGCGGGAACGCTGGCGACGGCTTCGTTCGGGTTGGTCAGGCCCTCGACCAGGACGCCGCCATCGGCCCGGATGTCGACCGCGGGGGCGGCGGCCGTGTGCCGGACGGTCAGCCGGGCGTTGCCGGCGCCCACCGCCGAGGTGTCGTTGACGAACACGTTGAGCGCCGGGTTGCCGTCGGCGTCGAGGTTGGCCACGACGGTGGCGTTGACGCCGGCCGGGACCTCGACGCCGTTGGCCTCGATGGCCGGGTCGGCGCTGTCCGGGGTGTCGCCGTCGGCGTAGACCGCGAGGTCGTAGGTGCCGGCGGGCAGGCTCAGAGGATCGGTGAGGGTGCCGGGTTCGAAGTTCGGGATGAGCTCCTCGCCGTTGGCATAGACGTCGACGGTGAGTCCGGGGACGGCGTGGAGGACGGAGACGGTGGCGTCGTCGGCCGCCACTGCGGGGGCGACGGGTACGGCCAGGAAGGCAAGTGCGGTGGCTGCTCCTGCTGCGGTGATGCGGCGTTTCATGATCGTTCCTTTCGTTGGAGGTCACGCTCGGTCACTGGAGTTGCGTCGCCGCCAGACCGACCGAATCTCTGTCAATCCGAAGAAATCTGAACAGATTCCTCAACGACTTGTGTAAATAAAGTAGCGGCGATCACGCCAGGAAGCAAGGGTGCGCACGCAAAGATGCGCCAAGACGACGTCCGATGCCGCGGTGCTGGCCGACCGTCACGCTCGCCCCGCCGGGTCGTGGGACTACGCCGGTGGCGCGGTGCGCAGGCGGCGAACGCGCCACACGACACGCAGGGCGGGGTGGTCGGTGGGCCCCGCATCGACCCGCTCGACGGCGAATCCCTCGCGCTCGTAGAACGCACCGGCGCGCTCGTTGGCCGCGAAGTGCTCGATGAGCACGCGATCGGCATCAGCGGGCAGCCGTCCGATGAGGGCGTCGAGCAACCGCAGGCCCAACCCGTGGCCGCGATGCTCCGGGTGGACGTACAGCTTGTAGACGACGTGGTCGTCCCCTCGATGACCCCGCTGCCCGACTCCGAGCAGCCCCCGGTCCGACTCGGCGACGATCACCAGACCCCCGGCCACGGCTGCGGTGACCTCGGCGGTGCTCCACCACCGCCGGACCTGTTCCTCGGCCGCGGCCACGCCGATCAGCGGCGCGTAGTGCGCCGGGATGTGCGCCTCGCCGAACCCACAGATCGCCGGCACGTCGTCACGCCGCGCGTCCCGGACGATCGGGTCGTCGCTCGGAGCCACCGCGTCCTCCTGCCCACTGCGCCAGACGGCCCGCTGGGCCCTGGGAGTCGACGGTACGTCGGTGGGCGCGTCGATCCTCTCGGCAGGCCGCGAAGGTCCCGCTCGGCCGGTGTCCTTCGACCCTGACGGCCAGCACGCCTGCGATCGACGATGGAGCGGAACCTTGGACCACCCTGGGAGGTGCCGGATGAGGCGACGATCGAAGACCGAGCCGGTGCCGGGGTGAGCGCGGGACCGACCCGGGTGCTCGCCGCCGTCGTCGGCGCAGTGGTGCTCCTCGCCGGCGCGGCGGCAGTGCTGGCCACCACCCGCGACGCCCCGGCGTACGACCGTGACACGCCGCAGGGCGCGGTCCAGGCCTACGTCGCTGCGGTCATCGACGGTGACCACCGTGCGGCGGCGGCCCTCCTCGCCGACGACAGCTCCTGCGACGCCGTCGATCTCGACGAGCAGTCCTACGGGTACGAGGACAGCCGGGTCGTCCTGCGGGAGACCCGGATCGACGGCGACGAGGCGGAGGTCGTGGTGGGCGTCGCCCTGTCCTCGACCGGGGACCTGTTCGCGGGACCGGAACGGTTCGAGCGACACACCTTCCGACTCGTCGGCGGAGCCGGCGACTGGCGGCTCACCGGCGTCCCCTGGCCGATGTTCGAGTGCGGGATGCGGGGCACCCGATGATCAGCCTCCTGGTTCCCCTGGTCCTGATCGGCCTCGTGGTCTACCTGATCCGTCGGTCCCACGCGAAGCCGGGCGCGGCCATCGGCGATCCGCACGGGGTGCGCCGGCTCTTCCAGTACGCCGTCCTGTACGGCCTGCTCGTGGTGGTGGCGAACGGTCTCTCCGGGCTGCTCGGTCGACTGCTGGAGCGCGACCTCCTCGTGGTCGGCGACGAGGCCTCGCTGGCCCGCGACCTGTCGTTCCTCGTCGTCGGCGGACCCCTGCTCGCGGGGGTCGCGGTCTGGTCGCGACGCCAGATGGCCGCGGACCCCGCGGAGGCCCGTTCGCCGGTCTGGGCCTGGTACGCCGGCATCGCCGCGCTCACCTCGCTGCTGGTGGCCGCTGCCGCCCTCCGGCAGGTGCTCGGCTGGGCCGTCGGGCTCGAGGAGTGGCGCGGGGTCTCGCTCGCCCAGGCGCTGGTCTGGGGATCGGCGTGGGCCGTCCACTGGTGGCTCGACGCCCGGGTCACCCCTCGCCCGTACACCCAGCTGCACCAGCTGGCGGGCTCGTTGATCGGACTGGTGACGGCGGCGATCGGTCTCGGCGGCCTGCTGCTCGGGGCGCTGCGTCCCCTGATGGGGCTGGAGGGCAGCGCCGTCATCGCCAGCGGGGACAACCCGATGCTGCGCGGACTGGTCGTCCTGGTGGTCGGTGCCCCGATCTGGCTCCTGTACTGGTCGCGGGCAGCGGCGCGCGAGCGCGACACCTGGTGGTTCAGCTACGTCCTGCTGGCAGGCGTCGGTGGCGGACTGGTGACGGCTGTCGTCTCCGGGAGCGGGTTGATCTACTCGGTGCTGGTCTGGACGCTCGGAGACGCCGGCAGCGCGAGTGCCGCGGAGCACTTCGACGGCGCCCCGACGGCTGATCGCCGGGGTCGGTGGTCGGGGTGCTGGTCTGGTGGTACCACCGCGCGGTGCTCGGCGAGCAGGACATCAGCGGTCGCACCGAGGTGCGACGTGTCTACGAGTACCTGGTCGCCGCGATCGGCCTGGCGCCCGCGGCGGTCGGTCTGGTCCTCGTGGTGGCGGCCCTGGTCGAGGCCGCGACAGGCGACGTGCTCGCAGCGGACGCTCCGCTCAACACCCTGCTGGCCGCCCTCACCGCGCTGGCCGTCGGTGGCGCGGTGTGGTGGTGGCACTGGCGGATGACCCGTCGCGCCGTCGCCCGGCAGCCGGTCGTGGAGGTCGCGTCCCTGGTGCGGCGCCTCTACCTGGTGGTGCTGTTCGGTGTCGGCGCCGTCGCGGCCGTGATCGCGCTCCTCGCCGGTGTCTACCTGCTGTTCCAGGACGCCGTCGAGGGCACCCTGGGACTCGAGACGCTTCGCCGGGTGCGGTTCGCGCTGGGGGTGCTGCTCACCACCACCGCGGTCGCGGGCTACCACGCGGCCATCTTCCTGGGCGACCGTCAGCACCTGCCGTCCGAGCCGGCAGAGCCGTCAGGCCGAGGGCCGTCAGGGCCGCCCGATTCCGTGGCGACGATGCCGAGGTTCGTGCTGCTGGTCGGCCCGGCCGATCCCGAGATCGCCGACGCCGTCGCCCGCCGTACCCGGGCCCGGGTCCAGGCCTGGGCGAGGACCGACGACGGGATCACCCCCTGGTCGGTGGACGAGGTGATCGCGGCGCTGGCAGCCAGCACCGCGCAGGACGTGGTGGTGCTCTCCGAGCCGGACGGGGTCCGGGCGATTCCCGGTCCGTCGGGGCTGACCCACCTCCGCGGGTCTGCCACAGTGGGGCGGCATGACCACCGTCCTGCTGACCGGCGCCTCCGGGTTCCTCGGGGTGCACACCGTCCACCACCTGCTCGAGGCCGGCCATCGGGTGCGCGCCTTCGTTCGCACGCCGGCCCGCCTCGACGACGGGCTGAGGCCGCTCGGGCTGTCGACCGACGACGAGCGGATCGAGGTCGCTCGCGGCGACATGACCGACGCCTCCGCGGTCCGGGTCGCCGTGGAGGGGTGCGACGCCGTGGTGCACGCTGCCGCGACGTACTCCTTCCGGCGGCGCGACCGTGACCTGATGCTCCGCGACAACACCGCCGGCACGCGTGCGGTGCTCCAGGCAGGCCGCGACGCCGGGTGCCGCACGCTCGTGCACGTCTCCTCGACGGTCGCCCTCACCCGGCCCGGAGGGGTGGTCCTCGACGAGCGCAGCCCGCTGGGGCCCGGCCTCGGTCCGTACAGCGAGAGCAAGGTCGCCTCCGAGCGGCTCGCCCGCGAGCTGCAGGACGCCGGCGCGCCGGTCACGATCGTGAACCCCGGGAGCATCGTGGGGCCGCACGACCCCTACCTCGGCGAGACCAACGAGCTGGTGCAGCAGATCCTCCAGGGCAGGCTGCCGGTCTTTCCCCGTGGTCAGCTGCCGTACGTCGACGTCCGCGACACCGCCGCGGTGCTGGCCGCCGCCGTCGACCACGAGCCGGGTGGTCGGTACGTCGTCCCCGGCGCCACGATCCCCAGCCCGCACCCGGTGCTCCGGCAGGCCACCGGGCGACGCCTCCCCGCCGTGTACCTCCCCGCCGCGGTGGCGCAGGCGGCGACGTGGCCCGGATACGTCAGCGACTCGAAGTCTGCTGCCCGGGGCCATGGAGGGCGCGCGGATCGCCGCGGCCGCGAACTCGATCGATGCCGGCGCCACCACCCGGGATCTCGGGGTCGTGGCGCGGCCGCTGCGCGAGGCCCTCGCCGACACGATCCGCTGGCTGGTCGAGGCCGGTCACCTGCGCGCCCGGCTCGCGGGGGACGCGCTCGCCGGCTGACCGCAGCGACTGGGCGTGGTGTGATGGGTGCCGTGGCAGCGGTCATGACGAGTTCGCTCACGCACTGGGCCGGCGGTGCGAGGTTCGCCGGCACATCGGACCGGTGGGCCGAGGTGACCGACCCCGCCACCGGACGCGTCACCGGCCGAGTGGCGCTGGCCGGTCCCGACGACGCCGCGGCCGTCATCGGCAGCGCGACACGGGCGGCCCCCTCCTGGGCGGCCACCTCCCTCGCGCGGCGTACCCAGGTCCTCTTCGCGTTCCGCGAGCTGCTCAACAGCCGCAAGGAGGAGCTGGCCGTCGCTCATCACCGCCGAGCACGGCAAGGTTCACGCCGACGCCCTCGGCGAGATCGCTCGCGGTCAGGAGGTCGTCGAGTTCGCCTGCGGCATCGGTCACCTGCTGCACGGCGGGCACTCGCCGGGCGTCTCCGCCGGGGTCGACGTGCACTCGCGGCGCGACCCGCTCGGGGTGGTCGGCATCATCAGCCCGTTCAACTTCCCGGCGATGGTCCCGATGTGGTTCTTCCCGCTCGCCATCGCCACCGGCAACACCGTCGTGCTCAAGCCCAGCGAGAAGGACCCGTCCGCCGCCCTCTGGTTGGCCGAGCTGTGGCGGCAGGCTGGCCTGCCCGACGGTGTCTTCAACGTCCTCCAGGGGGACAAGGACGCCGTCGACGCGCTGCTGCACTCGCCCGACGTCGCGGCGATCAGCTTCGTCGGCTCCACCCCGGTCGCCCAGTACGTCTACGAGCAGGCGAGCCGGCACGGCAAGCGGGTCCAGGCGCTGGGCGGGGCCAAGAACCACCTGGTGGTGCTCCCCGACGCCGACCTCGACCTGGCCGCGGACGCCGCCGTCAACGCCGGCTTCGGCAGCGCCGGCGAGCGGTGCATGGCGATCAGCGTGGTGGTCGCGGTCGACCCGGTCGGTGACGACCTGGTCGCCCGGATCGCGGAGCGCACCCGCACCCTGCGGATCGGCACCGGCGACACCGACATGGGCCCCCTGGTCACCCGGGCGCACCGGGACCGGGTCGCCGGGCTGGTGGCCTCCGGCGAGTCAGGCGGCGCGACGGTCGTCGTCGACGGGCGCGACGTCCGGGCGGCGGGCGAGCCGGGCGGGTTCTGGCTCGGTCCGACGCTGTTCGACCACGTCACCGCCGAGATGGAGATCTACCGCGAGGAGATCTTCGGCCCCGTCCTCGGCGTGGTCCGGGTCGCGTCGTACGACGAGGCGCTCGCGCTGGTCAACGCCAACGAGTACGGCAACGGCACCGCGATCTTCACCAACGACGGTGGCGCCGCGCGGCGGTTCGAGAACGACGTCGAGGTGGGCATGATCGGCATCAACGTGCCGATCCCGGTCCCGGCCTCGCACTACTCCTTCGGCGGCTGGAAGCGGTCGCTGTACGGCGACACCCACGCGCACGGCGCCGAGGGCGTGCACTTCTTCACCCGCGGCAAGGTCGTCACCTCCCGCTGGATCGACCCCGCCGCCAGGCCCGCCGGGGGGCTCGAGCTGGGGTTCCCGCAGCATGACTGAGCCCGGCGAGGCCCGCACCGACGCCGACCGGGCCTACGAGCTCGACCAGCGGCACGTCTTCCACTCCTGGTCCGCCCAGGCCGGTCGGAACCCGATGGTGGTGACCAGGGCAGAGGGCTCCTACGTCTGGGACGGCGAGGGCCACCGGCTGCTCGACTTCAGCTCCCAGCTGGTCTTCACCAACCTCGGCCACCAGCATCCCCGGATCGTCCGGGCGATCCAGGAGCAGGCCGCGACGCTCTGCACGGTCGCACCGGCGCACGTCAACGCCGCCCGCTCCGAGGCCGCCCGGCTGATCGCCTCGCACACCCCGGGCGACCTGGACCGGGTCTTCTTCACCACCGGCGGAGCCGACGCCAACGAGCACGCGATCCGGATGGCCCGGCTGCACACCGGCCGGCACAAGGTGCTCTCCCGGTACCGCTCGTACCACGGCGGCACCCACCTCGCCGTCAACCTCACCGGCGACCCCCGCCGCTGGCCCAGCGATCAGGGGTCCGCGGGGGTGGTGCACTTCTTCGGCCCGTACCTGTACCGCAGCGCGTTCTCGGCGACCACGGAGGCCGAGGAGTGCCAGCGAGCACTGGCGCACCTGGAGCAGGTGATCGCCCTCGAGGGGCCGGACACGATCGCCGCGGTGATCCTGGAGCCCATCCCGGGCACGGCCGGGATCATGGTCCCGCCGCCGGGCTACCTGGGCGGCGTGCGTGAGCTCTGCGACCGGCACGGCATCGTGCTCATCGCCGACGAGGTGATGGCCGGCTTCGGTCGGTCCGGCCGGTGGTTCGCGATCGAGCACGGCGACGTCGTGCCCGACCTGCTCACCTTCGCCAAGGGCGTGAACTCCGGCTACGTACCTCTCGGCGGGGTCGCGATCAGCGACGCCATCCACGCCACCTTCGCCGACCGTCCCTACCCGGGTGGGCTCACCTACTCCGGCCACCCGCTGGCGTGCGCCGCCGCGGTGGCCACCATCGAGACGATGCAGGACGACCACGTCGTCGAGCACGCGGCGAGGCTCGGCGAGGAGACGATCGGGCCCGGGCTGCGCGAGCTCGCCACCCGGCACGACCGTATCGGCGAGGTCCGCGGCACCGGTGCGTTCTGGGCGGTCGAGCTGGTGCGGGACCGCGCCACCCGCGAGCCGTTGGCGCCGTACGGCGGCAGCAGCCCGGCCATGGCCTCGATCCTCTCCGCGGCCACTCGCCTCGGTCTGCTGCTGTTCGCGAACTTCAACCGGATCCACGTGGTGCCGCCCTTGACCACCGGTCACGAGGAGGTCCGCGAGGGGCTGGCGATCCTCGACCAGGCGCTGTCGGAGACGCACCCGGACTGACCCCCTCAGACCCCCCATCCGGGCTCTTGTCGGCCGGGGCGGGGGAGTGGATCGTGGGGTATGTGGCCGCGCCGGGAGGGCGCCGCCGGCGAGGGGAGGGATACCTCATGCATGCTCGATCGACGACGATCACCGGTGATCCAGCAGCCTTGGACACCGCGATCGCCTTCATCACCGACGAGGTCATGCCGGCGGTCACCGCGATGCAGGGGTGTGTCGGGCTGTCGCTGGTGGTGGACCGCGAGCACGGTCGCGCGATCGTGACCAGCTCGTGGCACGACCTGGGCGCCATGCAGGCCAGCGACGAGCAGCTCGTCGACCTGCGGGCGCGTGGCGGCGAGATCCTGGGTGGTCAGCCGCAGGTGGACGAGTGGGAGGTGGCGCTGATGCATCGCGACCACACCGCCCACGAGGGCTCGTGCTGCCGGATCACGTGGGCACGCAGTCGCGACCTCGACAGGACCGCCGAGGGATGGCGCGACCAGATGCTGCCCCGGGTCGAGCAGCTGCCCGGGTTCTGCAGCGCCAGCCTGCTCCTGGACCGGGACGGTGGACGCGGCTGCGTGACGGTCAGCTTCGACTCGCGGGCCGAGCTCGAGGCGACTCGAGAGGCTGCCACCGGGATGCGGGCGCAGGCCGAGGAGACCCTGGGGGCGCAGATCCTGGAGCACGCCGAGTTCGAGCTGGTCATCCACCATCTGAGGATCCCCGAGCTGGTCTGAGGTCGGGTCGGGAGGACACGCGGGCCCGAGGCGGCGGGACCTCCGGCCGCCGTTCGTCGTACGGTGGAGCAATCGCCTGCGAAGGAGACCCCACCGATGGTCGAGTCCTACCCCATCCTCACGCTGCTCCCGCCGCTGCTGGCGATCGGCCTGGTGATCAGCACCCGCAAGGTGCTGCTGAGCCTCGGGCTGGGCGTCCTGACCGCGGCCTTCCTCATCGCCGACGCGTCCCCTTGGGGCACCGTCAAGCTGGTGGCGACGGCCTTCAAGGAGATCTTCTGGGTCGACGGCGGGCTCAACACCACGTACGTCTACATCCTGCTGTTCACGCTCGCCCTCGGCGTGATCGCGGCGTTCATCCTGATGTCGGGGGGCACCCGGGCGTTCGCCGACTGGGCGCACGAGCGCATCCGCAGTCGGCGCGGGGCGACGGTGCTGCCGGCGGTGCTGGGCGTGGTCATCTTCATCGACGACTACTTCAACGCCCTGACCGTCGGCCAGGTGTCCCGACCGGTCACCGACCGGTACAACGTCTCCCGCGCCAAGCTGACCTACCTGGTCGACTCGACCTCCGCGCCGGTGGCCGTGCTGGCGCCGTTCTCCAGCTGGGGCGCGTTCATCCTGGGCCTGATCGGGGTGCAGGTCGCCGACTCGTCGCTGGAGGCCAGTGACGTCGGAGCGTTCCTCCAGGCGGCCGGCGCCAACTACTACGCGCATGCCGCGCTGCTGATGGTCCTCCTCGTCGTCACCTTCGGCATCGACCTCGGACCGATGCGGGCGGAGGAGCGGCGGGCGCTGGTCGAGGGCAAGACCTACGACCACGACGACGAGATCCCCGGTCAGCTCTCCGAGGACCTGCCGGTGCACCGCCCCGGAGCCAAGCTGGCCCTGGTGGTGCCCTTCGGGCTGCTGGTGGTCGGTGTCCTCGGCGGCATCGTGTGGACCGGCGTCCGCAACAGCGGGTCGTGGTCGGTCATCGACATCCTCGCCGAGACCGACGTGACGTTCGCGCTGATCATCGGCGCCGTGCTCGGTCTGCTGGCCTCGATCTACTACTACGCCCGGGACACCTCGGAGAACCCGAAGTTCGGCGCGGACACGTTCGGTCGCGGGTGGGTCGAGGGCGTGAAGTCGATGTGGCCCGCGGTCAGCATCCTGCTGCTGGCCTGGATGCTCGGCTCGCTGATCGGCGCGCTCGGCACCGGCGACTTCCTCGGTGACCTCGTCGAGGGTTCGTCGATCTCGCCGTCCTGGCTGGTGCCGACCGTCTTCGTGCTGGCCGCCGCGATGGCCTTCGCCACGGGCACCTCGTGGGGCTCGTTCGGACTCCTGCTGCCGATCGCCGGCGGCATCATCAACTCGGTGGATGCTCCCGAGCTGCTGCTGCCCGCGCTGGGGGCGGTGCTCGCCGGGGCGGTCGCCGGCGACCACGCGTCGCCGATCTCCGACACCACGATCCTCAGCTCCACCGGAGCGGGCTGCAACGTGATCACGCACGTCGTCACCCAGCTGCCGTACGTGATCATCGCGATGATCTCGGCCGCCGCCGGCTACGTCACGGTTGCGTTGGTCGGGTCGGTGCTGCTCGGGTTCGCGGTGACGATGGGCGTCGGCGTCGTCATCG
Organism: uncultured Actinomycetota bacterium; assembly: GCA_963756135.1. Taxonomy (GTDB): domain Bacteria; phylum Actinomycetota; class Actinomycetes; order Propionibacteriales; family Nocardioidaceae; genus Nocardioides. Next base: position 230,461 of record CAVWMP010000004.1, read on the forward strand.
CCCTGGCCGCGCACCGGATCGCCGGGCCCAGCGCCGAGAAGTCGGAGTACGCCGACGACGAGCTGGCCGACGGCCGCGCCTGACAGCAGTTCACAGTCGATCCACAGGCGGCTCACGTGTAGCGCCTACCTGTCGGCCGGAGAGTGAGGCTCCGACCACGCACCAGGAGCCTCCTGTGACCGCCTTGCTTCCGACCCGTCCCGCGGCGCCGAGCTCGACGAGAGCGGTGCTCGACGCCGGGGTCCGGTCCGTGGCGGTGGCACTGCTGTGGCTCGGCGCCTCGCTCGTCACCTTCTGGTGGGCCTCCGCCGGTGGCGTCGGGGACCTCGCGGGCTGGGGCTCCGGGCTCACGTCCATCGGGCGTCTCACCGGCCTGCTGGCCTCGCTGCTGCTGCTGGTCCAGGTGCTCCTGATGGCACGCGTCCCGGTGCTCGAGCACGCCTTCGGGCAGGACCGGCTGGCCCGGACCCACCGGGTGGTCGGCTTCACCTCGTTCACTCTGATGCTGGCGCACGTCGCGCTGATCTCCTGGGGGTACGCCGCCGGCGACCTGCTCGCCACCCCGGCCACCGCCTGGCAGCTGACCGTCGACTACCCGGGCATGCTGCTCGCGGCCGCGGGGACCCTCTGCCTGGTGATGGTGGTGGTCACCAGCATCAAGGCCGCGCGCAGCCGACTGCGCTACGAGTCGTGGCACCTGCTCCACCTCTACGCCTACCTCGGGGTGGGCCTCGCCCTGCCGCACCAGCTGTGGACGGGGCAGAGCTTCACCGCGTCGAGGACCACCACGGTCTTCTGGTGGTCGCTGTGGGGCGCGGCGGCCGGCGCCGTGCTGGTGTGGCGTGTCGCCGTACCGCTGTGGCGCTCGGCGCGGCACCGGCTGCAGGTGGCCGCTGTCGTCACGGAGGCCCCCGGGGTGGTGTCGGTGCACCTGACCGGGCACCGGCTCGACCGGCTGGGCGCCGAGGCGGGCCAGTTCCTCAGCTGGCGGTTCCTGGGGCGGTCGGGCTGGACCCGCGCCAACCCGTACTCGCTCTCCGCGGCCCCGGACGGCCGCGGCCTGCGGATCACCGTCAAGGCGCTCGGCGACGGCAGCCAGGACCTGGCCGGGCTCCGCCCCGGCACCCGGGCCCTGGTCGAGGGCCCGTTCGGTCGGCTCAGCCCCCGAGCCCGGACCCGCCCGCGGGTGGCCCTCATCGGCGCCGGCGTGGGGATCACCCCGCTCCGGGCGCTGGCCGAGGGCCTGCACTACGGCCCCGCGGACGCCGTGCTGCTGCACCGGCACAGCGGGACGCCGCTCTTCGGCGCCGAGCTCGCCGAGCTCGGTCGGCAGCGGGGGCTCCAGGTCGTGGACCTGACCGGGCCGCGGCGGCACCCCGAGTCCTGGCTGGGCGCCGACGCGCCGCCGTACGACGACCTCGCGACGCTGCTGTGGCTCGTCCCCGACATCGCCTCCCGCGACGTCTATCTCTGTGGACCGGACGCCTGGACCGAGCAGGTGCGCCGCACGCTGGCCGCCGCCGGACTCCCTCCGCAGCACCTCCACCTCGAGACCTTCAGCTGGTGACCCGATGAGACGCATCGCCCTGTGGGCACTCAGCACCGTGGCCTCGCTGCTGCTGCTGTTCGGCTACCACACCTCCACCCAGGGGGTCCTCACCGCGGCCGGCGCCGGGGTCCCCGCAGTGCACGCCGGCGCCGTGGCCGGGTCGGGCACCGCGACCGCCACGGCCACCGTGACCACCGGGGAGGCCGTCGCCACCCGGTACGGGCCGGTGCAGGTCGAGATCACCGTCGACCGTGGAGCCGTCGTCGGGGTCTCGGTGCCGCGCTATCCCCGTGGCAGCTCCAGGGACGAGCAGATCAACGGGTACGCGCTGCCGATCCTGGTGCGGGACACCTTGGCCGCCCAGAGCGCCCAGGTGGACATGGTCAGCGGCGCCACCGTCACCAGCACCGGCTACCGCGAGTCGCTGCAGAGCGCGTTGGACCGGGCGGGGCTGTGACCACCCGGGCCCTGTCCCGGCCGATCGTCGACCCTCGGCCGGTCGTCCGCCGGGTCGAGCACGTGATGGGGATGCCGATCAGTCTCGCGCTGCGAGGTCGGCACGCGGGGGACAGGCGGGGTGAGGACGCCTGGCAGGAGGCCTTGGCCGCGCTGCGGGACGTGGACCGGGTCTTCAGCACCTACCGCTCGGACTCCTGGGTCTGTCGGTACGGCCGCGGCGAGGTGGACCTCGACGACTGTCCGCCGGAGCTCGCTGAGGTGCTCGCCCGGGGCGCGGTCGCCGAGGCGGAGACCGGCGGTGCCTTCTCGGTGTGGCAGCCTGCCCCCGGCGGCGGAGTGGCCTTCGACCCCAGCGGGGTGGTCAAGGGCTGGGCGGTCGATCGCGCGGCCAAGGCGCTGTGGTGGCTCCCGGAGACCGACGTCAACCTGTCCGCGGGCGGCGACCTTCGCTGCCGCACCCTCGACCCGGACAGCCCCGCCTGGCGGGTCGGGGTCGAGGACCCCCTCGCGCCGGACCGACTGATCGCCGTCCTCGAGGTCAGTAACGGCGCCGTCGCGACCTCCGGCGCGGCTCACCGAGGGGACCACGTCCGCGACGCCCGGACCGGGGCGGTCCCGCAAGCGGTCGCTTCGGTGACGGTGGTGGCGCAGACCCTCACCATGGCTGACGTCGACGCCACCGCGGCGTACGCGCTGGGCCCGGAGGCGGCCCACTGGCTGCGCGACCGACCCGGCCGGACCAGCCTGGTGTGCTGGCAGGACGGCACCACCACGTCGTACGCCACCCCGCCCGACTCCTTCGGTGGTTGAGAAGGGCGCTCCGCGCCCACGGTGGTTGAGGAAGGCGCTCCGCGCCCACGGTGGTTGAGGATTTCGAGGCGCTCCGCGCCCCCGGTGGTTGAGGAAGGCGCGCTAGCGCCTGTCTCGAAACCACCGCGTTGGGGGGTTTCGAGACGCTCGCTGGCGCTCGCACCTCAACCCCCGTGGCGGTGACTCCCACGGTGGTTGAGGAGGGCGCTCCGCGCCCACGGTGGTTGAGGAAGGCGCGCTAGCGCCTGTCTCGAAACCACCGCGGTGGGAGGTTTCGAGACGCTCGCTGGCGCTCGCTCCTCAACCTCCGTGGCGGTCGACTCCCACGGTGGTTGAGGAAGGCGCTCCGCGCGGTGGGGGTTCAAGACGCTCGCTGGCGCTCGCTCTGTCGAGGAGGGCGCTCCCGCCCGGTGGTGAGGAAGGCGCTCGCCTGTCTCAACCTCCGGGGTGGCGCTCGCTCCTCAACCTCCGGGGTGGTGCTCGCTCCTCAACCTCCGGGGTGGCGAGGACCCCGCCACCCATCGCTGGACAGACGAACATCTGTTCGATAACATGTCGTCCATGGACGAACGTGGCACCACCGCCCCGAAAGCCGGCACCTGCCGGCTGGTTGCCGTGGTCCAGGACTTCCGCGAGCGCCTGGCCGATGGGTCGCTGACAGACGGCGGAGCGACGGACGTGGCCGCGCTGTCTGACGCCGACCGGATCGACCTCCTGCGCACGTTGGAAGAGCTGACCGGGACGGTGCGGGCCGTGCAGGCCGAGGTCACGGTGGCCTTCGACGCCTCCCAGCGAGCCGAGCAGGCGACAGCAGGCGTCCGGGCAGACCGGCAGTCGCGGGGGATCGGCGCCCAGGTCGGCATGGCCCGGCGGGACTCGCCGCACCGTGGCAGTCGGCACGTCGGGCTGGCCCGGACGCTGCTCTCGGAGCTGCCGCACACCTACGCCGCACTGCGCGCGGGGGTGCTGACCGAGTGGCGCGCCACCATCGTGGCCCGCGAGACCGCTGTGCTGACCGCCGAGGACCGCGCGAACGTCGACCGCGTGGTGTGCGCCGACCTCGCAGGGCTCGACGGGCTGGGGGACAAGAAGCTGGAGGCGCGCGTGCGTCGACTGGCCTACCGGCTGGACCCGGCCGCCGCCGTGCGCCGGGCCGGCAAGGCGGCAGAGGACCGTCGCGTCTCGGTACGTCCCGCCCCGGACGTGATGTCCCAGGTCTCCGCGCTGCTGCCGGCCGCGCAGGGAGTCGCGGTCTACGCCGCCCTCAAGCGCGCCGCCGACTCCGCCATGGCCGGCGGTGACGACCGCAGCCGGTCACAGGTGATGGCCGACACCCTGGTCGAGCGGGTGACGGGGCAGAGCTCCGCCGACGCGACGCCGGTCGCCGTGGACCTGGTGATCCCGGCGGACGCGCTCCTCAGTCAGGGCGCGGACCCGCACGCCGCCCCCGAGCTGATCGGCTACGGGCCAGTGCCGGCGGGCTGGGCACGCGACCTGATCCGTACGGCGGCAGCGACAGCGGGGGAGCCCGCGGCGTCGTGGCTGCGCCGTGTCTTCGCCGACCCGGTCACCGGGGAGCTGGTGGCGATGGACTCACGCCAGCGCTCATTCCCCGCGGGGCTCGAGCACCTGATCGCGATCCGCGACGCGGGAATCTGCCGCACCCCCTGGTGCGGGGCGCCCATCCGGCATCAGGACCACGTGGTGCCGGCCGTCGACGGAGGCGAGACCAGCGCGGCCAACGGGCAGGGGCTCTGTGCCCAGTGCAACCACGCCAAGCAGGCGCCGGGGTGGGAGGCGCGGCCGGTGGCGGGAGGGCCACGGCATCAGGTGGTCACCTCCACGCCCACCGGGCACACGTACCGATCCACGGCGCCACCCCTGCCCGGGAGTCGACCGCATCGGATGGACGTCGCCTGGACGGTCGAAGACCGGCTGCGCCTGATCCTGGCTGCCTGACGCCGCCGTCACGCCAGCGCGAGGAAGAGCTTCTCCATCTTCTTGACGTCGACGCTGTCGACACCGTCGCCGGCCTCCAGGCAGTGCTGCAGCCCGGTCGCGACGATGGCGTACCCGCCGCGGCTCAGCGCCTTGTTCACCGCGGCCAGCTGGGTGAGCACCGACTCGCAGTCCGAGCCGGCCTCCATCATCCTGATCACGCTGCCGAGGTGTCCGTGGGCGCGCTTGAGACGCAGGATGATCGCCTTGATCTCCTCGGGGTCCAGGTCCATCAGCTTCCTCCGTCTTCCAGGGCCTCGAGGGCCTGGGTCAACCGCTTCCGGGCGTCCTCGGCCACGGCGCTGAGCTCCCCGCCGGAACCGTCGGCCATCGACATCATCACCTGCGGGTCGAACGCCTCGACCGCGGTGGAGCCGTCGTCCAGGCTGCGCACCACGACGTTGCAGGGGAGCAGTGCCCCGATCGAGGGCTCGACCTGGAGGGCTCGGAACGCCAGCTGGGGCATGCAGGCGCCGAGGATCACGTACGGCGCGATGTCCTCGTCCAGCTTCTCCTTCAGCTTGGCCTTCAGGTCAATCTCGGTCAGCACGCCGAAGCCGGCCTCGCCGAGCTGATCGCGCACAGCGGCAACGGTCTCGTCGTACGGGCGGGTCGTGGTGATCGCGATCGTGTAGTCGCTCATCAAGAGCACCTTCCTCGTCGGCTCCGGGGGTGAGCCTCAACTGTACATCCCCCCGGGGGGTTCTGCTACGTTTGGTGGCAACCCCTCACGGGGATGCTCCACAGCACTGACAGGAAGGCAGGTACCCGATGCGCGAGATCGACATCGACCAAGCAGCAGCAGCCCTCGACGACGGTGGCACCGTCCTCGACGTGCGCGAGCGCAACGAGTACGTCGGAGCGCACGTCCCGGGAGTCACCTGGATCCCGATGGGTCAGCTCACCAACCGGCTGGACGAGCTGGACAAGAGCGACCCCGTCTACGTCATCTGCGCCTCGGGGAACCGCAGCAGCGCGATGACGGACGTCCTGGTGGCCGCGGGCTTCGAGGCCTACTCGGTCGCCGGTGGCACCCGGGCCTGGGCCGACTCCGGCCGCCCGCTCGAGCAGGGAGGAAACGCCTGATGAACACCGAGGACCTGACCATCGAGACCATCGAGACCCCGTCGCTCGGCGACCGCACGTACGTCGTCCACGACGGCACCGTCGCGTTCGTCGTCGACCCGCAGCGTGACATCGACCGCGTGCAGGCGGTGCTGGACGAGCACGGCGTCAGGCTCACCCACATCTTCGAGACCCACATCCACAACGACTACCTGACCGGCGGGCTCGCGCTCGCGAAGGTCACCGGTGCGGCCTACCTGGTCAACGCCGAGGACGAGGTCTCCTTCGACCGGACCCCGATCCGCGAGGGCGAGACCGTGGAGGTCGGCGAGCACATGCGGGTGACCGCGCTGCACACGCCGGGTCACACGTTCACCCACCTCTCCTACGCCCTGCACACCGACACCGGAGACCTCGGCGACGCCGTCGCGGTCTTCTCCGGCGGGTCGCTGCTGTTCGAGGCCACCGGGCGCCCGGACCTGCTCGGCGAGGAGAACACCGACAAGCTGGCTCGGCTCCAGCACGCGTCGATCAACCGGCTCGCCGAGGTGCTGCCCGACGGTGCTCAGGTGCTGCCGACCCACGGTTTCGGCTCGTTCTGCGCGCCGACCGGGTCGGAGGCGACCGAGTCCACCATCGGCCGCGAGAAGTCGAAGAACCCGGCGCTGACCCAGGACGAGGAGGCCTTCGTCTCCGAGCTCCTCGAGGGGCTCGGCGCCTGGCCGGCGTACTACGTGCACATGGCGCCCGGCAACGCCGAGGGCCCGTCCGCACCGGACCTCTCGCCGCCCAGCGAGGCGGACGCCGGTGAGCTCCGCCGCCGGATCGAGGCCGGCGAGTGGGTCATCGACCTACGGACCCGCACCATGTTCGCTGCCGGCCACGCCCCGGGCACCGTGAACTTCGGCCTCGACGGCGGCTTCGCCACCTACCTGGGCTGGCTGATCCCCTGGGGGACCCCGGTCACCCTGCTCGGGGAGACCGAGGACGACGTGGCCGAGGCCCAGCGTGAGCTGGTCCGGATCGGCATCGACCGTCCCGAGGCGCAGGCCACCGGCTCGCCGGAGGACTGGTCCGACCGGGAGCTCACCAGCTTCCCCACCGCCACGTTCGCCGACCTGGGGCAGGTGCGACACCACCGTCAGGTCGTCATCCTCGACGTCCGCCGCACGGACGAGTTCGACTCCGCCCGGATCGCCGGCGCGATCAACATCCCGATCCACGATCTTCCCGGCCGGGTCGACGAGGTGCCCGAGGGTGAGGTCTGGGTGCACTGCGCCGGCGGCTACCGCGCCTCGATCGCCGCGTCGTTCCTCAGCGCTGCCGGGCGGACCCTGGTCGCCATCGACGACACCTTCGACAACGCCGAGGGCGTCGGTCTGCACCTGGTGGGTCCCGAGGCTCCCGACGAGGACGCACCGGACGAGTCCACGGAGTGACGCTCCTCGTTGTCGCCGTCGTCGCCGGCGCGCTCATCGGCCTCAGCCTGGGCGCGCTCGGCGGCGGCGGCTCGATCCTGGCCGTCCCGGTCCTGGTCTACGGACTCGGGCAGAGCGCCAGCCAGGCGACCACGGGCTCGCTGGTGGTCGTCGGTGTCACCTCGCTGATCTCGGCGGCGGCGGCGTACCGGGCGGGGAACGTGCTGCTCGGACGCGGCGTGGCCTTCGGACTGGTCGCGATCGCCGGAGCGGCGGCCGGGGCGAAGGCCTCGACCGTGGTCCCCGAACCCGTCCTGCTGGCCTCGTTCGCCGCGTTGATGCTCGTGGTCGGCTCGGTGATGGCGGTCCGCCAGTACCGCTCCCGCCACGACGACGGCGAGCAGAAGGAGGCCGTCGACGCACGGCGCCGGGCCCAGCTCGACGACCCGATCATCACCTTCAGCCCGACGTTCGCCTGCCAGTGCCCCCAGGCGCTCAAGGTGCTCGTGCTCGCCACCGTCGTGGGAGCCCTGACCGGTTTCCTCGGCGTCGGCGGTGGATTCCTGGTCGTGCCGGTGCTGCTGTTCGCGATGATGATGCCGATGCAGTACGCCGCCGGCACCGCCCTGGTGGTCATCGCCCTGACCAGCGCGGCCGCCCTCGCGGTCCGCGCCGGGGTGGGCGTCAGCCCCGACTGGGGGCTGGTCCTCGCGCTCACCGTCGCCTCGGCGATCGGTGGCGTGGCCGGAGCCGGCATCGCCGACCGCACCAACACCGAGAAGCTCTCGGTCGCCTTCACCGTCCTCGTGCTGGCGGTGGCGGTCTACACCGCCGCCCGCGCGTTCCCGGCGCTTGCGTGACCCGCTCCACCCGCCCCGCCAAGTCCTTCCCCGATCTGCTCCCCCGAATCTGACTCCCCCGAACCTGGTAAGGAACCGCCATGACCATGACGGCCACCGGCCGCCACGCCGCCACGCCCACCCCCCACAAGGCGGTCGGGCCTCCGCCCGACCAGCACGGCCCCCTCGGCCGGCTGGGCACCTGGGTCACCCACCACGCCCGCCTCACCGCGGTGGTGTGGGTGCTGCTGATCGTCGGCCTGGGAGCGTTCGCGCCCCGCGTCGAGGCCGAGCTCTCCGGAGCCGGTTGGCAGGCCGACGGCTCGGAGTCCGTCGCGACCCGTGAGCTGGCCCAGGAGCACTTCGGCGGCAACGCCAGCTCCGCGATCCAGGTGGTCGTCCGCTCCGAGGACGGGCCGGTCACCCAGGGGGAGGGCAAGAAGGTCATCGCCGAGGTGACCCGGATCCTCGAGGGTGAGTCCCGGATCGCGACGGTGCTGCCGCCGCAGCCGGGCGCGAGCCTGAGCGAGGACGGCCGGACCGCGGTGATCCTGGCCGGAGCCGGCGCCGACACCAACGAGATGGTGCGGGTCGCCGACGACATCAAGGCTCCGCTGGCGGACCTCTCCACCGAGACCGTCCAGGTGAACCCGACCGGAGCCTCGCTGCTGTGGTCGGACTTCAACGAGGCGAACCTCGAGGCGATGCTCAAGTCCGAGCTGTTCTCCTGGCCGGTGACGCTGGCCATCCTGGTGCTGGCCTTCGGTGCGCTGGTCGCCGCCGGGCTCCCGCTGATCCTGACCCTGGCCGGACTGGTCGCCTCCGCCGGTTCCCTGGTGCTGATCAACCAGCTCGTCCCGGTCTCCATCTGGGCGATGAACTTCGCGATGATGTTCGCTCTCGCGCTGGGCATCGACTACGCCCTGTTCCTGGTGGTCCGCTACCGGGCGGCCCGGGCCCGCGAGGGAGCGACGGCGCGCGAGGCGGTGGCCGAGACCATGGACACCGCCGGCAAGGCGGTCCTCCTCTCCGGCGCCACCGTGCTGGTCTCGCTCTCGGCCGTGATGCTGGTCCCCTCGCCGTCGTTCCGCTCGATGGCCGGCGGGATCATGCTCGCCGTCACCTTCGTGCTCGCCGCGACGCTGACCCTGCTGCCGCTGGTGCTCTTCAAGCTCGACCTGAAGATCAACAAGCTGGCCCTGCCCTGGTCGCACAGCGGCGAGCACCGCTCGAGGAGGTTCGCGGCGTGGGGTGAGCGGCTGTGGAAGCGGCCCGTCGTCTTCGGGCTGGCGTCCCTGGTCGTCCTGCTGGCGTTGGCGGCGCCGATCCTGGGGCTCAAGACGGCGATGCCGTCGATCAAGGTGCTCCCCGACGAGGCCTCGGCTCGGGTCGGCTACGACCAGGTCCAGGACGCGTTCGGCACGGGTGCCCCCGGCACGCTGCAGGTGGTCGCGGACACGTCCGATGCCGACGACGTCACCGCGGCGCTGAAGCAGGACCAGGGGATCGCGGGGGCGATGCCTCCGCAGCCGTCGTCCGACGGCTCCGACCTGGTGCTGATCCAGGCCGTCCCCACCGTGGACCCCTCCGACCCGGAGCTCGGCCAGACCGTGGACCGCTTGCGGGGTGAACTGCCCGAGTCCGCCCTCGTCGGCGGAGCGGCGGTGGAGAACCTCGACCTGAAGAGCCAGCTGGACGAGTCCACGCCGTTGGTGATCGGGGTCGTGCTGGTGCTCGGCTTCCTGCTGCTCCTGCTGGCCCTGCAGGCCCCGCTGATCTCGCTGCTGGGCACCCTCGCCAGCCTGCTCTCGACCGCGGCCGCGTTCGGGGTGGCCCGGCTGATCTTCCAGGAGGGGTACGGCGCCGACCTGTTCGGCTTCGAGTCCCAGGGCTTCCTGGACGCCTGGGCGCCGGTGTTCTTCTTCGCGATGATCTTCGCGATCGCGATGGACTACACCGTCTTCCTGCTGGCCTCCGCCAAGGAGCACTACGAGCGCAGCGGTGACCCGCACGAGGCGATGGTGGGCTCGCTGGCACATTCCGGCCGGGTGATCTTCGCCGCCGGAGCGGTGATGGTGGCAGTCTTCTTCACCTTCGCCCTGTCCGGCCCGCTGCCGCCCAAGGAGATGGGCATCGTGCTCGGTGTGGCGGTGCTGCTGGATGCGTTCCTGGTCCGCCTGGTGCTGCTCCCGGTGCTGCTGCGCCTGACCGGCAAGGCAGCCTGGTGGAGCCCGGCGTGGCTGACCCGGGTGCTGCCGAACGTGCGCTTCGCCCACGACTGACCCTGACCGACGACCCACCACGACAAGAACAGTCACGACCAGAAGGAGACCGACATGTGTCGACCAGTTCGCTGCAAGCAGTGCGGCAAGACCACCTGGGCCGGATGCGGCCAGCACGTCGCGCAGGTCAAGGCCTCGGTGCCCGCCGGCGAGTGGTGCCCGGGCCACGAGAAGAGCGAGAGCACCTCCTCGGGCGGCTGGTTCAGCCGGTTGCGCGGGAAGGGCTGAGCTCCGACCGCGGTGGTGTCCGACCTCACCATCGCGGAGGAAATTCTCGCCGTCGCCTAGTCGTTCCTCCCTGTGACGGGCTCTTCCGTCACCCGAATCACCAAGGAGCGGCATGTTGAACAGCACGACCCCCCGACCGAGCAACGTGGTGCAGTCTGCCTGGCAGGACGCCGTGTCGCGGGTCCGCACCTGGCGTACGACGCCCGGTGCCCCCTCGAGCCGGCCCGCCTCGCGCGTCGCGGTGTCCTCGCGTCAGGCCGTACGGATGATCCACAGCTCCCACTGAGCCCTCCCGCCCCCCTCGCCGGGGGCTGAGGGTCAGCGGCGGCTGGCCATCCACTCCTCGATGCCGGCCGCGGTCCGCGGCAGGCTGCCGGAGAGGTTCCGGGACCCGTCCGCGGTGACCAGCAGGTCGTCCTCGATCCGGATCCCGATCCCGCGCAGCTCCTCGGGCACCAGCAGGTCGTCCTCCTGGAAGTACAGGCCCGGCTCGACGGTCAGCACCATGCCGGCCGCGAGCGTGCCCTCGGTATAGGCGTCGTGCGAGGCGCTGGCACAGTCGTGCACGTCCATCCCGAGCATGTGGCTGGTGCCGTGCAGGGTCCACCGGGCATAGACCCGGCTGTCCGGGTCCAGCGCCTCCTGGGCCGAGACCGGCAGCACGCCCAGGTCCTCCAGCCCGTGGGCCAGCACCGCCATCGCGGCGTGGTGGGCGCCCCGGAAGGTGACGCCCGGGCGGACCTCGTCGATCCCCGCCTGCTGCGCGGCCAGCACCAGGTCGTACAGGTCGCGCTGCAGCGGCGTGAAGGTGCCGTCCACCGGCAGCGTGCGGGTGACGTCGGCGGTGTACAGGTTGCGACCCTCCACTCCCATGTCGAGCAGCACCAGCTCGCCGGGGGTGATCGGGCCGGAGTTGTTGATCCAGTGCAGCGTGGTGGCGTGCCGGCCGCCGCCGACGATGGAGTCGTAGCCGATGTCGTTGCCCATCGCCCGAGCGCGGCGGAAGAAGGTGCCCTCGATCCAGCGCTCGCCGTACCGCAGGGCGCCGTCCCAGTCGCGCACCGCGTCCTCGAAGCCCAGGGTGGTGGCGTCGCACGCCTCCTGGAGCTCGCCGACCTCCCACTCGTCCTTGATCAGTCGCATCTCCGAGCAGACCCGAGCGAAGTCCACGTCGCGGGCCTCGTCCGCGGCCACCATCCGGTCCACGCTGGTGGAGACCCCGCGCAGCACCCGGGTCTTGCCGCTGCCGGACAGGTTGTCGGACAGCCGGTCCAGGTGCCGCACCTCGAGCCCCAGCGAGCTCGAGATCTCGTGCAGGGAGGGGCGGCGGCCGGCCCACAGCTCGCCGTACTGCCGGTCGCGGAAGAACTCGTCGGTCTCCCGCGAGGATCGCGGTCGGGCGTAGAGGACGGCCTCGCCGTTGTCGATGACGAGCACCGCGTCGCTGGTCTGGTTGCCGGAGAAGTAGGTGTGCGCGGTGTTCGGGCGGAACCGGTAGTCGGTGTCGTTGGCCCGCGTCTTGTAGGTGCCCGCCGGCAGCACCAGCCGCTCCCCGGGGAACATCGCGGCCAGCGCGTCGCGCCGTCCTTGGGCCCAGGCCGAGACCGGGTGCGGCGGGAGGTCGAGCTCGCGGTCCCCCCAGCCGGTGCGCATGAGGTCGGCGTACGCCTGCGGGACGCCAGGATCGTGGGACTCGGTTCCAGTGCTGGTCTGCTCGCTCACCCGGCCGACTCTACGCCGGGCCCCCCGGGTGGGACCGAGGGTGAGAGGGGAACGGCGGATAGGCTGCGCCCCGTGCCGAAGCCGCGTCGAGACAGCATCGCCTTCACGGTCGTCGTGACCGTGCTGGTGCTGCTCGGCGCCGTCCCGATGCTGGTGGTGATCGCCATGTCCGGCGCGCCGGACCTGCTCCTGCTGGCCACGGTACTGGCCGCGGTGCCGGTGGTGCCACTGGTGGCCTGCTACCTGTGGCTGGACCGGTACGAGCCGGAGCCCCGGATGCTGCTGGGGCTGGGGCTGGCCTGGGGCGCTTTCGTGGCCACGTTCGCCGCGATCGTCGTCTCCGGGATCGGTGGCCTCGTGGTCGGCTTCACCGAGAACGCCAGCCTGGCCGTGGTCGCCCCGGTCACCGAGGAGGCCAGCAAGGGCGTGTTCCTGCTCCTGCTGCTGTGGTGGCGCCGCGCCGAGCTCGACGGGATCCTCGACGGGATCGTCTACGCCGGCATGGTCGGGATCGGCTTCGCCTTCACCGAGAACATCCTCTACCTGGCAGCCGCCTACAACGGCACCGACGGGCTGGGCCCCGGCGGCACCGAGGCCCTGACCGCCACGTTCGTGGTGCGCTGCCTGGTCAGCCCGTTCGCGCACCCGCTGTTCACCACCTTCATCGGCATCGGCGTCGGCATCGCCGTCGGCTCCCGGCGCCGGTCGGTGCGGTTGCTGGCGCCACTGCTGGGCTATGTCGTGGCCGTGGTGACGCACGGGCTGTGGAACGGCTCGACCATCTTCGGCCTCGGCAGCTTCGCGCTGGTCTACCTGGTGCTGATGGCCCCGGCGCTGCTGTCGCTGCTGGCCCTGGCCGTCTGGGCCCGGCGTGCGGAGCGTCGGGTGCTCAGCGCCGCGTTGGGGGACGCCGCCGCGCGCGGCTTCATCCCGGCCACCGACATCGGTTGGGTCGTCGACCTGCGCGCCCGCCGCGCCGCCCGCCTGCACGCCCGTTCCAGTGGTGGCGCACAGGCCGAGGAGGCGCTGCGGGAGTACCAGCAGCTGATGATCGAGCTCGGCTTCCTGCATCACCGCTACCTCCGCGGCACCCCGCCGCCGGACTTCCAGGTCCGCGGGCAGCGGTACGTCACCCGGATCGTCGAGGTGCGGCCCCACGTGTCGTTCCCCGGCCAGGTGGTGCCGACCCCGTGAGCCACAGTCGGAGCCGACCACCCGCCGACGCGTCAGCCGAGGGCACCGCGATGCTGACCGCGCTGGTCCGCCTGCGCGGGGCGCTGCAGCAGACGGTGCTCCCGCTGGACGTGCCCGGCGCCGCGGAGCAGCGAGCGGCCCGTGCCGAGATGATCTCGCAGCTGGAGGACTACGCGATCCCGCGGGCGATGACGCTGGACGCACCGCTGCTGGCCGTCGTCGGCGGCTCGACCGGCGCCGGGAAGTCCACCCTGGTGAACTCGCTGGTGGGCCGTCGGGTCACCCAGCCCGGCGTGCTGCGCCCGACCACCCGGTCGCCGGTGCTGGTGCACCATCCCGGTGACGCCGAGTGGTTCGGCCAGGACCGGTTGCTGCCGGACCTGGAGCGGGTCAGCCACGCCACTACCGACCCGGACGCCCTGCAGCTGGTCCCGTCCGAGACGATGCCCGCGGGCCTGGCGGTCCTGGACGCGCCGGACGTCGACTCGGTGGAGGTGCGCAACCGCGAGCTGGCCACCCAGCTGCTGGCCGCGGCCGACCTGTGGATCTTCGTCACCTCCGCCGCCCGGTACGCCGACCAGGTGCCCTGGGAGTTCCTGCGTCGCGCCGCCGAGCGGTCCACCGCGGTGGCGATCGTGCTCGACCGGACTCCCCACGAGGCGGTCCAGACGGTCTCGACCCACCTGGCCCGGATGCTGGCCAGCCGGGGGCTCAAGGACTCGCCGCTGTTCGTGGTCAACGAGGGGCCGGTCTCCGAGGAGGGGCTGCTCCCGGCGGAGTACGTCGTGGAGGTCCGCGGCTGGCTCGACTCGTTGGCCGAGGACGCCGGTGCCCGGGCCGCGGTCGTCAACCAGACCCTGGACGGCGCGATCCGGACGTTGACGCTGCGCACCCACGCTGTCGCGGCGGCGTACGACGAGCAGCGCGCGGCCACCACCCGGCTGCGCGCCGACGCCGCGCGTGCCTACGCCGACGCGCTGAGCGCGATCCACGACGCCTCCGCCGACGGGACCCTGCTCCGCGGTGAGGTGCTGGCTCGGTGGCAGGAGTTCGTCGGCACCGGCGAGCTGCTCCAGTCCCTGGAGAACCGGGTCGGCTGGCTGCGCGACCGGGTGGTCAACGCCGTCAAGGGCAAGCCGCAGCAGGCCGAACGGGTCACCGTCGCCGTCGAGTCCGGGCTGGAGATGCTCATCCTCGAGCACGCCGAGGCCGCCGCCGAGCGGGCCGAGGCCTCCTGGCAGCAGCTGGCCGCCGGCCAGGGCCTGCTCGCCACCGCCAGCCCCGACCTCGGGCGTGCCTCCCGCGACCTGCGCCGCAAGTCCGAGAGGGCGGTCCGGGACTGGCAGCAGGAGGTGCTCGAGATGGTCCGGGTCGAGGGCGCCGACAAGCGGTCCACGGCGCGGTTCCTCGCCTTCGGTGTCAACGGGCTCTCGGTCTCGCTGATGGTGGTGGTCTTCTCGATGAGCTACGGCCTGTCCGGTGCCGAGGTCGGCATCGCCGGCGGGTCGGCCGTGCTGGGTCAGAAGCTGCTCGAGGCGGTCTTCGGGGACCAGGCCGTGCGCTCGCTGGCCGAACGGGCCCGCCGGTCGCTGGAGGCGCGGGTCTCCGCGCTGTTCGACGACGAGCTGGCCCGGTTCCTGGACCTGCTGGCGGACATCGAGCTGCCGGCCGAGGCGAGCGAGCAGCTGCGCCAGGCCTCCCGCCGGGTCGACGACGTCCGGTACGCCGCCACCCAGGGCAGGACCTCATGAGCTCGTTGCTCGCCAGCGCCAAGAGCCTGGTCGCCCGCAGCTCCGACCTCGGTGCCCGCATCGAGGCGTTGGAGGCCGCCATCACCGCCGGCCGAGGACGCCTCGACGACGAGCTGGTCGACGAGGCGCACGACGTCGCCGAGCGCGCGGCGTCGCGACTGCGGCTCTCGGCCGACCACACGGTGGTGGCGATCGCCGGCGCGACCGGTTCGGGCAAGTCCTCCACGTTCAACGCGCTGACCGGCCTGGAGCTGTCGGCGGTCGGCGTACGGCGGCCCACCACGTCCTGGGCCACGGCGTGCGTGTGGGGGGCCGAGGGCGCTCCGGAGCTGCTGGAGTGGCTGGGCATCCCGTCGCGGCACCAGACCACCCGGGACTCGATGCTCGACACTCGGCGCGAGGACCACTCGCTGGACGGCGTGGTGCTGCTGGACCTTCCCGACCACGACTCCACCGAGGTCAGCCACCACCTCGAGGTGGACCGGCTGGTCAAGCTGGCCGACCTGCTGGTCTGGGTGCTGGACCCCCAGAAGTACGCCGACGCCGCGATCCACGACCGCTACCTCGCCCCGCACGCCAGCCACGACGAGGTGATGGTGGTCGCGCTCAACCACATCGACACCGTCGCCGAGGAGCGCCGCGAGTCGATGGTCGACGACGTCCGCCGACTCCTCGACGCCGACGGGCTGCACCGGGTCCCGGTGCTCCCGGTCAGCGCCCGCACCGGCACCGGGATGCCCGAGCTGCGCGCCGAGATCGCCCGCCGGGTGGCCGAGAAGCGGATGACCCGGGAGCGGCTGGAGGCCGACGTGCGCGCCGCCGCGACCCGGTTGGCCGAGGCCGCCGGCGACGGGCAGACCCGGACCCTGGACCGATCTCGGATCGCCGACCTGCAGGCCGCCTTCGCGGAGGCCGCCGGGGTGCCCACCGTCGTCTCGGCCGTCGAGCGGTCCACCCGGCTCCGGGCCGGCCGGGCCACCGGGTGGCCGGTGGTCGCGTGGTTCTCCCGGCTCAAGCCGGACCCGCTCAAGCGGCTGCACCTCGACCTCGGGAGCCACGGCAAGGAGCTGACCTCGCACGCGCGGACCTCGATGCCGGCCCAGACCCCGGTGCAGCGGGCCCGGGTCGACGCCGAGGTGCGGGCGCTGGCCGACGACGTCTCCGAGGGTCTGGCCCGGCCGTGGGCCGAGGCGGTACGCCGCGCCTCGGTCTCCCGGCTGCCGGACCTCGGCGACCGGCTGGACCGCGCCCTCGGCGGGACCGACCTGGGAGCCAGCGGTGTCCCGGCCTGGGCCGGAGCCGTCCGGGTGATCCAGTGGATCCTGATCACCGCCGCGCTGGTCGGCGGGGTCTGGACGTTCGCCGCGGGGATGTCCGGGACGCTGTCCTCGGGACCGGCGCCGACCCTGGGCGGCATCGCGTTGCCGCTGGTGCTGCTGATCGGCGGCGTGGTCGCCGGCATCGCGCTGGCGCTGCTCTCCCGGCTGCTGGTCGGGTGGACGGCGCGACGCCGCGCCGCGGTCGCGGACCGACGGCTGCGACAGGCGGTGAACGAGGTGTCCGATGAGCTGGTGATCGGCCCGGTCGAGGAGGAGCTGGTCCGGTACACCGCGCTGCGCAACGGTCTGGCCGCGGCGCTCAAGCACACCTGAGCGGCCCGCTTCCTCTCCACAGGTGGCTCCGCCGCCGGGTTCGTCCCCAGGGCCGCGGTGGCGGCTGGAGGACGGTCGCTGCGGGGACCAGGCTTCGAGCTCGAGGGGCCGCGCCGCGGCCCGCCGAGGAACGGAGAAGAACGTGAACGACACCACCATCACCCTGCAGGGGTGGCTGGGCAGCGACGTCACGCTGCGCCGGGCCGGTGAGACCCTGGTCGCCCACTTCCGGGTCGCCTGCACCCCGCGGCACTTCCAGCGCAAGACGGGGGACTGGGCCGACGCCGAGACCCAGTGGTACACGGTGAACGCCTGGCGCGGACTGGCCGACAACTGCGGCCGGTCGCTGCGCCGCGGTGACGCCGTGGTCGTGCACGGTCGGCTGCTGGCCAAGACCTGGACCAACCAGAGCGGCACCGAGGTGACCACCTTCGAGGTGGAGGCCAGCGTCGTCGGTCATGACCTGACCCGAGGGACCAGTCAGTTCAGCCGGCCGCCGCGGGCCGAGTCCGAGGTGGCCGGGCAGGCCGCGGAGGCCGAGCAGGAGGGGCAGGCCGTGCCGGCGGCCTGAGGCCTGCTCCACCGAGGTGCCCCGAATCGGCGCTGCGGCGGGTGCGCAACTAGGCTCGGGGACCATGGCGGAATATGTCTTCACCCTGCGCAATGTGCGCAAGGCCCACGGCGACAAGGTCGTCCTCGACAACGTGACCCTCTCGTTCCTGCACGGAGCGAAGATCGGCGTCGTCGGCCCCAACGGCACCGGCAAGTCATCGCTGCTCAAGATCATGGCGCAGCTCGACCACGCCAACAACGGCGACGCGATCCTCGACCCGGACGCGACGGTGGGGATGCTCCAGCAGGAGCCGCCGCTGACCGAGGGCCGGACCGTGCTGGAGAACGTCGAGGAGGCCGTCGGCGAGATCAAGGGAAAGCTCGACCGGTACAACGCGATCTCCGAGGAGCTCGCCGACCCGGACGCCGACTACGACAAGCTGCTCGGCGAGATGGGCGACCTCCAGACCGATCTGGACCACGCCAACGCCTGGGACCTCGACAGCCGGCTCGACCAGGCGATGGACGCGTTGCGCTGCCCTCCGCCCGAGGTGCTCGTCGACAACCTCTCCGGTGGTGAGCGCCGCCGCGTCGCGCTGTGCAAGCTGCTGCTCCAGCAGCCGTCCCTGCTGCTGCTCGACGAGCCCACCAACCACCTCGACGCCGAGTCCGTCCAGTGGCTCGAGGGCCACCTCGCGTCGTACCCCGGGGCCGTCCTGGCGGTCACCCACGACCGGTACTTCCTCGACAACGTGGCCTCCTGGATCCTCGAGCTCGACCGAGGCCAGGCGCACCCCTACGAGGGCAACTACACGACGTACCTGGAGACCAAGAAGGACCGCCTCAAGATCGAGGGCCAGAAGGACGCCAAGCGCGCCAAGATGCTGGAGCGCGAGCTCGAGTGGGTCCGGTCCAACGCCAAGGCCCGCCAGACCAAGAGCAAGTCCCGGCTGGCTCGGTACGAGGAGATGGCCGCCGAGGCGGACCGGATGCGCAAGATCGACACCTCGGAGATCAACATCCCGGCCGGTCCGCGGCTCGGTGACGTGGTGCTCGAGGCCGAGGGGCTGACCAAGGGGTTCGGCGACCGCACCCTGATCCGCGACCTCTCCTTCTCGCTGCCGCGCGCCGGCATCGTCGGCGTCATCGGCCCCAACGGCGTCGGCAAGACCACGCTGTTCCGGATGATCACCGGCCAGGAGGAGCCCGACGAGGGCAAGCTCAACGTCGGCCAGACGGTGAAGATCTCCTACGTCGACCAGAGCCGTGGCGGTCTCGATCCGACCAAGAACGTCTGGGAGGTCGTCTCCGACGGGTTGGACTTCGTCAAGGTCGCGAACTTCGAGATGAACTCCCGCGCCTACGTCGCCTCGTTCGGCTTCAAGGGCCCGGACCAGCAGAAGAAGGCAGGCGTCCTCTCGGGCGGTGAGCGGAACCGGCTGAACCTGGCCCTCACCCTGAAGATGGGCGGCAACATGCTGCTGCTCGACGAGCCCACCAACGACCTGGACGTCGAGACGCTCTCCTCGCTCGAGGACGCGCTGCTCGACTTCCCGGGCTGTGCCGTGGTGACGTCGCACGACCGGTGGTTCCTGGACCGCGTCGCCACCCACATCCTCGCCTGGGAGGGCGACGAGGAGGACCCGGCCGGGTGGTTCTGGTTCGAGGGCAACTTCGCCTCCTACGAGGAGAACAAGATCGAGCGCCTCGGTGCCGAGGCGGCCCGTCCTCACCGCGTCACCCACCGCCGGCTGACCCGCGACTGACCCTGGTCAGCCGCTGCGGATGTCCATCTCCGGGTGGCCCTCGACCAGCCGGTCCGCGACCGCGTCCATGACGCGGCCGAGCGCCTCGAAGTCCTCGGGCGCGGCCAGGTCGACCAGGTAGTCGCGCACGCCCCGGACATGGGTGTGCGCGGCCCGGGTCAGCAGGTCCGCACCCTTGTCGGCCAGGGTGGCGACGATGCCGCGGCCGTCCTCGGGGGAGCTGGACCGCTCGACCAGGCCTGCCTTCTCCATCCGCGTCACCGTGTGCGTGACCCGGCTGCGGCTGTGCGCCAGTGCGTCGGCCAGCTGCGCCATCCGCATCTGCCCGCCGCGCTCGGAGAGGCGGACCAGGATCTCGTACTCGACCAGCGAGATGTCGAACTCACGACGCAGGTCGTCGTCGAGGCGGTCGGTGAGCAGCGTCGTGCCGATCACCAGCGCCCGCCAGGAGCGCTGCTGAACGTCATCGAGCCAGTTGGTCGTCGACTCGGTCCCCATGCGCCGGAGTGTAAGGCGCGGTGGGCAGCCGCGGAGCGGAACCCTCCTCAGACCCGCTCGAGGATCATCGCCATGCCCTGACCGCCCCCGACGCACATGGTGATCAGACCGGTGGTCTTGTCGTGCCAGTCCAGCGAGTTGAGCATGGTGTTCTGCAACCGGGCCCCGGTCATGCCGAAGGGGTGGCCGATCGCGATCGCTCCGCCGTTGACGTTCAGCCGGTCGAGGTCGATGCCGAGGTCCTGGTACGACGGCACCACCTGCGCCGCGAACGCCTCGTTGATCTCCACCAGATCGATGTCGCCGATGCTCATCCCGGCGTACGCCAGCGCACGCCTGCTGGCCTCGACCGGGCCGAGGCCCATGATCTCCGGGGAGATCCCGCTGACCCCGGTCGAGACGATCCGGGCCAACGGGGTCAGGCCCAGCTCGGCGGCCTTGCTGTCGGACATGATCACCACAGCGGCCGCGCCGTCGTTGAGCGGGCAGCAGTTGGCCGCGGTGACCACCCCGTCGGGGCGGAACACCGGGTCGAGCTGGGAGACCGCCTCGTAGGTGACGCCGGCGCGAGGGCCGTCGTCGGCGGTGACCTCGGTGCCGTCGGGGGCGGTGACCGGGGTGATCTCGCGAGCCCAGAAGCCGGCGTTGATCGCCTGCTCCGCCAGGTTCTGCGAGCGGACCCCGAACTCGTCCAGCTCCTTGCGGTCCAGGCCGCGCATCCGGGCCACGTTCTCGGCGGTCTGACCCATCGCGATGTAGGCGTCGGGGACCTCGCCGTCCTCGCGGGGGTCGTGCCAGTCCACGCCGCCCTCGGCGGTCTTCTTGGTCCGGGCGATCGCCTCGTCGAAGCGCGGGTTCTGGGTGCCGGGGAGGTGGTCGGAGGTGCCCTTGGCGAAGCGGGAGACCATCTCGACGCCACCGGAGACGAAGACGTCGCCCTCGCCGGCCTTGATCGCGTGGAACGCCATCCGGGAGGTCTGCACCGAGGAGGCGCAGTACCGGGTCACCGTCGCCCCCGGGACGTCGTCCATGCCGTTGATGACGTTGACGACCCGGGCCATGTTGAAGCCGGACTCCCCGCCGGGCAGGCCACAGCCCAGGTACAGGTCGTCGACCGTGTTCGGGTCCAGCCCGTCCACCTTCTCCAGCGCCGCACGCACGATCAGGGCGGCCAGCTCGTCGGGACGGAACTCGCGCAGCGACCCCTTGTTGGCCCGGCCGATGGGGCTGCGGGCGGCAGAGACGATGACGGCTTCGGGCATGGAGTTCCTCCGCAGGGGGCGTGGTGACGGGGTCCGCGTCAGCGTAGAACATGGCTGAGCGGGTGAGGACGGGTCACCCACCGGTCGTTACCCGTCAGTCGCGAACCGGCTCTGGAAGGATCGCCCGGGTGCGCCACGTCTACGAGTGCCCGATGCGTTGGGCCGACCTCGACCTGTTGGGCCACGTGAACAACGTGGTGTACGTCGACTACCTCCAGGAGGCGCGGGTCGACATGCTCCGCACCCACGGGGGGGCGACCGGGGCCGACGAGCTCGCCGAGGGCGTGGTCGTGGTCCGGCACGAGGTCACCTACCTCGCCCCGTTGACCTTCAGCTTCGCCACCGTCCTCATCGACACCTGGATCACCGAGATCCGCGCGGCCTCGTTCACGATGGCCTACGAGGTGTACCAGGAGCTGCCGGCGGAGCAGGGGGGTCGCCGGGTCTACCTGCAGGCCAGCACCGTGCTCACGCCGTACGTCTTCGCCATCGAGCGACCCCGGCGGATCAGCTCCGAGGAGCGAGGGACCCTCGAGAAGTACCTCGAGCCCGCCGAGCGGACCCCGCGGAAGCGGGTGGCCGCCGTCCCAGCCACCGAGGCCGGCCACTACCCGGTGCACGTGCGGTTCTCCGACGTCGACGTCTACGGCCACGTCAACAACGTCAAGTACTTCGAGTACTTCCAGGAGGCTCGGATCGTCCTGCTGGAACGGCTCTGGGGCGAGGTCGAGGATCGTACGGCGCTGACCCGGATCGTGGTCGCCCAGACCGATGTCGACTACCGGGTGCCGATCCTGTTCCGGCAGGAGCCCTACGAGTGCCGCAGCGCGATCACCCACGTGGGCGCCCGGTCGGTGGTGATCGAGGCCGAGATCGTCGACGGGGACGAGGTGTTCTCCCGGGCCCGGGTGGTGGTGGTCTTCTTCGACCCGGACACCGGCACGTCCACCGAGCCCCCGGCCGCCCTGCGCCAGCCGTTGCTGGCGGCGATCGCCGGCCCGGTCTGAGGGGACCGCCCTGACCGTGACGCCGACCGCCCCGTGTCCTGCGCGGTGATCCGGTTCGCGGGGTGGCGCGCGTGATCGCGCCGCGGAACGGGTAACGGACGCTCAGACCGCGCGCGGGGGTGCCGCGGTCGGTCAGCGGCGAGAGGACGCGGGGACGATGACGGAGCACGACACCGGCACACAGCCGATCGACAGGGACGGACCCGTCGAGGAGCGGACCACCGTGCTCGGTGGCGAGACCAGGGAGACTGTCGTGGCCCGCGAGCGGGACCGGCACGGCGGGGTCAAGCTCGGCTCGGCCTTCTTCGGGTGGCTCACAGCCACCGGGATGTCGGTGCTGCTGACGGCGCTCGTGGCCGCCGCCGGGGTCGCGGTCGGCGTGGTGACCGACAGCCGGGTCGACGACGTCGCCACGGCAGCCACCTCGACCGGTGCGGTCGACACCGTCACGTGGGTCAGCGGCATCGTGCTGCTGGTGATCCTGCTGCTCTCCTACTACTGCGGCGGCTACGTGGCCGGCCGGATGGCTCGGTTCAACGGGCTCAAGCAGGGTCTCGCCGTGTGGGCGTGGGCGATCCTCATCGCCGTCGTCGTCGCCCTGATCGCGATCACCGCAGGCTCCGAGTACGACGTGCTCTCGACCCTCAACAGCTTCCCCCGGATCCCGGTCGGTGACGGCACCCTGAGCACCCCCGGACTCGCTGCCCTGATCGCGGTCGTGGTGGCCACCCTGGTCGGTGCTCTGCTGGGCGGCCTCGCCGGGATGCGGTTCCACCGCACGGTGGACCGGACCGGGCTCGGTCACTAGCTCACTCAGCGGCCGGCGGAGATCCGCTCCAGCAGCTGGAAGCCGACCTGATCCACGGACTCGGTGGTGGCGGACAACGCGATCACGCCGGCACCCGCGGCGCGGTCCAGACCCAGGTAGCTGCGGAACCCACCGGTGCCGCCGTTGTGCCAGGTGATGGTGCGGCCACCGGGCTCGATGACGACCCAGGCGGCGCCGATGCGCACCTTGCTCCCAGCGAAGTCCGCGACCGGGTCCAGCGCCGAGATGCCCGGGGCGGACCCGTCCAGCAGACGGCTCACCAGGGTGGCCATGTCGGTGACGGTGGCGCGGATCCCGCCGGCGGGCCCGAGTGCCTCGCCGGTCCAGGGATCGCGTGGCCGGCCTCGGCGGCTTCGGCCGACCACCGCGTCCGGCCGCAGGTCCTCGGGGCGGGCCGGGACGTAGCAGCCGGACAGGCCGAGCGGCTCGGCGAGCCGGGTCCGCACCAGCTCGGCGTACGTCGTCCCCGACGCGTGGGCCACCGCGTGGCCGAGGAGCTGGTAGCCCAGGTTGGAGTAGCGGGGCTTCGGCCTGCCCGGCTGCAGGCCGCGCACCTGGTCCAGCAGCTCCTCCAGGGTCTCGCCGTAGGGGTTGGTCCCTTCCCGCCACAGCCGCACCGTGCGCCGCAGCGGCGCCGCCGCGCGCGGGAGTCGCGGCAGTCCGGAGCGGTGGATCGCGAGCGACCCCAGGGTGAGGCCGGCGACCGGCGCGGCGGCGTCGAGCCGGAGCAGCTCGCCCAGCGTCGTGTCCTCGGTGACCTCGCCCCGATCCCGGGCGTCGCAGTAGAGCAGCCCGGTGACCCCCTTGGAGATCGAGCCGATCTCGAAGTCGCCCTCGGGGTTCGCGCCCCGGCCCGCGATCGACGTGCCATCCGGGGTGACGGTGGCGACGGCCACGGTCGGGTGACCCGACCCGATCAGTTCCCGCGTCGCGGCGGCGAGGTCGGCGTCGCCGTACCACTCACTCAAGCGTGTTCACCATGAACTGGGCCGCATGGGTGACGTACTCCCAGAACCGGGCATCCTGCTCCGGGGTCAGCTCGGCCGCATCAAGCCCGGCGCGGAAGTGCGTCAGCCAGCGCTGAGCGGCGTCCGGGGTGACCTTGAAGGGCGCGTGACGCATCCGCAGCCGGGGGTGGCCCCGGTTGTCGGAGTAGGTCGTCGGGCCGCCCCAGTACTGCACCAGGAACAGCAGGAACCGCTCCTCGGCAGGGCCGAGGTCCTCCTCGGGGTACAGCGGCCTCAGCACCCCGTCCGACGCGACCCCCTCGTAGAAGCGGGCAACGATGGTCCGGAAGGTCTCGAAGCCCCCGATCTCGTCGTAGAACGTACTCATCGCGCCCCATTGTGCCCGTGCAAGACTCGCTGACGTCATCCGCACCACCGCGGGCCCGACCCCGGGCCCGACCTGTCTCGATGAGGAGCAACCTGCCCATGGCAACCACGCGCAAGGCCCAGACCCACTGGGAAGGAACCCTGTTCGAGGGCTCCGGCAAGGTGACGTTCCAGTCCTCCGGGCTCGGCACCTACGACGTCTCCTGGCCGGCTCGGGCCGAGGAGCCGAACGGCAAGACCAGCCCCGAGGAGCTGATCGCGGCCGCCCACTCGTCCTGCTTCTCGATGGCGCTGTCCAACGAGCTGGCGAAGAACGACACCCCCGCCACCTCGCTGGAGACCACGGCGGCCGTGGACTTCACCCCCGGCACGGGCATCACCGGCATCAAGCTCACCGTCGTCGGCACCGTCGACGGCATCTCCGAGGAGGACTTCGTCGCCAAGGCGGAGGCCGCCAAGGAGGGGTGCCCGGTCAGCCAGGCGCTGACCGGCACCACCATCACCCTGGAGGCCTCGCTGGGCTGAGGCCCGCCGCGACGCTCCCCGGGCTCAGCTCCGGGTGGGGGCGCCGCTGCCGACGGAATCCTTGTCGGTGGCGGCGCTCTTCTCGTGCTGCTCCTGACGGTGCCAGACCACGCGCTGGGCGAACGGGATCTCGATGCCCTCGTGGTCGAAGCGGGCCTTGATCCGCTGCCGCATCTCGCGGGCCACGGCCCACTGCTGCATCGGCGCGGTCTTGACCATCACCCGCAGGTTGACCGCGTCCGCGGCGAGGGCCTCGACACCGGTCACCTCGGGCTCCTCGATCACGATGCCGCGGTAGTCGTCGTCCTCCCACAGGTCGTGGCCGACCTCGCGGAGCACCTGCTGCACCCGGACCAGGTCCTCGCCGTAGGCCACGGAGACGTCGATGACCGCACGCGACCAGTTCTGGCTCATGTTCCCCACCCGGAGGATCTCGCCGTTGGGCACGTACCAGACCGTGCCGCTGAGGTCCCGCAACCGGGTCACCCGCAGGCTGACCGCCTCGATGGTGCCGATCGCCTCACCGACGTCGACCACGTCACCGACGCCGTACTGGTCCTCGAAGATCATGAAGACCCCGGACAGGAAGTCCTTGACCAGCGACTGGGCGCCGAAGCCGACGGCCAGGCCGATGACACCGGCGCTGGCGATGATCGGGGCGATGTTGACCCCGAGCTCGCTGAGCATCATCGTGCCGAAGATCGCCACGACGATGCCGGTGATGATCGACTTCAGCAGGCTGCCCATCGTCTTGGCGCGCTGCACCCGACGAGTCGCGGTGATCACGTCCCGGGACGGTTTGTCGGGGCGTCCGTCGCGCTTCTGGGCGCGCGCGTGCCCCAGCGACATCCGGCCGACCCGGTCCGGCAGCACGCCCTCCTCGGCCCGGCCGACCAGCCGGTCGACCAGCTTGTGCAGCACCCAGCGGATGAGCAGGCCGAGCAGCAGCAGGCCGATCACCGCCAGCGGCTTGCCGATGAGGAGGTCGGCGATGCGAGCGACCGTCTCGTTGTCGGTCCACGAGTACGCGGCGTCGCAGATCTGCTCGCCGGCCTCGCAGGGGTCAGTGCTCTGCAGCGCAAACATGGGTTCCAGTATGGACAGAGTGCTCCGGCATCTCGAACCCTCGCGCACCCGGTGAGCGAGGGGTGTGACTCATCAGACGTCCCCCGGAGTCGATAGTCTGTCCTCGTGAGCCCACAGCGTCCGACATCTCGTCTCCGTGCCGTGCTGATCGGCGGCTTCTCCGCGATCACCGCCACGCTGGTCCTGGCCGCGCCCGCGGCCGCCGTGCCGGAGGGGTGGAGCAGCCCCGACGACGTGAACCCGGTGATGGCCGCCTTCGTCATCGTCGGGGGTCCGCTCGCCCTGGCGCTGCTGATCGCCGCCGCGGTCTACGTGCCGGCGCTGGTGCGCGGCGAGCAGATCGGCCGACCAGGCGCCCCGACCGTCGAGAACCAGTGGTTGGGTGGCCCGCGCCGTTCCGCCGCGGAGCTCGCCGGCCCCGACTCCGAGGGTTCACAGGCCGGTGGCGCAAGTGCCCGGTGGTGAGAAGTTCAGCAGCTCCGAGCGGCAGCAGCTCGACGCGGCGATGCGTCAGGCCGAGCTGCTGTCCCGGGTGGAGTTCTCGTTGTTCGTCGGCAACTCCGAGGGTGAGCCGCGAGACTTCGCCACGAGCCTGCACAACACGCTGGTGGCCCCGTCGCGGAGCATCCTGATCATGGTCGACCCGGGTCGACGGGCCATCGAGATCGTCACCGGTGGTCACGTGCGGCGGACGCTGCACGACCACCAGGTGGAGCTGGCGGCGGTGGCGATGCAGGCCGACTTCGCGAACGGCGACCTCGTCGACGGACTGCGCCGAGGCATCGCGATGCTGGCCGAGCACGCTCGCGCGCCGCAGACGCTGCATGGTGAGTCCGGGGTCTGAGGCCCGGCTCCGCGGGGCCGAACCACCCGTACGGCTGGCGGAGGTTGAACGAGCGCACCCGCGGAGGTTGAGGAGCGAGCGCACCCACGGAGGTTGAGGAGCGAGCGCACCCACGGAGGTTGAGGAGCGAGCGTCAGCGAGCGTCTCGAAACCTCGGGTGGTTTCGAGACAGGCGCTGCGCGCCTTCCTCAACCACCGGGTGGTCTGCGCGCCTACGGAGGTTGAGGAGCGAGCGCCAGCGAGCGTCTCGAAACCTCGGGTGGTTTCGAGACAGGCGCTGCGCGCCTTCCTCAACCACCGGGTGGTCTGCGCGCCTACGGAGGTTGAGGAGCGAGCGCCAGCGAGCGTCTCGAAACCTCGGGTGGTTTCGAGACAGGCGCTGCGCGCCTTCCTCAACCACCGGGTGGCCTGCGCGCCTACGGAGGTTGAGGAGCGAGCGCCAGCGAGCGTCTCGAAACCTCGGGTGGTTTCGAGACAGGCGCTGCGCGCCTTCCTCAACCACCGGATGGCCTGCGCGCCTACGGAGGTTGAGGAGCGAGCGCCAGCGAGCGTCTCGAAACCTCGGGTGGTTTCGAGACAGGCGCTGCGCGCCTTCCTCAACCACCGGATGGCCTGCGCGCCTTCCTCAACCACCGGATGGCCTGCGCGCCTACGGAGGTTGAGGAGCGAGCGTCAGCGAGCGTCTCGAAACCTCGGGTGGTTTCGAGACAGGCGCTGCGCGCCTTCCTCAACCACCGGATGGCCTGCGCGCCTTCCTCAACCACCGGATGGCCTGCGCGCCTACGGAGGTTGAGGAGCGAGCGCCAGCGAGCGTCTCGAAACCTCGGGTGGTTTCGAGACAGGCGCTGCGCGCCTTCCTCAACCACCGGATGGCCTGCGGGCCTTCCTCAACCACCGGTGGCCTGCGGGGCTTCCTCAGCTGCTGGCGGCGTCCTTGGCCTGCGCGCGGAGCGCCCGGGCCACGTCGTCGCGGCCCTCTCGGACGTACCGCTTCGCGGCCGGGTTGGCCGGGGACTCCTCCAGCCAGCGATCCACCCGGTCGAGCAGCTCCTGGCCGGCCAACGGGCGGGGGAACATGAACTGCAGTGCGGTCGAGGCGCGCTGGGTGCCCTTGTCCTCCCACAGCGTGTCCGCGGCGGCGAGGAACTTCTCGACGTACGGCGCCAGCACCTCCTCCTGGCCGAAGGCGTGGAACGCCATCACCACGCTGCGCTGGGTCTCGTTGGCCACGTCGTCGCGGACCATCGCGATCTCCCAGGCCTCGGCCTTGGCCTCGGCGGTGGGCCGGGACGCCCGAGCCGCGGCGGCCTTCTCACGCCCGGAGTTCGTGTTGTCGCGCGCCTCCTCGGCAGCGATCCGCTCCGCGTCGGCCCGGCCGGCTCGGACCAGGCTGGTCAGCAGGGTCCAGCGCAGGTCGGTGTCGACGGCCAGGCCCTCGATCTCCAGCGACCCGTCCAGCAGGCCCTCGAGGTCGGCGTACGCCTCGTCGCTGTGCGCGACCGCGGCGTAGGCCCGGGTGAAGGTGAGCTGATGATCGCTGCCGGCCTCGGCCTCGTCGAGCAGCGTGCGCAGACCGCGCTCCCAGCGTGACCGGAGCGCGTCCCGGTTCTCCGGCGCGCTGTACTCGTTCACCGCGGTGAGGGCGTAGACCGGGAGCCGGCTGCTGCCGAACGCGTCGGTCTCGGCGCCGAGACCGCTGAGCACCAGGTCGACGAAGTCGGTGGCCGACATCTCCGCGTCCCGGGTCATGTCCCAGGCGGCGCCCCAGCACAGCGCGCGGGCCAGGGAGTCCTCGATGCCGGCGATCCCGCGGACCACGGTCTCCAGGGACCGCGGGTCCAGGCGGATCTTGGCGTAGGCGAGGTCGCCCTCGTTGAGCAGCAGCAGGTCGGGCTGGGGCTCGCCGACCAGCGCCTCGACCGGGGTCAGCTCGCCGCGGACGTCCATCTCCAACGAGGTCCGGCGGACCAGGTGGATGGTCCCGTCGGGCTGCTCGACCGCGTCGTAGAGGCCGATCCCCAGCCGGTGCCGGCGCAGCGTCGGGTGGTCCGCGACGGCGCTCTGGTGGACGGCGAAGGAGGTGTAGCTGCCGTCCTCGGCAAGCTCGAAGACGGGGGAGAGGGTGTTCACCCCGGTGGTCTGCAGCCACTCCTGGGCCCAGGAGTCCAGCTCCCGGCCCGAGGAGCTCTCCAGCGCGCTGAGCAGGTCGGCGAACTCGGAGTTGCCGAAGGCGAACTTCTCGAAGTAGCCGCCCAGCCCCTCCAGGAAGTTCTCCAGCCCGACCCACGCCACCAGCTGCTTGAGCACCGAGGCGCCCTTGGCGTAGGTGATCCCGTCGAAGTTGACCTCGACGGCCTGCAGGTCGACGTTGTCGGCCGCGATCGGGTGGGTGCTGGGCAGCTGGTCCTGGCGGTAGGCCCAGTTCTTCCGGGCGTTGGTGAAGCCGGTCCAGGCCTCGGTGAACTCGGTGGCCTCGACGGCCGCGTGGTAGCAGGCCCACTCGGCGAACGACTCGTTCAGCCAGAGGTCGTCCCACCACTTCATGGTGACCAGGTCGCCGAACCACATGTGCGCCATCTCGTGGAGGATCACCTCGGCGCGGAACTCGTAGAACGACCGGTCCTGACGGCTGCGCGGCAGGTACTCGTCGCGCAGCGTGACGCAGCCGGCGTTCTCCATCGCGCCCATGTTGTACTCCGGCACGTAGAGCTGGTCGTACTTGCCGAAGGGGTAGGGGTAGCCGAAGGCGTCCTCGAAGAACTCGAAGCCCTGCTGGGTGATCCGCACCAGCTCCTCGACGTCGAGGTGCTCCACCAGCGACTGCCGGCAGTAGTGACCCAGCGGGATCTCGCCGTGCTTGCCGACGTAGGTGTCGCGGACCTCGTGGTACTCGCCGGCCACCAGCGCGGTGATGTACGTCGACATCGGCCGGGTGGCCGGGAAGGCCCAGCGCTCGACGCCGTCGCCGGCCGCGGTCGGCTCGGGGGTGGCGGCGTTGGAGACCACCTTCCACCCCGCCGGGGCGCTCACGGTGAAGGTGAACGGTGCCTTGAGGTCGGGCTGCTCGAAGGTGGTGTAGACGCGGCGGGCGTCCGGCACCTCGAACTGGGTGTAGAGGTAGACCCGGTCGTCGACCGGATCGACGAAGCGGTGCAGGCCCTCGCCGGTCCGGGAGTAGCGGCAGTCCGCGCGGACCACCAGCGTGTTCTCGGCGGCGAGGTCGGGCAGCGCGATCCGGCTGTCGGCGTACGCCGTCGACGGGTCGAGGGAGGTCCCGTTCAGGGTGATCTCGTGGACCTGCGCGTCGACCAGGTCGGCGAAGGTCTCGGCTCCCGGCTCGGTGCAGGTGAACTCGATCGTGGTGACCGAGCCGAAGGTGCGTCTCGCCCGTCGTGAGGTCCAGGTCGACGGCGTACGACGTGACGTCCAGGAGGGCGGCGCGGGTAGCCGCCTCGTCCCGGGTCAGGTTGGTTCCAGGCATGAGGGGCATCATGTCACCGTGACCCGCCGCCCCGCCGACGTGGTGCCGCTGCGGGAGGCGACCCGCACCTGGCTGCGGATCTCGCTGCAGACCTTCGGCGGTCCGGCCGGTCAGATCGCGGTGATGCAGCGCGAGCTGGTCGACGAGCGCCGCTGGCTGGGGGAGCGCCGGTTCCTGCACGCGCTGAGCTACTGCATGCTGCTGCCGGGGCCGGAGGCCCAGCAGCTGGCCGTCTACACCGGCTGGCTGCTCAACGGCATGGCCGGCGGAATCATCGCCGGCGTCCTGTTCGTGCTGCCCGGTCTGGTGGCGCTGCTCGCGCTCAGCTGGCTCTACGTCAGCCAGGGCGACACCGCCCTGGTGAGCGGCCTGTTCCTCGGCCTCGGCCCCGCCGTGGTCGCGGTGGTCCTCCAAGCGGTGCTGCGGCTGGGCGGCCGGGCGTTGCGGCACCGGGCACTGGTGGCCATCGCGGTCGGGGCGTTCGTCGCGCTGGCGGTGCTCGGGCTGCCGTTCCCGGTGGTGGTGCTGCTGGCGGGGGTGGTCGGTTGGGGGCTCGGGCGTCGGTGGCCGGGGGTGATGACGAGCCGGCCACCCTCGGCAGCGGCCGACGGACCCGCCCCGCTGATCCCGGACGAGGCGCTGCACTCCGCTCTCCAGGCGCCGACGTCGCTGCGCCGTACCGCCGTCGGACTGGCGCTCGGGGTGGCGCTCTGGGGGGCTCCGGTGCTGCTCGCGGTGGCGCTCGCCGGTGGTCAGCGCAGCGTCCTGGTCGACCAGGGCCTCTTCTTCGGCTCGATGGCGCTGGTCACCTTCGGCGGCGCCTACGCGGTGCTCTCCTACGTCGCGCAGGCGGCCGTGGAGACCTACGGCTGGCTCTCGGCCGGGGAGATGGTCCGCGGGCTGGGGCTGGCCGAGTCGACACCGGGACCGCTGATCATGGTCGTGCAGTTCGTCGCCTTCGTCGGGGCCTACCGGAACCCGGGCGGGCTGGATCCGTGGCTGGCCGCCGTACTCGGCTCGCTGCTGACCGTCTGGGTCACGTTCGTCCCGAGCTTCCTGTTCATCTTCCTCGGGGCGCCGTACGTCGAGCGGTTGCGCGGCAGCGCCGGCCTCTCCGCCGCGCTGACCGGGGTGATGGCCGCGGTCGTCGGGGTGATCGCGAACCTGGCCCTCTACTTCACCGCGCACACGCTCTTCGCCCGCACCGACCGGGTCGGGTGGGAGCACCTGGGGCTGCTGGCGCCGGTGTGGTCGAGCTGGTGGTGGCAGCCGAGCGCGATCGCCGCGGTGGCGCTGGTGCTGGTCTTCCGGCTGCGCTGGTCGGTGCTCCGGACGCTGGGGGTGTGTGCGGTGCTGGGTCTGCTGGTGACCGGTTTCGCCCCGGCCTGAGTGGGTCGCCGGGGGCCGAGGACTCGACGCGAGTGACAGATGTGACGCATGATGTTTGACCATGACCTCGGGAGCCTGTACCACTGCCCGCCCCCGGCTCGCCGCGGGCGCGCTTGCGGCAGCCCTCGCCCTCGGGCTGGGAGCTACCGGGACCCTCACCGTCCCGGCCACCGCCGCGCCGGGCCCCGACGCGCCCGACGAGCCCCGGGGCGAGCTGGTCGAGTCGGCTCCCGAGCTGCGGCTGCTGCCGCTGCCGGGCGGCGACCTGGCCGCGCTGGACGTCGCACTGAACCGTCGCGCCTGGACGGTGGCGGAGCCGTCCGACCTGGCGGATGCGCCCACCACCACCGGCCGGATGCAGACCTCGGCGTACTCCATGGTCGGCTTCACCTGGCGCGGGCAGGGCGCCGAGATCCGGGTGCGTGCCCGTAGCGACGGCCGCTGGGGCCAGTGGTACGACGCCCCCGAGCTCGCGGACGGTCCGGACCAGGCGTCGGTGGAGCGACGCTCCGGCCAGGGCGCGACCGAGCCGCTGTGGCTCGGCGCCTCGGACGGCATCGAGGTCCAGGTGACCGGGCCGCGTCCGCGCGGCTTCACCATGGCCCTCATCGACCCGGGAGAGGACCCGGCCGCCGGCGCCTCCCAGCGCGGCCCGGGCGCGTCGACCCCGGACGCGGCCCGGAAGAAGCAGAAGCCCGACCAGGCCCCCCGGCCGCCGATCCGCGGACGCCGGGCGTGGAACGCCGACAACTCCTGGCGCGACGGCGGGCCCTGGTACAACCGCACGATCCAGCAGGTGCACGTGCACCACACCGCATCCGGCACCAGCTACCGGAAACGGGACGTCCCCGGCCTGATCCGCGGGATGTACCGCTACCACACCTACAACCTCGGCTGGTCCGACATCGGCTACAACTTCCTCGTCGACCGGTTCGGCCGACGCTGGGTGGGACGCGCCGGCGGAGCGGCGAAGGCGGTCCGCGGTGCGCACACGCTCGGCTTCAACTCCACCTCTGTGGGCATCGGGGTGATCGGCAACTTCGACGGCACCACCCCTCGCCAGCAGGTGCTCACCTCCCTGGTCCGGCTCGCGGCCTGGAAGCTCGACCCGTACGACCGCAAGGCCCGCAGCCGGGTGAAGGTCTACTCGCACGGCAGCGACAAGTACCCCGAGGGCCGAAAGGTCTGGCTCAAGACGATCGACGGGCACCGCGACACCAACGACACGGCCTGCCCGGGCCAGCGGCTCTACGACCGCATCCCCGGGGTGCGTCGGCGCACCGCGGAGCGGATCAAGCGCTACTCCTGAGCTGGTCGAGCTTGGCCCGGACCGTCGTCCGGTGGTTCGGGGTGGCCGCGGCGGCCAGGTCCTCCAGCATCGACCGGAGCCGCAACGGGATCTGGATCGAGTCCTTGCCCCAGTGCGCCACCTCGTCCACGGCGAGGTCGAGCAGGGTGGCGAAGGTCGGCTCCCGGGTGACCAGCCGCGGGACGCCGTCGCCGTCGACGTGGATCGGGTAGGGGTCCCCGGAGACGACCATCCGCCGGAGCAGGTCGTGCAGCTGGTCCACCGCCTGCACGGCGGTCGTCGGGTCGTTGATGCCCGGCGAGAGCGCCCGCTCGGCGATGTCGACCAGGCGGCGGAAGCCGAAGCTCAGGTCCTGGTCCATCGACCGCTCGCGCGCCACCGCCAGCCCCCGGTCCAGCAGCTGTGACCAGTCCACGGCGGCGTCGGCCGCGCCGTGCACCAGCGCGATCGGGGAGCCCTCCACCGTGAAGTCACCCACCGACCGGAGCAGCTCCACCCGGACGTCGTGCTTGGCCGCGGTCCGGGTGAGCCAGCCGGCGTCCAGCCCGTCGAGGTAGCCGCTGCGCACGGCCACGGCGACGACCTGGTTCCCCAGCCGGGGCAGCTCGACCGGGTCGTGCGGCAGCTGCTGGCGGGTCTCGCCCGAGCGCTCCAGCAGCGAACGGGCGCTGTCCGCGGTGCGGCGTACCACGTTCTCGACACCGACCGAGCGGGTGATGTGGTGGATGAACGCCAGGAACATCGCGACCGCAGCCAGCACGAAGACGAACGCCAGCGTGATCGCCACCTGCGGCACCGAGTCAGCGCCCTCGCCGCTGTTGTCGGCCAGGGACCGGAGCACGGTGAGGGCGTAGACGAACGAGGCGGTGAAGACCCCCAGCGTGTGCTGGACGACCTTGTCCTGCAGGAACGTCTGCAGCAGCCGTGGGGAGAACTGGCTGCTGGCCAGCTGGAGGACCACCATCGTGTTGGAGAAGACCAGCCCGGTGACCGAGATCATCGCGCCGGCGATGGTCGACAGCACGCTCCGGGCGCCCTCGACATCGCCGGGGAAGAGGAACGGCAGCGCGGTCGACAGGCTCTGCGCGTCCAGCCGCGGGATCGTCAGCCCGACGGCGACCGCCATCAGCGTCCAGAGCGCCGGCGTCACCCAGAAGGGGCGCAGCAGCGAGGTGATCCGTCGCCGCCATCGGGTGACGTCCGGCTGATCCCGAGGGACGGGTGCCGCAGTGGGCTCGGGCGACGACGTGCTCATCCGTCATTTCTACCCTGCTCGAGACTGCCTGCGGTGGTCGCCGCCCCGCCTCCTAGGATTCGCCGCATGAGCAGCGTCCTGTCAGCCGTCGCCTGGCCGTATGCCAACGGGCCGCGCCACATCGGCCACGTGGCCGGGTTCGGCGTGCCGTCCGACGTCTTCAGCCGCTACATGCGGATGGCGGGCCACGACGTGCTGATGGTCAGCGGCTCCGACGAGCACGGCACCCCGATCCTGGTGCTGGCCGACAAGGCCGGGGAGCGCCCGCTGGACTTCGTCAACCGCAACCACGAGGTCATCGCCCGCGAGCTCGCCGACCTCGGGTGCTCCTACGACCTCTACACCCGCACCACCACCGGCAATCACTTCGGCGTCGTCCAGGAGCTGTTCCGGCAGTGCCTCGCGAACGGCTACTTCGTCGAGCAGGGGCAGGACGTGGCCCTCGACCCGACCACCGGCCGCACCCTGCCCGACCGCTACATCGAGGGCACCTGCCCGATCTGCCGGTACGCCGAGGCGCGCGGCGACCAGTGCGACAACTGCGGCAACCAGCTCGACCCGACCGACCTGATCGACCCGCGGTCGAAGATCAACGGCGCGACGCCGAGCTTCGTGGAGACCCAGCACTGGTTCCTGGACCTGCCGGCCCTCTCCGAGGCGCTGGCGGAGTGGCTCGACGAGCGGGAGGCCTCGGGGACCTGGCGGCCGAACGTGATCAAGTTCAGCCAGAACATCCTCTCCGAGATCCGGCCGCGGGCGATGACCCGCGACATCGACTGGGGGATCCCGGTCCCGGGCTGGGAGGACCAGCCGACCAAGCGCTTCTACGTCTGGTTCGACGCGGTCATCGGCTACCTCTCCGCCTCGATCGAGTGGGCGCGCCGGTCCGGCGACCCGGACGCGTGGCGACGTTGGTGGAACGACCCCGAGGCCCTGTCCTACTACTTCATGGGCAAGGACAACATCGTCTTCCACTCCCAGATCTGGCCGGCCGAGCTGCTGGCCTACTCCGGCCGCGGGGCGCACGGCGGCGAGCCGGGAGCGTTCGGCGTCCTCAACCTGCCCACCGAGGTGGTGAGCTCGGAGTTCCTCACCATGGGGGACCAGCAGTTCTCCTCCTCGCGAGGACACGTGCTCTACGTCCGCGACGTGCTGGAGCGCTACGGCCCCGACCCGCTGCGCTACTTCATCTGCGCGGCCGGCCCGGAGACCTCCGACGCCGCGTTCACCTGGGCCGAGTTCGTGACCCGCAACAACTCCGAGCTGGTCGCCGGCTGGGGCAACCTGGTCAACCGCACCGCCACGATGATCGCCAAGAGCTTCGGCGAGATCCCGCCCCGGCACCACCTCGAACCGGTCGACGAGGCGGTGCTGGCGACGGTGCGCAGCGGCTTCGACACCGTCGGCGACCTGCTGCGCCACCACCGGCTGCGAGCCGGCATCGCCGAGGCGATGCGGCTGGTGGGCGAGGTGAACAAGTACCTGACGGTCACCGAGCCGTACAAGATGAAGGACGAGGCGCAGCGCGAGCGGCTGGCCACCGTGCTGCACGTCGCGGCGCAGTGCGTGCTCGACTGCAACACCCTGCTGTCGCCGTTCCTCCCGCACGCCGCCAACCGGGTGTGGCAGGTCTTCGGCGGCGAGGGTGACGTGATGCCGATGCCGCGCATCGAGCAGGTCAGCGAGCTGGACCCCGACTCCGGTGCCGGCCTCGACGTCTACCCCGTGATCACCGGCGACTACTCCGGCACGCTTGTCTGGGAGTCGCGGCCGGTCGTCGTGGGCACCCCGGTCGCCAAGCCCACCCCGGTCTTCACCAAGCTCGACCCGGCCGTGGTGGACGAGGAGCTGGCCCGGGTCGCCGCCGACTGACCTCCTCGACGGTGCGGTCTAGGGTCGGCGCATGTCACCCACCGCCCGTTCGCTGTACCAGGCCTTCGAGCCGGTCCACGCCGTCACCTACTTCGCTCCCCAGGCCAGGGAGGCCTACGAGGCGGCGGGGCTGCGCGGCTACTGGCGCGGCTACTTCGGTGGGCGGGCGGCGGCGCTGGGGCGGACGCCGGCCACCACGGTGACCGCGCTGTTCGGCGGCTTCGCCCCGGCGATGGTGGAGCGGGCCATCCCCTCGGTCTGGGAGCTGGTGCCACCCGAGAGGGTGCTCGAGGCCCGCCTCGCCGGTGCGAGCGAGGCGCTGCGAGCCCTGCCGCTCGACGCCGCCGAGGTGGCCGAGGCCGCCGAGATCGGCCGGGCCGCGGCGCAGGCAGCAGCCCGGGACGGCCGCGCCCTGGGGGCCGCGGAGGCGTCCGTGCGGTGGCCCGACGACCCGATCGGTCGACTCTGGCGGGCGGCCACGATCCTGCGGGAGCTACGCGGTGACGGACACATCGCGGCGATGGTCACCGCCGGGCTCTCCGGGCTCGAGTCGCTGCTGGTCCGCGCCGGCCACGACCTGCCGCGCAGCAGCCTGCAGCCGGCCCGGGGCTGGACCGACGAACAGTGGGACGCCGCCGCCGCCGGTCTTCGTGCCCGGGGGCTGCTCGGCGACGACGACCGGGCCACCGCCGCTGCCCTCGACCTGCTGGCCGAGGCCGAGGAGGTCACCGACCGGCTCGCCGCCCAGCCGTGGACGGTGGTCGGCGAGGACGCCGCCGCCCGTTTCGTCGAGCTGGTGAGGCCGATCGCCCGCCGATCGCTCGAGGCCTACCCGGGCGCCGTGGCCCTCGGTCTCGCCCCGCGGTAGCCGGCCACTACCCTCGCTGCCATGCCCGCCCAGATGCACCTGCCGGCGTTCTACGTCAAGCAGAAGTTCGCGATGACCACCAACCGCTACGAGCTGTACGCCGCGGAGGCCGACGGCAGCTTCGGCCGGCTGATGGGGTTGGCCGAGCAGAAGCGGCTGGCGCTCAAGGAGCAGGTGACGTTCTTCGAGGACGAGACCAAGACGCGCCGGGTGTTCAGCTTCAAGGCCCGCGCGGTGATGGACCTCAACGCCGGCTACGACATCGTCGACGAGGCCGGTCACCAGATCGGCTACTTCAAGAAGGTGTTCGGCGCCAGCCTGCTGCGCTCGACGTTCCAGATCGAGGGTCCCGGGTACGCCGGCACCGGCCAGGAGCGCAGCCAGGCGATCGCGCTGGTCCGCCGGTTCACCGAGCTGCCCTTCCTGCCGGTCCACTTCGACTTCACCACCGCCGACGGGCAGCCGATCATGAGCGTCGAGCGGCAGGCCTCGATCCGGGACAAGTACACCGTCCGGGTGCCGCACCCCGAGGTCGACTTCCGGGTCGCTGCCTCGGTGGCGGTCGGTCTCGACGCGTTGATGTCGCGGTGAGCTGATGCTGTTCCCCGAGGCGCGCCGGAGCCTGGCGGCGGCGGCCGGCGAGCCCGCCTTCCCGGCCGACGTCGCCGAGGTCGTCGCCTGGCGGGCCGACGCCCGCGCCGAGGCGATGGCGCTGCCCCGGGAGGACGTGGCCCGGGTGCTCGACGTCGATGCCGACGGCGTCCCCGCGCGGCTCTACGTCCCGCTCGCCGCCGTCGAGGACCCCACGGCCGGGGTGATCGTGCACGCCCACGGCGGCGGGTTCGTCTTCGGCGAGGTCGAGGTGCACGACGGGCACACCCGCCGGTTGGCCAACCGGTCCGGGCTGGCCGTGCTGAGCGTCGACTACCGCACACCGCCCGAGCACCCGTTCCCGGCCGCCCCCGACGACCTCGACACCGCGGTGG
The DNA here is from genome assembly GCA_963756135.1 of uncultured Actinomycetota bacterium. GTDB lineage: Bacteria > Actinomycetota > Actinomycetes > Propionibacteriales > Nocardioidaceae > Nocardioides. The sequence continues at coordinate 268,291 of CAVWMP010000004.1, forward strand.
CCTGGCTGGAGCGCGAGGGCGGCCGGCACGGCGTCGGCGGCCCGGTGGTGGCGCACGGTGACAGCGCCGGAGGCAACCTGGCGTTGGTCGCCGCGCTGCGGCACCCGGGCCGGTTCGCCGCGCTGGTGCTGATCTACCCGTTCCTGGACCCGACGATGGCCGGCGAGTCCTACCGCACCCACGCCGACGGGTTCGGGCCCGAGGAGTCGGGCTGGTACTGGCAGCAGTACGCCGGGGGCTCCACGGCCGCGCTGAGCGACCCCGACCTGGCGCCGCTGTTGTCGGACCGGCTGAGCACGCTGCCACCGACCCTGGTGGTCACCGCCGAGCACGATCCGCTGCGCGACGAGGGGGAGCTCCTCGCCACGATGCTGGCCGAGCAGGGCGTCGCCGTGGTCTCCACCCGGTACCAGGGTCAGGTGCACGGCTTCTGGTCGCACCCCGACGAGTACGCCGCGGCGGAGCCGCTGATGCGGCAGGTCGCGGGTTTCGTGGCCTGCTGGACGGGCTGAGCGGAGCCCGGTGAGAAGATGCCGCCCATGCGCGTTCACCTCGGCTGCGACCACGCCGGCCTGGACCTCAAGGCCCACCTGGCCGCCTGGCTCACCGAGCACGGCTACGAGCCGGTCGACCACGGCCCCTTCGTCTACGACGCCCTCGACGACTACCCGGTCTTCTGCCTGCGGGCGGCCGAGGGCGTGGCGGCCGACCGGGCCGCCGGGCTGGACAGCCTCGGGGTGGTGATCGGCGGCTCGGGGAACGGCGAGCAGATGGCGGCCAACAAGGTCCTCGGGATCCGCTGCGCGCTGGTGTGGTCCGAGGAGACCGCCCGGCTGGCCCGCGACCACAACGACGCGCAGGTGGTCTCGGTGGGCGGCCGGATGCACACGCTCGAGGAGATGACCCGGTTCGTCGAGGTCTTCCTGGCCGAGGACTTCAGCGGGGACGAGCGGCACGTCCGACGGATCGGGCAGCTGGCCGACTACGAGCGCACCCGGGTGCTGCCGCCGCTGCCGCCCTCGGCCCAGCCTCGTGCCTGAGGGACACACCCTCCACCGGCTCGCCCACCGCCTCGAGGAGGTCTTCGCCGGCTCCGTGCTGCGGGTCGGCAGCCCGCAGGGCCGGTTCGCCGAATCGGCGGCCCGGCTGGACGGGCTGGTGCTGGAGCGGGCCGAGGCGTGGGGCAAGCACCTGTTCCTCACGTTCGATCCGGACCTCCTCGTGCATGTTCATCTCGGGCTCTACGGCACGTTCGCCGTCCACGACGGGGTCGGCGAGGTCCCCGACCCGGTCGGCCAGGTCCGGCTCCGACTGGTCCGGGTCGACGGCACGGCGTACGCCGATCTCCGCGGCGCCACCGCCTGCGAGCTGATGACCGCGGCCGAGCGCGACGCGGTGCTGGACCGGATCGGGCCGGACCCGTTGCGCGTGGACCAGGACCCGATGCGCGCCTGGGAGCGGATCCGGCGCAGCCGGGCCCCGATCGGCGGGCTGCTGATGGACCAGTCGGTGATCGCCGGGATCGGCAACGTCTACCGGGCCGAGGTGCTCTTCCGACACCGGCTCGACCCGCTGCGGCCGGGCCACACCCTGCGGGTCGGCCGGTTCCGGTCGCTCTGGCAGGACCTGGTGGAGCTGATGGCCGACGGCGTCCGCACCGGCCGGATCGAGACCGTCCGGCCCGAGCACCAGCACGCGGCGGAGACCCCGCACTACGTCTACCGTCGCACCGGTCGACCCTGCTACGTCTGCGGAGCACGCGTGCGCAGCAGCGAGCTCCAGGGTCGGAACCTGTTCTGGTGCCCGCGGTGTCAGCCGACGTTCCGCTCCCGCGCCCTGACCTGACGCCTGACTTCCAGGTCGCCAGGCGGCCGGCTGGTGGAGGATCTCGGGCGGGGCCCTCGGTTGGGGCGGGCGTGGTCACCTGTGGCACCATGAACCCCGCACGAACGGGGTCGTCGCCTGCCCGGACGCCTCCAGGACCGCTTGCGGATGTAGCTCAATGGTAGAGCCCCAGTCTTCCAAACTGGCTACGCGGGTTCGATTCCCGTCATCCGCTCCAAGCAGGGTACGCAGCGTCGATCGTGACGCGTCGGACCCGGTTTGGCGGGGCGTAGCGTAGTGGCTAGCGCGCCTGCTTTGGGAGCAGGAGACCGCAGGTTCGAGTCCTGTCGCCCCGACGTACCACGTGTCCAGCAGCTCCAGCGCCGGACCGCGGTCCAGCCCGAACAGTCCAGCACCGAAGCCGAGCACGACCGAAGGAGACACCCTGTGAAGAGCGCCGTCGAGACCTTGAGCCCGACCAGGGCCAAGCTGACCGTCGAGGTGCCCTTCGAGGAGCTCAAGCCGAGCCTCGACGCGGCGTACAAGAAGATCGCCCAGCAGATCAACGTCCCCGGCTTCCGCCGCGGCAAGGTCCCGCCGATGGTGATCGACCGTCAGGTCGGCCGCAGCGTCGTGCTCGACGAGGCGATCAACGAGGTGCTCCCGAAGAAGTACATCGAGGCCCTGCAGGCCAACTCCCTGGAGCCGCTGGCCCAGCCGGAGATCGAGGTCACCAAGTTCGAGGACAACGACGGGCTCGAGTTCACCGCCGAGGTCGACGTCAAGCCCCAGATCACCCTGCCGGACTACGACGGCCTGACCGCCGAGGTCGAGGACGTCGCGGTCTCCGACGAGGACGTCGAGGAGCAGGTCACCGCCCTGCGCGAGCGGTTCGCCACCCTGTCCGACGTCGAGCGCCCCGCCGCCGAGGGTGACTTCGTGGTCATCGACCTGGTCGCCAAGAAGGACGGCGAGGTGCTCGAGGGCGCCGAGGTCAGCGGGATGTCGTACCAGGTCGGCCGCGGCGGGATGCTCGAGGGTCTCGACGAGGCGCTGACCGGGATGGCGGCCGGCGAGGAGAAGACCTTCACCTCCCAGCTGGTCGGCGGCGAGCTCGTCGGCCAGGACGTCGAGGTCGAGGTCCGGGTCACCCAGGTGCAGGAGCAGGAGCTCCCCGAGTACGACGACGACTTCGCGCAGGAGGCCTCCGAGTTCGACACGATCGAGGAGCTGACCGCCGACGTGCGGGAGCGTCTCGGTCGCGGCAAGCGGCTCGAGCAGGCCTCCGCCGCCCGTGACGCGGTGCTCGAGGCGCTGCTGGACAAGGTCGAGGTGCCGCTGCCCGAGATCATGGTGACCGACGAGCTCAACGCCCGTCGCCAGAACATCGAGCAGCAGCTCTCGATGGCCGGGATCGCCATGGAGAAGTACCTCGAGGACGAGGGCCAGACCCAGGAGGAGTTCGAGGCCGACCTCGAGCGCCGGGTCCGTGACGCGGTCGCCGCCCAGTTCATCCTGGACGAGATCGCGAAGAAGGAGGAGGTCGGGCTCGAGCAGGAGGAGCTCACCCAGCACCTGGTCCGGCGCGCCCAGCAGTCCGGCCGGGACCCCCAGGAGTTCGCGAACCACATGGTCGAGCACAACCACATCCCCGAGCTGGTGCAGGAGATCCTGCGCGGCAAGGCGCTGGCGGTGCTGGTGGAGACCGCCGTCGTCAAGGACGCCTCGGGCAACGTGGTCGAGCTGAGGAACCTGCGTCCCGACGGCACCATCGGCGAGCCGCCGCCCGCAGCCGAGCCGGAGGTCGCCGAGGCCGCTGAGCCCGAGACCGCTGAGCCCGAGGCCACGGACCCCGAGACCGCGGGGGAGCCGCAGCAGGCGTGACCCACCTCTCGCCCGTCCGCACGGGCGGCGAGTGCACAACCGTTCACTGACCGGCTATCGTCGGAGCATGACCGCTGCCCGCGTGCCGCCACCGCCGGAGGGCCCCGGCCTGCTCGACGCCGCCTCGCTGCTGTGCGAGGTGGCCGACGAGCTGGTCGTGCGCAGCGTCCGCGACACCCACCGTGCCGTGGTCGACCGGGTGCACGTCGTTCGACGCGTCGTCACCCGGTCCGGCCCCGGCCCCGGCGCGCAGCTGCACCGGGGGATCGCCGACGCGGTCTACGGCGGCCTCGGCGCCGGCTTCCGGGCCGCGGCGAAGGGGTTGGACAAGGCCGCCGCCACCGGTGCCGGCCCCCGGCTCGAGCAGACCGCCCGCGGGCGGTTCGTCTCCTCCCTGGTCAACGGGCTGGTCGGCGACCGGCTCGAGCGGGAGCGGCCCCGGCTCGCGATCCCGCTCGCGGTGCGAGCCGGCGGCCGCGACGTGGTGCCGGACCAGGCCGGGCTGGCGGCCGCCTTCCCCGAGCCCACCGGACGGCTGGTGGTGCTGCTGCACGGGCTCTTCGAGTCCGAGGCGTCCTGGAACAGGCACCGCGACCAGCTCGGCACGACGTACGGCGAGGCGCTGGCGGCCCAGGGGTGGACCCCGGTCTTCCTGCGCGCCAACACCGGGCTGTCGCTCCGCGAGAACGGCGCCGCCCTGGCCTCGCTGCTGCAGCGGGTGGTGGCGCACTGGCCGGTTCCGGTCACCCGGATCGCGCTGGTCGGCCACTCGATGGGCGGGCTGGTGCTGCGGGCCGGGGGCGCCGTGGCCACCGAGGCGGAGAGGCCGTGGACCGAGCTGGTCTCCGACGTCGTGACGCTGGGCACCCCGCACCTGGGCGCGCCGGTCGCCTGGGGCATCGGGCACGGCAGCCGCGGGATGGCGCGCTTGCCGGAGACGGCGGCGATCGGGCGGATCCTGGACTGGCGGTCGGTCGGGGTGCACGACCTGGTGGCCGGACTGGCCGAGGACGTGCCACCGCTGCCGCACGCGCGCTACCGGCTGGTCGCGGCCACCCTCACCGCGTCCGAGCGGCACCCGGTCGGCCACGTGGTCGGCGACCTGATGGTCCGGCCGCGCTCGGCGTACGGCCGGGACCGGGCGGGTCGGACCCTGTTCCCCGGGCGCCACGGTGCTGCACGTGCCGGGCACCGACCACTTCGGTCTGCTGAACCACCCCGCCGTCCACGAGGCGCTGCGAGACTGGCTGGCGTGACCAGCCCCGAGCAGGACCGGACCACCCGTGAGCTGCATGCCGAGACGGTGGTGCAGGCCCCGCCGGACCGGGTGTGGGACGCGCTGGTCGACCTCGGCGCGATGGCCCGGCGCAGCCCCGAGCTGGTCCGGATGATCCCGCTGCGACCCGGCGGCCTCCGGGTGGGGCAGTGGTACCTGGGGATCAACCGCAGGAAGGCCGTGGTCTGGCCCACCCGCAGCGTCCTGGCCGTCCTCGAGCCCGGCCGGGTGCTGGCCTGGGACACCACCTCCAGCGGCGCCCGGTGGATCTGGGAGCTGGAACCGGTCGAGGAGGGCCGGGCCACCCGGGTGGTGCACCGCCGGCCGGTGCCGCGCGGGGTGACCCTGGCCAGCCGGGTGGTGGCTCCGCTGCTGCTCGGCGGCAGCGCCGAGCACGCCGACGAGCTGGAGGCGGGGATGCGTGCCTCGGTGGCGGCGCTGAAGGCATCGGTGGAGCAGTCCTGATCCACCGGACCGGAAAATCCGCTGTCGGCGAACACCGGTGCACAGCCCGTGGATGTGTCGGTGCTGGGGGCTAGTGTCGGCGACGTGACTTCGAACCCCAGCCCCTCGGCGAGCGACCCCGCGATGGGTGGCGGCGCCGGGCTCAACGTCCTCGACGACCACATCTACCAGCGGCTGCTCCGCGAGCGCATCGTGTTCCTCGGCTCCGAGGTGCGCGACCAGAACGCGAACGCGATCTGCGCCCAGCTCCTGCTGCTGTCCGCCGAGGACCCCGAGGCCGACATCTTCCTGCACATCAACAGCCCCGGTGGCTCGGTCGACGCCGGCATGGCGATCTACGACACGATGAACTACATCCCCAACGACGTGGCCACGGTCGGGATGGGCCTGGCCGCCTCGATGGGCCAGTTCCTGCTCTGTGCCGGCACCAAGGGCAAGCGGTACGCCCTGCCGCACGCGCGGATCATGATGCACCAGCCCTCCTCGGGCATGGGCGGCTCCGCCTCGGACATCAAGATCCAGGCGCAGCAGTCGCTGCACATCAAGAAGGTGCTGCTCGAGCTGATCGCCCAGCACACCGGCCAGACCGTCGAGCAGGTGACCGCCGACGCCGACCGCGACCGCTGGTTCACCGCCGACCAGGCCCTGGAGTACGGCCTGGTCGACCAGGTCGTCAAGAGCGCCCGCGAAGCCGCCGACGACGGCCGCCCGGCCCACACGAAGGACTGACGTCATGTCTGAGATGAACTACTACATCCCGCAGTGGGAAGAGCGCACGTCCTACGGGTTCCGGCGGATCGATCCCTACGCCAAGCTGTTCGAGGACCGCATCATCTACCTCGGCACCCCGATCTCCGACGACGTGGCCAACGCCGTCATCGCCCAGCTGCTGTGCCTGCAGTCGATGAACCCCGACCAGGACATCAGCATCTACATCAACAGCCCCGGTGGCTCGTTCACCGCGCTGACGGCGATCTACGACACGATGAAGTTCATCAAGCCCGACGTGCAGACGGTGTGCATCGGCCAGGCGGCCTCGGCGGCGGCGATCCTGCTCGCCGCCGGCACCGCCGGGCAAGCGCCTGGCGCTGCCGAACAGCCGGATCCTGATCCACCAGCCCTACACCGAGGGCACCTTCGGCCAGACCTCGGACATCGAGATCCAGGCCAACGAGATCCTGCGGATGCGCGAGCTGCTCGAGAAGATGATCTCCGACCACAGCGGCCGGGACATCGAGCAGGTCAGCCGGGACATCGAGCGCGACAAGATCCTCACCGCCGAGGGGGCCGTCGAGTACGGCCTGATCGACGCCGTGCTGGAGTCCCTGAAGCACGCCCGCCCTGACCTGATTGCACGGAACGATTCGTGTCCGTCCCCCGCCCGGGGGGCGGCACGGGGTACCGTCGAGGGGTTTGCAACACCGGCTCGACCTGCTGAGATGAAGCACCCGGCGACTTCGCCGGCGACGAGGAGGATGACCGCCCGTGGCACGTATCGGTGACGGAGGCGACCTGCTGAAGTGCTCCTTCTGCGGGAAGAGCCAGAAGCAGGTCAAGAAGCTCATCGCCGGGCCCGGCGTCTACATCTGCGACGAGTGCATCGACCTGTGCAACGAGATCATCGAGGAGGAGCTCAGCGAGGGCACCGAGGTCAGCCTCGACGAGCTGCCCAAGCCGCGGGAGATCTTCGAGTTCCTCAACTCCTACGTGATCGGGCAGGAGCAGGCCAAGAAGTCGCTGGCGGTGGCGGTCTACAACCACTACAAGCGGGTGCAGGCCGGCCTCCAGCCGGTGGCCGGCAAGCACACCAAGGACGAGGCCGTCGAGGTCGCCAAGTCCAACATCCTGGTCATCGGCCCGACCGGCTGCGGCAAGACCTACCTGGCGCAGACCCTGGCCCGGATGCTCAACGTGCCGTTCGCGATCGCCGACGCCACCGCGCTGACCGAGGCGGGCTACGTCGGCGAGGACGTCGAGAACATCCTGCTCAAGCTGATCCAGGCCGCTGACTACGACGTCAAGAAGGCCGAGACCGGGATCATCTACATCGACGAGATCGACAAGGTGGCCCGCAAGGCCGAGAACCCCTCGATCACCCGGGACGTCTCCGGCGAGGGCGTCCAGCAGGCGCTGCTGAAGATCATCGAGGGAACGACCGCCTCGGTGCCGCCGCAGGGCGGCCGCAAGCACCCGCACCAGGAGTTCATCCAGATCGACACCACGAACATCCTGTTCGTGGTGGGCGGCGCCTTCGCCGGTCTCGAGCACATCGTCGAGCAGCGGGTCGGCAAGAAGACCCTGGGCTTCACCGCCGAGGTGCGCGGCGAGGCCGAGCGCGACGCGGACGACCTGCTCGCGCTGGTCCGCCCCGAGGACCTCACCAAGTTCGGTCTGATCCCGGAGTTCATCGGCCGGCTGCCCGCTGATCGCCAGCGTCACCAAGCTGGACCAGGAGGCGCTGGTCCAGATCCTCACCGAGCCTCGCAACGCCCTGCTCAAGCAGTACCAGAAGCTCTTCGACCTCGACGGCGTCGAGCTCGAGTTCACCGAGGACGCCATCAGGGCGATCGCCGACAAGGCGATGGAGCGCGGCACCGGTGCGCGTGGCCTGCGGGCGATCATCGAGGAGGTGCTGCTCCACGTGATGTACGACGTGCCGAGCCGCGAGGACATCGGCAAGGTGATCGTGACCGGCGAGGTGGTCCTCGAGGACGTCGCCCCGACGCTGGTGCCGCGCGAGGCGGAGACGAAGAAGAAGAAGTCCGCCTGACCAGTCCTGGACGGCTCTGGGTTGATCCCGCCCGTGATCCGACGGACACTGGTCGAAGCGCGCACGGGAGGCATGGGGGCCATTCCGTTCGCGTCGGCCACAGGACGTGCGACTCGTGGAGATCCGTTACCGACCGACCACCTATGCCGCTGCCATCATCGTGCTGATCGGCACGCTCGCCCTGGGGAACGGGATCCGCAGCGAGCCGTTCCGGGACTTCCTCACCGAGCAGGCAGGCCGGGTCGCCGCCAGCGCGGACTGGTTCGGACCTGCGCCCGAGGGTCCCGAGACGGTCGAGGCGGACACGCCGGCGCCCGAGCCGAGCACCGCCGAGGTGATGGCGTCCTTCACGGCCGACGCCGAGTAGCCCCGCCGGTGGGGTCTACCCGCCGGGGCCAGCTGGGCGTCGACCACCAGCTCGCTGGTCGAGTCGTCGACGGTGAAGACCAGGTCTCCGACCACCCGCCCCGTGGTGCGCAGGTCGTCGGCCGCGCGCTCGGCGGCCCGCACCATCGGTTCCGGCCCGCGGATCTCGACCCGGGACAGCTCGGCGCGCATCGAGACCTTCGCCTGCGACTTGGCACCCCGGATCCCGATCAGCGCGGCGGCGACCGCGTCGATGGTGCTGGGGTCCGCGGCGGCGGCGGAACCGAGGTCCAGCTCGGTCGGCCAGGAGGTCAGGTGGATCGAGCCCTCCTGCCACCACGACCAGACCTCCTCGGTCACGTACGGCAGGAACGGCGCGAGCAGGCGCAGCTGGACGTCCAGCGCGATCGCCAGGGTGGCCCGGGCCGAGGCGGTGCCGGCGCCGCCGGCCTCGTCGTACGCCCGTTCCTTGACCAGCTCGAGGTAGTCGTCGCAGAACTCCCAGAAGAACTTCTCGACCGTCTCCAGGGCGGTGGTGTAGTCGTAGGCGTCGAAGGACGCGGTGACCTTGCGGACCACCAGCGCCAGCTTGCCCAGCAGCGCGCAGTCCACCGGCGCGGAGACCGCGTAGGCGGTCTGCTCGGTGGCGCCGACCCCGCCGAGGACGAACTTGGAGGCGTTGAGCACCTTCATCGCCAGTCGCCGGCCGACCTTCATCTGGGACTCGTCGAACGGCGAGTCCAGGCCGGGCCGGGCCATCGCGGCACGCCAGCGGACCGCGTCCGCGCCGTACTTGTCGAGGATGTCGGTGGGGACCACCACGTTGCCCTTGGACTTCGACATCTTCTTGCGGTCCGGGTCGACCACGAAGCCGGACAGCATCGCGTGCGACCACGGGGCCACACCGTTCTCGAAGTGCGAGCGGACCACCCGGGAGAAGAGCCAGGTGCGGATGATGTCGTGCGCCTGGGTGCACAGGTCCATCGGGAAGACCCGCTCGAACAGGTCGTCGTCGTTCTCCCAGCCACCGGCGATGTGCGGGGTGAGCGACGAGGTGGCCCAGGTGTCCATCACGTCGGGGTCGCCGACGAAGCCGCCGGGCTTGCCGCGCTGGGACTCCTCGTAGCCGCGCGGGGCGTCGGTGGACGGGTCCACCGGCAGCTCCGCCTCGCTGGGCAGCAGCGGGTGGGCGTAGTCCGGCTCGCCCTCGTCGTCGAGCGGGTACCAGACCGGGAACGGGATGCCGAAGAAGCGCTGCCGCGAGATCAGCCAGTCGCCGTTGAGACCGCCGACCCAGTTGTCGTAGCGGTGCTTCATGTGCGGCGGGATCCAGGTCAGCTCGCTGCCGCGCGCGATCATCTCGGCGCGCAGCGCGGCGTCGCGACCGCCGTTGCGCAGGTACCACTGCCGGGTGGCGACGATCTCGAGCGGCTTGTCGCCCTTCTCGTAGAAGTTCGCCATCCGCTGGGTCGGCTGCGGGTCGCCGTCGAGGTCACCGCTGGTCGCGCAGCAGCCCGACCATCGCCTCGCGGGCCGAGAAGACCGTCTTGCCGGCGAGCTGCTGGTACGCCGCGTCCGCCGGCTCGGCCGCCAGCCACTCAGGGGTCTCCCGGTGGAACCGGCCGTCCCGGCCGATCACGGTGCGCACCGGGAGCTGGAGCTCGCGCCACCAGGTGACGTCGGTCAGGTCGCCGAAGGTGCAGCACATCGCGATGCCGGCGCCCTTGTCCATCTCCGCTGCCGGGTGCGCCAGCACCGGGATCTCGACGCCGAAGACCGGGCTGGTCACGGTGCTGCCGAACATCGGCTGGTAGCGCTCGTCGTCGGGGTGCGCGATCAGGGCCACCGCGCTGGCGATCAGCTCGGGCCGGGTCGTCTCGACGTGCACCGGGGTCCCGTCGGCGCGGTGGTAGGCCACCCGGTGGTAGGCACCGGCGTACTCCCGCGCCTCGAGCTCGGCCTGGGCCACGGCGGTCTGGAAGGTGACGTCCCACAGCGTGGGGGCCTCCTGCAGGTAGGCCTCACCTCGGGCGAAGTTGCGCAGGAAGGCGCGCTGGCTGACGGTCTGGGCCTTCGGCCCGATCGTCGTGTAGTGCTCCTTCCAGTCCACCGAGAGACCCAGGGTGCGCCACAGCTGCTCGAAGACCTCCTCGTCCTCGACGACCAGACGCTCGCAGAGCTCGACGAAGTTGGGCCTGCTGACCGGGACCTGCTTCTTCGGGTCCGGCTTCGCCGGCGGTGCGAAGTCCTCCTGGTAGGGCAGGCTGGGGTCGCAGCGCACCCCGAAGTAGTTCTGCACGCGACGCTCGGTCGGCAGCCCGTTGTCGTCCCAGCCCATCGGGTAGAAGACGGTCTTCCCGCGCATCCGCTGGTAGCGGGCCACCAGGTCGGGATGGGTGTAGGAGAAGACGTGTCCGACGTGCAGGCTGCCGCTCACCGTCGGGGGAGGGGTGTCGATGGAGTAGACGTTCTCCCGCGGCTGGGTCCGGTCGAAGCGGTAGGTGTCCTCGGTGCGCCACCGGTCGAGCCACTTCTTCTCGAGGCCCTCGAGGGCAGGCTTCGCCGGTACGACGGCAGCGCGGGGGGTGCTCGCGTCGCTGGCGTCCGGGGTCTGCGGGGTCTCGGTCATGGGCTGATCCTAGGCGGCCGGCCGGACCGCTCCGCACCCGGGTTTTGCCGGTTTCACCAGCGAGAACACTGCCGCCGAGTAGGGTTTGACAGGTCTCGGGGAGCCAACAGAGGACGGGGACGTGCTTTCCACTACGGGGACTCGCGTGCTGACAGGGTGCGACCTTCAGCGTGTCGAGGAGGTCGAGGAGGCGGTCCGAGACTTCGGCCAGCGCTACCTCGAACGGGTCTACACCGTCGCCGAGCGGGACGGGTACCGCACCGGTGGCGCGTCGTCGTTGGCGGGACGGTTCGCCGCCAAGGAGGCGGTGCTCAAGCTGGTGGGACGACCGGACGGCATCGACCCGCGGTCGGTGGAGATCGGTGTCGACCAGCACGGCCGGCCCCGGGTGCACCTGACCGGTGCGGCCGCGACACTGGCCGAGAAGACGTTGCTGGGACCGATCGACGTGAGCGTGAGCCACGCCGGTGGGTGGGCGATGGCGGTCGCGGTTGCGGTGGCACGGGACGATGGGGCTGGTTCGACCGTCGAGCACCCAGCATCAGACCCAGGACCAGACCCAGCACCAGACCCAGGACAGGAGGAACCGGATGAGTGAGGCGATCGCCGGCGAGGTCAGGCGGATCCTCGCCGACCACGGACGCCTGGCGGTCGACGCGGCGGGCCTGTCCCCGACCGACGACCTCTACACCGCGGGCCTGACCTCGCACGCCTCGGTCACGGTGATGCTCGCCTGCGAGGACGCCTTCGACCTCGAGTTCACCCCGGCGATGCTGAGCAAGCGCACGTTCTCCTCGGTGGCGGCGATCACCGCTGCTCTCGAGGAGCTCGGTGCGGACGTCGCCGAGACCGACGAGAGCACGGTGTGATGTCCGGGACCCCGACCCCGCCCGGTCCGCTGCCGGAGGTGGTGGCGCTCGCGCGGCGCATCGGCGCCGACGTCGCCGGTGTCCATGCCGCCGACGTCGACGCCCGGGCCAGGTTCCCGCGCGAGACCATCGACGCGCTGCGCGCCGAGGGACTGCTCGGTTCCCTCGTGCCCCGCGAGCTCGGCGGGCTCGGCCACGACCTGCGCCAGACGGCTGCGGTGGTCCGCGAGCTCGCCCGGCACTGCGCCTCCTCGGCGATGATCCTCGCGATGCACCACATCCAGGTGGCGTCGCTGGTCCGGCACGGCGGCACCGCAGAGCTCGAGGCCTTCGTCCGGCGTACCGCCGCCGACCAGCTGCTGCTCGCCTCCGCCACCACCGAGATGGGGATCGGCGGCAACACCCGGAGCTCCACCTGCGCAGTCACCTACGACGGCGACGAGGTGACCCTGGTCAAGCACGCGCCGGTGATCTCCTACGGCGAGCACGCCGACGCGATCCTCGCCACCGCCCGGCGTACCCCCGACAGCCCACCCAACGACCAGGTCCTGGTGGTCTTCGAGGCCGCCGGCGTCGACCTCGCGCCGCTGTCGGGATGGGACACCCTCGGCTTCCGCGGCACCTGCTCGCTCGGGTTCACCCTGACCGCGCGGGGACCGGCCGAGCTGGTCTGCGGTGACTCCTTCGGGGACATCTCCACCCGCACCATGCTGCCGGTCTCGCACCTGCTGTGGTCCTCGCTGTGGCTGGGCATCGCCGACGAGGCGACCGCGCGCGCCCAGCGGTTCGTCCAGGCCGCCGCCCGCAAGGACCTGAGCCGGACCCCGCCGGGAGCCACCCGGCTGGCCCAGCTGCTGGTCACGAGGCAGCAGTTCGCCGGCTCGGTGGAGGCGCTGATGAGCCGCTACCTGACCATCCTGGACACCGACGAGGAGCTGCTCGGCAGCGTCGACTTCATGGTCGACATCAACACCCTCAAGGTCTCCTCCTCCACCATCGTCGTCGACGTGGTCGGGCAGGCGATGCTGGTCTGCGGGATCATGGGCTACCGCGAGGACTCCCCGTTCGCGCTGGGCCGGCTGCTCCGTGATGCGCACGGCGCCGCGGTGATGGTCAACAACGACCGGATCGCCGGGAACACCGCCCAGCTGGCCCTGGCCCAACGGGGGGTGTGAGCGTGTCGGTGACGGCGCCGTACTCCTCGGCGGAGGCGTTGCGGTCGCGGCTGCTGGAGGCCGGGCTGCTGGTGGCGACCCGCGCGGACGGTCTCTACCACCGCTCCGGAGCCTTCGAGGACCTGGTGACCGCGGTGGAGCGGTGGTCGGCCGGCACCCGGCTCGTCACCGGCGTGCCACGACGGTTCTTCCCCCCGGTGCTGCCCCGGGAGGACTTCGGCCGCACCGACTACCTGCGCTCCTTCCCCGACCTGGTCGGCTCCGTCCACGTGTTCGGCGGCGGCGACGAGACGCATCGGGTGCTGCTCGCGCGGCTGGAGGTGGGCGAGGACTGGACCACGCTGCTGGAGCCGGCCGAGGTGGTGCTGAGCAGCTCGATCTGCCACAGCCTGTACGGCACCCTGCCCACCGAGATCCCGGCGGACGGCCTGCGGCACGAGTGCTGCGGGTACGCGTTCCGTCACGAGCCGAGCCTGGACCCGACCCGGATGCAGACGTTCCGGATGTACGAGTTCGTGCTGGTCGGCACCCCGGCGCAGGCGCTGGAGCACCGGGACCGCTGGCGCGACCACGGCCACCGGGCGCTGAGCGACCTGGGGCTCCCGGTCCGGGCCGAACCCGCGAACGACCCGTTCTTCGGTCGGGCCGGGCGGATGCTGGCCGCCAACCAGCGGCGGGCGGAGCTGAAGTTCGAGCTGGTGGTGGACCTGTTCGGTGACCGGTCGACCGCGATCGCGTCGGCGAACTACCACGAGGACCACTTCGGTGCGCCGTTCGGGCTGCTCACCGCCGGGGGCGAGATCGCCCACAGCGCCTGCTTCGGGTACGGGCTGGAGCGGATCGCCCTGGCGCTGCTGGCGGTGCACGGGCTGGACGTCGACACCTGGCCCGGGCAGGTGCGGGAGGCGCTGTCGTGCTGACCGGGACCCGGGAGGAGACCGTGACGGCCGGTGCCGTGGCCGGACGGCACGCGCGGCGCTCCGAGCACCACCAGGTGTGGTTCGGCGACCGGGCGCGGCCCCTGTACGGCTGGCTCTCGGTGCCGGCCGACCGGCTGACCCGCGGTGCGGTCCTGCTGTGCCCCCCGATGGGTGAGGAGGGCCGGGCCACCCACCGGACCTACCGCCGGCTCGCCGAGGCGCTCGCCGACGCCGGGCTGCTCGCGCTGCGCTTCGACTACGACGGCACCGGGGACTCCGCCGGCCGTCAGGACGACCCCGACCGGGTCGATGCCTGGCTGGCCAGCGTCCAGGCCGCCCGGGACTACCTCGACGGCCTGGGCGCGCCGTCGGTGGCCGCGGTCGGGATGCGGCTGGGGGCGACGCTGGCGGCGGCGCAGGCCAGCGCCTCGGGCGAGCCCTTCGCCTCGCTGGTGCTGTGGGACCCCTGCCGGTCCGGCCGCACCTTCCTGCGCGAGGGTGAGGCCCTGCACCGGTTCGGTGAGCACGGTGAGGGCACCGACGTCCCCGACGACGGTCTGCGGCACACGCCCGGCTTCCAGTACGACGCGGCCACGGCCGCCGCGATGCGCGGCCTGGACCTGGCCACGCTGCCGACCACCACCCCGCTGGCCGGCCGGACCCTGCTGCTGAGCCGGGACGACCGGCCGGTGCCCGGGGTGATCGAGGAGCGGCTGGCCCGGGAGGGCGACCGGCTGACCACGGGTGCGGCGTACGACCAGGACCGGCTCCTGGACCTGCCGCCCAGCGACAACCACGTCCCCGAGCGCAGCCTGGAGCACGTGGTGGCGTGGCTCGGCGACACGGTCAGCGGGATCGAGCCGTCCCCGGTGTCCGCGCCGGAACGCGAGCAGCCGGTGCGGGTCCCCAGCGCCGGCCACGGGTCGACCCCGGTGACCGAGCGCAGCGTCCGCTTCGGCGAGCTGGGGATCTACGGCATCGCCACCGAGCCGGCGGGGGCGCCGACGGGGGAGAGGGCCGGACCCCGGCCCTGGGTGGTGCTGGTCAACGTGGCCGCCGAGCACCACATCGGCCCGGGTCGCCGGTGGGTGGAGTTCGCCCGCCGCTGGGCCGCGCAGGGCTACCGCTGCGTCCGGCTCGACCAGAGCGGGATCGGCGACAGCCCCCCGCACCCCGGGCAGGTCGAGGACCAGCCGTTCGCGCCGCAGTGGATCGACGACATGCGCACCGTCGTCGACACCCTGGCCGCCGACGGCTCGCCGGTGGTGCTGGTCGGCCTCTGCTCGGGGGCCTACTCCGCGCTCGAGGTGGCGATGTGGTCGTCGGTGGACTCGGTCTTCGCGGTCAACCCGCGGCTCACGCTGTGGCCGGCCGCCAAGGGGACGTCGGTCTTCACGCCGGTACGCCGCGCGGCGATGCTGCCGGCGTACCCGGTGGCCCGGCTCGCCGAGCGCCGCCGGATCCTCGCCGGGGCGATCTGGCGGATCTACCGGCAGCTGGCGGTCTGGCACGCGCCGTACCTGGTGCTGCGCCGGGTGGTGCGCCGCGGCACCACCGTCGAGGTGGTGGCCTGCCCCGACGACGCCCAGCACTTCACCGAGGTGGTGTGGTGGCGACCCTCGCTGGGGAGGCTGCGGCGCCGCCGCGACTTCAGCTTCGAGCGCGCCCCGGTGGTGGACCACTCGCTGCTCGCTCGACCTGCGCAGGAGCTGGTCTGGGAGCGGGCCACCGACTTCCTGCACCGGCGGCACCCGGTGGCCGACCGGTGATCTCGCTCTTCGGGCTGGACCCTGCCGCCTGGCGACCGCACCGGCTGCACCACCCGGAGCGGACGTACGTGGAGACCAACTGCTACACCGATGTGCTGATCGAGCTGGTGGCGGCGGCGGGCGCCGAGCCGGTGGCGATGCTGGGCGGCACCGTCGCGGTCGACTTCGAGCTCGACCAGTGGACGTTCTTCAAGCCGAGCACCGACGAGCTGCGTCGGCTCTACGGCATCGAGGTCCACGAGATGCAGCCCTACCGCTCGCTGCCGGACCAGATCGCGCAGCGGCTGACGGCCGGGCAGACGCTGGTGCCGGAGGTCGACGCGTGGTGGCTGCCCGACACCGCGGCCACCTCCTACCGCAGCGAGCACGTGAAGACCTCGATCGTCGCCGAGGCGATCGACCCGGACGCCGAGGTGCTGCGGTACTTCCACAACGCCGGCTACTACGAGCTCAGCGGGGAGGACTACCGCGGAGCCCTGGGGACCACCGGGTCCGCCCCCGCCGGACTGCCGCCGTACGTCGACCTGGTGCGCTTCGACGCCGGGCCGCGACCGGCGGGCGACGCGGTCCGGATCGTGGCCCGGGAGCTGCTCGCCGGGCACCTGGCGCGGCGACCGGCGCGCAACCCGTTCGAGGCGTTCGGCGACCGGCTGGCCGAGGACCTGCCGGAGCTGCTGGCCGGGGACCTGGAGACGTACCACGCCTACGCGTTCGCGACCGCCCGGATGGCCGGCGCCGCCTTCGAGCTGCTGGCCACCCACGTGCGCTGGCTCCTCGCCGAGGAGGGGGAGCAGCCCGCCGCGCAGCTGGACGAGGTCGTCGGCGCCGCCAAGATGCTCTCGTTCCGGCTGGCCCGGCGGCGCGAGTTCGACGTGGCCGGCGTGGTCGCGCCGATGGCGCAGGGCTGGCAGGCCGCGACCGAGCAGCTCGACCGGGTCCTCGACGGGGTCCTCCGCGGGGCCGGGCAGCCCCGCCTGCCCAGCGCCGGCCGCTGATGCGTCGCGTCCTGGACCTGCACCCGGACGGCCCCGGGGAGTGGGTCGCGGTCGTCGAGCTCACCGAGGACGAGGCGGCCGCCGACGCGGCGGCGGCGCTGCACGTCAACGGCGTCGCCGGGGCGTGGACGCTGCTGGTGAACGGGACCGAGGTGCACCACGGTGACTCGATGTTCGCCCGGCCCACCGTCGAGGTGGCCCCGCTGGTGCGCCCCGGGCCGAACGAGGTGCGGCTGCGCTGCCGTGACCTGGCCGAGGCGCTCGACGGTACGCCGCGTCGGCCGCGCGCCCGGTGGAAGACGCTGCTGGCCGACGACCCGCGGCTGCGGTGGCTGCGCACCACGCTGCTCGGCCGGGCCCCCGGGTTCGCCCCGGGGCCGGCGCCGCTCGGTCCGTACCGGCCCGTGGTGCTCGGAGACCGGTCCGGAGCCGCGGGTCGCGACGCTGGACCTGCGCCCCCGGGTGGTCGACGGCACCGGGATCCTCGACGTCGAGCTCCGGGTCGTCGGCGCCGACCGGGTCAGGGTCGAGCTCGGCGGGACCGGGGCCGAGGTCCTGCTCGCCGACGGCCGCGGGACGGTGCGGCTGGAGCTGCCGGAGGTGGCGCGGTGGTGGCCGCACACCCACGGCGACCCGGTCCGGCACCCGGTCCGGGTGCTCCACGACGGAGCCGCGCTGGCGCTTCCCGGGGACGGCACCCGGCAGCCCGAGGAGCCGGGCGGCCCCGACACCCGCTGGGTCGGGTTCCGGAGCCTGGGCAACGGCGCGCCGGGGTCGCTCGCCCTGGTCGTCAACGACGTCCCGGTCTTCGTCCGCGGCGCGGTGTGGACGCCCGGGGACCTGGCCGCGCTCGACGAGGCGGTCGCTCTCGGGTTCAACTGCGTGCGGGTCAGCGGGGTGACGGCGTACGAGTCGGATGCGTTCCTCGACCGGTGCGACGAGCTCGGGCTGCTGGTCTGGCAGGACCTGATGTTCGCCACCTTCGACTACCCGCTGGCCGACCCCGGGTTCGCCGCCACCGTGGCCGCCGAGGTGGCCGACCAGACCGCGCGGCTGCTCGGTCACCCCGGCGTGGTGGTGCTCTGCGGGTCGGCGGAGCACGAGCAGCAGGCGGCGATGTTCGGGCTCCCGCCGGGCTCCGGGGTCGCCGGGGAGCTGGCGGCGTCCCTGCGACCCCGGGTCGCTGCCGGGCTGGACGCGATCTGGGTGGACAGCTCGCCGACCGGCGGGATGCTGCCGATCCGCCTCGACACCGGGATCGCGCAGTACTTCGGGGTCGGTGCCTACCGCCGGCCGCTGAGCGACGCCCGCACCAGCGGCGTCCGCTTCGCTGCCGAGTGCCTGGCGTTCTCGCACCTGGCCGACCCACCGGTCGAGGGTGGGGTGCCCCGTGACGTCGGCGCGGACTGGGACTTCGCCGACGTGCGTGAGCACTACGCCCGCGAGCGGTACGGCGCGTCCCCGACCCTGGAGCAGCGGCAGCGGGTGACCGGCGAGGTGATGGCCGACGTGCTCGGCGAGTGGCGCCGGCCGGCGTCCCCGTGTGCCGGCGGCATCGTGCTGTGGCTGCGCGACCTGGCACCCGGCTCCGGGTGGGGGCTGCTCGACGTCGACGGTCGGCCCAAGCCGGCGACCCGGGCGCTGGCCCCGGTGCTCCAGCCGGTGGCGGTGTGGCTGGTCGACGAGGGACTCAACGGCGTCGACGTGCACCTGGCCAACGACCGGCCCGACCCGCTGGCCGGCGAGCTGGAGGTGGCCCTGCTGCGCCCGGACGGAACGGTGCTGGACTCGGCGACCAGCGCCGTGGACGTCGCCGGGCACGGGCACCGGGTGCTCGGCGTCGAGGAGGTGCTGGGCCGCTTCGCGGACGCGGCGTACGCCTATCGGTTCGGCCCGCCGGCGCACGTGGCGGTCCGGGCCCGGTGGACGCTGCCGGACGGGTCGGTGCTGACCGCGCTTCGCCGAGTCGGGGACCTGCCCGGGGAGTCTCTAGACTCGATCCCGGTATGACTGACAGCCCCGTAGCCCCCCGACCCGCCCAGACCGCCGCCGAGGTCGAGGACGCCCTGCTCTCCCGTTGGCCCGAGACCCGGCTCGAGCCGTCGCTGGACCGGATCGCGGCGTTCACCGAGCTGCTCGGCGACCCGCAGCGCAGCTACCCGGTGATCCACCTGACCGGCACCAACGGGAAGACCTCGACGTCGCGGATGATCGACGCGCTGCTGCGCGCGATGGAGCTGCGCACCGGACGGTTCACCAGCCCGCACGTGGAGCGGCTGAACGAGCGGATCTCGGTCGACGGGGAGCCGCTGACCGACGAGGAGCTGGTCGAGGCCTTCAACGAGGTGGCGCCGTACACCCACCTGGTCGACGCCGCCGAGGCGCACCCGCTGTCGTTCTTCGAGACCGTGGTCGGGATGGCCTACGCCCGCTTCGCCGAGGCACCGGTCGACGTCGCGGTCGTCGAGGTCGGGATGGGCGGCGCCTGGGACGCCACCAGCGTCGCCGACGCCACCGTCGCGGTGGTGCTGCCGATCGCCCTGGACCACATGAAGTACCTCGGCGGCTCCGCCGTGGAGATCGCCGAGGAGAAGGCCGGCATCATCAAGGCCGGCTCGTTCGCGGTGATGGCCCAGCAGGAGCCGGGACCGGCGGAGGTGCTGATGCGCCGCGCCGCGGAGGTCGGGGCGAGCGTCGCCCGCGAGGGGATGGAGTTCGGCGTGGTCTCCCGGGTGCCCGGGGTGGGTGGCCAGATGATCGCCCTGCAGGGGCTGCGGGCCCGGTACGACGAGATCTTCCTGCCGCTGCACGGCGCCCACCAGGCCCAGAACGCGGCCGTCGCGCTGGCCGCGGTGGAGGCGTTCGCCCAGGACCGGGTGCTCGACGAGGACCTGGTCCGCGGTGCGTTCGCCGAGGTCACCTCGCCGGGTCGGCTCGAGGTGGTCCGCCGCAGCCCCACCATCGTGCTGGACGCCGCGCACAACCCGGCCGGCGCCGAGGCGACCGCCGCCGCGCTGGACGACTCGTTCACCTTCGCCCCGCTGATCGGGGTGGTCGGGGTGATGGCCGACAAGGACCACGAGGGGCTGCTGGCCGCCTTCGAGCCGCACCTCGCGCACCTGGTGTGCACCCAGCCGGCCACCGACCGGGCGCTGCCGGCCGAGCGGCTGGCCGAGATCGCGGCCGAGATCTACGGCGAGGACCGGGTCTCGGTGGTGCCGCGGGTCGCCGACGCGCTCGACGCGGCTGCCGCGCTCGCCGAGGCGGGCGACGCGTTCGGGTCCCCGGTGGGATCGGGCGCGGTGCTGGTCACCGGGTCGGTGGTCACCGTCGGCGAGGCCCGGACGCTGCTGATGCGGCACCGGGAGACGCGCCGCCCAGGAGCCCCCCGATGAGCGAGCGCACCCGGTCCCCGCGTCGGGGGATGTGCGCGGCGGTGCTGAGCCTGGAGGCGATCACCCTCGGGCTGACCACCCCGGTGATGATCACCGTCGCCGACGTCGGGGTGGGCACGGCGCTGACCGTCGGGCTGGGCCTGATGGTGGCGTGCCTGCTGCTGGCCGGGATGCTGCGCCGCGAGTGGGCGTACACCGCCGGGTCGGTGCTCCAGGTGGCCGCGATCGGACTCGGCTTCGTGATCCCGATGATGTTCTTCCTCGGCGGCGTGTTCGCGCTGCTGTGGGGGACGGCGTACTACCTGGGCCGCAAGATCGAGCGCGAGCGGGCCGCGGCGTACGCGGCGTACGAGGCCGACCCCGGGGCCTGATCGCTCGGGTCCGCCAGGGGCGCCGCGGCATAGTGGAGGCGTGATCGCCCTCGTCATCCTCCTGGTTCTGCTGTTCGCCGTGGCGCCGGTCGTCGCGGTCGTGCTCAAGCGGGACTCGGCCACCGCGAGCGCCGACCGGACCGCCCTGGCCGAGGCCCGGTTCGAGGTCCAGCAGCGTGACGACCTGATCGCGCACATCCGCGAGACGCTGTGGCAGCACCGGGAGATCGAGGCGTCCCCGGTGGCCTCGATCGTCCTGGACGACATCCGCGTCTTCCAGCGCGACCCGGCGGGGTGGCGGCGCCCCGAGCTGGGCTGAGTGCCGGGTCGTCGATGATGGAGGGATGAGCACGCCGCTGTCGTCGACCGCACGCACCTCGCTGACCCGCAACCGGGACCGGGTGGTCACCGACCGGGCCGCGCTGCACGCGCTGCTGGCCGAGGCGATGGTCGCCCACGTCGGCATCACCGTCGGCGAGGGCCCGGACGCGCACCCGGTGGTGCTGCCGATGGCCTACGCCGTCGACCCGGCCGGGCCGGACCCGGACGGGACCCTCTACCTGCACGGTTCGGCGGGGGCCGGCTGGCTGGCGCCGGCGGTCGCCGGGACCGTCTGTGTCACCGTCACCCTGCTCGACGGCCTGGTCGCGGCCCGGTCCGCGTTCCACCACTCGATGAACTACCGCTCCGCGGTGGTGCTCGGTCGGCCCCGCGAGGTCACCGACCCCGACGAGCGGGCGCGCGCGCTCGACCTGGTGGTCGACCACCTGGTGCCGGGGCGCGCGGCGACGCTGCGGGACAGCACCCGCAAGGAGCTGGCGGCCACCGCGGTCCTGGCGCTGCCGCTGGCCGAGGCCTCGCTCAAGGCCCGCAGCGGCGCACCGGTCGACGACGCGTCCGACGTCGAGGCGGGGGCATGGGCGGGCCAGGTCCCGTTGCGGCTGGTGGCGCGGGCCCCGGTGCCCGACGAGCACTCCGCCGGCGTACCGGTGCCGCCCGACGTGGCCGCCGCCGCTGCCGCTCTCGCGGCTCGCTAGGGTGCCGCCCATGACCCAGCGCACCCTGGTCCTGCTCAAGCCCGACACCGTGAGGCGGGGCCTCGTCGGCGAGGTGCTGTCCCGGTTCGAGGCCAAGGGGCTCTCCATCGTCGCGATGGAGCACCGGACCATCGACGCCGCGAAGGCCGACGAGCACTACGCCGAGCACGTCGACCGCGACTTCTACCCGCCACTGCGCACCTTCGTCACCAGCGGACCGCTGGTCGCGATGGTGCTCGAGGGCGACGAGGCGATCGAGGTGGTGCGGCTGCTCAACGGCGCCACCGACGGCCGCAAGGCCGCCCCGGGCACGATCCGGGGCGACCTGGCCTTGTCGAACCGCGAGAACCTCGTGCACGGGTCGGACTCGCCGGAGTCCGCCGAGCGGGAGATCGGGATCTGGTTCCCCCAGCTGTGACCCGCGCCGGACGGTGACCCCCGCCGGGGGCGCCATCCGGGGAGGACGCTGCGCGCACACGCCGTACTTCCCCGGCCCACAGAGATGCGAGGAGGTCGACCGTGGTGCAGGACGAACAGCGCAAGACGCTGCGGTGCCGGCTCGGCCGGCACGCATGGGTCACCCGGGTGAACGCCGGTGCCCGGTGGCAGGAGTGCGCACGGTGCGGCAAGTACAGCCCCCAGGTGGTCGCCGCCAGCCGGTTTCCTCCCGGCGGGTCGGGGGAGTCCCACGGCGGAGGCGTCTAGGTCCGGCACGCTCGGAGGTGCCGAGCCTGTGAGTTCCGGTGGCGCGTCCACAGCCTGGTCTCGGGCGGTTCCTGCCGAGCAGCGCACCCGGGCAGGGTGGCGCCATGGACCTGCCGTCGTCGTCTCACGCGCTGCTGATCGTGCCGAGCACGGTGGCGAGGGTGGCCGGCTCCTGGGCTGAGCAGGGCGTCGTGCTGCGGAGCGTGGCCGGGCGGATCGCCTCGGCCCCGGTGGCGGGTCTCAGCCCGGCGCTGGTGGCCTCCGCGGCCGACCTCCGTCGGGCCTGGGAGGGGACCGTCGAGCGGCTGGCGGCCCAGGCCGAGCAGCAGGCCGAGGGCCTGCGCACCCACGTGGCCGATGTCCTGGAGACCGACGACAGGGTCCGGTCGGCCCTCGGGGCGCTGCTCGGCCGGACGGACACCGGGCGGTGACGACGCCTGACGACGTACCGCCGCTGCCTGCGGACCCCGCGGGCATCCGGGCGTTCGCCGAGGAGCTGCTCGCGGCGTCGATCCGTCTGGACGAGGTCGGCCGCTGCGCCGGTGCGGACCGGGGAACCGGGGACTGGCGCGGGGCGACGGCCGATGCCTACCGATGCTCGGCCCGCAGGACCGGGTCCTGGGCCGAGGCGCTCGCCCGGCTGCTGCGCGAGGTGGCGGGCCGGGTGGCGGCCCACGCCGCGGCCGTCCAGGTGCTGCTGGCGCGGCGGGCCGACCTGGTGGCGGAGCGGGGGGCGGTGCTGTGGCTGCTGGGGACCCCGGGTCAGGACTGCCGGGTTCGGCTCTGCGCACTCGAGGCGGCCGTCGCCGGATGGACGCGGGACGTGGCGGAGGAGGAAGCGGCGATGCGGTCCGTCCTGGAGGGGGAGGGGCTGCCCGAGGCGATCGGCAACACCGACGGCGTCCCGGTCGGGGCCCGCGATGCCGCCAACCGGATCGCCCTCGCCGACGACCTGGCCCGGTGGGAGGCAACGGCGGCGCAACGGTCGCTGGGTGGGCGAGAGAGCCGCCTGCTGGAGAACGCCCGGGCGGCCCAGGCGGCGCTCGACGGGCTGGCCGACGACCGCGACCCGGTCACCGGACGGCCCGTCGCCACCCGGTTGTACGCCTACGACCCGGACGCCTTCGACGGGGAGGGGGCCGTCGCGGTGGCGATCGGGCCGCTGGAGAGCGCCGACCACGTCGCGGTGGTGGTGCCGGGGTTCGGCACCGACGCCGAGAGCGCGCCGTACCAGAGTGAGCGCGCGTTGAGGCTCTACGAGGCCAGCCGACACCTCGAGCCGGACGAGACGACCGCGACGCTCGCCTGGATCGGGTACGACGCCCCCGACGACCTCCCGTGGCGGGAGGGCTGGGACGCGGCCGGCGTGGTCGGGGAACCGATGGCGGCCGCGGGAGGGGGGCTCCTGGCCGCGGCGGTGGGCGGCCTGCGGGACGCCCGCGCCGGGGAGCCCGCCCACCTGACCGTGATCGGGTACAGCTACGGCTCGACGACCCTGGGTCACGCGGCGCACGACCACGGCCTGCCGGCCGACGACCTGGTCCTGGTGGGCAGCCCGGGGGTCGGCAGCGAGATCGACCACGCCGCGGACCTGGGCCTCGATGCGCCGGCGCGTCTGGGCCGCCGCGAACAGCCAGGACCCGATCGCCGACCTCGGCAACCACGGCTGGTTGCACCTGGAGTCCACCCTGGGTGCCGGCCTCGGTGACGACCCCACCGAGGACGACTTCGGTGCCCGCCGGTTCCAGGCGGAGTCCACGAGCCGGGCCGACGACGCGCTGGGGACGGCGGCGTTCGCCGACCACACGAAGTACTTCGACCACGACACCGAGTCGCTGTTCAACCTCGGCTCGATCGTCAACGGCGACCACGCCGCGGTGCTGCCCGCCGAGCACCGGTACGACCCCTGGTACTCACCCGTGGTCGACCCGGAGGCCCAGCGAACACCCCGGGCGACCGAGACGCGTCCTCCCGCCGGTGGTTGAGGAAGGCGCGCTGAGGAGGTTTCGAGACGCTCGCTGGCGCTCGCTCCTCAACCTCCGTGGTGGTGCCGGTGGTTGAGGAAGGCGCGCAGCGCCGCCACGGTGGTTGAGGAAGGCGCGCAGCGCCTGTCTCGAAACCACCCGCGCTGGGGAGGTTTCGAGACGCTCGCTGGCGCTCGCTCCTCAACCTCCGTGGCAGCTGCGCTCGCTCCTCAACCTCCGTGAGACGCTGGCGCTCGCTCCTCAACCTCCGTGAGGGTGCCGGTGGTTGAGGAAGGCGCGCAGCGCCGCCACGGTGGTTGAGGAAGGCGCGCAGCGCCTGTCTCGAAACCACCCGCGCTGGGGAGGTTTCGAGACGCTCGCTGGCGCTCGCTCCTCAACCTCCGTGAGACGCTGGCGCTCGCTCCTCAACCTCCGTGAGACGCTGCGCTCGCTCCTCAACCTCCGTGAGGGCCGCTCCTCAACCTCCGTGGGACGCTGCGCGGGCTCCTCAACCTCCGGGGGCGGACCGACGAACAGGCAACAGTCGTCCGGATCCGTTCGCCGCCGCCTGGGGCGACCCGCCGCAGCGGGGTATTGCCCGTTCGTCGGTACCCGGTCCCACTACGGTTCCGACATGACGCGACGCGGCTCGGGCGGTCTCCACCGGGCAACCGCCGGGGTGCTCCGTCGGCTGGGTCTGCGTCATCCCACGGGCGGCGAGCTGCTGTACCTCACCACGGTCGGGCGTCGTACCGGAAAGAAGCGCACCACCCCGCTGCTCCACCTCGACGACGAGGGCCGCTGGATCGTCGCGGCCGCGAACGCGGGCGCCGAGCACGAGCCGGGATGGTGGCTGAACCTGCAGGCGGGCACCGGCGCCACCGTCGAGGTGGACGGGCGGAGCGTCCCGGTGGTCGGCACCGAGGTCACCGGCGAGGAGCGGGACGAGCTGTGGCGCCGGCTGAACGAGGCCTACGACTACGAGGCCTACCAGGCCGAGATCAGCCGTCGGATCGCCGTCGTCGCCCTCACCCCGTTGCACATCGACTACTGACGTCCAGCGGGTACGGCGACCCACCCCCGGCGTTTCTCCACGGCAAAGGGCCCCCGCGTCCCTACGCTCGCACCCGAGGGCCGACTCCGGAGAGCCGGGCACGGCCTCCTTCCCCAAGCGCGATCACCTGCGAGGCACAGGCATGGCGAACAGCTTCATCGGTCGGGACATGGCCGTGGATCTCGGCACCGCCAACACGTTGGTCTACGTCCGCGGCAAGGGCGTCCTGCTGGACGAGCCGAGCGTGGTGGCGATCAACGAGAACACCGGTGAGGTCCTCGCCGTCGGTCACGACGCCAAGCGGATGATCGGCCGCACCCCCGACAACATCGCCGCGATCCGGCCGATGAAGGACGGCGTGATCGCCGACTTCGAGGCGACCGAGCAGATGCTGCGCTTCTTCATCCAGCAGGTGCACCGCCGCCGCTACTTCGCCAAGCCCCGGATGGTCATCTGCGTGCCCAGCGGCGTCACCGCCGTCGAGCAGCGCGCCGTCAAGGAGGCCGGCTACCAGGCAGGCGCCCGGCGGGTCTACATCGTCGAGGAGCCGATGGCCGCCGCGATCGGCGCCGGGCTGCCGGTCCACCAGCCCACCGGGAACATGGTGGTCGACGTCGGCGGCGGCACCACCGAGGTCGCGGTGATCTCCCTCGGCGGCATCGTCACCAGCCTCTCGGTGCGCACCGCCGGCGACGACCTCGACGCCGCCATCGTGGCGTGGATGAAGAAGGAGCACTCCCTGATGCTGGGGGAGCGCACCGCCGAGGAGGTCAAGATGACCCTCGGCTCCGCGTTCCCGGTGACCCACGAGCCGCAGGCCGAGATCCGCGGCCGGGACATGATCACCGGCCTGCCGCGCACCGTCGACGTCAGCTCCTCGGAGATCCGCAAGGCTCTCGAGGAGCCGTTGCACGCGATCATCGACGGCGTCCGCGCCACCCTCGACAAGACCCCGCCGGAGCTGGCCGGGGACATCATGGACCGCGGCATCGTCCTGACCGGCGGCGGCGCCCTGCTCCGCGGCCTGGACGAGCGGCTGCGCCACGAGACCGGGATGCCGGTCCACGTCGCGGAGAACCCGCTCGCCTCGGTCGCGCTCGGTGCCGGCCGGTGCGTGGAGGAGTTCGAGGCGCTCCAGCAGGTCCTGCTCACCGAGCCGAGGCGCTACTGATGCCGCGCTCCCGGACACTGGGTCGCGACCGGCGCGAGCGCCGCTGGCAGCTCACCCAGCGCCTCGAGCAGCACCAGCGTCCCTCCCGGGCCCTGGTGGTCGCGCTGGTCCTGGCCAGCGCCAGCCTGATGGCCCTCGACGCCAGCACCGACCGGTCCGCGGTGGACCCCGCGCGTCGGGTGGTCGGCGAGCTCCTCGGCCCGGCCGAGGCCGCGACCACCACCGCGGTCCGCCCGTTCGCCGCCGTACCGTCGTGGCTGCGGAGCCAGGCGACGCTGCACGACGAGATCTCCGAGCTGAAGGCCGAGAACTCCCAGCTGCGCGGCCAGGTGGCCGTCGCCGGGTACGACCGCAACAAGCTGGAGGCCTACGAGGGCCTCACCGCCGCCGCCGACCAGCTCGGCTACGCGCTCGTCCCCGCCCGGGTGGTCGGCCTCGGCCCGGCCCAGTCGTTCTCCCGGACCGTCACCATCGACGCCGGTTCCGCGGCGGGCCTGGCCCCGGACATGACCGTGGTCAACAACGACGGGCTGGTCGGGCGCACCCTGCGGGTGACCCGCAGCACCGCCACCGTGCTGCTGGTGGTCGACGCCGACTCCACCGTCGGCGGCCGGGTCGCGGAGAGCATGGAGATGGGCTTCCTGCGCGGTCGCGGACCTGCTCGGCAGCGACGGCATGCTCGACCTCGAGCTGGTCGACCAGACCGAGGTGCCTGCCCGCGGCGACAGTGTGGTCACCTGGGGCAGCCAGGGCGGAGCGCCGTACGTCTCCGGCGTCCCGGTGGGCGAGGTGGTCTCGGTCTACGAGAGCCTGCGCGAGACCGCGCAGCGCGCCGTCATCGCGCCGTACGTCGACTTCGGCTCGCTCGACGTGGTCGGCGTCGTCGTCCCGTCCGGCACCCGCAGCGACCGCAGCATCATCGAGGCCGACGGGAGCCTGCAGTGACCCCGCTCCGCGCCCTGGTCGCGCTCGCCGCCGTCTCGGTCGCGCTGGTCCTCCAGGTCTCGCTGTTCTCCTACGTCGCCTGGGACGGTGTCGTGCCGAACCTGGTGCTGCTGGTGGTGGTCGCGGCCGCCCTGGTCCGCGGCCCGCAGTTCGCGATGGTGCTGGGCTTCGCCGCCGGTGCCCTGGTCGATCTGGCCCCGCCGGCGGACCACGTCGTCGGCCGGTGGGCGCTCGCGCTGATGCTGGTGGGGTACGTCGCCGGACGCTTCCGTCAGGACCGGGTCCCCGGGGCCCTCGGCGTGCTCGCCACGGTCGGCGTCGCCTCGTTCGTCGGCACCTCGGTCTTCGCGCTCAGCGGTCTGCTGCTCGGTGAGCCGGCGCTGACGGTGCCCGGGCTGCTCCAGGTGATCGGCATCTCGGTCGGCTGGGACCTGCTGCTCACTCCGTTCGTGCTGCCGCTGGTGATGGGCGCGTTCGCCCGCCTCGAGCCCGAGCGCGCGGTGGCCTGATGGCGGCGGCGTCCGCGACCGAGCAAGGCGCCGGAGCCCGCAAGAGCCGGCTGCGCCTCGTGGTCATCCAGGCTCTGGTCTTCTCGCTGTTCGTCACCCTGTTCGTGCGGCTCTACTACCTTCAGGTCGTCGGCGGTGAGGAGTACGTCGCCAAGGCGGCGTCCCAGTCGGTGCGGCAGATCGTGGTGCAGCCGCAGCGCGGCCTGATCGTCGACGACCAGGGCCGCCCGCTGGTCACCAACCGCTTCTCCTGGGTGGTCTCGCTGGACCGCACCATGCTCGGCAAGATGACCGGCAAGCAGCGCGGGAAGCTGATCCGCCGGGTCGCCGAGGTCGTCGACGTCCGTCCGGCGCGGATCCGGCAGCAGCTGGTCACCTGCGGCAACGAGGGCAGCAAGCCCGGGATCTGCTGGAACGGCTCACCGCACCAGCCGGTGCCGGTGGCCACCGACGTCCGGCAGGCGGTGGCGCTGCGGGTGCTGGAGCAGCCCGAGGACTTCCCGGCGGTGATCGCCGAGCAGCAGACCGTCCGCGTCCTACCCGCGCCCGTACGACATCAACCTCGCGCACGTGCTCGGCTACCTGAGCCCGATCACCGAGGACGAGCTCGACAACGCCCAGGAGACCGGGGACCAGTCGGTCAACGGTGCCTCGGTGGTCGGCCGGGCCGGGGTCGAGAAGCAGTACGACCGCTGGCTGCGGGGGATGCCCGGCTACCGCAACGTCGCCGTCGACTCGATGGGCCGCGTCCTCGGGGACGACAGCGAGGTGCTCAGCCAGCCCGGCGCCACCCTGGTCACCTCGATCGACGCCAAGGTGCAGGCGGTGGTCGAGCAGCAGCTCGCGCAGACCATCGCGACCGCCCGGCAGACCCGCGACCCGGTCAGCGGCCGCAACTACGCCGCCGACTCCGGGGCGGCCATCGTGATGGAGGCCGACACCGGCCGGATCGTGGCGATGGCCAGCCAGCCGACGTACGACCCGGAGGTGTGGGTCGGCGGGATCACCAACGACGAGCTCGCCCGGCTGTACTCCGAGGCGGCGGGCACGCCGCTGCTCGGCCGGGCCACCCAGGGCCAGTTCGCCCCCGGCTCCACCTGGAAGCCGTTCATGACCGCCGGCGCCCTCAAGGCGGGCTACTCCCGGGACACCCAGCTGGCCTGTTCCTCCTCGTTCCGGGTCGGCAACCGCGACTTCAAGAACTACGAGTCCGGCGCCTACGGCTACATCGGCTTCTCCCGGGCTCTCGAGGTCTCCTGCAACACGTTCTTCTACCGGATCGGCTACGACTTCTGGCAGCGATTCGGCTCCGACGTCGACGACGTCACCGCCCGCGACCCGCTGGTCGAGGAGGCCAAGGAGTTCGGCTTCGGCAGCGAGACCGGGATCGACCTGCCCGGCGAGGCCTCCGGCCGGATCGCCGACCGGAAGTGGAAGCGTGCCTACTACGAGTCGATGAAGCGCTACTACTGCGACCTGGCCGACAAGCCGCAGGACAGCGAGACCAGCGACTTCGTCTACAAGTTCGCCCGCGAGTTCTGCATCGAGGGGTACGCCTACCGGGCCGGTGACGCCGTCAACTTCGCCATCGGCCAGGGCGACACCATCGTCACCCCACTCCAGCTGGCCAGCGCCTACGCAGCGCTCGCCAACGGCGGCACCCTGTACGCCCCGCGGATCGGCTCGGCGGTGGTGGACACCGACGGTCGGGTGATCAAGCGGATCGAGCCGAAGCAGAACGGCACCGTCGACCTGCCCGAGGGCACCATCGACTTCATCGACGAGGCGCTCAAGGGCGTCAGCCGGGTCGGCACCATGTCCTGGCGGCTGGTCGGCTTCCCCCTCGACGACGTGGTGCTGCGCTCCAAGACCGGCTCCGCCGAGGTGTACGGCAAGCAGTCGACCTCCTGGGTCGCCTCCTACACCGACGACTACGTGCTGGTGATGATGGTCAGCCAGGGCGGCACCGGATCGGGCACCTCGGGCCCGTCGGTGCGCACCATCTGGGAGACGCTCTACGGCATCGAGGGCGAGGAGGTCCTCCCGCGCCGGGCCGCGATCCCGGGCACCACGCTGCCGACCCGGCTGCCGACCTTCACCGACGACGGCTCCATCCTTCCGCCGACCCCGGAGGACTGAGGTCCGATGTCCCTGACCCGCCCCGCACCCCGCCCGACGAGCCGGCCCACCACCAACCGACCCGGCAGCCGGCCCGCCGGTCGCACCCCGGGACTGGACTGGGTGCTGCTGCTGGCCGTGATCGCCCTGGTCACCCTCGGCACCCTGCTCGTCTGGTCGGCCACCTCGGCGCGCGAGGACCTCACCGGCGGTGACTCCTCGGCGTACCTGCGCAAGCAGCTGGTCAACGTCGCGATCGGGGGAGTGCTGCTGCTCGTCGTCACCGCCACCGACCACCGGTGGGTACGGATCCTCGCCCCGGTGGTGTACCTGGCCTCGGTGCTCGGGCTGGTGCTGGTGCTGGTGATGGGGTCCACCATCAACGGGTCCCGGTCCTGGCTGATGGTCGCGGGCCTGTCGATCCAGCCCTCGGAGTTCGCCAAGCTGGCGGTGGTGATCGGGATGGCGCTGGTGGTCGCCGAGCGTGCCGAGGGACGGTGGCGAGCGCGGGTCGGCATCGTCGAGGTGGTCGGGATGCTGGTCATCGCCGCGGTCCCGGCCACGTTGATCCTGGCCCAGCCGGACCTCGGCACGATGCTGGTCCTCACCGCCACCGTGTTCGGGGTGCTCGCCGTCTCCGGGGCCCGGCGACGGTGGCTGACCCTGCTCGCCGGCGGCGGCATCACCGCCGCGGTCGTCGCCGTGGCCGGCGGCGTGCTCAAGCAGTACCAGGTGGACCGCTTCCTGGCCTTCACCAACCCCGACCTCGACCCCCGCGGCGCCGGCTACAACGTCGAGCAGTCCCGGATCGCCATCGGCAACGGCGGCCTGTTCGGGCAGGGTCTGTTCGGCGGGTCGCAGACCCAGTCCGGGTTCGTGCCCGAGCAGCACACCGACTTCATCTTCACCGTCGCCGGCGAGGAGCTCGGCCTGGTCGGGGCCGGGCTGCTGATCGTGCTGCTCGGGGTCGTGCTGTGGCGCTGCCTGCGGATCGCCGTGCGCACCGACGACGTCTTCGGACGGATCGCGGCCGCCGGCATCGCCTGCTGGCTCGGGTTCCAGGCCTTCCAGAACATCGGGCATGTGCCTGGGGATCATGCCGGTCACCGGCGTGCCGCTGCCCTTCGTGTCGTACGGCGGCAGCTCGATGTTCGCGGGCCTGCTGGCGATCGGGCTGCTGCAGAACATCCACCTGCGAAGCGCCGCGGGTCACCCGGCCCGGCAGGCCGCCGGACCGGTCCCGCTTCACCGGTGAAGACCCGCGACCACGGGTCGTCGCGGCGCCGGCACCGGCGTCACGGGTTGATCGCGAGGAACACGAACGCGGCGAGCAGCACCAGGTGCACACCACCCTGGAGCGGCTTGGCCCGCCCGGGGACGACCGTGAGCACCGAGACGAGCACGGTGACCGAGAGCAGCACGATCTGCACCGGCGTCAGGCCCAGGGACAGCGGGCCCTCCAGCCAGATCGAGGCGACCGCGATGGTGGGGATGGTCAGACCGATCGAGGCCATCGCGGACCCGAAGCCCAGGTTCAGCGCGATCTGGACCTTGCGGCGAGCCGCTGCCCGGACCGCGGCGATGCTCTCCGGGGCGAGCACGACCAGGGCGATCACGACGCCGACGAACGCGTACGGGAAGCCGACCGCATTGACCGCGGCCTCGACCGCGGGGGACTCGACCTTGGCCAGCCCGACCACCGCGACCAGCGCGACCACCAGCAGGCCCAGGCTGGTCAGGGCCGCACGCTGGGTGGGGGGAGGCGCATGCAGCTCCGGCTCGTCGGCGTCGGTGCTGCCGGGGCGGGCCACCGGCTCCTCGACGGGAAGGAAGAAGTCCCGGTGCCGGACGGTCTGGGTGAAGACGAAGAGCCCGTAGAGCACCAACGAGACCACCGCGGCGAACCCGAGCTGCGGTCCGGAGAACTCCGGGCCCGAGGCGCTGGTGGTGAAGCGGGGCAGCACCAGGGTCAGGCCGGCCAGCGCGACCACGGTGGCCAGCGCCGCGCCGCTGCCCTCGGGGTTGAATCGCGCCAGGTGGTGCCGCAGCGAGCTGACCAGCAGCGAGAGCCCGATGATGCCGTTGAGGCTGATCATCACCGCGGCGAAGACCGTGTCCCGGGCCAGCGTCGCGACGTTCGCGCCGCCCGCGATCATCAGGGTCACGATCAGTCCGACCTCGATCACCGTGACCGCGACCGCCAGCACCAGCGAGCCGAACGGTTCGCCGACCCGGTGGGCGACCACCTCGGCGTGGTGCACCGCGGCCAGCACGGCGCCGACCAGCAGCACGCCGACCGCCACGTAGACGAGGGTGCCGACCGTGCCCTCCAGGTCGCGGCCCCAGGTCAGGACGAGTGCCCCGGCGGCCAGCACGGGGATGGTGGTCGTCCACGGGAGAGTCCACGGGAGACGTCGGCTCGAGGTCTGGCTCACGCGGTCAACGTAGCGGGGGGTCCCCTGCTCGCTGCTCGCCATCCCGGGTGCGGGCGCCGGCGGCCGAAATGGCCTGCGGCGCGGGGCCGCCGTACGCTGGTGGCCTTTCCGTGCTCCGTGAACCACACCGCTTGCGAGGTTGTTGCATGTCCGCGTCCACCGACGAGACCACGCGCCAGTCCGGTCGCTCCGTCTTCGCCGACCTGGAGCCGCACCTGCCGGGCGTCTCGAAGCCCATCCAGTACGTCGGCGGCGAGCTCAACTCCACCGTCAAGGACTGGGACTGCGCCCCCGACGGCGAGACCGTGCGGTGGGCGCTGATGTACCCCGACGCCTACGAGGTGGGCCTGCCCAACCAGGGCGTGCAGATCCTCTACGAGGTGCTCAACGAGCGGGACTGGATCGTCGCCGAGCGGACGTACGCCGTGTGGCCCGACATGGAGGCCGTGCTGCGCGAGCACGCCATCCCCCAGTTCACCGTCGACGCCCACCGTCCGGTGGGTGACTTCGACCTGCTCGGCCTCAGCTTCTCCACCGAGCTGGGCTACACCAACCTGCTCACCGCCCTGGACCTCGCCGGCATCCCGCTGCACGCCGTGGACCGCACCGAGGACGACCCGGTGGTGCTGGCCGGCGGGCACGCCGCGTTCAACCCGGAGCCGGTCGCGGACTTCCTGGACGCCGCCGTCCTCGGTGACGGCGAGGAGGTGGTGCTGGCCATCTCCGAGGTGGTGCGCGAGTGGAAGGCCGAGGGGCGCCCGGGCGGGCGCGAGGAGCTGCTGCGCCGCCTCGCGGTCACCGGCAACGTCTACGTGCCGCGGTTCTACGACGTCGTGTACGCCGAGGACGGCTCCATCGAGGCGGTGGTCCCGAACAAGCCGGGCATCCCGTTCCGGGTCCGCAAGCACACCCTGATGGACCTGGACGCCTGGCCGTACCCGGCCAAGCCGCTGGTGCCGCTGGCCGAGACCGTGCACGAGCGGTTCTCGGTGGAGATCTTCCGCGGCTGCACCCGCGGCTGCCGGTTCTGCCAGGCGGGGATGATCACCCGGCCGGTGCGCGAGCGCTCGATCGAGACGATCGGCAACATGGTGGAGAACGGGATCCGCAAGTCCGGCTTCGAGGAGGTCGGGCTGCTCTCGCTCTCCAGCGCCGACCACACCGAGATCGGCGAGGTGGCCAAGGGGCTCGCGGACCGGTACGAGGGCACCAACGTCTCGCTGTCGCTGCCCAGCACCCGGGTGGACGCCTTCAACATCACCCTGGCCAACGAGTTCTCCCGCAACGGGCGCCGCTCGGGGCTGACGTTCGCCCCCGAGGGCGGGTCCGAGCGGCTGCGCAAGGTGATCAACAAGATGGTCACCGAGGAGGACCTGATCCGCACGGTCTCCACGGCCTACAGCCACGGCTGGCGCCAGGTGAAGCTGTACTTCATGGTCGGCCTGCCGACCGAGACCGACGAGGACGTCCTGCAGATCGCCGAGCTGGCCAAGCGGGTGATCGCCGAGGGACGCGCGGTCTCGGGGCGCAACGACATCCGCTGCACGGTCTCCATCGGCGGGTTCGTGCCCAAGCCGCACACCCCGTTCCAATGGGCCGCCCAGCTCGACCACGTCACCACCGACGAGCGGCTGAAGAAGCTGCGCGACACGGTGCGGGAGGACAAGAAGTTCGGTCGGGCCATCGGTTTCCGCTACCACGACGGCAAGCCGGGGATCATCGAAGGACTGCTCTCCCGAGGCGACCGCCGGGTCGGGCGGATCATCGAGGAGGTGTGGCGCGACGGTGCCCGCTTCGACGGGTGGAGCGAGCACTTCTCCTACGACCGCTGGGCCGAGGCTGCCGAGCGTGGCCTGGCCGGCACCGGGGTCGACCTGGAGTGGTTCACCACCCGGGAGCGGAGCTACGACGAGGTGCTGCCCTGGGACCACCTCGACTCCGGCCTGGACAAGGACTGGCTGTGGGCCGACTGGGAGGACTCCCTGGACCCCGACTCGGTCGACGTCGAGGACTGCCGGTGGACGCCCTGCTACGACTGCGGCGTCTGCCCGGAGATGAACACCGAGATCCAGGTCGGCCCGACCGGGAAGCAGCTGCTGCCGCTGAGCGTCGTCTGAGACGAAAAGGTCAGGACCCGGTCCGGATTGCCGTACGGTAGACCGAGCGCGGCCGACCACCGGCCGCACGCCCGGGCGGAGGAAGCCTCTACGTGACGATGCTCGCCACGCCCCCGCCGGCAGCCTTGCTCGCAGCGCCCCAGCCCCAGCACCAGCACCACCCCACGCTCTCGAGCGTGCTGGGTCGCGTCGGCGCCAGCCTGCTGGTCGCCTGCGTCGTACCGGCGGCGATCTTCTTCACGGTGCTGGTCTCCGCGGGTGTCACCACCGCCGTGGTCACCGCGTTCGCCTGGACCCTCGGGGCGATGGGGTGGCGGCACGTGACCGGCCGTCCCGTCTCGGGCCTGCTGCTCCTGGTCGCCGTCGTGATGACGGTCCGGACCGGCTTCACCCTGGCCACCGGCAACACCTTCGTGTACTTCCTCCAGCCGATGATCAGCGACGGCGTGCTCGCGGCGTTCTTCCTGGTCTCGCTGGCCTCGGCCCGTCCGGTCGTCTCCCGGCTGGCGGGCGACTTCTACCCGATGACCCGCGAGCTGGCCGAGCGTCCGGGAGTACGCCGCCTGTTCCACCGGCTCACGCTGATGTGGGGCGTGGTCTGCCTGCTCAAGGCCGGTCTCGCCCTGAGCCTGCTGCTCTCACTGCCGATGGTCACCTTCGTGCTGGTCAACAGCATCTCGATGATCTCGCTGACGGCCTGCGCCGCGCTGGTGACCATCGTCGTCTCCCTGCTGGTGCTGCGCACCGAGCGGGCGGCTCACGCGGTACCGGTCCGCATCGCCAGCTGATCCTCCAGCACCAGCGGCCGCGCGGCGTAGAGCCCGGCCAGGAGCTGGGGCACCACCAGCGCCAGCAGCAGGATCAGCGGCGCGGTCCAGCCGCCGGTCGCGGAGTTCAGCAGCCCGACGAGGAACGGTCCGGCGACGGCGATCAGGTAGCCCATCGACTGGGTGACCCCGGACAGCGCGGCGGTCGCCTGTGGCGTCCGGGCCTTCAGCGCGATCATCGTCAGCACCAGCGGGAACGCACAGAGCCCGATGCCGACCAGCGCCGCCCAGACCAGGGCGAGTGAGCTCGGTGCCACCATCAGCCCGACGTAGCCGACCGGGTAGCAGGCCATCAGCGCGATCACCAGCCCGCGCTGGTTGTCGCGACGGGCGGCCAGGGTGGGGACGAGCAGCGAGAGGGGGATCGACACGCCGGCCACCAGGCCGAGCAGGGCGCCGGCCTCGGCGGCGGTGAAGCCGGCGTCGCGCCACAGGGTCGCGAACCAGCCGAACACGGCGTACGCCTGGAGTGACTGGAAGCCGAAGAACAGCACCATCGCCAGACCGATCGGCGTGCGGGCCACGTCGAGGAACCGGACGGTGCGCGCTCCCGGCGGCAGCGCCTCGTCGTGCCGCAGGAGCCCCAGCCAGGGCAGCACGGCCACGACGGCGACCAGCGCCCAGGCGCCGAGGCCCCAGCGCCACCCGTTCGTGGCCTCGGCGATGGGCACGGTGAGCACGAAGGCCGCGGTGAGGCCGATGGCCATCGCGGTCGTGTAGACGGCGGTGACCGGGCCGACCCGGTTCGGAAAGTGCAGCCGGACCAGCGACGGCATCAGCACGTTGGCCATGGCCGCTCCGCCGAGGGCCAGGAGCGACAGGGCGTGGAACACCACTTCGCTGCCGGTCATCGACCGGCCCAGCAGCCCCGCCACGAGGGCCAGCAGCGCCAGCAGGGTCAGCCGGTGCACCCCGGTCTTCCGGGCCGCCCAGGGGGCGAGCGCGCCGAAGCCGGCGAAGGCGAGCACCGGGAGCGAGGTCAGCAGGCCCGCCGAGGCGGCCGACATCCGCAGGTCGGTGCGGATCTCCGAGAGCACCGGCCCGATGCTGACGGCCGCCGGGCGGAGGTTCACCGACAGCAGCACCAGCCCGAGCAGGACCAGCGCCGCCGAGGTACGGCGGCTCACGCCGGGCCGACCGCCTCCGGGCGGACCATCACGACGTCGAACTCGATGGCACGCAGCGTGCGCTTGTGTCGGGTCACCGGGAAGATGCCGGAGACCTCGAAGCCGGCCTCCTCGTAGGCGACGAGCTGCTCGGGCATCCGCGGCATGCCCTCGTAGATCGGCACGCACGCCAGCTCCGACTGGAGCCCCACGAGGTCGCGCACCCGGTCGCCGGCACCGCGCAGGGCGGGCAGGTCGAAGCCCTGGGTGTCCAGCTTGAGGAAGATGGTCGGGCTGCTCATCCCTGCGATCGCGTCGTCGAGCACGTGGTCGAGGCGGCGGACCTGGATCGTCTCCACCCGGTCCTGCTCCAGACGGTCGTTCCAGTCCTTGCCGAACTCGCTCGAGGGCAGCAGCGAGCTCATCGTGCCCGGCCGGGTGTGGATCTCGGCCGTGCCCTCCTCCTCGCCGAGGGCGCAGGCGTGCACGTGCCAGTCCGGGTCACCGGCTGCCTTGGCCTCCAGCTGGGCGGCGAGGGCCGCGACCGGCTCGAACGAGACGATCCGGCCGCGGTAGCCACTGCGGCGCAGCCGGGTGGCGAACTGACCGACGTTGGCGCCGACGTCGAGCACGCAGTCGACCTTCATCCGGCGCAGCACCCACGCGAGGTGCTCCTCGCCGAGATGGGCGCCGAGCTGGTTCTGGTACCCGTTCATCCGCTCGCGGACCGTCGGGGGGTGCACGACGAGGTGGGTGCGCAGCGGGGCAGGGCCGACCTGGCGCGCGACGCGCTGCTCGTCCCCCCACTGGGCGAGCACGGTGCCCTTCTCCAGCTCGGTCACGCTGACCCCGAGGGGCTTGAGCAGGCGCCGTACGGCGCGCACGGTCACGGGGCGGGGTCGCAGGTCCACCGTCGCACGATATCCACGCCTCTCCGGGGCTCTTCGGGGGGCGGTACCCGCGGCACGACTCAGCACCTGCCCAGGACCGGCACCTCGAGCTCGGCCCACACCTCGCGGTGGTCCGAGATCCCCGACTCGAGGACGGCCGAGCGCCGGGTCCCGAGATCCGGGCCGTGCAGGAGGTAGTCGATCCGGCGCCGCGGCGAGGCCGCCGGAACGGTCAGGCCGGGGCCGGAGCCGGCGCTCTCCCAGGCGTCGGCGAGCCCGTCGCGGCGCAGCACCTTCAGGGCGGGCGAGCCGGGCTCGGCGTTGAGGTCTCCCCCGACGAGCACCGGCAGCGGGTCGCGCCGGATCAGGTCGCGCAAGCGGACCGCCTGCCGGATCCTGACGGCGCCGGACGTGTGGTCGAAGTGGGTGCTGTACACCGCCAGCCGACGCTCGGAACCGAGGTCCAGCACGGCCCGCAGGGCGGTACGCCGGTGCAGGCCCGGGTCGCGGGGCAGCCGGGCACTGCTCCGCTCGACGATGGGGAACCGGGACAGCACCGCGTTGCCGATGGTGCCGGCCGGGCGTCCCGGCGCTGCCGCGGCGTACGTCGTCCCCGGCGCGTAGGCCCAGTCCAGGTCGAGCCGACGGGCAAGCCAGCGGGCCTGGTGGACGTCGCCGGACTTCGCCCGGAACCGGTCGACCTCCTGGAGCAGCACCACGTCCGCCCCGGACGCGGCGATGGCGAGGGCGACCGCGGGCAGGTCCACCCGGCCGCCACCCCGGCCGCTGTGGATGTTGAAGCTGATCGCCTGGAACCGGGTCGGGTCCGCCGGGGCCGGGCAGGAGGCGACGGTGGCGCCGGGGGAGACCGGCTGCGAGGAGGGCGGGCTCTCGGGGACCGGTCCGCCCGCGGAGGGCGGGACGGGATCGGTCGGCGACGGCTCCGCAGGCCCGGGACCCTCGCTCGTCGAGCAGGCCGTCAGCGACACGAGGACGAGCAGCGCGACCAGCCAGCGGCGCTGCGTCATGGGCCGAGGTCCTCGATCGCGGTGGGTGGGGGTGGTCGCGTGAAGAATACGGGCATGCGACACATCAGCGACGCCGTGCGGCGCTCCCGGATCGCCCGCCGCCACGCGCTGGCGCCCGAGCACCGGCTCGACTCGCCGGTCGCCGCGACCACCGCGATGACCGTGCTGCACGCCACCGAACCGCCCACGGTCTACCTCTCGCTGTGGGCGCGGGTGGCGGACCTGCAGACCGCCGACGTGGACCGGGCGCTCTTCGAGGACCGCTCCCTGGTCAAGCAGCTGGCGATGCGCCGCACGCTCTTCGTGTTCCCGCGCGACCTGCTGCCCGCAGCCTGGGGGAGCGCCTCACACCGGATCTCCGGCCCGCTGCGGGCCCGGCTGGCCCAGGACATCGTCGACGGCGGGCTCGCCGAGGACGGCGAGGCCTGGCTGAAGGCCGCGTCGGCGGCGGTGTTGGACCGGCTAGGAGGTGGCGAGGCGCTCACCGCGGTCGAGCTGCGCGAGCAGGTGCCCGAGGTGGACGGCTACGTCGACCTCGCACCCGGGACGAAGTGGGGCCGGGCCACCCCGATCGCACCGCGGGTGCTCGGGCAGCTCGCCATGGAGGCGGCGATCGTGCGGGGCCGCAACACCGGGCACTGGCGGGTCTCGCGACCGCGCTGGACGACGATGGCGGACTGGCTGGGGGAGACCCCGCAGCCCTGGTCGGCCGCGGAGGGGTACGCCGAGCTCGTCCGCCGCTGGCTGGACACCTTCGGGCCCGGCACCACCACGGACCTGCGGTGGTGGCTGGGCGCCACCCAGACGATCGTGCGGCGTGCCCTGGCCGACGTGGACGCGGTGGAGGTCTCGCTCGACGACGGCGGCACCGGCTGGGTGCTGCCCGGGGACGACAGCGACGAACCGGAGCACGACGAGGCGTGGGCGGCGCTGCTGCCGGTGCTCGATGCGACGGCGATGGGCTGGAAGGAGCGCGACTTCTACCTCGGGCACGCCACCGAGCTGGTGGACCGCAACGGCAACATCGGCACCACGGCCTGGTGGGACGGCCGGGTGGTCGGCTGCTGGGTCCAGGACCAGGACGGCGCCGTGCGGCTGCGGCTGCTCGAGGAGGTCCCGCCGGCCGGCCGGGAGGCGCTGGGGGTCGAGGCGGAGCGGCTGGGGACCTGGCTGGCGGGCGAGCGGGTCGGCACCGTGTACCAGTCCCCGGCGATGCGGGCGGCCGGCTGAGTCGCTCCTATCCTGCTCGGATGCGTCAGCAGCCCGAGCAGCAGGCACCGCCCGTCCAGCGGTTGCGGATCCGGTACGCCAAGCGGGGCCGGCTCCGGTTCACCAGCCACCGTGACTTCAGCCGCGCCTTCGAACGGGCCGTCTTCCGGGCCCGGGTGCCGATGGCCTACTCCTCCGGCTTCAACCCGCACCCCCGGATCAGCTACGCCAACGCCGCCCCCACCGGTGCCGCCAGCGAGGCGGAGTACCTGGAGATCGGGCTGGCGCAGGTGGTGGACCCTGCCGACGTCGCGGCGTCCCTGGCGCAGGCACTGCCACCGGGCCTGGACGTCGTGGAGGTGATCGCCTCACCCGGCGGGGCGCTGGCCGACCTGCTCCAGGCCAGCCGGTGGTACGTCGACCTCGACGCCCCGCTCGAGCCGACCCGGGACGCGGTCGAGACGTTCCGGTCCGCGGCGACGGTCATGGTGGAGCGGATGACCAAGAAGGGCCTGCGCCAGTTCGACGCCCGGGGCGCCGTGGTCTCGCTGGCCGTCGAGGAGATCGACCGGGGGTCCCGCCTGGACCTGGTGCTGCGCCACGCGGTCCCCGCCGTGCGACCCGACGACGTCCTGGCCGGGATCGCCTCCGTGGCCGGGTTCGAGCCCGGGACGGCGCCGCTGCTGACCAGGCTCGCGCAGGGGCCGCTGGACGAGTCGACGGGTTCGGTCGGGGACCCGCTGCACCCCTGAGGACTCGCGACGTCCCGTCCACCCGGAGTGTGGTGTGCGATACTCGGCCGTGGTCGATGACCCGCGGTCCGCCGCGAGACTCGACTCGACGACGTTCTCGCCGGGCCTCACCTGAGGTCGGCACGGCGGGCACACATCGTCGCCAGACCGCGACGCGGCCCGGCAGGATCGGTGACAGCGACCTGCCACTGGTGGACGGAGATCCCGACCGCCAGTAGCGGGCAGGGGCGACCGCGGCAGGTGACGTGACGTGTCCGGCGACGCGCTACGCGGAGGGGGTCGCCGCCACCGCAGGCTTTGCGTTGCCAGCCCTGGGTTTTCGGGCCGGCCGCGTCCAACACGCCCGACGCCACTGGTGTCGGGCCAAGGAGCAGTACATGTCCGACGAGACCCCCACCGCGACCCCCGCCGACGAGATCACTCCGGAGTCCCCCGAGGTCCCGGCGGACCCGCCGGTCGACCCGGAGCCGGCACCGAAGGCCGCGGCCAAGAAGTCGGCGGCCAAGAAGACCCCGGCCAAGAAGACCGCGGCCAAGAAGACGACACCGAGCAAGACCGCCAAGAGCGCCACCACCAAGAAGGCGGCGGCGAAGAAGACGACCGCCAAGAAGACCGCAGCGAGCGCTCCCGAGGTCGGTGAGGTTGGTGAGGTCGGTGAGGCAGCGTCGGACCAGCCGGCGACCCCCGCCAAGCGCACCCGCAAGAAGGCGGTCGCCAAGCCTGCCGAGAACGAGGCCGAGAACCAGGACGAGAAGCAGGCCGTGGACGAGCCGGTCGAGCCGGTCGTCTCCGCCGACCCGGCCGACTCCGGGGACGTCAGCGACACGGACGAGGCGCACACGACCGCCAAGGCGCCGGTCGCCCCGCTGTTCCAGGCGCCTGACCCGACGTCCGCGCCCGCCAAGCGCACCCGCAAGCAAGCCGAGACCGCGCAGCCGGCGCAGCCGCCCGGCGACGCGGCCGAGGACGACGACTCCGAGGACGAGACTCCGACCGACGACCAGACCGACGACCAGACCGACGACCAGACCGACGACCAGACCGACGCCGACTCGGGCGACGGCAGCGAGTCGGGCGAGGGCGAGTCCGGCGAGGGCGGGGGTCGTCGTCGCCGCCGCCGCGGAGGCCGGCGCCGCCGCAAGAGCGGGGGGTCCGACAACGGCCCCGACAACGGCGCCGACAACGATTCCGACAACGATGCCGAGGACGAGGCCGGGAACGGCCGGGAGAACGGCGAGGACGCCGGCGCGTCGGACTCCGACGGCGAGGCCACCGAGGGCCGTCAGGGTGACCGCGGCCAGGGTGGCGGCCAGAAGAACCAGAGGAACCAGAAGGGCCAGCAGAGCGAGAAGAGCCAGGGTGGCCAGCAGGGTGGCCAGCAGGGCGGCGACCGGTCCGGGCCGGAGAGCGGTTCCGACGACGACAGCGACGACGACGGGGGCTCCGGTGACGGCTCCTCGCGCCGGCGCCGCCGCCGCCGTCGGTCGAGCGACTCCGGCGGAGACTCCGGCGGCGACTCGGGGGACAACCCGAAGAACACCGTCACCCGGGTCCGCAAGGCCCGTTCCGCCGAGGACGAGATCACCTCGATCTCCGGCTCCACCCGGCTGGAGGCCAAGAAGCAGCGCCGCCGCGACGGACGCGAGGCGGGCCGCCGCCGCGCCCCGATCGTCAGCGAGGCCGAGTTCCTGGCGCGTCGCGAGTCGGTGGACCGGGTGATGGTGATCCGGCAGCGCGACGAGCTCACCCAGATCGCCGTCCTCGAGGACAAGGTCCTCGTCGAGCACTACGTGGCCCGCGAGTCCCAGACCTCGCTGATCGGCAACGTCTACCTCGGTCGGGTGCAGAACGTGCTCCCCTCGATGGAGGCCGCCTTCATCGACATCGGCAAGGGACGCAACGCCGTGCTGTACGCCGGCGAGGTGAACTGGTCGGCCATGGGCCACAAGGACGGCCAGCAGCGCAAGATCGAGTCGGTGCTGAGCTCGGGCCAGTC
This sequence comes from uncultured Actinomycetota bacterium, assembly GCA_963756135.1. Classification (GTDB taxonomy): domain Bacteria; phylum Actinomycetota; class Actinomycetes; order Propionibacteriales; family Nocardioidaceae; genus Nocardioides. The sequence continues at coordinate 310,862 of CAVWMP010000004.1, forward strand.
GGTGCTGGTCCAGGTGACCAAGGACCCGATCGGTCACAAGGGTGCCCGGCTGACCAGCCAGATCAGCCTGGCCGGCCGCTTCCTGGTCTACGTGCCCGACGGCACCACCAGCGGCATCTCCCGCAAGCTGCCCGACACCGAGCGCAACCGCCTCAAGACGTTGCTGAAGGAGATCGTCCCGGACTCCGCCGGCGTGATCGTCCGGACCGCCGCGGAGGGTGCCAGCGAGGACGAGCTGACCCGCGACGTGGAGCGGCTCAAGGCCCGCTGGGAGGACATCGAGAAGAAGCTCAAGGGCGGCGCCCCGCAGCTGCTGTACGGCGAGCCGGACCTCACCCTCAAGGTGGTCCGCGACCTCTTCACCGAGGACTTCTCCCGCCTGGTGATCGAGGGCGACGACGCCTGGGACACCGTGCAGACCTACGTCGAGCACGTGGCGCCGGACCTCCAGGACCGGCTCGAGCGGTTCGACACGGGTGAGAACGGCCGCGACGTCTTCGCGGCGTACCGCATCGACGAGCAGATCGCCAAGGGCCTGGACCGCAAGGTGTGGCTGCCCTCCGGCGGCTCGCTGGTCATCGACCGCACCGAGGCGATGACCGTCGTCGACGTCAACACCGGCAAGTTCACCGGCTCCGGGGGCAACCTCGAGGAGACGGTCACCAAGAACAACCTCGAGGCCGCCGAGGAGATGGTCCGCCAGCTGCGGCTGCGGGACATCGGCGGCATCATCGTCATCGACTTCATCGACATGGTCCTGGAGTCCAACCGGGACCTGGTGCTGCGCCGGCTGGTGGAGTGCCTGGGCCGCGACCGGACCCGGCACCAGGTCGCCGAGGTGACCTCGCTGGGTCTGGTGCAGATGACCCGCAAGCGGATCGGCACCGGGCTGCTGGAGGCGTTCAGCCGTTCCTGCGAGCCCTGCCAGGGCCGTGGCCTGGTGCTGACCGAGGCCCCGGTCGAGCCCCGGCGCGAGGAGGACGACTCCCGCGGGCGTGGCGGACGACGCGGGCGCGGTCGCGGCGACAACGGCGACGACCAGTCGAGCCCGGGCGGCCAGTCGGGCCAGAGCGGCCAGTCCGGCCAGGGCGGCGGCAACCGGGGCAAGCAGGGCAAGCAGACCGGGTCCCGTGGCCAGCAGGAGCCCGCTCGGGAGCCGAAGCTGCCGACCCCCAAGGACGTCGCGGCGATGGCCAGCGCGCACGGCCCGGTCGACGACGACGGAAACCCGCTCGAGCACGACGAGCAGACCAGCGTGGAGGCGACCATCACCGAGCTCGGTGAGCAGGCCGCTCCGGAGCCCGAGACCCCCGCCGAGGCGCCCCAGGCAGCCGTGGAGCCGCCGGCCCGGGTCGAGCCCCCGGCCGCGGTCGCCGAGACGCCGGTGACCGGGCAGCAGCCCGAGGCCGAGCAGCAGCCCGAGACCGAGCAGCAGCCCGAGGCCGAGCAGCAGCCCGAGGTCGAGCAGCCGGAGACGGGCGCACCGGCGACGGGGACGCGGGTCGTCACCCGCACCCGACGCAGCGCCAGCCGCCCGGCCGGCCAGCCGATCAGGACCGCGGAGCCGGCCGCCATCGTCGTCGCACCCTCGGCCGACGCGGGCTCGGCCGAAGCCGCCGAGCCCCCGGCCGCGACCCCGCCGCCGCGGGTGGTCACCCGTACCCGTGGCCGCAGCGCCAGCCGGGCGGCCGGCCCGCCGTCCGACGACGGGCAGGCGCCGTCCGGCGCGCTGCCCGAGGAGTTCGACGACGCCGGCTCGGTGGAGCACGTGCCGGTCAAGCGGAAGGGCAGCCGCAAGCGCTGAGACGGCGCGACCGGGCCGTTTTGCGCGGGGTGCGCCGCGGACCGTAGTATGGATCCTCGGTGCGCCCGGCGTGCCCTTCTGCGTGGCACCCCCACCCGACGACCGCTCGTGCGACTGCGGCGTGGACGGGAAGCCGCAGACCCAGACGTAGATGTCCAGACTGTGCAGTAGAGACCGATGAAGGAGACCGCGGTGTACGCGATCGTGCGCGCTGGCGCCACCCAGCAGAAGGTTGCCCTGGGCGACGTCATCGAGATCGACAAGATCGCGACCGCTGTCGGCGAGACGGTGACCCTTCCGGTGGTGCTGGTCGTCGACGGTGAGGACGTCACCTCCGACGCCGCGAAGCTCGGCTCGGCCTCGGTCACCGTCGAGGTGCTCGGCGGGACCAAGGGTCCGAAGATCGTCATCCAGAAGTACAAGAACAAGACCGGCTACAAGAAGCGCCAGGGGCACCGCCAGAAGTACACCCAGGTCAAGGTCACCGACATCTCCCTGTAGCTCCTGCGGAGGGCTGCTCGCAGCCCTCCGGACCGGCAGCGCACCCGAGCAACCCGAAGGACAACTCTCATGGCACACAAGAAGGGCGCCGCGTCCACCAAGAACGGTCGCGACTCCAACTCCCAGCGTCTCGGCGTGAAGCGCTTCGGTGGCCAGCTGGTCAACGCCGGCGAGATCATCGTCAGGCAGCGCGGCACCCACTTCCACCCGGGCTCCGGCGTGGGCCGCGGCGGCGACGACACGCTGTTCGCACTGCAGGCCGGTGCGGTCGAGTTCGGCACCCGCCGCGGTCGCCGCGTCGTCAACATCGTCCCAGGCGAGTGACGCACGGGGGCCGGCCGTGATCGCACCCTGATCAGAGCCGAGCCGCCCCCGTGCCCCCTGGGCAACCGCCCAGAGCTGGTGGTCCGGCACCGGACCGCGCGAAGGCGTTCCTGACACAGTGACGGGAACGCCTTCGGTGATTTACGAGGAGTCCGCATGGCAGTCCCCACGTTCGTCGACCGGGTGACGCTGCACATCAGCGCCGGCCGTGGTGGCAACGGCGTCGCCTCGGTGCACCGGGAGAAGTTCAAGCCGCTGGGCGGCCCCGACGGCGGCAACGGCGGGCCCGGCGGGTCGGTGATCCTGCGCGTCGACCCCGACGTCACCACCCTCATCGACTACCACCACAGCCCCCGGCGTACCGCCGAGCACGGCGGCCACGGCGCCGGCGGCCACCGCAACGGCGCCCACGGGCAGGACCTGCTGCTGCCGGTCCCCGACGGCACGGTGGTCACCGACGACGACGGCACCGTGCTGGCCGACCTGGTCGGCCCCGGCACCGAGCTGGTGATCGCCGAGGGCGGCCGCGGTGGACTGGGGAACGCGGCCCTGGCCAGCTCCAAGCGCAAGGCCCCCGGCTTCGCCCTGCTCGGTGAGCCCGGTGACGAGCTGCGGATCGGCCTCGAGCTCAAGGTCGTCGCCGACATCGGCCTGGTCGGCTTCCCCAGCGCCGGCAAGTCCAGCCTGATCGCGGCGATGTCGCGGGCCCGGCCCAAGATCGCCGACTACCCGTTCACCACCCTGGTGCCCAACCTCGGCGTGGTACGAGCCGGCGAGGTCACCTTCACCGTCGCCGACGTCCCTGGGCTGATCGAGGGCGCCAGCGAGGGCCGCGGACTCGGCCACGACTTCCTGCGCCACATCGAACGGTGCGCGGCCCTGCTGCACGTCGTCGACACCGCGACGATGGAGCCCGGCCGCAACCCGGTCGACGACCTCGACATCATCGAGCGTGAGCTCGCCCGGTACGGCGGGCTGGAGGACCGGCCCCGGTTGGTGGCGCTGAACAAGGTGGACGTGCCCGACGGACACGAGATCGCCGAGATGGTCCTCGAGGAGCTGACCGGACGGGGCCTGCGGGTCTTCCCGGTCTCCGCGGCGTCCGGCGCCGGGATGCGCGAGCTCACCTTCGCGATGGCCGAGATCGTCGCGGCCGCCCGCGCCGCGAAGCCCGTCGCCGAGACCACCCGGATCGTGATCCGACCGGCGTCGGTGGGCGGCGGCGACGACTTCACCGTCACCGAGACCGGTGAGGGGTGGCGGATCCGCGGCACCAAGCCCGAGCGATGGGTGCGTCAGACCGACTTCAGCAACGACGAGGCCGTGGGCTTCCTCGCCGACCGGCTGGACCGGCTCGGGGTCGAGAAGCGGCTGGTGGAGCTCGGCGCCCAGGAGGGGGACACCGTCCTCATCGGCCACCCCGACAACGCCGTGGTCTTCGACTTCCGTCCCGGGATCGAGGCCGGCGCCGAGATGCTCGGCCGTCGCGGCGAGGACCAGCGCTTCGACGAGTCCCGGCCCGCCGCCCGGCGCCGGGCCGAGATCGACGAGGCGATGGCGGACCGCGCCGAGGGCGAGACCCGCGCCGACGTGGCCCGCCGGCTGGACCGGGAGTCCAGGAGCGGATCCAGGAGCGGGCCGGACCGTGCGGACCGGCCGGGCGGCCCGATGTCGTACGAGATCGGCAGCCATCAGGACCCCGACCGGGTCGAGGACGATCCCCGGAGCGGCGACTGATGTCCGCGGGCCGGGCGGTGCGGCCCCAGGTGACCGGCGCCCGACGGATCGTGGTGAAGGTCGGCTCGTCGTCGCTGACCACCGCGTCCGGCGGCATCGACCCGACCCGGGTCAGCGCGCTGGTCGACGTCCTGGCCGCGGCCCGGGACCGCGGTGTCGAGGTGGTGCTGGTCTCCTCGGGGGCCATCGCCGCCGGGCTCAAGCCGTTGGGACTGACCCGTCGGCCCCGCGGGCTCGCCGCCCAGCAGGCGGCCGCCTCGGTCGGCCAGGGCCTGCTGGTGCACCGCTACACCGAGGAGCTGGCCCGGCACGGCATCGTCGCCGGGCAGGTGCTGCTCACCCTCGACGACGTGACCCGGCGCTCGCACTACCGCAACGCCTACCGGACCTTCGGCCAGCTGCTCGAGCTCGGCGTGCTGCCGATCGTCAACGAGAACGACACCGTGGCGACCACCGAGATCCGCTTCGGCGACAACGACCGGCTCGCCGCGCTGGTCGCGCACCTGGTGCACGCCGACCTGCTGGTGCTGCTCTCCGACGTCGAGGGCCTGTACGACGCCGACCCCAGCGACCCGGCCAGCCGGCTGGTCGCCGACGTCACCGCGCTGGAGGACCTCGACCAGGTCCGGATCGGTCGCGCCGGGGCCGCCGGGGTGGGCACCGGCGGGATGCAGACCAAGGTCGAGGCGGCCCGGATCGCCACCGGGGCCGGCATCCCGGTGGTGCTCACCTCCGCGGCCCGGGCCGGCGCTGCGGTGGCCGGGGAGGCGGTCGGCACCCTCTTCCACGCCACCGGGCGCCGTCGGCCCACCCGGTTGTTGTGGCTGGCGCACGCCACCGAGCCACAGGGGTCCCTGGTCCTGGACCCCGGAGCGGTGACCGCGGTGGTCGAACGCGGCGCCTCGCTGCTGGCGGCCGGCATCACCGGCGTCACCGGCGCGTTCCTCGCCGGCGATCCGGTCGACCTGGTCGATCCGGACGGAGTTCCGGTGGCCCGCGGCCTGGTGAACTTCGACGCCGGGGAGGTGCCCGCGCTGCAGGGCCGGTCCACCCGGGACCTCAAGCGGGAGCTCGGCGCCGGGTACGAGCGCGAGGTCGTGCACCGCGACGACCTGGTGCTGCTCTGATCGCGGCTGGGTAGATTGCCCGGCATGGGGGCGATGGGTCGGGTATCGGGCGTCGCCTTCGGGCTGGTGGTCGCGCTGCTGCTCGGACCCGCGATCGCCCTCACCGTCGTCCGCTGGCTCCAGCCCGAGGCGGGCCGGGCGGTCCGGATGATCTCGTTCACCCCGCTGGCGATCCCGGTCTACGCCGTCGCGATGCTGCTGCTCGTCGCGGCGCTGGTGGTCGCCGTGCGCCACCGCCGGTCCCGGGTGCTCGTCGCCGTGCCGGCGCTGGTCGCGGCCGCCGGCCTGGTGGTGCACCTGGTCTGGTACTCGCCCCAGCTGCTCGGGGAGAACCCGGCTGCCGCGGCGGACGGGGCGACGTACCGGGTCCTGTCGGCCAACCTCTACGAGGGGCGCGCCGACGTCGCCGGCCTCGTCGGGCAGGCGCTCGCCAGCCGCGCCGATGTCCTGGTGGCCGCCGAGGTGAGCCCGGAGGCGTTGGCGGCGATGGACGAGGCGGGCCTCGCCGAGCTGCTGCCGTACCGGATCGGCAGGCCGGCCGGGACGGTCGAGGGCACCATGGTCTTCGCCCGGCAACCGATCACCGAGCCGGAGCGGGTCGCCACCACCCACCAGTCGTGGGCGGTCACCATCGGGGGGAGACTGCGGCTGCTGGCCGCGCACCCGGTGGCGCCGGTCCGGCCCGGCGCCTGGCGTCGCGACCATGCCCGGCTCCTCGCCGCCGCCCGGGCGTACGACGCCGACCTCGTCGTCGGGGACCTCAACGCGACCGCCGACCACGAGCCCGTGCAGCGTCTGGTGGCCGCCGGCTACCGCGACGCCGCCGAGCTGACCAACCAGGGCTGGCAGCCGACCTGGCCCGCGAACGGGCTGACCCCCGTGCAGGGGCTGCGGCTGCCTCCGCTGGTCGCCATCGACCACGTCATGGTCAGCGACCGGTGGGCCGTGGTCGACCTGCAGACCCTCGACCTGGCCGGGACCGACCACCTGGCGCTGCTCGCGGAGATCGGGTCGCGGTGAGCTCCGGCCGGCGTCCAGCGCGGAGCTCGTGTCGAGCCGGATCCCGCCGGAGGGCAGTTTCGGCCTCGGGTGGCGCCGAGCCGTACGCTGGGCGGCGACCATGAAGGACAGCCCCCGCACCGTCTACCTCGACCACGCCGCAACGACGCCGATCGTGCCCGCGGCCCTCGAGGCGATGACCGCACACCTGCGCGACGCGGGGAACCCGAGCTCGCTGCACGCCACCGGGCGCCGGGCCCGCCGGGTGGTCGAGGAGTCGCGGGAGACCCTCGCCCGCGCCCTGGGCTGCCGACCCGGCGAGGTCGTCTTCACCGCCGGCGGCACCGAGGCGGACAACCTGGCGCTCAAGGGGATGTTCTGGGCGCGGCGGGCGGCCGACCCGCGGCGTACCCGGGTCCTGACCACCGCCGTGGAGCACCACGCGGTGCTGGACCCGCTGGCGTGGCTGGCGGAGACCGACGGCGCCGAGGTCGAGCACGTCGGCGTCGACACCGAGGGGGTGCTGGACCTGGCCGCGCTGGTCGCGGCGATCGAGCGGGAGCCTGAGTCGGTGGCCCTGGTCTCGGTGATGTGGGCCAACAACGAGGTCGGCACCCTCCAGCCGCTGGACGGGGTGGTCGCCGCGACCGCGCCGCACGGCATCCCGGTGCACACCGACGCGGTGCAGGCGGTCGGCTCGGTGCCGGTGGACTTCGCCGCCTCCGGAGTGGACGCGCTGGCGTTGGCCGGGCACAAGGTCGGCGGCCCGTTCGGGGCCGGCGCCCTGCTGGTCCGCCGGGAGGTGGCGGTGACCGCGCTGGTGCACGGTGGCGGGCAGGAGCGGGACATCCGCTCGGGCACCGTCGACACCCCGGCGATCGCCGGGCTCGCCGCCGCGGTCGAGCTGGCCGTGAAGCAGCAGGCCGAGCACGCCGACCGGCTGCGGTCGCTGCGCGACGAGCTGGTCCGCGGTGTCCTCGACCAGGTCCCCGACGCGGTCCTCAACGGCCACCCCACCGACCGGCTGCCCGGCAACGCCCACTTCTCCTTCCCCGGCTGCGAGGGCGACTCGTTGCTGATGCTGCTGGACGCGCGGGGCATCGAGTGCTCCACCGGCTCGGCCTGCTCCGCCGGCGTACCGCAGCCCTCGCACGTGCTGCTGGCGATGGGCCGCACCGACGAGGCCGCCCGCAGCTCGCTGCGCTTCACCCTCGGGCACTCCTCCACCTCCGAGGACGTCGCCGCCGTGCTGGCGGCGATCGGACCGGTCGTCGAGCGGGCGCGGACCGCGAAGGCGTGAGCACACGATGAGGGTGCTCGCCGCCATGTCCGGGGGCGTCGACTCGGCGGTCGCCGCTGCCCGCGCGGTCGAGGCCGGGCACGAGGTGACCGGCATCCACCTGGCCCTGTCCCGGAACCCGGCCTCCTACCGGTCCGGGGCCCGCGGCTGCTGCACGATCGAGGACAGCAACGACGCCCGTCGGGCCGCCGACGTGATCGGCATCCCGTTCTACGTCTGGGACCTCAGCGAGCGTTTCCACGCCGACGTGGTCGAGGACTTCATGGACGAGTACGCCGCCGGGCGGACCCCCAACCCGTGCCTGCGCTGCAACGAGAAGATCAAGTTCGCCGCGGTGCTCGACCGGGCGCTGGCGCTGGGCTTCGACGCCGTCGCCACCGGCCACTACGCGCAGCTGCGGGCCGGTGCCGACGGCCTGGTGGAGATGCACCGGGCCGTCGACCACGGCAAGGACCAGTCCTACGTGCTCGGGGTGCTGGACCAGGAGCAGCTGGCGCACTCGCTGTTCCCGCTGGGCGGCTCCACCAAGCCCGACGTCCGTCGCGAGGCGGCCGAGCGCGGCCTGCTGGTGGCCGACAAGCCGGACAGCCACGACATCTGCTTCGTCGCCGACGGGGACAACGCCGGCTGGCTGCGGGAGAAGCTCGGCGACCGTGCCCCCAACGCCGGCGGAGACATCGTCGACGAGGCGACGGGTGCGGTGCTCGGCGAGCACACCGGCACCTACGGGTTCACGATCGGGCAGCGCAAGGGACTGCGGATCGGGACGCCGGCACCCGACGGCAAGCCCCGGTTCGTGCTCGACATCGAACCGGTCTCCGGGACCGTCACGGTCGGCCCCCGGGAGCGGTTGGCGGTGCGCGGCCTGTCCTGCATCCGGCCGCGCTGGTGCGGCACCGTCCCCGGGCTGCTGGCCGGACCGGGCGTGACGGTCCAGCTGCGGGCCCACGGGGGCGAGCACCCGGCCCGGGTCGAGGTGCACCCGGACACCGGCGGCGGTGCTCGGGTGGAGATCGAGCTCGGCGAGCCGGCGTACGGCATCGCGCCGGGGCAGGCCGCGGTGATCTACGACGGCACCCGGGTGGTCGGCTCGGCCACCATCGCCCGGACCGGTCGATGACCAGCGGAACCGGGATCGGGTCGATGCCCGGCGACGACCAGACCGCCTACGACGAGGCGCTGCGGGTGGTGCTCGGGGAGCTCCCCGACCTCGCCCACCTGCCCGAGGTCCCCGGCCGCGGGGCCGGAGCCATGATGACCGGCCGGGGTCTGGCCGTGGTCGCCGACCTCGGCGCCGACCTGCAGCCCGCCGGCTGGCGGCTCACCGGCCACGGCGGGTCCCCCGGCGTCGACCACCGCCGCGCGCGCAGCCTGCTCGGCCAGGACCTGGACCGGCTCGAGGAGCAGACCCAGGGGTACGCCGGCACTCTCAAGGTCCAGGTCGCCGGACCGTGGACGCTGGCCGCGACCGTCGAGAAGCCGCGGGGGGACCGGGTGCTCAGCGATGCCGGCGCCCGGCGCGAGCTCGCTCAGGCGCTCGCCGAGGGGCTGGCCGGTCACGTGGCCGACCTGCGCCGCCGGCTGCCCGCCATCGACCGGTTGGTCGTCCAGGTCGACGAGCCGTCGCTGCCGGCGGTGCTCGCCGGCTCGGTGCCCACCGCGTCCGGCTTCGGTCGGCACCGCACCGTGCACCCGCCGGAGGCGTCGGAGGCGCTGGCCTGGGTGTTGACGTCGATCAGCGACGCCGGGGCCGAGCCGTGGGTGCACTGCTGCGCGACCGGCGCGCCGCTGGACCTGCTGGTCGGTGCGGGCGCCCGCGGGCTGGCGGTGGACCTGGCGGTCACCACCGCCGCCGATCACGACCGGTTGGCCGAGCTGCTGGAGTCGGGCGGCAGCGTGGTGCTCGGGGTCGTCCCGGCCACCGATCCCGACGAGGACATCGGCGACGGTCCGCTCACCGAGCGCGTGCTGCGCTGGCTGGACATGGTCGGCCTGGACCGGGCCGAGGTGGCCGACCGGCTGGTCGTCTCGCCGACCTGCGGGCTGGCCGGGGCGACGCCGGCCTGGAGCCGCCGGGCCCTGGCCCTGGCCCGCACCGTCGCCGCCCACCTCGCCGGCTGACCCGTCGGCCGCGGCCCGCCCCGCCCCGCCGTCCCCGAGACGCATGTAACGCGGTGTCCGCTGCACCGAAGCGCCGTCGCGGCGGCGGTTCGGTGTAGCGAACACCGCGTTACATGGAGGGGGGCGGCGTCCGAGGGTGCGGCCGGAGCCTCAGCCCGCGTGGACCACCGGGGTCTCCGGGCCGTCGGTGGCCAGCTCCTCGTGCTTGACGTCGAGGAACAGCCAGACCACCAGCGAGCCGAGCAGGATCATCGCGGAGCCGACCAGGAACGCGCTGGTGGCGCCGTCGGTGTAGGCGCCGAGCCCGACGCCGTTGCCGATCAGGGCCTCCAGGGCGGTCGGGTCCAGGCTGTTGCCCAGCCCCTGCCGCTGCACCTCCGCGGCGATCTCCGGCGCCAGCTCACCGGCGCGGCCGCTGGTGAAGTGCAGCGCCACCGTGCTCAGCGTGGCCAGACCGAGGGCGCCACCGACCTGCTGCATGGTGTTCAGCACCCCGGACCCGATCCCGGAGTCCTCGGTCCGCACGTGGTGCACGGCGGTCAGCGTGAGCGGCACGAAGGTGAGCCCCATCCCGACCGACATCATCAGCAGGAACGGGAACAGCGACCCCCAGTAGTTCAGGTCGGCACCGATCGGCTGACCGGCGGCCAGCGCGGTCACGATGGCACGGGGGGACTCGTCGACCGACAGCCGGGAGAAGCCGAACAGGGCTCCGGCGGCCAGCAGCGTGCCCGTCCCGGCGATGAAGCGCGGGTCGATCCGGTTGACCAGGTTCGAGGAGAGTCCGGCGCCGATCACCATGCCGAACGAGAACGGCAGGAACGCGAAGCCGGTGTGCAGCGGGCTGTACCCGGCCACCTGCTGGATGAACAGGCTGAGGAAGAAGAACATCGCGAACATGGCGGCCGGCACCAGCGCCATCACCACGAAGCTGGCGGCCCGGGTGCGGTTCTGGAAGATCCGGATCGGCAGCAGCGGGTGCGGGGCGCGGGACTCGACGACGGCGAAGCTGACCAGCAGCGCGACACCGGCCGCGAGCGAGGCCAGGGTGACCGGGTCGCCCCAGCCGTGCGCCTCCTCACCGGCCCGGGTCAGCCCGAAGACGAGGCCGAGCAGACCCAGGGTGCCGGTGATCGCGCCGGGCACGTCGAGCCGGCTGTCGTGGCCCTCGGACTCGGGCAGGAACCGCGGGGCCAGGAAGGCGGCGGTCAGGCCGATCGGCACGTTGATGAGGAAGGTGAGGCGCCAGCCGCTGAGCTCGATCCCGAGGAAGCTGTCCATCCCGGTGAGCCAACCACCGAGGATCAGGCCGACGGCCGCGCCGGCTCCGGACATCGCGGCGTACACGGCGAACGCGCGGCTGCGGGCGGGTCCGGCCGGGAAGGTGGTGGCGATCAGGGCCAGCGCGGCCGGCGAGGCGAGAGCGGCGCCGACACCCTGCAGGCCCCGGGCCGCGAGCAGCAGCGCCTCGCTGCCGGCGATGCCGCCGAGGAGCGAGGCGACGGCGAAGATGCTCAACCCGGTCATGAAGATCCGGCGCCGCCCGTACAGGTCGCCGAGCCGCCCCCCGAGCAGCAGCAGGCCACCGAAGGCGAGCGCGTAGCCGGTGACGATCCAGGACAGGTTGGCCCGGGTCATGCCCAGGTCCGCGCCGATGAAGGGCAACGCGATGTTGGCGATGGTGGCGTCGAGGACGACCATCAGCTGGGCGATCGAGATGAGCACGAGCGCCCATCCCAGGTGCCGGGTTCCGCCGGTGGACTCGGCCTCGGCCTTGGTCACGTCGGTCATGGGAGTTCCTTGTGGGAGTGAGGGCTGCCGGTGGGGCTGCTGGTGGGGCTCGCCGCGGTCGCGGCGGGGAGGATGATCTGGTCGATCACCCGGGTGATCAGGTCGGCGTCCGGGGACTCGCCCAGCACCAGCACCCGGTGCAGGACGATGCCGGGCAGCGCCGGTTCGATGAGGGACAGGTCGAGGTCGGCCCGCAGCTCGCCGCGCCGGCGGGCCCGCTCCCAGACCTGGCGGGAGAGGGCGATCTTCTCGCCGATCACCTCGCGTCGGTACACCTCGGCGAACTCCGGGTCGTGGGTGAACGCGGTGACGACGCTGCCGAAGATCCGGACCTGCTCGGGCTCGGCGAGCCCGCCGAGGCCGCAGAAGAGCTGACGGAGGTCCTCGCGGAGGCTGCCGGTGTCCGGGAGCGTCGGCGGCTCACCGGTGCGCAGGGCGTCGACGACGAGGCTGACCTTGGTGCTCCAGCGGCGGTACAGGGTCGCCTTGGAGGCACGGGCTCGCTGGGCGACCGCGTCCATGGTGAGCCGGTCGTAGCCGACATCGGCGAGCACCCGGAGGCAGGCGTGCAGGATCTCCAGCTCGCGGTCGCCCTCGACGCGCGGGCGCGCGGCGACGGTCTCGCTGACGGATGGCATGGGGAGTCCTCGGTGGGCACGTGGGGGCTGCGACGTACGGGGATGGAACGAAACGGTTTCGTTTCGTCCGAGGGGCACAACATCGCACCCGGCAGCCGCATTCCGGCACCGGAGATCACCTGCACCTGGTCTGGACCACCGGCGGTCAGCCGGCCCGCAGCACCGCCAGCGACTGGGACGCCGCCACCTCGTTCCAGGCCGCCACCCGACGGAACATGTAGTGCCCGACCCGGCCCATGTCGATCGACTCGGCCGAGGTCGCCACCCGGCTGGCGCGGTCGACGTACGCCGCCGTCTGCCGCGCCGAGGTGATGTGGTCGGCCCGGCCGTGTGCGGTGCGCAGGTGCTTCCCGGTCAGCGCCACGACGGACTCGCCGGCCGGCAGCCAGGGTGCCAGGCCCACCACGCCCACCACCTGGGAGTGGCCGGCGGCGTGCACGGCCGCGCGGCCGCCCATCGAGTGGCCGAGCAGCACCACCGGCAGCTCACCGAGCTCGCGACGTACCTGGGTCAGGGCCCAGCGGACGTCGTCCACGGCACCCCGGCCGCCGTTCCACCCGCGCTCGCGGTAGCGCAGCAACCAGGTCGAGGTCCCCGCCTCGTGGATCCGGGGGGTGATGCTGCGCTGGACCGCGGCCATCCGGCGCCACGACGCGCTGCGCCCGTCGACGCTCTGGGTGCTGTGCTCGGTGCCGCCGTGCAGCAGCAGCACCAGGGCCCGCGGGGTGCCCGGCAGGTCGAGGCGGGTCAAGGAGGGCAGGGGAGTACGTACGGCGGTCTCGCTCACCCCGGTGGTTCGGAGCGAACGGCCCTCCGGATCGGTGCGGTGTCGGAGCCTCCGGGCAGGATGGGGCCCATGAGCACGCCCGAGCCCGAGCTCCCCCCGGACTCCGCCCGCGACGAGCACCGCCGGCTGGTCGAGGAGGTCGAGGACGCCCGCTGGCGGTACTTCGTCCGCGACGAGCCGACCCTCGACGACGCCGACTACGACCGGCGGCTGCGCCGGCTGGAGGAGCTCGAGGAGCAGTTCCCCGAGCTGCGCACCCCGGACTCGCCGACCCAGAAGGTCGGCGGCGCCGTCTCCACCGAGTTCACCGCGGTGGACCACCTGCGCCGGATGGAGAGCCTGGACAACGCGTTCTCCTACGCCGAGCTCGAGGCCTGGCACGCGCGGCTGCGCCGCGACGGGGTCGAGGACCCCGACCTGCTCTGCGAGCTCAAGGTCGACGGGCTGGCGATCAACCTGCTCTACGAGGGCGGTCGCCTGGTCCGGGCGCTGACCCGGGGCGACGGGGTGACCGGCGAGGACGTCACCCCCAACGTCCGCACGATCGACTCGATCCCGCACCGGCTGCAGGCATCCGAGGAGTTCCCGGTGCCGGCGCTGGTCGAGGTCCGCGGCGAGGTCTTCCTGCCGGTCGAGGCGTTCGAGCGGCTCAACGCGTCGATGACCGACGCCGGCAAGCCGGTCTTCGCCAACCCGCGCAACGCGGCCGCCGGCTCGCTGCGCCAGAAGGATCCCCGGGTCACCGCGACCCGGGCGCTCGGGATGGTCTGCCACGGCATCGGCGCCCGCGAGGGCTTCGAGCCCACCGCACAGTCGCAGGCGTACGCCGCGCTGCGCGCCTGGGGGCTGCCGACCTCCGCGCACGCGACGGTGCTGCCGACCCTCACCGAGGTGGAGGCGTTCATCGAGCACCACGGCGAGCACCGCCACGACGTGGAGCACGAGATCGACGGCGTCGTGGTCAAGGTCGACGACGTGTCCGCGCAGCGACGGCTCGGCTCGACCAGTCGAGCGCCGCGCTGGGCGATCGCCTTCAAGTACCCGCCCGAGGAGGTGAACGCCCGGCTGCTGGCGATCGAGGTGAACACCGGCCGCACCGGGCGGGTGACCCCGTTCGGTCGGATGGAGCCGACCCGGGTGGCCGGCTCGACGGTCGAGATGGCCACCCTGCACAACGCGCACGAGGTCGCCCGCAAGGACGTCCGTCCCGGCGACACGGTGGTGCTGCGCAAGGCCGGCGACGTGATCCCGGAGATCGTCGGGCCGGTGCTGCCGCTGCGCCCGGAGGGGTCGGTGCCCTGGGTGATGCCCACCGAGTGCCCCAGCTGCGGCACCGTCCTGGCTCAGCAGAAGGAGGGCGACAAGGACCTGCGCTGCCCCAACCACCGGTTCTGCCCGGCCCAGGTGCGGGAGCGGGTCTTCCACGTGGCCGGCCGGGGAGCCTTCGACATCGAGGGGCTCGGCTACGAGGCGGCGGTGGCGTTGCTGGACTCCGGCGCGATCGCCGACGAGGGCGACGTCTTCGACCTCGACGAGGACAAGCTGGTCGGGACCGAGCTGTTCACCCGCGCTCCGCAGAAGGGAGAGGGCGAGGCCCGGGTGCTCAACGCGAACGGCCGGCGGCTGCTGGACAACCTCGGACGCGCCCGCCGGGTGCCGCTGTGGCGGGTGCTGGTGGCGCTCTCGATCCGGCACGTCGGGCCGACCGCGGCACGAGCCCTGGCCACCGAGTTCGGGTCGATGGCCGCGATCCGCGGCGCCGGCGAGGAGCAGCTCGCGGCCGCCGACGGGGTGGGCCCGACCATCGCCGAGGCGGTCATCGAGTGGTTCACCGTCGACTGGCACGCCTCGATCGTCGACCGGTGGGAGGCCGCCGAGGTGTCGATGGCCGACGAGCGCGACGAGTCCGTGGCCCGCACCCTGGAGGGGCTGACCGTGGTGGTCACCGGCTCGCTGGTCGACTTCAGCCGCGACTCGGCCAAGGAGGCGATCCTGGCCCGGGGCGGGAAGGCCGCCGGCTCGGTGTCGAAGAAGACCGACTTCGTGGTGGTGGGGGAGAACGCCGGCTCCAAGGCCGAGAAGGCCGAGCAGCTCGGGGTCCCCGTCCTCGACGAGCAGGGCTTCGTGGCCCTGCTGGAGTCAGGGCCCCCGGAGCCTGGGCCCCCGGAGCCTGGGCACCCCGGGCCCGGGGGAGGACGACGGGCAGGACTAGCTCGCGCCGAGCAGCGCGCGCGCGGTCGGGTGGTCCTGCAGCAGGTCCGCCAACGCCCGCCACAGCGTCGGAACGGCGGCCGGATCGCCGGAGCGCCCGGCCACCACCTCGGTGAGCCAGAACCTGGCGTCGCCGAGGACGGTCGGGTCCTGGGTCATCAGGCTGCCGACCAGGCAGTCGATGACGTGCGGCACGAAGCCCGCCAGGACGACGTCCCAGCGGTCGGGTGCGGTGGGCTCCGCGACGGGCGCCAGACCGAGCGCCACGCAGGTCGCGGCCCAGGCGTCGCGATCCAGGGCGTCGGCCGAGGCCAGGATCGCGCTCGCCTCGTTGGCCCCCCGGTGGCGCAGCGGCGAGACCGGGTCCACCTGGTGGGGCAGCGTGGACAGCAGGTGGAGCGCCTGCCGCGGGTCGGTGCCGTACGCCGTGGCCCCGAGACGGCGGGCGCGCACGCCGAGCGTGTCGAAGGCTCGTCCGCCGACGACCACCGGGGTGCCCGAGCCGCGGATCGCCTCGATCATCCGGCGCACCCGCGGCAACGAGGAGGACAGCGAGGCGCTGAGCAGCACCGCCCGCGGCCCGGTGTCGAGGAGGTGGCTGACGACCTGGTCCCGGGAGGCGTTCGCGCCGAGGTAGTCGACCGGGTGTCCCCGCGAGCGCAGGCTCACCGCGACCACCAGCGCGGGCAGCGAGTGCCACTCCCGCTCCCCGCACGCCACCAGGAGCCGGGGTCGGTCGACGGGCTCGTCCAGGTCGGCCTCGAGGCGGTGGACCACCTCCTCGTTGATCGCCGTGGCGGCGTGCTCACGCACCACCGACCAGAAGTTGTGCCACCAGAGCTCGCCGACCCGTCGCTGCGCGGTGACGACCAGCCCCTCCAGGACCTGGTCGAGGGGGACGCCGCGGTCCCGGACGTCGCGGGCGAGCGCGACCGCCGTGGCCTCGTCCCCAGCGACCACGGCGGACCAGTAGGTCTCGAGCTCGTCGGGGTCGATGGCCGCCGTCATGGTCGAGGTGATCACGTGGGGTCGGCTCGTCGCTGAACGGCCAGCATGGCGATGTCGTCGTTCGGGCGGTCGGCGACGTGCTCGGAGACGGCCACGGCCACCGCCTCGACCTGGGCGCGGGCCGGGATCCCGCCGAGGTGGCCCAGCAGCTCCTCCAGTCGCTCCTCCCCGAACAGGTCGTGGGCGCCGCGTCCCTCGGTGACACCGTCGGTGTAGAGCAGCAGGGTGTCCAGCGGGCCGAGCTTCACGATGGCCTCGCCGTACTCGCCGTCGGCGAGCAGGCCGAGCGCCGCGCCGTGCGACTGCACCTCCTCGACCCTGCCGTCGGATCGGATCACGTAGCAGGGTGGGTGCCCGGCGTTCGCCACGTCGACCTCCCAGCGGTCCTCGATCGGCCGGACCCGGGCGCAGACGGCCGTGGCCAGCCGCTCCGGGCTCCCCTCGGACTCCGAGACCAGGACCCGGTTGGTGAGGCCGAGCACGAAGGAGGGTGCCGGGTCCACCAGGGCCGCCGTCCCCACGGCGTTGCGGATCCGCCTGGCCTCGACCGCGGCCTCGACGCCCTTGCCGGTCACGTCGCCGCACAGCAGCACCAGGTCGTCGTCGGGGCCCAGGACGTCGATGAAGTCCCCGCTCAGGTGCTCGAACTGGTGGGCCTCGCGGTAGTAGGTGGCGATCCGCAGGTGGGGCACCTCGCGCGTGGCCCGGGGTGCCAGCGACCGGCGCAGGACGCCGGCGACGTGCCTGCTCTCGGCCACGACGAGGGTGGCGTCGAGGCCCACCGCGACCCGCTCGGCGAGGTCCTCGAGGAAGCCGTGGGCTCCGGCGAAGTCCTGGTCGTGGTCGCGGCCGAGCACGACCAGGCCGAACGTGTGGCCGCGAGCCGTCAGCGGCAGCACGAGCAGGTGTTGGACGGCGAGCTGCTCGACGTCATCGGCGACCGACTCGTGGGCCAGCAGGGACCGGATCGCGGCCGATCACTTCCCACCCCGGTGCGGCAGGGAGACGTCCTTCGGGGTCCCGTGCGTGATCGCCGCCTCGACCCCGACCGGCGAGGCCCGCGACAACCGGTGGGAGGTGAACCTCACCGGCCCGCCGCTGGTGCCGCTGCAGGTGAGCGCGGCCGTCCCGGTCCGGACGACGATCTGGGCCACCTCGACGAGGCGGTCGAGCAGCAGCTCGGTGAGCGCCTCCAGCGCCCGTTGCGGCTGCTGCAGGGCGGATACGGTGCGCGAGGCGCGTAGCAGGAACTCAGCCCGGTCGGCCGCCTGGGTGAGGCGGGCGCCGGCGTCCGAGCGCCGCGAGTCGGCCAGCAGCGGGGCAGGGCGCTCCGAGAAGGGCAGCGACACGAAACTCCTTCCCTGAGTGCGGCGCTGACCCGGGCGAGGTCTGACCCGGGATCGGGGCTTCTTCGAGACCAGGGTCCCGCAGTGGGGGCGGTCAGTCCACCCGAGGGGGTCGGGCCGCTCCGCGGGCTGTGGACAAGCGCGACCGGCCGGTCCGTCACCGGAGGGCACTCCTAGGATGGTGGCCATGCCCGAGACCACCGGACCCGACTCCGCGGGGACCATCACCCGCGACGAGGTCGCCCACCTGGCCACCCTGGCGCGGATCGACCTCGACGACGCCGAGCTCGACCACCTGGCGCCGCAGCTGTCGGTGATCCTGGAGTCGGTCGCCTCGATCCGGGGCGTCGCCGGTGACGACGTACCGCCGACCTCGCACCCGCTGCCGCTGACCAACGTCTTCCGTGAGGACGTGGTCGTGCCGGGCCTGACCGCGCGAGGAGGCCCTGGCGATGGCGCCGGCCACCGAGCAGCAGCGTTTCGCCGTCCCCCGCATCCTCGGGGACGAGCAGTGACCGCGGTGACCCGATGGACACGATCCACCGCTGCCGAGATGGCCGAGGCGCTCGCCGCCGGCGAGACGACCTCGGTCGAGCTGACCCGGGCGGCGCTGGGAGGACCGAGCTGGTCGACGGTGACGTGCACGCCTACCTGCACGTCGACGCCGAGGGCGCGCTGGCCCAGGCGGCCGAGTCCGACGCGCGCCGTACCGCGGGCCGCCCCGCCTCGACCCTGGACGGCGTCCCGATCGCGGTCAAGGACGTGCTGGCCACCCGGGGGCTGCCGACCACCTGCGGCTCGAAGATCCTCGAGGGCTGGATCCCGCCGTACGACGCCACCGCGGTGGCCCGGGTCAAGGCGGCCGGCCTGCCGATCCTCGGCAAGACCAACATGGACGAGTTCGCGATGGGCTCCTCCACCGAGCACTCGGCGTACGGGCCGACCCACAACCCGTGGGACCTGGACCGGATCCCGGGGGGCTCCGGCGGCGGCTCGGCCGCGGCCGTGGCCTCCTTCCAGGCGCCGCTGGCCCTGGGCACCGACACCGGCGGCTCGATCCGGCAGCCCGGCGCCGTCACCGGCACCGTCGGGGTCAAGCCGACGTACGGCGGGGTCTCCCGCTACGGCCTGGTCGCGCTGGCCAACTCCCTGGACCAGGTGGGACCGGTGACCCGGACCGTCCTGGACGCCGCCCTGCTGCACGAGGTCGTCGGCGGGCACGACCCGCTCGACTCCACCTCGGCCGACCAGCCCGTCGGCGACCTGGTCGGGGCCGCCCGGCGCGGCGCCGAGGGCGACGTCGCCGGCCTGCGGATCGGCGTGGTCACCGAGCTCGGCGGCGAGGGCTACCAGCCCGGCGTGCTGGCCCGGTTCCGCGAGTCGGTGGACCTGCTGGTGAAGGCGGGCGCCGAGGTCGTCGAGGTCTCCTGCCCGAGCTTCGTGCACGCGCTGGCGGCGTACTACCTGGTGCTGCCGGCCGAGGCCTCCAGCAACCTGGCCAAGTTCGACGCGATGCGCTACGGCCTGCGGGTGCTGCCCGAGGGCGTGGACAACCCCTCGGCGGAGGAGGTGATGCGGGCCAGCCGGGACGCCGGGTTCGGCGACGAGGTGAAGCGCCGGATCATCCTCGGCACCTATGCGCTGTCCAGCGGGTACTACGACGCCTACTACGGACAGGCACAGAAGGTGCGCACGCTGATCAGCCGGGACTTCGCCGCGGCCTTCGCGCAGGTCGACGTGCTGGTCTCGCCGACCGCGCCGACCACCGCGTTCAAGCTCGGCGAGAAGCTCGACGACCCGATCGCGATGTACCTCAACGACCTGGCCACCATCCCTGCCAACCTGGCCGGCGTGCCCGGCATCTCGGTGCCCAGTGGCCTGGCCGACGAGGACGGGCTGCCGACCGGGTTCCAGGTCCTGGCCCCGGCCCTGGCCGACGACCGCTGCTACCGGGTCGGCGCCGCCCTGGAGTCGCTGCTCCTCGAGCAGTGGGGCGGCCCGATCCTCGACCGCGCACCTGACCTGGACGGAGGGTCCGCATGAGCACCACGACGGCCGATCTGCTCTCCTTCGAGGAGGCCCTGGAGAAGTACGACCCGGCGTTCGGGCTGGAGGTGCACGTCGAGCTGAACACCGCCTCGAAGATGTTCTGCGGGTGCCCGACCGAGTTCGGCGCCGAGCCGAACACCCAGGTCTGCCCGACCTGCCTCGGGCTGCCCGGCGCGATGCCGGCGGTGAACCGGGTCGCGGTCGAGTCGGCGATCCGGATCGGGCTGGCGCTGAACTGCGAGATCGCCGAGTGGTGCCGGTTCGCCCGGAAGAACTACTTCTACCCCGACATGCCGAAGAACTTCCAGACCTCCCAGTACGACGAGCCGATCGCGTTCGAGGGCTGGACGGACGTCGCCCTGCTCGATGAGGGGGCGGACGGGGAGACGTTCCGGATCGAGATCGAGCGCGCCCACATGGAGGAGGACACCGGCAAGTCGCTGCACGTCGGCACCTCCGGCCGGATCCACGGCGCCGACTACTCGCTGGTCGACTACAACCGGGCCGGGATCCCGCTCATCGAGATCGTCACCAAGCCGATCCGGGCGACCCGGGAGAAGGCACCGCTGGTGGCCAAGGCGTACGTCGCACACCTGCGCGAGCTGATCCTGGCGCTCGGGGTCTCCGACGCCCGGATGGAGCAGGGCTCGATGCGCTGTGACGTCAACCTCTCGCTCTCCCCGCGCGGCGACGGCGGGCTCGGCACCCGGACCGAGACCAAGAACGTGAACTCGTTGCGCTCGGTCGAGCGAGCGGTCCGCTACGAGATGCAGCGGCACGCGGCGCTGCTCGACGCGGGCGGGTCGATCCTCCAGGAGACCCGGCACTGGCACGAGGACACCGGGATCACCACCAGCGGCCGGGAGAAGTCCGACGCCGAGGACTACCGCTACTTCCCCGAGCCGGACCTGGTGCCGGTGGCGCCGTCCCGGGAGTGGGTCGAGGAGCTGCGGGCCACGCTGCCCGAGCCCCCCGCCCAGCGTCGGGCCCGGTTGCAGGCGGAGTGGGGCTTCTCCGACCTGGAGATGCGCGACACCGTCGGCGCCGGCGCGTTGGGCCTGGTCGAGGAGACCATCGCGGCCGGCGCGTCCCCGCAGGCGGCCCGCAAGTGGTGGCTGGGGGAGATGGCCCGGCGGGCCAACGACTCCGGGGTGGAGATCGCCGAGCTGGGGGTCACCCCGGCCGACGTCGCCACCGTGCAGGGGCTGGTGGACTCCGGCGCGCTCAACGACAAGCTGGCCCGGCAGGTCTTCGACGGCCTGCTCGCCGGTGAGGGGACGCCGGCGGAGATCGTCGCGGCCCGCGGGCTGGCGATCGTCTCCGACGAGGGCGCGCTCTCAGCCGCCGTGGACAACGCCATCGCGGCGAACCCCGACGTGGCCGACAAGATCCGCGACGGCAAGGTGGCCGCCGCGGGGGCGCTCATCGGTGCGGTGATGAAGCAGATGCGGGGCCAGGCCGATGCCGGGCGCGTCCGTGAACTGATTCTGGAGAAGCTCTCCTGACTTGCTAGCGTGGGTCGCGATGTCTCGTGCTTCTCGCTTCCCGGTCCTGTCCCTGCTAGTCCCGCTGATGCTGGCCGTCGCGCTCGCGGCGGGCCCGCTCACCCCGGTCGCGCCGGCGGCGGCGTACAACCCCAAGCCGGGGGTGAAGACCAACGACCCGGAGGGGAACCGCGACCAGCGGCGGGTGATCCTGGCGCACCTGCTCCGGACGATCAACAGCACCCACCGCAAGAGCCAGATCAAGATCGCCAGCTGGAACATCCGCAGCGACGCCGTCGTCAACGCGCTGATCAACGCCCACAAGCGCAAGGTGGGGGTGCGGGTGATCCTGGACCGGCTCAACGCCAACCCGGACAACCCCAACTACGGGGTGAACCGGCTCCAGCGGGAGCTGAAGCGGCACGGCAACAAGTCCCGCAAGCCCTACCTGCGCAGCAACGTGAAGAAGTGCGTGAGCGCCTGTCGCGGCCCAGGGGGCATCGCGCACTCGAAGTTCTTCCTGTTCACCCGCGCCGGCCGGTCGCAGCACATCGTGATGAACAGCTCGGCGAACGCCACCGACCTGGCGGCCAGCAACCAGTGGAACGACGTCTTCACCGTGCGCGGCCGCAAGGGCGTCTACGACGAGTTCCGCACGGTCTTCACCCAGATGTGGCGCGACAAGAACGTCAAGCAGGGCTACCGCCGCAAGGACTTCGGCTACGTGCGGACCGAGGCCTACCCGTACCGCGGCAACAAGACGGGGAAGGACCCGGTGCTGCGTGAGCTGGACCGGATCCGCTGCAAGGGCGCGAAGAACCGCAGCAACGGGCGGACCAAGATCCGGATCGCGATGACCTCCTGGCACGGCAAGCGCGGCAAGAAGATCGCCTGGCGGGTGCGCAACCTGCAGAACAACGGCTGCAACATCCGGATCGTCTACGCCGTGGCCGGCAACGAGGTGCTGCGCATCCTCCGCCAGGAGGGCAACCGGCCGGTGCCGCTGCGCCAGATCGTCAAGGACCCGAACAACGACGGCATCTACGACTGGTACCTGCACATGAAGGTGCTCACCGTGAAGGGCGTCTACCGCGGCAACAAGAAGGCCTTCAAGACCTTCAACGGCTCGGAGAACTGGTCGCCCGCGGCACTGGCCAGCGACGAGGTGCGGCTCCGGCTGAACAACCCGGGCACCCTCCAGCGGTACAACGGCTGGATCGACCACCTCTTCTTCGACCCGCCGCCGAACTACCGGGCCACCTCGGGCCGGACCGCCGACGGCCGCACCGTCTCCGGTCGGACCTCGGCCGGTGAGTGGGGCACCGACCCGGCGATGGTCGGCCCGCCGCTGGGCGTGCTGGTCGACGGCAAGGATCCCTACGCGCTGATCCCGCAGGGGTAGTCACTTCGGTGGTGCCGAGCCCCCCG
The DNA here is from genome assembly GCA_963756135.1 of uncultured Actinomycetota bacterium. GTDB lineage: Bacteria > Actinomycetota > Actinomycetes > Propionibacteriales > Nocardioidaceae > Nocardioides. The sequence continues at coordinate 333,517 of CAVWMP010000004.1, forward strand.
TCCGGGTCTGACGGCCGGGGGACTGCGGGCCTACCGTGAGCCGTCACCTCTTGACTCAGGGGTCCGTGATGGCGCTTCTGTCCACGTACGACCGCGGCAGCGGCCGCTGCCCTCCTCGCCGTCGCCCTGCTCGGCACCGGTGGGTCCGGCGCGTCCGCGTCGATCGGCCCCTCCGTCGCCGACGAGGCGGAACCGCGCGACCCGGTGCCGGCTGCCGACGCGGCCGCGTGGGTGGTCTCCCAGCTCACCGACGCCGGACTGCTGGAGCGGCCCTTCCGGTGCGAGGGCGGAGTCTGCACCCGACCCGACCACGACCTGAGCGTCGACCTGGGGCTGGCCCTCGCGGCGCTCGGCGGCCACGACGCCACGGTGCAGACGATCAGCGACGCGGTCGCGGCCGACGTGGGCGCCTACACCAGACCGGGTCACGGCACGGTGGTCTCCGCGGGGGCGACCGCGAAGGCGCTGGCGCTGGCGCTGGCCGCCGGCGACGACCCCACGTCGTACGGCGGGACCGACCTCGTCGCCCAGCTGGAGAGCACGGTGCTGACCGACGGGGTGACCGCCGGGCGCATCCACGACCTGCTCGACCCGGACGTGCGGCACGCCGCCGACCGCACCGACACGGTGGCGCAGTCGTTCGCGACCGCGGGGCTCACGGCCGTGGGCAGTGACCTGACCGACGAGGCGACCTTCTTCCTGCTGCAGCAGCAGTGCCGGCCCGGCCACTTCCGGGCCCAGCTGTCGCGCGTGGAGGAGACCGACCAGAGCTGCTACGGCGCGGACTGGAAGGGCAGCACGCGTGCCACGGCGTACGCCGTGCTCGCGCTTCCCGGCGACGGCCCGGGGGTCGAGTCCGGTCGGCTCCAGGGCATCGACTGGCTGGAGGAGCACCAGGATCCGGTCGACGGCGGATGGAGCGTCACCGGCGCCCGTCGCGGCCGGACCGACGAGGTCGGCACCGGGGCAGCCGCGCGGGCGCTCGCCGAGTACGGCAGCGAGCTCGCGGCGCAGCGGGCCGGGGCCTGGCTGCGCGGCCTGCGGCTGGTGGACGTCGGGCCCTGCGACTCCATCGTCGACGCCGACCTGGGTGCCATCGCCCCGGGCGGCAACGCGCTGGCCCGCGCCCGCCGGCAGCCGCTCTCGCCGTGGGCACGGTTCCGCTTCCTGCGGGCGACCACGAACGCCCTGGTCGGCCTCTCCTGGACCACGGCCGCGCCGGCGCACTCCCCGCCGCCGGGGCATCCGCCCCGGCCCTGGCTGCGGGCCGGGACCACCGGGTACGCCACGGCTCTGCACCTGGTGCCCGGCAGCACCGCGTGCCTGGAGCTGAAGGGACGCACCGGCGCCGACACGGCCACGCTCGAGGGACGGGCCGACCCCGGGGTGCGGCTGCCGCACGGCACCGGGGTGAAGACCGGCCGGCTGTACCTGGAGGACGGCAGCACCGAGGCACGCAGGTTCTGGGTGCTCGACCGGCTGCTGGTGCCGTTCCGGATCGTTCGGCCGGTGATCCGGTTGGGGGAGCGCCAGCAGCTGAGGATCCGCGGGCTCACCGGCCGGGAGCTGGTCTCGGTGGTGTTCCGCGGCCGCACGGTGGTGTCCACCGAGGCCGACGGCCGGGGTCGCGCCACCGTCGGGTTCCCGGTCACCGGCCGCCCGGGGGTCGCCCGGGTCCGGGTGAACGGCGAGTTCCCGGACCTGCGGCACCAGGCCAAGAACTTCCGGGTGCTGCCGCGGCGTGGGTGAGTCGCTGGTGGCGTTGGCGTTCGCGTTGCTGGCTCGCACTTCCCGTGACGGAGTCCACCCGGGAATCACCGGTCGTCAGGCTCTTCCGACGGTTGTCGGCCGTTGCAACCCCTGACAACCGTCGGGAACCCCTGACGACCGGTGATTCCCAGGAGGGCACGCCGAGGGAAGTGCGGGTCCCGGTAGGGAAGTGACGCTTCGCCTGCATACCGTGATGAAACGACGGGCGGAGCCAGAGCCCGGTGAGGCATTTCTCGCGGACGGATGGTGCCGAGCGGCCCGGTGCTTGATACCTTGCGCAGACATCATCAATCTCGTCCGTGGTGGGGGAAGCCGGTCCGAATCCGGCGCTGACCCGCAACCGTAGGCCGAGCACGACCGGGCTGGACCGGAGCGTGCCGGCGAGCCGGAACACCCGCCCCGGTCGTCCTGAACACACGCTGTCGTGGAAACCAGCGGGTTCGCCGGCGCCGCCGTCCGACCCGCTGTGCAGCGGGAAGGAACACATGTTGCACCCGTTCGCGCGCCGTACCGGCGCTCTGGTCGCCGGGGGCGCGCTCGTCGCGTCCGGCCTCGTGCTGGCCCCCGTCGGTCCGGCCTCCGCCATCGCCCCGGGGGAGGCCACCAGCGGCAGCGCCGACTGGGTCGAGGCCCAGCTCACCGACGGGGTCGTCGTCAACGACCAGTACGACTTCGAGGACATCGGTCTGACCATCGACGCGGCCCTCGCGCTCGACGCGGCCGGCCGGGACGATGCCGTGACGGACATCGCCGACGCGGTCTCCGACCCGGCCCGGCTGCTGGGTTACATCGGTGACGGGGTGGTCGAGGCGTACGCCGGCGCCACCGCCAAGGCCGTCGTGCTCGCCCAGGCCGCCGGACAGGACCCGACCGGCTTCGGCGGCGTCGACCTCGTCCAGCGCCTGGAGGACCGAGTCCTCACCGACGGACCGGCCGCCGGCCGGATCCAGGACCAGAGCCTGTACGGCGACTACGCCAACGTCATCGGTCAGGCCTTCGCCGTCCGGGCGCTCGACGAGACCGACAGCGATCTCACCAACCTCACCACCGAGCACCTGCTCGCCCAGCAGTGCTCGGCCGGCTACTTCCGGATCGAGCTCTCCGCGGCCGACGCCGCGGAGCAGAGCTGTGAGGCCAGCGGCGGCGCCCCGGACGTGGACGCCACTGCCTTCGCCGTCCGTGCCCTCGCCGGCCAGGCCGACGACACCGATGTCGAGCAGGCGATCGCCGCGGCCGGGGAGTGGCTGGCCGGCGTGCAGGCGACCGACGGCTCGCTGGTCGGCAACAGCACCCCGAACAGCAACAGCACCGGTCTCGCTGCGGTCGCCCTCGACCTCGCTGGGCTCGACTGCCCGGCCGGTGCCGCCGCCGGGTTCGTCCTCGGCCTCCGGGTCACCGACCCCGCCGCCGGGTCGGGCCTCGCCGAGGAGACCGGCGCGATCGGCTACGACCGGTCCGCGACGGCCGCCGCCGCGGACGAGGGCATCACCGAGGAGTCCCAGGACCAGTGGCGACGCGCCACCTTCCAGGCGATGACCGCGCTCGACGTGCTCGCCGGGCTCGGCGACAGCGGAGAGCTGGAGACCGGCGGTGCGCGCTACCACAAGGGCGGGTCGAGCACGGGGCTCTCGGTGGCCGGGGTCGCCGAGGGTGACCTGGTCTGCCTCGCCGGTCGCGGGATGCCGCTGCAGGCGGTGCCCGCCGGCGTGGTCGAGTACCCGGTCCAGCTGCCGTGGAGGACCAAGACCGCGTCGTACTTCCTGCACACCCAGCAGGGCACCCAGGTCGGGGCGTTCGACGTCCTCGGTCGGCTCGAGATCCCCTTCAGCGTCAAGAAGCCGACGGTCGCCAAGGGCTCGCGCCAGGTGCTGAAGGTGAGCGGTCTCGCGGCCGGCGAGAAGGTCCGGGCCGTGTTCCGCGGCAAGAAGGTCTTCTTCGGCAAGGCCAACGCGAACGGCAAGAAGACCGTGCGGTTCCGCGTGTACGGCGCGCCGGGCATCGGCAAGGTCCGGGTCGGCGGCGAGTTCGCCGGCATCCGGAAGAGCACCGCCACCTTCCGGGTCACCCGCTGACCATGGGACGACTGATCTCGCTCGCCGCCGCGGCCGCCCTGGCCGCGGCGGCTGGGCTCGTCGTCCCGATGGCCCCGGCCTCGGCGGCCGCCTGCGCCGACGCCGACGGGGTCACTGTTGTCGTCGACTTCAACGAGCTCGGTGGCGGCGTGCAACAGGTCTGCGACGCCGACGGTGGTGGCAAGACCGCCGCCGCCCAGTTCTCCGACTCGGGATTCTCGCTGTCCTACGTGCAGAAGCAGCCGGGCTTCGTCTGCCGGGTGAACAACCTCCCCAGCCAGGACCAGGACCCGTGCGTCAACACCCCGCCCTCCGACGCGTACTGGAGCCTGTGGTGGTCCGACGGTGAGAGCGGCGACTGGGTCTACGCCAGCCAAGGGGTCGGCTCACTGAAGGTCTCCGACGGCGGGTACGTCGCGCTGTCCTGGAAGCAGGGCTCCGCCGCGGCACCGCCGAGCGCCGACCCGGCACCGCACGAGGACTCCTCCGCGACGCCGAGCCCCACCCCGACCCCGTCGCCCAGCACCCCGCCGCCCGGTGGCGGCTCCGGCGGTGGTGCCGGTGGCAGCAGTGGGTCCGCCGGCTCGGCGGGCGGCACCGGCTCGTCGTCGACCAGCGCGTCCACCGGCCCGTCATCGGCAGCCGCGGCCGCCGGTCCCAGGTCGGCGGCGCCCTCGTCGGCCCCCAGTGCCACCAAGGCCGCGGAGCAGCAGCGCAAGCAGCGGAACAAGCAGCAGCGCCAGGGCCGCTCCGAGAACGCCGAGGCCTCGGCGGCGGTGTCCTCGGCCGGCGCGGAGACCGGGGCGTCGTCTCCGCAGGCCGAGGACGAGGCCGGCGAGCTGACCGATGCGAGCCCGGTGTCCGCGGAGAGCGGACTGCCCTCCTGGGTGCCGCTCGGGTTGATCGGCGTGCTCTTCGCCGCGGCGGCCGGGGTCGTGGTCCTGCGTCGTCGTCGGGGGTCGGCCGGCCCGTGATCGGCGCGGTCGGGTTGCCGCGCGACGTGCACCCCGTGGCCTGGTGGGGCTGGGCCGTGGGCCTGGCCACCGCCGCGTCGATGACGACCAACCCGCTCACGCTGCTGCTCATCATCGGCTCCGCGACCGTGGTGGTGATGGCGCGGCGCTCGGACCAGCCGTGGGGCCGGGCGTTCCGGCTGTACCTGTGGATCGGAGTCGCGATCGTCGTGATCCGGGTGCTCTTCCGGGTCCTGCTGGGCGGCACCTACCCGGGCACGGTGCTCCTGGACCTGCCCACGGTGCCGCTGCCGGACTGGGTGCTCGGGATCACCCTGCTCGGCCCGGTGACCCGGGAGTCGCTGCTCTCCGGGCTGTACGACGGGCTTCGGCTGGCCACCATCGTGATCTGCGTCGGCGCCGCGAACGCGCTGGCCAACCCCAAGCGGCTGCTCCGCTCGGTGCCGCCCGCGCTGTATGAGATCGGCACCGCGCTGGTGGTCGCGGTGACGGTGCTGCCCCAGTTCGCCGACAGCGTCCGACGGGTCCGGCGGGCCCAGGACCTGCGCGGTGGGGAGACCGGTCGGGTGCGGCGGCTGCGGCGCACCCTGGTGCCGGTCCTCGAGGACGCCCTGGAGCGGTCGCTGGCCCTCGCCGCGGGGATGGACACCCGCGGCTACGGCCGCCCGGGCGGGGTGACCCGCCGGCAGCGGACCACCACCGGTGCGTTGATGCTGGTCGGGCTGTGCGGGGTCTGCGTGGGCGTGTACGCGGTGCTGGACCGGACCGCGCCACGGCTGCTGGCGCTGCCGATGCTGGCCGTCGGCGCGCTGCTCGCGGTGGCCGGCCTGCTCAGCGCCGGCCGCCGGGTGCAGCGCAGCCGCTACCGGCCCGACCCGTGGCGATGGCCCGAGGCCGCGGTCCTGCTCGCCGGCGCCGGGGTCGCGGTCGCCGGCTGGTGGGTGAGCAGCCACCGGGTCGCCCTCGCCTACCCCGACCTCGGGGTGTTCCCGCAGGTCAGTGCGGTCGCGCTGGCCGGGGCGCTGCTCGCGGTCAGCGCCGCGGTGACCACCCCCGAGCCCCGGGCGGTGGCCGGATGATCGAGCTGCGCGGGATCCGGTTCCGCTACGACCAGCGGGCCACCCCCGTGCTCGACGGGGTGGACCTGACGGTCGAGGAGGGCGAGCTGATGCTGGTCTCCGGGCCGACCGGGGTGGGCAAGTCGACGCTGCTCGGGGTGGTCACCGGGCTGGTGCCCCGGTTCTCCGGCGGGCTCCTCGACGGCGACCTGCTGCTGGACGGCACCAGCATCGTGCGCACCCCACCCCGCGAGCGCGCCGAGGTGATCGGGTACGTCGGCCAGGACCCCGCCGCCGGGTTCGTCACCGACACCGTCGAGGAGGAGCTCGCCTACGGGATGGAGCAGCTCGGGGTGCGCGGCCAGACGATGCGCCGCCGGGTCGAGGAGACCCTGGACCTGCTCGGCATCGCCGAGCTGCGCGCCCGCGACCTCAGCACCCTCTCCGGCGGCGAGCAGCAGCGGGTGGCCATCGGGTCGGTGCTCACCATGCACCCGAGGCTGCTGGTCCTCGACGAGCCCACCTCCGCGCTCGACCCGACCGCCGCCGAGGACGTGCTCGCGACACTGACCCGGCTGGTGCACGACCTGGGTGTCTCGGTGCTGCTGGCCGAGCACCGCCTCGAGCGGGTGGTGCCGTTCGCGGACCGGATGTGCCTGCTCACCGGCGACGGCCAGGTCACGGTGGGCGAGACCGCCCGGCTGCTGGCGACCTCCCCGGTGGTGCCGCCGATCGTCGAGCTGGGACGGTTGGCCGGGTGGGACCCGTTGCCGCTGACGGTCCGCGCGGCCCGGCGCGTCGCCCGTGAGCTGCCGGGCCTGACCGTCCCCCGTCGGTCGAGCCGTCGGGGGCGCCCGAGCCGGGCGACGCCACGGAGCTGACCGCGCGAGGTCTCACCGTGACCCACCGCAGCACCGTCGCCGTCCGCGACGTCGGGCTCCGGCTGCCGGCGTACCGGGTGAGCGCGCTGATGGGTCGCAACGGCTCCGGCAAGTCGTCGCTGCTCTGGGCGCTGCAGGGCGGCGGCGCCCGCACCGCGGGGAGCGTCGCGATCGGCGGGGACGACCCGGCCACGCTCAGCCCGGTCGAACGCCGCGCGCGGGTCGGCCTGCTGCCGCAGAATGCCGGTGACCTGCTCTACCTCGACACCGTCGCGGAGGAGTGCGCCGCTGCGGGGCCGGGTGCCCGGCCGCTGCTGGACCGGCTGGTGCCGGGCATCGACGGCGGCAGCCACCCCCGTGACCTGAGCGAGGGGCAGCGGATGGCGCTCGCCCTGGCCGTCGTCCTGGCCGACCGGCCGGCGGTGGTGCTCCTCGACGAGCCGACCCGCGGCCTGGACTATCCGGCCAAGGCGGCGTTGGCCACCTTCCTCCGCGAGCTGGCCGCCGAGGGCCGGGCGGTGCTGGTGGCCAGCCACGACGTGGAGTTCGTCGCCCAGGCCGCCGACGACGTCCTGGTGCTCGCCGACGGCGAGGTGGTCTCCGCCGGTCCGACCCGGCGGGTGCTCGCCGAGTCGCCCGCCTTCGCACCCCAGGTCACCAAGGTGCTCGGTCCCGGGTGGCTGCGGGTCGACGAGGTCGCCGCTCGGCTGGCGACGGCATGAGCACGCCGGTGGCGGTGCCGCTGTCGCTGCGCTCGGGCCTGGTCCTGGGGGTCGCGTCCGTCGCGGGGCTGCTGATGCTGGTGTGGCCGCTGCTGCTCCGGGTCGAGCCAGGGACCCGGGTGGACCCGCCGTTCCTGTTCCTGGCGCTGCTGCCGGTGGTGATCGCGGTGGTGCTGGCCGAGGTCAGCGAGGGCGGCCTGGACCCCCGGGTGCTCGCCGTGCTCGGGGTGCTCAGCGCCGTCAACGCGATCCTGCGTGGCATCTCGGCGGGCACCGGCGGAGTGGAGCTGGTCTTCTTCCTGCTGATCCTGGCCGGACGGGTCTTCGGTGCCGGGTTCGGGTTCGCGCTGGGCTGCACGTCCCTGTTCGCCTCGGCACTGATGACCGCCGGGGTCGGCCCCTGGCTGCCGTACCAGATGCTGGTGGCCGCCTGGGTCGGGATGGGCGCGGGGCTGCTGCCCCGTCGACTGGGCCGGAGACCGGTGACGGGACGCGCCGAGATCGCGCTGCTGGTCGGGTACGGCGTGGTCGCCTCGTACCTGTACGGGCTGCTGATGAACCTGTCCGGCTGGCCGTTCCTGCTGGGGGTGCAGGTGCCCGGTCACGAGGGGTCGCTGGCGTACGTCGCGGGCGCGCCGCTGCTGGAGAACCTGCAGACCTTCCTCGCCTACACGCTGATCACCTCGACCGGCAGCTTCGACACCGGCCGCGCGATCACCACGGCCGTGGCGCTGGTGCTGCTCGGTCCCGCGGTGCTGACCACCCTGCGCCGCGCTGCCCGACGGGCCACCGTCACCGGCACCGTGACCGGCCCCGTCACCGGCCCCGTCACCGACCCTCTGACCGGTCCCGTCAGGGGCTGACCAGCAGGATCTGGTCGTCGTCCGGGCCGGGGTCCCCCCGACCGTCCCGGTTGCTGGTGGTGACCCAGAGGTTGCCGTCGGGGTCGGTGGCCACCGTGCGCATCCGCCCGTAGTCGCCGATGAAGAAGGCAGCGGGGTCGGTGGCGGCCTCGGTGTCGGCGGCGATCCGCCACAGCCGCTGCCCGCGCAGCGAGGCCATCCACAGGTGACCGGCCGCGGCGGCCAGACCCGAGGGGGAGGCGACGTCGGTGCCCCACACCTGCTCGGGGTCGACGAACCCCGCCTCGGTGCCGCCCTCGCCCTCGACCTCGGGCCAGCCGTAGTTCTCCCCGGCGACGATCCGGTTCAGCTCGTCGAAGGAGCTGGCGCCGAACTCGGAGGCGTAGAGCTGGTCCTCGACGAACGCCAGACCCTGGACGTTGCGGTGACCCCAGGACCAGATCGCGGTGCCGAACGGGTTGCCGGGGGCGGGCTCGCCGTCGGCGGTGATCCGGAGGATCTTGCCCGCGAGACTGTCCCGGTCCTGGGCGAGCTCCCGCTCGCCGATCTCGCCGGTGGAGACGTAGAGGAACCCGTCCGGGCCGAACAGGAGCCGACCGCCGTCGTGGACCGGGCCCTTCGGGATGCCGGTGAGGATCGGCTCGAGCTCGCCGAGCGCGTCACCGCGCAACGTCGTCCGGACCACCCGGTTGTCCTCGGCGGTGGTGACGTAGAAGAACACCCGGCGGTCGGTGGCGAAGTCGGGGGAGAGCGCGACCCCGAGCGCGCCGGCCTCGCCGACGGGCTCGGCGATCCCCAGCTCGCCCACCTGCCGGACGTCACCGGACGGCGAGATGCGCAGCACCCGGGTGGTGTCCCGCTCGGTGACCAGCGCGTCCCCGTTCTGCAGGAAGTCCAGGCCCCACGGCGCCTGCAGGCCGGTGGCGATGGCGCGGACCACGCGGGGCGCGCCGGTGGCCGTCGGCTCCTGGCTCGGCGAGCCGTCCGCCGACTCGGTGAACGAGGTGCCCGGTGCGACGTCCGGGGACCCGGTCTCGCCCGCCGTCGCGCCGTCCGTCCCGCTGGCGGTCGGCTGGTCGATGAGGGTCAGGGTGCTCTCGTTGCCGCCCTGGGCACAGCCCGTCAGCGCGGACGAGCCCAGGGCCAGGCCGAGCAGGACCGCGCTCGCCGTACGTCGGCGGCGCACTCAGCCCACCGCCGCGACGAAGTCCAGCAGCAGCTGGTGGACCCGTTCGGGCTGCTCCATCTGGATGAAGTGGCTGCCGCCGAGCTCGACGAAGCTGCCGTCGGCGACGCGTTCGGAGGCGCTCTCCATGTGCCGCGCCCCGGCCAGCACGTCCCAGCGGCCGGCGACGAACACGACCGGCACGTCGATGCCGCTCAGCGAGACCCGGGCGTGCTCGGCGGTGCGGATCGCCATGTGGGCGTACCAGTCGAGCGGGGTCGTGAGGAACTCCGCGATCGCGACTGCGGCCAGCTCGGGGTCCGGCACCGGGAACATGAAGCCGGTGTGGGTGAGCAGGTCGATCGCACGCGCCCCCACCGGCAGCCGGCTGGTCACCGGGGTGATCAGCTTCCCGCCGAGCTTGAGGGCGTGGGCGAGGCTGACGGTGATGGTGCGGGCCGCGACCCGCGGCAGCCGCAGCGGGCCGAGCATGGTCGAGAAGGTGTCACCGGGGACGCCGGCGACGGCGAACAGGCCGGTCACCCGCTCCGGGTTCCGGCTGGCCAGCTCGAACATCGTGTTGACGCCCATCGACCATCCGAGCAGGACGGCCCGGTCGATGTCGAAGGCGTCCATCACCGAGAGGGCGTCCTCGACGAACTCCTCGATGCCGACCCGCTGGGGGTCCTCGGGGCGGTCGCTGCCACCGGTGCCGCGGTGGTTCCAGGAGGCGACCCGGATGCCGCAGTCCGGCCGGAGCAGCGCCGGCCAGGCGTACGGGTTGGTGCCGAGGCCGTTGCACAGCAGCACCGTCGGGGTGTCGGGGTCGCCGTCGGCGTCGTTGGTCCACGCGTTCAGCCGGGTGCCGTCGTCGGACATCACGTCCCGGTAGGCGATGGAGGACGCGGTCGCAGCGCGCGCGGCGGAGGTCGGCATGGCCCGATTGTGCCCGAGGACCCCTCGGGGTTCGGGCACGCGGGGCCGGTGGGTCAGAGACCCGAGGTGCGGGGCGACGGACCCTCGAGGGCGTCGGGCACCTCGTCGGCATGCCCCGACCGCGCGGCCAGGAAGTCCTCGACGGCCTCGCGCTCGGCCCGCCGCTGGGCCAGCGAGGTCGCGGCGATCATGGCGTTGCGGCGGGCCCGCTGCTGCGAGGCCACCGGCCACGCGGTCACGAGGTCCACCAGCTGGCGCGGCAGGCGCGGCGCGCTACGGGTGGAGTGGGGCTTGACAGTCATGGGGGCGACTCCGAGATCGGGCTGAGTCCTCAGGGTAGTCCTCCTCGGCACGGCTGAAGGTTAAGCCTGCGTGAACTTCCTGGCACGCACCGGTCCGCGTGTCGTGCTGGTCGGATTCTGCCCGGTCGCCGGCTGCCGCCGAGCGAGGTCCTCAGTCGGGGTGCGGCGCGGCGGGCACCCGACCGCTGCGGGTCGCCCCGACGCTGGCCGCGATCACGCAGGCCACCGCCAGCCACTGGACCGGGCTGAGGAACTCGCTGAGCACCAGGATCCCGACCAGGGCGGCGGCGGCCGGTTCCAGGCTCATCATGATCCCGAAGACCGCCGGGCGCAGCGACCGCAGGGCGACCAGCTCGCAGGAGTAGGGGATCACCGAGCTGAGCAGCCCGACCAGCGCGCCGATGAGCAGGATCCGGGCGTCCGCCACCTCGCCGCCGTGGCCCCCGAGCGCCAGCGGGGCCAGGGCGGCGGCGGCCACCGCGCTGGCGACCGCGAGCCCCTGCACCCCCTCCCACCGGCCTCCGGTCTGCGCGCTGAGCAGGATGTACGCCGCCCAGGCGGCGCCGGCCAGCAGCGCGAACAGCACCCCCACCGGGTCCAGGTCGGCCCGCTCGGCACCGAGCAGGCCCACCCCGACCGCGGCCAGGCCCACCCACAGCAGGTCGCGGGGCCGGCGTGACCCGGCGACGGCGAGGACCAGCGGGCCGATGAACTCGATGGTGACCGCGATCCCCAGCGGGATCCGCGCGAAGGACTGGTAGATCGCCCAGTTCATCAGGCCCAGGCTGGCGCCGAAGCCGAGCACCACCCACCAGTCCGCGCGGGTCCGCCCTCGCAGCCGCGGCCGGGCGATCACGGCGAGGACCAGGGCGCTGGTGACCAGCCGGAGCCAGACGATCGTGGTCGGGGAGACCTCCTCGAACAGGCTCTTGGCGATGCCGGCGCCGAGCTGCACCGAGAGGATCCCGACGAGGACCAGCCAGACCGGTGAGAATCGGGGCGTCACCCGGTCAACCCGAGCGGAGGACCTCCCGGGCCGACGGGCACCGGGCTCCACGAGGAGGTAGCGATGGCGACCGAGCTCAGCACGGTGCTGATGATAGGGACGCGGAAGGGGCTGTGGATCGGCACCTCCGACGAGCAGCGCCAGGAGTGGGAGATCACCGGGCCGCACCTGGACATGGAGGAGGTGTACTCCTGCCTGGTCGACACCCGGGGCGACGTACCCCGGCTTCTCGCGGGTTCCTCGTCGAGCTGGTTCGGACCGCAGGTACGACGCTCCGACGACCTCGGCGCCAGCTGGCAGGAGACCCCGGGTGCGATCCGGTTCCCCGCCGACACCGAGGCCACGGTGGAACGCGTCTGGCAGCTGGTCCCCGGGGTCGGCGACGAGGTGGTGTACGCCGGCACCGAGCCCGGCGCCGTGTGGCGCTCCACCGACCGCGGGGAGACGTTCAGCCTCGAGCGCGCACTGTGGGACCACCCGCACCGGCCGCAGTGGAATGCCGGCTTCGGCGGCCAGGCCTTCCACACCGTGCTGCCGCACCCCACGGACCCGGACCGGGTGCTGGCCGCGCTGTCCACCGGCGGGGTCTACGCCACCGACGACGCGGGTGGGTCGTGGGAGCCGCGGAACGCCGGGATCCGCGCCGAGTTCCTGCCCGAGGGTCAGCAGTACCCGGAGTTCGGGCAGTGCGTGCACAAGGTGACCCGGCACCCGTCGCGCCCGGACCGACTGTTCCTGCAGAACCACGGCGGGGTCTACCGCTCCGACGACCACGCGCAGAGCTGGCAGTCGATCGCCGACGGGCTGCCGGCGGACTTCGGCTTCCCGGTGGTGGTGCACCCGCACGAGCCGGACACGATCTACGTCTTCCCGCTCAGCGGCGGCGACGGCCGGTACCCGACGGGCGGCCGGGCGCGGGTGTGGCGCTCCCGGGACGCGGGCGAGACCTGGCAGGAGCTCGGCGACGGGCTGCCCGACCGGTTCTTCATCGGGGTGATGCGCGACGCGATGACGGTGGACACGCACGCTGACGCCGGGGTGTACGTCGGCGCCCGCAACGGCGCCGTCTGGGCGTCCGCGGACGCCGGCGACACGTGGCGCCAGGTGGTGGCGAACCTGCCCGACGTGCTGGTCGTGCGGGCCGCGGCGGTTTCTGCGACGCTGGGAGGATGAGCAGCTTCGAGGTCACCCGCGCCACGTCCGTCGATGCCGCACCGGCGGTCGTGCACGGCCTGGTCGACGACTTCCACCAGTGGCAGCGCTGGTCGCCGTGGGAGGGGATCGACCCCGACATGGAGCGCACGTACGGCGGCGCCGATGCCGGGGTCGGCGCTCGCTACGCGTGGAAGGGCAACCGCAAGGCCGGCGCGGGCAACATGGAGATCATCGAGTCCACCCCGCACGAGGTGGTGGCGGCGCTGGAGTTCACCAAGCCGTTCCGGGCACAGAACACGATGGCCTTCGAGCTCACCCCGGCCGGCGACGGCACCGACGTCACCTGGCGGCTCACCGGGGAGCAGAAGGGGTTGATGGCGATCGTCGGGAAGGTGATGACGATGGACAAGCTGGTCGGCAAGGACTTCGAGAAGGGGCTGGCCCAGCTCAAGCTCGAGGCCGAGAGGGGCTGACCTCCGGCCCCGGCGCCACCGGCCTGCGGGCGGCAGGTCAGCTGGGCATCGCGTGCGTGGTGACCGGCGGCGGCTCCGCGGCGAGGACGTCCTCGTCGTGCTCCTCCAGCGGGATGGGCTCGGGGACCCCGGCGGTCATCCGGGTGCCGTCGGCGCGGGTGCCGAGCTGCGGGTGCTCGTCGAGCGGCTTGCTGATCTGCTCGCCGTGGCAGTCGAGCTCGATCACCAGCGGCTCGGTCGCGGTCACGACGTACTCCTCACCGCGCACGGCGAAGCGGACCCGCGGCTCGCCGACGGTCTCCACCGTGACCTCGAACCGGTCCGCGGTGATCTCGACCCGCAACCGGGAGCCCCGCCAGGTGACCGGGAAGCGCAACGACGACCACGACTCCGGCAACCGGGGGTCGAAGGAGAGCCGGCCGCGCCGGTCCCGCATCCCGCCGAACCCGAAGACCAGCGCGCTCCACACGCCACCGGTCGAGGCCACGTGCAGGCCGTCCACGGTGTTGCCGTGCAGGTTTCGCAGGTCGACGTAGAGCGCCTGGTGGAAGTAGTCGAGCGCCTCCGCGGCGTAGCCGACCTCGGCGGCGACGATCGACTGCACCACGGCGGAGAGAGTGGAGTCGCCCGTGGTGATCGGGTCGTAGTACTCGAAGTCGGCACGCTTCTGGGCGGCGGTGAACCGGTCGCCCTGCAGGAACAGGGCGAGGACCACGTCGGCCTGCTTGAGCACCTGGAAGCGGTAGATCACCAACGGGTGGTAGTGCAGCAGCAGGGGGCGCAGCTCGTCGGGGGTCGAGGACAGGTCCCAGACCTCACGGTCGAGGAAGAAGTCGTCCTGCGGGTGGATGCCGAGACCCTGGTCGTAGGGGATCGACATGCCGTCGGCGCACGCCTGCCACTCCTCGACCTCCTCCTCGGTGAGGTCGAGCCGGGCCACCAGCTGGGCGTACTCGGTGGGGTGGTCGCGCCGGATCCGGCGTACCGAGGAGACGGCCACCTCGAGGTTGAACCGGGCCATCACGTTGGTGAAGAGGTTGTTGTTGACCACGGTCGTGTACTCGTCCGGGCCGGTCACCCCGTGGATGTGGAAGGAGGGGGTGCCGTTGGAGCGCCAGAAGCCGAGGTCGGCCCACATCCGAGCGGTCTCCACCAGCAGGTCGGCGCCGTCGCGCACCAGGAACCCGACGTCGCCGGTGGCCGCGACGTACTGCGCGAGCGCATAGGCGATGTCGGCGTCGATGTGCACCTGGGCGGTGCCGGCGGCGTAGTACGCCGACGCCTCCTCGCCGCTGATCGTCCGCCACGGGAAGAGGGCGCCGCTCTGTGCCATCTCGCGGGCCCGTTGCCGGGCAGAGGGCAGCATCCGGGTGCGGAAGTGCAGCAGGTTCCGGGCCAGCTCGGGCTGGGTGTAGGTGAGGAACGGGGCCACGTAGATCTCGGAGTCCCAGAAGTAGTGCCCCTCGTAGCCGGAGCCGGTGACGCCCTTCGCGGGCACCCCCTGCTGGTCGGCGCGGGCGCTGGCCTGGGCGAGCGAGAACAGGTTGTACCGGACCGCCTGCTGGACCGCGGCGTGCCCGGGGATCTCCACGTCGGTGGTCTCCCAGTAGCGGTCGAACCACTCCCGCTGCTCAGCCAGGTAGTACCGGGCGTGGTGCCGCGCGGCGCGGTCCAGGGTGCGGTCGCACCGGTCGGAGAGCTCGCTGACCGGCACGCCCTTGGAGGTGTGGTAGGCCACGTTCTTCACCAGCCGCACCGTGTTGCCCTGCCGGGCCTCGACCCGGAAGACCGCCTTGGCCAGGTCCTCGCCGGCGCGGTGGATGGCGTCGTGGGGGTCGACGGTCTCGAGGTGGTGGTCGGCGGCGACCGCGATGGTCATGCCGGAGTTCGCGCACCGGTAGCCCAGCAGCATCCGGTCCTCGCGGGCGTAGTGCATCCGGGGGAGCAGCACCCGGTCCTCGAAGGCGGAGGCCCGGCGGGGGTCGTTGCCCTCGCCCATCGCCCGGGAGGAGTCGTGGTACTCGTCGGTGACGTCCTGGCGGTTCACCAGCTGGGAGGAGATGACGATCGGGGCGTCCCCGGAGAGCATCGTCACCTCCAGCGTCATCACCGTCAGGTGCCGCTGGGTCATCGAGACCATCCGCGTCGACTCGACGAGGACCCGCTTGCCGGACGGCGTCCGCCACACCAGGCTGCGACGCAGCACGCCGTCGCGGAAGTCGAGGCTGCGCTCGTAGTGCTCGATGTCGTTGAGGCCCAGGGTCAGCGGCTCGTCGTCGACGTACAGCTTCATCAGCTTGGCGTCAGGGACGTTGACGATGGTCTGGCCGGTCTGGGCGAAGCCGAAGGCGTTCTCGGCGTGCCGGATCGGCCAGGTCTCGTGGAACCCGTTGACGAAGGTGCCGTGCGCGTAGGCGTCGCGGCCCTCGGCGGGGTTGCCGCGCATGCCCACGTAGCCGTTGGCCACGGTGAACAGGGTCTCGGTGACGCCGAGGTCCTCGGGGTTGTGCTGGGTCTCGACCAGGCGCCACGGGTCGATCGGGAAGCGGCCGCGGTCCATCGGATCCGCGCCGACCTGTCGGCTCTTCACTCGACGACCTCCTCGGGGGTGCCCGAGACGGTGGTGGACAGGGTGCTGCCATCGGTGCTGGCGTGGTCGGGCAGGGTCTCGGCCAGGTCGCCGACGACGACGTCGGCGCCCGCTTCGAGGAGCACCGAGGCCCCGGCGCCGCGGTCGACGCCGAGCACCAGGGCGAAGTCCCCCGCGCGTCCGGCACGGACGCCGGAGACGGCGTCCTCGATGACCACCGCGCCGGCCGCGCTGGCGCCCAGGGCGGCCGCGGCGTGCAGGAAGGTGTCCGGGGCCGGCTTGCCGGGCAGGCCGAGCTCGGTCGCGACCCGGCCGTCGACCACGATCTTGAACCGGTCGGCGAGGCCGGCCGCGTCCAGCACGCTGGGCGCGTTGGCCGAGGAGGAGACCACGGCGAGCGGGACGTCGAGGTCACGGAGGTGGTCCAGCAGCGCGACCGAGCCGGGGTAGGCGGTCACCCCGTCCCGCTCGAGCACCTCGTTGAACGCGTCGTTCTTGCGGTTGCCGAGCCCGCGGACGGTCTCCCGGTCGCCCGGGTCCGACGACTCGCCCTCGGGCAGGTCGATGCCGCGGGCGAGCAGGAAGTCGCGGACCCCGTCGTAGCGCGGCTTGCCGTCGACGTGGGCGAAGTAGTCGTCGTCGGTGTACGGCGAGGTGTCGGCGCCGGCCGGGGCGTCGTAGGAGGCCAGGAACCCGGTGAACATCTCCGCCCACGCCCGCATGTGCACCTCGGCGGTCGGGGTCACCACGCCGTCGAGGTCGAAGAGCACGGCGTCGTAGGACGACCAGTCGAGGCTCGACCCGGGGGTGTCGGGCGAGTCGGACCGGTCGGCGAGGTCGTCGCGCGACGGCGGATGCGGGGGCTGGCTCACCCGACAAGGCTAGGGCGTGTGGGTGGTGGTCCTGCACGAATCGGACTCATTTGGACCGAGATTCGCGCCACGTCGCCGACCGTCACACCCAGGGGCGGCGGCGAGGCCCTTGCGTCGACACCCCCTCCCAGGGCGTGTGGTCGGCCCGAGGGGCGCGCGTCCGCGCCCGAGGCATGCTTCGATGGTGTCGTGGCGCACGTGGGGGAGTCCGACCCGACCGCAGCACCCGCGGGGGACTGATGGAGCTCACCGACTTCGACCTCGACGTGTTCTCGCTGGCGGGCAAGCGGGCCCTGGTCACCGGGGGCAACACCGGCCTGGGTCGTGCGTTCAGCCTCGCTCTGGCCCGCGCCGGCGCCGACGTGTTCAGCGTCGGCCTCCTCGGCGACGGCGGGGAGACCGAGCGGCTGGTCACCGGGAGCGGGCGCCGCTACGTCGGGATGGTCGCCGACCTCACCGTGCCCGGCGTCCCGGTCGAGGTCGTGGCCCGCTGCGTCGCCGAGCTCGGCGGCCTGGACATCCTGGTGAACTCCGCAGGCATCTGCCTCTTGGCCGACGTGGCCGACTTCGACCGGTCGCAGTGGGACCCGATGGTGGCGGTGAACCTCACGGCCACCTTCGAGACCGCCCGCGAGGCCGGCCTCGTGATGGCACGGCAGGGCAGCGGCAAGATCATCAACGTCGCCTCGCTGTTCTCCTCCCTGGGCGGCCGGCAGTCGCCGGCGTACGCCGCCAGCAAGGCCGGGGTGGTCGGCTTCACCAAGGCCTACTGCGACGAGCTGGCCGAGCAGAACGTCCAGGTCAACGCCATCGCTCCCGGCTATGTCGTCACCGCGCTCACGGCCGTCTCCCGCGCCGACCCGGACGCGCGTCGCCGGATCATCGAGCACATCCCGGCGGGCCGCTGGGGCGACCCGGCCGACCTGATGGGCGCCGTGGTGTTCCTGGCCTCGCGCGCCTCCGACTACGTCAACGGCCACGTGCTCGTCGTCGACGGTGGCTACCTCGTCCGGTGAGTCCGGATGGGACCCGCCGACCCCGTCCGTCCCCTGAGAGGCTGGCCCCATGGTGCGCTCCCGATCCACCCTGACCCGGTCCGAGCTGGTCGGTGCGCTCATCGACCTGCTCGGCGCCGACGCGGTCGACACCGACGAGGAGCGGCTGCGGGCCGCGAGCGTCGACCGGTTCAAGAAGTACCCGGCCGTGCACGGCATCTACGACGGCCCGATCCCGGCCGCGATCGCCTACCCCGGCTCGACCGGGCAGGTCGCGCAGCTGCTCGAGCTCGCACAGCGCGCCCGGGTGCCGGTGATCGCGCGCACCGGCGGCACCAGCACCGAGGGCGGGCTGGAGTCGGTCGTCGAGGACTCCCTGGTCGTGGACGGCTCGAGGATGAACCGGATCGTGGGCATCGACACCGAGAACATGCAGGCGACCGTCGAGTGCGGCGTACCGCTCCAGGTGCTGGAGGACACCCTGCGGGAGCAGGGTCTCACCACCGGTCACTCGCCGCAGTCGAAGCCGATCGCCCAGCTGGGCGGCCTGGTCGCCACCCGCTCCATCGGGCAGTTCTCCACCCTGTACGGCGGCATCGAGGACCTGGTCGTCGGCCTGGAGGCGGTGCTGCCGGGCGGACGGGTGGTCCGGGTGAAGAACGTGCCGCGGCGGGCGGCCGGACCCGACATCCGGCACGTGCTCATCGGCAACGAGGGCTCGCTGGCCTACCTCACCGAGGTCACCGTCAAGCTGTTCCGCTGGTACCCCGACACCACTCGCTACGTCGGCCTGATGCTGCCGGACTTCGCCGACGGGGTGGGCCTGCTGCGTGAGGTGGTGACCGCGGGCTACCGCCCTGCCGTGGCGCGGGTCTACTCACCCGAGGACGCGCGGCAGCACTTCGCGGACCACCCGCTGGACCAGAACCTGGTGGTGCTCTCGGCCGAGGGGCCGGCTCCGCTGGTGGCGGCGACCCTGGCCGGGATCGAGACGGCCGTGGCCGAGGTTGCTCACACCCGGGTCCCGGAGCCGGAGATCCGCGCCTGGTTCGAGTCGCTGAACTGGGGGCCGGAGAAGATCGAGGCCGAGACGCAGGCGATGCGCGAGACGCCGCACCTCGCCTACACGACCGAGGTCGCCGTCGACTGGTCGCACGCCGCCGAGCTCTACACGACGGTGATGGACCGGATCCGCACGACCTTCGACCGCGCCGACGACCTCACCCTGCTGGGCGCCCACTCCTCGCACAGCTACCAGACCGGCACCAACCTCTACGTCGTCTACGACTACCGCGTGACCTGCGAGCCGCGCGAGGAGATCGAGCGCTACCACCTGCCGCTGCACACGATCGTGGTCGAGGAGGCGCTGCGGGTGGGTGGCTCGATGGTGCACCACCACGGCGTCGGGAAGTACCGCACGACGTGGATCCGGGAGGAGCACGGCAGCGCCTACGCCCTGCTGTCCGGGCTCAAGCGCGAGTTCGACCCCGACAACATCATGAACCCCGGCTCGGTCTTCCCGATCGACGACGAGGGTGCCGCGGTCCTCGACGACGGGCTCGACCGGCTCGACGCCGGCCCGGTGCCGTGACGGCGTACTTCCTCGCCGTCGACGGCGGCTCGCAGAGCACGAAGGTCTCGGTCATCGACGCGTCCGGGACGGTGCACGCGTCGGGACGGGTGCCGCTGCGGCCCTACGACCTCGGACCCGACGGCTGCGCGGTCCACCCGGGCGACGATCTGTGGGACAGCCTGACCGCCGCGGCGCGCCAGGCGCTGGCCTCGTTCTCCAGCGGGGCCCCCCATGAGGGCACCGGCGAGGGCACCGGCGGGGTCGGCGAGATCGTCGCGGTCGGGCTGTGCGGGATCCGGTCGTGCCGCGCGCTGCTGGATGCCGAGGGTCTGCTCACCGAGCCGGTGCTGAGCTGGATGGACGCCCGGGTCTCCCGGCCGCTGGGGGAGGTGGACGATCGCGTGGCCACCGTGACCAGCGCCGGCGGTTACCTCGCGGCCCGGCTCACCGGCGTACGGCGCGACAGCTCTGCGAGCTATCACCGGACGTGGCCCATCGACCTGGTCACGCGGGACTGGTCCACCGACCCGGCGGAGCTCGAGCGGACGGGCACGCCCGCGTCGCTGCTCCCACCGTTGGTGGACCCCGGCGGTCTGCTCGGCCACGTCACCGACTCCGCCGCGGAGCAGACCGGGCTGCCGGCGGGACTGCCGGTCTACGCCACCGGCAACGACAAGGCGGTCGAGGCGTTGGGGTGCGGACTGGCGGAGCCGGGGACGGTCCTGCTGTCGCTGGGCACCTACATCGCAGCGATGACCGTCGGAGCCGATCCGGGTGCCACCGACGAGCGCTACTGGGTGAACGCCGCCGCCGTGCCCGGCCGGGTGCTCTACGAGAGCCGCGGCATCCGCCGCGGCATGTGGACCGTCTCCTGGCTCCGCGACCTGGTGACCGCGGCCGCACCGGACCTGGTCGACCCGCAGGCGATCGCCACGTGGCTCGAGGAGGGGGCGAGGGAGGTGCCGCCGGGGTGCGGCGGTCTGCTGACGGTCCCCGACTGGCTGGCACCTCCGGACGCCCCGCACCGCCGGGGCGCGATCCTGGGGTTCGACGGCTCGCACGGCCCCCACCACCTGCACCGCTCGATCCTGGAGGGCATCGTGATGACGATGCGTGGCCATGTCGAGGCGATGGAGGCGGCGCTCGGGCGCCCGGCGTCCCGCCTCGTCGTCTCCGGCGGTGGTGCCCGCTCGGACCTGATGGTGCAGATCGTGGCCGACGTGTTCGGCCGGCCGACCGAACGCGCCGGCAACCCGGATGCGGCCGGCCTCGGTGCCGCGATCTGCGCCGCTGTCGGGTACGGCACCTATGCGGACTTCGACGAGGCGATGCGCGCGATGACGCGTCCGGGGGATCGGATCGAGCCGGACCCGGCGGCAAGGGCCGCCTACGACGACGTGGTGGCGGCGTACGCGCAGCTCGGTCGGTTCACCGATCCGCTGTGGGAGCACCTGGCCGGATCAGGCCCGTGAGAAGGTCGACGCTCGCTCGATCTGGTCTTCGGTCAGGGCCACGCCGGTGTAGCGCTCGAACTGACGTGCGGCCTGGATCGCGATCACCTCGGCACCCGTGATCACCGGGGTCCCCACCGTCCGGGCCTCCCGGATGAGCGGCGTCTCGGCCGGGTAGGCGACGACGTCGAACACGAGCTGGGCGGCCTCGACGTGGTGGGGAGAGAACGAGACGGCGTCGGCATCGGCCCCGGCCATGCCCAGGGGAGTGAGGTTGGCGATCACGGAGTGCCCCGGTGCGGGATCGTCGGTGACGGCCCGGTAGCCGTACGTGGCGGCGAGGGCTCTGCCCGCCTCGGCGTTGCGGGCGAGCACGGTGAGGTCGTCGAACCCCGCTCCCCGGAAGGCGGCGACCACCGCCTTGGCCATGCCGCCCGATCCGCGCACCAGCACGGAGAGCGACCGGTCGACGTCGTGTCGATCGAGCAACGCGGCCACCGCCTCGTAGTCGGTGTTCGAGGCCGTCAACCTGCCGTCGTCGTTCACGATCGTGTTCACCGATTCGATGGCCGCGGCCGACGGCTCCATGATGTCGACGAGTGGGATGACGGCTTCCTTGAAGGGCATCGATACCGAGCAACCGCGGATGCCGAGAGCTCGAACACCGGCAACGGCCGCGGCGATGTCATCGGTCGAGAACGCCTTGTAGATGAAGTTCAGGCCGATCTCATCGTAGAGATAGTTGTGGAAGCGGGTTCCGATGTTGGAGGGGCGCCCCGACAGCGAGATGCACAGCGTCGTGTCCCTGTCCAAGATCGGCATGGTCCCAGTCTGGTGCAACTCGCTGTCGCCCGGCACCGCCGTCCAAGCCGTCCGGCTCTTCGACACGCCCGCGCGCAGCGAACCCCGCCTCCGCGACCGGGCCCGGTCGACCTGGGTGCGCGAGGACTGACGGCGCGCCGGCGTCGTCAACCGTGCTGCAGCTCCCAGGCCAGGTCGATGGCCGCGCGCACGGCGGTCGGGTCCGCCTGGTCGAGATAGGCCTCGACCTTGTGGTGCGCCTCCATCCGAGGGGGTACGCCGAAGCTGTCCGGGTAGGTCTCGAGCAGCGACTCACGCCGGCTCAGCGGCACCCGGATCACCAGCGTGCCGGGATCGTGCAGCCGCACGACGAGGCGGTCGTCGACGTACCAGGCCGGGCGGGACGCCGTTCCCTTGCGCCTGACCCGCGGCAGCGACTCCGCATACTGCGCCACCTCGTCCAGGGTCATCCGGCCAGCGTAGGGGCCGGGACAGCCTCGCGGATGACGTCGACGAGCTGGTCGCGCGTCGGGCCCGGTGCGTACGCCGGTCGCCACCCGCCCTGGTAGACCGCACGTGCCCATGGCTCGGCGGGCTTGAGCGTCTCGGGCAGCGCGGTCATCGCGAAGTAGCCAGCGGCGCGCTCGCCGATCCGGGGGTCCGCGTCGACCGCGGCGGCGATGAGGTCCGAGGTGAGCGGGATGCTCAGGTCGAGGTCATCGCCCTGCCAGCGTCTGACCGTGCCGCCGTCGATGGCGATGTGATCGGCCACCCAGGGTTCGATGGCCGCGTCGCACCAGGCGCCGAACGGTTCGGCCACGGTGGCGGGGTCGGCGCCGTCGTCGAGGAGCCGCAGCAGTGCGGTGACCTGCATGCAGGCCATCGCGATGCCGCGCCCCCGCGTCGGGGTCGTGGTGGCCACCGAGTCCCCCACGGCGACCAGCCCCGGCGTGCCGACCTGTCGCCGGTAGACGTTGCGGAGCGCCCCACCGACGAGGACCGCCGAGGTGGGCTGGGCACGATCCGATCGCGTCCACTCGGCGACGGCCGGGATTGCTCGGCAGGCGGCCTCGAAGGCGGCCTCGAAGCGCAGCGACGTGAGCTCGGTGTCTGCAGTGGGGCGCACCAGCACCACGGAGAAATGCCCGGCCTCGTGCAGGAAGATCAGGCACTGGTAGCCGTCGAAGTCGGCCAGGTAGGCGATCGGGCTCACCATCGGCCCGGGCGCTGCTCCCGGCCTCAGTCGGTAGGTGCGGTCGACGTACGCGAGGCCGCAGTCGCCGTCCAGCTCCGGGGCGACGTCCTGCTGGCTCGACCTGAGCAGGCGACCGGCGCGGCCCGAGGCGTCCACCACCAGGTCGGCCTCGACGACGGATCCCTCGACGCGAGCGCCGACCACGCGTCCGCCACGCACGACCAGCCCGTCGACGTGCCCGGTCCGCAGGGACAGGCCAGCCTGCCCGCCCGCTGCCGTGCGCAGCGCTCGCTCGAAGGTCGACCGGCGAGACAGCACCCCCAGCACCTGGCGAGACCCCACAGCGTTCCGCACCTCGACGGGCCGGGCGCCCAGCGCCAGCCACTCGTCGTGGGCCTCCGGCCACTCCGCCTGCAGGAGCGTCGGCACCTGGGGCCGGAAGGCGTGGGCGTGCTCGAACTGCATGACGCCACGCCTGAGCCAGGCATCGGGGGCGGGGCCCGGGTCCCGGTCCACCGAGGTGACCTGGTGACCGCGCCGCGCGAGGGTCGCGCCGAGGATGAGTCCGGTGGGACCAGATCCCACGATCAGCGACCGCACAGCAGCCTCCGCTCCGCTACACTGGCAATGTCGTCATTACACCGATAGTCACCCCAAAGTGAGGTGGTGTCAACATCTCCCCCGTACGGCGCCCCTACCACTCGACACTCCGTGCGGATCAGGCCCGGGCCACGCGTCGAGCCGTGGTCAGCGCCGCCCGCGATCTCTTCGTCGAGCTGGGCTGGTCGAGGACCACCATCGATGCCGTGGCCGCCCGCGCGGGAGTGAGCCGCAAGACGGTGTTCACCTCGGTCGGCGGCAAGGCGGCCCTGCTCGGGCTCGCCCTGGACTGGGCGCTGGTGGGCGACGACGAACCGGTTCCGATGTCCGAACGGCAGGTCATCGCGGAGATCGAGCAGCTGACCGATCCACGCGAGCTCATCGGCCGTTGGGCACAGTTCGTCGCCGAGCTGGAGGAGCGTGCGGCCCCGCTGGCCGACGTTCTCGTCGTGGCGGCGGACGCCGACCCGGAAGCGGCTGACGTGCACGCCGCGTCCGAACGCCACCGGCTCGGGGGCGCGGAGTTCATCGTGGCGAGGCTCGCGGCGACCGCAGGACTGCGACCGGGACTGACCACCGAGCGTGCCGTGGCCGCCGCCCTGGTGCTGATGGACCCGGCCGTTCACCGCACCCTGGTTCGCGAGCACGGCTGGACACGCGCCGAGTACGCCGCCTGGATCGAGAGGGCGGCTACGGCCGAGCTCGTGGCGGACGCGACCGGCTGGCAGTCGGGCCGCTTCCGGACCGACTCCGACGTGTGAGCCGGAGTGGGAGAAGATCAGCCCATGAGCACCAAGAGACGGGTCCCGCCGCAGGACGCGATGTTCCTGTGGACCGAGACGCCGGAGACGATGATGCACGTGGCGTCGCTGATGCCGTTCACGCCACCGGCCGACGCGGGCCCGACGTACCTGCGCGACATCCTGGACAAGGCGCGCGAGGACCCGGTCACCTCGCCGTGGAACAGGAAGCTGACCCACCCGTTCCTGCTGCGCCACCCGCGACAGGCGTGGGTCGAGGACGAGAACTTCGACTTCGACTACCACGTACGCCGGTCGGCGCTGGCCAGCCCGGGCGACGAGCGCGAGCTCGGCATCCTGGTCTCGCGACTGCACAGCCACCAGCTCGACTTCACCCGGCCACCCTGGGAGCTGCACGTCATCGAGGGCCTCGAGGGCGGTCGGTTCGCGCTGTACACCAAGGTGCACCACGCCCTGGTGGACGGCTTCACCGCGGTGAAGATGCTCGGTCGCTCGCTCTCGGAGGACCCGGAGAGCCACGACGCGAAGTTCTTCTTCAACCTCGACGCGCCGAAGCGTCCCAAGCCGCCGAAGCAGGCAGTGTCGCTGGTCCGCGCGGTCAGCGGCACCGCGACGGGGGCAGCCAAGGGTGCGCTCGGTGCGGTCGGGTCCGCGGCCGGCGTGGCCAAGGCCGTCGTCAAGCTCGAGCTGAGCCGCGGCGAGGAGCACAAGAACCTCAAGGGCGGGTGGAGCGCGCCCGACACGATCCTCAACCAGCGCACCAGCCGCACCCGACGATTCGCCACCCAGCAGTTTGCGACCTCCCGGTTCAAGGCCATCGCCCAGGCGTCGGGCGGCACCTTGAACGACGTGGTGATGACGGTCTGCGGCGGCGGGCTTCGCGCCTACCTCGACGAGCTCGGCGAGCTTCCGGAGAAGCCGCTGGTGGCCTTCGTGCCGGTGAACATCCGCGAGGGGGGAGACGAGGGCGGCGGCAACAAGGTGGCGGTGCTGATGGCCTCCCTGGGCACTCACGTGGAGGACCCGGTGCTGCGGCTGGAGACGGTGATGGACTCGACCAGCCGAGCCAAGAAGCAGATGACCGGGCTGGGGCAGCTGCCGGCGCTGGCCTACTC
The DNA here is from genome assembly GCA_963756135.1 of uncultured Actinomycetota bacterium. GTDB lineage: Bacteria > Actinomycetota > Actinomycetes > Propionibacteriales > Nocardioidaceae > Nocardioides. The sequence goes on from CAVWMP010000004.1 coordinate 358,847, forward strand.
CGGGTACCTGCTCGCGCCCAGCCTCGCGCAGACGGTGGCGGCGATCGCCGGGGTCAAGAACCCGCTGCCCACCACCTTCAACCTGGTCCTCTCCAACGTGCCCGGGCCGAAGAAGACCCTGTACCTGCACGGCTCGCGTCTGGAGGCGGTCTACCCGGTGTCCATCCCGGCGCACGGAATGACGCTGAACATCACCCTGGAGACGTACGCCGACACGATGAACTTCGGCTTCATCGGGGACCGCGAGGCGGTCCCGCACCTGCAACGGCTGGCCGTCTACACCGGTGATGCGCTGACCGCGCTCGAGCGGGGCCTCGGCCTCCCGCCCGGCGATGCGGACACCGGTGTCACCGTGCCCCCGGAGGGGTCGCGCCGACGCAGCGAGAAGCCCGGGGCGGGTCCGTCGTCGGCGACCCGCACCGCTCTGGCGAAGCCGGCCAAGAAGAGCACGGCGAAGAAGACCACGGCCAAGAAGAGCGCCGCGAAGAAGAGCGCCGCAAAGAAGAGCACCGCGAAGAAGACCGCGGCGAAGAAGAGCACCGCGAAGAAGGCCACCGCCGGGAAGGCGCCGCCCTCCTCGTGACGGGGGTTCGCAGGGCTCGACCCGGCAACCTCGGCTGGGTCGGTGGATGGCGCCGCCCAGGCTCAGCGAGGAGTAGCGTCGGATCATGTCGTACCCCGATCCTGCGTACGTCGGCAGCGGCGACGTCCTGGCCAGGTACCGCCCGGTGGACACCCCACCCGAGCTACCTCGTCCTGGGGGTGCAGCGAGCTACCTCGCCACGGGAGCCACGACCGGGGGCCGGTTCGGCCTGTACCGGTGGGACATGGGACCCGAGCAGGCTGGTGCTCAGCCGCACTACCACCGGACGTTCAGTGAGTCGTTCTTCGTGGTCTCGGGAGCGGTCAAGCTGTTCGACGGACGCACGTGGCTGGGCGGTCGACCTGGCGACTTCGTGTACGTGCCGGAGGGCGGTCTGCACGGGTTCAGCAACGAGTCGGGCCACCCTGCATCGCTGTTGATCCTCTTCGCCCCAGGGGCGCCCCGTGAGGCCTACTTCGAGGGGCTCGTCGAGCTGGCCGAGGGGCGCTGGACGCCGAGCCACGAGGAGCTGCAGGCGTTCCTGGAGGAGCACGACAACTTCTACGTGTGAGCGTGTGTCTCCGCAGCGTCAGGTGTCGGCTCGCGAGCCCGACTGGTCCGAACGAGCAGCGTGACGAGGGGCTCGTGGGCTTCAGTCGCGGGAGGCAGCGGCAAGGGTGGCCGCGGACGCGATGATCGTGACCGCCCACCACCCGGCGTGACTCGGGTCGTCGGCCTGGCTGAGGAGCAGGGTGACGTGCGTGAGAGCGGGGCTGATGAGCGCTGCGAGGAAGAGAAGCCCCAGGGCGGGGGCCACGAGGTTTCCGGGTTCGACGTCGCGGCGTGAGAGCACGGCGGACGCGGCGACGGCGACCGAGAAGAGCCCTGCGGCCTCCCAGGTGAGGCCGGTGAGCGGGACGGACGCGAACGCTTGCTCGAGCAACAGCGCGATCACTCCCCAACCGGCCGCGGCCACCAGGACGCCGCCGCCGACGGCGGTCAGGCGACGTCGGAGCAGCGACCGCGGCACGGCGGAGGTCACCTGTTCGGCGCGGTCGTCGACCAGGTAGGCCGCCCCCGACGCCAGGAGCAGGACGACGAGATGCGCGAACAGCAGCGGGAGCTCGGGCGAGCGGACGAGCAGTACCACCATTCCGGCCAGGATGATCGCGCCCGTCGACGACGCCAGCACCGGCAGCACCGGCCGCAGCCGATGGGGCACTTCTGCCCTCGGCCGGGCCAGTGCCGCGCGGTTCACAGACGGCCAGGAGCAGGCAGCCGATCCCGACGCCGGCAAGCCCCGTTGCGACGACGAGGAGCTGCCGCCGGTGTGCGCGATCACGCCCCAGCGCCGCGACGACCGCGAGGCCGCAGAGGCAGGCGACGTACCCGCAGTACCAGACGGGGGAGACTCCGGTGGTCACCCACGAGGACTGGTACACCCCATCCGTCAGGTGCCCGTCCCAGAAGATGGCCCAGGGCGCGATGGCGTGCCAGGGGGAGGGCAACGACGACGCGACCATGACCGTGAAGACGAGCAGCACCATGCCGAGCAGCGCGGACCCACGGAACGGGGCCCAGCGGGCGACCGCCACGCCGAGGAGCGGACCGCCGAGACAGGCCAGCACGGCATCAGCCATCAGGATCGCCAGGATCGTCGTGGTGGGTTCGTCGCCGAACCAGGCGACCTGCCCGCCGTGGGGCATCGTCGGCGGCCACACCGAGCCGAACACGATGTAGGCCAGAACGACGATCAGGCCCGCGGTCATCGGGACGAGGCAGGCCAGGCACAGGGCCAGGGTCCGTCGCTGTGAGCTCACCGGGGCGCTGTCGGCGAGATCGCCGCACCGGCGCAGCGAGGTGGTCAGCCGGTGCGCGACGACGAAGCCGAAGACGCCGGTGAGCAACGCGATGAAGGTGCCGGGCTCCTCCACCCCGACCGACCCCACCTGGTGGTCGAAGACCCCGATCGTCAGGATCACCACCCAGGCGCCGGCACCGAACAGGAAGAGCGGGTGTCGTGCGAACCGGCGGGCGTCAGCGCCTGCGAGGGCAAGCAGCGTCTCCCGGGGCGTTGTCGTGGCTGCCGGTGAAGTCGGTGAGGTCGGCGAGGTCGGTGCGGTCGCGGTGCTCATGAGACGGCGTCCAGCTCCAGCTCAAGGGCGTGGTCGCCGACCAGCAGCAGGTAGGCGTCCTCGAGGGTGGGCTCCGCGGGTTCGACGTCGGGAGGCGCGTCGCCCACGTTGCGCCAGAGGCCGTTGCCGGTGCGCCAGGAGTACCTGGCCAGCCGATGCCGTTCGGCGGCGATCCAGACGCGCCCGTGCGCCGAGGCGACGAGACCGGCGACGGTGCCGTCGAAGTGGATCCGGCCGCCGTCGAGCACGATCACCCGCTCACAGAGCGCCGCGACGTCCTCGGTCTGATGGGTCGACAGCAGCAGGGTCCGGGTCTCCCCGGCGGTGGAGAGGATGTCGCGAAGTCTCGCTCGCTGCGCGGGGTCGAGCCCGGTCGTGGGCTCGTCCAGCACGAGGAAGTCCGGCTCTCCGAGCAGCGCCTGCGCCAGCAGCACCCGGCGGCGCTGACCTCCGGACAGCGCGTGCACACGCTTGGTGGCGACGTCGCCCAGACCCACCTGGTCGAGGACCCGTCGTACCTCCGCGTGCCGGGGTTCCCGGTGGGCCCATTCCTTGAGGATCGCGATGTAGTCGACGAACCCGAACGTGGTGAAGCCGCGCGGGAACCCGGCCTCCTGGGGCAGGTAGCCGAGTCGGCGGCGGATCTCCACTCTGTCGGCGACCGCGGTCGGGTCGCGGCCCAGCACCCGGAGGTCACCCTCGTCGGCGGCGAGCACCGTGGCCAGGATGCGCAGCAGCGTGGTCTTGCCGGCCCCGTTGGGGCCCAGCAGGCCGGTGATGCCCGGGGAGAGGTGGAGGTCGATGTCGGTGAGTGCTCGTGAGCGGCCGTAGGTCTTGCCGATTGCGGTGAGGATGACAGAGCTCATCAGGGTCTCCTGGGAAGGTCGAGGACGTGGGGGCGGGAGAGGATCGCGGCCAGGGCGAACGCGACCACGCCCAGACAGGCGAGCTGGCCGACCGGACCCGCCAGGGCGAGCGGGTCCACGGACCGGCTGATGCTCAGGCAGAGAACCGACCACACCACGCCGACCGCGGTGGCCGCCTGCGTGAACCCCACGGCTGGTGCCAGGGCCAGGGTCACCGCGACGCCGGCGGCGGCGGGAGCCAACCAGGCCAGGGCAAGCCAGGCGGGCCCGGGAAGGGTCAGGCCCACCAACAGCGCGATCGGTCCACAGGTGGCGAGCACCGCCGCGGTCCGCAGCAGGAGCAGCCGCGCTGCGGAGTACGGCGTCGTGGCCACGATCTCGTGGGAGGGGTCGGCGTCGCCGCCGAACGCGGCCGCGACCCCCGCCACGGGCGCGAGCGGTGCGACCAGGAGGAACATGGTCGTCCCCTGGTCGGCACCGAACCCTGCCGCGACGCCGGCGAAGAGCAACACCACCGTCACGCCCGCCAGCCAGGCTCCGCGCAGGGCAGGGACCGCCGCGAGCAGCCGCCTCGACTCCTCCGGGACGCCGACCAGACGCAGCAGTCGCTCGATGAAGCTGGAGGTGGGTGCCTCGACGTCGGCGCGGATGGCGTCCCAGGTCTGCTCGGGCACGTCGTCGAACGCGAGCGCGTTCAGCTCGCCTCGGCAGCTGTCACAGCGCATCAGGTGCGCCTCCAGCGAGGCGGCGGTGACCGGACCGAGGCGTCCGTCGACCAGCCCTCGCAGGTTCTCGTGGTCCGCGTGCCACGGCGGCCGATCGATGCTCATGCCAGCTCCTTGCGCATGTTCGCCCGGGCCCGTGCGAGCCGGGTCTTGACGGTTCCCTGTGGGATTCCCAGCAGCTGCGCCGCCTCGCGGGTGCTCAGGCCGTCGAGCACCGTCGCCTGGAGCACGACGCGCAGCTCGGGTGAGATCCGGGCCAGCGCCGTACCGACGTCGGAGTACTGCACCGCCAGCAGCACGTTCTCCTCCGCCGAGGCATCGACCACCTCGCGGCTCAGCAGTGCCGGACCGAGCCGCGCACCCCTGGCGCTGCGCGTACGGACACGGCTCATCAACCGGTGCACGGCGATGCCCCACAGCCAGCCGGCGACATCTCCCTCACCCCGGAACTTGCCGGCCGAGGTCCACGCCGCCACGAAGGTGTCCTGCAGGACGTCGGCGACCACCTCCCTGTCGGCGCAGCGCCGCAGGAGCCTGGCCGACATCCACCCCGCGTGCCGCTCGTAGAGCAGCCGCAGCGCGCCCTCGTCCCGCGCGATGACCTCCGCGATGAGGTCGAGATCCGAGACCTGGGGACCGCCCATACCACTACTGTCGCGCTTCCCCGCCCGAATGGTTCTCGGGCCGCCCGACAATCTGGGCTCCGGCGTCGGCATCGGAGCGGACGCGAGGATTTGAACCTCGACTACTTCCCTGGAAGGGAAGCGTGCTGCCACTACACCACGTCCGCGACGTCAGCCTCTGACGAGGCTGACACGCTTCTAGTATGAACCACTCGCCGGACCGTCCGGGCGGCAGGGTGCGGCTCGCGGAACCGTGACCGGTGGGGCTGACTGCTCGTCAGCCGTACGTCACGAGATGCTCACCACGACCTTGCCGAGCGCGCTTCCCCCACCGACGTGAGCGAGGGCGGCGGGAACCTCGTCGAGCGAGAAGGTGCGGTCGATCCAGATCCGCACGTCCCCGGCCACGCACAGGGCGGCAAGCGGCTCGAAGTGCGCTGGGCCTTCGTTGACACCGAGCACCCCGATCGAGCGACCAGAGAGGCGCCCCACCACCCAGCCGGCAGTGAGCGCACGCAGCAGTGCGGACACCGACCCGCCGACGCAGCGATACGTGCCGTGGGGTGCCAGCGCACGCCGGTAGGCGAGCACCGACCGGTGCGCGACCAGGTCCAGGATCAGGTCGTACGGCCGGGACGTCCGAGTGAAGTCGTCCCGGCGGTAGTCGATCACGGCGTCCGCGCCCACCGACGTCATGAAGTCCAGCTTGGCGGCGTTGTCGACCCCGGTGACGTGCGCTCCCATCCGCTTGGCGAGCTGCACGGCGAAACAGCCGGACCCCCCTCCAGCACCGTTGATCAGCACCCGGCTCCCGGCAGCGGCCCATCGCGTGCCCTGCAGAGCGATCGCCCCGGACTGCGGCAGGGTCGAGGCCTCGGCGAAGGTGAGCTCGACGGGCTTGTGCGCGAGCGCAGTCTCCGGCGCGAGCGCGTACTGCGCGAAGCCCCCCTTCCGCAGGAGGTTGTCGCCGTACACCGCGTCTCCGGGCTCGAAGCGAGTGACTCCTACCCCGACCGCGTCGACCACTCCCGCGATGTCCGACCCGAGGGTTCGGTGCGCGGGGGCACGGAGCCCGCCGATCCGCGCGTACGCGGGGGATCCGAGCAGACACTCCCAATCGCTGAGGTTGACCGACGTCGCCGCGACTGCCACCCGCACCTGCCCCGCTGCGGGCGAGGGGACCGGCACCTCCTCGACACGAAGCACTTCAGGTGACCCGTACCGGTCGTAGACGACGGCCTTCATCTCCCCTCGCTCGCCGCTGGCGTCGCGTACGCGCTACCGGGGGCCGACTGAGCAACCGCTGCCATCAGCAAGGGCACCTTCTCTCGGTAGCCGCCTTCAGGGACTGCTCGGCGCGGCCCAGCAGCAACGACTGTTCGCTCTCGTTGGAGGTCAGCGCCGCTGCCTCTCGGAAGGACGCGGCGGCGTCGGCCGGACGCCCGGCGCGCGCGAGCAGGTCGGCGCGGACGCTGGGCCGGAGGTGCGATCCGGCGAGCGCGCCCGCGGGGAGGGCATCGAGAATGGCGAGGCCCGCATCCGGGCCGAATGCCCGTCCGTGCGCCACGGCCCGGTTGACCTCCACGATCGGACCGGGTGCTGCCTCCGCGAGCACGTCGTACAGCGTGGCGATGGCACGCCAGTCGGTGTCCTGGGGTGTTGCTGCGCCGGCATGCCTGGACGCGATCGCCGCCTGCAGGTAGTACCGACCGACGGCCTTCCCGCGTACGGCGAGCAGTTCCGCGCGCTGCAGCGCTGCCAGCCCGCGCCGGATCAGCAGCTCGTCCCACCGACTCCGGTCCTGGTCCTCGAGCAGCACCGGCAGACCCTCGGCGTCGGTGCGGGCAGAGGCGCGTGAGGCCTGCAGTTCCAGCAGGGCCTGAAGCCCGTGCACCTCCGGCTCATCCGGCATCAGCTCGGCGAGCATCCTGGCCAGCCGGATGGCCTCGTTCGTCAGCTCCGGGCGCATCCAGTCGTCGCCCGCAGTTGCGGTGTAGCCCTCGTTGAAGATCAGGTAGACAACGGCCATCACGTCGTCGAGCCGGTCCAGACGTTCGGCACCGACGGGGAGCTCGACATCGATGCGGGCTTCGCCCAGTGTCTTCTTGGCCCGGGAGATCCGCTGGCCCATCGCCGTCTCGGTGGCCAGGAAACCGCGAGCGATCTCCGCGGTCGCCAGCCCTGCGACCAGGCGAAGGGTCAACGCGGCCCGGGACTCCGCGGTGAGGTGCGGGTGACAGCACAGGAAGATCAGTCGCAGGACGTCGTCCTCGATGAAGTCCACGTGAGCGGTGAGGTCGGGCATGTGATCCTCGGTCAGCCGATGAGCGAACTCCTCGGTCTTGCGACGCAGCGTGTCAGCCCGCCGGAAGCCGTCGACGGCCCGACGCTTGGCGGTCGTCATCAGCCAGGCGCCGGGGTTGTCGGGGATCCCGTGGACGGGCCAGCTCTCCAGCGCGCTCACCAGCGCGTCCTGGGCCAGGTCCTCGGCGAGGTCGAGATCCCGGGTCATCCGGGTCAGGGCGCCGATCAGCCGCGCGGACTCCTCACGCCAGGTGGCAGTGATCGCCTCGCCGGTGGTCTGGGCCATGCGGCCAGCCTAGGGCTGGCCGCACGGCCGTAGCGGAGGGCGCGTTCAGGCGTCGGCCGCCGCGGGAGGTGCCTCCGAGATCTGACGCAGGGTGGCGACCATCTGGCACTCGGGCCAGTACGTGGCGTGCAGCTCGGCGAACTCCTGTTGCCCGGCGATCGCGGCCTCGAGGGTGTCGTACTCCAGCAGGGCCCACCCACCGACGACCTCCTTGGCCTCGGCGTAGGGGCCGTCGACCCGCGTCGTGTCACCCTGGCGGACCACGAAGTTCACGGCGTCCTCGGTGCCGAACAGGCCGCCTCCGTCGAGGAAGTGCCCCTGTTGTGCCTGCTCACTGATGTAGGTGTCCATCGCGTCGAACATCGCCTGCGGCGGCGCGCCGATGCCCTCCTCCATCTTCACGAATCCCATGAACCGCGGCATTGCTCTGCTCCTCAGCTTCGGTGCCCACCGCTGCTCGGTGGCCGACTCACCCGTACGTCGAACGACATCCTTCGCCTTCGACATCGCCCGAAGAAGTATTGTCGTCACTTGCCCTCCCGGGGAGCGCCAGACGCCGGCGACGGGGTCCCGCTCATCAATCAAGGAGTCGAGGTCGGCGTCAGAGCTCCCAGCCGTCAGGTATGTCATCACGGGCGATCAGCGGCAAGTGCCTGGCGGACCTGCGGGAGGTCGCCACCGTGCGGAGCGAGTACTGACGGCGAGGTCCAGCAACTGACCTGACGCGGTACCGTCGCACGGTGCCGGGGACCGTCGACATACCCTCCGACCAGTTCGTCACCCTCGGCGGCGTCCGCTTCCACTATCTGGACTGGGGCGGCAACGGAGACCCCATGCTGCTGCTGGCCGGCCTGGGCTGCACCGCTCACGTATTTGCGGAGTTCGCCCCAGGCTTGAGCGACCGGTTCCGGGTGCTCGCCCTCACGCGGCGCGGTCACGGGTTGACCGACCAGGTTCACGGCGGCCGCGCTCTCGCGGACGCCGCCGAGGACGCGCGTCGACTGCTCGACGTCCTGGGCATCGCGCGTGCCCACGTAGCAGGACACTCGATGGGCGGCGGAGAGGTCTCCGCACTTGCCGCTCGCCATCCCGAACGCGTCGCCAGCGCTATCTACCTTGACGGCGCCTACGACTGGGCCGACCACCCGACACCCGAGGACTCGGAAGAGTCGGCGAGCCCGGACCAGTTCGCGTCGTACGAGGACTTCGTCGACTTCGTCCGCTCCGTGCTCCCCGACGGCATCTGGGGGCCTGCCCTCGACGCGATGCTGCACACCTGCGTGGACACCCATGCTGACGGGTCCGTGGTGGACAAACTCTCCGGCGCGGCCTTCGCGCCGTTCGTACAAGCCCTGTACGCGTTCCGACACCCCTACTCCGATATCACCGCACCCGCACTGGCCATCTATGCCCTTCAGGACGAGTTGCAGGGTTCCGATGCGAAGTGGCGGGCCGCCTGTCGTGACCGGTTCGCCGCGGAGACGGCGAATGGTCGAGTCATCGAGATTCGCGCCAGCCACTATCTGTTCTTCGACCGCCGCGACGACGTTCTCAAGGCGATGCGGGAGTTCCTCCCATAGCCCCCGAGCCACGGCGGCAGGCCGAAACCGTCGCGCTCCACCAGTCGATGAGCGCCGTCGGTCACCTGCTCGCATGCTTCCGGAGCCAGTGCAGGATCTGTCGCCAGGAGTAGTGCTTGGCATGCCGTGCGTAGAACAGGTCCAGGTGTCCGAAGTCCTCCATCTCCTGGCCACGCGGCATCGTTCGGACGATGATCGTCTGCTTGTCCCCACTGCCCGTTCGGTCCATCGAGTAAGTGCCCTGAGTCCCGAAACCACCGGCTGCTCCGACGTACAGCATGGGCACCTTGATGTTCCGAAGGCGCCCGTCGAAGCGCCGGGTGCTGCCGTCGTCGCAGGTGATGTGCTGGGTCTCCGCCTGGAGTCGGACGGGTTCGAAGTTGCCGATCCCCATGAGAAAGTCGTTCCACGAGTGGACGTCGGTGAACCGCAGCCCGATCGGATCGCTCGTGGTGTCGCCGCTGGGGAAGACGCCCGCGGCGAAGTGGTACCAGGGAGTGAAGGGATGCGCTCCGCCCTGGAATCCGGCCGCGGCGAAGCTCAGCGTGGCTCCCAGGTTCGTGTACGGCGGACCCCAGTACGGCGATGGACCGTCCGGGTCGGTCTCGGCGAGGTAGCCGATGTCCTCGGTGCCTCGGAAATCGTAGGCGAAGTCTCCGGCGGCGAGGTAGCCGTCGTTCTCGGCGGCCAGATCGCAGTGCGCGGCGCGTGCGTGCGCGTCGTCGGTCTTGAAGAAGTTGTCCATCGACACGAATGACCGGACATGTCGCTGTCCCCGCGGCTTCTTCGTCTCCTGGTTCAGCAGCGCGTATCCGATCCAGCCGCCGCGGCTCCATGCGCCCAAGGTGAGCGCACGGTGACCACTGCCGGTGGCTGCGCGCACCCCTCGCGCGAACCCCAGGGCGCGGGACAGGTCATCGATGTCGTGCTGAAGGCCCCAGTCGGCCATGAAGTCGTAGTTGTCGGTGTCATCGGGCACCAGCGTCCAAGCGAGGTCGACACCCCACACGTCCACACCTCGAGCCGCGAGATATGCGGGAAGCGAGTCGCGGGAGGAGGAACTGCGCATGAAGGCGGCGTCGAACCCCCACGCGTCCCCGTGCAGCAGGAGGACGGCGGCTCTGGCCCGGATCGGCCTGCCACCCGGTTGCCGCACGATGCGGTGGAGCCTGATCCGGTCGTGCTCTCCGGAGCCCGTCCGCAGCGTGTAGCGCGACTCGTACACGTCGCCGATGATGTGGCGCCTGCCGTCGGCGCTGGGGCTGGGGCTGCGACGCTCGCCTGCTCCGGTCGCCACGGCAGCCTCTAGCGAGAAGCCCGAGGCGGAAACCAGTAGGGCCAGTACCGCGAGAAGGAAGGCACGAAGCGCGGAGCGAGGCACCATGGCGCCCTCTGTTCGGTCGAGTGCGGTACCCAGAACTGGCCATGCACGACTTGCTTGCCCATCGGGGCCGCACCTTCACACGTTAGACCTGCGCGCACCTGTCCACAACGGTTGGACACCGGACCGTGGGAGCGCAGATCGGGGGCGAGTTCGGACCCCCTCGGCGAGCGTCGAAGCACGCCGCGGGTCCGGGCGCGGGTCGGCCGTCATCAGCGGTCCTCGCCCCAGTTGGCGATGACCACCGCGATCGGCGGGAGCACGGCAGCGACGACCGACATGGCCACGGCCCACGTCGTCGACCAGAGCCTGACCACGTTCCAGGCCAGCAGGATGAGCAGCAGGCAAACGCCCATCAGGGCGAAGTACCACCGCTGACGCCGGCGCAGCCGCTCGCTCTGCGGTCTGCGGACCCCGCTGGCCGCGACGCGCTGATGTCGTCTCACCCTCCCAGTTTCCCACTCGGACCGCCCCGCACCGCCGCGCGGCGGGTACGGTCGACGCACGATGAGCGACACCTACTGCCACCTTTGCGACGCCGACCCCTGCTACTGCGGGCAGCACGGACAGGTCACCTTCGTCGAGAACAAGACGGCTGTGGAGCGCAGTGGGCCGAAAGGCCTGGACGCCGATGTCCGCGAGTTCGTGTTGTCGTCGCACCAAGCGGGAGTGCGCGAGAACTGGACCGGTTGGCTGCACCGCATTCAGGACAAGTTCGGCGCAGCGAATGCGACACGGCCAGTCTGGAGCCGGGTCAGCAACGACCTCGGTCGTGAGTGGCTTCTGATCAGCCACCCGAACGACGATCGGCCCATGGGGCCGCCGTCGTCCTTCCCAGAAGTCCGACGGCTCTCGCTGGACGAGGCTGTTGTGGAGGTCGAGCGGCTGATCGACAGCGGTGGCTGGGTAGCCGGGGCGAAGGGTTTGCGGCTGTGGCAGATCGTGGAGCGGATTCCCAACGTGGTGTACATCTCGATCTACGACGCACTGCACGACATGAACCGCCGGGGCCACCGGGTGACCACCAGATCCCCGACGAGCGGAAGCAACACACAGTTCTGGTACGTCGACGGCTGAGGCCCTGGGGAGCGACGTCGGTCGGACGGTGTTCGCCCTGCTCGTGCAGGGCCGCCGATCAAGGGTCAGACCGGGCAGTCTTCAGCTGACGCGATACTTCTGCGCCACCCGCCACACGCCGTCCGTTCGGATGAGCTCGAGTCCGACGTTGCGGACGCCCGTGGGGTCGCCGCAGGCTCGGTAGCCGCGGACCTGCTGGTCGCCGTCGATGCCGAGGCGCTTGCCCTTGATGTCGAAGATCTCGTGAGCGCGCGACTTCTTCATTCCGACGCTGACGCGGTCGTACTCGCCCTGCGAGACGCAGGTGGGGGTGTCAGCGGCGGAGGCCGGCGCTGCGCTGATCAGGGCACCGACGAACAGTGCTGCGGAAGTGGTGGCGAGGGCGCGTACGCCGCGGATGGACGTGGGGGTCCTGTGGTTGAGGGGGCGGTCATCGTTGCACCCCCGCGGTCCACTCCGGCGAGTTGCGCCGCGACTCGCCGGAGCGCTGCCCTCAGTCGGCCATCTCCACGACCTCACCGCGCCCCCCGCGGCCGCCGCAGGCGCTGACACCGATGTGCTTGACCCGGTGCCGCGTCCAGGCGTGCCGGCGGGTCGAAACCACCCCCGCAGTCGGGGGCATCGTGATATGAGCGAAGGGTTCCGCGTGTCTCCCGGCGGACGCGTGCAGTCACCTCGGGCGGGTGTGCAGGCTGCGGACGCGAAGACCGCTCACCACGGAATCAGAACGCCCTGATGGAAGATCGCGACCCGGTTGTGTCCGGCGCCACTGAACCGCAACCCCTGCCAGCCGCCCGGGCTGGCGTCGAAGAACGACGCGTCGCCTACCTCTTCGCGATCGGTGTGCCACTTGCCGTCGGCCAGGTTCAGGGAGCCGAACTCCAGTAGCGCTTCGACTGACGGTAAGCGGCCGATGTGCACGCCGATCTTGACCATCGGGCGGGCAGACTCCGGAGCCGTGTGCTGCCAGACGGGAAATGTGTAGCCGTACGCCTGGAGGTAGTACGGGTGTTGCCCGGGGGTCGGTTTGAAGAGGGCGACGCCGCGGTACTTGTAGATGTCTCCGCCGGCTTCGATGTTCTCGGAGAGCTCGAAGCGGATGACATGCGCGTCACCCAGGTACGGGGGCGTTGGCTCGTTGCTGTAGTCGATGAAGGGTTGGAGGTCGTCCTGGAGACCGGCCATGTGAGTCATCTCCTTCGCGGTCGAGCTGGACTCGCTTCATGGTCCGGCGGGGTCACGTTTCATGTTCCTCTGGGGGGGTCGCGGAGCCAATAGCCCGTCAGGGTTGACCCAGCGTCCGGGCACGCAGCCTTGCCCACGCGGCAGGCACCGGGCAGGAGCACCCCGGTGTCGAACCTGCCTCGGCCGAAGTACCAGTTGATCTTCAGCTCGAGGACACGCCGGTTGTCCAGGACGGCAGGCGAAGCGACGGCGACGAGGTCAGTCGGCAGGTTGTTGACGCGGATGTTGCCGAACTGGAGCAGGGTCGCGGCCTACCACCGGGTTTCGGGCGAGACGACCGTCTCGGCCCCTGAGCGCAGCACCAGCGCGGCGAGCCCGGTGGTCAGCGGCACCGCCGCGACCAGGCCGAGCGTGGCCACCACGCTGCGCACGACCTCCTGGGCGATGATCTGGTCGGTCACCACGCTGCCGAGGGACTCCGTGTTGGCCACGATCAGGATCAGCAGCGGCAGCGCGGAGCCGGCGTAGGCCAGCACGATGGTGTTGACCACCGAGGCGATGTGGGAGCGCCCCACCCGGCTGCCGGCGCGGAAGAGCTCCAGGGCGCCGTACGCCGGGTTGGCGCGCGCGAGCTCGGCGACCGTGGCGGCCTGGGTGACGGTGACGTCGTCGAGCACGCCCAACGAGCCGATGACGATGCCGGCCAGCAGCAGGCCCTCGGTGTTGACGCCCTGGGTCATCCCGACGGCCAGCGACAGGTCGTCGGTGACGCCGGTCAGGTGCAGCGCTGAGACGGCCAGCGCCGAGAGCAGTCCGGTGAGCGTGAGACTGGCCAGGGTGCCGAGCACGGCGACCGTGGTCGCGGCCGCGAGGCCGTGAGTGAGGTAGAGGACGGTGAGCATGATCGCCGCGGACCCCACGATCGCGACCAGCAGCGGCGGCGAGCCGGCGAGGATCGCGGGCACCACGAAGTAGAGGAGCAGCAGGAACGTGACGCCGAGACCGGCCAGGGCGCTGATCCCACGCCAGCGGCCGAAGGCGACCATCGCCAGCACGAAGGCGCCCACGAGCACGGCGAGGCCGGTTCCGCGCTGGTGGTCGACGATCGCGTAGGACTCACCGTCGGGGGTCTCGTTGAGGATCAGCACGACGTCGTCACCCTCGGCCACCTCGGGTGCCCCCGGCCCGTTGGGCAGCGCGACCTCAGCGGTCTCCGCGGGGTCGGTCCGCGGATCGTCCTCAGGCGCCTCGAGGACGACGGTGGCGGTGCCGCAGCCGTTCACGTCGTCGGTGAGGTCCTCGGTGCACTCTGTCCGCTCGATCGCGGTGATGCTGCCGTCGAACTGGGTCGCGCCGCCCTGGCCCTCCGGCGGCGCGAGGTCCTCGGTGGGCCACAACCACGCCATCGCCACCACCGTCAGCAGCGCGATCGGCGCCAGCACCAGCCACGCCGCCCGCGGCGTTCGCCCCAGCTCGTGCTCGTCGGGTCTGCGGTGGTGCCCGCCCATGCGCTGCCACTCCTGGGTGCGGCGGGGCGTTGCGCCCCGCGGGGTCTCGGACGCGCCACAACCTACCCGTCGGCTGCTGGCGCGGCGCGCGTTGGTCGAGCAGGGAGGCGCCCCGGCGCCGACCGTCGTCGAGACCCCGTGAGGACAGCGCCGACCTCGCCGCACGCCATGGGGTCGCCGGGTTTGGACGGGCGCTCGAGCCTTCGCCAGCTCACGGCGTACGGCGCGCCGTTGGTGAAGTGGACGGCAGCCCCTGGCGGAGCAGCCCTGGTGGCTGATGCCCGTCGCGATCCGCTGGGTCGCGGTGCGGAACCGCCGGGTCCGGGCCACGTCAGCAAGATCGAGGTCCTGTACGACGAGTCGCTGTCAGCCTGGTTCGACAGCGCGCCGATCACCGCCGCGGAGCGCGCCGCTCTTCACGCCCTGTTCCTCGAACTGTCGAACTCCGACTCGAACGTGATCATACCGGCGGTGTACCAGCTCGCCGAGTGGTTGGAGGCGCAGGTCGATGCGACGGCGACGCTCGTTCAGGACGAGAGGTACAAGTCGGCCGCCGAGCTTGTCGTCGGTGCCCGCCGCGAGATTGCGCCGCTCCGGCGGACCATGGGCCGGATCACCGGCGAGTTCCGCGACCTCGAGATCCAGTTCACCGGGTGAGTGTCGCTGTGGCGCTCGCCCAGGCCGCGGCGGACCGGCCGTGGGTGTCGGTGGTCATTGCGGTGATCGCCGCGATCACCGCGCTGATCGGGGCGGCGATCGCGGCCGTCACCGCGGGCATCCGCCAGCGTCGTGATCTCGCGCACGCCCGGTCGCTGACCGATGTCGCCGAGCTGCGGGCCGTTCTGGACGAGGCGGCCCGAGCTCTGGCCCGTGCGGCCACCGGCATGGACGAGGCAGGGGTGCGGCAGGCGGCCGGGCACGCGCCGAGCGACTCACAGGTCGCGGCCCTGCGCGCGGCCCGTGACGAGCTGGCCGAGTACGTTCGGCGCATCCGTATCCGGCTGGGCCCAGGGGCCGTGCTGGAGGCGTTCGAGAGCGCAATGACTGCACATGCCAGGTTCGTTGAGGTGATTGTCACTGAAAGCGGCGAGGGTGGGCGCGCCTCGTTTGACACCGCCCACGACGCCTACTTCGTCGCGGCGCACGAGTTGGTCGGAGCGGCGCTCACCGCACCGCCCGCTCCACCCGCGCGGCGACGTGCACCTCGCGCGTGAGGCGAACCTCGACCTCTTTGCCGCACCATCAAGGAGTCGTCGATCGCGACTCCAGCACGCGGCGTCGGAATCTTCGCATGAGGAAAGGCACCCGGTGACTCACCACCTCAGGTGCGGCCGGGTCTCGTTCGTCCCGCAGGGGATCCCCTCGCGGTGATCGCCTCGCGCCGGTGAGAACGGTTGCCATCTACGAGCAGGCTCGGCAACCATCACGGCCATGGCATCTCGAGCATCGAACTTCTGTATCGACGCGGTCGACCCGTATTCCCAAGTCAGGTGGTGGTCACTGGTGCTCGATGACTTTCAACTCCTCGACGAAGCGGAGATGGGGCCCGACGAGGAGGAGTGCTGGTTGGTGGGACCCGATGACCGCGAGATCATTTCGCCCGGGTGCCCGAGCCGAAGACTGTCAAGAACCGTATGCACCTGTGCATACGCCCCACCGACCTCACCCGCGAGGAAGAGGTCGACCGCATTCTCACGCTGGGCGCAACGCTCGTAGACGATCGGCGCGACGGACCCGACAAGGGGTGGGCTGTGCTGGCAGATCCCGAGGGCAATGAGTTCTGCGTTCTCACCCGCTACACCCCACGAGGCTGACGAGGGCCGGGATCTCGCCTCCGCTGTCATGGGCACACGCGGGAGGACCCAGTTCGAGTAGCCGTATGCCGGCGCTGAACCACAAGCCGATCGGCATGCGGAGCGTGCCAGTGACCGATCCCCTTTCGGCGATCAAGCCTTGGCCGAGGTGGAGGACCGACACCGCCTGACCGATCGCCGCTGAAGGTTCGGCTTGCGGAGCGATTCGATGCAGGCAACCCGAAGCCCCGCTGCATTTCACCCACAGCGACGCCAGACGATCATGGTTTGGGGCGTCGCAGTGCCACGGGCTCGCGCATGCTTCCGGGCGCCTCATGGTCCGCGCCGCGATGCGCGACTTACGCGGTGATGCCTGATGGGTCTGATCCGGCTGTGGCGGGACGCGAGCGGTCATCGGTGGGCCGATACCAGCCACGCTGCCTGCCAAACCCGAGGTACTGAGATCGAGCACGACTACTGTCGCGTGCCGGGTCCAATGAAGCTTCTGAATCAACGCTCCGGCGTTCATCCGGGCGGGGCACCGTCGATGAGCTCGGTCGTCGCTCAAGGAATGCGCCGCAGACGGCGAGCGCATAGTGTCCCTTTATGGCGTTGATCATCGACTTCCTCGATCCATCCGCCATTGCCTTGGACCAGCAGGCTTCGGACTGGGAGGAGGCCATTCGGCTGTCCGGCCGTCTCTTGGAAGCCACGCAGGTCGCGAAGCCCGCCTACACCCAGGCGATGGTTGACAGCGTGAACGAGCATGGCCCGTACATCGTGGTGGCCCCCGGATTCGCGTTCGCACACGCGCGCCCCTCCGATGCTGTGGTCCGGACCGGGATGTCCTGGGTCCGGCTGGCGACCCCAGTCGAGTTCGGGCACGCGTCGAACGACCCGGTGACGATGAGCACGGCTGGGAGCGGTCAGGGCCTGCATGCCGACTTCTCATCGACACACAGCACGACCGCCTTCTCGGGCGGTGGTGGTAGAGCCGACGACATCGACGACCTTGGCCACGAACTGAGGGTCGGTGGAGAGCTTGAACCATCCTGGAGGTGCGGCTTGAGGTCGAACTTGAACCAGATCCGCCGATCGTGGACTTCGAGAGCCCGAGCGCTTGGCCATCGAGGTCCGTGACCAGTGGGTGGCGTTGGTCGGCTTCTCCTCCAGGGTCGCGGTGACGACCTCCTCGACCTTGTCAGCAGGATCGAGGGCGACATCCGGGCCGGGGCTCGTCGAGAAGTCCCTCGAGCGACGGCCACGAACCGGCCCCGCATCTGGCCACGGTCGACTCCCGGACCGCAGTCGGCGGCCACCTCGACGTTGGCGGCCAGCGCGCAGCAGCACGATCTTGGAGCGCAAGGATGCTAGTCGTCGCACTCGCCGCCAAGGACAGCACCGCGCATCGCGATGCGATGGCGAGTCTTGCCCTCCTGATCGGCGACAAGGAGACGAAGACTGCCCTCGACGAGGCCAGCTCGCCGGAGGAGGTGTACGCACTGCTGGGTGGCGACGAGGGCCCCGCAGACGGGACACCGGCCGCAGCGTCCCCCGGCACCGCAACGGTCGATGAGACCGGCACGACCGAGCCAGCGGGAGGTACAGCTGCTGAGCCGGCGTCGAAGGGCAAGGCGGGCACGCACATGATCCTCACGGTGTGTGGCAATGGGCTCGGCACCAGCCTGTTCCTCAAGAACACCCTCGAGAAGGTCCTCGACGAGTGGGGCTGGAGCCGCTTCGCCACTGTCGAAGCCACCGACACCGTCTCCGCCCGCGGCAAGGCGAAGGATGTCGACCTGATCTTCACCTCCGGTGAGATCGCCCGCACCCTTGGCGACGTCGGTGTGCCCATGAGGGTGATCGAGAACTTCACCAGCACCGCCGAGATCGACCAGGCCCTGCGCGACTCGTACGACGTCTGAGGGAGAAGCCGACATGAACTGGCTCGCCGCGATCGCCAACTTCGTCGTCAACGAGATCCTCAGCAATCCCGCGTTCCTGATCGGCATCATCACGGCCGTGGGCCTCATCGCCCTGCGCAAGTCGACCGGGCAGATCGTCGGCGGGGCCATGAAGGCCACGTTGGGCTTCCTGCTGATCGGAGCCGGAGCGACCCTGGTGGTGGCGTCGCTGGAGCCCCTCGGGGCGATGATCCAGGGCGCGACGGGAGCACAAGGGGTGATCCCGACCAACGAGGCGATCGTGGGTATCGCCCAGGCCGACTTCGGAGCCCAGGTGTCCTGGTTGATGATCTTCGGGTTCCTGGTGAGCCTGTTGCTCGCCAGGTTCACACCCCTGCACTACGTCTTCCTCACAGGTCATCACATGCTCTTCATGGCCACCCTGCTGACCATCGTGCTGGCGTCGGCCGACTACTCCAGCATCGTGGTCGTCGGCCTCGGCGGTGTGCTGCTCGGGATCGTCATGGTCTCCCTGCCGGCATTCGCTCATCCGTTCACGAGGAAGATCACCGGGGACGACAGCATCGCGATAGGTCACTTCGGCACGTTGGCGTACGTGTCTGCCGGGGTTGCCGGCCGGGCGGTCGGCCGCGACAGCCGCTCGACCGAAGACCTGGATCTTCCCGAGTCGCTGCGGTTCCTACGCGACTCGATGGTGGCGACGGCCCTGTCGATGGTCATCATGTACGTCGTCCTGGCGATCACCTACATCGCCCGTGAGGGCCAGGACGAGGCGTTCACCGCCTTCCCGAACGGCGCGACGGGAGTCGGCAACTACCTCATGCAGGCCGTCACCCAGGGACTGGCGTTCGGTGTGGCGGTCGCCGTCATCCTGTTCGGAGTCCGCACCATCCTGGCCGAGCTGGTTCCGGCCTTCCAGGGCATCGCGAACAAGATGGTGCCGGGCGCGATCCCCGCTCTGGACGCCCCGATCGTGTTCCCCTATGCCCAGAACGCCGTGCTCATCGGCTTCATCTCCAGCTTCGTCGGCGGCCTGCTCGGACTGTTGACGCTGTCGGTGTGGCTCAACCCCGCCTTCGGACTGGCGCTCATCCTTCCCGGCCTCGTGCCGCACTTCTTCACCGGCGGCGCAGCCGGGGTCTACGGCAACGCGACCGGTGGGCGGCGCGGTGCCGTGGCTGGCGGCTTCGTCAATGGGCTGCTGATCACGTTCCTGCCAGCGCTGCTCCTGGGAGTCCTCGGGGACTTCGGCGGCGAGAACACGACCTTCGGGGACACCGACTTCGGCTGGCTGGGTATCGCGATCGGATACCCAGCCCGACTCGAGGATGTCGGCATCGTGATCATCGCGATGATCGGATTGGCCTTCTTGGGCGCCGCGGTCCTGTACCAGAAGCGCGTCGTCGACGCCCATTGGGACCCGGCGCCGCGCCGAGCGGAGGTACCTGCCGCAGATGCGTCCTCTTCGGTGAAGCCTGTCGCCTCGGGCAACTACGCCAAGCTCGCGCCGCCGGCAGGTGCACCAACCCCACCACCGCCGCCTACCGGCTGATGCGCGGGGCCGGTCAACGACCCTCCCGCTCGTGCATCCGGGCGTGGCATGCGCTGCGGGAACTGCTTGTCCCTCGTGAGCGACAGCTCGTAGTCCGACGCGAGCAGTCTCAGGGTGGGGTACTGCGGCTGACCGCACACTCCCTTGCAGGTGCGCCAGGTCAGCTTGCCGTCGATCCGGAAGACCGACCGCTTCAGTGTCCACTCGACCGAGAACACGTGGTAGCCCTTCGACCACCCGTCGCGCTTGTTCTTCAGGAAGCTCCTCGGCCTCTTGATCCAGGACCCGGTCTTGATGACCTTGTTGCCACGACCGACCGTGCACCATCGGCGGCAGAAGCGTGCGCTCGAATCCGCGAGGGAGAGTGCACTCATGACTGCCCAACGGCTGAGCCGCTGTCATGGCTCCGGTGGCCCGAACGGGGCCATCGACAGCGTCCAACAGCCGCTTCGGACCGTCGGACTTCGCCCGGCGACTGCTGCCGTTGGCAGAGACTGCGGCGACTCACTGGCGTTGCCCTACCACTGGTGACCACCCAAGTGAGTCAAGCAGGACCGCATTGATCGAGTAAGCTCCACCGGCTCCGGCCCAACGAGCTATGGGTCACCGACATCACCCAACATCGAGCTGCCGCCTTCGGATGCGGATATTCTGATTTCGATCGCGCGCGCAACGCGAACCAACCTTAAGCTGTGCGGAAAGAAATAGGATCTCGAAATTGGCGTCAGAGAAATCAATCGATACGACAGTTGCGGAAGCCTACGAGCAGCACATGGTGCCGGGCATGTTTCGGCACTGGACGGAGCTCCAGGTGGGGCTCGCTGCACCGAAGGCCGGCGAGCATGTGCTGGATGTCGCATGCGGCACTGGCATCGGCGCAAGGCTCGCGGCGGCACACGTCGGGCCGACGGGCAGGGCCGTTGGCATTGACATCGATCCCGGCGTGATCGAGCTCGCGCGGCAGCTTTCACGCGGCAGTGAGACGCCGATGGAGTGGCATTGTGCGAGCGCGCTGGAGATGCCGCTCGAAAGCGACGTGTTCGATCTCGCGCTGTGTCTGCAGGGGCTGCAGTTCTTTCCGGACCGGCTGAAAGGTTTTGCGGAGATACGCCGCGTGCTGAAGCCTTCGGGAAGGCTCGTTGCGAGCTTCTGGGGACCGCTGGAATCTAACAAGGGACATCACGTGGTCGTGCAGGGGCTCGAACGGCTCGGGGTCGATGCGGCACCGGCAAAGCGCGCCTGCTCGTTCTCGAATACGGAAGAGATTCGCGCGACGGCCGCGCAGGCTGGCTTCGCAGGCATCGAGCTCAGAACCGAGGAGGGCGTCTCGCAGTTCGGTTCCATACAATCGTTTCTGGAAGGCATGACGCGTGGCTCGCCGTCCACGCGGCATGCGGTAGCGAAGCTGTCGGCAGACGCGCGGGAGCGCTTCGTGCGGGACGTGCGCGAGGCGTTGCAGCCTTACGTGATCGACGACGGCGTGCTGGCGTACCCGATGCGCACCCACGTGCTTGTCGCTCGCGCCCAGGCATCGGATGGAGGCACTGCATGAAAACTGGATCTACAACGACGATCCACCATCGAGGGGGCAGTGCGACCCTGGACATGGCCGCTTCGCGGCGCTGTGACGCACTCGCCGCTCCAGATCGCCAGGGACCCGACCACGATCGGTGAGCCTGGGTGGGCTCATCCGGCGGCTAGCTTCTTGACCACGAACTGGTTGAGGCTCATGTGTTGTTCGGCGGCGTGCATGGCGAGATCCCGGTGAAGGTGTTCGCCGATGCGGACGTTGAATGTTCCGGAGAACCTGCGTTCCGCTAAGGGCTCAGGGATCTTCTCGTCGTTGGCGGCCATGTCGTCGACGACATCGGCGACTAGTTGCTCGAGTCCCTCGATGGCTTCGTTGCGTGACGAGGCCAGCCAGGACAAGGAGGGGAACTCCAGGCAGGTGGCGACGAATTCGTCGTCTTCAGCGGACCACGTGACGCGGAACGTGTAGTGCGATACGTCCACCATTTGATTCTGCGTGTCCATCACTTGGCCTCCTTCTTCTCGATTGCCGTGAGGACCTGACGCACCTGGTACGCCTTCGCCTTGCCCTTGTCGTTCTGAATGTTGACGCGAGGATCGCCTGGCCACGGCATCTTGAACACCGCATGCGACGTTCCACGTTGACGTGGCTGCCCGAAGTAGTGCTCACACACCTTGTAGAGGTCGTTGTAGGCGAGGTTCTGTGGATTGCTCCGCATCGCCCGGACGATCTTCTCGACGGAAGCCACATGCCATGGTACTACGGGTAGTACTGTCTATCAACGCGCCGGACCACGTCGCCATCGGCAGGAGCCTGCGTCCGCACGCGGCGAAGTGACGCGGTCATGGCAACTCGCCCGAGCGCGCGACCAGCGGCATGAGCGTGCACTCACCAACTACCCCCTGCCAGTATTGCGAGATGCAGGTCTCCAGCGGCTCGTCCCATGGTTGGCGTCGAGTGGTCGCGCTGACGGGCGGGTCAATGGCTCTGACCATCGCGTTGTTCGCTGATGGGATCGCCCTCTTCATGTGGGACGCAACCACCGTCCTCTGGCTTGGCATCGTCGCCATCGCAAGCGCGTTCATGGGGCATTGGATCTCGCGGTCGACTTCCGCGTCAGTGCTGGCCGTACTCGCAGGCGCAGTGGGTGTACTGCACGTCGCGGGGGCGGTCTGGTCGAGCCTCTGACTGTTTCAGGCTGGTCGAACTGTCGCGAGGGATCACGTGCATAACAAGCAGATGCGGACGCCCAACTTGCGGCGGTAGGACATAGCCGCTTCGCGGCGGAGTGAAATGGCCCCTTCGCGGCGGAATGACGCAGGTCGAGCGAATACGCCAATGGCGTCAGTCGCCTCCGCCAGGGCGAAGTGCGCCGCAATCAGGTCGGTTGTCTCGCAACCCCGTTCAAGCCGTTCACCTTAAATCCCCCCCGGCGTGTCCGGAGACTCTGGCCTGCGCGGTTCTGTCGACGACTGGCTGTCGACGCGCTGCATCCACCGCCCAGGCTGACGCGCATTAAATCCGTGACGCAGCATGGCCGACCTTGATAGGGGGCATGAGCCCCTCAATCGTGCCGCTCTCGTTGCCGTGCTTCGGTCCGAGGGGTACGACGGCCTCATCTCGTATCCGGTGCCGATCCTCTGGTCCTGTTCTGCGGGGTATGGGAATGGTCCCGCGAGATTGGGGATTGCCAGCGGGTCGTTGGCCCCTCCGCTGTATCTGAGCTGCTCAGATCCTCTCTAGTGCCGCGTGTCGTAAATAGATGAACGCTTGAGCTTCTGAAATCATGGGGTCATGGCGAATCGTCCTGCCCCGGCTCTGGTGTTGCGTTCTGGTGATCGTGAGGACCTGGAGGGATGGACTCGGTCCTCGACCGTGGGGGCTGGTGCTGCGAGGCGGGCCAGGATCGTGCTGCTCGCCGCCGACGGGGTCGCGAACCGGCGGATCGCTGAGCTGGTCGGCGCGACGGTCCCACCACGGTGATCGACCTGGCGCGAGCGCTACCAGGAGCGCGGCCTGGCCGGTCTGGGTGATCGCAAGCGCCCGGGGCGGCCTCGCGAGCTGGACCATCGTCAGATCGTGGCCGAGACGTTGAAGCCGCCGCCGAAGAAGCTCGGTGTCACGCACTGGTCGACCCGGCTGCTCGGCGCAGCGGTTGAAGGTCTCCAACGCCACGATCGCCCGGGCGTGGCGCTCCTATGGGATCAAGCCGTGGAAGGCCGAGTCGTTCCGGTTCTCCACCGACCCCGAGCTGGTCGGGAAGGTCACCGACATCTGCGGGCTCTACCTCGCCCCACCGGAGAACGCGATCGTGCTGTGTGTCGATGAGAAATCCCAGATCCAAGCCTTGGACCGCACCGTGCCGATCCTGCCCATGCAAGAAGGACGGATCGAACGCAGGTCGCACGACTACTACCGCCACGGCACCTCGACGCTGTTCGCCGCCCTCGACATCGCCACCGGCCAGGTCACCGCCGCGCTTGAAGCCGCGGCACCGTCACCAGGAGTTCCTGGCGTTCCTCAAGCAGATCGAGCGCACCTACCGTCACGTCCTCGACGAGCACGGGCGACCCGGTCGAGCTGCACCTGGTGATGGACAACTACGCCGCCCACAAGCACAAGAACGTCAAGGCGTGGCTGGCGGAGAACCCCCGGTTCGTCGTGCACTTCACCCCCACCCACGCCTCGTGGATGAACCTCGTCGAGGTCTGGTTCGGCATCGTCGAGCGCCAAGCCATCCGCCGCGGCGTCTTCAAGTCCGTCAAGGACCTCAACACCAAGATCCGCGCCTTCATCGACGGCTGGAACGACCGCTCCCACCCCTTCGTCTGGACCAAGACCGCCGAACGAGATCCTCAAGAAGGCCAACCGTCCAACAACTTCAAATTCGCGCCACTAGTGTCCTGCGCCGCTAATGCGCGCTAGATATTTTGCTAGGGAGTTGAGGATCTCGTCGGCGGTTTTGGTCCAGGCGAAGGGTCGGGGGTCGTCGTTCCAGTTCTTGATCCATTCGCGCACGTCGCGCTCGAGTGCCTTGACGCTCTTGTGGGCGCCGCGACGCAGGAGTTGATCGGTGAGGAGCCCGAACCACCGCTCGACCTGGTTGATCCACGATGACCCGGTGGGTGTGAAGTGCAGCGTGAAGCGGGGGTGTCGGGCCAGCCAGTCCTGGATGGCTGGGGTCTTGTGGGTGGCGAGGTTGTCGCAGACCAGGTGGACGTCGAGCTCGTCGGGAACGTTCTTGTCGATGGCGATGAGGAACTTCTTGAACTCGATCGCCCTGTGCTGGCGGTGCAGCTGGGAGATCACGGTGCCGTCGGCGATGTTGAACGCGGCGAACAGGCTGGACACTCCGTGGCGGTGGTAGTCGTGACTGCGTCGTTCGGGCATGCCGGGCATCATCGGGAGCACCGGCTGGGAGCGGTCCAGGGCCTGCATGCCCGACTTCTCATCGACACACAGCACGACCGCCTTCTCGGGCGGGTGGTGGTAGAGCCCGACGACATCGACGACCTTGGCCACGAACTGAGGGTCGGTGGAGAGCTTGAACCCATCCTGGAGGTGCGGCTTGAGGTCGAACTTGGACCAGATCCGCCCGATCGTGGACTTCGAGAGCCCCGAGCGCTTGGCCATCGAGGTCCGTGACCAGTGGGTGGCGTTGTGCGGTTTCTCTTCCAGGGTCGCGGTGACGACCTCCTCGACCTTGTCCAGCAGGATCGAGGGCGGGCGCCCGGGCCGGGGCTCGTCGAGAAGTCCCTCGAGCCGCCGGGCCACGAAGCGGCCCCGCCATCTGGCCACGGTCGACTCCCGGACCCGCAGGTCGGCGGCCACCTCGACGTTGGCGGCCCCAGCCGCGCAGGCCAGCACGATCTTGGAGCGCAAGGCCAGCGCCTGCGCCGAGGACGCCCGGCGAGCCCACCGCTGAAGCTGGTCCTGCTCGGCGTCGGTGAGCACCAGATCGGGCTTGGGTCGGCCCGAGCGTGGCCGCTCGCCCAGCCCACCGACCCGCTCGGCGCCAAAGCGCTGACGCACGTTGTTGACCGTCATCACCGAGACGCCCAGCTCCTCCGCGATCCGCGCATAGACAGCGCCCGGCTCAGCGCACGCCAGCACGATCCGCGCCCGGGTCCCCAACCGCGACGACTCCCGCGACCAGGAAACAAGGCGATCCCGCTCCTCATCGCTCAGCACGAACTCCGCCGGACGCACAGAAGCAACCATACGAAGATTATATAACTTGCAACGCTAATCAACGGCGCAGGACACTAG
>CAVWMP010000005.1:0-319367 GCA_963756135.1 uncultured Actinomycetota bacterium
ACACACGTGCGCACAAGGCTCTGACGGATTGTAGGCGCATGGTTTCAGGTACTATTTCACTCCCCGCCAGGGGTACTTTTCACCTTTCCCTCACGGTACTTGTCCGCTATCGGTCATCGAGGAGTATTTAGGCTTAACGGGTGGTCCCGCCAGATTCACACGGAATTTCAGGAGTTCCGTGTTACTTGGGAGATGTCATACGGAGCCAGTCGCCTACACATACGGGGCTATCACCCTCTACGGCACCGCTTTCCAGCGGACTTCGGCTTCACGACCAGTTTCTCACTCCGCGACCCACCGGCAGATGGACCACAGACATTCCCACAACCCCCCACACGCAACCCCTGCCGGGTTGAACACGCATAAGGTTTAGCCTCATCCGATTTCGCTCGCCACTACTCTCGGAATCACAATTGTTTTCTCTTCCTGCCGGTACTGAGATGTTTCACTTCCCGGCGTTCCCTCCACACACCCTATACATTCAGGTGCAGGTAACTGGACATGACTCCAGCTGGGTTCCCCCATTCGGACACCCCCGGATCACAGCTCGGTTGCCAACTCCCCAGGGCTTATCGCAGGCTCCAACGTCCTTCATCGGCTCTCGATGCCAAGGCATCCACCATGCGCCCTTCACAGCTTGTCTCACAAACACTCAACAAAGACAACAAACCGCAAAACACACATTGATCTACCAACAATCAATCAAGCAAACACTACAAACAACACCACACACCCCACCACCAGACCACAGTCCGCGGCGCGTGTGCGGCGTCAATAAGATGCTCGCGTCCACTATCCAATTCACAAACAACCCACCCACCAACACCACCACCCACACAACCGTGCAGACAACAGCAAAGGAGGCACAGAAGAACACCGACCACCCACCCCACGCCACACACACGCAGAACAAGCAAGCCTGATCCCTCAGGGCCCAACAGTGTGCCAACCCCCACCCCCACCGCAACCACCCCACGTTCCACACCCCCACCCAACCCCCCCAACAGGGGGGACCGGACACGAGCAGTACTGAGAGACAGCCACGACCAGAGGCCGAAGCATCATCGATGATTCCACTAGTGAGCAGCACCACCGGACCGGACCACTGTTGGCCGGCCACCCATGACTGCTGACTCCTTAGAAAGGAGGTGATCCAGCCGCACCTTCCGGTACGGCTACCTTGTTACGACTTCGTCCCAATCGCCAGCCCCACCTTCGACGGCTCCCTCCCACAAGGGGTTGGGCCACCGGCTTCGGGTGTTGCCGACTTTCGTGACGTGACGGGCGGTGTGTACAAGGCCCGGGAACGTATTCACCGCAGCGTTGCTGATCTGCGATTACTAGCGACTCCGACTTCATGGGGTCGAGTTGCAGACCCCAATCCGAACTGAGACCGGCTTTTTGGGATTCGCTCCACCTCGCGGTATCGCAGCCCTTTGTACCGGCCATTGTAGCATGCGTGAAGCCCTGGACATAAGGGGCATGATGACTTGACGTCATCCCCACCTTCCTCCGAGTTGACCCCGGCAGTCTCCTATGAGTCCCCATCACCCCGAAGGGCATGCTGGCAACATAGGACGAGGGTTGCGCTCGTTGCGGGACTTAACCCAACATCTCACGACACGAGCTGACGACAGCCATGCACCACCTGTACACCGACAAAAGGGGCCACATCTCTGTGGCTTTCCGGCGTATGTCAAACCCAGGTAAGGTTCTTCGCGTTGCATCGAATTAATCCGCATGCTCCGCCGCTTGTGCGGGCCCCCGTCAATTCCTTTGAGTTTTAGCCTTGCGGCCGTACTCCCCAGGCGGGGCGCTTAATGCGTTAGCTGCGGCACGGAACCCGTGGAATGGATCCCACACCTAGCGCCCAACGTTTACGGTGTGGACTACCAGGGTATCTAATCCTGTTCGCTCCCCACACTTTCGCTCCTCAGCGTCAGGTAATGCCCAGAGAACCGCCTTCGCCACCGGTGTTCCTCCTGATATCTGCGCATTTCACCGCTACACCAGGAATTCCGTTCTCCCCTGCATACCTCTAGTCTGCCCGTATCGAAAGCAAGCACTGAGTTAAGCCCAGTGTTTTCACTCCCGACGCGACAAACCGCCTACGAGCCCTTTACGCCCAATAATTCCGGACAACGCTCGGACCCTACGTATTACCGCGGCTGCTGGCACGTAGTTGGCCGGTCCTTCTTCTGTACCTACCGTCACCACCTCATCGGCGCTTCGTCGGTACTGAAAGAGGTTTACAACCCGAAGGCCGTCATCCCTCACGCGGCGTTGCTGGATCAGGCTTCCGCCCATTGTCCAATATTCCCCACTGCTGCCTCCCGTAGGAGTCTGGGCCGTGTCTCAGTCCCAGTGTGGCCGGTCACCCTCTCAGGCCGGCTACCCGTCGAAGCCTTGGTAGGCCATTACCCCACCAACAAGCTGATAGGCCGCGAGCACATCCCCCACCGAAAAAACTTTCCACCCACACCCATGCAGGCGCAGGTCATATCCGGTATTAGACCCCGTTTCCGAGGCTTATCCCAAAGTGGAGGGCAGATTACTCACGTGTTACTCACCCGTTCGCCGCTCGTGTACCCCCAAAGGAGCCTTACCGCTCGACTTGCATGTGTTAAGCACGCCGCCAGCGTTCGTCCTGAGCCAGGATCAAACTCTCCATTGAAAACAAAACCCCACCACCAACCAAACGATCAGTGACGAGAAAAGAAGAGCCAACATCCCGGCAAGAGACAAACCCTGACAAAAAAATTGCCAGAATCCGTTATCTTACCAAAGAAACCATCCCCACAACCAACAACCCCCAAAAAAGAAGGCCATCAACCATGAAAGACAGGGCATGAAACTAATTCATCGACTATGACACACTGTTGAGTTCTCAAGAATCAGACGCACACCGCTGCCGGCTATCAGACCGGCGTCGGGGCAACCTGCAGAAACTTACCCGTCCGTGCTCGCTGCGTCAACTCGGGGCTGACCTTGCTGTGACAGACCGATTCCGGGCACACCGCTCCCCCGCCAGGTTGGCCGTGAGGCCGGAGGGGGAGCCGCTTGCCGCGGCAGAAGAGAACGTTACCAGCGGGTCCTGCCGCCTCCAAACCGGGGGGTCACCGCTGCCCCGCAGGCGGCGCGCCCGCGGACCGGCGGTAGGCGCTCACCGTCGGGTCCCCGTCGATCCAGTACCGCCAGCCGACGTCGGCAGCGCGGCTCACCCCGACCCGGGGACCGCGGCGCACCCGTTGCGTTGCGACCGGACGCCCCGCTCGCAGCGACAGGTCGCCACCGGTCAGCAGGTCTGTCCCGGTGTGGCCACCGGTGAGACCCAGGGCCTGTCCCAGGCACCCCGGGCCACGCGCCAGGGATCGGTCCGGGGTGCGCTCCCCGCGCCGGGCTCGGGCGAGCTCCGCGCCGAAGGTGACCTCGCCGGCCCGAAGCAGCACCGCAGCAGCCTCACCGTCGGGGCCGGTCACCACGTTCGCGCACCAGTGCGTGCCGTAGGAGAGGTAGACGTACAACCGACCCGCGGGGCCGAACATCACCGCATTGCGGGGGGTCGGGCCGCGGAAGGCGTGGCTGGCTGGGTCCGAGGTGCCGGCGTACGCCTCGACCTCGGTGAGCCGGACCTCGACCACCCCGTCGGGGGTGCGGTGTCGCAGCGTCCAGCCGAGCAGCCGCGGGGCGACCTCGGGGGCGGTGCCGGCGAGCGTCGCGGTCAGCGGCTCGCCAACCGCTCCGGGCTCATCCCGCCGGGCCACGGTGCGGTGCACCCGATCGGTCCCGCAGCCGGCCGACCACCGCCAGCAGCTCGTCGAGCTGCTCGCGCACCCGGACCGGCGCGGTCCCGCCCCGGCCGGTCCGCGAGGCCACCGAGCCCTCGATGGTGAGCACCACGCGCACCTCGGGCCGGAGCAGCGGTGAGAGCTCGGCGAACTGCCCGTCGCTGAGCTCGTGCAGCTCGATCCCCAGCTCCTCGCAACGACGCACGCAGGCGCCGGCCAGCTCGTGTGCGACCCGGAACGGCACCCCCTCACGCACCAGCCACTCGGCGATGTCGGTGGCCAGGGAGAACCCCCGGGGGGCGAGCTCGGCCATCCGGGCTCCGTGGAAGGTGAGCGTCGCGACCATCCCGGTCACCGCCGGCAACAGCACCTCGAGGGTGTCCACCGAGTCCATGACGGGCTCCTTGTCCTCCTGGAGGTCCCGGTTGTACGCCAGCGGCAGGGCCTTGAGCGTGGCCAGCAGGCCGGTGAGGTTCCCGATCAGGCGTCCGGACTTGCCGCGGGCCAGCTCGGCGATGTCCGGGTTCTTCTTCTGCGGCATGATGCTCGACCCGGTCGACCACGAGTCGTGCAGCGTGACGAATCCGAACTCGGCGGTCGACCAGAGGATGACCTCCTCGGCCAGCCGGCTGAGGTCGATGCCGATCTGGGCGGCGACGAACGCGAACTCGGCCACGAAGTCCCGCGCCGCGGTGCCGTCGATGGAGTTCGCAGTCGAGCCGGTGAAGCCGAGGTCCGCGGCGACCTGCTCGGGGTCCAGACCGAGGCTGGATCCCGCCAGCGCGCCCGAGCCGTACGGCGAGTCCGCGGCCACCCGGGCGTCCCAGTCGAGCAGTCGCTGGACGTCGCGCAGCAGCGGCCACGCGTGGGCGAGCAGGTGGTGGGACAGCAGCACCGGCTGCGCGTGCTGGAGGTGGGTCCGCCCCGGCATGATCACGTCGAGGTGGTCGCGGGCCTGACCGGCCAGCGCCTCCACCAGGTCGAGCACCTGGGAGAGGACGACCCGACCGTGGTCGCGCAGGAAGACCTTGAACAGGGTGGCGATCTGGTCGTTGCGGCTTCGGCCCGCCCGGATCCGGCCACCCACCTCGGGGCCGACCTCGAGCAGCAGCAGCCGCTCCAGCGCACCGTGCACGTCCTCGTCGCCCGGGTCGGGGTGCAGCTCGCCCGCGGCGTACCGCTCCCCCAGCACCGCGAGCCCGCGCTGCAGCTCGGCGAGGTCGTCGTCCGAGAGCAGCCCGGCCCGGTGCAGCGCGTCGGCGTGCGCCCGCGAACCGGCCAGGTCGTACGGCGTGAGCCGCCAGTCGAAGTGGGTGGAGACCGAGAGCGCCTCCAGCTCCGGCGACGGTCCGCCGGCGAACCGGCCGCCCCACAGCTTGCCGGTGTTGGTGGCGCCGCTGGTCGTGTCGCCGGCCATCAGTCGGTCCCGAACTCCATCGCCGCGGCGTCGAGAGCCGCGTCGCCGGCGTCGCCCTCGGCGGCCGGGTTCTGGGCGATCCGGTCGTACCCGCCGGGCTCGATCTCGCCGTACAGGGTGCCGTTCTCCACCAGCACCTGGCCCTGGTCCAGCGGCTGCGCGGCGTACGCCTCCAGCTTGTCGCGGGAGTCGGCGATGTCCAGGTTGCGCATGGTCAGCTGGCCGATCCGGTCGTGCGGACCGAACGCGGCGTTGTCGGTGCGCTCCATCGACAGCTTGTCCGGGTGGTAGGAGAAGTGCTGACCGGAGGTGGCCAGGATCGTGTAGTCCTCGCCGCGACGCAGCCGGATCGTCACCTCGCCGGTGACCAGCGACGCCACCCAGCGCAGCAGCGGCTCACGCAGCATCAGCGCCTGCGGGTCCAGCCACCGACCCTGGTAGAGCAGCACCCCCAGACGCCGGCCCTCGGCGTGGTACGTCGCGACGGTGTCCTCGTTGTGGACGGCGTTGAGCAGCCGCTCGTAGGCGATCCACAGCAGCGCCATCCCCGGCGCCTCGTAGATCCCGCGGGACTTCGCCTCGATGATCCGGTTCTCGATCTGGTCCGACATCCCGAGTCCGTGCCGACCGCCGATCGCGTTGACCTCGTCGACCAGCGCGACGGGGTCGTCGTACCGCACGCCGTCGATCGAGACGGGCCGGCCGTTCTCGAAGCCGAGGGTGACGTCCTCGGCGGCGATCTCGACCGCCGGGTCCCAGAACTTCACGCCCATGATCGGCTCCACGGTCTCCAGCGAGACGTCGAGGTGCTCCAGCGTCTTCGCCTCGTGGGTGGCGCCCCAGATGTTGGCGTCGGTGCTGTACGCCTTCTCCTGGCTGTCGCGGTAGGGCAGATCGCGCTCGACGAGCCACTGGCTCATCTCGGTGCGTCCGCCGAGCTCGCGGACGAAGTCGGCGTCCAGCCACGGCTTGTAGATCCGCAGCGCCGGGTTGGCCAGCAGCCCGTAGCGGTAGAACCGCTCGATGTCGTTGCCCTTGAAGGTGGATCCGTCGCCCCAGATGTCGACCCCGTCGGCGTGCATCGCGCGGACCAGCATCGTCCCGGTCACCGCGCGGCCCAGCGGGGTGGTGTTGAAGTAGGCACGGCTTCCGGAGCGGATGTGGAACGCCCCGCACGCCAGCGCGGCGAAGCCCTCCTCGACCAGCTCGCGGCGGCAGTCCACGGCCCGGGAGATCTCGGCGCCGTAGGCCAGTGCCCGGGCGGGCACGCCGTCGATGTCGCGCTCGTCGTACTGGCCGATGTCGGCGGTGTAGGTGCAGGGCACGGCACCCTTCTCCCGCATCCAGGCGACGGCGACGGAGGTGTCCAGGCCGCCGGAGAAGGCGATGCCGACGCGTTCGCCGACGGGCAGGGAGGTGAGGACCTTGCTCACGGATGGGTTCCTTTGCTGCTCGGACGTGGATCGGATGTCAGGAGGGAGGGGTGTCGGCCAGCGCCAGGAATCGTCGGGCCAGCTCGTCGCCGCCGCGGGGGTCGCGGCCGATGACGAGCACGGTGTCGTCCCCGGCGATGGTGCCGAGGATGTCACCGACCTCGGCACGGTCGAACGCGGAGGCCAGGTACTGCGCGGCTCCGGGCGGGGTGCGCAGCACCACCAGGTTGGCGCTGGCGTCGGCGGAGACCAGCAGCTCGCCGCAGAGCCGGGAGAGCCGGGTCTGGGCGGCCGCGGTCTCCTGCGGTGCCATCGGGCGCCGGTCGCCGCCCTCGGCCGGGACGGCGTAGACGAGACCGCCGCTGCGGGCCCGCACCTTGACCGCGTCGAGCTCGACGAGGTCCCGGGACAAGGTGGCCTGGGTGACCCGGACCCCGCTCTCGGCCAGCAGGTCGGCCAGCTCGGTCTGCGAGTGCACCTCGTGGTGGGTGACCAGCTCCACGATCCGCTGGTGCCGGGCGTTCTTGGTGGTCGGGCGCAGTGCGGACTCGGTCATCGCCGGTCCTCCTCGCCCAAGCCCGCCAGCAGGAACGCCAGCACCGCCTTCTGGACGTGGCGCCGGTTCTCCGCCTCGTCCCAGACCACGCTCTGCGGTCCGTCCAGCACGGCCGCCGCGATCTCGTGGCCCCGGTAGGCCGGCAGGCAGTGCAGCACGACGGCGTCCGGCTGTGCATGACCGAGCAGCTCCTCGGTGAGCGAGTACGGCGCCAGCCGCGCGGCCCGGGCCTCGGCCTCGGCCTCCTTGCCCATCGAGATCCAGGTGTCGGTGACCACGACGTCGGCCCCGGCGACCGCGGTCACCGGGTCGGTCACCGCGGACACCGAACCGCCGGTGCCCGCCGCGATCGCGGCGGCACGCTCGAACATCTCCGCCGACGGCCGGTACCCCTGCGGAGCGCTGATCCGGACGTGCATCCCGGCCGACGCCCCGGCCAGCAGCCAGGAGTTGCCCATGTTGCAGGCGCCGTCGCCGAGGAAGGTCGCGGTGAGGCCGGCGAGCCGGCCGCGGTGCTCGCGCACGGTGAGCAGGTCGGCCAGCAGCTGGCAGGGGTGGAAGTCGTCGGTGAGGGCGTTGACCACCGGAACCCCGGCATGGGCGGCCATCGTCTCCAGGGCACGCTGGGTGAAGGTCCGCCAGACGATCGCGCTGACCTGCCTGCCCAGCACCCGGGCGACGTCCTCGACGGACTCCCGGTGGCCGATGCCGGCGAGGGTGCCGTCGACGAGCATCGGGAAGCCGCCGAGCTCGGCGATCCCGGCGGCGAACGAGGACTGGGTCCGCAGCGTCGGCTTGTCGAAGATCATCGCCACCGAACGCGGGCCGGACAGCGGCTGGTCGGCGAACGGCGAGGCCTTCATCGCCGCGGCGCGGTCCAGCACCGCCGCCTGCTCGGCCGGGGTGAGGTCGTCGTCGCGCAGCAGGTGGCGCAGCGGCGCGGTCACCGGGCCGCCTCGGCCGGCCCGGTGCCCATGCCGGCGTCGAGGATCCTCGGCCATGCGGCGAGGAGCTCCTCGGCGTCCTCGTCGGTGAGCACCAGCGGCGGGGCCAGCCGGATCGCCGACGGCGTGGGGTTGTTGATGATGAACCCCGCCTCCAGGGCCGCGGCCACCACGGCGGCCGAGGCATCGCGCGACCAGGTCCAGGCCGATCAGCAACCCCTCGCCCCGCACCTCGGTGACCCGACGGTCGGCCGACAGACCGGTGCGGAGCTGCTCGCCGACGGCGGTGGCCCGCTCCAGGAGCTGCTCGGACTCCAGGGTGGCGATCACGGCCAGCGCGGCGGCGCAGGCCACCGGGTTGCCACCGAAGGTGGTGCCGTGGTTGCCGGGCTCCAGCAGGTCGCCGGCGGCGCCGACACCGATGCAGGCGCCGATCGGGATCCCGCCACCGAGTCCCTTGGCCAGCGTCACCACGTCCGGCACCACGGGGCCGTCGGCGGTGACCTGGTCGGGGTGTGGTGGCGAACCAGCGACCGGTGCGGCCGATCCCGGTCTGCACCTCGTCCAGCCAGAGCAGCGCGCCGTGCTCGTCGGCGATCCGCCGGGCCGCCGGGAGGTAGCCGGCCGGCGGCACGATCACCCCGGCCTCACCCTGGATCGGCTCGAGCAGGATCGCGGCGGTCCGCTCGGTGACGGCGGCGGCCAGCGCGTCGGCATCGCCGTACTCGACGAAGGTGACGTCACCAGGCAGCGGCTCGAACGGGGTCCGGTAGGCCTCCTTGGAGGTGAGGGCCAGCGCCCCCATCGTCCGCCCGTGGAAGCCGCCGGCGGCGGCGACCACCTCGGTGCGCCCGGTCCGCC
The DNA here is from genome assembly GCA_963756135.1 of uncultured Actinomycetota bacterium. Classification (GTDB taxonomy): domain Bacteria; phylum Actinomycetota; class Actinomycetes; order Propionibacteriales; family Nocardioidaceae; genus Nocardioides. The sequence goes on from CAVWMP010000005.1 coordinate 9,000, forward strand.
GGGTCAGCTTGAAGGCGGCCTCGTTGGCCTCCGCGCCGGAGTTGGCGAAGAAGACCTTGCCGGGGCTGCCGAGCCGCTCCAGCAGGGCCTCGGCCAGCTCGACCTGCCCGGCGCTGGTGAAGAAGTTGGAGATGTGGCCGAGCGTGCTCAGCTGGTCGGCCGACCGCCTCGACCAGCGCCGGGTGGGCGTGGCCGAGCGCGTTGACGGCGATGCCGCCCAGCAGGTCGAGGTAGACCTTGCCGTCGGTGTCCCAGACGCGCGGGGCCCTCGCCGCGGGCCAGGGTCAGCTTCGGCGGACCGAACGTGTTCATCAGCGAGGCGGCGTACCGCTCGCCCCAGGTGCCGGCGCTCACTGGTGCCCTTCGACGCTCTGCTGGGTGCCTCTCCTGGGCGCGGCGGGTCTTCGTCTCGACCCCGGGCAGCACCTGGGTGCCGACGCCCTCGTCGGTGAAGAGCTCGAGCAGCACCGCGTGGATCTCACGGCCGTCGACCACGGTCGCCCGGGGCGACCCCGCCGCGGACCGCGTCGCAGGCAGGCCGCCATCTTCGGCACCATTCCGCTGGCCAGGCTCGGCATCAGCTCCTCGAGCGCCTCGGGGCTGATCTCGAAGATGACGTCGTCGGAGTCCGGCCAGTCCCGGTAGAGCCCCTCGACGTCGGTGAGCACCAGCAGCTTCACCGCGCCCAGCGCGATCGCCAGGGCCGAGGCGGCGGTGTCGGCGTTGACGTTGTGCACCTGTCCCGCAGCGTCCGGCGCGACGCTGGACACGACCGGGATCCGGCCGGCCTCGATCAGGTCGAGCACCGCCTCCGGGCGCACCGAGTCGACCTCGCCGACCAGGCCGAGGTCCACCTCCTCGCCGTCGACGATGGTGTTGGTCGCCTTGGCGGTGAACAGGCCGGCGTCCTCGCCGGAGAGCCCGACCGCGAGCGGGCCGTGCTCGTTGATCAGCCCGACCAGCTCGCGCTGCACCTTGCCGACCAGCACCATCCGGACCACGTCCATCGCCTCCGGGGTGGTCACCCGCAGGCCGCCGCGGAACTCCGACTTGATCCCGAGCTTGTCGAGCATCGTGGAGATCTGCGGCCCGCCGCCGTGCACGACGACCGGCTTGAAGCCGGCGAACCGGAGGAAGGCGATGTCCTCGGCGAACGCCCGCTTGAGGGTGTCGTCGGTCATCGCGTTGCCGCCGTACTTCACCACCACGATCTGGCCGTGGTAGCGCTTGAGCCACGGCAGCGCGGCCGCGAGGGTGCGTGCCTTGCCGGGGTCGGCGGGAGCGGGCTGGTGGCTCTCGTAGTGGATCATGAGGAGTACGCGCTGTTCTCGTGGACGTAGGCGTGCGTGAGGTCGTTGGTCCAGACCGTGGCTCGCTCGGAGCCGGCCTTGAGGTCGATCGTCACGCTCACCTCGCGGGGTTTCAGGTCGACTCGCGTCGGGTCCTCGTGCGGGGTGGAGCTGCGGCAGACCCAGACGCCGTTCATCGCGACGTCGAGGTCGGCCGGGTCGAAGGCGGCGTCGGTGGTGCCGATGCTGGCCAGCACCCTGCCCCAGTTCGGGTCGTTGCCGAAGATCGCGGCCTTGAACAGGTTGCTGCGGGCCACGCTGCGTGCGACCTCGACCGCGTCGTCCTCGGTGGCGGCGTGGAGGGTGGTGATCGCGATCTCGTGGTCCGCCCCCTCGGCGTCCCGGAGCAGCTGCATCGCCAGGTCCGTGCAGGCCCGGGTGAGCGCCTCGGTGAAGTCCGGCAGGGACGGCGTGATGCCGCTGGCGCCGCTGGCCATCACCGTGACGGTGTCGTTGGTCGACATGCAGCCGTCGGAGTCGAGCCGGTCGAAGCTGACCCGGGTGGCGGCACGCAGCGCCTGGTCCAGCTCGCCCGCCGCGACGACGGCGTCGGTGGTCAGCACCACCAGCATCGTCGCCAGCTGCGGGGCGAGCATGCCGGCGCCCTTGGCCATCCCGCCGATCGACCAGCCGGCTCCCTCGACGACGACCTGCTTGCTCACCGAGTCGGTGGTCATGATCGCGTGGGCCGCGTCGTCGCCACCGTCGTCGGCGAGCCCGGCGTACGCCGCGTCGACGCCGGCCAGCACCTGGTCGCGGTCGTTGGTCAGGCCGATCAGCCCGGTCGAGCAGACGACCACGTCAACGGCGCCGATGCCGAGGTGCTCCCCGACCCGTTCGGCGACCGCGTGGGTGGTCTGGAAGCCCTCGGGTCCGGTGTAGCAGTTGGCGCCGCCGGAGTTCAGCACGACCGCCCGGACCACGCCGTCCTTGACCACCTCCTGGCTCCACAGGATCGGGTTGGCCTTGCAGCGGTTCGCGGTGAAGACGCTGGCGGAGTCGAACCTCGGCCCGTCGTTCACGACGAGCGCGACGTCCTTGCCGCCGGAGGTCTTGAGGCCGGCGGTGACGCCGGCGGCGCGGAAGCCGGCGGGGGCGGTGGTGCTCACTTCCTGCTCCTCTTCGGTACGGCGGGGACGGCACTGACCACGTCGTGGCCGGCACCGGTCCACTCCTCGGCGGCCCGGTCGGCCTCGCCGGTGGGAACGAGGATCCAGTCGGTGTCGAAGGTGGACAGGGTGAAGACGCTGATCCCGGCCGCGGCCAGCGGCGCCAGCAGCTCGGCGAGGATGCCGGTGAGCGCGAAGTCCAGCGGCCCCTCGACCTCGAAGGCGGTGAACGGCTTCTGGTGCCGGATCTTGGTCGGCACGTTGCGCGCCGCGCACACCACCGAGGTCTCGGTGGCGGTCGCGGTCACCGAGAAGATCGAGGAGGACTCCGCCCAGTCCGGCACGTCGGTGCCGGGCGCCAGGCGCAGCACCGCCAGCGTCTCGGGGTAGCGGGCGAGCTTCACGGCGCCACCCCCACGCTGCTCAGGCCGAGGCCCTCGTCCAGGCCGAGCGCGAGGTTCATGCACTGCACCGCGGCTCCCCCGGTGCCCTTGGCCAGGTTGTCGACCGCACCGACCGCGATCAGCCGGCCCGCGTCGGTGTCCACGGTGACCTGGAGGTGCACGGCGTTGGAGCCGTGCACCGACTTGGTCTGCGGCCACTGGCCCTCGGCGAGCACGTGCACGAAGGGCTCCTCGGCGTACGCCGTGACGTAGGCGTCCCGGACGTCCGCGGCGGTGACGCCCTCGCGGACCTTCGCCGAGCAGGTGGCGAGGATGCCGCGCGGCATCGGCACCAGCAGCGGGGTGAAGCTGACCGAGACCGCACCCTCCGCGGCGAGACCCGAGAGGTTCTGGATGATCTCGGGGGTGTGCCGGTGGACGCCGCCGACGCCGTAGGCGCTGGCGTTGCCCATCACCTCGCTGGCCAGCAGATGGGTCTTGGCCGACTTGCCCGCGCCGCTGAGCCCGGAGGCGGCCACCACGACCACCTCGGGCTCCACGAGGCCGGCGGAGATCGCCGGCGCCAGGGCGAGGGTGGACACGGTCGGGTAGCAGCCGGGCACCGCGATCCGGGTCGCGCCGGCCAGCTCCTCGCGTCGACCGGGCAGCTCCGGCAGGCCGTAGGGCCAGGTGCCGGCGTGGGTGCCGCCGTAGAACTTCTCCCACATCGCGGGGTCGACGAGCCGGAAGTCGGCTCCGCAGTCGATCACCACGCAGCTCGGGTCCTGCTCGCCCAGTCGGGCGGCGATCTCACCGGACTGACCGTGCGGCAGCGCCAGGAAGACCACGTCGTGGCCGGCGAGCGTCTCGGTGCTGGTCGGCTCCAGCACCCGGTCGGCCAGCGGCACCAGGTGCGGCTGGAGGGTGCTCAGCAGCTCACCGGCGTTGGAGGCGCCGGTCAGCGCCCCGATCTCCACCTGGGGATGGGCGAGCAGCAGCCGGAGGACCTCTCCCCCGGCGTACCCGCTCGCGCCGGCGACGGCGACTCGTGTCCTGGTCATGTGCATGACTATACATCGATCTGCATGGTCATGCGACACGGGTCGAACCCGGTGCGCAGCGGCGACCGCGGCCCCTACGGTGGCACCCATGACACGTCCCGACCGTGCGGTCTATGCGGCCCTGGTCGAGCAACCCCTCAACTGAGCCGGGACGCCGTCAGCTGCGCTGAACCGCCCCGGTGCGCTCGGCCGCCACCGCGACCGCGGCGTCCCGGGCGGCGCCGGTCTCCTGCTCGGTCAGGGTCCGGTCCGGCGCCCGGAACCGCAGCGCGAACGCCAACGACCGGTGCCCGGCCGGCACCTGGTCCCCGGTGTAGAGGTCGAAGAGCCGCAGCGACTCCAGCAGCTCCCCGGCTCCCTCGCGCAGCGCGGCCTCGACGCGAGCCACCGCGACGTCCTCGGGCACCACCAGCGCCACGTCCTCCTTGGCCACCGGGTAGCTGGAGAACTCCGGTCCCGGCACCACGGCGGCGGCATGCTGCAGGAGCAGGTCCAGGTCCAGCTCCACCGCGGCGCTGCGCGGCGGCAGGCCCAGCCGGGCGACCACCCGCGGGTGCAGCTCCCCGGCGTGTCCCAGGACCACCGACCCGTCGGCCCCGCTGAGCGCCAGCTCTGCGCACCGGCCGGGGTGCCAGGGCATCCGGGTGGCCGGCGTCACCGCCAAGGTGACGCCGAGCTCGTCGGCGAGCCGCCGAGCGAGCCCGATCGCATCGGACCAGCCGGCGTCGCGACCCGGGCCCCACCAGCCCGCGCGCTCACGCTCACCCGCCAGCACCACCCCCAGGTGCAGCGGCTGCTCGGGCAGGCTCGCCAGCAGGCCGGCCAGCTCCGCGTCGGTGGGCCGCCGGTGGACGCCGAAGATCGGGGCCGGGCCACGGTCGACGGGGAAGGCCACCGTGCCGGTCTCGAACAGGGACACGCCGGCCGCCCCGCGACCGACGTTGCGCGCCGCGGCCTTGAGCAGGCCGGGCAGCAGCGTGGTGGTGTACGACGGCTCCTCGGTCGAGAGCGGGTTCGCCAACCCCACGGTGTGCCGCCGCGGGTCGTCGGCAGGCAGCTCGAGGGCGTCGAAGGTGGCCGGACCGACGAACGGGAAGCTGACCACCTCCACCAGGCCGGCCCCGGCCAGGGTGCGTCCGACCCGGCGGCGCAGGCGTTGGCGACGCGACAGGCCGCGGCCGACCGCGTCGCGCGGCAGCACCGACGGTACGGCGTCGTACCCCACGATCCGGGCGACCTCCTCGACCAGGTCGTAGGGGTCGGTGAGGTCGGGGCGCCAGGGTGGCGGGGTGGCCACCAGCAGGTCACCCTCGTGGCGCAGCGAGCAGCCCACGGCCTCGAGGTTCCGCACGGTCGTGTCGGCGTCGATCGGCATCCCGGTCACCCGGGCCGGCAGGTCGCGGGCCATCCGGATCTCCGGCTCGGCCGGCGCGGTGCCGACCAGGGTGGCGCCCGGCTCGACGACCCCGCCGCCGTACCGGGTCAGCAGCTCGGCGACCCGGTCCGCGGCGACCGCGGGCAGCCGCGGGTCGACGCCACGCTCGAAACGCTTGGATGCCTCCGAACCCAGCTTGTGCCGACGCTGGGTGCGGAAGATCGAGACGGGGGCGAAGTGCGCGGCCTCGACGACCACGCGGGTGGTGGTCTCGGACAGCTCGGTCGTCCGGCCGCCCATCACCCCGGCGAGGCCGATCGGGCCGGAGTCGTCGGTGATGAGCAGGTCCTCGACCGAGAGCTCCCGGTCGACGCCGTCCAGGGTGGTCAGCCGCTCGCCGGGACTCGCGCGCCGGACCCGGATCGGGCCCTGCAGCTTGTCGCCGTCGTACCCGTGGATCGGCTGGCCCAGCTCGAGCATCACGTAGTTGGTGACGTCGACGGCCAGCGAGATCGGCCGCATCCCGGCGAGCTGCACCCGACGGGCCAGCCAGTCCGGCGTCGGCGCCGACGGGTCGAAGCCGCTGACGGTGCGGGCGGCGAAGACCGGGCAGCCCTCGGCGTCGTCGACCTCGACGGGGTAGCCCTCGTTGTCGGGCTGGTCGTCGGGCTGGTCCTCGGGCTCGGGGACCGGCCGGTCGGCCGGGTCCCGGTACGGCGCGTCGAAGCCGAGCGCCGCCTCACGCGCGACGCCGCGGACCGAGAGGGCGTAGGCGCGGTCCGGGTTGATCTCGAACTCGATCACCTCCTCGCGCAGGGACAGCACGCCGAACGCATCGTCGCCGGGCCCGCCGGCGTCGGCGGGCAGCACGATGATCCCGTCGTGGTCCTCGCCGAGGCCCAGCTCGCGGGCCGAGCAGATCATCCCCGCGCTGACGTGGCCGTAGGTCTTGCGGGCGGCGATCGCGAAGTCCCCGGGCAGCACCGCCCCGGGCAGCACCACGACGACCAGGTCGCCGACGGCGAAGTTGTGGGCGCCGCAGACGATCCCCTGCGGCTCGCCGGTGCCGTTGGCGTCCCCGACGTCGACGGTGCACCAGTGGATCGTCTTGCCGTTCTTCTGCGGCTCGGGCTCCATCGTGAGGACCCGGCCGACGACGAGCGGTCCGGTGATGTCGTGGCCGGGCCGGGCGATCGCCTCGAGCTTGAGGCCGAGCGCGGTGAGCCGGGCGGCCAGGTCCTCCACGGACAGCTCGTCGGGCAGGTCGACGTACTCGCGGATCCAGGAAACAGGGACCAACATGTCTTAGAGCTCGCTCCCGAAGGCGGTGGTGAAGCGGACGTCGCCCTCGAAGAGGGCACGCATGTCCTCGAGGCCGTGGCGGAACATCAGCGTGCGGTCCAGGCCCATCCCGAAGGCGAAGCCCGAGTACCGCTCGGGGTCGACGCCGCACGCGGTCAGCACCCGCGGGTTGACGATCCCGCAGCCGCCCCACTCGATCCAGCCCTCGCCCCGGCAGGTGCGGCAGGCGGCGGAGTCGATCCCGCGGCAGACGAAGCAGACCAGGTCCACCTCGGCGCTGGGCTCGGTGAACGGGAAGTACGACGGGCGGAACCGGGTCACGATGCCCTCGCCGAACATCGAGGAGGCGAAGTGGTCCAGCGTCCCCCGGAGGTGGGCCAGGGTGAGGCCCTCGTCGATCGCGAGACCCTCGACCTGGTGGAACATCGGGCTGTGCGTGGCGTCGTACTCGTCGGTGCGGAAGACCCGGCCCGGGCAGACGACGTAGATCGGCGGCTGCTGGCTCAGCATGGTGCGGGCCTGGACCGGCGAGGTGTGGGTGCGCAGCACCATCGCGTTCTCGGCGGGGGCAGTCCAGAAGGTGTCCTGCATGGTGCGGGCGGGGTGGTCGGGGCCGAGGTTGAGCGCGTCGAAGTTCAACCACTCCGCCTCGATCACCGGGCCCTCGGCGACCTCCCAGCCCATCGCCACGAAGATGTCTGCGATCAGCTCCGACCCGGTGGTGATCGGGTGCCGGGCGCCGACCGGGGACCGGTCGGTCGGCAGCGTGACGTCGACGGTCTCCTCGACCAGCATCCGGGCCTCGTGCTCGGTCTCCAGGTCGGCCTGACGCGCCGCCAGCGCCTGGTTGACCTGGCCGCGGGCCCGACCGACCCGCTGGCCAGCCTCCTTGCGGGCCTGCGGCGGGAGCGCCCCGATCTCCCGGTTCGCCAGCGCCAGCGGCGACCGGTCACCGGCGTGCTCGAGCCGGGCCAGCTTCAGCGCGGCAAGGTCACCGGCAGCCGCGATCGCCCCCAGGGCAGCCTCGACGGCCGCCGCGACCTCCTCGGCCTGCAGCGGGGTGACCTCGACGGGGTCGTAATCGGTGTTGGGGCCGGACATGACTGCCTTTCTGGCACCGGGAGGAACCCGGCAAGTCTAGGAAGGTCGGGGCGGTCGGGCTCGCGGCGGGGTCGGCCGCGCCCGCAGCGTCAGTCCGGCCGTCAGTCCAGGCGCCGGTCCCGGGCCGGCCAGGTCAGCGTGAGCCGGGCGCCGCCGCCAGGGGCGTCGTCGATGAGGACGGTGCCGCCGTGGGCGCGGGTCAGCCCGTGCACGATGTACAGCCCCAGACCGGACCCGCCGCGGGCGCCGCCCTTCCAGAACTTGGTGAACACCCGCCGCCGCAGGTCGACGGGGATGCCCTCCCCCTGGTCCTCGACCACGATCCGTACGCCGCCGAGCTCGCTCGGCTCCGGGACCGGCGTCATCGTCACGGTGACGGTTCCCTCCCCGTGGCGGACCCCGTTCTCGACGAGGTTGGTCATCACCTGGGTGAACTTGTCCGGGTCGGCGCTGATCCGGGGCAGGTCGTCGGCGACCTCGAGCTGCACCGGGCGGCTGGTGCCTGCCTGCACCGAGTCCACGATCCGGCCGACCAGGACGTCCGCCTCGCAGGGTCGCGGGTACAGCTGGAGCCGGCCGGTGTCGATCCGGGCCACGTCGAGCAGCTCGGCGATCAGCCGGCTCAGCCGGTCGGAGTCGGCGCTGACGGTGGTGAGCATCAGCTTCTTCTGCTCGTCGTTGAGCTTGTCCCAGCGGTTGAGCAGCGCCTGGACGAACCCCTTCACCCCGGTCAGCGGCGAGCGGAGCTCGTGCGCGACGGTGGCGACGAGGTCGGAGCGCTCCCGGTCCAGGCGGGCCCGGCCGCGTCCAGAGCGCAGGGTGACGGCGATCAGCGAGACCGGACGGTCCAGCGCGGGGCGGTGGATCCGGGCCGCGACGAGGACCTCGGTGGCGTTGGGCAGCAGCCACGACTGCTCGGGGACCGCGGTGCGGGTGGCCAGCCCGTCGTAGGGCCGGTTGAGGTCGTACCAGCGGTGGCCGTCCTGGTCCCGCAGCGCGAGCACCGTTCCGAGCGGTCGGCCGAGGCAGGAGTCGACGTCCACGCCGAGCATCCGGGCGGCCACCGCGGAGACCAGGGTGACCCGGCCGTCCGGACCGGCCGTGACCACCCCGTCCGGCAGGGCGTCGGCCAGGGAGCGTGCGGCGGCGTCGTCCACGCCGGTCAGCCTAGGCGCTGTGCCCGGGCGGAGGCGTAGAGGCAGAGCGCCGCCGCCGTGGACAGGTTGAGGCTCTCGGCGCGGCCGTGGATCGGGATCCGGACCCGGTGGTCGGCCTGCGCCGCCAGCTCGGCCGGGAGTCCCCAGGCCTCGTTGCCGAACAGCCACGCCGTCGGGCGGCGCAGCAGCTCGCTCGGCGTGGTCCAGGTCCACCTCGCCGGCCCCGTCCGCCGCGAGCACCTGCAGCCCGGCCCGCCGGGCGGCGGCGACGGCGGCGCCGGCCTCCGGCTCGATCGCGAGTGGGCAGGTGGAAGAGGCTGCCGACCGAGGCGCGCACCGTCTTGGGGTTGTAGGCGTCCACCGAGTGCCCGGCGAGCACCACGGCGTCGGCCCCGGCCGCGTCCGCGCAGCGGATCACCGTGCCCGCGTTGCCGGGGTCGCGCACCTCGGCACACAGCGCGACCAGGCGGGCACCCCCGTCGGGGTCGAGCACGTGGGTGACCGGGCGGTCCAGGAATCGGCACACCGCGACGACGCCGGCGGGGTTGACGCTGTCGCTGAGCGAGGCGAGCGCCCGCTCGTCGACCGGCGTCCAGCGGGGGGCGCGCGCGGTGAGGTCGCCGTACTGCTCGGCGGCGGCCGGGGTGGCGAAGACCTCCACCACGCAACCAGGGACCCCGAGGGCGCCCTCGACCGCCTTCGGACCGTCGGCCAGGAACAAGCCGCTGCTCGGCCCGAAATGCGCGACGGGCGAGCTTCCGCGCGTTCTTGACCCGGGTGTTGCCGCTCGTCAGCGGCGTCGGTGGGTCGGGAACGGCAAGGAAGCCCGCCTCGTCGGGGCTCAGGCCGAGGCCTCGGCCTTGGGGGCGTTGACGTCCTCGGGCAGCGCGGCGCGGGCCGCCTCGACGAGCACGTTGAACGCGGCGACGTCGTTGACCGCCAGGTCGGCGAGGATCTTGCGGTCGACCTCGATGCCGGCCAGGTTCAGGCCCTGGATGAACCGGTTGTAGGTCATCCCCTGCGCGCGGGCGGCGGCGTTGATCCGCTGGATCCACAGCTTGCGGAAGTTGCCCTTGTTCTTGCGCCGGTCGTTGTAGCTGTAGACCAGGGAGTGGGTGACCTGCTCCTTGGCCTTGCGGTACAGACGCGAGCGCTGGCCGCGGTAGCCGCTGGCGCGCTCGAGGGTCGTACGGCGCTTCTTGTGGGCGTTCACTGCCCGCTTGACGCGTGCCACTGTGTACTCCTTGTTGCTCTGCTGAGCTTGCTCTGCTGAGGCTCAGACTGATGTCGGGTCTGGCCGGGTGGGGCCCGGGTGGGGCCCGGCGGACGGCCGGGCGTGGATCGGGTCGGACTCAGAGACCCAGCATCTTCTTGGCGCGCTTGACGTCGCTCTTGGCGAGCTCGACCGTGCCGGTCATCCGGCGCGTCACCTTGGAGGGCTTCTTCTCCAGGTTGTGGCGCTTGCCGGCCTTCTCGCGAAGGATCTTGCCCGAGCCGGTCACGCGGAAGCGCTTGCCGGCACCGGAGTGGGTCTTGTTCTTCGGCATTGTGGTCTCTCTCTCTTAGGCTTCGATCTCGGGATCGAGGTTCTCGGAGCGACCGCGCTCCTTCTTCTGCGCCACCGGCCGGTCGACGAGGGCCGCGGTGCGCTCGGCGCGCTCCTCGGCCTCCTCGGCAGCCCGCTCGGCGGCGGCGGAGGCCTTGGCGGCCTTCATCTCGGTCTTGGCCTCGGCCTTCTTCTTGTGCGGGCCCAGCACCATGATCATGTTGCGACCGTCCTGCTTGGGCGACGACTCGACGAAGCCCAGCTCGGTGACGTCCTCGGCGAGCCGCTGCAGCAGCCGGAAGCCCAGCTCGGGGCGGTGCTGCTCGCGGCCGCGGAACATGATCGTGATCTTGACCTTGTCACCGGCCTTCAGGAAGCGGACGACGTGGCCCTTCTTGGTCTCGTAGTCGTGCGCGTCGATCTTGGGACGAAGCTTCATCTCCTTGATGACGACGTTCGTCTGGTTCCGGCGCGCCTCACGAGCCTTCTGGGCGTTCTCGTACTTGAACTTCCCGTAGTCCATGAGCTTGCAGACCGGGGGTCGCGCGGTCGGGGCGACCTCGACCAGGTCGAGGTCGGCCTCCTGCGCCAGACGCAGCGCGTCAGCCGTCGGCACGATGCCGACGGTCTCGCCATTGGGTCCAACGAGGCGGACCTCGGAAACCCGGATCCGGTCGTTGATACGCAGCTCGGTGCTGATGTGTCCTCCTGGTGGCAATGTGGCCGTAGGCCTCGCCGGCTGCCGGACCCGGGGGCCGCATCCGGCCGGAGGTCCCGCAAACAACGATGGCTTCCGCTGTCCAAGCGGAAGCCAGTCACCAGGCGCACACCCACGAGGGACGTCCACCGCGGAATCCTCCACCGGGTGCTCGCGCACCGCGGCCGGGAATCCCGGGACCGGACCCGACGACCTGTGTGCCCGGGTGGGCACGGCGATCGATGCGGGTGGGAGACACCTGTTGCTGGTCCCCGCTTGCAGATCCGCTCCCGTCACCCGTGAGGGCTCCCGGAACGGATCGGTCAACACATGATGCTAGCCGATGCTCAACCGGGCGGCCGAATCCAGGCCGTGCGGTCGCCCACCCGGGCCAGGCTCCACCCCTGCGCCAGCGCCGCGAGGTCCTCGCCCTCGACCACCAGTCGGGCCGGTCCGGCCACGTCCACCACCAGGGCAGCGGCGCCGTCCTGCAGCGCGGAGCGGGCCGCCGTACGGGCGGTCACCGGCACCGGACGTGCCGTCGGGTCCCAGGCCAGGAGGCTGTCGAGCCCGGAGAACGCCAACAGCGCCAACCGTCCGTCGGCACCGCGCAGCAGCACCGCGGCCATGTCGCTGTCCTTGTCCCGGGTCAGCCCGGCCGCGTCCTGCTCGACCTCGCCGAGCACGGCCACCACCGGCACCAGCACCCGGGACCCCGCCAGCGCCGCCACGCCCTCGACGTAGGTGCCGGCGCCCTCGGCGTACGCCGCCAGCGCGGCCCGCACCGCCGGGTCCGCCGCACCGGTGTCGCCGGGGAACGCGGTGCCGGTCAGCGACCGGGAGTCCGGCGGAGGGGTGCTGCTGCTCACCGGGGCAGTGTTCCACGCACCCGGTTCCCCGCACCCGCACAGCCTCCCCACGCATGTGCCACCCTGGAAGGGTGGACGACGCCACCTGGGCCGCGCTGGCCCTCACCCTGACCGCGCTGGGCGGTGTGGCGACCTGGCTCGCGTTCCGGCGCCGCGGCACCCTGTCGGGCCTGCGGATGCTGGCGCTGACGCTGCTGGTCCCGGCCGCCTACCTGACCCAGACGCTGCGAATGCTCACCCGGATCGTCGACGCGGTCGGGGACTGGGCCACGTCGCTGGTCTTCAACCCGACCGTGTGGCTGGGGATCGTCCTGGCCGGGATCTCCGGGGTGCTGTTCGTGGTGACCGGGATGATGAGGGACCGGCAGCTGAACCGCTCCCGCGGTGGCGAGGCCGCCTCCGCCCCGCCCGGCGAGGTCCGCGGTCGGAGCTCGACCAAGAAGAAGCTGCCGCCGGCCGCCTCGACCCGGGGCGAGCCCGCCATCGACGACGACATGGCCGACATCGAGGCGATCCTCAAGCGCCGCGGCATCTCGTGACCCGACTCCGGCGCCCCCGAGGAGGTCGCCGGGACGGTGCTGGACCTGGTCGACGCCCGCCCGGCCACGCTGGGGTCGGGACAGTTGGTCTGCCTCGACGGTCCGGCCGGCTCCGGCAAGACCACGCTGGCCGCCGAGCTCGGCCGGCGTACCGGCACCGCCGTGGTGCACCTCGACGACCTGTACGAGGGCTGGGACGGGCTGCGCGCGGGTGGGCGACCAGCTCGATGGTCTCCTGCGGCCGCTGGCCCAGGGCCGCCCCGGTCGCTACCGCCGCTACGACTGGGATGCGGGGCGGTTCGCCGAGACCGTCGCCGTGGCTCCGACCCCGTTGCTGGTGCTGGAGGGGGTCGGGTCCGGGTCTCTCCCGCACGCCGACCTGGTCACGGTGCTGGTCTGGGTGGAGGCGCCGCACGACCTGCGGTTGCGGCGCGGGGTGGACCGCGACGGTGAGTCGTTCGCGCCGCACTGGCGCCGGTGGGCTGCCGCGGAGCACCGCCTCTTCGCCGAGCACCGGACCCGGGAGCGGGCGGACCTGGTGGTGGACGGCACCGGGGGTGCGCCCCCGGTCCAGATGTCGGGTGGGATGCCGCGCGTCGGTGACGCGACGTCAAAGTAAAGTTCCCCTAGGGTGGGCGCGTGCGCAACGCCCGCGGCTCCCGTCGCCGCCTCTCGGTCCTGCTGCCGGCCGCGGCGGTGTCGCTGACGCTGCTGCTCGCCCCGGCGCTCCCGGGTGCCCCCCAGCTGGGCCTGGTGCCGGGCGCGGACACCGTCGCGGCTGCCCCGGGCACGGCCGCGGCCGCGACGAGCAAGCCGAACATCGTGATGGTGATGGCCGACGACATGCGCGCGGACGACCTGCGCTGGGCGCCGGCGATCCGCCAGCTGATCGGGAAGCGCGGCCTGACGTTCGAGAACAGCTTCGCGCCGTACCCGCTGTGCTGCCCGGCCCGGGCGTCCTTCCTCACCGGGCAGTTCGCGCACAACCACCACGTCTACTGGCACGAGCGCCCGTTCGGGTACGGCTCCTTCGACGACTCCAAGACGCTGGCGACGTCGCTGCGGGGCGCCGGCTACCGCACCGGGTTCATCGGCAAGTACCTCAACCGGTACGGCCAGGACCGCAGCAAGGTCAGCGGCCGCCCGTCCTGGAAGTACGTGCCGCGCGGGTGGGACGACTGGCGCGGGGCGCTCGACAATCCTCCGGTCCGCTCGATCCACGGCAGCACGTACGACTACATGGACACCCCGTTCCTGGTGAACGGGAAGGTCGACAACAAGTACAAGGGTCGCTACCAGAGCTACGTGATCGGTGACTTCTCGCTCGACATGTCCCGCAGGTTCAGTCGCGGTTCCAAGCCGTTCTTCATGTACGTCAACTACGTCGCCCCGCACTTCGGTGGGCCCAACGAGGCCGACGACCCGCCCACCTCCCTGGTCGACGACAAGGGCTACCGGCACGACTTCCGGACCCCGGCGCGCCCGCCGGGGGTGCGCGGCAAGTTCGACCGCGTGATCACCCGAAGCTCGGGGATGCCCCGCGGCGGCGGCCCCAGCGAGCGGCACATCGGGGACAAGCCGCGGTACCTCTCGCGCTACCCCGAGCCGAACGCCCGGGAGCGGCTGGCGATGCGGGAGATGACCCGGCAGCGCGCGGAGTCGATCTTCGTGATGGACCAGCAGGTGGCCCGGCTGATCCGGGATCTCAAGAAGCGCGGCGAGTGGTCGAACACGGTGTTCATGTTCACCTCCGACAACGGCTACTACCTCGGGGAGCACCGCCGTCGCAGCGGCAAGGTGCGCGCCCACGAGCCGTCGCTGCGGGTGCCGTTCGTGGTCACCGGGCCGGGGATGCGGTCCGGCGCCAAGCGCTACGACCCGATCACCACGGTGGACCTGGCGGCGACGATCCTCGACTTCGGCAAGGCCAAGGCGCCGCGGCGTGCAGACGGCACCAGCCGTCGGCCGACGATGCTCCGCGGCGATCAGGGGTGGACGGTGCCGGTGCTCACCGAGGCCACCCACACCGAGGGATACGACCGCCAGGAGCCCGGCTTCACCGACATCCGCACCGCCATCGGGGTGCGCACCGCGAGGTTCTCGCTGCTGCGCAACCGCTCCGGGCAGCACGAGCTGTACGACCTCAAGCGAGACCCACTGCAGAACATCAACCTGTACGGCGACCCGCGCTACCGCAACGACCGGCGCAGGCTGGAGAACGTCTGGTGGAAGCTGCGGAACTGTGCCGGTAACTCCTGCCAGAAGCCGCTGCCCGACAAGCTCAGCGCCGGCCCGCAGCGACAGCGCGACCTGGGCGAGCGGTACTGGAAGGTCGTCCGCGACACCTACGGCTTCTGACGGTGGCCCCGGGCATGCCGCTGGCCCCGCCGGGGCGGGGTGTGGGGCGGTCAGGGTCGTCGGTGCTCGGCTGGACCGGGTCCGGTCGGCTGGTCGGGGGTGACATCGCGGGTGCCGTCGTGGTCGCGGAGGTAGGTGTAGCGCTGGGGGCTGGTCCAGTGGTAGCTGCCGCGCTCGATCACCGTGTACCGCCAGCCGCCGTGGGTCTTGAGCCGGTGGTGCCGTCGGCACAGGGGCGCGATGTTGTGGGTGCAGGTGGCTCCGCCGGCGCCGTGGGGGACGCAGTGGTCGCAGTCGCACTTCCGGGCTGGTCGGGTGCACCAGGGGAAGACACAGGTGTGGTCGACCAGGGCTGCTGCTTCGGCGATCCGGTCGGGGACCTCGTAGGCATCGACGTGGACGTGGTCGTTGAGGTCGATGACCGGCTTCACGGTGATCTTCGTGGTGTCGGGCACGGAGCACCAGTCGCGGATCTGGCCGGTGGTGACCGGCATCCTCGTGTTCTCACACCGGCCGACCCCGGCCTCACCGGTCAGCGCGGCCTCGGAGAGGTGGACGTACAGCACCACCTCACGCCCGGTCTTCCGACCAGCTGAGGCGGACTCGGGGTGTGACTCGGTGCCGGTGAGGTCGAGGGTCCCTTGTCGGCGGGCGATGACGCCGAGGGCGGCGGCGCGGCGCACGTCGAGGGACTCGGTCGAGCCGAGGTCCTTGAGTGCTGCGGCGCCGGCGGTGACGGCGGCGTCGAGGTCGAGGGCATCCGCGACGTCCAGGGTGCCCCACACCTGCGTGGTCCCCGACAGGCCGGACAGGTCGGCCTGGTTGCGGGCGACCTCGAAACAGCGGGACTCTGCGGCGGCTACCCGGCGGCGTTCGGCCTCGGCGGGCATGAACCAGCCGACCGCGTCCAGGACCAGCCGGTCCAGCTGGGCGGGACCGATCCGGTGCGGCGACCCCGGCGACGTGCCGGTCCACGAACGCGGCCGCCTCCATGGTGAGGGTCATGGTGGTCTTGGCGATCCGGCGGGCCTTCCACGCCACCAGGTCCCCGGCCACGACCCGCGCCCACGTCCGCGGCAGCCGGTACCGCAGCTCGACGGCCTCGCCGAGGTAGCAGCGCCCCGCGTCGGTCGACTGCCCGACCGCGGCGGCGAACTCGGCCACCGAGAACTCCGCGATCAGCGGCGCACCCTCCCCGGCGATCGGCACCCCGTGCTCCCCACAGGAGGGGTGCCAGATCGCGGCGGCGTCATCGATCGAGTCGGTCGAGTGCATCGCCGCCCAATCGACGGCGGCCTGCAACAGGCGTGCTTCGGCAGCGTCAGCGACCCGTCGGTCCTCCCGCGCCGCAGCCAGCACCCCCGCAGCGGTGTCCGCTGCGGCGGGTGGTGGTGATCGCTTCGGCCATAGGACAAGTCAAGCCGCGACCACCGACAACGACCCCCCGAAACAGGCCCCGTATCCCACCAGGTGAACACCCCTCGGCGAAAAGTTCCCAGCGGTTCTGGCGGGGGTTTCGAGACAGGCGCGGCGCGCCCTCCTCAACCACCGCCGGCCGGCACCACGGGGGTTGAGGAGCGAGCGCCAGCTGAGGCGGCTGAGGCGAGACGCCAGCTGCGGAGGTTGAGGAGCGAGCGCCAGCGAGCGTCTCGAACCCCCGCGTAGGTTGAGGAGCGAGCGCCAGCTCGCCCGGAGGTTGAGGAGCGAGCGCCAGCGAGCGTCTCGAAACCTCCCAGCGTGGTGGTTTCGAGACGGCGCTAGCGCGCCTTCCTCAACCACCGTGGGCGGAGTCGCCCTCCTCAACCACCGCCGGCCGCCACCACGGAGGTTGAGGAGCGAGCGCCAGCGAGCGTCTCGAAACCTCCCAGCGCGGTGGTTTCGAGACGGGCGCGAAGCGCCCTCCTCAACCACCGTGGGCGCTAGCGCGCCTTCCTCAACCACCGTGGGTGCTGCGCGACCTCCTCGACCACCGTAGGAACGCTGCGCATCCAGCTCAGTTCAGTCCAGCAGCCGGATGCCCCAGGAGACCGACAGCTCGTCGCCGGGTTCGCCGGCCGGGGCAAGTCGCACCAGGTCCTCGCCCGAGTTGAAGGCGTCCACCGGCGCCGTCATCGGCTCCACCGCGAGCGAGCGGCGAGCAGTCGCCGGGACGTCGTCGGCGCTGTAGACCATCAGCCACGAGTGGTGACGATCCACCCACAGGGCCACGCCGCGGCCGGTGTCCGGGTCGCGGACCGTCGTGGTGGCCACCCCGTCGTCGTCGCGGTCCAGGTCGGTGAAGGCGTGGTTGAGCACCGTGTCCCGCACCGGGCGGGCGACTCGGAAGTCGTACGCCGTGCCCGAGACGTCCTCACGTCCCACCGGCAGTAGCCGCTCGTCGTCGGTGAGCACCCGCGTCGCCGCCGGCAAGGTGAGCTCCCAGCCGTCGACCGGCCCCGTTCCCAGCCTGAGATAGGGGTGGGCGCCGCAGGCGTACGGCGCCGCTGTCGGGGCCTGGTTCGTCGCCGTCTGGGTGACCGTGAGTCCGTTCGCGGACAGGTCGTAGACGACGTGCAGGTCGAGGGTCCATGGGTAGCCGGTCTGCGCCGGGAGCCGGTACTGCAAGGACACCGAGTGCTCGGTGTGCTCCTCCACGCTCCACCCGGCCCAGCGGACCAGGCCGTGCGAGGCGTTGTGCCGCGAGGGCTCGGTCAGCGCCAGCTGCTGGGCGCTGCCCTCGAACTCGTAGCGTCCGTCCCGGATCCGGTTCGGCCACGGCATCAGCAGCTGGCCCCGGCCACCGCTGGCCATGGCGTCCTCGGCGAACCCGTCGATCAGCGGTCGGTCGTGGTGGAGCAGCTCGCGCAGCGCGCCGCCACTCTCGGTCACGGTGGCCGTGTACCCGCCGCCACTGATTCGATACTGGTCGCCGGAGGGGGGAAGCATGCGCGCCAGCCTAGTGTCCGCCGGGTGTCCGCGGGACGCGTCTCGACGGTGGTGGAGGAGGGCGCGCAGCGCCCGGCAACGGCGGTTTCGAGACGCTCGCTGGCGCTCGCTCCTCAACCACCGTGGGCACAGCTCCTCAACCACCGAGGCGTGGGTTTCGAGACGCTCGCTGGCGCTCGCTCCTCAACCACCGTGAGCACAGCTCCTCAACCACCGAGGGGGGGGTTTCGAGACGCTCGCTCCTCAACCCCCGTGAGCACAGCTCCTCAACCACCGAGGGGTGGGGTTTCGAGACGCTCGCTGGCGCTCGCTCCTCAACCACCGTGAGCACAGCTCCTCAACCACCGTGAGCACAGCTCCTCAACCACCGTGAGCACAGCTCCTCAACCACCGAGGGTGGGCGTCGCCTCAGCCCGCGGGCGGGTGGTCGACCAGCGCCCGCAGCTCACGCGTCGCCTGTTTGGCGCGGGCGCCGTCGGACCCCTGGATGCCCATCGCCGCGACCGTGTTGCCGTCGGCGAGATCCAGGGTGACCCACGGCGCTCCGGGCGGGAGGTGCACCCCGACGACCTCGGCCCACTCGAAGCGATGGGTGCGGTACCCGTTGACGACGATCAGACCGGTGGTCGCCGCGACGACCCGGGAGCGGACCAGGGCGTAGAGGCAGCCGAACGCGAGCAGCCCGAGGCCGACCAGCGTCACCCGTTGGAACAGCGTGAACCGGGCACGGGTCTCGGCGTCGAAGCCGAACCAGGCGAAGGCACACACCACCAGCAGCGCGCCGCCGAACACGAGGCCGGCGATCCTCGGACCCAGCGGACGCCAGGTCCGCGGCAGCCCCGGGACCGGTTCAGAGCCGGCAGGCATGGATGTCGGTGAGCAGGATGCCCCGGGCGCCGATCTGCCAGAGCTGGTCCATCAGCCGCTGGGCGCCCGCCCGCGGGACCATGGCGCGGACAGCCACCCAACCCTCCTTGTGCAGCGGGGAGACCGTCGGGCTCTCGATGCCCGGGGTCAGCGCCACCGCGGCCGCGACATGCTCGGAACCGATGTCGTAGTCCATCATCACGTAGGCCCGCGCGACCAGCACGCCCTCGATCCGACGCTTGAAGATCTCGAACCCGTCGGGAACGCTGCCGCTGCGCGTGATCAGCACCGCCTCGGACTCCAGGATCGTGTCCCCGAAGACCTCCAGCCCGGCCTGCCGCAGCGTGCTTCCGGTCTCGACGACGTCGGCGATGGCATCCGCGACGCCGAGCTGGATCGAGGTCTCGACGGCTCCGTCGAGGCGGATCACCTCGGCCTCGATCCCCCGCTCCTCCAGGAACGAGCGGACCACCCCGACGTACGACGTGGCGATCCGCATCCGGGACAGCTGGGCGACGTCGGTGAAGGCGCCCTGAGGACCCGCGAAGCGGAACCGGCTCCGGCCGAAGCCCAGGTCGAGGGCCTCCTCCGCCTTCGCACCGGAGTCGCGCAGCAGGTCCCGGCCGGTGACCCCGACGTCCAGGGTCCCCTCGCCGACGTACAGCGCGATGTCGCGTGGGCGCAGGTAGAAGAACTCGACGCCGTTCTCGACGTCGGTGAGGGTCAGCTGCTTGCTGTCCTCACGCTGGCGGTATCCGGACTCGCGCAGCATCTCGGAGGCCGACTGCGACAGCGACCCCTTGTTGGGAACGGCGACACGGAGCAGGGGCATGCGGGAGTCCTTCACAGGTGGGCGTAGACGTCGTCGAGGTCGATGCCGGTGGCCAGCATCAGGCACTGGGCGTGGTACAGCAGCTGGCTGATCTCCTCCGCGGCCCGCTCGGCGCCCTCGTGCTCGGCGGCCATCCAGGACTCGGCGGCCTCCTCGACCAGCTTCTTGCCGATCGCATGCACGCCGGCGTCGAGCTGT
This sequence comes from uncultured Actinomycetota bacterium, assembly GCA_963756135.1. Lineage (GTDB taxonomy): Bacteria > Actinomycetota > Actinomycetes > Propionibacteriales > Nocardioidaceae > Nocardioides. The sequence continues at coordinate 28,668 of CAVWMP010000005.1, forward strand.
CGCACCGTGCCGGAGCCCTCCGGCCGGGAGCGCGCCTTCTCGGCCAGCTCGGCCCACAGCTCGTCGAACGTCTTCACAGGGCCCCAGCCTAGGTGCTGCCACGCCGATCGCCGCACCCAGGCGGTCACGGAGCACTTCCGTTGTTCGGCCACGCGCGTTGGTCCACCGTTGGTAGCGTCCGCAGGTGTTCTCGGACCCCGACTCGACCCAGCGACGGGTCTTCGCCGTCGCGGCGCCGGTCGCCGCCCTCGTGCTCGCACTGATCGCCGTGCTGCTCCTGCCCTGGACCCCGCTCGCGACCCGTGAGGCGGTCGGTGGCCTCGGGCTGCTGCTCGCCGGGGCGACCGCTGTGGCCTGCACCGGCTGGCGAGCCCGTATCTCGTCGGGTCGACGGCGCCGCTCCTGGGCGCTGCTCAGTACCGCTGGCCTGCTCGCGCTGACCGGGAACCTGTACGTCGCGGCCTCCGGGGCCGACCCGGGAGAGGCCACCACCAGCGTCAGCGACCTGGCGATCGCGGCGGCGCTCGTGCTCTCGATCGCCAGCCTGCTGTTCTTCCCCGGCGCCCGTCGCCGCGGCGTCGACCTGCTGCTGCTCGTGCTCGACGGCCTCATCATGGGGGTCGGCATCGTCATCATCGCCGCGGTTCTCGTCTACTCCTCGATCCTCGGATCGACCTGGGCCGAGGACGCCAGCACCGTCGCCTCCGTGGTGATCCCGGGTCTCGACGTGCTGCTGGTCACCGTGGCCCTGCTGCTGCTGCTGCGCACCGGCGGACCGGACCGGCCCTCGCTGGCCCTGGTCGCGGCCGGCTTCCTGATGTACGCCGTCTCGGACCTGCTCTACGTCGTCCGGGTTGCTCAGGACACCTTCGCCTTCGGGACCCTGCACGATCTCGGCTGGATCACCGGCTACGTCCTCATCGCCCTCGCCGCCTGCTACCCCGGCCGACGCGACCACGAGCAGCCCGCGGGCGCACTGGGCCGGTCGGAGACCGCCGACACCGTGCTCGTCTTCGGGGTCCTGCTGGCCGCCGTGCTCACCCAGGTGCTGCTCGGGGCGAGCACCGGCCTGGACGATGTCGAGGCGGCACTGTGGGTGGCGCTCTCCGTGACCGCCGGCACCCGGCAGGTCGTGCTCAGCCGGGACAACCTGGCGCTGCGTCGAGGGCTGGAGCTCCGGGTCGCGGAGCAGACCGCCGACCTGCACCGGATGGCGCGACAGACAGAGGTGCTGCTGGCGTCGGTGGGCGACGGGATCTACGGGGTCGACGAGCGCGGCCGGGTGACGTTCGTCAACCCCTCCGGTGCCGCCGCCCTGGGCCGGTCCGTCGACGAGCTGCTCGGCGAGTCGGCGCACGGTCTCTTCCACGCACCGGCCGAGACCGGACAGCCGTTCCCGTACCGCGGCTGCTACGTCGCCGAGGCCGTCGAGCACGGAGCGGTCAGTCACGCCGAGGAGGACACCTACGCCCGTCCGGACGGAACCACGTTCCCGGTCGAGATCACTGCCAGCCCACTGATCGACAACGACGAGGCGGTGGGCGGGGCCGTGGTCGTGTTCCGCGACATCACCCAGCGCCGCGAGGTGGACCGGATGAAGAACGAGTTCCTCTCCATCGTCAGCCACGAGCTCCGGACGCCGCTCACCTCGATCCGTGGATCGCTGGGCCTGCTCGCCGGAGGGAAGCTGGGCGAGCTGAGCCCGCGAGCCGCGACGATGGCCGGCATCGCGCTGGAGAGCAGCGAACGTCTGACCCGGCTGATCAACGACATCCTGGACCTGGAGCGGATCTCGTCCGGGACCCGCCCGATGGAGCTGCTCCCCCGGTCCTGCCAGGAGCTGGTCGAGGCCTCCGCCGCCGAGATCGCCGGACTGGCCCAGGCGGCCGGCGTGCGCGTCGCGGTGGGCCGCAGCACCGGCGAGGTGCTCGCCGACCGGGATCTGGTCGTGCAGACGCTGACCAACCTGCTGGGCAACGCGGTGAAGTTCTCCGACCCCGGCTCCACCGTCGTCGTCGAGGCCAGCGCCGTGGGGACGGAAGTCCTCTTCAGCGTCCGCGACCACGGGCGCGGGATCCCGGCGGACATGCTGGACCGCGTCTTCGAGCGCTTCCAGCAGGTCGACTCCTCGGACTCGCGGCAACAGGGCGGCACCGGCCTGGGTCTGGCGATCAGCAAGGGCATCGTCGAGCGGCACGGTGGCCGGATCTGGGCGGAGAGCGAGCCCGGCGTGGGCACCGTGGTCCAGTTCAGGCTCCCGGCGCTCAGCCGGTCCGCCCGGCTCGCCGACACCGGCGGTCTCCCGGGTTCCGAGCGCAACCACGACGCGCCCACCATCCTGGTCTGCGACGACGACCCCGCGACGGTGGAGACCTTCACCGCGATCCTCAGCACCCACGGCTACCGGACCCTGGGCGTGACCAACGGGGCCGAGGCGATCGAGGTCGCGATCGCGGAGCGCCCGGCGGCCGTGCTGCTCGACCTGGCGATGCCCGGCACCGACGGTGCGCGGGTGCTGCGCGAGCTCAAGGCGTCGGAGCGGACCCGCTACATCCCGGTGGTGATCGTCTCCGGGTTGACGCCGGGTCGCCGCGACGACCTGGCGCCGGGCGCCGACGGCTGGCTGGTCAAGCCGGTCAGCGAGCAGCGGTTGATCGGCACCGTCGCCCTGACCCTGGACGACCACCACCAGACCAGCGAGGTCCTGCTGGTCGAGGACGACCAGGACCTCGCCGACGTCCTGGTGAGCATGCTGTGCAGCCACGGCGTCCGGGTGGTGCACGCCACGACCGCCGCCGAGGCCCTGCGGCAGGGCCGCACCGTGGTGCCGCAGGTGCTGGTGCTGGATCTCGACCTGCCCGACGGCCACGGCCGCGACGTCGTCGCCGGGTTCCGGCTCGACCCGGCGCTGGCGCAGGTGCCGGTGGTGGTCTACAGCGCCGCAGAGGTGGACGCGGACGCCCGTGACGAGCTGGCCCTGGGGAGCACCCTGTTCCTCACCAAGGGCAGGATCCCGCCCGCCGTCCTCGAGGACCGCGTCCTCCACCTCATCAACGCCGTCACCGGCCGATCGCCCGCGGTGACCGCGGCGACCGCGGTGACCGAAGGAATCCTGTGAGCACCCCCTCGGCCACCGACGGTGGCGGCTGTGCAATCAGCATCCGCACCGGCAGCGGTACCGGCGCCACGACGCTGTCCGCGTTCGACGACGCCCTGCACCGGGCCGGCGCCGCCGACCTCAACCTCATCGCCCTGTCGTCGGTGATCCCACCGGGCAGCCGGATCACGCTGCTGACCGAGCCCGCTCCCCGGGTCGAGGCAGGCTTCGGCGACCGGCTGTACTGCGTGCTCTCCACCGGCTACGCCCGGGAGCCGGGCGAGACGGTGTGGGCCGGTCTGGGCTGGGCGCTCCGCGAGGATGGTGGCGGCCTCTTCGTCGAGCACCACGCGGGCAACGAGGCATCGGTCCGCGAGCAGATCCAGCTGAGCCTCGCGGACATGACGTGGCGGCGCGGCGGCGGCTACGGCGAGACCCGGATGGTGCTGGCCTCGGCGCACTACGTCGACCAGCCCGTGTGCGCCCTGGTCGTCGCGCCGTACGCCACGACGACGTGGGCGACCCGATGACGCCCGAGCTCGCGGCGCTGACCCCCCTGGTCAGCGTGGAGACGCGGCTGCCCGATGCCGACGCGGACCGGTGGTGGCAGCTCTACTACGCCAACTTCGCCGAGCTCGAGACCAGGTCCGCCGCCCGGCAGGTGCTGCACCGCGAGGAGTTCGTCGCCGAGATGGCGGATCCGCGGGTCCTGAAGTTCGTCGCCAGGACCGCCGACGGGACCCCGATCGGCCTCACCACGCTGACCCGGCACCTCGAGACGGTCCCGTGGATCAGCCCCGCCTACTTCGCCCACCACTACCCTGAGCACACGGCACGCGGCGCCGTCTTCTACCTCGGGTTCACCCTGGTGCACGCCGCCCATCGCCACCTGCGGGTGTTCCGCTCGATGCTCGACGACGTGGTGGCACGGGTCGCAGCCGAGGACGGGGTGTGTGGCTGGGACATGTGCCTGTACAACGACCAGGTGCTCGGTCTCGGGCCCACCATCGAGGGAACGCTGCGAGCCAGGGAGGGCGCCACGGTGCAGCCGATCGACGAGCAGCGCTACTACGCCGTGACGTATGCGAGCCCGTCGGCGAAGGCCCGGGAGGTGTCGTGAGCGCCCCGTCGGCACCCACGGTGCTGGTCGTCGACGACGACGAGTCGATCCGTGAGATCACCGAGGCCGCGCTGGAGATGGTGGCGGGGTGGCGGGTGATCACCGCCGACGGCGGCGCCGTGGCGCTGGAGCTGGCGCGCGAGCACCGACCCGACGCGATCCTGCTCGACCTGATGATGCCCGGCATGGACGGCGTGGCGACCTTCGGCCACCTGCAGGCTCACGCCGGCACCCGTGACATCCCCGTGGTCCTGGTGACGGCGAAGGCGCAGGTCGGCAGCCGCCAGGTGTGGGACGACCTGCCGGTCGCCGGGGTGATCGCGAAACCGTTCGACCCGATGACGCTGCACGAGCAGATCAGCGCGCTGGTCGGCTGGTGAGCCCCCGCAGCGTCCGAGCCGTGTGCAGGGCGGCGGCGGTGGCCTCGTAGCCCTTGTCCTCCTTCGAGCCGGCCAGCCCGGCCCGGTCCAGGGCCTGCTGGTCGTCGTCGCAGGTGAGCACCCCGAAGCCGACCGCCACCGTGTGGTCCAGGGCGACCCGGGTGAGGCCGTCGGTGGCGGAGTTGCAGACGTAGTCGAAGTGCGGCGTGCCACCGCGCACCACCACGCCGAGGGCGACCACCGCGTCGTACCCCTGGGCAGCCAGGGCGGAGGCCACCACCGGCAGCTCGAAGGTGCCGGGCACCCGGACCACCGTCGCGTCCGCCACCGAGAAGTCCGCGAGGGCGCGTCGGGCGCCGCCGAGGAGGCCGTCCATCACCTGCGTGTGCCAGCTCGCCGCGACGACCGCGACCCGCAGGTCGCTGCAGTCGACGGCCTCGCTGTCGGGGGCTCCGTGTCCGCTCATCGTGGGGTACCTCCGGGGTTCTCGGCGGGGATGCCGGCGACCAGGTCGGGCAGCACGTGCCCCATCCGGTCGCGCTTGGTCAGCAGGTAGGCCAGGTTGTGGCCGTTGGGGTGCGGGGTCAGCGGAACGCGCTCGGCGACGGCGATGCCGTAGTCCTCGAGGTTGCTGACCTTGTCCGGGTTGTTGGTGAGCAGCCGCACGCGGGCCACCCCCAGGTCCTTGAGGATCTGGGTGGCGGCACCGTAGTGCCGCGCGTCGGCGGGCAGGCCGAGGTCGAGGTTGGCGTCCACGGTGTCCCGCCCACCGTCCTGGAGCTGGTAGGCCTGGAGCTTCCCGACCAGGCCGATCCCACGTCCCTCGTGCCCGCGCAGGTAGACCACCACGCCGCAGCCCTCACCCGCGATCCGCTCCAGCGCCTCGTCGAGCTGCGGACCGCAGTCGCACCGACTGCTGCCGAAGACGTCGCCGGTCAGACACTCCGAGTGGACCCGGGTCAGCACCGGCTTCCCCGCCGCGACGGCTGCCTCGACATCGCCGTAGACGAGGGCGACGTGCTCGGAGTCGTCGATCGTGATCCGGTAGCCGAACGCGGTGAAGTCGCCGTGCCGGGTCGGCAACCGGGTCTCGGCCTCCCGGATCACGTGCACCTCGTGACGTCTGCGGTACTTGACCAGCTCCTCGATCGAGATCATCGCCAGCCCGTGCTCGTCGGCGAACGCCCGCAGCTCGTGGGCCCGCTTCATGGTCCCGTCGTCGTTGACCACCTCGACCAGCACCCCGGCCGGGGTGAGCCCGGCCAGCCTGGCCAGGTCGACTGCCGCCTCGGTGTGCCCGCGACGGACCAGCACGCCTCCCTCGCGGTAGCGCAGCGGGAACACGTGGCCGGGACGGGTGACCTCCCACGGCTCCGTCGCGGAGTCGGCCAGCACCCGGGCGGTGTGTGCACGGTCCGCGGCCGAGATGCCGGTGCTCACGCCGTCGCGTGCGTCGACCGAGATCGTGTACGCCGTGCGCAGCCGGTCCTTGTTGTGGGGGGTCATCAGCGGGATCTCCAAGCGGTCCAGCATCGCACCGGGCATCGGCACGCAGATCACCCCGCTGGAGTGCCGGATCGTGAACGCCATCAGCTCGGGGGTGGCCTTGCTGGCGGCGAAGATGATGTCGCCCTCGTTCTCGCGGTCCTCGTCGTCGACCACCACGACGGCGCGGCCGGCGGCGATGTCGGCCACGGCGCGCTCCACGGTGTCGAGAGGGATCCCGCCGGCGGGCACCTCGGTCGGTCCGGTCATGCGTCCACTCCTTCCGTGCGCTGCGGTGCCGGGCCACCGAGGCGTTCCACGAGGCCGCTGGTCAGCAGCTTCTCGACGTGCTTGGCGAGGATGTCCACCTCGAGGTTGACCCGTTCCCCCTCGGTACGCCGACCCAGCGTCGTCCGGGCCAGGGTCTCCGGGATCAGGCTGACGCTGAACCGGTCCGCTCCCGCGTCGACGACGGTGAGGCTGACCCCGTCCACGGTGATCGACCCCTTGTCGACCAGATAGCGCGCGAGACCCGCGGGCAGCGAGATCTCGACGACCTCCCAGTGCTCGCTGGGACGGCGAGCCAGGACGGTGCCCACCCCGTCGACGTGACCCTGCACGATGTGGCCACCGAGACGCTTCTCGGCGGTGACCGCCCGCTCCAGGTTGACGACGTCGCCGGGGGCCACCCCCAGCAGGCTGGTCTTGTCGAGCGTCTCCTGCATCACGTCGGCCGTCCAGGTGTCGCCGGTGAGCTCGGCGACGGTCAGGCAGCAGCCGTTGACCGCGATCGAGTCCCCCGGCGCGGTGCCGTCGAGCACCGTGGCCGCCCGGACCCGCAGGCGCAGTGCGTCGCCCTGGTCCTCGACGGCGTCGACGACGCCGAGCTCCTCCACGATTCCGGTGAACATCAGCGGGTCTCCTCCTGGGGGTGCAGGGACAGGGTGTAACGGACGTCGGGACCCTCGCCGTCCAGCGTCGGCAGCACCGTGACGTCGACGACCCGGGGGCGCAGGGCCCCGGCCATCGTGGTGATCCCGAGGTCGGCGACCGCGGGCAGCCCGGCGCCGAGCAGCATCGGGGCGACGTAGGCGACCACCTCGTCGACGAGCCCCGCGGTCAGGAACGCCGCGGCCAGGGTGGGGCCACCCTCGAGGAACACGTGCTGCCGGTCACGGCGGAACAGCGCCTCGAGCGCCGCGAGCGGGTCACGGGTGCGCAGCCGCACCGTCTCGGCGCCGTCGTCGAAGACGCGCCGGCCCGGGTCGAGCTCCCGCTCCCCCATCACCGCACGCAGCGGCTGCACGGCGACCGGGCGGTCCTGCTCGTCGCGGACCGTCAACGACGGGTCGTCGACCGCGACCGTGCCGGTGCCGATCAGCATCGTGTCGGCCAGGGCGCGGAGACGGTGCGTGTCCAGCCGGGCGGCACGGCTGGAGACCCACCGGCTGGTGCCGTCCGCGGCGGCGCTGCGGCCGTCCAGGGTGGTGGCGAACTTCCAGGTCACGAACGGACGACCGTGCTCGACGGCGAAGGACCAGATCCGGTTGAGGTCCCGCGCCCGGCCGGCCAGCAGCCCGGCCTCGACCTCGACGCCGGCCGCACGCAGCGTCTCGGCGCCTCCGCGGGCGACCGGGTTCGCATCGGCCTGCGCGAAGACCACCCGGCGTACCCCGGCGGCGACGAGGGCCTGCGCACACGGTCCGGTCCGCCCGGTGTGGTTGCACGGCTCGAGGGTGACCACCGCCGTGCCCCCCCGGGCTCGCTCACCCGCCTGCCGCAGCGCGTCCACCTCGGCGTGCGGGGTGCCGGCGCCACGGTGGTAGCCCTCGGCGACGACCCCGCCGTGCTCGTCCAGGAGCACGCACCCGACCCGGGGGTTGGGCCCCAGCGGGACCCCCGCGGTGGCCGCCAGGTCCAGGGCGCGCAGCATCGCGGACCGCTCCGCCTGCTCAGCGCTCATCCGACCCGGCGCCCTTCCTCGTCCGGCCGCGGGCTCGGGGGTCAGGGCGGGGCGGTACGACGTCGCCGAGACGTCGACCGAACCACCTGCGAGCTCTTCCCATCCGGACTTTGACCGTCGGTCCAGGAGTTCCACCTGGTCAACCGGTCACTGGAGGTGACCGGGTCGCGGACTTTCACCGCCGGTTCGGAGTTGCACCGACCCCAGAGCACGCGAGCTGTTCACTCGTCGGCGCCAAGTCTGCCACAGCGACGGCCCGTGCGAGAGGTGACAGCGACCACACCGACCTCAGTCGGTGACGGCCTCCGCGGCCCTCTCGGCGGCCGCTCGCAGCTCGCCGACCATCCGGTCCGGATCGTCGGCGGAGTAGACCGCAGAACCCGCCACGAACACGTCGGCACCGGCCTCGGCGCACCGCTCGATCGTCTCCAGGGAGACCCCGCCGTCGACCTGCAGCCAGGTCTCGACCCCGTGCTTGGCCATCAACGCGCGGGCCCGGCGGATCTTCGGCAGGCACAGGTCCAGGAACTTCTGGCCACCGAACCCGGGCTCCACGGTCATGATGAGCAGCATGTCGAGCTCGGCCAGCAGGTCCTCGTACGGCTCGACCGGGGTGGCCGGCCGCAGCGCCATGCCGGCCCGCGCCCCGGCCTTGCGGATCTCCCTCGCCAGCCGCACCGGCGCCCGGGCCGCCTCGACGTGGAACGTCACCGACCCGCACCCGGCCTCGACGTAGGCCAGCGCGTTGCTGTCCGGCTCCTCGATCATCAGGTGCGCGTCGAGTGGTACGTCGGTGGCGCGCGAGAGCGCCTCGACCATCGCCGGACCGAAGGTGAGGTTCGGGACGAAGTGGTTGTCCATCACGTCCACGTGCACCCAGTCGGCGCTGCCGATCCGGCCCACCTCGGCCCCCAGGGCGGCGAAGTCGGCGTTGAGGATGCTCGGCGTGATCTGGATGCCCACGAGCCACGATGCTAGTCGTCCGCCGCCTCGTCCCGGTCCGCCCACTCCAGCAGCGGCGCGAGATCGAAGGGATGGTCGTCGATGTCGGCGTGCAGGTCACCGAGGCGGGCGAAGCGGTCCGGCACCGTGGCGATCGTGAAGTCGTGCGGGTCGAGGTCGTCCTGGATCTCGGCCCAGGCGACCGGGGTGGAGACCCGCGCGTCGGGGACGCCCCGGACCGAGTACGCCGCCGCGATGGTGTGGTCGCGGGCGTTCTGGTTGTAGTCGACGAACAGGTGGTGCGGGTCCCGGTCCTTGCGCCACCAGGCGGTGGTCACGTCGTCGGGGGCGCGTCGCTCGACCTCACGGGCGAAGGCCAGCGCGGCGCGGCGCACGTCGGCGAACCCGTGCGCCGGCGGGATCCGGACGTAGACGTGCAGGCCGGCACCGCCGCTGGTCTTCGGGAACCCGGTCGCGCCGAGGTCGTCGAGCACCTCGTGCACGACGCCGGCGACCCGGCGTACCCGCGCGAAGTCGCACAGCGGTCCCGGGTCGAGGTCGATGCGCCACTCGTCGGGGCTCTCGGTGTCCTCGCGCCGGCTGTTCCAGGGATGGAACTCCACGGTGGACATCTGCACCGCCCAGATCACCGCGCCGAGCTCGGTGACGCACAGCTCGTCGGCGGTGCGGTTCCAGCGGGGGAAGTGCAGCTGCACCGTCTCCACCCAGGGCGGAGCCCCGGCCGGGAGCCGCTTCTGGTGCACCTTGTCACCGGCGAGACCCTTCGGGAACCGGTGCAGCATGCACGGCCGCTCGAACAACGCGTTGACGATCCCCGGCCCGACGGCCAGGTAGTACTCGACCAGGTCGAGCTTGGTGGCGCCGCTCTCGGGGAAGTAGACCCGCTCCGGGTTGCTGACCCGGACCACCCGGTCGTCCACGTCGATCTCGACGGCGGGCGAGGTGGACGGAGACACGGGGCGAGGCTACCGGCGGCGCAGCAGCGCCATGAACATCGCGTCGGTGCCGTGCCGGTGCGGCCACAGCTGCACGGTGCCGGGCACCGGGCCGGCGCAGTCGGGGACCTGTGGCAGCAGCTTCTCGGCGTCCTCGAGCTCCACGTCGTTGCGCTGCTGGAACGCGCGCACCACCGCGGAGGTCTCCGAGAGCAGCGGGGAGCAGGTGGCGTACAGCACCACGCCGCCGGGCCGCACCAGTCGCAGGGCACTGGTCAACAGGGAGCGCTGCAGCATCACCAGCGGCAGCAGGTCGTCCGGCTTGCGACGCCACCGTGCCTCCGGGCGCCGGCGCAGCGCCCCCATGCCCGAGCACGGCGCATCGACGAGGACCCGGTCGAACGTCCCCTCCCGCCACGGCGGGCGCGCCCCGTCGGCGGCGACGACGCCGCCCACGCCCGGCGAGCCCGCCCACGCTCGGGCCACGAGTCGGGCGCGGTGCAGCTGGGGCTCGTTGGCGACCACGCGGGCACCCACGTCGGCGGCGAGGGCAGCCAGCAGCGCGGCCTTGCCGCCGGGGCCGGCGCACAGGTCGAGCCACGTCGCGTCCTGGCCGTCCACGTGGGCGGCGGCCAGCATCGCGGCCACCAGCTGCGACCCCTCGTCCTGGACCCCGGCTCGTCCCTCTGCCACGGCGGGGATCGCGCCCGGGTCGCCGCCCTCGGAGACCACGCCGTACGGCGAGTACGGCGTCGGGACGCCCGACAGCTCCTCGCGGGTGGACCGACCGGGTCGCGCGACCAGCGTCACCGCGGGAGAGACGTTGTCGGCGGCCAGCAGAGCGGCCAGCTCGTCGCCGCCGACCGCCATCCGCAGCTCGTCGACCACCCACCCGGGGTGGCTGTAGGCCACGGTGGCGTACCCGGTGGGGTTCTTCGCGGGGTCCGGGGCGACCTCGGCGATCCAGGTCTCGAGGTCCTGCGCGGCGACCTTGCGCAGCACGGCGTTGGCGAAGCCGGCGGCACCGGGTCCGACCTTGGCGTGCACCAGCTCGACGGTGGTGTCGATGGCGGCATGGTCGGGCACCCGCATCGCCAGCAGCTGGTGCGTCCCCAGTCGGAGCGCGTCGAGCACCTTCGCCTCGACCTTGCTCAGCGACCGCTCGACGCACGCGGCCAGGATCGCGTCGTAGGTGCCCCGTCGGCGCAGCGTCCCGGAGGCCAGCTCGGTGGCCAGGGCCGCGTCCCGGCCGGCGAGCTGGTAGTGCCGGATGACAGCGGGGAGCACCAGGTTGGCGTAGGCCTTGTCGACCCGGACGGCCTTGAGCACCTCGTACGCCGCGAGCCGGGAGGCGTCCAGCGGGCGACGGCCGGTGGCCGGTCCGACGCGGTCGCGCCGGCTGCGGACGGCGGGCCCGCGGGTCAGCCACAGCGTGCCCTCCCCCGGGTCGGGGCCGCGCCGGCAGACCGGGTCATGGCACGACGGTAGCGAAGATCAGTCACCCAGCGTCGCTCCACTGGAGAGCCGGGCCCCACGGGCCCAGTCGGCGGCCGACATCTGACGCTTGCCGAAGGGCTTGACCTCGCCGAGCCGGACCGCGACGGTCCCGGTCCCCACCCGCACCTCCTGCTTGCCGACCTCCAGCTGCCCCGCGGGCAGCGTCGCGTCGGTGAGCCGCACCGGGCCGACCTTGAGCCGCTCGCCGGCGACCAGTGACCAGGCGCCGGGTCCGGGCGTGCAGGCCCGGACCATCCGGTCCACGGCCACGCCCGGCAGGGCCCAGTCGATCCGGGCGTCGTCGACGCTGATCTTCGGCGCCAGGCTGACCCCGTCGACCGGCTGCGGCCGGGCCTCGATCGAGCCGTCCGCCAGCCCGTCCAGGGTGGCGACGAGGAGGCCGGCACCGCCCTCGGCGAGGCGCGCCAGCAGCTCCCCGGCGCTGTCGTCGGGCCGGATCCGCTCGGTCATCACCCCGAACGTGGGGCCGGCGTCGAGCTCCCGGACGATCCGGAAGGTGGTGGCGCCGGTGACCTCGTCGCCGGCCCAGATCGCGTGCTGGACCGGTGCGGCGCCGCGCCACGCCGGCAGGCACGAGAAGTGCAGGTTGATCCACCCCAGCGGGGGGATGTCGAGCGCGGACTGCGGCAGCAGCGCGCCGTAGGCGACCACCGGGCACGCGTCCGGGGCGAGGGCGGCCAGCTCGCGCTGGAAGTCGGGGTCCCGGGGATGCTCCGGCTTCAGGACGGGGACGCCGAGCTCGGTGGCGCGCACCGCCACCGGGCTGGGCTGCCACCGGCGGCCGCGGCCGGACGGGGCGTCGGGACGGGTCACCACCCCGACCAGCTCGTGTCCGGAGTCGGCGATCGCCTCGAGCGAGGGCAGCGCCACCTCGGGGGTGCCGGCGAGGACGAGCCGCATCAGAACCCCAGTCCGCGGGTCGGGTGCGGGCTGACCTTGACGGTGGGGCGCTCCAGCCCGAACCATTCCGACTCGCGGATCATCCGCATCGCCTCCTTGCGGGCGGCGGGGTCCAACCGGTCGAGGAACAGGATGCCGTCGAGGTGGTCGGTCTCGTGCTGGATCGCGCGGGCCAGCAGGTCGCTGCCCTCGACCGCGACCGGCTCGCCGTACATCGAGAAGCCGTGCGCCACCACCGACAGCGCCCGGCGGCAGTCGATCCGCAGCTCGGGGATGGACAGGCACCCCTCCGGGCCGTCCTGGATCTCCTCCGAGAGCCTCAGCTGCGGGTTGACCAGGTGCCCGACCTCGCCGTCGACGTACCAGGTGAACACCCGTAGGCCGACCCCCAGCTGCGGTGCGGCGAGCCCGGCGCCCGGGGCGTCGAGCATCGTGTCGGTGAGGTCCTGCACGAGCGTGCGCAGCTCCTTGTCGAAGTCGACCACCTCGACGGCGGGCTTGCGCAGCACCGGGTCTCCGAAGAGACGGATCGGCTGGATCGCCACGGGGCTCCTTGGGGGCTCCTGGGGGGTTGGCTGCCTCCGCCATCCTAGTGAGCGACCAGCACCCGTCTCACCGCACCTGTCTCACGGCCTGTCTCACTGGTTGTCTCACAGGGCGTGCGGGTCCACCTGGATCCGCACCGGCTCCAGCTTGCGGGCCGACCTCAGCCGTTGCAGCTCGCTCAGCGCTCGCGACAGCGCGGGTCCGTGGGCTCGGGGCACCCGGACCACGACCCGGGTCTGCCGGTCCGCGCCCGACCCGGACTCGACCGGTCCCAGCAGCTCGGCGGCGGCCGGCAGGTCCAGCAGCGCCACGGCGTCGTCGACGGCGCCGGGCACGCCGGTGATGCTGGCCAACCGGGAGGCCGGCGGCAACCGGGTCTCCTGCCGCAGCACGGTCTCGCGCTCCACGAAGCCGGCGTGGTCCCAGCGCACCAGGGCCTGCACGGCCGCGTGCCCGGGGTCCCCGACCAGGACCGCCTGGCCGCCCGGCCGCAGCAGCCCCACCGCGTTGCTCCAACGACGCAGCGCCTCCTCGTCGCCGCGCAACGAGACGCCACCGAGCAGCAGCCAGCTGTCCAGCAGCACCACCGCGGCGTAGCCGGGATCGAGCACCGGCTCGGCGCCCGGGGTGGCCACCACGATGGCCGGCCGGTCCTCGACGGTCTCCAGCACCTGGTCGCCGGCCGAGGTGCGCACCCGCACCGCCGGGAACGCCCTGCCCAGCTCCTCGGCGGTCCGGGCCTCCCCGACCACGGGTGCGCGCAGACCACGGTGGCCGCACGCGCTGCACGCCCAGGCGTCGGCGACCTGCCCGCACCACCGGCAGGCCGGTGGCGTGGTCGGCCCGGCGAGGGCGAGCGGGCCGGTGCAGGCCGCGCACCGCGCGGGGTCCCGGCAGCGCTCGCAGGCCAGCGACGCGGCGTACCCGCTGCGGGGGGTGGACACCAGGACGGGCCCCACCGCGAGCGCGTCGCGGATGGCGTGGTGCACCTGCCGGGGGACCCGGGAGACCCGGGCGCGCGGGTCCCGGGCCAGGTCGTGGTCGGCGGCTCCGGCGACGGTCACCCGGGCCCGTGCGCGCAACGTCGTGCGGTCGGTCACCAGCTCGGCCGCCCATCCCGAGCGCAGCAGGTAGCCGGCCTCGACGGTGCGGGTGAACCCGGCGACCAGCGCCGCCGCGCCCTGCTGCTCGGCCCGCTGCAGCAGGGTCTCGCGGGTGTGCGGGTACGGCGCCCGCGGCTCCGCGTGGAGGTCGTCGCCGTCGTCCCAGATCACCACCAGGCCGAGGTCGGTGACCGGGGCGAAGGCCGCAGCCCGGGTCCCCACCACCACCTGGCGGGCGCCGCGGCTGACCGCCAGGAAGTCGCGGTAGCGGGCTGCGGGCCCGGCGTCGGCGGTCAGGGTGACGTGCCGTCCGTCGCCCAGGACCGCGGTCAGCGCCCGGTCGACCCGGGTCACGTCGCGTCGGTCGGGGACGCAGAGCAGGGTGCCGCGACCGGAGCGGAGGGTGGCGGCCGCGGCGTGCGCCAGGGCGGCCGGCCAGTCCGTGCCCGGGGCGGCGGTCCACACCGCGCGGGGCGTCTGCCCCGCGGCCAGCCGCCGCAGCAGTGCCGTCGCTCCGGTGACCCCGACCCAGGCGCGATCGGCCGCGTCGGCAGCCGGCTCCGGCACCAGCGGTGGCGGTGGCTGTGGCGGTGGGGGTGAGGGGCGTTGCTCGGTGGTCGCGTGCCGCGGTGGCACGGCCAGCCGGACCACGTCGGAGCGGACCCCGGCGTACCGGCGGGCGACCTCGGCCGCCAGCTCGGCGATCTCCGGGTGCAGCACCGGTTCGCCGCTGACCACCCGCCGCAGCGGCGCCAGCCGGCCCGGGTGCGCGGACTCCTCGACGCGCGCCAGGAGGTACCCGTCGACGTCCTGTCCGGCGAAGCGCACCTTGACCCGGGCGCCGGGGACGGCCGCCTCGGCCATCGCGGCCGGCACGGCGTAGTCGAAGTCCCGGTCCAGGTGGGCCAGCGGCAGGTCGACCAGCACCCGGGCCACGGGCAGCTCGGCGGCCAGCTCGGCCTGGGCCGAGGCGGATGCCGAGCGTGCCGCTGCCCGGGCCCGACCGGCCCGCACACCGGCGCGGGCGAGCCCGGGGAGGGCCGGTGGGTCGGGGCTGGGGGTCACGGCCGCATTCCTACCAGCCGGGGCCCCCGGCCCCTCCACTCAGCGACCGACGGCGGCCTTGAGCTCCTCGGCGCGGTCGGTGCGCTCCCAGGTGAACTCCGGCAGCTCGCGACCGAAGTGGCCGTAGGCCGCGGTCTTGGCGTAGATGGGGCGCAGCAGGTCCAGGTCGCGGATGATCGCGGCGGGGCGCAGGTCGAAGACCTCGAGCACGGCGCGCTGGATCTCCTCGTCGTCGACCGTGCCGGTCCCGAAGGTCTCGATGAAGACCCCGACCGGCTGTGCCTTGCCGATGGCGTAGGCGACCTGCGCCTCGCAGCGTCGCGCCAGCCCGGCGGCGACCACGTTCTTGGCCACCCACCGCATCGCGTACGCCGCGGAGCGGTCCACCTTCGACGGGTCCTTGCCGGAGAAGGCGCCGCCGCCGTGGCGGGCCATGCCGCCGTAGGTGTCGACGATGATCTTGCGGCCGGTCAGGCCGGCGTCGCCCATCGGGCCACCGACGACGAAACGGCCGGTCGGGTTGACCAGCAGCCGGTAGCCCTCGGAGAGGATGTCGAAGGTCCCCAGCACCGGGTCGATGACGTGCTTCTTGATGTCCTCCTCCAGGGCGCCGAGCTCGGTCTCCTCGGCATGCTGGGTGGACAGGACGACCGTGTCGACGCGGACCGGCCGGTTGTCGCCGTCGTACTCGATGGTGACCTGGGTCTTGCCGTCAGGACGCAGGTAGTCCATCGTGCCGTCCTTGCGCACCGCGGAGAGCCGCTCGGAGAGCCGCTGGGCGATCACGATCGGCAGCGGCATCAGCACGTCGGTGTCGTCGCAGGCGTAGCCGAACATCAGCCCCTGGTCGCCGGCGCCCTGCTTGTCCATCGCGTCGACCGAGCCGGTGCGGCTCTCGTGGCCGGTGTCCACGCCCTGGGCGATGTCGCCGGACTGGCCGCCGATGGCCACCATCACGCCGCACGAGTGACCGTCGAAGCCCTTGAGCGAGGAGTCGTAGCCGATGTCGAGGATCTTCTGGCGGACCTTGGCCTTGATGTCCACGTAGCCGGTCGTGGTCACCTCGCCGGCGACGACCACCAGCCCGGTGGTGAGCAGCGTCTCGACAGCGACCCGGCTCTGCGGGTCCTGCTCGATCAACGCGTCCAGGACGGCATCGCTGATCTGGTCGGCGATCTTGTCCGGGTGACCCTCGGTCACCGACTCCGACGTGAAGAGACGTCCAGTCACAGTGCAGTACCCCGTTCGCGTGAAAGTGGAGGTGAAACGTGGAGTGGAAGGTGGAGAGTGGAGCTGGTGATGATCCCGTAGACCTTAACCAGCGTCCCGATCCGCGGGACGGCTGTCTCAGGCGTAGCGGCTCAAGTGTGCAGCCGAGCGGCCACTTCGTCCCAAATGACGTGGGCCAGCGCGGACTTGGAGCCGAGCGGCACCTCGCGGGAGGAGCCGTCGGCCGCGAGGATCAGCGCCTGGTTCTCGGCGCTGCCGAAGACCGCTCCCCCGCTGACGTCGTTGACCACCAGCAGGTCACAGCCCTTGCGCGCCAGCTTGGCGCGGGCGAGGTCGCGGACCGTCCCGGTGCCGTCGCCGGTCTCGGCCGCGAAGCCGACCACCACCTGGCCGTCCCGGCCGCGCTCGCCGCTGATCTCCCGGAGGATGTCGGGGTTCTGCGCCAGCTCGATGGCGGGCGCCGAGCCGTCCTCGGCCTTCTTGATCTTGGTGCTGCTGGTGGCGGTCGGGCGGAAGTCGGCGGGAGCCGCGGCCATCACCACCGCGTCGGCGTCCGCCACCGCGGAGAGCACCGCCGTGCGCAGCTCCTCGGTGGTCTCGACCCGGACCACGGTGACCCCGGCCGGCGCGGGCAGCGCCACGTTGGCGGCGACCAGGGTGACCTCCGCCCCGCGAGCGGCGGCGGCGCGGGCCAGCGCATGCCCCTGGAGCCCGGAGGACCGGTTGCCGAGGAAACGCACCGGGTCCAGGTACTCCCGGGTGCCACCGGCCGAGACGACGACTCGCCGCCCGGACAGGTCGGCGCCGGCCGCGCCCCGCTCGAGCACGTCCACGGCCGCCTCGAAGAGGGCATCGGGTTCGGGGAGCCGGCCCTTGCCGGAGTCCGCACCGGTCAACCGGCCCTCGGCGGGCTCCAGCACCAGCACCCCGCGCCCGCGCAGCGTCGCGACGTTGGCCCGGGTGGCGGGGTGCTCCCACATCTCGGTGTGCATGGCCGGGGCGAGCAGCACCGGGCAGCGGGCGGTGAGCAGGGTGTTGGTGAGCAGGTCGTCGGCCAGGCCGTGGGCGGCCTTGGCCATCAGGTCGGCGGTCGCGGGTGCCACCACGACCAGGTCGGCCTGCTGGCCGATCCGGACGTGCGGCACCTGGTGGACATCGGTCCACACGTCGGTGGCGACCGGCTTGCCGGACAGCGCGGCCCAGGTGGGCGCGCCGACGAACTCCAGGGCGGCCGCGGTCGGCACGACGGTCACGTCGTGGCCGGACTCGGTGAGCCGGCGAAGCAGCTCGCAGGCCTTGTACGCCGCGATCCCGCCGGCCACCCCCAGGACGACCCGGGGCGACTGCTCGCCGGTCAGGGCGTCACTCGCCAGGGGTGGACCCGGCCCCCAGGGAGGCCTGCTTGGCAGCGGCCTCCTCGGCGGCCAGCTCGGCAGGGTCGATGTCCTCGCAGGTCAGCAGGTCCTCGTTGATCTCGCGCAGCGCGATCGAGAGGGGCTTCTCCTGGACGTGGGTGTCGACCAGCGGGCCGACGTACTCGAGCAGGCCCTCGCCGAGCTGGGAGTAGTAGGCGTTGATCTGCCGGGCGCGCTTGGCGCTGTAGAGCACCAGCTTGTACTTGCTGTCGGTCTTGGTGAGCAGGTCGTCGATGGAGGGGTTGGTGACGCCCTCGGCGGCGATGTTGGGGGCAGACACGCGGGAAGCCTCGCTGATGGTCGAGATCGGATGAGATGCCCGGATCACGCGCCGGTGGTCGGCGGATCGGGGTCGAGCACCATCCAGGCTACCAACTCGTCCGCTGCAGCGTGAACTTCGTGGTTGACCACCGTCACGTCGAACTCGTCCTCGGCGGCCAGCTCCGCCCGCGCGGTCTCCAGCCGACGGTCCCGTTCCGCCTCGGTCTCGGTGCCGCGGCCGACCAGCCGCCGCACCAGCTCCTCCCAGGAGGGCGGCTTCAGGAAGACGAACAGGGCACCGGGCATCGTGGTGCGGACCTGGCGAGCACCCTGGAGGTCGATCTCCAGCATCGCCGGGCGCCCCTGCGCCAGAGCGTGCTCGACCGGCCGCCGGGGGGTGCCGTAGCGGGCGGCCTGGTGGACCACCGCCCACTCCAGCAGCTCTCCGTCCGCGATCATCGCGTCGAACTCGGCGTCGGAGACGAAGCGGTAGTGCACGCCGTCGACCTCGCCGGGCCGTGGCCGCCGGGTGGTGGCGGAGACCGAGATCCACACCTCGGGGTGGCGCTCGCGGACCGCTGCCGCGACGGTGCCCTTGCCGACCGCGGTCGGGCCGGCGAGGACGAGGAGACGGGACCGTGGCGGCGCGTCAGTCACGCGCCGCGAACTCCCTCTCCAGCGCTGCCAGCTGCTTGGTGCCCAGGCCGCGGACCCGGCGGCTCTCGGCGATCCCCAACCGGTCCATCACCTGGCGGGCGCGCACCTTGCCCAGGCCCGGCATCGACTGCAGCAGGTCGAGGACCTTCATCTTGCCGATCACGTCGTTGGACTGCCCGTCGTGGAGCACCTCGCTGATCGAGGCACCCGAGTTCTTGAGCCGGTTCTTCACCTCGGCCCGTTCCCGACGCGACGCCGCGGCCTTCTCCAGTGCCGCATGGCGTTGTTCGGGGGTCAACGGGGGCAGGGCCACGGGGTTGTTTCCTCCAGGTAGGGCGAGGGTCCGGGCCAATCTAGTCAGTCCCCGCGCGACGCGGCAATCGGGTCCCGCTGTCGATCCGGGCACTGGCCGCAAACGGCCTTGCGATGACGGGACCGGACCTGCCTCAGAGGCTGAGCGGGGTGCCGCAGACGTCCAGCGCCTGCTGCTGCAGGCCCTCCAGCGCCGCGGCCGTGGCCGGACTGGCGAGGTCGTCGGCCGCGGCACGGATCTTGCTCTGCTGCTGGTCGGTGAGACCGGCCGGCGGGTCCTCGGCGGAGTAGTCGTCGGGCTCCACGCCCGCCTCGGACAGCGCGGTCTGCAGCGCGCGCAGCCGCGAGGTCACCTGCTGCCACTCGTCGGTGATGTCGCGGGGCGCTCGGTCGGCGAGGTCGTCGAAGGTGTCCAGGGCGCCGATCAGGGCCCCCGGACCGCCGTCGGCGACCACCTCGCCGAGCTCGCGCTGGTGCTCCTCCACCGCACTGCAGTACTGCTCCTGCTGGTCGGCGCAGCCGGCGAGGAGACCGGCCACCAGCACCGCCACAGCAGCGGCGCCGCGCCGCACGGGCAGCCTCACGGGGCGCTCACGGGGCGCTCACTGGGCCAGGCTCCGCAGCTCGTCGTTGACGCGGAGCACCTCGTCGCGCATCGCCGCGCAGTCCGGTCCGAGCCGCAGCACGCCGCGCGAGGAGCTCGGCAGCACCGTCCCGACCGCGGAGCCGAAGATCCGGACCAGGTCGGCGGTGGTGCCGCCCTGGGCGCCGTACCCGGGCGCCAGGATCGGACCGTTGATCGCCAGGTCCTCCCCGGTGTCCCCGATCGTCGCCCCCACCACGGCCCCGAACGAGCCCAGCGGCGCGGCGCCGGCGTTGAGCCGGCGCAGGTGGTCGAGCACCGTGCCCGCGACGGTCCGCCCGGTCTCGGTGACCGCGTGCTGGACCTGCGGGCCCTCCTCGTTGGAGGTGAGCGCCAGGACGAACACCCCGGCGTCGTGGGTGCGGGCGCTGTCGGTGATCGGGTCCAGCGACCCGGTGCCGAGGAAGGGGCTGACGGTGATGGCGTCGACCGCCAGCGGCGAGCGTCGGGTCCAGGTAGGCGTCGGCGTAGGCCTGCGAGGTGGAGCCGATGTCGCCGCGCTTGACGTCCAGCAGCACCAGCGCGCCGGCGGCCCGGGACTGGGCGACCACCCGCTCGAGCACCGCGATCCCCCGGCTGCCGAAGCGCTCGTAGAAGGCGGACTGGGGCTTGACGACGGCCGCGTGCCCGGCGACCGCCTCCACGGTGGTGAGGGCGAACCGCTCCAGGCCGGCGACGTCGTCGGCCAGTCCCCACTCGCGCAGCAGCCCGGCGTGCGGGTCGATGCCGACGCAGAAGGGTCCCCGGGTCGCGATCGCCGCGTGCAGCCGGGCGCCGAACGGAGCGGGTGCGCCGGTCGCCGTCATGCCACTCCTCGCAGGATCGCGCGGGGCCAGCCGGGGCCGCCGTAGACGAACCCGGTGTAGGCCTGGAGCAGCGTGGCGCCGGCCGCCAGCCGGGCCTGGGCGTCCTCGACGGTGTCGATCCCGCCGACGCCGATGAGGGTGAGCTCGGGGCCGACCCGGTCCCGCAGCAACCGGACCACCGCCAGGGCACGGTCGCGCAACGGGGCACCCGAGAGTCCGCCCGCGCCGATCCCCTGCACCGCGTCCGCGCCGCTGGCGAGCCCGTCGCGCGAGATCGTGGTGTTGGTGGCGATGATGCCGTCGAGTCCGACCGCGCCGGCCAGGTCGGCCACCGCCAGCACGTCGTCGTCGGCCAGGTCCGGGGCGATCTTCACCAGCAGCGGCACCCGGCGACCCGCGGTGTCGGTGGCCTCGTCGGCGGTACGGCGTACCTGCTCCAGCAGCGGCCGCAGCCGCTCCACCGCCTGCAGGCTGCGCAGGCCGGGGGTGTTCGGCGAGGAGACGTTGACCACCAGGTAGTCGGCGTACGGCGCCAGCAGTCGCGCGCTGAGCGCGTAGTCGGCCAGCACCGCGGGCTCGTCGTCCTCCGGCACCACCTTGGTCTTGCCGATGTTGATCCCCAGCACCGGGCCGGAGCCTCCCGCGGCCCGGCCCAGCCTGCCGGCGCGTCGGTCCAGCCGGCGAGCCACCACCTCGGCACCGTCGTTGTTGAAGCCCATCCGGTTCACCACCGCCCGGTCGGCGGGCAGCCGGAACAGCCGTGGCGTCGGGTTGCCCGGTTGGGCCAGGCCGGTGACCGTGCCGATCTCCACGTGGCCGAAGCCGAGAGCCGCCAGGGCGTCGATGCCGACGGCGTTCTTGTCGAAGCCCGCGGCGAGACCGAGCACGTTGGCGAACTCCAGCCCCAGCGTCGTCACCGGCTGCGGCGTCCGGCCCCGGTCGAGCACCTGACCGGCGGTGCGCAGCGCCGGGGCGGCGGCCCGGATCGCGCCGAAGCCCAGGTGGTGTGCCTTCTCGGCGTCGACCCGGACCGCGAGGTGCCGGAAGAGCAGGTCGTAGGGGTTCACCGGCGTGCCCAGGACTGGAGCGAGCGGACGCCCACGTCCCCGCGGCGCAGCGCCTCGATCCCCTGCACCGCGGCACCGAGCCCCTGGACGGTGGTGATGCAGGGGACGTTCGCCATCACGGCTGCGGTGCGGATCTCGTAGCCGTCCAGCCGGGCGTGACCGCTGGGTGAGGAGGAGTACGGCGTGTTGACGATCAGGCCGATCTCGCCGTCCTGGATCAGCTGCACCGTCGTCGGCTCCCCGTTCGGTCCGGGGCCCTGGAAGTGCTTGCGGACCACCTCGGCGCTCACCCCGTTGCGGCGCAGCACCTCCGCGGTCCCCCGGGTGGCCAGGATCTCGAAGCCCAGGTCGGCCAGCACCTTGATCGGGAAGATCATCGACCGCTTGTCCCGGTTCGCCATCGAGACGAACACCTTCCCGCTCGTCGGCAGGGAGCCGAACGCCGCGGTCTGCGCCTTCGCGAACGCGGTGCCGAAGTCGGCGTCGAAGCCCATCACCTCACCGGTCGACTTCATCTCCGGTCCCAGGATCGTGTCCACCTGGGACCCGTCAGCGGTCTTGAACCGGTTGAACGGCATCACCGCCTCCTTGACCGCGATCGGCTGGTCGCCGGGCAGGGTGCCGCCGTCGCCGGTGGCGGGCAGCACGCCCGCCGTCCGCAGCTCGGTGATCGACTCCCCCATCATCACCCGTGCGGCGGCCTTGGCCAGCGGGGTGGCGGTCGCCTTGGAGACGAACGGCACGGTGCGGCTGGCCCGCGGGTTGGCCTCGAGCACGTAGAGGACGTCGGAGCTGAGCGCGAACTGGATGTTGAGCAGGCCGCGGACACCGACCCCCCGGGCGATCGCCTCGGTCGCCTCGCGGATCCGGTCGATCTCGTGGGCGCCCAGGGTGATCGGGGGCAGCACGCAGGAGGAGTCCCCGGAGTGGATGCCGGCCTCCTCGATGTGCTCCATCACCCCACCGAGGAACAGCTCGGCACCGTCGAAGATGGCGTCCACGTCGATCTCGACGGCGTCGTCGAGGAACCGGTCCACCAGGACCGGCGCCTCCCGGCTGATCAGGCCGGCGGCGACGTACTTCTCCAGGTAGGCCTCCAGCGCGTCGTCGCCGTAGACGATCTCCATCCCGCGACCGCCGAGCACGTAGGAGGGGCGCACCAGCACCGGGTAGCCGATCCCGGCGGCGATCCGCTGCGCCTCGGGGTAGGAGGTGGCGGTGCCGTGCTTCGGCGCGACCAGGCCGGCCTCGGCCAGCACCCGGCCGAACGCGCCGCGGTCCTCGGCGAGGTCGATCGCGTCGGGCGAGGTGCCGACGATCGGGACCCCGTTGGCGGCCAGCCCCTGGGCCAGCCCCAGCGGGGTCTGTCCGCCCAGCTGGCAGATCACCCCGGCCACCGGTCCGGCCTGCTGCTCGGCGTGCACGATCTCCAGCACGTCCTCCAGGGTGAGCGGCTCGAAGTAGAGCCGGTCCGAGGTGTCGTAGTCGGTGGAGACGGTCTCGGGGTTGCAGTTGACCATCACGGTCTCGTAGCCGGCGCCGCCCTCGCCGGAGCCGAGCGCCAGCGAGGCGTGCACGCAGGAGTAGTCGAACTCGATGCCCTGACCGATCCGGTTCGGCCCGGAGCCGAGAATGATCACCGCCGGCCGCTCCCGGGGCGCCACCTCGGTCTCCTCGTCATAGCTGGAGTAGTGGTACGGCGTGGTGGCGGCGAACTCGGCGGCGCAGGTGTCGACGGTCTTGTAGACCGGCCGGATGCCCAGCGCGTGCCGGACGCCGCGGACCACGTCGGGGGTCATCCCGCGGATCTTGCCGATCTGGGTGTCGCTGAACCCGTGCCGCTTGGCCTTGCGCAGCAGCGCCGGGGTGAGCTCGGGCGCCGCCGTGACCTCGGCGGCGATCTCGTTGATCAGCACCAGCTGGTCGACGAACCAGGGGTCGATCCAGGTGGCCTGGTGGATCTCCGCCGGCGTGGCGCCGGCGCGCAGGGCGTCCATCACCTTGCGGAGCCGGCCGTCGTGCGGGGTGCGGATCTCGTCGAGCAGCGCGTCCTTGTCGAGGTCGATCCACTCCTGGTGCCAGTCGAAGACCGCCTCGGGCCGCTCCAGGGAGCGCAGCGCCTTCTGCAGCGCCTCGGTGAAGTTGCGGCCGATCGCCATCGCCTCGCCGACCGACTTCATGTGCGTGGTCAGCGTCGGGTCGGCACCCGGGAACTTCTCGAACGCGAACCGCGGCACCTTCACCACGACGTAGTCCAGCGTCGGCTCGAAGCTGGCCGGGGTCTCCTGGGTGATGTCGTTGCGGATCTCGTCGAGGGTGTAGCCGATCGCCACCTTGGCGGCGATCTTGGCGATCGGGAAGCCGGTCGCCTTGGAGGCCAGCGCGCTGGACCGGGAGACCCGGGGGTTCATCTCGATGACGACCAGGCGGCCGTCGGCGGGGTTGACGGCGTACTGGATGTTGCAGCCGCCGGTGTCCACCCCGACCGAGCGGATGATGCCGATCGCCATGTCGCGCATCGCCTGGTACTCGCGGTCGGTGAGCGTCATCGCGGGTGCCACCGTGATCGAGTCGCCGGTGTGCACGCCCATCGGGTCGAGGTTCTCGATCGAGCAGACGATCACCACGTTGTCCGCGGTGTCCCGCATCACCTCGAGCTCGTACTCCTTCCAGCCGAGGATCGACTCCTCCAGCAGCACCTCGGTGGTCGGGCTGGCCGCCAGACCGGCACCGGCGATCCGGTGCAGGTCCCTCTCGTCGTAGGCCATCCCGGAGCCGGTGCCGCCCATCGTGAACGAGGGCCGCACCACCATCGGGTAGCCGAGCTCCTCGGCCGCCCCCAGGCAGTCGTCCATCGAGTGGCAGATGGCGCTGCGCGCACACTCGCCGCCGAGGTCCTCGACGATCTTCTTGAACACCTGCCGGTTCTCGCCGCGGTCGATCGCCTCGATCGAGGCGCCGATCAGCTCCACGCCGTACTTCTCCAGGACCCCTGCCTCATCCAGCGCCATCGCCGCGTTGAGGGCGGTCTGGCCGCCGAGGGTGGCCAGCAGCGCGTCGGGGCGCTCCAGGGCGATCACCTTCTCGACGTACTCGGCGGTGATCGGCTCCACGTAGGTCGCGTCGGCGAACTCGGGGTCGGTCATGATCGTGGCCGGGTTGGAGTTGACCAGGATGACCCGCAGGCCCTCCTCCTTGAGCACCCGGCAGGCCTGGGTGCCGGAGTAGTCGAACTCGCAGGCCTGGCCGATGATGATCGGCCCGGAGCCGATCACCATCACGCGCCGATGTCGTCACGCCTGGGCATCTCAGACCTCCTCTCGGGTCACCGGGTTTCGAGACGGGCCTGGACGGCCCTCCTCAACCTCCTCGCTTCGCTCGGACATCAGATCCACGAACCGGTCGAAGAGGTACGCCGCATCGTGCGGGCCCGCCGCCGCCTCGGGGTGGTACTGGACCGAGAAGCTGCGCAGCCGGCCCTCGTCGTCGCGGAGCTCGAGACCCTCGACGACGTCGTCGTTGAGGCAGACGTGGCTGACGGTGGCGGTGCCGTACGGCGTCTCGGTCGCCCCCTCCAGCGGCGCGTCGACGGCGAAGCCGTGGTTGTGCGCGGTGACCTCCACCTTGCCGGTGGTGCGGTCCATCACCGGCTGGTTGATGCCGCGGTGGCCGTAGCCGAGCTTGTAGGTGTCGAACCCGAGGGCACGGCCGAACAGCTGGTTGCCGAAGCAGATCCCGAAGTACGGCAGCCCGAGGTCCAGCGCCCCTCGGAGCAGCTCGACCTGGTCGGTGGTGGCCGCCGGGTCGCCGGGCCCGTTGGAGTAGAAGAGGCCGTCGGGCTGGACCGCGAGCACGTCGTCGAGGGTGGAGGTGGCCGGCAGCACGTGCACCTCGATGCCGCGCTCGGCCATCCGGTGCGGGGTCATCGTCTTGATGCCCAGGTCGAGCGCCGCGACGGTGAACCGGCGCTCCCCGTGCGCGGGGACGACGTACGCCTCGGTGGTGGAGACCTCGCCGGCCAGCTCGGAGCCGGCCATCGTGCCCGAGGCCAGCACCCGCTCCAGCAACGCCGCCGGGTCGGTGCCGGTCGAGGAGATCCCCACCCGCATCGCCCCGCGCTCGCGCAGGTGCCGGGTCAGGGCGCGGGTGTCGATCCCGGAGATCCCGACGACACCCTGGTCGCGCAGCTCCTCATCGAGGCTGCGCCGGGACCGCCAGCTCGACGGCACCCGGGCGGGGTCGCGGACGACGTACCCGGCGACCCAGATCCGGCGGGACTCGGGGTCCTCGTCGTTGATGCCGGTGTTGCCGATGTGCGGGGCCGTCATCACCACCACCTGGCGGTGGTACGACGGGTCGGTGAGCGTCTCCTGGTAGCCGGTCATACCGGTGTTGAAGACCGCTTCGCCGAAGGTCTCGCCGGGGGCGCCGTACGCCTCACCGGTGAACGTCCGACCGTCCTCGAGCACGAGAACCGCCGGGACAGGGGCATGCGAGAGCACGCCGTACCTCCTTCTCCGCCTCACGGGACGGATCGTTAAAGGATGTCGATCGCGGCCGAGACTATCAGCGACGCGGCTCTCCCCGGCGCGCCGTCCCGCGGGTGGGCGGGGCGGTTCCGGGGTCCTCCGGCCAGGGGTGCTTGGGGTAGCGGCCGCGGAGCTCGGCGCGCACCTGCGGGTAGCCGGTGGCCCAGAACGACGCCAGGTCGGCGGTGACCGCGGCGGGACGGCGGGCCGGGGTGAGCAGGTGCAGCAGCAGCGGCACCTGACCGTCGGCCAGCCGCGGGGTCGCCGACCAGCCGAAGACCTCCTGGATCCGCACCGCCAGCACCGGCTGCTCCGCGGAGTAGTCGACCCGGACCGCGGAGCCGCTGGGCACCGTCACCCGTTCCGGGGCGAGCTCGTCCAGACGGCCTGCCTCGGGCCACGGCAGCAGTCGCCGCAGCCCGGCGAGCACGTCGATCCGCGCCAGGTCCCGGGCGCCGCGGACCCGGGCCAGCTCCGGGCCCAGCCAGGTCTCGACGGTCCCGAGGAGCGCCGGGTCGGACACGTCGGGCCACGGCTCCCCCAGGGCGGCGTGCAGGAACCCCAGCCGCTCCCGGAGCCGGTGGGCCGGGTCGGTCCAGGGCAGCGCGTCGAGGCCGTCGCGGCGCAGCCCGTCACGGACGGCGGCCGCCACCTGGGTCGGCGACGGGTCGTCCACGGTGGCCGAGGTGAGCTCGACGGCGCCGAGCCGGGTGACCCGACGTGCCTGTACCCGGCCCTGCGACCAGGTGACCTCGTCCTGCTCCTGCCAGCGGGCCGGCGGCGGCCTCGAGCGCCAGGTCCTCGGTCAGCGGGGCGGCGGACCGGATCGTGGCGTCGCGGTCCCCGGGGCGGCGGTCGACGTCGCCGACGGCGAGCCAGTCCACCCCGGTCAGCGCGTCCCCGCGCGGCAGCACCGCCCCGGTGCCGGAGACCATCAGGTACGACGCGCCGCCCGCCCGACGCCGGGCCACCCGGTCGGGGTGGGCCAGCGAGACCACCGCCCCGACGGCCAGGTCATCGGGGAGCCGCCCGTCGTCCCCCGGGGCCTCCCGGCGTGGCACCGTCGCGGCGAGTCGGCCGACGGCAGCCCGCCAGGGGCCGCTCCCCGGGCCACCGCCGCGCAGCGCACGCAGCCCGGCCACCAGGTCGCCGCCGGGGGCGCGGAGGTCCTCGGCGAGCATCGCCACCACCTCGGCGGACCGCCGCGCACCGACGAGCACGGCGCCGTCGAGCAGCGCCCGCCCCAGCCTCGGGTCGGCCGGGACCGCGGCGATGGCCCGGCCGCGGGGAGTGACCGCACCGTGCTGGTCCAGGGCGCCGAGGTCGACGAGCGTCTCCCGGGCCGCCGCGAACGCTGCCGCCGGCGGCGGGTCGAGCAGGGCCAGCCCTGCGGCGTCGGGACTCCCCACACCGCCAGCTCCAGGGCGAGGCCGACCAGGTCGGCGACCGCGATCTCGGGCGCGGGATGAGCCGGGAGGTGCGGGTGCTCGGCCTCGGACCAGCAGCGGAGCACCACGCCGGGTCCCTCGCGGCCGGCGCGCCCGGACCGCTGCTCGGCCGCGGCCCGGCTGACCCGGACGGTGACCAGACCGGCGAGCCCGCGCCGGTGGTCGGTGCGCGGCTCCCGGGACAGCCCGGCATCCACCACCGCCCGCACCCCCGGCACGGTCAGGGACGTCTCGGCGACCGCGGTCGCGACCACGACCCGCCTTCCGGCGCCGGCTGCCAGAGCCCGGTCCTGATCCTGCGGAGCCAGCCGACCGTGCAGCGGCAGCACGGCCACCCCGTTGCCCGCCAGCCGCGAGACCACCGCGGTCACCTCGCGGACCCCCGGCAGGAAGACCAGCACGTCACCGTCCTGCTCGGCCAGCGCGGAGCGGGTGCAGGCGGCCACGTGGTCGAGGAAGCCGGGCGTCACCCCGCGGTCGTCCAGCGCCCGCACGCCGGGCCGGGGCGGGCTCCAGCGGACCTCCACCGGGTGCAGGGCACCCGGGATCCGGATCACCGGCGCACCGCCGGGAGCAAGCAGCGCCGCGGTGCGGTCCGCCTCCACCGTCGCCGACATCGCCACCAGCACCAGGTCCTCGCGCAGGTGTCGGCGGACGTCGACCAGCAACGCCAGCGCCAGGTCGGCGTCGAGCCGGCGCTCGTGCACCTCGTCGAGCACCACCGCCGCCACCCCGGGCAGCTCGGGGTCCCGGTGCAGCCGACGCAGCAGCACGCCGGTGGTGACGAACTCGATCAGCGTGCCCGGTCCGGTGCGCCGGTCGTCGCGGACCGTGTAGCCGGCGGTTCCGCCGACCGGCTCGCCCAGGAGCTGGGCGAGCCGCCTGGTCGCGGCCCGGACAGCGATCCGGCGCGGCTGGGTGACCACCACCCGGCCCGGGCCGAGTCCCGCCACCGCGACCGGCACCAGCGTGGTCTTGCCGGTGCCGGGTGGGGCCTGGACGACGGCTGCCCCGCCGGCGCGGAGCGCGTCGACCAGGCGGGGCAGGCCGGCGGCGACCGGCAGGTCCGGCGGCGCGTCCAGGAGCCGCCGCAGCGGGTCGTCAGCCGACAGGGGTGGTCACCGCAGCTTGCCGTCCAGGACGGTGGGGACGCCGCGCAGGAACGTGGCCATGACACGCCCGGGGAGCTCGCGCCCGGCGTACGGCGTGTTGCGCGACAGCGAGGCCGACTCCGACGCCTCGACGGTACGACGTACCGCGGGGTCGTAGAGCACCACGTTCGCCGGCGCGCCCGTCTCGATCGGCCGGCCGTGGTCGGCGACCCGACCGATCCGGGCGGGGGCGGCCGACATCCGCTCGGCCACGTCCGGCCCAGCTGAGCAGGCCGGGGTCGACCATCGTCTCCTGCACGATCGACAGCGCGGTCTCGAGGCCGAGCATCCCGAACGCGGCCGCCGCCCACTCGCAGTCCTTGTCCTCGTGCGGGTGCGGGGCGTGGTCGGTGGCGACGATGTCGATGGTGCCGTCGGCCAGCCCGGCGCGCAGGGCGGCGACGTCGGTGTGCGAGCGCAGCGGCGGGTTCACCTTGTAGATCGGGTCGTAGGTCTCGGCCAGGTCGTCGGTGAGCAGCAGGTGGTGCGGGCACACCTCCGCGGTGACGTTCCAGCCCTTGCGCTTGGCGTCGCGGACGATCTCCACCGAGCCGGCCGTGGACACGTGGCACACGTGCAACCGGGAGCCGACGTGGGCGGCGAGCAGGCAGTCCCGGGCGATGATCGCCTCCTCGGCGACCGCCGGCCACCCGGTCAGCCCGAGCTTGCCGGAGAGCTCGCACTCGTTCATCTGGGCACCCTCGGTCAGCCGCGGCTCCTGGGCGTGCTGGGCGATGACCCCGTCGAAGGCCTTGACGTACTCCAGCGCGCGACGCATCAGCACCGCGTCGCTGACGCACTTGCCGTCGTCGGAGAACACCCGGACCCGGGCCGCGGAGTCGGCCATCGCGCCCAGCTCGGCCAGTCGTTCGCCCCCGAGGCCGACGGTGACCGCGCCGATCGGGAAGACGTCGCAGTACCCGGCCTCGCGGCCGAGCCGCCAGACCTGCTCGACCACGCCGGCGGTGTCCGCGACCGGGTCGGTGTTGGCCATCGCGTGCACGGCGGTGAACCCGCCGAGGGCGGCGGCCCGGGTGCCGGTCTCGACGGTCTCGGCGTCCTCCCGGCCCGGCTCGCGCAGGTGGGTGTGCAGGTCGACGAGACCCGGCAGCGCGACCAGCCCGTCCGCGTCGATCTCGACGACCTCGTCGTGGGCGCCCTCCTCGGGGCGGACGCCGACCCCCCACACCGCTCCGTGGGCCAGCACCAGGTCGGTCGGCTCGCCGTCGAGGATGCGGACCCCACGGATCCAGTAGGCGGTCGTGCTCGTCATTCGGGGCCTCCCACGGCTGATTCGCTGCCACCGAGCAGCAGGTACAGGACGGCCATCCGGACGGCGACACCGTTGGTGACCTGTTCGACGATCACCGAGCGGGCGGAGTCCGCGACGTCGGCGGTGATCTCCATGCCGCGCACCATCGGGCCGGGGTGGAGCACGATCGTGTGGTCCTGCAGGGTCGCCATCCGGCGCCCGTCCAGTCCGTAGCGGCGCGAGTACTCCCGCGGGGTGGGGAAGAACCCGCCGTTCATCCGCTCCCGCTGGACCCGCAGCATCATCACCGCGTCGGCCTTGGGCAGCACGGCGTCGATGTCGTAGGAGACCTCGCCCGGCCAGCCCTCGATCCCGACCGGCAGCAGCGTGGGCGGCGCGACCAGCGTGACCTCGGCGCCGAGGGTCCGCAGCAGCAGCGCGTTGGACCGGGCCACCCGGCTGTGCAGCACGTCGCCGACGATGGCGACCCGGCGCCCGTCCAGCGAGCCCAGGTGGCGCCACATCGTGAAGGCGTCCAGCAGCGCCTGGGTGGGGTGCTCGTGGGTGCCGTCGCCGGCGTTGACCACGCTGGAGCGGACCCAGCCGGAGTGCGCGAGCCGGTGCGGCGCGCCGCTGGAGCCGTGCCGCACCACCACGGCGTCGGCGCCCATCGCCTCCAGGGTCAGGGCGGTGTCCTTCAGGCTCTCGCCCTTGGACAGCGAGGAGCCCTTGGCGGCGAAGTTGATGACGTCGGCGGAGAGCCGCTTGGCGGCCGCCTCGAACGAGATCCGGGTGCGGGTGGAGTCCTCGAAGAACAGGTTGACCACGGTCCGGCCGCGCAGCGCCGGCAGCTTCTTGATCGGCCGGTCCGCCAGCGAGCGCAGCTCCTCGGCGGTGGCCAGCACCAGCTCCGCGTCGTCGCGGGTCAGGTCGGCGGCGCTGAGCAGGTGCCGCTTCACGCGGCACCGCCTCCCTGGCTGGTGCGGCCGGAGGTGTGGATGGAGACCGCGTCCACCCCGTCGAGGTCGGCGAGCCGGACCTGCACCCGCTCGACCAGGGAGGTGGGCAGGTTCTTGCCGACGAAGTCGGCCCGGATCGGCAGCTCGCGGTGCCCCCGGTCGATGAGCACGGCCAACCTGACCGCACGGGGTCGCCCGATGTCGTTGAGGGCGTCCAGGGCGGCGCGGATGGTCCGGCCGGAGAACAGCACGTCGTCGACGAGCACCACGGTGCGGCCGTCGATCCCGCCGGTGGGGATCTGGGTGGGCAGCAGCGCTCGGGCCGGCTTCATCCGCAGGTCGTCGCGGTACATCGTGATGTCCAACGACCCGACCGGGACGTCGTCGCCCTCGACGGACGCGATCCGCGCGGCGATCCGCTCGGCCAGCGGCACCCCGCGGCTCGGGATGCCGAGCAGGACGAGGTCGTCGCCGCCCTTGTTGCGTTCGAGGATCTCGTGGCTGATCCGGGTCAGCGCCCGGCTGATGTCACGGGCGTCGAGCACCACGCGGCCGGGGTCCGGGGGATCGGTGGCTGGCTCGTGCTGGGCTGCAGGCTGGGCACACACGGGTGCGCGTGACCTCCTTCTCCGCCTCTCGGGACGGCTCGTTAAAGGATGTCGATCGGCGCTCACCCTACCCGAGGAGCGTTGCCTTACGGTGGCCAGATGACACGCGTCGCGCCGTACGGATCCTGGGACTCGCCGATCACCGCCGCCGACCTCGCTGCCGGCGGACACGCCACCGCCGGGGGCCGGTTCGTGGGCGAGGAGATCTGGTGGGCCGAGGTGCGTCCCGCCGAAGCAGGCCGGTATTCGGTGCGCCGCCGCGGCGACGACGGCGAGCCCGTCGACCTGCTGCCGGACCCGTGGAACGCCCGCACGCGGGTGCACGAGTACGGCGGCGGCGCGTGGACGGTGACCGACGAGCGCGCGCTCGTGTTCGCGGAGTTCACCGACCAGCGGCTGCACCGGCTGGACCCTGGCGCCGCGGCGCCGGTGCCGCTGACCCCGGCCGACCACGGCTTCCGGTTCGCCGAGCTGCAGGTCTCCGGCGACGAGGTGCTCGCGATCCGGGAGACCCACGGGGTGCGCCGCGTCGTCCGTGATCTCGTCGCGGTACCGCTCGACGGCAGCGCCGCCGACGACCCGGGGCGGATCCGGTCGCTGGTCGGCGACTCCGACTTCCTGGCCGGAGCCCGGGTCTCACCGGACGGCCGGCACCTGGCCTGGATCGCCTGGAACCACCCGGACATGCCCTGGGACGCCACCGAGCTGCGCTGCGCGCCGCTCGTCGAGGGAGTGGCCGGTGAGCACCGGGTGCTGGCCGGCGGACCCGGTGAGTCGGTGCTCCAGCCGGAGTGGTCCTCGGCCGAGACGCTGGTGGCGCTGACGGACCGGTCGGGATGGTGGAACCCGGTCACCGTCACCCTCGACGGCGAGGTCACGCCGCTGCTCTCCGAGGACGCGGAGTACGGCGGCCCGCTGTGGCAGCTGGGGATGCGCTGGTTCGACCGGCTCGAGGACGGCCGGCTGCTGGCCGTACGGACCCTGGGCAGCGACCGGCTGGTCGTCCTGGATCCGGCGACGGGCGAGGTGGAACCCGTCCCGCTGCCGCTGGAGGCGATCTCGCTGGGCGCCCGGTCGGGCGACCGGGTGCTGCTCAGCGGCGGGGCATCAGGACTGCCACGGGGCTTGCGGTGCCTCGACCTCGGCTCCGGCGAGCTGAGCGACGTACGCCTCGACGTCGACGCGATGCCTGCCGACGGGGTGCTCCCCCGGGCCGAGCTGCGGACCTTCGCCGGGGCGGGCCGCGAGGTGCACGCGATCGTCTACCCGCCGCGCCACGACGACTTCCGGGCGCCCGAGGGCGAGCTGCCGCCGTACGTCGCGCACGTGCACGGCGGTCCCACCGCCCGAGCCGTGCCGGTCTACTCCGCCGCCGTGGCCTACTTCACCAGCCGCGGCATCGGGGTGGTCGACGTGAACTACGGCGGCTCGACCGGCTACGGACGCGAGTACCGGGAGCGGTTGCGCGGGCAGTGGGGCGTCGTCGACGTCGAGGACGTGGTGGCCGCGGTGCGCGGTCTGGCCGAGGTCGGCCTGGCGGACCCGGCGCGGCTGGCGATCAGCGGGGGGTCGGCCGGTGGCTGGACGGTGCTGGCGGCACTGACCACCACCACGACGTTCGCCGCGGGGGCGTCGTACTTCGGCGTGGCAGAGCTGGTGGAGTTCGTCAGCGAGACCCACGACTTCGAGTCGCGGTACGTCGACGGACTGATCGGACCGCTTCCCGAGGCTGCGGACCTGTACGCCGAGCGAGCACCGATCAACCGGGTGGCGGACCTGCGCACGCCGGTGCTGCTGCTCCAGGGCGAGGACGACCCGATCGTCCCGCCGTCGCAGGCGGAGATGTTCCGGGACGCGATGATCGAGCGCGGCATCCCGTACGCCTACCGGCTCTACGCCGGCGAGTCACACGGGTTCCGGCGCGCCGAGACGATCATCGACGCCGCCGAGAGCGAGCTGTCGTTCTACGGCCAGGTGATGGGCTTCGAGACGCCGGGCGTGCCGGTGCTGGCGATCGCGAACCTCGCCGCGGTCGCGGGGGAGGTCAGCGCGGGTCAGGAGTAGCGGTGGCTCTTGGCGTGGTGGCCCGACTCCCGGGTGCAGGTGCGGCCGCCCATGTTCCGGTGCCCGCACAGCGCCTCCTCGACGGGCGCGGCGCCGGGATCCGGCGCGACCTCGGCTGCGGCCGGAGCGGCGGCCGCGCGGGGGGCGACCGGTGGCACTGCTCGGGTGGCCGCGGACTTGGCGGCACGCGACGTCATCTGCTCGTAGCGGGCCTCACGCATCTGGCGGAGGGCGTCCATCTTGCTCATCGTCGCTTCACCCCGTCAGCCTAGGCGGTGGCGCCGACAGAACCGGGAGGCGCCCGTGCGGGGCGGTGCGGGAGTCGGCGCGGGACACCTACTTCCCGGCAGCGTTGCGACACCGCACGCGTCGCCACCTGGGACGCGACGAGCCGACTCAGCGCAGGGCGTCGACCGTGACCACGGTGACAAGGTCGCTGACCTGACCGGCGAGCTGGTCGTCGAGCGTGACGAACGCGTCCGCCTGGAGCTGGGTCAGCGCGACGTACTCGGCGGTCATGGTGTCCGGCCACCCGAGCAGTTCGGCCACCCGCCAGGCGGTGCGCTGCAAGACGCGGTCCCCGAGCAGCCGCAACCGGAGCCCCCGGATCCGGTCGAGCCGCTGCTCGGCCTGCTGCCGGGTCAGCTCGCCGCGCTGCACGGACCGGTAGAGCTCAGCGAGCACCTGCGAGCGCAGCAGGGTCGGAGCGAGGAGCTGGTGCCCGTCCGCGGGGGTCAGCTCCTCGCGGGCGAGGTGCAGCGCCACGTCCGCACCGATCACGTACCTGGTCATCTCGTCCCTCCGTCGTTGGCCCGCGTCCGCCACAGCTCACAGCTCGGGTGCTCGCTCCATCATGGCTGTCGGCGGCGAGTGCTTGGCTTGTTCCATGACCGCAACAGCCACTCGTCGAACCCTCCCGTCGGGGTGGCAGATGCGCGTCGAGTCGTGGGCGACCATCGAGCTCGAAGGGCTGCTGCGCAGGCTCCAGCAGGTGGACGGTGCTCCGGGTCGAGCGGGCGTCGACGCCGACCGGGCCCGGGTCGACCAGCTGCGGCTGCTGGAGCAGGTCAAGGGGGCCGCGGCAGCCGCACAGGCTCGAGTCGCGGTGGCCTTCGAGGCCTCGCAGCTCGCCCAGCAGGAGGCCGCCGGAGTCAGCCCCCGTCTCCGGGGCCGCGGCATCGGCGACCAGGTGGCCCTGGCGCGCGGCGCCGCCGCCTCGCAGGGGGCCCGGCACCTCGGGTTCGCCCACGCCATGCAGGAGATGCCGCACACCTCCGCCCTGCTCTCCCGAGGGGAGATCACCGAGTGGGTGGCCACCCTGCTGGTCCGCGAGACGGCGGCGCTGACCCTGGAGGACCGTCAGCAGGTCGACGACAGGCTGTGCGCCGCCACCGTCGACCCGGCCACCGGGGAGATCCGGTCACCCCGGGTGCTGGCGATGACACCGCGCCGGGTCCGGGGCGCGGCGCACGCCGTGGCCGCCGAGCTCGACCCGGCGGCCCTGGCCCGCCGTGCCGCGAAGGCCGCCGGCGACCGACGGGTGACCTGCCGTCCCGCACCGGACACGATGACCTACGTGACCGGCCTGCTCCCGGTCGCCCAGGGCGTGGCCTGCTGGGCGGGGCTGCGGGCGGCAGCCAAGGCGCTGAAGGCCGCCGGGGACGAGCGCACCGAGTCCCAGCTCATGGCCGACCTGTTCGTCGCGCGGCTGACCGGCAAGCCGGACCCCGTCAGCGGTGCGGCTGCCGAGATCGACGTGCCCGTCGAGGTGCAGCTGGTGATGAGCACCGAGACGCTGCTCGGCCTCTCCGACCAGCCGGCCAGGATCGGGGAGCACGTGGTGCCCGGCCCGACCGCCCGCGACCTGGCCACCCGCCCGGGCGCACCCCGCTGGCTGCGCCGCCTGTTCACCGATCCGCGCACCGGGGTCGTCACCGACATCGACGCGGGGCGTCGGCGCTTCAGCTCCGCGGACAGCCGTTTCCTCCAGGTGCGTGACCAGCACTGCCGGTTCCCGGGGTGCGACAGCCCCATCGACGACGCCGACCACGTCCGGCGGGCGGCCGACGACGGGCCGAGCACCCGCAGCAACGGGCAGGGGCTCTGCGAGCGGCACAACCTGGTCAAGGAGGCCCCCGGCTGGCACACGCGGGTCACCGACGCCCGACCCGGCCGTCACACGGTGACGACCACGACGCCCACCGGCCACACCTACC
Organism: uncultured Actinomycetota bacterium; assembly: GCA_963756135.1. Classification (GTDB taxonomy): domain Bacteria; phylum Actinomycetota; class Actinomycetes; order Propionibacteriales; family Nocardioidaceae; genus Nocardioides. The sequence continues at coordinate 64,361 of CAVWMP010000005.1, forward strand.
AGTCTCAGGCGCCCCCAGGGCTGTCCGCGACGTCGATGAGCACCTTTCCCACCGCACCTGCCTCGACCGCGTCGTGCGCGGCCGCGGTCTCCTCGAGCGGGTAGTGGTGCAGCGGTACGCCGACCTCGTCACCGACCCGCAGCGCGCCCGCGGCCACCGCCGCACTCACGTCCTCGGCCGCCGCGGTGAGCAGGTCGGCGCCCAGGTGGTAGAGCAGCAGGAACTGGTAGCGCAGGTTCTTGGAGAACGTCGCCCGCAGCGGGAGCGTCATCTCGTCGCCACCGTTGTTGGCGTAGATCGCGATGGTGCCGCGGTTGCGGACCACGGCCCGGTCGAGGTCGTTGTTCTGCGCCGGCGCCACCTCGACGGCGATGTCCACCCCGTCGGGGGCGATCGCGAGGATCTCGGCCTCGGCGTCCTGGGTGCGGTAGTTGACCACGTGATGGGCGCCGGCGGCGGTGGCCAGCGCCGCCTTCTCGTCGCTGCTGATGGTGGTGATGACGGTGGCCCCGGACCAGCGAGCCAGCTGGATCGCGGCGTTGCCCACAGCGCCCGCTCCCCCGGCGACCAGGACGACCTGGCCGCTCAGCGTCCCCGGCCCGAGCCGGCTGGCCCCCTCCGAGGCGGTGAGCGCCCGGTGCGCCGTCACTGCTGGTACGCCGAGGCTCGCGCCCAGGTCGAACGACACCCCGTCGGGCAGCCGGTGCACCCGCTCGGCCGGCTGCACCGTGTGCTCGGCCGCGGTGCCGAGGGCACGTCCGTGCTGGGCCAGCACCAACCACACCCGGTCACCCACGCCGAGTCCCGCCACGCCCTCGCCGACGGCGTCGACCACCCCGGCGCCGTCCTGGCCGGGGGTGACCTCGTCGTACCCCTGCGACATGCCGGCCCGGAACTTCCAGTCGGTCGGGTTCACCCCGGCCCGCACCACGCGGACCCGCACCTCCCCCGGCCCGGGATCCGGCACCTCCCGCTCGACGAGCTGAAGCACCGAGGACGGACCGGTCGTCGTGTAGGTCACCGCGCGCATGCGGCCGACGTTACCCACCCGGCGTGCAGAGCTCAGAGCGCGTCGGCCATCGCGGCGCACGCGCTCAGCCAGGACCTGCGTGTCCCCCGCGAGAGCCGGCCGTAGGGCACCACGGACCCCGACACCAGGGCCGGGTCGTACGGCACCCGGTGCACCCCTCGGGTTCGCTGCTCGTAGACGTCCACCAGGTCGTCCACCAGGGATGCGTCGACCTTCTCCGACGGGTCCGAGAGCACCGTGATCGTCTTGTGCTTGAGGTCCTCGTGGCCCGACTCCTGAAGCGCGTCGAGCATCCACAACCCGCTGTAGCCGGTGTCCTCGCGCACCGTCGTGGTGACCACCAGCAGGTCGGCGGCCTCGGCTGCGGCCAGCCAGTTCTCCGCGCGCATGTTGTTGCCGGTGTCGACCAGGATGATCCGGTAGAACCGCTCCAGCAGCCCGTGCAGCGCGGCGAAGTCGTCGGCGTGGATCATCCCGGTGACGTCGGGCCGCTCGTCGGAGGCCAGCACGTCGAAGTGGGCGTCGCCCTGGGACCGGACGAACGCCCCCAGGTCCCCGATCCGGGACTGGTAGACGTCGCTGAACCGGCCCAGGTCCTCCAGCAGCTCCCGGGTCGTGTTGCGGTGCACGTCGCGGCTGCCGCGGATCCCGAGGGTGCCGCGAGTCTCGTTGTTGTCCCAGGCGACGACACCACCGCCGCGGACGGTGCCGAAGGTGTACCCCGCGGCGAGCACCCCGGTGGTCTTCGCGGCCCCGCCCTTGGGGTTGACGAAGGCGATGGTGCGGGGTCCGTCGAAGTGCCGTTGGATCGCACGCCGATGGCCGACGTAAGCCTGCTCGGCGGGCCCCTGGCGTGTGCGGATCAGTCCCCCGCTCCACCGGTTCACCGCACCCCGCCAGCCCCAGGTGGCCGGACCGTCGTCCACGACCCCCGCGCGGCGGTCGAGGAAGTCGGTGGCGTTCATGAACCGGCGGACCTCCCCGGCGGCCGTCGGCTCGGGGCTGGCGACCCGTCGGCCCGCGATCGGCGCAGGCTCGGACGAGGCAGGCTCAGGCTCGACCGGCTCAGGCTCGACGGCAGCGGGCTCGTCCGGGACGGCGGGCTCACCCGCGGTGCGGTCCGGGAACCCCTCGATCGGATCGGTCAGTGGGTCCTGCTGCTGCGATGACGACATGCGGTGGTCCCTCCCCAGACGGCGGCCGGTCGCCGGCGTGCACGGGAACCTTCCCCGATCGAGCGCGGCTCAGACACTGGTCACGTCCACATGTCGGGCAGATCCAGGCCCGCCAGCGCCACCTCGACGGCCCGGTGGAACGTCGGATAGGGGAAGTGCAGGGTGCGCAGCGTCGAGATCGGCACCCCCGCGTGCACCGCCACCGAGAGCAGCCCGAGCACCTCTCCGCCGGCGGGGCAGGCGGCCGTGGCACCCACGAGCACCTGACGATCCCGGTCGGCGACGAGCTTGATGACCCCGGTGGTGTCCTCGCCGTGGATCCAGCCCCGGCTGGACTGGGCGATGTCGGCCACCGAGGTCACCACCGACAAGCCCTGCTCGCGCGCGCCGGCCTCGGTCAACCCGACTCCGGCGAGCTCGGGGTCGGTGAAGGTCACCCGGGTCACCGCCCGGTAGTCGGCGGTCGGACCCTCCTGACCCAGGACCTGCCGCACCACGATCGCGCCCTGGTACTTCGAGACATGGGTGTAGGCGCCCTTGCCGGTGATGTCGCCGACGGCCCACAGCCGTGGGCCGAGACTCATCCGCTCGTCGGTGGGCAGCCGGTCGGCCTCCGGGTCGAGCCCGACGGTCTCCAGTCCGATGTCGGACAGGTTCGGGGTCCGGCCGGCGGCGACCAGCAGCGCCTCGGCCTCGACGACCTCACTGCCCGCGCCCTCGTCGACCAGGATCCGGAACAGACCCCGGTCGTGGTCGACGCGGGTGATCTCCAGCCCGACCCGGACGTCGATGCCGTCGCGGGTGAGGACGCCGCGGACCACCTCGGCCGCCTCCGGCTCCTCCCCGGCCAGGATCCGCTCCTCCGCCTCGAGCAGCGTGACCCGGGACCCGAGCCGGGCGAACGCCTGCGCCAGCTCACAGCCGATCGGTCCGCCGCCCCGATGACCGCCAACCGTGCGGGCGGTTCCTCGACGCGGAACACCTCTCGGTTGGTCCAGTACGGCGTCTGCGCGAGCCCGTCGATCGGCAGCACCGCGGGCCGGGTGCCGGTGTCGAGCACCACGCCCCGGGTCGCTGCCCACAGCTGGCCGGCCGTGCTCGGTCTCGCACCTCGACCTGCCCCTCGCCGGCCAACCGGCCGTGCCCGCGCACGACCCGGACCCCGGCGTCCACGAGCGGATCGACGTGCGCGTCGTCGTGCCACTGGTGGGTGGCGTCCCGGATCCGGCGTACCGGGATGTCGAAGTCCGGCACCACCGTCGCCGCGCCGCCGAGCCCGTCCGCGCGCCGGGCTTCGGCGACCGCCTGCGCGGACCGGATCAGCAGCTTCGAGGGCGTGCAGCCGAAGAAGGGGCATTCGCCGCCGAGCAGCCTGCTCTCGACCACCACCACGTCCAGCCCGGCACGGGCCAGCTTGGTCGCGACGAGCTCGCCGCCGGCGCCCACGCCCAGCACCAGCACGTCACACGTCGACGGGTCCGAGCCGCCCTCCTCCGACCGCGCCATCGCTCAGCGCGAGATGTGGCGAGCCTGGGCGAAGCAGAACAGGCCGTAGCAGCCGAGCCCGAGCGCGATCAGGGCGAGCATCACCGGCCCGTAACGGCTGCTCGAGCAGCTTGCGCAGCGCCTGTCGAGCCCACCGGACTTCTTCGGGTCGTGGGTGACCGCGGCGTAGAGCGAAGAGCAGCCCGACCAGGCCGATCGCGACGCCCTTCGCGGTGTAGCCGAGCCTTGCCGAACCACAGGTACGCCGTGCCGTCCTTGCCGCTCTTGCCCTCGGCGTTGAGGTCCTTGGCGAACCGGTCGGTGACCGCCCTTGACGATCAGGTAGCCGCCGCCACCGTGAGGATGCCGAGACCGATCGCGCCCACCAGGAACTGACCCCCGGGCAGGTCCATCACCTTGGCGGTCATCGAGTCGGTGCCACCGCCTACCGCCGCCGACGAGGACCCGGTGACGACCCGGAACGCACTGATGCCGATGGTCGCGTAGATGACCGCCTTGCCGACCGAGGTGACCCGCTTGCGGACCAGGTGTGCCCCGTCCTCGTCGCGGTGGCCGACGGCGGCCTCGATGACCTGCCAGACGACCAGCAGCACCATCCCGAGCGCGACGGCCCACACCAGCACCTCGCCGAACGGCTGCTGCGCCAGCTGCCGGACCGCGCCCTGCTGGAGTCGCCGACCCCTCCCGGTCGCCGAAGGCCAGCTGGATCGCGAGCCAGGCCAGCACCACGTGGACCAGGCCGTAGGCCAGCAGGCCCGACCCGGGCGACGTGGTCGACCCACTCGCTGTGCTCGGCCTGGCGGCCGGCCCTCGACCTTGTCGACTAGCTCGTCCATCCACCCGCGTCCAGGTTCCCACCCGGAGAGCCGGATCTACGCGCGCAGCTCGGCCGAGCGCCGTCTCGATCGCCCGGTGGAACGTCGGGTAGGCGTAGATCATCGACCGCAGGGTCTCGACCGGCACCTCGGCGTGCACCGCGACCGCCAGGAGGCCGAGGATCTCGCCGCCGTCCGGGCCCGATCGCGGTGGCGCCGACCAGCACGCCGCGGTCGGCGTCCTCGACGACCTTGATCAGGCCGCGTGGCGCCCGGGCCGTGGGTGAAGCCGCGCGAGGACTGCTCCAGCTTCGTGGTGCCGGTGCGGACGCGAAGCCCGGCGTCGCGCGCCCGCTGCTCGGTCAGCCCGACGCCACCCACCTCGGGATCGGTGAAGGTCACGTGCGGGACCGCGTGGTACGCCGCCGGCGGGCCGTCCTCGCCCGAGGAGGTCGCGGCGGGCGATCGGCGGACTGGTACATCGACACGTGGGTGAAGGCGCCCTTGCCGGTGACGTCGCCGATCACCCAGAGCTTCTCACCGGCGCGCATCCGGTCGTCGACCGCGAGGGTGCGCGCCGTCGGGTCGAGCCCGACGGTCTCCAGGCCGAGGTCCGTCGAGGTTCGGGGTGCGCCCGGCGGCCACCAGGAGCTTGTCGGCGACCAGCTGCTCGCCGGCAGTCGGTCTCCAGGGTGAAGGCGCCCGTCGGCGTAGCGACGCCCGCGTCACCTCGGTGCCGGTGAGCACCCGGATGCCCTCGCGGCTGAACACCTCGCCGAGCAGCTCCGCGGCCTCCGGCTCGTCGGCCGGCAGCAGCCGTGGCGCCGTGCTGGACGACGGTGACCCGGACCCCGAACCGGGCGAACGACCTGGGCGAGCTCGCAGCCGATCGGGCCGCCGCCGATGCACCACCAGGCTGCCCGGCAGCTCGGTGACCTGGACCGCGTCCCGGTTGGTCCAGTACGGCGTGCCGTCGAGCCCGTCGACGGGCGGCACCGCGGGCCGGGTGCCGGGGTTGAGCACGACGCCCCCGCGCCGCGACGTACGTCGTGCGAGCGCCGTCCGGGGTCGTCGACGACCACCCGGCCGGTGCCGTCCAGCCGACCGATGCCGTGGACGACGGTCGCGCCGGCGTCGCGCAGCCGGTCGACGGCGATCTGGTCGTCCCAGTGGTCGGTGGCCTGCTCGGCGATCCGCTCGCGCCACCGGCGCCCACGACGGGTCATGGTGACCTCCCCCGCCGGTCCCGGTCGACCCGACCGGCCTCGGCCAGCAGGTCCGAGCCGCGCGCACCATCATCTTGGTCGGGATGCAGCCGTAGTAGGGGCACTCGCCGCCGACCAGGTGCTTGTCGACCACGAGCACGTCCAGCCCGGCACGCCGCGGCCCCGCCGGCGAGCGACTCACCGCCCGGCCCGGCCCGACCACGACCAGGTCGACCTGCTGCTCAGCGTTCTGGGTCATCGCCGTCCGGGTCGCCCTCATGCATCGCGCCCGAGCACGCCGTTGACGAACTGGGGTGACTCGTCGGTGGACAGGTCGCGGACCAGCGCCATCGCCTCGCTGACCGCGACCGCGTCGGGGACGTCGTCGACGTAGAGCAGCTCGTAGACGCCCGAGCCGGAGCACGTTGCGGTCGACCGCCGGCATCCGCTCCAGCGATCCAGCCCTCGGAGTACGTCGCGAGCAGCTCGTCGATCCGCGGCTGGTGCTCGACGACCCCGCGGACCAGCTCGGCGGTGTAGGCGTTGGTCGGCCCCTCGCCCTCGTCGATCGCGCGGTCCAGCGCCTCGGTCGCCGACTCGCCGCGCAGCTCGGAGGCGAAGAGCACGTCGAGCGCGCGCTTGCGGGCCTTGGAGCGAGCCGACACAGGCTGCGACGCGACCGAGGTAGGAGCAGTCGCGGGTGTCGACCTTGATCTTCTCGCCGGTGGTGATGAACAGCGGCACCGCGACGGTCGCGCCGGTCTCGACGGTGGCCGGCTTGGTGCCGCCGGTGGAGCGGTCGCCCTGGAGACCCGGCTCGGTGTAGGTGACCTCGAGCTCGACCGAGGCCGGCAGCTCGATGTAGAGGACCCGGCCCTCGTTGGTGGCGACGATCGCCTCCTGGTTCTCCAGCAGGAAGTTGCGCGGCGTCGCCGACGATCTCGGGGGTGATCTCGATCTGGTCGTAGGTGCCGGTGTCCATGAAGACGTACGACGTGCCGTCGTTGTAGAGGTACTGCATCGTCCGCTTGTCGACGTTCGCGACCTCGACCTTGACGTCGGCGTTGAAGGTCTTGTCGACGGTCTTGCCGGACTCGACGTTCTTCAGCTTCGAGCGCACGACCGCGCCGCCCTTGCCGGGCTTGTGGTGCTGGAACCAGATGACCTGCCAGAGCTGGCCGTCGAGGTTGAGCACCATGCCGTTCTTGAGGTCGTTCGTCGTTGCCATGCGCGCGGGTCAGCCTTCTTCGTCGGGGAGTCGGGGTGGGCGCCTGCGGACCCCGCCGGGTCGCGACGGTGGCGCCCGCCGCCCAGTCTAGCGGCCCGCGAGCGAGGCGCCAGCGCCATCCGGTAGCCGTCGACACCGTGGCCGGCGATCACCGCGACGGCGTGCGGGGTGACCACCGAGGTGTGCCGGAACTGCTCGGGACGCTGGGCGGGGTCGGAGATGTGCACCTCCACCAGCGGTGCGACGAGCTGGGCGCAGGCGTCGTGGACCGCGTACGAGTAGTGCGTCCAGGCGGCGGCGTTCAGGACGACCGGCACCTCGTCGTCGGCGGCGTCGTTGAGCCAGTCCAGCAGCTGCCCCTCGTGGTTGGTCTGCCGGACCTCCACCTCCAGGCCGAGCTCGCGGCCCCACTTCCGGCACAGCTCGACCAGCTCGTCGTGGCTGGTGCGGCCGTAGATCTCCGGCTGCCGACGACCGAGGCGGCCCAGGTTGGGTCCGTTGAGGACCAGCACCCTCACCGGGCGCCACCTGTGGCCCCAGAACCCCCGACGGCGAGGTACGCCGCGCGCAGGTCGTCCTCGGAAGGTCCGGCCAGCACCGCGGGGCGGGCCAGGTCGGTCGAGCACGACGAACCGCAGCTGCGACCCGCGGGCCTTCTTGTCCACCCGCATCGCCGCCAGCAGCTCGTCGAAGCCAGCCGCGGGTCACCCTCGGGCAGGCTCACCGGCAGCCCGACCCGGGCCAGCGCGGCGCGGTGCCGGTCGGCGACCTCGTCGGGCAGCGTCCCGGCCCGCCGCGCCAGCTCGGCGACGTAGACGCAGCCGATCGCGACCGCCTCGCCGTGCCGCACCGTGTACCCGGTGGCTCTCTCGATCGCGTGCGCCATCGTGTGGCCGTAGTTGAGCACCTCGCGGCCGGGGTGCCCGTCGACGCCACCGGTCTCGCGTGAGGTCACCGACGACGACGTCGACCTTGACCCGGACCGAGCGCTCGACCAGCTCGCGCAGCACCGCCGAGGACCCCGCCGAGGCGCCGGTCAGCTCGTCCGGGTCGGTCTCCTCGACCAGGCGCAGGATCTCCGGGTCGGCGATGAAGCCGCACTTGACGACCTCACCGAGCCCGGCGACCAGCTCGGCGCGGGGCAGGGTGTCCAGCAGCGCCAGGTCGCAGAGCACCCCGGCCGGCTCGTGGAAGGCGCCGACCAGGTTCTTGCCGGCGCCGGTGTTGATGCCGGTCTTGCCACCGACGGCGGCGTCGACCATGCCGAGCAGGGTGGTCGGCACGTGCACGACCCGGACCCCGCGCAGCCAGGTGGCGGCGACGAAGCCGCCCAGGTCGGTGGTCGCACCGCCGCCGACGGTCACCACCGCGTCGGAGCGGGTGAACCCGGCCGCGCCGAGCCGCTCCCAGCACCGGGCCGCGGTCTCGGCGCTCTTGGCCTGCTCCCCGTCCGGGATCGGCACCGGCAGCACCTGGTAGGCCGCCGCCAGTGCCTCGGTCACCCGGGCGACCAGCGCCGGCAGCTCTCGCCGACCCGATCACCGCCACCCGCTGCACCGCGTCGCCGAGGATCGCGCGGCAGCCGGTCCACGCAGGTCGCGGCCGACCACGACGTCGTACGGCGAGGCCGCCGGTCGACCTCGATGACGGTCGTCACGCGAGCACCTGCACGATCTCGTCGGCGACCTCGTCGGGGTCCCGGCCGTCGGTCTCGACCACCTGCGTGGCCACCGACTCGTAGACCGGCGTGCGCTCGTCGAGCAGCGCCTTGATCCGGGACCGGACGTTGCCGAGCAGCAGCGGCCGGGCCGAGCCGAGACCGACCCGCTTGACCGCGTCGGACAGCCCGACCCGCAGGAAGACGACGGTGTGACCGGTCAGCGAGCCTCCGGGTGTCGGGTCGAGCACCGCACCGCCGCCGAGCGCGAGCACGCCGTCGTGCTCGGCCAGCGCCGTCGGCCACCGCGGTGCGTTCCAGGTCACGGAAGTGCGCCTCGCCGTCGTCGACGAAGATCTCCGCGATCTCGCCGGCCCTGCGCCGCGACGATGTCGGCGTCGGTGTCCCGTGCGGCCACGCCCCAGCGCCGGGCCAGCAGGTCGGCGACGGTGGTCTTGCCCGCGCCCATCGTGCCGACCAGGACGACCCGAGGGCTCATCGGTACCTCAGGGTGTCCAGGTAGCTCTGCGCGTTGCGCCGGGTCTCCCCCACCGAGTCGCCACCGAACTTCTCCACCACCGCGTCGGCGAGCACCAGCGCGACCATCGCCTCGGCGACGATGCCGGCCGCCGGAACGGCACACACGTCGGAGCGCTGGTGGTGCGCGACGGTCTCCTCGCCGGTGGCCACGTCGACGGTCCGCAGCGCCCGCGGCACCGTGGCGATCGGCTTCATCGCCGCCCGCACCCGCAGCACCTCGCCGGTGGTCATGCCGCCCTCGGTGCCGCCGGAACGACCGCTGACCCGGCGGATCCCGTCCGCGGTCGGCGACGATCTCGTCGTGCGCCAGCGAGCCCGGCGTGGCGGCGAGGGCGAACCCGTCGCCGATCTCGACGCCCTTGATCGCCTGGATGCCCATCAGGGCGCCGGCCAGCCGGGAGTCCAGCCGCCGGTCCCAGTGCACGTGCGAGCCGAGCCCTGGCGGCAGTCCGTGCACGACGCACCTCGACGACGCCGCCGAGGGTGTCGCCGTCCTTGTGCGCCTGGTCGATCCGGGCCACCATCGCGGCCGCCGCCTCCGGGTCCAGGCAGCGCACCGGGTCCTCGTCGAGCCGGGCCACGTCGTCGGGGTCGGGCCACAGGCCGTCGGGGGCCCGCACCCCGCCGAGCTCGATGACGTGCGAGACGATCCGGGCGCCGACGGACTGCTCGAGGAAGTTCGAGGCGACCCGGCCCAGCGCCACCCGGGCGGCGGTCTCCCGGGCGGAGGCGCGTTCCAGGATCGGCCGGGCCTCGGCGAAGTCGTACTTCTGCATGCCGGCCAGGTCGGCGTGCCCGGGCCGGGGGCGGGTCAGCGGGGCGTTGCGGGCGAGCTTCTCCAGCTCGGCGGGGTCCACCGGGTCGGCCGACATCACGGTCTCCCACTTGGGCCACTCGGTGTTGCCGACGTTGATCGCCACCGGTCCGCCCTGGGTGGTGCCGTGCCGGACACCGCCGACGATGGTGACCTCGTCCTGCTCGAACTTCATCCGGGCACCGCGGCCGTAGCCGAGCCGGCGGCGCGCCAGGGCGTCGGCGATGTCGTCGGAGGTCACCTCGCACGTGAGCCGGCAGTCCCTCGAGGATCGCGACCAGGGACGGGCCGTGGGACTCGCCCGCGGTGAGCCAGCGCAACATGGGCTCAGTGTTTCATCCGGTACGCCGCGCGGCTCAGCCGCGTCCGCCGAGGAGCCCGGCCACCGGATCGCCCAGCAGCACCCCGATCAGCGCCCCCACCAGCATGAACGGCCCGAACGGGTAGGCCCGCCGCAGCACGCTCCGGTCGCGGCGCACCACGGCGAGCACCAGGCCGGGCAGCCCGAAGACCAGGAAGCCGGCGTACCCGCCGACCGCGAGCTCGGCCCAGCCGAGATGGCCCAGGGCGAAGCCGAGCAGCGCGGCCAGCCGGACGTCGCCGAACCCCATCCCGGCGGAGCGGACGAACCACAGCACCCAGTAGAACGACCTGGCCAGGACCAACCCGATCACGGCCCGCAGCAGGTCCGCGCCGTCCCCGGTGGCCGCCCAGCCGACCAGGCCGAGCAGGATCGCGACCGCGGTCGCCGGGACCACGACGATCGCCGGCAGCAGCCGGGTGCGCCAGTCGACCACGGCGAGCAGGACGCCGACGACGATCAGCGGCACCAGCCCGACCAGCACCGGGTCCGGGCCGACCGCCAGGGCGACCAGTCCCCCGGCCGCCCCCGCGGCGGACGCGCAGCGCAGAGCGAGCCCGGAGGTGGCGCCGATGGCGGCGTAGAGCTGCTTGGGTGGCTCGTCGGGCTCCCCGGGCTCGTCGCGGCTCTGCTGCGCGAGGAGCCGGTTCCGGCAGACGCGCGATCCCCCGCGGCACGAGGGTGCCGAGCAGCCCGGCGACGAGCGCGGCGACGACGGCCACCACCAGTGGGGTCACGCCGAGGCCCACCGCGCGACCAGCTCGGCCTCGCCGGCGGCGCGGAGCACGGCCGGGTCCACCGGGCGGCCGGTGAACTGCTCGAACTGCAGCGCGGCCTGGTGGGCCAGCAGGTCGAGCCCGGCGACCAGCACCCGTCCGTCCTCGGCCGCGGCGGTCGCCATCGGGGTGGGCCACGGATCGTAGACGACCTCGAACACGACCGGTACCCCCAGGCACCGGTCCACCAGGGCAGGGCTCTGCGCGGCCACCGGGACGGTGGAGACCACCAGGTCCCCGGTCAGCGGGGTGGCCGCGTCCAGGGGCTCGACCAGCACCGTCGGCGCGGCCGGGTGGTGCCGCAGCACGTCCCGGGTCTCGGTGGCCCGGTCGGCCGACCGGGCCAGGATCCGTATCGTCCGGGCACCGAGGTCGGCCACTGCCAGTCCCACCGAGGCGGCGGTGGCGCCGGCGCCGAGCACGCTGACCTCGGTGAGCGGGCCGTCGTACCGCTCGCGGAGCGCGGCGGCGGCACCGGGCAGGTCGGTGTTGTCGGCCCGCACCCCGTCATCGGCGAGGACCAGGGTGTTGGCGGCGCCGGCCCACCGGGCCCGGTCGGTGACGGTGTCGGCCAGCACCAGCGCGTCCCGCTTGAGCGGCATCGTCAGCGAGAGTCCCCGCCAGGTGGCGTCGCGGGACGCCACCCAGCCGGCCAGCCCGACCCGACCCATCCGGATCGCGTCGTAGGAGAAGTCCAGCCCGAGCGCGGCGTACCCGGCCCGGTGCAGCACCGGCGACAGGGAGTGCTCGATCGGGTCCCCGAGCACCGCGCAGCGGTGCCGCATCAGCAGGCGTCCGAGGTCTCGCAGTAGGTCTGGAGCTCCTGCTTGTAGCGCAGGAACTCGTCGTAGTCCTCGGCGAACTTGGTCTCCCCGGTGGCCAGGTCCACGGTCACGTAGAAGAACCAGGGGCCCTCCGCGGGGTTGGCGGCGGCCTCCAGGGCGTCGTCACCGGGTGCCTCGATCGGCCCGGGCGGCAGCCCCGGGTAGCGCCGGGTGTTGTACGGCGAGTCGACCTCGAGGTCCTCCTGGCTGATCGCCACGCCCAGGTTGCGGCCCAGCGCGTAGTTGACGGTGGCGTCGATCTCGAGCTTGCCGTAGGTGGGCTCGCCCTCGGTCTCCAGCCGGTTGTAGATGACCCGGGCGATCTTGGACATGTCCTCGCCGCGGCCCTCGGCCTCGACGAGGCTGGCGATGGTGACCAGCTCGCCGGGGGTGTAGCCGAGCCGGTCGGCGGCCTCCTCGATGCCGGCGGACTCGGCGGCCTGCCTGAACCGCGTCACCATCGCGGCCAGGATGGTCTTCGGGGTCTCCTTCGGGCCGAAGGAGTACGTCGAGGGGAACAGGTAGCCCTCCGGGTCGCCGCCGGCGTACTCGGGCAGGCCGAGCGCCTCGGTGTCCTTCAGCGCGTTGCGGAACCGCTTGGCGGAGAAGTCGGTGTTCTTGCCGAGGATCTTGACGATGTCGCGGACGGGCAGACCCTCGGGGACCGTGACCTTGGAGGTCACCAGGTTCGCCGGGTCCACCAGCTCCTCGACGACGTCGGCGGCCCGCATCTCCAGCTGGAGGTCGTAGAAGCCGACCTGGATCCCCCGGGACAGGGGGTTGTCCTGGGCGGCGTCGATGAACGCCTGGACCGAGGCGACCACGCCCTCGTCCTTGAGGTTGCGTCCCATCTCGGCGATGGTGTCGCCCTCGGCGACCTCGAAGACGACCTGGCCGGAGCCGGGTCCCTGGTAGTCCTCGGCGCCGCCCTCGAAGACGCCGGTCAGGGCGTCCACCCCTCGGGTGACGGCGAAGTAGAGGCCGCCGGCGACGACGACGAACGCGACCAGCACCGCCAGGCAGCCCGGCAGGTTGCGCCGCACCAGCCCGGGCCGCTTGTCCGGCTCGAACGGCATGTCGAGCTCGTCGGTCTCGCTGGTCTCGCTCACGTCGGATCTGCTCCTGTCGGGACGAGCTCACCGGGGGCGGTGCCGGTGGCGCGCTCGGTGTCGAGGACGTGCTGGAGGATCAGGACGGCGGCGGCCTGGTCGACCACCGCGCGCCGCTTCTGCCCGGAGCGGCCCCGGTCGCGCAGCATAGCCTCCGCCGAAACCGTGGTGAGGCGCTCGTCGCACAGGCGCACCGGCACCGGGGCGACCCGGCGAGCCAGGTCCGCGGCGAAGCGTCGTACCTTGGCGGCCGCCGGTCCCTCGCCACCCGACAGGCTGCGCGGCAGTCCCACGACGACCTCGACGGCCTCGTCCTCGGCGACCAGCTCGCCCAACCGCGCCAGGTCACCACGGCCGCGTCTGACCGTCTCCACCGGGCTGGCCAGGAACCCCGAGGGGTCACTGCGGGCGACCCCGATCCGGGCGTCGCCGGGGTCGATGCCGATCCGGACGCCGGTCCTCATCCGCATGTCCTGATCAGGGGCTGCCTCATCCGCCGGTCCGGCCCACCTCGACCTCGACCAGGCCCAACGCCTCGTCGACCCGGCTCGTGTCGGTGCCGCCGCCCTGCGCCACGTCGTCCTTGCCGCCGCCCTTGCCGCCCAGCAGCGGCCCGACGGCCCTGACCAGCGCGTTGGCGCTGAGCCCGCGGGCCCGTGCCGCGTCGTTGACCGCCGCCACCACGGCGACCTTGCCGTCCGCGACGCCCAGCACCACCACGACACCCGGCTCGCCGACGGGCAGCCTTCCCCGCACGTCGAGCGCCAGGGTGCGCACGTCGCCGCCACCGGCACCGTCGGCGCGGTGCGCGACCAGGTTCACCGGCCCGACCCGGCGGGCACCGGAGGCCAGCTCGCCGCCGGCCGAGAGCAGCTGGGCGACCCGGACCTTCTCGATCTCCTTCTCCGCGGCACGCAGCTTCTCCACGATGTCGCTGACCCGTTCCGGCAGCTGCTCGGGGCGCACCTTGAGGGTCTCGGCGAGCTGGGCGACCAGGACGTGCTCGCGGGCCAGGAACCGGTAGGCGTCGGACCCGACCAGCGCCTCGACCCGGCGGACGCCCGACCCGATGGAGGACTCGCCGAGCAGCTTGATCACACCGAGCTTGCCGGAGCTGCCGGCGTGGGTGCCGCCGCACAGCTCGCGGGCCCAGTCGCCGACCGAGACCACCCGGACCCGGTCGCCGTACTTCTCGCCGAACAGCGCCATCGCTCCGGACCGCACCGCGTCGGCCTGGCTCATCACCTCGGCGTGCACCGCCAGGTCGTCGAGGACGACGTCGTTGACCCGGGCCTCGACGTCGGCCATCACCGAGGCGGGAACCGCTCCGGTGGCGGAGAAGTCGAACCGGAAGCGGCCCGGCGCGTTCTCCGAGCCCGCCTGGGTGGCGGTGTCGCCGAGCGCCTCCCGGAACGCCTTGTGCACCATGTGGGTCGCGGTGTGGGCGCGCGAGATCGACCGCCGCCGCTCCACGTCGACGAGCGCCTGGGCGCGCAGCCCGGGGGTGACCTCGCCCGAGAGCACCGTGGCGTGGTGCACGATCAGCCCGGTGACCGGGGACTGCACGTCGCGCACCTGGATCCGGGCGCCGTTGTCGAGCTCGATGACGCCCTGGTCCGCCAGCTGGCCGCCGCCCTCGGCGTAGAACGGCGTGCGGTCCAGGACCAGCTCCACGTCCTCGCCCTCGCGGGCCGCGGTCACCACGGCACCGCCGCTGACCAGGCCGCGGACGGCGCCCTCGCTGACCACGTCGGTGTAGCCGGTGAACTCCACCGCCCGGCCGAGCTCGTCGGCGACCTCGCGGTAGGCCTGGTGGTCGCGGTGGGTCCCCTTCTTGGCCCGGGCGTCCGCCTTGGCCCGCTCCCGCTGCTCGGTCATCAGCCGACGGAAGCCGGCCTCGTCGACCGAGAGCCCCTGCTCGGCCGCCATCTCCAGGGTCAGGTCGATCGGGAACCCGTAGGTGTCGTGCAGCGCGAAGGCCCGGTCGCCGGGCAGCTGGGTGGCTCCGCTCTGCTTCAGCTCGACCGCGGCGTTCTCGAAGATGGTCGTGCCCGAGCGCAGCGTGGCCCGGAAGGACTCCTCCTCGGCGTAGGCGACGGTGGAGATGCGCTGCCAGTCGCGGTGGAGCTCGTCGTACGTCGCACCCATCTTGTCCCGGCTCAGCGGCAGCAGCTCGGGCAGCGCCGGGTCCTCGTAGCCGAGCAGCCGCACCGACCGGACCGCCCGGCGCAGCAGCCGGCGCAGCACGTAGCCGCGGGCCTCGTTGCCGGGGGTGACTCCGTCGGCGATCAGCATCATCGAGCTGCGGACGTGGTCGGCGATCACCCGGAACCGGACGTCGTCGACCGGATCGGCGCCGTACCGGCGGCCGGTGAGCTCCTGGGCCTTGTCGATCACCGGGAACATCACGTCGATCTCGTACATGTTCTCGCGGCCCTGGAGCAGGAACGCGACCCGCTCCAGCCCCATCCCGGTGTCGATGTTCTTCTTCGGCAGCGAGCCGGAGATGTCGAAGTCCTCCTTGCTGCGGACCGCACTGAGCTCGTCCTGCATGAAGACGAGGTTCCAGAACTCCAGGTAGCGGTCCTCGGCGGAGAAGTCGCCGTCCGCGCCGTACGCCGGTCCGCGGTCGATGAGGATCTCCGAGCAGGGGCCGCCCGGCCCCGGGACGCCCATCGACCAGTAGTTCTCCCGTTTGCCCAGCCGGGCGATCCGATCATCGGGCAGGCCGCTGATCCGCTTCCACAGCTCGACCGCTTCCGGGTCGTCCTCGTACACGCTCGGGTAGAGCTTGCTCTCGGGGAAGCCGAAGCCGCCGTCGGCGATCGGCTTGGTCACCAGCTCCCAGGCGAGCTCGATCGCCCCCTGCTTGAAGTAGTCGCCGAAGGAGAAGTTGCCGCACATCTCGAAGAAGGTGCCGTGCCGGGTGGTCTTGCCGACCTCCTCGATGTCGGGGGTGCGCACGCACTTCTGGATGGAGACGGCCCGGTCGTACGGCGGGGTCTCCTGGCCGAGGAAGTACGGCTTGAACGGCACCATGCCGGCGTTGACGAACAGCAGGTTGGGGTCGTCGAGCAGCAGCGAGGCCGAGGGGACCGGCGTGTGGCTCCCGGTGGCCGATCCCTGCTCGAAGTGCGCCAGGAACCTCCGGCGGATCTCCGCGGTGTCCATCAGGTGGTGCCTTCCTCGTTCGTCGTGCCGGGCTGGCCGGCGCGGTGCCGACCCCCGGTGAGCTCGGCGTGCGTGGCGGTCTCCAGACCGAGCGTGTGACGCAGCTCGACCTCCTTCTCGGCCTTGGCGGTGGCCACCTCCTCGCGGAGCATCCGGGCACCGAGGCCGACGGCGCCGAGCCGGTCGCGCAGCCCGTCCACGGTGAGCGCCTCGGCGGCGCGGCGCCCCCGGACCATCGCCCAGACCCCGGCACCGGCCCCGGCGGCGAACCAGAGCCCGCGGCTCATGCGGCGGTGTCCTCCGGGCCGATGCCGGCACGTTGCCGGGCCGCCCAGTCGCGCCGCGCGTCGCGCAGGTCGGCCCGTCGCTGTCGGCGCGCCCGCTTGAGCTCGCGGCGCATCTCGAAGCGGACCCGGTTCCGCACCTGTGGCGACAGCGCCCGCCGCAGCCCGTGGGCCAGCGAGGCCGCCTGCACGACGGTCTCCCGCAACACCAGGTCGGCGAAGAGCGACGCGTCCGGCCGTACGACAGGGTCCTGATCGACCCGGTGGTCCCGGTGAGCCGGCTCGACCTGCCCGCCCAGCCCCGTGATGAGGTACTCCTGACTCGCGGCGGCGCCGGCCGGGACGCTCAGCCGGCGCTCGATCTCCTCGACCTGGGCGCGCAGCGACGCGGTCTCCTGATCGAGACGAACCCGCTCCGCCGCGGCGGCGCTCCGGGCGCGGCGCAGGGCCACGACGAGCCCGGCGACGAGGACCACCAGGGCCAGCAGGACGCCCACGGCGACCCACACCGGCACGCTCCACTGCTCCGTCACGGGAGACGACCCTACCCTCCCGCGGATGACCCGCGGATCAGCCTCCTGATGCGCTCCCAGCGCTGCTGGACAGCGGCCTCGGCACCGAGCGCGGTGGGGCGGTAGTACTGGGCGGCGGCGACCACGTCGGGGGCGTACTGCTGCTCGGCGACCCCGAACGGCTCGTCGTGGCTGTACTTGTAGCGCGACCCGTGGCCGAGCTTCGTGGCTCCGGAGTAGTGGGCGTCGCGCAGGTGCGGCGGCACCGGACCGATCTTGCCGGCCCTGACGTCGGCGGTGGCGGCCGCGAGCGCGGTGGTGACCGCGTTCGACTTGGGCGCCACCGCCAGCGCGATGGTGGCCTGCGCGAGGTTCAGTCCGGCCTCGGGCATCCCGATCAGCTGCACGGCCTGCGCCGCGGCCACCGCGGTCGGCAACGCGGTCGGGTCTGCGAGGCCGATGTCCTCGCTGGCCAGGATGACCAGGCGACGGGCGATGAACCGGGGGTCCTCCCCCGCCACGATCATCCGGGCCAGGTAGTGCAGGGCGGCGTCGGCGTCCGAGCCGCGCACCGACTTGATGAACGCGCTGGTGACGTCGTAGTGCTGGTCGCCCTGCCGGTCGTAGCGCACCGCCGCCTGGTCGACCGCGGTCTCGGCGGTGGCCAGGTCGACGACGGTGCTGCTCCGGGAGGCAGCGGCCCCCGTGGCGGCCTCGAGGTAGGTCAGCGACCGCCGGGCGTCGCCACCGGCCAGGCGGACCAGGTGGTCGAGGGCGTCGCCCTCCACGGTGAACTCACCGGCCAGCCCGCGCTCGTCGGCCAGCGCTCGGCCGAGCACGCCGCGGATGTCGTCGTCGTCCAGCGACTCCAGGCGCAGCAGCAGGCTGCGGGAGAGCAACGGCGAGATCACCGAGAAGAACGGGTTCTCGGTGGTGGCCGCCACCAGCGTCACCCAGCGGTTCTCCACCCCGGGCAGCAGCGCGTCCTGCTGCGCCTTGCTGAACCGGTGCACCTCGTCGACGAAGAGCACCGTCTCGGCGCCGGTGCTCACCAGCTCGCGCCGGGCCGCGTCGATCGCGGCGCGGACCTCCTTGACGCCGGCGGACACCGCGGAGACCTCGACGAACTTCCGGTCGGTCTGCTGGCTGACGATCGCCGCGATCGTGGTCTTCCCGGTGCCCGGCGGTCCCCACAGCAGCAGGGACATCGACTGGTCACCCTCGACCAGCCGACGCAGCGGCGACCCCTCGGCCCGCAGCTGCTCCTGCCCCACGAGCTCGTCCAGGGTGCGCGGGCGCATCCGGACCGCCAGCGGCGCCGAGGCGTGAGCAGCACCGGCCAGCGACCCCGATCCCGGCGGCGACCCCGAACCCGTGGGGGCGTCGAAGAGCGCGTCGGACACCTAGTGCGTGTGCACCGTGGCGATCGCCCGGGGCTCGGCGAAGTGGCAGGCCGAGGGGTGCTGACCGACCTCGTCGGACCGCATCGCCAGCGCCGGGTCCTCCGTGGAGCAGATGTCCTGCGCCTTCCAGCACCGGGTGTGGAAGCGGCAGCCCGACGGCGGGTTCGCCGGTGAGGGCACGTCGCCCTCGAGCTTGATCTCGTCCCGCTTGCCGCGCATCGTCGGGTCCGGCACCGGCACCGCGGAGAGCAGCGCCTGGGTGTACGGGTGGGTGGGCCGCTCGTAGATCTCGGCGTCGGTGCCGATCTCGACGATCTTGCCCAGGTACATCACCGCGACCCGGTCCGAGATGTGCCGGACCACCGACAGGTCGTGGGCGATGAAGATGAACGCCAGCCCCAGGTCCTTCTGCAGCTTCTCCATCACGTTGATCACCTGCGCCTGGACCGACACATCGAGCGCCGAGACCGGCTCGTCGCAGACCAGGATCTTGGGGTTCAGCGCGATCCCGCGGGCGATGCCGATCCGCTGTCGCTGACCGCCGGAGAACTGGTGCGGGTAGCGGTTGATGTGCTCCGGGCTGAGCCCGACCAGCTCCATCAGCTCCTGGACCCGCGCCTTGCGGCCCTCCTTCGGCACCACGTCCGGGTGGATGTCGAACGGCTCTCCGATGATGTCGGCGACGGTCTTGCGCGGGTTGAGCGACGTGTAGGGGTCCTGGAAGACGATCTGGATGTCGCGGCGCAGCGCCCGCATCTCCCGCTTGCTCTGGGTGTACATGTCCACGCCGTCGAAGTGCAGCGACCCGGAGGTCGGCTCCTCCAGCCGCATCAGCAGGCGCCCGAGGCTGGACTTGCCGCAGCCGGACTCGCCCACGATGCCGAGGGTCTCGCCGGCGTGCAGGTCGAAGGTGACCCCGTCGACCGCCTGGACGTGCCCGACGACACGGCGCAGAATGCCGCTGCGGATCGGGTAGTGCTTCTTGAGCCCTTCGGCTCTCAGGATGACTTCACTCACCGAGGACCTCTTCCGCGAAGTGACAGGCGCTGGACCGGCTGTTGGTGATCTGGCGCAGGGGCGGGTCGTCGGTGCGACACACGTCCTGCGCCCGGTGGCACCGGGGGTTGAAGGAGCAGCCGGGCGGGATCCGCATCAGGTTGGGCGGCAGGCCCTTGATGGCGTACAGCTCCAGACCCTTGTGGTCCAGCCGTGGGATCGACTTGAGCAGCCCTTCCGTGTACGGGTGACCGGGGTTGGCGTAGAGCTCGTGCACGTCGGCGGTCTCGACGATGGAGCCGGCGTACATCACCGCGATCCGGTCGGCCACGTCGGCGACCACGCCGAGGTCGTGGGTGATCAGGATGAGCCCCATGTTGCGCTCCTCCTGCAGCTCCTTGAGGAGGTCCATCACCTGGGCCTGAACGGTGACGTCCAACGCGGTGGTGGGCTCGTCCGCGATCAGCACCGTCGGGTCGAGCGAGATCGCCATCGCGATCATGATCCGCTGCCGCATCCCGCCGGAGAACTGGTGCGGGTAGGCGTTGACCCGGTCCCGGGCCGCCGGGATCCGCACCCGTTCCATCAGCCGGATCGCCTCCTGCTTGGCGTCCGAGCGGTTCATCCCGCGGTGGATGCGGAACATCTCGGCGATCTGCCAGCCGACCGGGAAGACCGGGTTCAGCGAGGACAGCGCGTCCTGGAAGATGATCGAGATCTCCGGACCGCGCGTCTTGCGCCGGTCGTTCGGCTTCATCGTCAGCAGGTCGTTGCCGCGGAAGAGAATCTGCCCGTGCGGGATCTTCGCCGGCGGCATGTCCAGGATGCCCATGATCGCCTGCGCGGTCACCGACTTGCCGGACCCGGACTCGCCGAGCACGGCCAGGGTCTCGCCCTCGTCCAGGTGCAGGTTCACGCCGTTGATCGCCTTGGCCACGCCCTCGGGGGTGTGGAACTCGACGTGCAGGTCCTTCAGCTCCAGCAGGTGCTCGGCACCGTCGGTGGAGGGGTTCTCCTCGAGGGAGACCAGGGGTGAGCTCACAGCAGTCGTCTCCCTCTCTCAGCGTGACTTCGGGTCGAAGGCGTCGCGGACCGCGTCGCCGAGCATGATGAAGCCCAGCACCGCCACGCTCAGGAACGCCGCCGGGAACAGCAGCACGTGCGGGGCCGACCTCATCGACGACGTCGCCTGGGAGATCATCACGCCCCACGACACGGTCGGTGGGCGCAGCCCGATCCCGAGGAACGACAGCGCCGCCTCGGCGGAGATGTAGACGCCCAGGTTGATGGTGGAGACCACGATCACCGGACCGAGCGCGTTCGGCAGGATGTGCGAGACCACGACCCGCCACGGCGAGGCCCCGAGCGCCCGCGCGGCCTGCACGTAGTCGTTCGGCTTCACCTGGAGCACCGAGGACCGCATCAGCCGGAAGATGCTGGGCCAGCCGAGGATCACCAGCACCATCACCACCTGGAAGACGATGGTGAAGTAGCCGTCCTCGTCGCCCTGCAGCGAGGTCAGGATGATGATCGCGCCCAGCACCAGCGGCAGCGCGAAGAAGATCTCCGCGACCCGGCTGACCAGGGAGTCCATGCCGCCGGTGGCGTAGCCGGCGATCAGCCCGGTGACCACCCCCAGGAACGCGGTGCCCAGGGTGGCGCAGACGCCGACCAGGATCGAGGCCCGGGCGCCGTAGATGCACCGTGAGTACAGGTCGTAGCCCTGCTGGTCGCGACCGAACCAGTTCTCTGCGCTCGGGTCCGCACGGGCGTCGGAGAGCACCGCCTCGCGCGGGTCGGTGTTCGTGAACAGGCCCGGGAAGGTCGCCATCAGCAGGAAGATCAGGATCGTGATAGCAGAGATCCAGAACAGCGGGCTCTTGCGCAGGTCGCGCCAGGCGTCCCCGCGCAGCGAGCGGGGCTTGCCGGTCTCGCCTGCCGGCGCGCCCATCTCCGGGTCGTGCTTGGTCTGCTCGTCGCTGCTCATCGCGGCGGGGCTGGTCTCAGTCATGCGAGATCCTCGGGTCCAGGGCTCCGTACAGGAGATCGACGATCAGGTTGGCGAGCAGGTAGACGAGCACCAGTGCCGTCACCGACCCCACGACGACCATGCCGTCGCGGTCGCCGATCGCCCGGAAGATGTAGCCGCCGATGCCCTGGATGTTGAAGATGCCCTCGGTGATGACCGCGCCACCCAGCAGCGCGCCGAAGTCGTAGCCGAGGAAGGTGACCACCGGGATGAGCGAGTTGCGCAGCGCGTGCAGCCCGACCACCCGCCGCTGGGCCAGTCCCTTGGCGTGCGCGGTGCGGACGTAGTCCGAGCGCATCGTTTCGGCGAGGTTGGTGCGCATCAGCCGAGCCAGGTACGCCGTCGAGGCCGAGGCGAGCACGAACGAGGGCAGCAGCAGCTCCATGAACGTGGCGTTGTAGGAGACGGTGACCGGGAAGATGTCGGCCTTGACGCCGAGGTAGAGCTGTCCGACCCGGCCGATGACGAAGACCGGGATCGAGATCACGAACAGGGTGCTGATCAGGATCACGTTGTCGAGGAGGCCGCCCTTCCTCAGGCCGGCCATGGCTCCGGCCAGGATGCCGATGAGCGCCTCGAAGACCAGCGCCATCCCGGCGAGCTTGGCGGTGATCGTGAACCGCTCTGCCAGCTCCTCCTTGACCGGGACGCCGTACTGGCTCTCGCCGAGGTCGCCCTGGGCGAGCTTGGCCATGTACTTGCCGTACTGGACGACCAGCGGGTCGTTGAGGTTGTAGTTCTCGCGGAACTTCGCGACGTAGGCGTCCGAGCACGGTCGTTCACCGCACTTGCCGGCCGTCGGGTCACCCGGCAGCGAGAAGACCATCGAGTAGATCAGGAACGTGGCGCCCAGGATCACGGGGATCATCTGGATCAGTCGCCGAATGATGTAGGTGGTCACCGGTTCTCCTGACAACCAGGACGGGCGGGTCGGCGACTGCCGACCGCGTGCTGGAACAAACGTACTCCGGACGCGCAGCGGTGGGCTGACCGCCGTGCAGCGGCCAGCCCACCGGAGCGGTGCTACTTGACGGTGATGTTGCGGTAGTCCACCACGCCGAACGCGTTGAGCTCGACGTTCTCGACGCGGTCGGACCACCCGGCGTTCGCCACCGAGTACCACAGCGGGATGCTGCGCATGTCCTTGGCGAGCTCCGCCTCGGCCTGCTGGTAGAGGGCGTTGGCCTCGTCCAGGTCGGTCGCGCGCCGCAGCCTGCTTGGTCAGCTGCTGGAAGGCCGGCGTGTCGTAGTCGTAGTAGTTCGACGACAGCGCCCTTCGAGTACAGCGGCACCAGGAAGTTCTCGATGGACGGGTAGTCCATCTGCCATCCCTGGCGGAACATGCCCTTGACCTTGCGGGCATCCAGATCGGTCAGGAACGTCGCGAAGTCGACGGTCTGCTTGACCGTGCAGTCGATCTCGAGCGCCTGACGGATCGAGTTGCAGGCGGCCTCGGCCCAGGGGCCGTGGTCGGAGTCACCGTTGACGGTCAGCGTCAGCTTGCCGTCGTACCCGCCGGCGGCGTCCAGCTTGGCCTTGGCGGCCTCCGGGTCGTAGACGCAGTTCTCGCCGCACTGGTCGGCCTTGTAGCCGTCGACGACCGGGGAGACCCAGCCGGTGGCGGGCTCCCGGGTACCGGCGAAGATCTGGTCGATGATCGTCTGGCGGTCGATGGCCATCGAGATGGCGGCGCGGATCTCCGGGTCGGCAAGCGTCTTGTCGACCTCGGGGTTGATCCCGATGTTCTGGATGATGCCGGCCTCGCGGGACGCCGCGTTGCCGCCAGCTCGTCCTTCCAGACCTCGTCGGGGAGCACGTCGGTCGGGATGTTGTCGATGATGTCGATGTTCCCGGCGACGGTGTCGGCGTAGGCCGCGGCCTCGTCGGTGTAGATCTTGAAGGTGATCTTGTCGACCTGGCCGGGGTACTCGCCGGCGTACTCCGGGTTCTTGACCAGGACCACTTCCTGGTTCTGCGCCCAGTTCTCGACCATGTAGGGGCCGGCCGAGATCGGCTTCTGGCCGAAGCCCTCCGGGTCGTCGAAGAACGCCTGCGGGAGCGGGGCGAAGGCGGTGTAGCCCAGCCGGACCGGCAGGTTCGAGACCTTCTCGGAGGTCTTGATCGTGAAGGTGAGGTCGTCGACGACCTCGAGGCCGCTCATCTCCTCGGCGGCCGGCGGGGCGACGGCGCAGGGGTCGTCGTTCTCCCCGGCCTGCCCTCGGGGTCGCACTGCAGGTCGGCGTAGCCCTCGATCGGCGCGTAGAAGTAGCTGCCTGGTAGCCGTTCGGGCCGTACGCCGCGTAGTTCCACGCGTCGACGAAGCTCGAGGCGGTCACGTCGGTGCCGTCGGAGAACTTGTAGCCCTCCTTGAGGGTCACCGTGAACGTCTGGTTGTCGTCGGTCTCGATCGACTCGGCGATGTCGTTCTCGGGGGCGGCGTCCTCGGTCGCGTAGTGCACCAGCTTGGCGGTGGTGACGTCGAGGATGTTGCCGCCGCAGGTCTCTGCGGTGTTCTGCGGCACGAGCGGGTTCTCCGGGTTGCAGCCGTTGACCGTGATCTCGTTGTTCGAGTCGCCGCCGCTGCCGCTGCCGTTGCTCGAGCCGTCGTCACTGCCGCCACAGGCGGACAGGACGAGAGCCAGCGAGGACACGGCAGCGACCGCCATGGAGCGGTGAACGCGTCGCATGTATCAGTCTCCTTCTTGGGTTCCAGCCCGTAGTCCGGGCACTGTGCGCGACCATATGTGACCCGGACCGCACAGACGATCACCCGGGCGTAACGATCTGGTCTCGGCCGGTGGGACGGGTCATGGACAGCGCGACGATGACGTGGTGACGTCCACGCCGGCCTCCTTGCGCTGCTCCGGGGTGATCGGCGCCGGCGCCTCGGTCAGCGGGTCGTAGCCGCCGCCGGTCTTCGGGAACGCGATCACGTCGCGGATCGAGTCGGTGCCGGACAGCAGCGCGCAGATCCGGTCCCAGCCGAAGGCGATCCCGCCGTGCGGCGGGGCGCCGTAGGCGAAGGCGTCGAGCAGGAAGCCGAACTTCTCCTGCGCCTGCTCCTCGTCCAGCCCCATCACCGCGAAGACCCGCTTCTGGATGTCGTCGCGGTGGATCCGGATCGAGCCGCCGCCGATCTCGTTGCCGTTGCAGACGATGTCGTAGGCGTAGGCCAGCGCGCTGCCGGGGTCGGTGTCGAAGGTGTCGAGGAACTCCGGCTTCGGGCTGGTGAAGGCGTGGTGCACGGCCGTCCAGGCGCCGGCGCCGACCGCGACGTCGCCGCTGGCGACGGCCTCGGAGGCCGGCTCGAACATCGGCGCGTCGACCACCCAGGGGAACGCGAATGCGCTCCTCGTCGATCAGGCCGCAGCGGCGGCCGATCTCCAGCCGGGCGGCGCCCAGCAGCGCCCGGCTGGTCTTGCGCCGCCGGCGGCGAAGAAGACGCAGTCCCCCGGCTGGGCGCCGACGAGTCCGGCCAGGCCCGCCCGCTCCGACTCGGAGAGGTTCTTGGCGACCGGGCCGCCGAGCTCGCCGTCGTCGCCGACCAGCACGTAGGCCAGGCCCTGGGCGCCGCGCTGCTTGGCCCACTCCTGCCAGGCGTCGAGCTGCTTGCGCGGCTGGCTCGCGCCGCCGGGCATCACCACGGCGCCGACGTAGGGCGCCTGGAAGACCCGGAACGGGGTGTCGGCGAAGTAGCTCCGGTGCACTCGACCAGCTCGAGGCCGAACCGCAGGTCGGGCTTGTCGGAGCCGTAGCGGCGCATCGCCTCGGCGTAGGTCATCCGCGGGATCGGCGCGGCATCTCGACGCCGATCAGCCGCCACAGCGCGGGGAGCACGTCCTCGGCCAGCGCCATCACGTCGTCCTGGTCGACGAAGCTCATCTCGATGTCGAGCTGGGTGAACTCGGGCTGCCGGTCGGCGCGGAAGTCCTCGTCGCGGTAGCAGCGCGCGATCTGGTAGTAGCGCTCCATGCCGGCCACCATCAGCAGCTGCTTGAACAGCTGCGGGGCACTGCGGCAGCGCGTACCAGGTGCCGGGCTGCAGCCGGGCCGGCACCAGGAAGTCGCGGGCGCCCTCGGGAGTGGACCGGGTCAGCGTCGGCGTCTCGATCTCGACGAAGTCGTGCCGGTCGAGCACGTCGCGGGCGGCCCGGTTGACCCTGCTGCGCAACCGGAGCGCGGCGGCGGGCCCGGACCGGCGCAGGTCCAGGTAGCGGTACTTCAGCCGGGCCTCCTCCCCGACCTCGATGTGCTCGTCGATCGGGAACGGCAGCGGCGCGGCGTCGCTGAGCACCTCGAGCTCGTCGGCGATGACCTCGATCTCGCCCGTGGGCAGGTTCGGGTTGACGTTGCCCTCCGGCCGCTGGCTGACCGCGCCGGTGACCCGGATGCAGCACTCGTTGCGCAGGTTGTGGGCGCACTCCTCGTCGCGCACCACGACCTGGACGACGCCGGAGGCGTCGCGCAGGTCGATGAAGGCGACGCCGCCGTGGTCGCGGCGGCTGGCCACCCAACCGGCGAGGGTGACGGTCTGGCCGACGTGCTCGGCGCGCAGGGCGCCGGCGTCGTGCGTGCGGATCACTGCTGCTCCTTGGTCACCACCTGCGGGCGCAGGTCCTCAGCGGGTGGGCGCCAGGTCGCCGGATCGGCGTCGACCTGGTCGCCGGTGCGGATGTCCTTGACCTGGTGCGGGCCGGTGTCGGGGTCAGGGCCGGGAACCAGACGTACGGGATGCCGCGCCGCTCGGCGTAGCGGATCTGCTTGCCGAACTTCTGCGCGACCGGCGACCACCTCGCTGGCGATGCCACGGGCCCGCAGCGCGGTGGCGACGGCGTCGCTGGCCGGCGCGGGACTCCTCGTCGGGCAGCGCGACCAGCACCGCGGACGGCACCGACCGGTTGGCGGTCAGCCCGTTGCGGGCGAACAGCGGCACCAGCATCCGGGTGACGCCGAGCGAGATGCCGACGCCGGGGTAGCGTGGTGCGGCCGTCACTGGCCAGGGCGTCGTAGCGACCGCCGGAGCAGATCGAGCCGAGGCTCTCGAACCCGTCCATCCGGGTCTCGAAGACCGTGCCGGTGTAGTAGTCCAGGCCGCGGGCGATCCGCAGGTCCGCCTCGACGCTGACCCGGTCGGTGTCCAGGTCGGCACAGCCTCGACCAGCCGGGCCAGCTCGGCGAGCCCCTCGTCGAGCAGGTCGTGCTGGACGCCCAGGTCGCGGACCCGGGCCGACGAACGAGTCGTCGGCGGCGCGGATCGCGGCCAGCGCGAGCACCGGTCGGCCTGCTCGCCGGTCAGGCCCGCCTCGCTCGACCAGCAGCGCGCGGACCCTGTCGGCGGGCATCTTGTCGAGCTTGTCGACGACCCGCATCACCCGTCGGCGTCGGCGAGCCGAGCCCGGCGTAGAAGCCCTCGATCAGCTTGCGGTTGTTCACCTGGAGGCGGAAACCGGGCAGGAAGTCGCCGACAGCGCCTCGACCATCACCCGGGCGACCTCGACATCGTGGTGGAACGGCAGCACGTCGCGGCCGACCACGTCGATGTCGGCCTGGGTGAACTCCCGGTAGCGGCCCTCCTGCGGCCGCTCCCCCCGCCACACCTTCTGGATCTGGTAGCGCCGGAACGGGAACTCCAGCTTGCCGGCGTTCTCCAGCACGTAGCGCGCGAACGGCACCGTCAGGTCGAAGTGCAGGCCGAGGCCGGCGTGTCCCTCGGCGGACTCCTCGTGCAGCCGGCGCAGCAGGTAGACCTCCTTGTAGGTCTCCCCCTTGCGCAGCAGCTGGTCGAGCGGCTCGACGGCGCGGGTCTCGACCGGGCGAAGCCGTGCAGCTCGAAGACGTGCCGCAGCTGTCGAGGACCTGCTGCTCGACGAACCGCTCGGCGGGCAGCAGCTCGGGAAACCCGCTCAGCGGGGTCGGCTTGGGGCTCATCGGCTCACAGGCCCCGGGTGACGCGCGCCGCGGTGCCGTCGCTCTGCAGGTCGAGCAGGAAGGGGTTGGTGGCCCGCTCGCGGCCGATCGAGGTCTGCTCGCCGTGGCCGGGGAGCACGACGATGTCGTCGGGGAGCGTCAGCACCTTGTCCCGCAGGCTGCGCAGCATCGTGGGGTGGTCACCGCCGGGCAGGTCGGTGCGACCGATCGAGCCGGCGAAGAGCAGGTCGCCGGCGAACATCAGCTCGGAGACGTCGGGCTGCCCGTGCTCGGCGCCGTACGGCGTCCGGAAGGTCACCGATCCCTCGGTGTGACCGGGAGTGTGGTCGACGACGAAGCGCAGCCCGGCCAGCTCCAGCTCCTGGGCGTCGGCGAGCTCGCGGACGTCGTCGGGCTCTGCCCAGGTGTAGCTCCCGCCGAGCAGCATCGAGGTGGTCTCCGCCGACATCCCCAGCATCGGGTCGCTGAGCAGGTGCCGATCCTCGGGGTGGATCCAGGCCGTGGCGTCGTAGCTGCCCGCCACCGGGGCGACGCACCACATGTGGTCGACGTGACCGTGGGTGACCAGCACCGCGATCGGCTTGAGCCGGTGCTCGCGGACGATCTCGTCGACGCCCGCGGCGGCGTCCTTGCCGGGGTCGATGACGACGCACTCGCTGCCCGCCGAGGTGGCCGCGACATAGCAGTTGGTCCCCCAGGGCCCTGCGGGGAAGCCGGCGATGAACATTCGGCCAGACTATCGAGCCGCTGGACGCGGCCCGCATCCCGGGCCGTCGACTGACTAGCATGGGCGGCGCTGCGGGCAGCCGCGCCACGAGACGAGACGACGACGCTGATCGAAGAGGTTGCAGTGACGAGCCATGAGTGGGGCCGGGTCGACGAGGACGGCACCGTCTACGTCCGCACGGCCGACGGCGAGCGGGCCGTGGGTCAGTACCCCGAGGGCTCCCCGGAAGAGGCCCTGAAGTTCTTCACCGAGCGGTACGACGCGCTCGCCTTCGAGGTCGAGCTGCTGGAGCGCCGGGTCAACTCCGGGGTGATGTCCCCCGAGGAGGCCTCCGAGTCGATCCGGACCGTGCAGACGCAGCTGACCGACGCGCACGCGGTCGGTGACCTCGCCTCGCTGGGTGGTCGGCTGGACGCGCTGGGCCCCGTGCTCGCCTCGCAGCGGGAGGCTCGCAAGGCGGAGAAGGCGCGCCGGTCCGCCGCGTCGAAGGAGCAGAAGGAGAAGCTCGTCGCCGAGGCCGAGAAGCTCGCCGAGGGCAGCGACTGGCGCAACGGCGCGAACCGGCTCCGCGAGCTGCTCGACGAGTGGAAGGCGATCCCGCGGATCGACCGAGCCTCCGACGACGCCCTGTGGCGCCGCTTCTCCACCGCCAGGACCACCTACACCCGTCGCCGCAAGGCGCACTTCGCCGAGCAGAACGAGAAGCGCGAGTCCGCCCGGGTGGTCAAGGAGCGTCTGGCCCGCGAGGCCGAGGCGCTCGCCGGGTCCACCGAGTGGGGACCGACCGCGGGGGCGTACCGCGAGCTGATGCGCCAGTGGAAGGACGCCGGACCGGCGCCGAAGGACGTCGACGACGCGCTGTGGAAGCGGTTCCGGGGTGCCCAGGACCACTTCTTCGGTGCCCGCGACGCCGCCAACTCGGCGCTGGACGAGGAGTTCGCCGCCAACGCGACCGTCAAGGACGCACTGATCGAGGAGGCCGAGGCGCTGCTCCCGGTCACCGACCTGGACGCGGCCAAGCGGGCCTTCCGCGAGATCGCGGACCGGTGGGACGCCGCCGGCAAGGTGCCCCGGGACCGGGTCAAGGAGCTGGAGGGCCGGATCCGGAAGGTCGAGCAGGCCATCCGCGGCCTGGAGGACGAGCAGTGGCGCAAGTCGGACCCGGAGAAGTCCGCCCGTGCCGGGGACATGGTCGCCAAGCTGGAGTCGGCGATCGCCCAGGTCGAAGCCGACCTCGAGAAGGCCCGGACCACGGGCAACGACAAGCGGGTCCGCGAGCTGGAGGAGAACCTGACCTCGCGGCAGCAGTTCCTCGAGATGGCCCGACGGGCCAGCGCCGACTTCTCCGGCTGAGCGGCCGCTACTGGGTGACCCGGTAGGCGTCGAAGACCCCGGGCACCCCGCGCACCGCCTTGAGCACGGTGTCGAGGTGCTTGGCCTCGGCCATCTCGAAGGTGAAGCGGGTGCGGGCCACCCGGTCCCGGCTGGTGACCAGGTTGGCGCTGAGGATGTTCACGTGCGCGTCGGAGATCGCCATCGTGACGTCGGAGAGCAGCCGCGCCCGGTCCAGGGCCTCGACCTGGATGTTGACCAGGAACGAGGAGTTGCCGGTCGGCGCCCACTCCACCTGGAGCAGCTTCTCCGGGTGCCGCTGCAGCTCGTCGGCGTTGGTGCAGGTGCGGCGGTGCACCGAGACTCCCCCGCCCTTGGTGACGAAGCCGAGGATCTCGTCCGGCGGCACCGGGGTGCAGCACTTGGCCAGCTTCACCCACAGGTCGGTGGCGCCCTTGACGATGACCCCGGCGTCGCCGTTGGAGCTGATCTTGTTGCTACGCCGGCGCCCGGTGATCGTCACCGCCTCGGCGAGGTCCTCCTGGGCTCCGTCGTCACCACCGTGGATCTCGATGACGAAGCGAACCACCGCCTGGGCGCTGAGGTTGCTCTCGCCGACAGCGGCGTACAGGGCGGAGACGTCGGCGTGCTTGAAGTGCTCGGCCGCCGCCGAGAGCGAGTCGTGGGAGAGCAGCCGCTTGAGCGGCAGGCCCTCCTTGCGCATCAGCTTGCCGATCTGCTCCTTGCCGCGCTCGATGGCCTCCTCGCGGCGCTCCTTGGTGAACCAGTGCCGGATCTTCGACCGGGCCCGCGGCGACTTGACGAAGGTCAGCCAGTCGCGGGACGGCCCGGCGTTGGGCGACTTGGAGGTGAAGACCTCCACCACGTCGCCGTTGTCGAGGTTCGACTCCAGCGGCACCAGCCGGCCGTTGACCCGCGCACCGATGGTGCGGTGCCCGACCTCGGTGTGCACGGCGTAGGCGAAGTCCACCGGGGTGGAGCCGGCCGGGAGCGCGATCACGTCGCCGCGCGGGGTGAAGACGTAGGTCTCGGCCCGGTTGATCTCGAAGCGCAGCGACTCCAGGAACTCGCCCGGGTCCTCGACCTCGCTCTGCCAGTCCAGCAGCTGGCGCACCCAGCTCATGTCGTCGAGGTCCCCGCGCCGTTCGGTGTCGGTCCCGGCGCGGCCGTCCTCCTTGTACTTCCAGTGCGCGGCGACGCCGTACTCGGCGCGGCGGTGCATGCTGAACGTGCGCACCTGCGCCTCGACCGGCTTGCCCTGCGGGCCGATGACGGTGGTGTGCAGCGACTGGTACATGTTGAACTTCGGCATCGCGACGTAGTCCTTGAACCGGCCGAGCACCGGGTTCCACCGGGAGTGCAGGACGCCGAGCACCGAGTAGCAGTCGCGGTCCTCGGCGACGAGGATCCGGATCCCGACCAGGTCGTAGATGTCGGAGAACTCGCGGCCGCCGACGATCATCTTCTGGTAGATCGAGTAGTAGTGCTTGGGGCGTCCGGTCACCGTGGCCCTGACCTTCGCCTCGCGCAGGTCGTTCTCGACCTGGGAGATCACCTCGGCGAGGAACTGGTCGCGGGAGGGGGCGCGCTCGGCGACCATCCGGACGATCTCGTCGTAGATCTTCGGGTGCAGGGTGGCGAACGCCAGGTCCTCCAGCTCCCACTTGATGGTGTTCATGCCCAGCCGGTGGGCCAGCGGGGCGTAGATGTCGAGGGTCTCCCGGGCCTTGCGCTCCTGGGTCTCCTGCTTGACGTAGCGCAGCGTGCGCATGTTGTGCAGCCGGTCGGCGAGCTTGATGACCAGCACCCGGATGTCGCGCGACATCGCGACGATCATCTTGCGGATCGTCTCGGCCTGCGCGGAGTCGCCGTACTGGACCTTGTCCAGCTTCGTCACCCCGTCGACGAGCCGGGCGACCTCGTCGCCGAAGTCAGCCCGGAGCGTCTCCAGCGTGTACGGCGTGTCCTCGACCGTGTCATGGAGCAGGGCCGCGACCAGGGTGGACTCGGTCATCCCGATGTCGGCCAGGATCGTGGTCACCGCCAGCGGGTGGGTGATGTACGGATCGCCGCTCTTGCGCATCTGGCTGCCGTGCATCTGCTCGGCGACGGCGTAGGCACGCTCGAGCAGTGCCAGGTCGGCCTTCGGGTGGTTGGCCGCACCACCCGGAACAGCGGCTCCAGGACCGGGTTGCTGCTGCCCTGCCCGCCGCGCGTCCCCATCCGGGCCAGCCGAGCACGCACGCTGCGCGCCGACGGGGCCGCGGGACCCGACCGTGGAAGGTCGGCCAGGCTCGGCTTGGGCTCGGCCGGCGGCTCCGGGGCCGCGACGGGCTCGCTCGACCGCTGCTGCGGGGCGATCCGGTCCTCGGCCATTGCAGGAGTCTAGTCGGGGGGGTCCTGGGTCAGATCGTGGTGATCGAGTGGACCGGCATCTCGCCGACCTGGTCACGACCGGCCAGGAACCCGAGCTCGAGGAGCACCGTGAGCGCGACGACCTCCCCGCCGCACCGCTCGACCAGCTCGCCGGTGGCCCGCGCCGTCCCACCGGTGGCGAGGACGTCGTCGACGAGCAGCACCCGCTCCCCCGGGGCGACCGCGTCACGGTGCAGCTCGAGGGTGGCCTCGCCGTACTCGAGGGCGTAGGAGACCGCATGCACCGGACGCGGCAGCTTGCCGGGCTTGCGGACCGGGACGAAGCCGCACCCGAGGGCCAGCGCCACCGGGGCGCCGAGGATGAAGCCGCGCGACTCCATCCCCAGCACCTTGTCGACCACTCTCTCCCCGGACCCGTCGCGGCCGGCCGCGGCCAGCGCCGCCACCACGGCGGTCAGGGCGTCGTGGTCGGCGAGCACCGGGGTGATGTCCTTGAACACGATCCCGGGCTCGGGGAAGTCCGGCACGTCGAGCAGCAGCCGGGACAGCGCGGCGCGCGCGGCGTCGAGCTGGTCGAGCTGATCGAGCGGGTCCGGCTGACCGAGCCGATCGGTCACTGCTTGCCGCGCTTGGAGCGAGGCTGCCGGGTCGGCTGCTGCCGGCCGGAGGCTCCGCTCTGCCCCAGCGGGCCGCGCGACGGGGGTGCCACCCGACCGCGACCGGTGGCCTCGGGGCGGCGTGGGGGCGTGCCGGGTGCCGGGCGGTCAGGGTCGGTCGGGTCACCAGCGTCATCGTCGTCGGGACCGTCGGAGATCGGCAGCCGGGCGCCGGAGGCCTCCGGGTCGTCGTGCACCGGCATGTCCTCGGCGAACGAGGGCACCGCGGCGTACCGGTCGGCGGCCGCTCGAGCCCGGGCCTTGGCCCGCTTCTCGGCGAGCACGACCTCGGTCTCGTTCTGCTTCAGGTGCACCAGCAGCGGGGTGGCGATGAAGACCGAGGAGTAGACACCGGCGGCCATCCCGACGAACAGCGCCAGCGCCAGGTCCTTCAGCGAGCTGGCACCGAGCTGCACGGCACCGACGTACAGGATGGCGCCGACCGGGATGAGCGCGACCAGCGAGGTGTTGATGGAGCGGACCAGGGTCTGGTTGACGGCCAGGTTCGCGGCGTTGGCGTACGTGCTGCGGGTGAGCCGCATGTTGCCGGTGTTCTCCCGCACCTTGTCGAAGACCACGACGGTGTCGTAGAGCGAGAAGCCCAGGATGGTGAGCACGCCGGTGACGGTTGCCGGGGTGACCTCGAAGCCGGACAGCGCGTAGACGCCGATGGTGATGACGACGTCGTGGGCGAGCGCCACCATCGCCGCCAGCGACATCTTCCACTCTCGGAAGTAGGCCCAGATGAAGAGGATCACCAGGAAGAGGAAGACTCCGAGCCCGATGAGGGCACGCTCGGCCACCTCACGGCCCCAGCTGGCGCCGATCTCGTCGACCGAGAGCTGCTCGATGGTCACCGGGACGGTCTCGGTGATCGCGGCGATGACCTCGTCGGTCTCGTCACCGGTCAGCGGCTCGGTCTGCACCAGGATCGCGGAGTCGCCGGAGGTGGCCACGATCGGGGAGGAGGCGTTCTCCACCCCGGTGTCGGCCACCGCGTCGCGCAGCGCGTCGGCGTTGTCCTGGGTCACCTGGGAGGAGTCCAGCGACACCCGGATCTGGGCGCCACCGGTGAACTCGATGCCGTAGTTGAGGCCCTTGAACACCAGCCCGCTCAGGGCGATGCCGATGATGACGGCGAGATGGCGTACCAGAGCCACCGGCGACCGATGAAGTCGATCGACCGCTGGCCGGTGTAGAGGAGTTGCCGAGCCGCGAGAACTTGCCCATCAGGCTCCTCCCTGCCGCAGGAAGCGAGTCGACGCCGAGCGTCTCGGCGTCGAGGCCGGACATCCGGTGTCCGCTGTTGAAGAACGGGAAGCGCGCCAGCCAGGAGACCATCGGCTTGGTGAACCAGAAGAAGACCACCAGGTCGATCAGCGTGGACAGGCCGAGCGCGAACGCGAAGCCCTTGACCACGCCGGTGGCGAAGATGTAGAGCACGACCGCCGCCAGCAGCGAGACCGCGTCCGCGGCGACGCAGGTGGTCCGGGCCCGGATCCAGCCGGCCTCGACGGCGACCCGCATCGACTTGCCGTCGCGCATCTCGTCGCGGATCCGCTCGAAGTAGACGATGAACGAGTCGGCGGTGATGCCGACCGCGACGATCAGGCCGGCGATGCCGGGCAGGGTGAGGGTGAAGTTCGCCGTGGTGCTCAGCAGCAGCACCATCGCGTACACCGAAGCGGCGGCGACCCCGAGCGAGGCGACCACCACCAGGCCGAGGCCGCGGTAGTAGAACAGGCAGTAGATCAGCACCAGAGCGAGACCGAAGCCGCCGGCGGTCAGGCCCGCGGAGAGCTGGTCACCGGCCAGCGTCGGGCCGATCGTCTCGACCTGCGGGTCCCGCTCGAAGGCGATCGGGAGCGAGCCGAACTTGAGGCTGGTGGCGAGGCTCTCGGCACTGGCCTGGGTGAAGTTCCCGGAGATCTGGGCCTGACCGTTGGTGATCAGACCCTCCATGGTGGGCGCCGAGATGACCTGGCCGTCCAGGACGATCGCGAACTGCTCACCGGTGCCGACCAGCGCGCGGGAGATCTCGGTGAAGACGTCCTTGCCCTCGCCGCCGATGTCGAGCGAGACCACCCAGTTGACGTCGTTCTGCGGGATCCCGGCGCTGGCCGAGTCGAGGTCGGTGCCCTCGATGACCGCCGCGGAGAGCAGGTACTTGACCGACTGACCGGTCTCGGCGTCGTACTCGCAGGTGACCAGCGGCTTGTCCGGGTTGTCGACCACGTTCGCCGCCGCGCCGTCGGGCGGACAGGTGAAGTCCTGGTAGGCGTGGATCGCGGCCTGGTTCGGGGCGTCCTTCCAGGCCAGCGGGTCGTCCACGTCGGGCCCGCCCCCGGGGGCCGGCAGCGGGGCGACACCCTCGTCGCCGGCGCTCGCGCTCTCGCTGGGGCTGGCTGACTCAGTGGGCTCGCTGGGGCTGGCTGACTCGGTGGGCTCGCTCGGGCTGGGGGTGGTTCCGGCCTTCGCGTCGAAGCCGACGGCGGGACGGTTGTTCGCCGGCGGCTCCTCCTCGGCGGGAGCGTCGGGAACCACGACCCCGGCGCCGGGCTCGGGGTCGGTGATCGGGTTGCCGTCCTGGTCGACGGTGCCCAGGTCGGTGCCACCGCACCGGGCCGGGTTGAACTCCGAGCAGGCCACCAGCCGGAACCGCAGCTGCGCCTGCCGCTTCACCGTGTCGACCAGGTCGCGTCGGCTCTCGCCGGGGATCTCCACGACGATCAGGCGGTTGCCCTGGGTGGTCACCTCGGCCTCGGCGACACCGGTGCCGTTGACCCGCTGGTCGATGATCGCGCGGGCCTGGTCGAGGTTCTCCGCGGTCGGGTCGTCCTTGGCGATCAGGGTGATCCGGGTGCCGCCCTGGAGGTCGAGACCGAGCTCGGGCTTCCAGGTGCCGCCGAGCGCCACCAGGCCGTAGATGATGCCGAGGCCGAGGAAGAACACGACCAGGGTGCGCCCCGGTCGGGCCGGTCTGCGGGCCATGTCAGTTCTCCTCCGACTCGCCCGCGACGGGCTCCGGCCTGATGACCGAGCCGATCGCGCCGCGCGCGACCTTGATGGTGACCCCCGGGGCGACGTCGACGTGAACCAGGTCGTCCTGGGTCTCGCGCAGGACGCCGTAGATCCCGGAGGTGGTGACGATCTCGTCCCCGATGGACAACGAGGACTGCATGCGCTGGAGTTCCTTCTGCCGCCGAGATGCCGGGCGGATGATCAGGAGCCAGAACAGCAGCGCGATGCCCACGAGGGGCAGAAGGGGACCGAGCTCCGCCACGGAAGACCTCTCAAGAGATTGGGGGCGTGCGGCCTCCCCGGGATGTCCACGCGGGGGACCGACCGACGGGGCAGTCTAACCGTGCGGGTGGGCCACACCCGCCACCCGGGGTGCGCGCCTCACTCCTCGAAGAGAGTGGCCTCGTCGACCCGGTCGACGGCGTCGCCGCCGAGCGGTGACCGGGGCGGCATCGGCAGGCCGAGGTGCTGCCATGCCGCGGGGGTGGCCACCCGGCCCCGCGGGGTCCGGGCCAGGAAGCCGTTGCGGACCAGGAACGGTTCGGCGACCTCCTCGACGGTCTCGCGCTCCTCGCCGACCGCGACGGCGAGCGTCGAGACCCCGACCGGTCCGCCGCCGAACCGGCGGCAGAGCACGTCGATCACGGCGCGGTCGAGCCGGTCCAGGCCGAGCTCGTCGACCTCGTACAGCTCCAGCGCGGCCCGGGCGACGCCGAGGGTCACGATCGCCGTCGGCGCGCACCTGGGCGTAGTCGCGCACCCGGCGCAGCAACCGGTTGGCGATCCGCGGCGTTCCCCGCGAGCGGGAGGCGATCTCAGCGGTGCCCTCGTCGGTGACCTCGACCCCGAGCAGGCCGGCCGAGCGGTGCACGATCAGGTCGAGCTCGTGCGGCTCGTAGAACTCCAGGTGGCCGGTGAACCCGAACCGGTCGCGCAGCGGACCGGGCAGCAGCCCGGCGCGGGTGGTCGCACCGACCAGGGTGAACGGCGGGATCTCCAGCGGGATCGCGGTCGCCCCGGGCCCCTTGCCGATGACGACGTCGACCCGGAAGTCCTCCATCGCCATGTAGAGCATCTCCTCGGCCGGCCGGGACATCCGGTGGATCTCGTCGACGAAGAGGACGTCGCCCTCGTTCATGCCCGACAGGATCGCCGCGAGGTCCCCGGCATGGGTGATCGCCGGGCCGCTGGTCAGCCGCAGCGGCGTGGTCATCTCGTGGGCGATGATCATCGCCAGCGTCGTCTTGCCGAGACCCGGAGGGCCGGAGAGCAGCACGTGGTCGGGCGCGCGTCCGCGTCGGCGGGCCGCCTCCAGGACCAGGCCGAGCTGGTCGCGCACCCGGGACTGACCGACCACCTCGTCGAGGGTGCGCGGGCGCAGCGCCGCCTCGATGGTGCGCTCGTCGCCGTCGGCGTCGACGGCCGTCAAGGACTGCAGGTGCTCCTCCTCTGACGCGGCCAGGTGGTCCTCGTGCACGGGGCCGTCCACCTCAGGCCTTGCTCAGCGTGCGGAGGGCGGCGCGCAGCAGCGCCCCGACGTCGGGGGTCGGACCCGCCTGGGGGGAGACGGCCTCGACGGCTCTCTCGGCTTCCCGGGTCGGCCAGCCGAGTCCGACCAGCCCCTGGTGCACCTGGTCCCGCCACGCCTCGGTGGGGGCCGCGATCGCGTTGACCCTGCTGCCCTGCGGCGCGCCGAGCCGGTCCTTGAGCTCGAGGATGATCCGTTGGGCACCCTTCTGCCCGATGCCCGGCACCCGGGTCAGCGTCTTGACGTCGTCAGCCGCGATCGCCCGGCGCAGGTCGTCGGGGCCGAGGACCGCGAGGATCGCCTGGGCCACCTTGGGGCCCACCCCGGAAGCGGTCTGGGCGAGCTCGAAGACCGTCTTCTCGTCCTCGTCGGCGAACCCGAAGAGGGTCAGCGAGTCCTCGCGGACCACCATCGACGTCGGCAGGGTGGCGGAGTGCCCGGGTCGCAACCCGGCGAGGGTGCCCGGCGTGCACAGCAGCTCCAGGCCCACTCCCCCGACCTCCAGCACGGCGCTGGTGAGGGTCACCGCGGCCACCTGGCCCCGGACGAACGCGATCATCTGCCACCCCCGGCGGCCGCCACGGCGGCGTCGATCCGGGCCTGCGCCCCACCTCGCCAGATGTGGGTGATGGCCAGGGCCAGCGCGTCCGCGGCGTCGGCCGGCTTGGGCGGCGCGTCGAGTCGCAGGATCCGGGTCACCATCGCGCCCACCTGGGCCTTGGTGGCCCGGCCGTTGCCGGAGACCGCGGCCTTGACCTCGCTGGGCGTGTGCAGGGCGATCGGCAGCCCACGACGGGCAGCGGCGACCATCGCGATCCCGCTGGCCTGGGCGGTGCCCATGATCGTGCTGGAGTCGGAGCGGGCGAAGACCCGTTCCACGGCGACCGCGTCGGGGGCGTACTCGTCGAGCCAGGCGTCGATGCCGCGCTCGATGGTCACCAGCCGCTGGGGTACCGGTACGTCGGCGGAGGTGCGCAGCACGTTGACGTCGATCAACGTGAGCGGCCGCCCCACCGTGCCCTCGACCACGCCCATCCCGCACCGGGTCAGGCCAGGATCGATCCCCAGCACCCGCACGCCCGTTCCCCTTCCGTCCGAACACCTGTTCGGACCACGCTAACCCGCGGGTGTCCCCAGGGCCGGGCCGACACGCCCGCTGCCGCTCGCTCAGGCGTCCTGGAGCTCGGCCATCACGTCGTCGGCCACGTCGAAGTTGGCGAAGAGGTTCTGGACGTCGTCGAGGTCCTCGAGCACGTCGACGAGCCGGAACACCTTGGCGGCGCTCTCCTTGTCCAGCGGTACGGTGCTGTCCGGCACGAAGGAGGCCTCCGCGGAGTCGTAGTCGATGCCGGCGGCCTGGAGGGCGGTGCGCACGGCGACCAGGTCGGTGGCCTCCGAGATCACCTCGAAGGCATCGCCGAGGAAGTTCACCGCGTCCGCACCGGCCTCGAGGGTGGCCTCGAGGACGTCGTCCTCGCCGACCGTGCGGCCCTCCTGCTCGGCCGGCACCAGCACGACGCCCTTGCGGTTGAACAGGAACGAGACCGAGCCGGGGTCCGCCAGCGAGCCGCCGTTGCGGGTCATCGCGGTGCGGACCTCCATCGCGGCACGGTTCTTGTTGTCGGTGAGGCACTCGATGAGCATCGCCACGCCGCCGGGACCGTAGCCCTCGTACATGATCGTCTGGTAGTCGGCCCCGCCGGTCTCCGCACCCGACCCGCGCTTGACCGCACGGTCGATGTTGTCGTTGGGGACCGAGGACTTCTTGGCCTTCTGGATCGCGTCGTACAGCGTCGGGTTGCCCGCGGGGTCGCCGCCACCCATCCGGGCCGCGACCTCGATGTTCTTGATCAGCTTGGCGAACATCTTGCCGCGCTTGGCGTCGACGACCGCCTTCTTGTGCTTGGTGGTCGCCCACTTGGAGTGGCCTGACATGCGTCCCTCTTCTGTGTCGGTCTCAGTCCCGGCCGG
This sequence comes from uncultured Actinomycetota bacterium, assembly GCA_963756135.1. Classification (GTDB taxonomy): domain Bacteria; phylum Actinomycetota; class Actinomycetes; order Propionibacteriales; family Nocardioidaceae; genus Nocardioides. The sequence continues at coordinate 103,356 of CAVWMP010000005.1, forward strand.
CGGTGCCCCGGCCCGTCACCAGGTCCACGAACAGCTGGTGGACCCGGACGTCGTCGCCCACCTCGGGGTGGAACGACGTCGCCATCAGCGGCCCCTGCCGGACCGCGACCACCCTACCCGTGGCCGGACCGTGGTCGACACGAGCGAGGACCTCGACCCCGGGACCGACCTGCTCCACCCACGGCGCCCGGATGAACACCCCGTGCACCGGCGCCGTCAGCCCCCGCACCTGGACGGGCCCCTCGAAGGAGTCGACCTGGCGGCCGAAGGCATTGCGACGCACGGTCACGTCCAGCCCGCCGAGGGTCTCCTGGCCCGGTGCCCCGTCCTCGATCCGGTCGGCGAGCAGGACCATCCCGGCGCAGGTGCCGAGCACCGGCATCCCGGCCGCGATCCGCTTGCGCAGCGGGCCGAGCAGCTCGAAGATCCGCGCCAGCTTCGCCATCGTCGTCGACTCCCCGCCGGGGATGACCAGCGCGTCGCAGGCGTCGAGCTCGCCGGGCCGGCGTACCGACGTCGCGGTGACCCCGCACGCCGCCAGCGCCCGGACGTGCTCACGCACGTCGCCCTGGAGGGCGAGCACACCGATGGTCGGCGTGCCGGAGCCGATGATCGAGGCCATCTCCCGATTTTAGGCCGCGGACCTGCTCTTCTCCCGATCGGTGGGCACCCCGACCACGCTGGTCATCATCGCGGGCGCGAAGCAGCCCAGGACGAGTGCCCACCAGAACCAGCCGGGCAGTGCCGGCGAGACGTCGACCCGGTACTCACCGGGGGTGTCAGCCTCGGCGGAGAGCACGCTGCCCGTCTCCCCCGGGCGCAGCACCACCTCGTCACCGCTGGGGGTCTCGACCCGGACCGGCAGCAGCCCGGTCGAGACGTACGTCGCCCTCGCGCCGGAGGAGACCGGCTCGAAGGCCAGCTGGTCGGCCCCGACCAACGGCTCGTAGACCACCAGCACGGCGGTCAGGGTCAGCGATGCCGCGAGGATGCCCACTCCGGCACGGACCTGTCGCGGTGTGATGGTGAGCAGCAGGCCACCGATCGCGAGGCCCAGCAGCAGCACCGGCGCGGCCTGGACCACCCACCCCAGTCCGCGCGAGACCCGGGTCACCTCACCGACGACCTCGTCCTGTCCCAGTCGCCAGGGGTCGGCGCCACTGATCACCCCGGTCGTGCCGATGGTGCCGTCGGGGTGCACCACGTCGACCAGGTGGCTGTAGGTCACGTCGGCGTGGCCGGGCGGGTGGAAGGAGACGAAGTCCCCCGGAGCCAGGTCGTCCACGTCCACCGGGGAGATCCACAACAGGGAGCCCACCGGGGCCACGGTGCCCATCGAGGGCGTCTCGACCCGCGCCCACTCACCACCGGTGAGTCGGAAGGTGCCGGCCCACAGCAGCAGGGCCAGGGTGGCGGCCAGCAGCAGCAGACCGGTGGCGCGGCGCAGCGCCTGGTGGAGCGGCATCTCGGTCATCCGAGGAACACCCCCGCCGCGTCGGGCCAGGTGAAGGTGGTCGACCAGCTGCCGCCCGCGGAGAACCGCTGCCGCAACGGGGCGTAGAGCCGCAGACCGGTCACATAGCTCGAGTACGCCGCGCCGCGCTTCAGCGTCAGCGTGACGGACTGCTGGACACCCGGGCCGGGGAACGCCACGGTGCGCCACGACCCGTCGGCGAAGGTCGAGAGCGGCACCGGGCCCACCTGGGACGCGGGGCCGGTGGTGGCCCAGGTGACGTCGACCAGGCTGCACGGGGAGACCACACCGATCACCGGGTACGGGCCGGCGTACGTGGTGGTGCCGCTGTCGCCGAGGACCCAGTGATCGGCGGCCGCGGCCGCCCACGTGGTGAAGGCGGCCTGGCTGGCCCGTTGGGCAGAGCTCGGCGCGGCCGGGGCGGAGCCCGGCGGGAAGACCACCATGTTGGAGAGCCGTCCGGAGAAGTACGCGGTGCTGAGCCCGGTGCGCGCGGTCGGCGCCCGGCCGAGGTGCCAGTACCCGGAGTCGGCCGACATCGAGGTGAGCACGCCGGTGCTCGACCCCACCTGAGTGCCGTCGACGTGGATCCGGGTGGTCGTCGCCAGGCCCACCAGCGCCAGCTCCAGCGTGACGTAGGCGAAGTGCCAGGAACCGTCGTTCCAGCCGGCGGAACTGCTGGTCGACATGCTGCCGCTGGCGTTGGCCAGGAAGGTGAGCGAACCGTTGGGGTTGAGGTGCAGGGACCGGGAGTCGCCGCCTGCGATGTCGGTGGCGCTGGAGGCGATCTCGAACAGCGGCCCACTGCCGGTGCTGGCGAACCAGATCCCCCAGCCCACGCGCTGCCCCGCGCTGAGCAGGGTCGATCCCGCGTAGATCCGGGAGACCACGGACGAGGCGTAGTCGAGGCTGCCGTCCAGCGTGATCGCGTTGGTGCCGCCGAACGGTCCGCTGGCCAGCGGCGCCGTGGTGTCACGGGGCAGCATCGGGTTGGTGGCGTCGCGGAGGTTGTCCAGCTTGACCGGGCCGCAGGACGGCGCACCGACGGCAGCCTCGACCGAGGCGCTGAGCAGGGTGCCGTCGTTGCGGGTCTGGTGCGTCGCGGTCACTCCCCCGGCGGTGGCCGCGGCGGTCGGGCTCAGCCGGCCGGGACAGGTCAGCGTGCCGGCCTCCCGGGCTTGCGAGGCACAGGTCGACGGGGAGTACGTGTGGGTGACCGCGAGCGACCCGGTCGCGGCCGAGGTCGACGGGTGGGCCAGCCCCGCCGTGGTCCACCCGGCGCGGGTGGCCTCGGTACCGGTGCTCACCAGCACCAGCAGCCCCAGCGCGGCGGCCACTGCAGAGGCGGCGGCCCGGCGCGACCACGGGTCGTGCCGGCCGGTCACGACTCGAGGGTCCAGGTCAGGGGCTGGGTCAGCGTGATGCCCTGGTTGAGGACGCCGGCGCTCGAGGAGAGGGCCATCGTGATCCGACAGGTCGCTGAGGAACCGGCCGCCAGTCCCGTCAGGTGGGTCAGCGTGGGCATCGACGACGGTGCCCCGGCTGCGTACTTCAGGTCGATCCAGGTGATCAGCGGGTTGTACACCGCTCCGTCCGAGCAGCTCACCGCGACGGTGAGCTCCCCGTTGGTGCACACGTTGGCGGCCGGGACCGTGCCGCTGCCCGCCGTCGGGTTCTGGGTGCACGCGCCCGGCGTCAGCACCATCCGTGCGGCCGCGGCCGCACCCAGGTTGGTGAAGGTGAGGTCGCTGACCTGGCTGGCACCCGGGGTCATCGGGCTGGTGGTGCCACCGAAGGCGTTCACGGTGGAGCACGTCGCCATGTTCGACGGCTGGCTGCTGGAGGTGCAGGTCTGCGTGGTGTGCGCCGCGGTGCCGTCCGGGCCGCTCTCGCGCAGGATCACCGCGCCGGTGGTCGCGGCGGTGTTGGTGTCGTTGGCGACGCTGGCGGTGGTCCAGCTGGCCAGCGTGCCCGACACCCCGAGGGCGAGCACGCCGGCCGAGACGGCGCACGCGGTCCACAGCAGCGGCACCGGTCGCACCCGCCACCCATGAGGGGTACGGCGGTGCCGGCTGCTGTGGCGTCCGTGGGTCGTCATGTCGTCGTTGTCCCGAGAGCTCCAGATCAGATCGCGCTCAGGTCCCAGGTCAGCATCTGGGAGGCGACCTGGCTGGCGAAGCCGGCCGGGGTGTCGCTGGGCAGCGTCAGGGTGAAGGTGCACAGCTGCTTGCCGTCGGCGAGCATCGCCGCTGCGGCGGTCAGCGGGCCGGCACCCGCGAACTCGGTCAGGGTGTCCTGCGCGAAGACGGTGGTGAGGGCCACCGGCGGGAGTCCAGCGACGAACGCGCCACACTCGACCTTGACCTCCATCTCGTCACAGAGCGAGTAGTTGTCGGGGTCGGCGCCGGTCGAGCCCGTCGCCGCCGTGGCCGTGCACTCGCCTGCCTCGATGGTGAGCGCGCCCGTGACGGTGCCGGTGTTCTCCAGCTGGACCGACTCGGTCTGGGTGTTGCTGCCGGCGGGGTCGTTGTCCGGGTTCAAGGGCGTGCCGGTGCCGCCGTACTTGTTGATGTCGGTGCAGGTGGCGGTGTTGTCGACCGTGTCGGCGGTGTCGACGCAGGTGGTGGTCCCGGTCGCGTCCATCTCCTTCAGCGACACCGCACCGATGGAGTCGACGGTGTTGGTGTCGTTGGTGATGATCGCCTGGGTCCAGCTGGACAGCGTGCCGGTCACGCCGAGGGCGAGGACGACGGCGGCGGCGGCACTGCCGGCCCAGGCGAGCGGCACGAAACGGCGGCGGGCGGCAGAACCGGCAAGGTTCTCCTCGGGCAGGGTCATGGGGGATGTGTCCTTCGGGGGGCTGGGGATGGCCGTCCGGGATGACAGCCGCGAGCCGAGTGTGGAGGCCCCGCCCCCTTCCCCGCTGACGATCGGCCGCGCTCATGACCCAGCGACCCGAAGAATGGTCGACCGGAGCCGTGACCACCCGAACGGACTAGCCCTGACGGCGGAGACCAACCAACGCCCCACGCTGACCTTTCTCAGACCCACCTGCGCCGGACCCGGCGCCGCCGGCGGCTGCGCACCGCGAGAGCCAGCGCGCCGGAGGTCGCCATGCCCAGACCGAGGAACAGCGGGGCCAGCTCGAGCTGCGGGTCCGGGTCGGGTCTCGACAAGGCTGCCAGCTCCTCGGCGGTGTAGGCCCGGGCGAGCACGATTCGCAGGTCCAGGTCCGCTGCCCGGACGTTGGTGGGACGACCGGCCGCCGCGGGGACCTGCGCCCGGATCCGCAGCGGCACCCGGGCGCCCGGGGGCAGGGTGTCGATCCGGACCACGTCGTACGGCGGACCCGCCTCGACCCGGCGCCAGCCGGCGCCCGGGACCCGGGCCAGCACCCGGAGGCGGTCGCCGTCGATCAGCGGGGCGACGCCCCGGGCCCGCAACCGGACCACCACCCGCGACGGCGTCGAGCGGGTGTTGCGCACCTTCACGACAGCGGTACGGCGCTCGCCCGGCCCCAGCCGCACCGGTGCGGCGAAGACGGTCCGGTGCACCACGACCGGGGCGGCCGCCACCAGCCGGACCGGGCCGCTGGCCGCGCCGGTGGTGGTGCTCACGCCGGTCGCCCAGGCCGTCGCGCTGAAGGCGAGCACGAGGACCAGCAGCACCCCGAGGCGCGTCGTGGCGTCGAGGGGCCGGCCGGGGGCGCCGACGGGGGGACGGCGGTGCATGGGGGGTCCGTTTCTGGTCAAGGCTGAGCTCTGGGGGAGCTCGTGGGGGCTCGTGGGGGGCGAGCACTCACGTGGTGGAACGTCCTCACCAGCCTCGCGCTACGGGGCTCGGGCCGGAATGGTCCGCTCGGGTGGGGATGTTCGTCCGATCGGTGGATCGAACTCGCCTGGCCCGGCAAGGGCCGGGGCCGCAGGCCCCGTCGGCGCTGGCACAGTGACCCCATGAGAACTGGCGTCGCCGGAACAGCGCTCCTGGTCGGTGTCCTCGCCGGCTGCGGGACCGGAGCCGACCCCGGACCGGAGTCGGGACGCCCGATGGAGGCATCGTCCGCCACCACTCCCCCCACCACCCCGGCCGGCACAGCAGAGTCCTTCGACGCGCCGACCGCGGCGTACCGGGACTGGCTCGCGGCCCTGGAGCGGCGCGACGCCGCGGGTGCCTGCGCGGTGCATGCCCCGGAGCTGACCATCGAGCTGCGGTACGAGGCGATCCTCGTCGACCGCGCCGAGCTGGGTGACCCGTGCACCGGCTTCGTGGCGCTGCTGTGGGAGGACCCGACACGTCAGTACGACCCGGTGACGGTGGAGACCACCCGAGCCACGGACGAGAGGGCCACCCTGGCCGCGACCTTCCCGGCCGGCTCCGAGACCGTGCAGCTGGTCTACCACCGCGCTTCGTGGCGGGTGCTCTCGACGAGCCGGCGTACCGACGGCGGTGCCGGCCCGGACCGGTGGCTGTCGGCGTGGTGCGAGCTGGACACCGAGATGGACCGGGACGAGGTGACCGCCTTGATGGGCCCACCCTCGGGTGAGTACACGATCAGCAACGGCGGGGAGCCCCAGCTGTGGTGGGCCGCCGACCAGTACGACTTCCGCGCCTACCTGGAGCCGGACGGCACCGTGCTCGACCTGGTCGGGGACTACGACGCGCTGAGTGCGGCCGACCGCGACCGGCTCGACTGCCCCGAGCTGCGCTGACCGGGTCCCGGGCGGTGCCGGGTTGTGCCGCTACCAGCCGCGCTCGGCGAGGCGGTGCGGCTGCGGGATCTCGTCGACGTTGATGCCGACCATCGCCTCGCCGAGCCCGCGGGACACCTTCGCCACCATCGCCGGGTCGTCGAAGAACGTGGTCGCCTTGACGATCGCCTCGGCCCGCTGGGCGGGGTTGCCGGACTTGAAGATGCCGGAGCCGACGAAGACGCCCTCGGCGCCGAGCTGCATCATCATCGCGGCGTCGGCCGGGGTGGCGATGCCGCCGGCGGTGAAGAGCACCACCGGGAGCTTGCCGGCCGCCGCGACCTCCTTGACCAGGTCGTAGGGCGCCTGCAGCTCCTTGGCGGCCACGTACAGCTCGTCGGCCTCGAGGCCCTGGAGACGGCGCAGCTCGCGACGGATGGTCCGCATGTGGGTGACGGCGTTGGAGACGTCACCGGTGCCGGCCTCGCCCTTGGAGCGGATCATCGCCGCACCCTCGGTGATCCGGCGCAGCGCCTCGCCCAGGTTGGTGGCACCGCAGACGAAGGGAGCCGTGAAGGCCCACTTGTCGATGTGGTTGGCGTAGTCGGCCGGGGTCAGCACCTCGGACTCGTCGATGTAGTCGACGCCGAGGCTCTGCAGCACCTGCGCCTCGGCGAAGTGGCCGATCCGGGCCTTGGCCATCACCGGGATCGAGACGGCCTCGATGATGCCGTCGATCATGTCCGGGTCGCTCATCCGGCTCACGCCGCCCTGGGCGCGGATGTCCGCGGGGACCCGCTCCAGCGCCATCACCGCGACCGCACCGGCGTCCTCGGCGATCTTGGCCTGCTCGACGGTGACCACGTCCATGATCACGCCGCCCTTGAGCATCTCCGCCATCCCCCGCTTGACGCGGGTGGTGCCGGTGACGTCCGTCTCGGACGTGGGCTGGGTGGGCTGCGCGGAGGCGGTGGAGGGGCTGTCGACCATGCCCTCATCCTACGGCGGTCCCGATGCCGAACCCCATTCGCGGAGGCTCAGTCGAGCGGCACCCCGACCGACTGCCGGTACACCTTGCGGACCCGGTAGACGACCGTGGCGGTGTTGGCGACCGCCAGCACCCACAGCGCGAGGTACATCAGCACCGGGAGGTCGAAGATCGCCCCGAGGCCGGTCATCACCAGGATCGCGACGAGCCGGTCGGCCCGCTCGGCGATCCCGCCCTTGGCATCCATTCCCAGGGACTCGGCCCGAGCTCGGGCGTAGGAGGTCACCGACCCCATCACCACGCAGTACAGCGACAGCGACAGGTAGAGCGTGCTGTCGCCGGGACCGGCGAAGTACAGCACCAGGCCGCCGAAGACGGCACCGTCGCCGATCCGGTCGAGGGTGGAGTCCCAGAACGCGCCGAACTTCGAGCTGCGCCCCAGGGTGCGGGCCATCTGCCCGTCGATGAGGTCGCTGAACACGAAGGCGGTGATCACCAGCACGCCGGTGAGCAGCTTGCCCTGCGGGAAGAAGATCAGGGCCCCTGCGGCGACGCCGAGGGTGCCGACGAGGGTGACCGCGTCCGGGCTGATGCCGAGCCTGATGAAGAGCCTGACGAACGGGGCGAGCATCACGCCCTGCCAGAAGCCTTTGAACCTGTCCAACATGAGGGGAGCAGGCTAGCCGCTCTCCGGGGTGTGCCCGACCAGTGCCCGGCAGATCTGGGCCACGGCGGTGGGAGCACCGGCGACGTGCCAGGCGACACCGGCGGCCTCGACCCGGCGTACCTCGCCCCCGGCGCCTCGGATCAGGCCGGACCCGGGCAGCGCGTCCCACGGCGGCAACGAGTGCTGGACCACGGCACCGAGGCGGCCCTCGGCGACCGCGACGGCGTCCAGGGAGCTGGAGCCGAGGTTGCGCCAGGTGGAGACGCCGGCGATCACCCGGCGCCACGCGGCGCCGACCGGGCCGTCGTGCCACGGCGGGTGCAGGTACGTCGCCACGCACGTCTCGGCCAGGGCGACGTCTCGGAGCTGCGCGAGCGGTGCCCCGTCGGCCCTGGTCGCCCATGCGGGCCCGCCGACCAGGGTCCGGTCCCGGAGCGGGTCGTGGATCGCTCCGAGCAGCAGGTCCTCGGCGTCGGTGAGGGCGAGCGCGCAGCACCACCACGGCAGGCCGGCGACGAAGTTGTAGGTGCCGTCGACGGGGTCGATCACCCACGTCCTCCCGCTGCGCGAGGTCCGGGCGCTGCCCTCCTCCCCCACGATCCCGTCGTCGGGGCGGACCTCGGCCAGCCTGTCGACGATCAGCCGCTCGGCGCCGCGGTCGGCGGCGGTGACCAGGTCGGAGACCGAGGTCTTGGTCTCCGCCTCCAGGCCGCCGGCTCGCAGTCGGGTGGCCAGCCCGGCGGCATCGCGGACCAGCGCGGCGGCGAGCGCGGCGTCGTCCTCCCGGGTCGCCGCGCCGTCGGCGGGACGGGGTCGGGTCACGCGTCCCAGGCCTCGGCCAGCAGGGCACGGGTCTCGCCGAGCAGCTCCGGCAGGGTCTTGGTGCGGCCGATGATCGGCATGAAGTTCTGGTCGCCCGGCCAGCGGGGGACGACGTGCTGGTGCAGGTGGGCGGCGATCCCGGCACCGGCGATGTGGCCCTGGTTCATCCCGATGTTGAAGCCGCCGGCACCGGAGACGACGCGCACGGTGCGCATCGCGGACCTGGTCAGGTCGGCGATCTCGGCCGCCTCGGGATCGGTGGTCTCGGTGTAGTCGGCGATGTGCCGGTAGGGGCAGATCATCAGGTGCCCCGGCGCGTAGGGGTACAGGTTGAGCAGCACGAAGGCCAGCTCGCCGCGACGCACCACCAGTCCGTCGGCATCGTCGAGGCCCGGCACCCGGCAGAACGGGCACTCCCCCGACGAGGCGTCGTTCGGCTTGTTCTCCCCGCGGATGTAGGCCATCCGGTGCGGGGTCCACAGCCGGTCGAGGTCGTCGGGCTGGCCGATGCCGTCCTGGCGGAGGCTCTCGCCGGCTGGATCGCTGGTCGGCATCAGGTGCTCGTCCCCCTTGCTCCGGGCGCCGCGACGCCGGCCTGGCCTACCGCGGCAGCGTACCCACAGCGGCGGGGTCGCCTCGGACCTCCCGGGTCCTCGGGGCTCAGAACTGGTGGAACCAGTCCGGCAGCCGGTCCGCGGTGCCGGGGCACGTGACGTTCTGGTCGCGGCCCGCCTCGAGCCACTGCCCGATCGCGGCCGGCCCGCCCTGGATGCTGGCATCCGCAGCGCAACGGGCCAGCGCCTCGGCCCGGGACGTCTGGCCGGCGGCGCGCCACTCGGGCAGGTCACCGAGCGTCAGGTCACCGACGACCTGCTGCCACAGGTAGGGGGTGGAGTAGACGCCGGTCGCGTAGCCGGCCTCGGCGTACCCCCGTTGGGCGCCCTGGACGACGGCAGCGTTGGCGCTCAGGTCCTGGCTCCACTCGAAGTCACGCACCGGCTCGACGTCGATCCAGATCAGCGGGGCCGGCAGGCCCGCGGCGCGCATGGTGGCGATGTTGAACCGAGCCTGCTGGTACCCCACGTTGCGCAGCGCGCCGTGCCGCTGGTCGGCGTCGAACGGTCCGCGGTCGCCGTACGCCTCACGGGTCTGCGCGTCGGGAAAGCTGGTGACCGCGTAGGCGCCGACCATCAGCCCGCGGTCGCGGACCCAGGTCACCTGGTCGGCCAGGCACGGGTTGTCGGTGAACGCGGGGCCGTTGGTGAGCCCGATGACGACGTACCGGGCCTGCGGCAGCGGCATCGGCAGGCCGAGGGTCCGGCGTTCCGGGATGCCCATCCCGCGGGGGCACTGCGGCCAGCTGATGTCCGCGCCGAGCACCGGACCCGGGGGCAGCTCGGGGCGCCGCCCGGCCTGCTGCTCGGCGAGCTCGGCGAGTCCGGCGAGCGCGTCGGGGTCGTCGAGGTCGACCGGCTCGCCCGTCGCAGGCGCAGAGGGCGAGCCGGCACGCGACGGCTTCGCCTTCCTCGCCGGCGACTGCCCGCTCGGGACGGTGGTCGGGGACGCCGACCCTGTCGTCGCCGACGAGTCGGCTGTTCGCGTGGAGTCCGCCGCGCCGGCGCAGCCGGTCAGGGCGGCGACGAGCGCGCCCGCCGCCAGCGCCAGCACCCCGGTCCGCATCGGCTCAGACCTGCTCGTGCGACTCCACGGCCGCCCGCACCCGCTCGATCGCCTCGGCCAGCGGCACGCCGTTGTCCTGCCGTCCGTCCCGGTAGCGGAAGGAGACCGCGCCGGCCTCGACGTCGTCGTCGCCGGCGATCATCATGAACGGCACCTTCTGCAGCTGGGCGTTGCGGATCTTCTTCTGCATCCGGTCGTCGGAGTCGTCGACCTCGACCCGCAGTCCCTGTGCCCGCAGCTGCCGAGCGACGTCGGCGAGGTACTCGTGGTGCCGCTCGGCGATCGGGATCCCCTGCACCTGCACCGGTGCGAGCCAGGGCGGGAAGGCGCCGGCGTAGTGCTCGACGAGCACGCCGTAGAACCGCTCCAGGGAGCCGAACTTGGCGGAGTGGATCATCACCGGCTGCTGCCGGCTGCCGTCGGCGGCCTGATACTCCAGCCCGAAGCCGGCGGGCTGGTTGAAGTCGTACTGGATGGTCGACATCTGCCAGGTGCGACCGATCGCGTCGCGGGCCTGGACCGAGATCTTCGGTCCGTAGAACGCGGCGCCGCCGGGGTCCGGGACCAGCTCCAGACCGGTCTCGGTCGCGGCCTCCTCGAGGATCCGGGTCGCGGTCTCCCACTGCTCCTCGGAGCCCATGAACTTGTCCTTGGTGGCGTCCCGGGTGGACAGCTCGAGGTAGAAGTCGTCGAGCCCGAAGTCCCGCAGCAGGCTGAGGACGAAGTCCAGCAGGTGCTTGATCTCCTCGGCGGCCTGCTCGGGCATGCAGTAGGAGTGGGAGTCGTCCTGGGTGAGCCCACGGACCCGGGTCAGGCCGTGCACGACGCCGGACTTCTCGAACCGGTAGACCGTGCCGAACTCGAACAGCCGCAGCGGCAGCTCCCGGTAGGACCGCCCGCGCGACCTGAAGATCAGGTTGTGCATCGGGCAGTTCATGGCCTTGAGGTAGTAGTTCGAGCCCTCCATCTCCATGGGCGGGAACATCGTGTCCTTGAAGTACGGCAGGTGCCCGGAGGTGTGGAACAGCCCCTCCTTGGTGATGTGCGGGGTGCCGACGTAGGAGAAGCCCTCCTCGATGTGCCGGCGGCGGACGTAGTCCTCCATCTCCCGCTTGATCACCCCACCCTTGGGGTGGAACACCGCCAGGCCCGAGCCGAGCTCGTCGGGGAAGCTGAACAGGTCCAGCTCGCGGCCGAGCTTGCGGTGGTCGCGTCGCTCGGCCTCCTCGAGGCGGTGCAGGTGTGCCTCGAGGGCCTCCTTGGACTCCCAGGCGGTGCCGTAGATGCGCTGGAGCTGCTTGTTCTTCTCGTCGCCGCGCCAGTACGCCGCGGCCGAGCGCATCAGCGTGAACGCCGGGATCCGCTTGGTGGTCGGCAGGTGCGGGCCGCGGCACAGGTCGCTCCAGGCGACCTCGCCGTTGCGGCGGAGGTTGTCGTAGATGGTGAGCTCGCCGTCGCCGACCTCCACCGAGGCTCCCTCGGCGGCGTCCTCGGCGGTGCCGCCGGCCTGGTCGGCGGAGCCCTTGAGCCCGATCAGCTCGATCTTGTAGGGCTCGTCGGCGAGCTCGGAGATGGCGTCCGCGTCGGTCACGGCGCGGCGCGAGAACTTCTGCCCCTCCTTGATGATCTTGCGCATCCGGGTCTCGATCTTCTCCAGGTCGGCCGGCTGGAAGGGGGTCTCGACGTCGAAGTCGTAGTAGAAGCCGTTCTCGACCGGCGGGCCGATGCCGAGCCGGGCGTCGGGGAAGAGGTCCTGGACGGCCTGCGCCATCACGTGCGCGGTGGAGTGCCGCAGGATGTCGTGCCCGTCGGCGCTGTCGATGGCGACGCCCTCGACCTCGTCGCCGTCGGTGAGCTCGTGGGCGAGGTCGCGGAGGCTGCCCGAGACCCGCGCGGCGATCACCGCAGGGTCCTCGGTGAACAGCTCCCAGGCCTTGGTGCCCGCGGTCACCGTCCTGGTCTCACGCTGGTCGGCGTGGAGGACGGCGATCTTCAGGTCGGACACGGGGGGCTCCTCGGGGCGGGATGCGAAAGCAGGCGAGCGGGCGGACCCCGCGATGGTATCGAGCGGGCGCAGACGTAGCAGGGCCCGGGACGGCAAGCCGTCCCGGGCCAGAAGCGCGGTCCCCCGACCTGCGCCCCCCGTGTCACCTGCCCGACCCGACTCCGGTCCGGACCGCTCCCCCCGGGGCGGGCCAGTCCCCCCATAGAGCCTGGCGGACAAGCAACCTGCTGATCGACCGGATCGGCGCTGGAGCTCTCGGGAACCTCCAGCGTCCGCTCCCGGGACTTCCCACCCCCCACAGGTGTTCCGTCCCGTTTTGCCGACAGGTAGACCATGACACGGATATCCGCCGGATCGACCGAACAGAGTCGAACTTGTGACTCTCTTGAGACGATCTACGGGTGGGGCAGGCGCTGCATCAGCGCCGAGGTTCAGGGATCGACCCCGATGCTGCGCAGCGTGGTGAGCCACGTGGCCAGCGGTGCGGCATCGGGCGCGGGACCCCCCAGCTTCTCGATCTTCTCCACGATCGCCGCGGCCAGCTGGTCCGGTGATCCCGAGGCCGCCGTGAGGTCGAGCCGCAGGCCGTGCGCGGCGGCAACGATCTCGAAGCGGTACGGCGCCAGCTCCGCCGGCACGGCCCGGACCAGCCTCGCGGTGTCCCGGAGCGCGGCGCCGGTGCGGACTCGGACCCCCAGCACCTCGGCGAGCTGTGCCGCAGACAGGGCGAGCAGGTCCTGCGGGGTGACGACCTGAAGGTTTCGCAGTGCGTCGGCATAGTCGTCGAAAGGGGGGATCGAGAGGAGGTCCTGGCGCGGCCGTGTGCCGAAGGCCTCGGTGAACTCAGAGAGCTTCATGACCGCGCGAAGGCTGGGGTCGATCTTCAGCCAGTCCCGGTCATCCTCGGTGACCACCGAGAGTCGCAGCAGGCTCATGATGCGCCGCCGATCCCTCGACGATGGTGGGCTCCCCCGCTCTGCCAGCGCGCAGGCGGCGTTGTACTCGGCCGTCGGACTCGCCAGCAGCAGCTGCCCGTCCAGCCACCGCTCGGCAAGCCGATCACCCTGCTCGGCGAACGACTCGGCTGCGCACATCAAACCCTCGGCAACGACAGATACACCGGCGGGCAGCCGGCCCGGCTCGGCCGCCTGCAACGCGTCTCGCAGGTCCGCGGCGACTCTTGCGACCGGCAGGGGCCAAGGCGGATCCAGGCTGCGGTGGTTCAGCGCAACGGCGGTGGCGCCGACCAACGCCCGGACGCGGAGGGCGGCCAACTGCCCCCGGTGACTGCGCAACGGCTCCAAACCCGAGGGCAAAGGCCCACCGAAGTCAGGATCCAGACGATGCGACACGCGCCATAGCCACAGCGCGTAGAGGCGCAGCTCACCGACGTTCTCTGATCGTCTGTACCGGGCATGCTGCAGGCCGATCTGCGCCAGCAGGTTCTCGGGATCGCTGCGCACGGCCTCGTGGTGCAGGGCCTTCTTCTGGTCCGGGCTCCGGTCCGCGGCGTTCGAGGTCGCGACGTAGTGCAGCCCCACGCTGCGCCACTCCGTGGCACCGACCAGTCCGGCGAAGTCAGTCGGGTGGTAACCCTTCGCCAGGGTGACCAGGACGAAGGCGGCCGCCATCCGGCGACACTCCTCGGCGGACAAGGTGAGCGGCGACGGCGCCAGCCGGGGCGAGACCGCGGCCGAGTCCACGGAGCGACCGTTGCGGCTCACCACCACGTACAGATCATCGCCACGGGGATCCAGCACGACGCGCCAGGGTGTGAATCCCGCCAGCGACTGCACCAGCCGCAGACCTGCCGTCGCCCATCCGGTCGTCTGGCCGACGATCGACTTGCCCTCGAGGATGTCGACGTCGGTGCCCCGAGGGACCTCGAGCCCCACCGGGTTCTCCGCGCCCAGCTCCCGCAGGAAGGCGACCAGCTGGGTCGTGCCGGCCTCGTCGGCCCCGCCCTCGGCGTCGCGGACGCTGATCGTCAGCCGGAGCCTGGTCGCCAGCGAGTAGGCCACCAGCAGGATGGTCAGGGCGAGCAGCACACCGAGGCCGGCCAGCCACCCAGGGCTGACGACCTCGCTGCCGCTGATCCAGCCGGGCAGCCACCCGGCGACCGTGACGCCGCTGGCGGTCAGCGCAGCCAGGGCGGCGACATTGACCCAGGTCCGCCATCGCCGCGTCGAGGTCGAGACGACGCGACCCCAGCGGAACACCAGCAGCAGCCGGGCGAGCAGGACCAGGCCGGTCATCGTCACCAGCGCGACGAGCGTCAATGCTCCCAGCGGCTTGAGGTAGGAGTCGAGGAACGCGCGCCATCGGGTGTCGGCGGCGCCGACCCAGTCGCGAGACACCGGCCCTGCGTCCATCGCTGCGAGCCGATCCGCGGCGGTCTCCTTCAGCGTCGCGGCCGCTTGCACGGTCTCGTCGACGTCGAGGGCCCCCGACGCCAGGCTGTCCACGCGGCGCCACTGCGCCGTACGCGTCGATCGGGCAGCCTGCGCCTGGTCCAGCGCGACGGCCGCGTCCTTGGCCGCTTCCGCCTGACCGAGCAACGACACGGCAGCGACGGCGGCACGCTCGGCCTCGCGGCGCTCGTCCGCGCACAGGAAGCGCTTGCTCGCCAGCTCCCGCGCCTCATCGATGACCCGTAGCGCGCGCTGGGGATCCTTTCCGGCGGTCAGCTCGGCGGCGATGACGCACGCCCCTGGCGGCTCCGCCGCAGCGGCGACGGTCATGGTCCCGGGCACCGTCAGGAGCAGCAGCATCCAAGCGCCGAGACGTCGCACCCGACAAGTCTCGGGCCTGAGGTCCTGGGGTGAGCATGACCCGGCCGGGTCATTCGATGCGGAGGGACGGGCCAGGCGAACTACTGCCGGCGGTCGTCGGAGTGCCTGGATCCTTCGGCGAGGACAGGAACGGACCTGCTGGTGGGCGATACTGGGTTCGAACCAGTGACCTCTTCGGTGTGAACGAAGCGCGCTACCACTGCGCCAATCGCCCGCGATGTTCATCGGCGGTGCGGTCGGGAACTCTAGCGCACCGTTCGAGGGGTTTCACATTCGCGGTCGCCGGCCACGCCGGCTCAGCGCCCGAGCTGCTCGGGCTCCCGCTCGGCCCAGCGCCGCTGGGCCCGCCGGGTGACCGGCCCCGGGCCCCCGAGGTCGCGGTCGTCCCACCGGGTGACCGGCTGGACGTCGCGGGTGGTGGAGACCAGGAAGAT
Source organism: uncultured Actinomycetota bacterium (assembly GCA_963756135.1). Taxonomy (GTDB): domain Bacteria; phylum Actinomycetota; class Actinomycetes; order Propionibacteriales; family Nocardioidaceae; genus Nocardioides. The sequence continues at coordinate 118,906 of CAVWMP010000005.1, forward strand.
CTCCTCGGCGGCCGCTGCGACCTCGATCGGCTCGTCGACCTCGCGCCCGCCGCACCAGTCCAGGACCAGGGCCCGGGTGATCCCCGCCAGGCAGCCGCTGGCCAGCGTCGGGGTACGCAGCTCGCCGTCGACGACGTAGAAGACGTTGGTGCCGGTTCCCTCGCACAGGTGCCCGGCCAGGTTGGCGAAGATCGCCTCCTGGGCGCCGCGGGCGCGGGCATGGGCGAGCGCGACGACGTTCTCGGCGTACGACGTGGTCTTGAGGCCGGCGATCGCGCTGCGCTCGTTGCGGGGCCACGGCACCGTGGCGACCTGCGCGGTCGGCGGCTGGGGCGCCATCTCGTCGGAGACGACGATGAGGGTCGGCGGCTCGGCGCCGCGGCCGGACCCCAGCGGCGCCGGTCCCCCGGTCAGCGTGATCCGCAGTCGGCCCAGCGGGGCCTCGAACCCGTCCAGGACGGCCGCGACGGCGCCCTGCAGTACGTCGCGGTCAGGGTGGTCGAGCCCCAGCCCGCGGGCCGATGCTGCGAGCCGATCGAGGTGCAGACCGAGGGCGAACGGCTGCCCGTGGACCACCTTGACCGCCTCGAAGACACCGTCGCCGACAGTGAGTCCGTGGTCGCTGACGAGGACCGCCGGAGCGGTGGGATCGGGCAGGATTCGACCGTTGATCCAGGCGCGCATGAGCGCACTCTAGGAGGCCCTGGACCTGATTTGGCACGCCCTGACCCATGGGCTAGTGTTCTCACTCGTTGCCAGCCGACGGGTTGGAAACGGTGCGGACGTAGCTCAGTTGGTAGAGCGCAACCTTGCCAAGGTTGAGGTCGCGAGTTCGAGCCTCGTCGTCCGCTCGGAGAGGTCTCTCTCACGGTTTGGCCTCCACGGTGGAGTGGCCGAGAGGCGAGGCAACGGACTGCAAATCCGTCTACACGGGTTCAAATCCCGTCTCCACCTCGGGCGATTGGCGCAGTGGTAGCGCGCTTCCTTGACACGGAAGAGGTCACTGGTTCAAACCCAGTATCGCCCACCAGTAAGAACCCGCAGGATCAGCAGGACAAAGAAGCCTCTCAGCCGAACAGGCCGAGGGGCTTTCTTCATTGCGGGGGACGGGGCGGCTCGGCGTGCTCGCGGCCCGCCGTACCCGTTTCTCCACAGCCACCACGAGGCTGACCAGCACCGCCACGTGGCCGATGCCGAGGCGAACCCGCGGAACGGTAGGTCCTGGAACGAAGTCCGCCAGAGCCTTCGCGAGCGAGACAGGGATTGACGTACTCCGTCCACGTTCGCGCGCTGCCGAACGCGGCATGGAGCGCGCTCTGGGCTCAGCGAGCAATCCGTAGCCGGTCCTGCCCGAACCAGGCAGACGGGCCGTTCGGCGAGCGTCCAGCTGCCAGCCTCTGTGCGAGCATCGGCGCGTGCGCCGCTGTCGGGCGCGGACGGAGTCGAGGAGGTCGGACGCGATCAACTACCTCAAGCGGCTCACCGTCTGCTCGCTGACGCACGAACGGACGAAGGTGGTGGGCTATCCACAGCCGCCCGAGGGGGCCGACACCGGCACCTTCCTGCGCTGCCTGCGATGCGGCAAGGAGACCCACCAGCCAGGAACGGCTGCCCGTGGCGCTGGCGGCCTGCCGTGACAGGGCTTGTGCAGCTGCTGGCCTCTCGGGCTGCCGCGTGACCAGCCAGCCGTCCGAGGTGCTCGACCGTTTGGTCCAGGCCGGCGAGGAGAGCGGCGCCGCGGTGGCGGTCGTACGCGACGGGGTCGTCGAGGTCGACCACTCGGCGGGGACGCGGGACGGCACCGCGCCGTGGACCTCGGACACGCTCGTGATGACGTTCTCGGTCGCCAAGCCCTTCGCGGCCCTGGCCTTCCTCGACGCCGTACGCGAAGGCGCCGTCGGCCTCGACCAGCCGGTCGCCTCGGTCTGGCCGGAGTACGCGCGCGCCGGCAAGGACGCGACGACGATGCGCCACCTGCTCTCGCACCAGGCCGGCCTCCCCACCTTCCCCGAGGAGGCGCTGAGGGTCGGCTACGACGACCGCGAGGCGCTGGTGGAGCTGCTGGCCCGGGCCAGCCCCCTCCACCCACCGGGTGCCGGTGTCGCCGAGCACGCCCTGACCTACGGCCACCTGCTGGACGAGGTCCTGCGTCGCGCGACGGGAACGCCCCTGGTCGAGCGGTTCGAGCGCATCGTCGCCGAGACCGGCTGGGACCTGCACCTGCGCGTCGACGAGCGCGATCTGCCACGCGTCGCCACCCTCGTGGAGACCGAGGGGGCGTGGCGCTCGGCCTACCTGCAGGACCCCCGCTGGGGCCCAGCCCTGGGCCGACCTCCCGGACTGCTCGATCCCGAAGTGCTCAACTCCGAGCGCTTCCGACGTACGCCGTTCCCCGCCATCGGCCTGCACGCCAGCGCGCTGTCCCTGGCCACGTTCTACGACGAGCTCACCAGACCCGAGGGGTTCGTCGCCCAGCACCTCGGCCGTGACCTGTGGCAGGCCTACCTCCAGCCGGCGGTCACCGGTCACGACCTGGTGCTCGACCGGTCCGTGACCTGGACCCTGGGTCTTCAGCTCGGCGAGGAGCACGGACGAGTGGAGCTCGGCATGGGCGGCGCCGGGGGCTGCTCCGCATGGACCGAGCCCGCCGCCCGGTACGGCGCCGCCTACCTGACCCGACGTCTGGGTGGCCACGAGCGCGGTGACGCCGTGTGGCACGCCATCACCGCGCGGTTCCGGCCCGCGTCCTAGAAGTCGTCGTCGAGGTCGGTCTCGGCAGCCAGACCAGGTTCGCCGCCGCGGCGGCGGTCGTGACCGGGGTGGACGAAGGAACACCGGGAACGACCAGCGCGGACCCCTGGGTGGGTCCGGGCTACTCCGGCTGCAGCACGTGCACCAGATCGTCGTAGAACGCCGCGACGAGCACCGTTCCGGTGTCGGCGTCGACGGCGACCTCGGTGGTCTGCTCCTCGAACACGAGGGTGTCGACCACGGTGCCGGTGGCGGCATCGACGACGGTGAGCGCGTCGTGGTGGTAGCCGAGGACTGCGATCGTGCCGGAGGGTAGGTCGAGGGCGAGCCCGCCACCGTGACTGTCGTAGCCGGCCGGGATCTCCCACTTCTCGACCAGGGCGTGGGTGTCGGTGTCGATGATGCTCAGCGTGTCCCGGTCCTCGCTGAGGTACAGGCGGTGCGACACGGGGTCGACCACCAGACCGTCGGGGTCCAGGTCGACGTCGATCTGGGCGACCTCCTCGCCGGAGGCGGTGTCGACCACCGACACGTAGTTCGCTCCCACGTGGAGCTTGTCGATGGCGACGTACAGTCGCTGGTTCCCCGGGTCCACGGCCATCCGCCCCACGCTGTACTCGAGCGCTCCGGGGCGCAACGGCACCGAGATGGTGCCCACCGCGGTGCGGGTCCGGGTGTCCAGGGCCGTGACGCTGCCCCAGTGGCCGGCCACGTAGACGACACCGGCCACCGGTGAGTGGACCAGGTCGACCGGCCAGTCCAGGTCGACGGTGCCCAGGACATCGAGACCGTCCGCGTCGAGAACGGTGACGGTGTCGTCGAGGCTGCTGGACACCCAGATCGTGCCGGTCGGAGGATCCACCAGGACGTCGCTGACGGATCGAGCGACCGGATCGCTGTGCACCACCCTGCCGCTCCCAGGATCGACGGAGACCACCCGTTCCCCGCTCGCCACGACGAACGTGCCGGAGGTGGGATCCCAGCCGGCCGGGCCGGGCTCCTCGATCGCGACCGTCCTGGCCAGCGCGAGTCCGGTGTAGGACCGCTGGCCCTCCGGCACGACGACGGCGACCAGGGCGATCGTCGCGGCGCTGGTCGAGGCGACCAGCGCCGCCGTGCCGGCCGGCCCCACGAGGGAGGGAGCCGCGGTCGAGGCGACCGCCGGCGTGGTCGCCGGCGCAGCCAGGGCGAGCGCCGAGGTTCGGACCAGGAAGAACACCAGGCTCGCGACGACCAGGATGACCCGGACCCACCAGCGGAGCAGGAAGGCCATCCATCCGTACCGCTCGCGCACCCGCTCCATCCCGGCCTGCAGCAGCTCGGAGAAGGCCCGGCCGCGATCTGCGACCGCGACGGCCGACCCCCCGGGTCCGGGCAGGTACACCACCTCGTCGCGGAAGACGACGTTGTGCAGGCACTGGCGCCGCGAGTGCACGACGGCTACCACGGCACCCAGGCCGAGGACGTCGACCACGACGTAGCCGATCGAGTGCCGCGTCAGCGACCACGCCAGCCCGGTGAGATCCGCGGCGACGGGGCTGCCGTCCAGCCGTCTCTCGGTCAGGCCGCAGACGGCCTTGCCGAGGGTGAGTCCTCCGGTGAGCCACACCGACAGACCCCCGATCGCGGCCAGCCCCGCCGGCACGATCATCAGCGCCACTGACCACCACGGCACCGGCAGGTCGGGGAGCGTCAGGGCACCGACGAGCACCAGGAGGAGCGGGACGAGCGTCGCCACGGCCACGTCCACCACGAAGGCGAGCAGCCGGAGACGGTACGGCGCGAGCAGCGCGCGGTCCAGGTCGTCGGCGCGCCCCGGGTCGTTGCCGGCTGGGGGCACACGCGGCGTGGGATCGACCGATGGACTCATCTTCCCGCCCCCGTGAGGCCCTGTTCGGACCAGGGTAGCGAGACCGGTCGCCTCAGGCGCCGACGTACGCCGCCAGGTGCTCGCCGGTGAGGGTGGAGCGAGCCGCGACCAGGTCAGCGGGCGGGCCCTCGAAGACGATCCGGCCACCGTCGTGGCCGGCGCCGGGGCCGAGGTCGATGATCCAGTCGGCGTGGGCCATCACGGCCTGGTGGTGCTCGATGACGATCACCGAGGTGCCGGAGTCGACGAGCCGGTCGAGCAACGCGAGCAGCTGCTCGACGTCGGCCAGATGCAGACCGGTGGTCGGCTCGTCCAGCACGAAGACCCCGCCGGGAGAGCCCATGTTGATGGCCAGCTTGAGGCGCTGGCGCTCCCCGCCGGACAGCGTGGTCAGCGGCTGACCGAGGCTGAGATACCCGAGACCGACGTCGGCGAGCCGGGTGAGGACCTTGTGCGCGGCCGGCGTCCGGGCCTCGCCGTCAGCGAAGAAGTCCACCGCCTCGCTCACCGACATCGCCAGCACCTCGCTGATGTTCCGGCCGGCCAGCCGGTACTCCAGCACCACCGCCTGGAACCGCTTGCCCTCGCACTCCTCGCAGGTGCTGGCGACCCCGGCCATCATCGCCAGGTCGGTGTAGATCACCCCGGCCCCGTTGCAGGTGGGGCAGGCGCCCTCGGAGTTGGCGCTGAACAGCGCCGGCTTCACCCCGTTGGCCTTGGCGAACGCCTTGCGGATCGGCTCGAGCAGTCCGGTGTACGTCGCGGGGTTGCTGCGCCGCGACCCCTTGATGCCGGTCTGGTCGACCGTGACCACCCCGTCCCGGCCGGCCACGGACCCGTCGATCAGCGAGCTCTTCCCGGAGCCGGCGACCCCGGTGAGCACGACCAGCACCCCCAGCGGGATGTCGACGTCGACGTCGCGCAGGTTGTGGGTGCCCGCACCGCGGACCTGGAGGACCCCGGACGGTGCCCGGACGGCGTCCTTGAGGGTGGCGCGGTCGTCCAGGTGCCGCCCGGTGAGGGTCTCGCCGGCCCGCAGCTCCTCGACCGTTCCCTCGAAGACCACCTCGCCGCCGCCGGCGCCGGCCAGCGGCCCCAGGTCGATGACATGGTCGGCGATGGCGATCGCCTCCGGCTTGTGCTCCACCACCAGCACCGTGTTGCCCTTGTCGCGCAGCTGGAGCAGCAGCTCGTTCATCCGCGCGATGTCGTGCGGGTGCAGCCCGATCGTCGGCTCGTCGAAGACGTAGGTGACATCGGTGAGCGAGGAGCCGAGGTGGCGGATCATCTTGGTCCGCTGGGCCTCGCCCCCGGACAGCGTCCCCGAGGGCCGCTCCAGCGAGAGGTAGCCCAGCCCGATCTCCACGAACGACTCGAGAGTCTCCCCCAGCGCCGTCAGCAGCGGCGCCACCGACGGCTCGTCGAGCCGACGCACCCAGGTCGCGAGGTCGCTGATCTGCATCGCGCAGACGTCGGCGATGGTGACGCCGTCGATCTTCGAGGACCGCGCCTCGGGGCTCAGCCGGGTGCCCTCGCAGTCCGGGCAGGTCGCGAACGTGACGGCCCGTTCCACGAACGCACGGATGTGCGGCTGCATCGCGTCGACGTCCTTGACCAGCATCGACTTCTGGATCTTCGGGACCAGCCCCTCGAAGGTGAGGTTGATGCCCTCGACCTTGATCTTCGTCGGCTCCTTGTAGAGCAGGTCCTGGAGCTCGCGCTTGGTGTACTTCCTGATCGGCTTGTCCATGTCGAAGCAGCCGGAGCCGGCGAAGATGCGCCCGTACCACCCGTCCATGCTGTAGCCGGGGATGGTCAGTGCGCCCTCGTTGAGCGACTTGGTGTCGTCGTACAGCGCGGTCAGGTCGAAGTCGGTCACCGCACCTCGCCCCTCGCACCGCGGGCACATGCCGCCGAGTCGGTGGAAGGTCGCCTTCTCGGACTTCGTCCGGCCACCCCGCTCCACCGTGACGGCTCCGCTGGCCCGTACCGACGGCACGTTGAACGAGTACGCGTTGGGCGAGCCGATGTGCGGCTTCCCGAGCCGGCTGAACAGGATCCGCAGCATCGCGTTCGCGTCGGTCACGGTGCCGACCGTGGAGCGCGGATTGGCGCCCATCCGCTCCTGGTCCACGATGATCGCGGTCGTCAGCCCCTCCAGGACGTCGACGTCCGGTCGGGCCAGGGTCGGCATGAAGCCCTGCACGAATGCGCTGTAGGTCTCGTTGATCAGTCGCTGGGACTCCGCGGCGATGGTGCCGAAGACCAGCGAGGTCTTCCCGGAGCCGGAGACCCCGGTGAACACCGTCAGCCGACGCTTGGGGATCTCGACGTGGATGTCGCGGAGGTTGTTCACCCGCGCGCCGTGCACCCGGATCAGGTCGTGGGTGTCGGCCGGGTGCGGCCCGCCCGCCACCGACGCGGAGCCGGACGAGGGCACGGACGAGGGCACGGACGAGGGCACGGGCGGAGGGGTCGCCTTGCTCACCATGTCTCCCAGCGTGGGTGGGTCTGCCGTCGCCGGTCATCGTCGCGGGGACGGCCGGTCGGCGCAACAGCGCCGACTCTCCCCGCTGCCGTCGCGCCGTCCGAGTGGTCACCATGGGCCGAAAGGGTCAGGCGAACGACCTGCTCGGACCATTTCTGCATTCTTTGCCCCGAAGGTCTTGGTCGGCGGCCCGCGGCTGGCTACAGTTCTGCTCGTTGAACCGCTGGTGACCCGAGACGCCGGCGGTTCAACTCATTTCCGGACACCTCGCCCGACAGGGGCTCGACAGGAGCCCGACAGCGCCCCCCGCGTCCTCATCGAGGCGTGAGCAGGGTCGCCGGCAGCCACTCCTCCACCAGCACCCACGCGTCCGGACGCAGGTGGGCGGCATAGGCGACCCTGCCCTCCCAGCCGGCCTCGGCGTGCCGCCACTCCACCAGCAGGCCGGGCCGCTTGGTGCCGTGCCCGTCGACGGCGTCGGCGACCCAGCAGTGCCGGGCCGGACAGGTGTCCTCGGTCGGGCGGGTGTCCTCGGTCGGGCCACCGCGGACCCGCTCGGAGAGCGGTACGCCGCTACCCCGTCTGCCCCAGCCGCCCGCCATGGGCCGATGGTCTCACAGTATCGAACAGGTGTTCGAGCGTGACGCCCTCTCGGGGCTCCGGCTCCCCCACGTCGAGCATCCGCTCGAGCGAGGTCACGGTGTCGTCGCCGGACCGATCCTCGCCCCCGGCGGGCGGACCGGAAGGATCCGTCGGCCAGCTCCCGGCCGCCGGGAGGGTGAACTCGAAGACGGTGCCCACTCCCCCGGTGTTGTCTCGGGCGGTGATGCTGCCGCCGTGCCGGGCGACGATCCGCCGACAGATCGACAGGCCCAGGCCGTGCCCCTCGTACTCCCGCGCATGCGCCCGGTGGAACTCGCCGAACACCTTCTCCTGCTCCCCGGCAGGCAGGCCGATCCCCCGGTCGGCCACGGCGATCAGGACCCGGCCGGAGGGGTCGGGGCGACCGGTGACCTCGACCGACGGCTCGGTTCCCGCGCGGACGTACTTGATCGCGTTGCCGACCAGGTTGTCCAGCACCTGGCGCAGCAGCGCCGGGTCCGCCTCCACGGGCGGGATCACGCCGATCGTGACCACACCCTCGACCGCCCGGGCAGCCGCGACGTCGGCGACCACCCGGGCGACGTCGACGCGGGACACGGCCAGGGTGCGGTCCCGGCTGGTCGCGTGCTGGAGCAGGTCGTCGATCAGGCCGTTCATCCGCTGCGCCGAGGACCGCACCCCCTGCACGTAGCGTCGGGTCACCTCGAGCCCGACCTCACCCTGGTCGACGTCGTCGGCGATGAGCTCGGTCCAGCCGTCGATGGCGGCGAGCGGGTTGCGCAGGTCATGAGCGACGACCCCGGCGAAGGCCGCGAGCTCGGCGCGGCGGGAGGCTTCCTGGGTGGCGTCCTGGAACAGCACGACCGCGCGGGCCCGTCCGGTCCGCGGGTCGGGGGGAAGCGGACTGGCCGCGACGGAGACGACGTACTCCCCCTCGTCCCGGATCAACGCCTCGTGCGGCGGCACCGTCTCACCCCGCAGCGCCCGGTCGGCCGGCCGGTCCTCGGCAGGGACCTCCACGCCGTCGGCCTCGTACGACGCGAGGTACGGCACCTGACCGACCTCGGCCCGCCGGAAGAAGGGCAGGGGGCTGGACGCGGCAGCCGCATTGCGGAAGGTCACCTCGCCTCCACCGTCGATGACGAGCACGCCGGTGGTGATCGAGTCGACGATCCCGGCCAGCAGCGTGCTCTGGTAGACCGCACGCTCCTCGGCCTCACGCAGGTGCGTGGCCAGGGTGAGGTTCTCCTCGCGCGCGAACGACAGGGCCAGACCGGTCAGCACCAGGGTGGCGACGAAGGCCTGGCCGAGCAGGAACCCGAGCCTCTCGTCGCTCACCGAGGCGAACGGACCCGTCTCACGCAGGGTCGTCGCGACGACCATCGTCCCCAGCAGCAGCGCGTGCCAGCTGAGCACGAGGGGGGTGAACCGGGAGCCCACCCACACCGTGGTGGCCAGCGCGAAGAAGGTGATCGGCAGGTCCGGGACCACGAACGCCATCGAGTAGGCGAGCATCGTGATCAGGATGGCGCCGACGAGCTCGAGCTTGCCGGCCCGGCCGCGCGGGATCACCGGCGGTCGTGGGTGCGGCATGGCCAGCCGGCCGCCGACCATCAGCCCCAGCCCCACCATGATCAGTGCGGCGCAGAAGTTCCGGCCCAGCCAGAGAGTCGCGTCGAGCCAGTCGGGGTCGAGGCCGGACAGTCGCAGCCCGGTGGTGCCGATCGCGGCTCCCATCGTGGTGGCGACCAGCAGGGCGGCGACGACGCGCCAGAGCAGCGCCGGGGTGTCGATCGGGCGGCTTCCACCGCACCACCGCAGCGGTGGACAGAGCCGGCGCAGCAGCGTGGCCCCGACCAGCCCCTGGATGGTGTTGACCAGGGCGCTGGTGATGGCGATGCCCCAGGAGTCCCGCAGGACGTAGGTGGTCACCAGGGCGGTCAGCAGCAGCACCGGGGTGTCGATGCTGCGCCAGCCGGCACGACGGATCAGGAACCACAGGATGACCAGACCACCGGCCGGCCAGATCAGCGAGATCTTGTTGACCGTGTCCCGCGAGGCCAGCCAGGCGAGCCCGACGTACAACGACGCCATCAGCACCAGCAGGGCGTAGCCGCGCGCGCGCGAGCGCTGGCGGAGGAGCACGTCAGGCACGGACAACCCCCTCACGACGCCGGGCCCCATGCTCGAACGTGTCGAATCTAGGGGACCCGATCCTGACCCGCAGTGTTTTCCGACAACGTTTGCCGGGAAGCCGTCCGCCGTGCCGAGGGGGAGCCTCACTCCTCGTCGACCGCGAAGTCCTCGTTGTGGGTGCCCGGCCGCGGCGCCCACGGCAGCTCCTTGGCGGGCCGTACGACGATCAGCCGGTCACCGCGGTTCAGCTGGGTGACCACCGGGTCGAAGTACCGGTACACCTTCTCGTCACGGACCACGGCGATCACCTGGTCGGGCAGCGACTGGGGCGCCTTGCCGACCTCGCGGACCAGCAGGTCACGCTCGGCGACCTCGAGCCCCTCGCCGTAGGTGAGCAGGTCCTCCATCACCGAGCCGAGCGTCGGCGACATCGAGGACAGGCCGAGCAGTCGGCCCACGGCGTCGGAGGAGGTGATCACCGAGTCGGCGCCGGACTGCCGCATCAGCGGGGCGTTCTCCTGCTCCCGCGCCGCCACCACGATCCAGGCGTCGGGATTCAGCTGCCGCACGGTGAGGGTGGCCAGCACGTTCGAGTCGTCGCGGTCGGTGGTGATGATCACCTGCTTGGCGTCGGCGACGCCCGCACGGCGCAGCACCTCGCGCCGGGTCGCGTCGCCGGTGACCACCGCGAGCCCGTCGGCGTGCGCCTCGGTGAGGGCGACCTGACTGGGGTCCACGATCACCACCGACTCGCGGTCCAGGCCGTTGTTGACCAGGGTCTCCACGGCACTGCGGCCCTTGGTGCCGTAGCCGACGACGACGACGTGGTGGCTCATGTGTTTCCTCCAGCGGGCGACGCGGAACATCTCGCGGCCCTGCGAGGCGAGCACCTCGAGGGTGGTCCCGATCAGCAGGACCAGGAACGCGATACGGGCCGGGGTGATGACGAAGGCGTTGATCAGCCGCGCATGCGGCTCCACCGGCGCGATGTCACCGTAGCCGGTCGTGCTGAGAGTGACGGTGGTGTAGTAGATGGCGTCGACCATGTCCACGCCGTACGTCGGCGGGTCCGAGTTGTCGCGGTAGCCGGCGCGGTCGAAGTAGACCAGCAGGACGGTGCCGACCAGGATCGCCGTGGCGGCCAGGATCCGGCGACCGAGCTCCCACCACGGGGACCGGACCGGGTCGGGCAGCGCGACCGTGGTGCGGTCGCGACTCCTCGGGTCGCCCGGGTCCTCGGCCACGGACGCAGGCTAGTCGACCCGACCGCTCGGCCGGGGGACGCCCTCGGCGTGGGCCGGGACCGCGGTCCCGGCTCCGAGGGCAGCTCACCTCGGTTCGACGTCGGGGGCCTCCGGCCCGAGCCTGGCCCGGGGGGCGTCGGGGTCCTTGAGCCGGAGCTGCCGCAGCCTCGCGAGCAGCTCGGCGCGGGCCCGGGTGGTCGACTTCTGCGGGAAGACCTCGTCGAACGCAGCGTTCACCGCGGCGCCGATGAGCACCGCGATCGCGACCAGGTACAGCCACAGCAGCACCGCGATCGGGGCGGCCAGCGGACCGTAGATCGAGCGGGAGTCCGCGGCGGTCACGGTGAGCACCCAGCGCAGCAGGTAGGAGCCGATGATCCAGGCGACCAGCGAGAAGACAGCCCCGGGGAGGTTGAAGCTCCAGTTCGTCCGCACGGGCACCGAGACGTGGTAGAGCGTGGCCAGGAAGCAGATGCAGACCACCCCGATGGCCGGCCAGTAGAAGCCGAGCAGGAAGTCGAACCTGCTCGGCAGCGCCGACTCCACCAGCGTCGGTCCCGCCACCACCAGCGGCAGCGCCGTGATCCCGGTGATCAGCGCCAGGATGTAGAGCACGAAGGACATCGCTCGGGTCTTGACGATCCCGCGGTGCCCCCCGAGCCCGTGCATGATCGTGATGGTGTCGACGAAGACGTTGAGGGCTCGCGAGCCCGACCACAGCGCCAGCACGAAGCCCAGCGAGATCACGTCGAAGCGGCCCCCGCGCAGCACGTCGTCCATCGTCGGGACGATCACTCGCTCCACTGCTGAGTCGGTGAGCACCCGGCCGGAGAGGTCGATCACCGCCAGGCGGACGTCGTCGACCTCGGCCGGGGAGAACTGCTCGGTCACGTAGCCGATCGCTCCGGCGAGGGCGAAGATCAACGGGGGCACCGAGAGCACGGCGAAGAAGGCTCCCTCCGCCGCCAGCCCGGTCACCCGGTAGCGCAGGCAGGAGCTCACCGTGGTCACCAGCAGCCGCCACAGCAGGTGCCCGGCGTGTGGCAGCCACGGACCCCTCCGCTCACCCGGGGTGGAGTCCCGGGTGTCGGCGTCGGGCATGAGTCCTACGGTATCCACATGCCCCTCCCCTTCCCGCGCAGCGACATGACCGGGCCCGACGTCCCCCCGACCTCGACGGACCCCACTGTCCACCCCGGCGACGGCCCCGCCGCGGATGCCGTGCGGCGGGTCACCAACCAGGCGCCGCCGCTGGTGGGTCACGACGTGGTCGGCGCGGACCGGGCGTTGAGCGAGGCCGTGCTCCGGCACGCCTCGGCCGAGACGCTGGAGGACCTGGCCTCGATCGGGCGCGGCGCCGGCTCGGCCGAGGCCCGCGAGCACGGGCTGCTCGCCAACCGCCACCATCCCGAGCTGCGTCCCTACGACCGGTACGGCAACCGCGTCGACGAGGTCGAGTTCCACCCCTCCTGGCACTGGCTGCTGGGACGGGCGGTCGGCCACGGACTGGCGGCGACGCCGTGGGAGCAGCAGGCCGACGGCGCGCCGTACGCCCACGTCCGGCGGGCCGCCGGGTTCATGGCCTGGTCGCACACCGAGCCCGGCCACGGCTGCCCGATCTCGATGACGTACGCCGCGGTGCCGGCGTTGCGGGCCGACGAGGGGATGGCCAAGGAGTGGACGCCGCTGCTGGCCTCGACCAGCTACGACCCCGGCCTGCGACCGGTCACCGACAAGCGCGGTGCCCTGGCTGGGATGGGGATGACCGAGAAGCAGGGTGGTTCCGACGTCCGCGCCAACCAGACCGAGGCCCGGCCCACCTCCGTCGACGGCGAGTACACCCTGCACGGGCACAAGTGGTTCACCTCCGCGCCGATGAACGACGTGTTCCTGGTGCTGGCCCAGGCCGAGGGCGGGCTCAGCTGCTTCGTGGTGCCGCGGGTGCTGGGCGACGGCAGCCGCAACGCCCTCGACGTGGTCCGGCTCAAGAACAAGCTCGGGAACCGGTCCAACGCCTCCTCCGAGGTGGAGCTCCGCGGCACGCTGGCGGTCCGGCTCGGCGACGAGGGCCGTGGGGTGCGCACCATCATCGAGATGGTGGCCGCCACCAGGCTGGACTGCGTGCTGGGCTCGGCGAGCCTGATGCGGCGGGCTGTCTCCGAGGCGTCCTGGCACGTGGCGCACCGTTCCGCGTTCGGGTCGCTGCTGGCCGACAAGCCGTTGATGCAGAACGTGGTCGCCGACCTGGCGGTCGAGTCCGAGGCGGCCACCGCGCTCGCGATCCGGCTGGCCGCGGCCGTGGACCGGCTCGAGGACCCGCACGAGGCGGCGCTGCGGCGGATCGCGCTGCCGCTGGCCAAGTTCTGGGTGTGCAAGCGGACCCCCGCGATGGTGGCCGAGGCGCTGGAGTGCCTGGGCGGCAACGGGTACGTCGAGGACTCGGCGATGCCCCTGATCTACCGCGAGGCGCCGCTGAACTCGGTATGGGAGGGGTCCGGCAACGTCAACGCCCTCGACGTGCTGCGGGCGCTGTCCCGGGAGCCCGAGGCGCTGCAGGCCTGGATCACCGAGGTGGGGCTGGCCCGCGGCGCGGACCGGCACCTGGACCGCGCCGTCGACGAGACCCTGGCGATGCTCGGCGACGCCGGCACCCTGGAGGTCAACGCCCGCCGGCTGGCCGGCCGGATGGCCGCGTGCCTCCAGGGCTCGTTGCTGGTCCGGTTCGCCCCGGCCGAGGTCGCCGACGTCTTCTGCGCCTCACGCCTCGGGTCCACCTACGACGGCACCTTCGGCGCGCTCGCCACCGGCGACCTGGCGGCGCTGGTGGAGCGGACCACGCCGGTCGTGGCCTGAGGCGCGTCGGCGTCAGGCCAGGTCGAGACCCGGGTAGAGGGGGTGCTTGTCGAGCATCTCGGCGGAGGCGTCCTTGACCTTCTCGGCCACCCCGTCGGCGAGCGCGTACGACGCCTTGGACGGACCGCCGGCCTTGGTGGTGCCCGCCTCGGTGCTGGAGAGCACCTGGGTGATCAGCTCGGCGACCGTGTCGAACTCGTCGTGGCCGAAGCCGCGGGTGGTCAGCGCGGGGGTGCCGAGCCGGATGCCGGAGGTGTACCAGGCGCCGTTCGGGTCGGCGGGGACCGAGTTCCGGTTGGTGACGATCCCGGCGTCGAGCAGCGCCGACTCCGCCTGTCGCCCGGTCAGCCCGTAGGAGGAGACGTCGAGCAGCACGATGTGGTTGTCGGTGCCACCGGTGACCAGCGTGGCGCCGCGGGAGAGGAAGCCGTCGGCCAGGGACTTGGCGTTGTCGGCGACGGCCTGCGCGTAGCTCTGGAAGGCGGGCTGACGGGCCTCGGCGAACGCGACCGCCTTCGCGGCCATCACGTGCGAGAGCGGGCCGCCGAGCACCATCGGGCAGCCCCGGTCCACCTGGGGTGCCAGCTCCTCGTTCGCCAGCACGATCCCGCCGCGCGGGCCACGCAGCGACTTGTGCGTGGTGGAGGTGACGATGTGGGCGTGCGGCACCGGGTCCTCGTCGCCGGTGAACACCTTGCCGGCGACCAGGCCGGCGAAGTGAGCCATGTCCACCATCAAGGTGGCGCCGACCTCGTCGGCGATCTCGCGCATCGTGGCGAAGTTCACCCGACGCGGGTACGCCGAGTAGCCGGCCACCAGCACCAGCGGCTTGAACTCCCGGGCCTTGGCGGCCAGCGCGTCGTAGTCGAGCAGGCCCGTCTCCGGGTCGGTGCCGTACTGCTGCTGGTGGAACATCTTGCCGCTGATGTTCGGCCGGAAGCCGTGGGTCAGGTGCCCCCCGGCGTCCAGCGACATCCCGAGCAACCGCTGGTTGCCGAACTCCTTGCGCAGCGCCTCCCAGTCGGCCTCGCTGAGCTCGTTGACGTTCTTCGCACCGAGCCGCTGCAGCGCCGGGCTCTCGATCCGCTGGGCCAGGATCGACCAGAAGGCCACCAGGTTGGCGTCGATCCCCGAGTGCGGCTGGACGTAGGCGTACTCGGCGCCGAACAGCTCGCGGGCGTGCTCGGCGGCGAGCGACTCGACGGTGTCCACGTTCTGGCAGCCGGCGTAGAACCGGTGTCCGACGGTGCCCTCGGCGTACTTGTCGCTGAGCCAGGTGCCCATCGTCAGCAGCACGGCGGGCGAGGCGTAGTTCTCGCTGGCGATCAGCTTGAGGGATCCGCGTTGGTCGGCGAGCTCGGCTCGGGTCGCGTCGGCGATGCGGGGCTCGACGGAGGCGATGACCTCGAGGGCCTGCCGGTACGCCGAGCTGGTGAGGCGGGAGAGGTCGTCACTCTGGTCGCTGCGCATGGCGGTCAGCCTAGTGACGCACGCCGACAAGACCCCATCCGGTCGGGTGAGCCGGGGGTACCCGTCGGTAGCGCCGATGTGACCTGCGCCGCACCACCAGCGGGGCAAGACCTCCCGATCCGCCGTACCGGTCCGTATCGTGGACGCCAGTCTCGAATGTCGAGACGCGCAGTTGAGCCGAGCACGTCCGAAGACTGAGACTGCTTGACATGATCAGCGCTGTGACATCCACCTTCCTCGTGGTCCGCCGCCACGTGGACCTCGGGCGGACGCGCAGCATGATGTGTTGGCCTTCCTGACCGGTCGTCGATTCCCACCCCTCGATGACCCACCCCGCCCGAACCACACCACCGCGGGCGCCCGGTCTTGCGAAGGACTCCACGTCGCCGGTCATCCCGACGACGTGGTCGGAACCTGACGAGTCGCGCGTCTCCCCAACGTCAAGGATTCCGGTCCCATGAACCAGCAGGCCACCACCACCCGACCTCCGGCACGACCCCGCCCCCGGCGCGGCGAGGGCCAGTGGGCCCTGGGCTACCGCGAGCCGCTCAACAAGAACGAGCAGGCCAAGAAGGACGACAACCCGCTCAACGTCCGGGCCCGGATCGTGAACATCTACTCCCAGCGCGGGTTCGCCTCCATCGACCCGTCCGACCTGCGTGGCCGGTTCCGGTGGATGGGCCTCTACACCCAACGGGCGCCGGGCTTCGACGGCGGCAAGACCGCGACCGTGGAGGAGCACGAGCTCGACGACGAGTACTTCATGATGCGGGTCCGCTCCGACGGGGCGCTGCTGCCGGCCCGCGCGGTCCGCGCGCTGGGCACCATCGGCCAGGACTTCGCCCGGGACACCGCCGACGTCACCGACCGGGAGAACATCCAGTACCACTGGATCCGGATCGAGGACGTGCCCACGATCTGGGAGCGCCTCGAGGACGCCGGTCTGAGCACCCTGGAGGCGTGCGGCGACTCGCCCCGCCCGTTCCTCGGCTCGCCGGTGGCCGGCGTCTCCGCCGACGAGATCATCGACGGCACCGCAGCGCTGGAGGAGATCAAGCGTCGCTACATCGGCGACCCCGAGTTCGCCAACCTGCCCCGCAAGTTCAAGACCGCGCTCACCGGGCACCCCGGTCACGACGTGTGCCCGGAGACCAACGACGTCTCCTTCGTCGGCACCGTGCACCCCGAGCACGGCCCCGGCTTCGACCTGTGGGTCGGCGGCGGACTGTCCACGAACCCGATGCTGGCCCAGAAGCTCGGCGTCTGGATCCCGCTGGACGAGGTCGCCGACGCGTGGGCCGCGGTGGCCTCCGTCTTCCGCGACTACGGCTACCGGCGGCTGCGGTCCCGGGCGCGGTTGAAGTTCCTGGTCGCCGACTGGGGCGTCGAGCGGTTCCGGGAGGTGCTCGAGACCGAGTACCTGCACCGCCGCCTGGTCGACTGCCCCTCGCCGGTCTCCCCGGTCGGGCACCGCGACCACATCGGCGTCCACGATCAGCACGACGGTCGCAAGTACGTCGGGGTCGCCCCGACGGTCGGCCGGGTCTCCGGCACGCTGCTGGCTCGGCTGGCCGACCTGATGGACGCCCACGGCGTCGAGGGGGCCCGGCTCACGCCGTACCAGAAGATCGTGCTGATCGGTGTGGACGCCGGTCGGGTCGACGCGCTGGTCTCCGACCTGGACGAGATCGGGCTCTCGGCCCGACCCTCGAACTGGCGCCGCAACACGATGGCCTGCACCGGCATCGAGTTCTGCAAGCTCGCCATCGTCGACACCAAGAACCGGGCCGCCGCCCTGATCGCCGAGCTCGAGCGCCGCTTCCCGGACCTGGACACCCCGATCACCGTCAACGTCAACGGCTGCCCGAACGCATGCGCCCGCACCCAGGTCGCCGACATCGGCCTCAAGGGGCAGCTGGTGATGCACGAGGGCGCCCAGGTGGAGGGCTTCCAGGTGCACCTCGGCGGCGCCACCGGCCTGCAGGCCAACTTCGGTCGCAAGCTGCGCGCCCACAAGGTGACCAGCGAGGGGCTCGACGACTACATCACCACCGTGGTCGGTCACTTCCTCTCCGCCCGGACCGACGGCGAGACGTTCGCCGACTGGGTGCACCGCGCCGACGAGGACCAGCTGCGCGGCGAGAAGGCCCTGGCGGTGGTCGGGTCATGAGCGGCCGCGGCGTTCCCTTCCACTGCCCCTACTGCGGCGACGAGGACCTGCGCCCGCACGAGGTGGTCTCGGAGAGCGGCGAGATCAGCTCGCCGCACGGGGCCTGGGAGTGCCGCTCCTGCCTGCGCGCGTTCACGCTGCGGATGCTCGGCCTGATCCGTCCACCGGCCGCCTCGGGGGCGCCGCGATGAGTGCCACCACCACCTCGGCCCGCAACAACCGGGGCAGCCACACCGAGGGCCGCTCGCCCGAGGAGCTGCGCGAGATCGTCTCGCACTGGGGTGCGGAGCTGGAGCTGGCGCCTGCCGAGGTGATCATCGAGTGGGCAGCGGCCACGTTCGGCGACCGGTTCTGCCTGACCTCCTCGATGGGTGACGCGGTGCTCGCCCACGTGGCCGCGGCCGTGGTCCCTGGCATCGACGTCGTCTTCCTCGACACCGGCTACCACTTCGTCGAGACCATCGGCACCCGTGACGCCGTCGAGGCCACCATGGACGTCACGCTGCTGACCATCACGCCGGCCCAGAGCGTCGCCGAGCAGGACGCGGCGTACGGCCAGGACCTGTTCCGCAGCGATCCCGACCTGTGCTGCCGGCTGCGCAAGGTCGAGCCGCTGGCCGCCGCACTGACCGAGTACGACGCCTGGGCCACCGGCCTGCGCCGCGCCGAGACCCACCACCGGGTGATCGCGCCGGTGATCGGCTGGGACGCCAAGAAGCAGAAGGTCAAGGTCTCACCGCTGGCCCGGTGGACCGACGAGCAGGTCGAGACGTACGTCGCCGAGAACGGCATCCTGGTCAACCCGCTGGTCTACGACGGCTACCCGTCGATCGGCTGCGCCCCGTGCACCCGCCGCGTCGCCCCCGGCGAGGACCCGCGCAGCGGCCGCTGGGCGGGCACCGGCAAGACCGAGTGCGGGATCCACTCATGACCCGCGCACCGGCCGCCGCACCGCGGCCCCACCGACCCCCGGGGCGCCCCGACACCGTTGTCGCGGCGCTCACCCACCCTGCTCCACCCGCTCCACACGAGAGGAGACCCGGCTGATGGCCGCTCCTGCCCTGGTGGCGCTGGCTCACGGAAGTCGTGACCCGCGCTCATCCCACACGATCACCGCCCTGGTCCGCGAGGTCCGCGCCCAGCGCCCGGACCTGAGGATCGAGCAGGCCTACCTCGACCGCTCCCGCCCAGGGTTCAGCACGGTCGTGGACCGGTTGGTGCGCGACGGCCACGACGAGATCGTCGTCGTACCGCTGCTGCTCACCGAGTCCCACCACGTCGGCTCCGACGTCCCGAGCGCCGTGGCCGAGGCCGGTGCCCGGCACCCGGGCCTGCGGATCCGGGCCACCTCGATCCTCGGCCTCGAGCCGCGGTTCCTGGAGATCCTGGACGTCCGGATGCGGGAGACGCTGCTCAGCTCCCGGATCCGTGAGCTGGACGCGCTGGTGCTGGCCGCCGCGGGCTGCGCCGACCCGCTCGCCAACCAGGCCGTGGCCCGGTTGGCCCGACTCTGGGGCACCCACCACAAGCTGCCGGTGACCGCCGCGTTCGCCGCGGCCGCGCCGCCGGCGACCGGTGAGGCGGTCCGCGCGTTCCGGGGACAGGGCCGCCGGCACATCGCGGTCGCCTCGCTGTTCCTCACCCCGGGGCCGCTCTCGGACCGGGCCACGGAGCTGGCGCTCGAGGCGGGAGCGGTGGCGGTCTCCGAGCCGCTGGGCGCCCACCCCGAGCTCGCCCGCACCATCCTGGCCCGGTACGCCGTGGGGGCGGTCGAGCTCGTGCCGGTCTGATGCCGGTCTGATCCTGCGGGTCTGCTCAGCCGACGAGCTGGTGGATCAGCCGCTCGAGCTGGCGTGCCGGGTCGAGGGTCAGTCCCCCGTGCACCGGTCCCGGCTGCAGCACGGTGCTGCGCGGCGCCTTGAGGAAGCCGAACCGTTGACCCCTCGGGTGCGCTGCCGCGGGACCGCCACGCCGGTCCCCGGCGCAGACCCCCTCGACGAAGGTGAGCGCGTCGCAGACCTGGTCCACGTCGACCCGCGGGTCGAGGGCCAGCAGCCGGTCCCGGTCGACCTGCCAGGCGACCTCGAGGAAGTCCGTGGCCTGGCAGTAGAGCACCACGCCGACGTTGAGGAACTCCTCACGGTCCACCCGTGGCACGCACCGCAGCACCACGTACTGGTAGGCCAGCCGCCTCGTCGCCGCGGTCACGACGCGACCTGCGGCAGCCACTGCCGGGTGCCGAGCCGGGCCACCAGGAACGCGACGTACGCCGCTCGCAGCTCGTCGGGGGTCGCGGTCCCCGGCGTGCCGGCAGGGTCCAGCCAGTTGTCGGGGACCTCGGCGAGGATTTCGGTGAAGACCCGCTGGTCCAGCATCGAGCTCAGTCTCTCGTCGACGATCGGGAGCCCGCTCGCCTCCTGCCTGAGCACATGGTCCTCGACGCTCCACGGCTGGGCGGCGAAGCGCGCCGGGTCGGTGACCCCGCCGGACCAGGCGTGATGGAAGTACAGCGCGGCCCCGTGGTCGATCACCCACAGGTCGCCGTGCCAGCGCATCAGGTTGGGGTTGCGCCAGGACCGGTCCACGTTCGCGCAGAACGCGTCCAGCCACAGCACCGTGGCCGCCTCCTCGGCCTCGGCCGGGGCCTCGCCGTCGAACCCGAACGCCCCGGGCAGGAAGTCCACGCCGAGGTTGAGGCCGGGACTGGCGTTGAGCAGGTCCTGCACCTCCTCGTCCGCCTCGTACCGGGCGATCTCCGGGTCCAGCTCGAGGGCGACCAGGCGGGGGGTGCGCAACCCGATCCGCCGCGCCAGCTCGCCGACCACCACCTCCGCCACCAGCACCCGCAGGCCCTGTCCGGCGCCACGGAACTTGCACACGTAGGTGCCCAGGTCGTCGGCCTCGACCAGGCCGGGCAGGCTGCCGCCCTCGCGCAGCGGCGTGACGTACCGGGTCACCGCCACGGTGGGGATCACGACAGCGGGTCCTCCGAGGTGAGCCGCCGACGCTGCTCGTCGATGTCGAAGTCGGCGTCCGGCCACACCGGGTCCAGGCGGCGCAACGTGTCCAGGAGCAGCTGGCCGACCGCCAGGTTGCGGAACCACTTGCGGTCGGCCGGCACCACGTGCCAGGGGGCGTGCTCGGTGTTGGTCCGCTCCAGCGCGAGCTCGTAGGCCCGCTGGTAGGCCGCCCAGTGCCCCCGCTCGTCGATGTCACCGGGGTTGAACTTCCAGTGCTTGGTCTCGTCGTCGAGACGCGCCAGCAGTCGTTCCCGCTGCTCGGCGGCGGAGACGTGCAGCATCACCTTCACCACGGTGGTGCCGGCGTCGGCCAGCTCGGCCTCGAAGGCGTTGATCGCGTCGTAGCGGCGCTCGATCTCCTCGGGCTCGGCGAGCTCGCGGACCCGCGCGATCAGCACGTCCTCGTAGTGCGAACGGTCGAAGACGCCGAGCATGCCCGGCTCCGGCAGCGCCCGCCGGATCCGCCACAGGAAGTCGTGGCTCAGCTCCTCCTCGGTGGGCGCCTTGAACGAGGTGATCCGGACCCCCTGCGGGTCGACCAGCCCGACGGCGTGCCGCAGCGTGCCGCCCTTCCCCGAGGTGTCCATCCCCTGGAGCACGAGCAGCACGTTGCGACGGCTGCCGGAGCGACCCTCGGCGAAGAGTCGTTCCTGGAGGTCGGCGAGGTCGTCGCCCAGCGCTGCCAGTGCCTTCTTCCCGTCGCTCTTGTCGCCGTCGAAGCCGGGCGTGGCCCGGGTGTCGAGGGTGCTCAGGTCCACGGGTCCGGCCGGCAGCCGGAGCGGGTGCTCGCTCATCGCCCCATCATGGCGCACCGGATCAGGCCAGCACGCGGCGCACGTCGAGGCTGCAGCCGACCACGGTGTCGGCGCTGCCGTCGGCCCGGGGCCGGTCGAACCAGAGCCCCTGGGTGAAGCCCAGCTTGTCCAGCATCCGCAGCGAGGCCGCATTGCGGTGGTCGGGGGCGGCGAAGTACGTCGCGACCTGGGGGAACCGGCGCCGCGACCGCAGCATCCACGCCCACAGGATCCGACCACCGAGTCCGCGGCCGGTCCACTCCACCTCGCCGATCGCGTAGTCGACCCCGACCGCGTCCGGGTCCGGCCCCAGCACGGCGTAGTCCGGGTAGTCGCCGATCCGGTAGTCCTGGACGAAGCCGACCGAGCGTCCGTTGACCTCGGCGACCCACAGCCGGGTCGGGGTGTTGCCGTCGATGCACGACCCGTACTCACGCTGGATCGCCTCCGCGGTCGGCTCACCGTCGTGCTCCCACCACCGCTGGACGTGCGGGCTCTGCCGCCACCGGGCCATCGACGGCAGGTCGCCATGGGTCATCGCCCGCACGGCCACCCGCAGGTCGTGGTCGACGACGAAGTGCTTCACGGCCCCCGACAGGTCCTCGGCGACCGGCTCGACATGCATGCTGGCGCAGGTACGCCGGGCTGCCGCTGCCCAGGACTCCTCGGGACGCACCACGCCGGCCAGCTCGTGCCCGCGGTCGTGCACCACCAGCCGCACCCGCGCGTCCTCGACCACGCGCCGACCCTAGACCGCCGCCGCACCGCTCGTCAGCCGCTCCCGTACGAGCGTCGAGCAACGCGGCCCCACGGAGGTTGAGGACAGCACCCCTACGGAGGTTGAGGAGCGAGCGCCAGCGAGCGTCTCGAAACCGAAGCCACCGTGGACGTCGCGGTGGTTTCGAGACGGTCGCTGCGCGACCTCCTCAACCACCGGGGAGCGCGCGCCTCCTCACCACGGGCACGCCCGCCTCCGCCCCTACGGAGGTTGAGGGCAGCGCCCCTACGGAGGTTGAGGAGCGAGCGCCAGCGAGCGTCTCGAAACCGAAGCCACTGTGGACGTCGCGGTGGTTTCGAGACGGTCGCTGCGCGACCTCCTCAACCACCGGGGAGCCGGCGCGACCTCCTCAACCACCGGGGACACGCGCGCCTCCGCCCCTACGGAGGTTGAGGAGCGAGCGCCAGCGAGCGTCTCGAAACCGAAGCCACCGTGGACGTCGCGGTGGTTTCGAGACGGTCGCTGCGCGACCTCCTCAACCACCGGGGAGACGGTCGCTGCGCGACCTCCTCAACCACCGGGGAGCACGCGCGACCTCCTCGAACCGGAGCCGTGAGGAGCGAGCGCCAGCGAGCGTCCTCGCATCCAACCACCGGGGAGCCGGCGCGACCTCCTCAACCACGGGAGCCGGCGCGACCTCCTCAACCTTCGTGGGCGAGCTCGTCGTCGGGGAGATCACTCGGGTCGGCGCCGGAGGCGCGGAGCTCGTCGCGGACCACGGCGAAGGCCATCCCGGGTGGGTACCCCTTGCGACCCAGCATCCCGATCAGCCGGCGGGTGGCCGTGGTCTCGTCGACGCGGGACAGCGAGCGCAGCTTCTTGCGGACCAGCCGTCGCGCCGCCTCCTCCTCGTCCGCCGGGTCGATCTCGTCGAGCGCCTGCCGGGCCACCTCGTCGGCGACCCCCTTGCGGCGCAGCTCGGTGGCCAGGGCGCGACGTGCCAGGCCCTTGCCCGGCTGTCGACTGTCCACCCAGGCGCGGGCGAAGGCCTCGTCGTCGACGAGGCCCACCTCGGTGAACCGGTCGAGCAGCCGGGTCGCGACGTCCTCCGGCACCCCGCGCGAGGCCAGCTTGTCGGCCAGCTCGCGACGGCTCCGGGCCCGGCCGGTCAGCTGGTCGAGCAGGATCGTCCGGGCCACCGACTCCGGATCCGCGTCGGGGCCGAGGGCGACCGGGTCCTCAGGCGGGGGCCCGGTCGGCTGGTCGGGCGCCATGCTCAGAAGTCGTCGATGCCGATCGGCGCGGCCGGCTCGGCCGGCGCGGCTTCGTCCTCGACGCTGGGCACCACCCCGAGCTTCTCGAGGATCTTCTTCTCCAGCTCGTTGGCCAGGTCGGGGTTGTCGCGCAGGAACGTCCGCGCGTTCTCCTTGCCCTGACCGAGCTGGTCGCCCTCGTAGGTGTACCAGGCACCGGCCTTGCGGACCAGGCCCGCCTCGACGCCGACGTCGATGAGACCGCCCTCGCGGCTGATCCCCTTGCCGTACATGATGTCGAACTCAGCCTGCTTGAACGGCGGCGCGACCTTGTTCTTCACCACCTTGACCCGGGTGCGGTTGCCGACCATCTCCTGGCCGTCCTTGAGGGTCTCGATCCGGCGGACGTCGAGACGCACC
This sequence comes from uncultured Actinomycetota bacterium, assembly GCA_963756135.1. Taxonomy (GTDB): domain Bacteria; phylum Actinomycetota; class Actinomycetes; order Propionibacteriales; family Nocardioidaceae; genus Nocardioides. The sequence goes on from CAVWMP010000005.1 coordinate 142,696, forward strand.
GAGGAGTAGAACTTCAGCGCCCGACCACCGGTGGTGGTCTCCGGGGAGCCGAACATCACGCCGATCTTCTCGCGCAGCTGGTTGATGAAGATCGCGGTGGTGCGGGAGTTGTTCAGCGCACCGGTCATCTTCCGCAGCGCCTGGCTCATCAGCCGGGCCTGCAGGCCCACGTGGCTGTCCCCCATCTCGCCCTCGATCTCGGCGCGCGGCACCAGCGCCGCCACCGAGTCGATGACGATGAGGTCCAGGGCACCGGAGCGGATCAGCATGTCGGCGATCTCCAGCGCCTGCTCACCGGAGTCGGGCTGGGAGACCAGCAGGGCGTCGGTGTCGACGCCGAGCGCCTTGGCGTACTCCGGGTCGAGAGCGTGCTCGGCGTCGACGAAGGCGACGATGCCGCCGGCCTTCTGGGCGCTGGCCACCGCGTGCAGGGCGACCGTCGTCTTTCCCGAGGACTCCGGTCCGTAGATCTCGACCACCCGGCCACGCGGCAGCCCGCCCAGCCCGAGCGCGACGTCGAGGGCGATCGACCCGGTGGGGATCACCTCCAGCGGCGCGCGGGTCTCGTCGCCGAGCCGCATCACCGACCCCTTGCCGAACTGCCGCTCGATGTTGGCGAGTGCGGCGTCCAGGGCCTTCTCGCGGTCTCCACCAGCCATGATGTCTCCTTGCTCCGTGTCGATCTGTCGTCCGGTTGGACGCTAGACGGGACCTCCGACAGTCCCTACCCGGAGGCGGGAGCCTGGGGACAACGTCGACCAGCGCGTCACCTGTGGACCAAACCTAGCCCGAACAGGTGTTCGACCCCAGCTGCGACACGCGGGAGGCCCAGACCCGGGCGAACCGGGTGCCCGGGGCGGCCTCCGACACCAGTCGGGCGTCGGCCACGGTGTCCACGTCGCGCAGCTGCGTGGTGGTGCCCACCCGCAGCCCGGCGGTCTCCAGCGCGGCGCGGGTCTCGTCGTACGTCGTCGGCGTGCTCATCGGCACCGTGAGCAGCGGAGCCGCCCGGGAGGGGTCGCGCAGCGCCAGCACCCACCAGCCGCCGTCCGGGGCCGGACCGAGCACGGCGTCGGCCCCGGCCAGGCCGGCTGCGGCCGCCAGCAGCAGCGCGGACGTCACCTGCGGGGTGTCCATCCCGATCTGGACGACCGGGCCGGGCACGTCGTGGTGCGCCGCGACCAGACGGGCTGCGAAGGTGTCGCCGTGCTGGGGCGTCACCGTCCAGCCGGCGAGCGCCGCGGCCAGCGCCTCCCGCTCGACCGCGCCAGCCAGGTCACCGGCGACGTCACCGGCCAGGCTCAGGTGGCAGCGCTGCGGACCGACCGCCTCGGTGCAGGCGGCCAGGGTGTCCAGCAGTGCCGCCGCGGCCAGCTCGGCAGCCGCCGCCATCCCGATGTCGGCGCCCAACCGGGTCTTCACCTGCCCGGGCACCGGCGCCTTGGCGACCACCAGCATCCGCACCGGCTCGGCGCCGGTCACGACAGGACCTTCCAGAAGTCGCGCGCGGTGCGCAGCGTCCCGCGCACCGACCCCGAGACCTTGGACCTCGTCCCCTCCGCCCGGGGGTGGTACGCGACGTCGCGCTCGACGAACCGCCACCCGGCCCGGGTGGCCTTCTGCAAGCAGCTCCACCGGGTAGCCGAACCGCCGGTCCCGGACGTCGAGCTCCAGCAGGTCCCGGCGTCGACAGACCCGCATCGGGGCGATGTCGTGGGCGTCGAGGGAGATCCTGCGGCGCAGCCAGGCCACGATCAGCGCGTTGCCGGCGCGGGCGTGCCAGGGCCAGACACCCCCGCGCACCGGGCGTCGTCGGCCCACCGCGAGGTCGGCCCGACCGGCAGCGACGTCGTCGAGCAGGCCGAGCAGCTCGGCGGGGTCGAAGGAGCCGTCACCGTCCATGAACGCCACGTGCTCGTGGGTGGCGGCCAGCAGACCGGCGTGCACGGCCGCGCCGTACCCCGGGGTCGACTCCTCGACGACGGTGGCGCCCAGCTCGCGGGCCACCTCCGCGGTCCGGTCGCGCGAGCCGTTGTCGACCACGATCACGTGGAAGACGTCCGGGATCGTCGGCAGCAGGGTGGTCAGCGCCGCCGCCTCGTCGCGGCAGGGCAGCACCAGGTCGCAGGCAGCCGGAGGGGTCATCCCGCCAGTCTCCCCCGCGCCGCCGAGGCGTCGCCGATCAGGTCGCCCCTAGTCTCGCCTCATGCCGGACTCCGCCACCTCGTCCCGCGAGGACCCCGGCACGGGCCGCGGCCGGGTCGCCTGCTGGGCAGGGCTGGTGGTCGCAGGGGCGCTGCTGGTGGCCGCCTTCCTGGTGCCGCCGCTGACCGGCTGGGAGGTCTACGCCCGGGCTCCGCGGTCCGCCGGGCCCGGCACCATCCCTCCGCTGCACGGGTACCCGCAGCCGAAGCTGCTGGGCCCCGGCACGCTGCCGGCGGTGCTGCTGGCGCTGCTCGGCTGGCGGTACGCCGCGCACCTCGCCGCGCGCCTGTCGTGGCGGCGGCTGCTGCTGGTCAGCTACCTCGTGGCGCTGGCGTGGCTGCTGGCGCTGGCCCTGGTCGATGGGCCGGACGGGCTCTCCCGTGCGCTCGGCGGCCGCTACGAGTACCTGCCGACCGCCCGGGACACCAGCGACGTCGGGCTGCTGCTGCGCACCTACGTCGACCGGATCCCGATGTCGGCGCCGGACAACTTCGTCACTCACGTGGCCGGGCACCCCCCGGGAACGCTGCTGGTCTTCGTGGGGCTGGTGCGGATCGGGCTGGGCGGGGACCTGGCCGCCGGGCTGGTCGTCACGGTGCTCACCGCCACCACCGCGCTGGCAGTGCTCGTCACGCTGCGGGCCCTCGGCGCCGATCAGCTGGCCCGGCGGGCGGCGCCGTTCCTGGTGCTCACCCCGGCCGCGGTCTTCATGGCCGTCTCCGCCGACGCGCTCATCGGCACGGTGGTGGCCTGGGGCCTTGCCTGCCTGGCGGTGGCGGCCACGGCCACCGGGCAGCGCCGAGCCGTGGGCTGGTCGCTGCTCGCCGGGGTGCTGCTCGGCTACGCGGTGCTGATGTCCTACGGGATGCCGTTGATCGGCCTCACCGCCCTCGGGGTGCTCGCCGCGGCGCGGTCCTGGCGTCCGCTGCCGTACGCCGCGGCGGCTGCGCTGGTGGTCGTCCTGGTCTTCGCGGCGCTCGGCTTCGCGTGGTGGGAGGCCTACCCGGTGCTGGCCGACCGGTACTGGGAGGGCGTCGCGGAGAAGCGGCCGGCGGCGTACTGGCTGTGGGGCAACCTCGCCGCGCTGCTGGTCTGCGCGGGACCACTGCTCGGTGCCGGGCTTGCCCACGCCGCCGCAGCCGGTCGATCGGCCTGGCGACAGGGGTCGGAGCGGGTGGCGCTGCTGCTGATCGGGTCCACCGCGACCGCGGTGCTGGTGGCCGACCTGTCGCGGATGAGCAAGGCCGAGGTCGAGCGGATCTGGCTGCCGTTCGTGCCCTGGCTGCTGGTCTCGCTCGCGCTGCTGCCGCCGCGGTGGAGGCGGTGGGGTCTGGGTCTGCAGCTGGCGACGGCGCTGGCGGTGCAGCAGCTGCTCTACACGAGCTGGTGAGGCTCAGGCGCGCAACGGGGCGGTCGCGAACTGCGCCAGGCCCTCCTCCGGGGCGATCGCGGCGGCGAAGCCGAGCTCGACCTCGGCCAGCGCCGGCGAGGCCACCACGTGCCGGACGTCGCCGAGCCGGTAGCCACCGGTCACGACGGGTTCGGGCGGCGTACCGGGAACTCCGGCGGCGACCCGCCGTGCCACCTCGAGGATCGGCACCGGACATCCGGAGGCGACGTTGTACGCCGCGTACCGGCCGGGGTCGCCGGCCACCACCGCCTCCAGCGCCAGCACGTTGGCCCGCGCCACGTCGGCGACGTGCACGAAGTCCCGCATCTGGCCGCCGTCCTCGTACACCTGAGGTGCCTCGCCCGCGCTCGAGCGAGGACCGGAACATCGCCGCGACCCCGGAGTACGGCGTGTTCCGCGGCATCCCCGGCCCGTAGACGTTGTGGTAGCGCAGGGCGATCGCGGACGCGTCCGCCTGCCGGACCCAGGCCCCGGCGTAGTGCTCCTGGGCCACCTTGCTCGCGGCATAGGTGCTGCGCGGGTCCAGCCGGGCCGACTCCGCGACCAGCTCCCAGGTCAGCGGCCGACCGCACCGGGGGCAGTGGTTCTCGAAGTCACCGGCGTCCAGCGCCTCGCGGCGTCGCGGTGGCGGGGACTGGTCGCCGTGGTCAGCGCAGGCGTAGCGGCCCTCGCCGTAGACGACCATCGAGGAGGCCAGCACCAACCGCTGCACCCCCGCGGCGTGCATCGCGGCGAGCAGCACCGCGGTGCCGTAGTCGTTGTGCCCGGCGTAGTCGGGCAGGTCGCTCACCGTCACCCCGGCACCGACCACGGCGGCCTGGTGGCAGACCACGTCGACGCCGCGGAGCAGGTCGGTCCAGCGGTCGGCGTCGCGGACGTCGAGCTGCTCGGTGCCGGCCGGGGCGGTCGCCTCGCCGTGCGCCATCGGCAGCATCAGGTCGATCCGGACGACCTCGTGGCCGGCCTCGTCGAGCGCCGTCCCGATCGCCGAGCCGATGAAGCCGGCCGACCCGGTGAGCAGCACCCTCACCCGTGCTGCCCGGGATCTGGTAGGTCAGCGTGATGCCCGCGGCCCACGAGGCGCAGGAGCAGCCGTCGGGGTCCGGCAGGGAGCCGACGACGGAGGTGAGCAGCCCGGTGAGCCGTTCCAGGTTGGCCGCGAACAGCGCGAACACCTCCTCCTGGCCGACGCCCGACCCGGTCTCCACCCCGGCGTCCATGTCGGTGACCAGCGCGATCGCCGAGTAGCACATCCGCAGCTCCCGGGCCAGGACCGCCTCCGGGTGGCCGGTCATGTTCACCAGCGTCCAGCCCTGGGAGGCGTAGTGCTGGGACTCTGCGCGGGTGGAGAACCGCGGCCCCTCGATGACCACCATCGCGCCACCGGTCTTCACGGTGTCGTCGGCCTCGGCCACCGCGGCACCCAGCTGGGCGCAGTACGGGTCGGCGAAGGGCAGGTGCACCGCCCCGGTCTCGACGTAGGTCTGGGGGCGGCCGGTGGTGCGGTCGACGAGCTGGTCGGGGACCACCACGTCGCCGGGTGCGACCTCGTCGCGCAGCCCGCCGACCGCGCACGGCGCGAGCACCTGCCGGACGCCGAGGGAGCGCAGCGCCCAGAGGTTGGCGCGGTAGTTGATCCGGTGCGGCGGGAACTCGTGGCCGCTGCCGTGCCGCGGCAGGAACGCCACCCGGCGGCCGGCGACGGTGCCGACGCTGATCGGAGCCGACGGGGCGCCGTACGGCGTCTCCACGTCGTGCTGCTCCAGCCCGCCCTCGACGGCGTCGTCACCGGCGCCGAGGAAGGAGTAGAACCCGGTGCCGCCGATCACCGCCACGTCCGCGACGGCTTCGTTGCTGTTGCTGGCCTCGCTCATGCCGACACTGTGCCAGCCGGCCGGTGGTCCGCTGCGGTCAGCCGCGCGGCGGCCACCGAGGCCAGCACCACCACCAGTGCCAGGCCGGCGCTCGCCGCGGCGAGCACCGGGAAGCCGAACGAGCCGGTGACCACCCCGGACAGCGCGCCGGCCGCGGCGGCCGCGAGGTTCATCAGCAGGTCCGAGCTGCCCTGGACGTCGGTGCGGGCGTCCAGCGGGGCATGCTCGGCGACCATGGTCGAGGCAGCGACCGTGGCGGCCGACCAGCCCAGCCCGAGCAGGAACAGCCCGGCGAAGATCTGCCACGAGGTCCCCTCGGGCGAGGAGGCGCACAGCGCGAGCGCCACCAGCAGCACGCCGCCGCCGACCCCCAGCACCGGCGGGCGGCCGAACCGGTCGGCCAGCGCGCCGACCACCGGCGAGAACGCGAACATGCCGAGCACGTGGACGCTGATCACCACCCCGATCACCCGCAGGGCAGCCCCACCGTGCTCCATGTGCAGCGGGGTCATCACCATCACCGCGACCATGGTCGCGTGGGCACCGGCGAGGCCGGCGACCGCGACCCCGAGCACCGGACGCTCGCGGATCGCCTGCGCCGCCCGTCCCCACGAGGTGCCGGTCGGCTCCGTGCGCGCCACCCCGGCCATCGCCCGGGCCACCAGCAACGGGTCGGGTCGCAGCAGCACCGCGACGATCGCGGCGGCGAGCAGCATCGCCACCGCGCCGACGAGGAACGGACCGGTGAGCACCGGCAGGCCCAGGACCCGGGCGATGCGGCCCGCGGGACCGCTGAGGTTGGGGCCCGCGACCGCCCCCAGGGTGGTGGCCCACACCACGGTGGACAGCGCCCGGGCCCGGTGCCGGTCGGTGGCCAGGTCGGTGGCGGCGTACCGGGCGGCGCTGTTGGCGGCGGTGGCGGACCCGAGCAGGACCGCACCGCACAGCAGCAGCACCATCGAGCCGGCGGCACCGGCAGCCACCGCGAGCACGGCCCCGGAGGCGGCGAGCAGGTAGCCGGTCATCAGTCCGGAGCGGCGCCCCCGCCGCGACATCAGCCGGGCCAGGAGCACCGCCGCGACCGCCGCCCCGAGCACCTGGAAGGTCTGGGCCAGGCCCGCCTGCCGCTCGGAGCCGGAGATCTCCCGGGCCAGCAGGGAGGCGGTGGCGATCCCGATGGTGATCCCGATCGCGCCGACCGCCTGGGCCAGCACCAGGGTGCGGACGGTACGTCGCTGCACCAGCGCCGGGTCCAGGTCGGTCGTGGCGGCCGGGCGCAGGCTCACCCGAGTCCCCTCATCGTTCCCGGTCCGGCAGCTCGAGGGCGCGCCACACCGCCGACCACACCTGCCGGGGCGGGAGACCGGCGTCGAGCGCCTCGGAGGCGGTCCGCTCCCCCAGCTCGCTCATCACGAACTGGTCGGCCCACACCCGGTGGTAGCTCCGCCCCAGCGCCCGCTCGAGGCGGTCCCAGAACTCCGTGTGTCGCACCGCCCCAGCCTGACATCCCTCCGGTGGGAGGTGGGAATCCTCTGGCCGGGCTCTGCCTGTGGACAACCCGCCTGGCAATCCCCGGTCATCAGGGGTTCCCGACGGTTGTCAGGGTTTCCCGACGCGGCATGTCAGGGGTTCCCGACGCATGTCAGGGGTTGCAACAGCCGACAACCGTGGGGAGAGCCTGACAACCCCTGGCCGCACCCCGGACCCCGGACCCCGGACCCCGGACCCCGGACGTCGGACCCCGGACCCCGGATGTCGGACCCCGGACCCCGGACCGCCGGACCCCGGAGTGCCGCGAACGCGGCTGGCCGCTCAGGTCCGCAGCAACGCGTCCAGCCGGTGCCGGACCACCAGCAGCCCCAGCACCCCCATCACCACGAGGTAGACCACCGAGACCGCCGAGTCCCAGGTGATCGCGCCGGTGGTGAGCTCGCGGCAGAGCACCACTCCTCGATAGAGCGGCGTGACCTCGACCACCCACCGGACCACCCCGTCGAAGGCGGTGATCGGGAAGAACGTCGCCGAGAACAGGAACAGCGGCAGCTGGAACAGGGTGATCTTGTCGAAGTCCTGCCACGAGGTCATCCACGTCGTCGCCGCCATGCACACCGCGCTGAACGCGAACCCGATCAGCAGGGCCGCCGGCAACGCCAACACCGCCCACCAGCTGTGCACCAGCCCCATCGCCCACATCACCAGCAGGAACGCCGCGGCATAGCTGGAGCCGCGCAGCTGACCCCAGAGGATCTCGCCGCGGGCGATGTCGCTGGTGGTCAGCGGGGTGGCCAGCATCTGGTCGTAGAGCTTCTCGTACTTGAGCTTGAAGAACACGTTGAAGGTGCTGTCCATCAGCGCCCCGTTGAACGCCGAGACGGCCAGCATCCCCGGAGCCACGAACTCGGCGTACGGGATCTGCTGCCCGTTGAACGAGAAGCCCTCGACCAGCTGGCCGACGCCGATCCCGATCGAGAAGAGGTAGAACACCGGCTCGAGGAACCCGGTGAGGAACAGCTTCCACGCCTGCCGGTAGACGGTGTAGTTGCGCAGCGTCAGCACCCCCATCGCCGCGCGGGGCGTGAGGGGCGCGACCACCGAGAAGCCCTGGCCGATGGCGCTCATCAGGTCGCCAGCCGTTTCGTCAGACCGGTCACCGACCACACCCAGCCGACGGCGACCAACGCCACCAGCACCGCGGTGTTGAGGGCGGCCAACCACCAGGTGACGTGGTCGAGGGCGAACATCCGGGAGAGGTTCACGCCGTGCCACAGCGGGGTCAGCCGCGCCGCGAACGCCCCCACCGGGCCGAGGTTGTCGACCGGGAAGAACGCGCCCGAGAACAGGAACAGCGGGAAGACGCCGAGCCGGAACAGCACCCCGAACCCCTGCTCGGACCGCAGCCGGGCGGAGACCCCGTAGACCAGCGTCGCGAACACCATCCCGACCAGCACCTGGGCGAGCACCGCCAGCGGAGGCCCCCACCACGAGGCGAACACCCCGAACGGGAGCAGCACCAGGGTGAAGACCGTGCAGGTCATCAGCAGCCGGGCCGCGACGAAGAGCAGGTGCGCCGCCACCAGGTGCGGCACCTGCAGCGGGGTGGCCAGCATCGCGTAGTAGCTGCGGTGCCACTTGATCATCCCCATCACCGGGTACGTCGTCTCGCCGACCGCGGTCTGCATCGCGTGCGCGGCGATCAGGCCTGGCACCACGAAGGCCAGGTACGACGTGGCGCCCTCGAGCCGGTCCGGGTCACCCTCGATGAAGCCGCCGAGCAGCACGCCCATCGCCACGACGTACAGCAGCGGCGAGACGAACGAGGAGATGACCGAGGCCCGCCAGGTACGCCGGTAGACCGTCAGCCAGTAGTCGAGCTGTCGGGCCGTCCCGGCCCACAGGCTGAGCCCGTCGGCGCTGACAGTCGCTGCCAGGGGCCGCCATCAGTCCACCAGCGTCCGGCCGGTGAGTCGGAGGAAGACGTCCTCCAGGGTGGAGCGGCGGACCAGCACCGCCGCCGGGTTGAGCCCGCGCTCGTGCACCCGGGCGATGACCTCCTCGCCGTCGTCGCTGTAGACCAGCAGCCGGTCGGGCAGCACCTCGACACGGTGGCCGAGGTCGGCGATCTTCTCCGCAGCGATCTCGTGGGTCTCGCCCAGCGCCGCCACCCCGAGCCGCAGCTCCGCGACCTCGCGGGTGCAGTACTGCCGGATCAGCTCCAGCGGCGACCCCTCGGCGACGATCAGCCCCTTGTCCATCACCACCAGCCGGTCGCAGAGCTGCTCGGCCTCGTCCATGTAGTGCGTGGTGATCACCAGGGTGACCCCGGTCTGCTTGAGCCGGAACAGCCGGTCCCAGAGCACGTGCCGGGCCTGCGGGTCCAGGCCGGTGGTCGGCTCGTCGAGCAGCAGCAGGTCGGGGCGGTTCACCAGCGACCGGGCGATGGTCAGCCGCCGCTTCATGCCGCCGGAGAGGTCCTCGACCTTGCTGCGGGCCTTCTCGGTGAGCTGGACGAACTCCAGCAGCTCGTCGACACGGTCGTTGACCACCGCCTTGGGGATGCCGAAGTAGCGCCCGTAGATGTACCAGGTTGTCGCGGACGTTCAGCTCGTTGTCGAGGGTGTCCTCCTGCGGGCAGACACCGAGCCGACCGCGGATCGCCGGGCCGTGCGTCTCCGGGTCCAGGCCCGAGGATCCGCAGCTCGCCGCCGCTGACCGGGGAGACCGCGGCGATCATCCGCATCGTCGAGGACTTGCCGGCGCCGTTGGGGCCCAGGAACCCGAACGCCTCGCCCCGCCGTACCTCGACGTCGATGCCCTTGACGGCCTCCAGGTCGCCGAACGACTTGCGCAGGCCGCGGGCGCGGATCATCGGGTCGGCGAGAGGCAGGGCGTCCACGGGCTTCACCCTAGGTGGCGGCGCCGACAGGTCTCATCCGGTTTAGCGTGACCTCATGTCCCGCGCCGACGTGAGCTCCGGATCGCCGTACGAGTCCCGCATCGGCTTCAGTCGAGCCGTCCGGGTGGGCGACCTCGTGGCGGTCAGCGGCACCGCCCCGGTGTGGCCCGACGGCGAGGTCGACCCCGACCCCCGGGTGCAGGCGCAGCGCTGCTGGGAGATCGCGCTGACGGCCCTGCGCGAGCTGGGCGGCGACGTCGCCGACGTCGTCCGCACCCGGCAGTACGTCGTCTCCGCCGACGACGCCGCCGTGGTGGGCGGGGTGCACGGCGAGGTGTTCGGCCAGGTCCGGCCCGCCAGCACGATGGTGGTCGTGGCCGGCCTGCTCGACCGGCGGTGGCGGGTCGAGGTCGAGCTGGACGCGGTGGTCCGACGGTCCTGAGCCGCCGGGTGCCGGGCCGGCTCCGGAACCCGTTGTCGGTGCCGTCGGCAAGGATGGAGACATGTCCGCGACCGCCGCCGCCCTCGACCGGTTCAGCGAGCCCACGCGCACCTGGTTCGCCGCGGCGTTCGCCGAGCCCACCCCCGCCCAGGCCGGTGCCTGGGAGGCGATCGGCGCGGGTCGGCACGCCCTCGTCGTCGCGCCCACCGGGTCGGGCAAGACGCTCTCGGCGTTCCTGTGGTCGCTGGACCGGCTGCTGACCGAGCCGCGCCCGGAGGACCGGACGAAGCGCTGCCGGGTCCTCTACGTCTCCCCGCTCAAGGCGCTCGCCGTCGACGTGGAGCGCAACCTCCGCGCCCCGCTGACCGGGATCCGGCACACCGCGGACCGGCTCGGGGCACCGGTGCCCGAGGTGCGGGTGGGCGTGCGGTCCGGCGACACTCCCGCAGCGGAGCGGCGCCGGCTGGTCAGCGCTCCGCCGGACATCATGATCACCACCCCGGAGTCGCTGTTCCTGATGCTCACCTCGCAGGCCCGGGAGTCGCTGCGCGGCGTGCAGACGGTGATCCTCGACGAGGTGCACGCGGTGGCCGGCACCAAGCGCGGCGCCCACCTGGCGTTGACGTTGGAGCGGCTCGACGCGCTGCTGGAGGCCCCGGCGCAACGGATCGGGCTCTCGGCGACCGTGCGTCCGCTGGAGGAGGTCGCACGCTTCCTCGGCGGCACCTCCCCGGTCGAGATCGTGGCGCCGGCCTCGACCAAGCAGTGGGACCTCGCGGTCGTCGTCCCGGTCGAGGACATGACGGCCCCCGAGGGGTACGACGAGGACTCCGAGGACCCGTCCCGGTCCCAGTCGATCTGGCCGCACGTCGAGGAGCGGGTCGTCGACCTGATCGAGGCGCACCGCTCCACCATCGTCTTCGCCAACTCCCGCCGGCTCTCCGAGCGGCTCACCGCCCGGCTCAACGAGATCGCCACCACCAGGGCGGAGGCGGCGCTCGAGGGTGACCCAGGTGAGCCTGGTGAGCCTGCGACCCTCGGTCCACCCGCCCACCCGCCGAGGTGATGGCCCAGTCCGGGTCGACCGCCGGCGGCTCGGAGGAGACCGGCTCGGTGGTGATCGCCAAGGCCCACCACGGCTCGGTGTCCAAGGAGCAGCGCGGCCTGATCGAGGACGACCTCAAGCGCGGCCGGCTGCCCGCCGTGGTGGCCACCAGCAGCCTGGAGCTCGGCATCGACATGGGCGCGGTCGACCTGGTGGTCCAGATCGAGTCCCCGCCGTCGGTGGCCAGCGCGCTGCAGCGCGTCGGACGCGCCGGGCACCAGGTCGGCGAGGTGTCGCGCGGGGTGCTCTTCCCCAAGCACCGCGGCGACCTCGCGCAGACAGCGGTCGCGGTGCAGCGGATGCGGCGGGTGCGATCGAGTCGCTGCGGGTCCCCACCAACCCCCTGGACGTGCTGGCCCAGCAGGTGGTCGCCGCCACCGCGATGGACGCCTGGTCAGGTCGACGACCTCTACGCGCTGGCCCGGCGCAGCGCCTCGTTCGCCGGGCTGCCCCGCTCGGCGTACGACGCGACCCTCGACCTGCTCAGCGGCCGCTACCCCTCGGACGAGTTCGCCGAGCTGCGCCCGCGGATCGTCTGGGACCGGGTCACCGGCGTGCTCACCGCGCGACCGGGCGCCCAGCGGCTCGCCGTCACCAGCGGCGGCACCATCCCCGACCGAGGACTCTTCGGGGTCTTCCTGGTCGGTGGCGAGGGTCCCGGCCGGCGGGTCGGGCGAGCTGGACGAGGAGATGGTCTACGAGTCCCGCGTCGGCGACATCTTCGCCCTCGGCGCCACCAGCTGGCGGATCGAGGACATCACCCACGACCGGGTGCTGGTCACCCCGGCGCCCGGGCATCCCCGGCCGGCTGCCGTTCTGGAAGGGCGACTCGCTGGGCCGGCCCGCCGAGCTGGGCGAGGCCATCGGCAGCTACACCCGCGAGCTCGCCGCGCTGCCCAAGGACCGCGCCGAGGCGCGGGCCCGCGAGGACGGGCTCGACGACTGGGCCGCCGGCAACCTGGTGGCCTACCTGCACGAGCAGCTCGACGCCACGAAGCAGCTGCCCAGCGACCGGACGCTGCTGGTCGAGCGCTTCCGCGACGAGCTCGGCGACTGGCGGCTCGTGGTCCACTCCCCCTACGGCACCCCGGTGCACGCCCCCTGGGCGTTGGCCATCAACGCCCGGCTTCGCGAACGGTTCGGGGTCGACGGCCAGGCCGTCGCCTCCGACGACGGCATCGTGATCCGGATCCCCGACACCGACGCCGAGCCGCCGGGCGGCGACCTGATCGTCTTCGAGCCCGACGAGATCGACGACCTGGTCACCGGCGAGGTGGGCGGCTCCGCGCTGTTCGCCAGCCGGTTCCGCGAGTGCGCCGCCCGGGCGCTGCTGCTGCCCCGACGCGACCCGGGCCGGCGCTCCCCGTTGTGGCAGCAGCGCCAGCGCTCGGCCGCCCTGCTCGAGGTCGCCTCCAAGTACCCGTCCTTCCCGATCGTGCTGGAGGCGGTCCGCGAGTGCCTCCAGGACGTCTACGACCTGCCCTCGCTGGTGGGGCTGATGCGGCGGGTCGACCGCCGTGAGGTGCAGGTGCGTCGACGTCGCCACGCACGCGCCGTCCCCGTTCGCCCGCAGCCTGCTGTTCGGGTACGTCGCCCAGTTCGTCTACGAGGGCGACTCCCCGATCGCGGAGCGCCGGGCCGCCGCGCTCTCCCTCGACCAGGGACTGCTGGCCGAGCTGCTCGGCCGGGCCGAGCTGCGCGAGCTGCTCGACCCGGACGTGCTCGCCGAGGTCGAGGCGGAGCTGCAGCGGCTGGCGCCGGACCGTCGGGCCAGGGACGCCGAGGGCGTCGTCGACCTGCTGCGGATGCTCGGTCCGCTGAGCACCGAGGAGGTGGCGCTGCGCTGCACCGAGGGTGCCGCGGTCGGCCCGTGGCTGGCCGAGCTCGACGGCCACCCGGCGGGTGGTCGAGGTGCGGATGGGGGGCGAGGAGCGCTGGTCGATCGTCGAGGACGTCGGGCGGCTCCGCGACGGTCTCGGGGTCCCGGTGCCACCGGGCACCCCCGACGCGTTCACCGACCCGGTGGAGGACCCGCTCGGCGACCTGGTCGGCCGGTTCGCCCGCACCCACGGCCCGTTCACCACCGACCAGGTGGCCACCCGGCTCGGGCTCGGCGCCGCCGTGGTCCGGCACACCCTGCAACGGCTGGCCGCCCAGGGTCGGGTCCTCGACGGCGAGTTCCGCCCCTCCGGCACCGGCACCGAGTGGTGCGACGCCGAGGTGCTGCGCAAGCTGCGCCGCCGCTCGCTGGCCCGGCTGCGCAAGGAGGTCGAGCCGGTCGAGCCCCAGGCGCTGGGCCGGTTCCTGGCGGCCTGGCAGCACGTCACCGGGTCCGACCACGCCGGCTCCCGGGCGACCCCGCGGCGGTCTGCGTGGCGTCGACGGGGTGCTCACGGCGATCGACCAGCTCGCCGGGTGCCCCGTCCCCGCGTCGGCGCTGGAGCCGCTGGTGCTGGCCGCGAGGGTGCACGACTACGTGCCGTCGTACCTCGACGAGCTCACCGCCTCCGGGGAGGTGCTGTGGGCCGGGCACGCCGCCCTGCCCGGCGCCGACGGCTGGGTCTCGCTGCACCTGGCCGACCAGGCGCCGCTGACGCTGCCCGGCCCGTCGGCCGAGCCCGACGAGGCGCTCGGAGAGCTGCACCAGCGCCGTCCTGGAGGCCCTCGCTCCCGGCGGGGCCTGGTTCTTCCGGCAGCTGGCCACCGCCGTCGGCGCGACCCAGGACGCGGCGTTGGCCGCCGCGCTGTGGGAGCTGGTGTGGTCGGGCCGGATCAGCAACGACACCCTCACCCCGTTGCGGGCCCTGGTCCGCGGCGCCGGGGCCACCCACCGCACCAAGCGGGGTCCGGCACGGCCCCGGATGGCCTCCACCACCGGCGGCCGTGGCCGGCTGCCGGCCCGCACCGGTCCGCCCGAGACGGCGGGCCGCTGGGCGCTGCTGCCCGAGATCGACACCGACCCGACCCGCCGCGCCCACGCCACCGCTGAACGGCTGCTGGACCGGCACGGCGTGGTGATCCGCGGGGCGGTGGTCAGCGAACGGGTCCCCGGCGGGTTCGCCGCCGTGTACAAGGTGCTCTCCGCCTTCGAGGACTCCGGACGCTGCCGGCGCGGCTACTTCGTCGACGGCCTGGGTGCCGCCCAGTTCGGCACCGCCGGCGCCATCGACCGGCTACGCACCTTCGGCGAGCTTCCCAGCGACGCCAAGCCGGCCGCCGTCACCCTGGCAGCCACCGACCCGGCGAACCCGTACGGCGCGGCGCTGCCATGGCCCGAGCGTGAGGCGGCCGCCGAGGGTGCCGACAGCGCCGACCTGCCCGGCACCGAGCGCGGGCACCGGCCCGGTCGCAAGGCGGGGGCGCTGGTGGTCCTCGTCGACGGCGCGCTCTCGTTGTACGTCGAGCGGGGCGGCCGCACCCTGCTCACCTGGACCGACGACCCGGACCTGCTCACCCCGGCCGCCGCGTCCCTGGCCGACGCGGCACGACGTGGCTCCCTGGGCCGTCTCACCGTCGAGAAGGCCGACGGCGCCCCCCTGCTGGGCGCCGGCAGCACGCCGTTGCGGGAGGCGCTCCAGGACGCCGGTTTCGTCTCGACGCCGCGAGGGCTGAGGCTGCGTGCCTGAGGGCGACACCGTCTTCCGGGCCGCCCGGCTGCTGGACCGGTCCCTGTCCGGACAGGTGCTGGAGCGCTCGGACTTCCGGGTACCGCAGCTGGCCACGACCGACCTGGCCGGGGCCGAGGTGCTGACCACCGTGTCACGCGGCAAGCACCTGCTGACCCGGTTCCGCACCCCCCAGGGGCGGTCCTGGACCCTGCACACGCACCTGAAGATGGAGGGCGCCTGGCGGGTGCACCGCCCCGGGCAGCGCTGGCAGCGGCCGGCCCACCAGGCCCGGGTGGTGCTCAGCACCACGACGGCGGTGGCCGTCGGCTTCTCGCTGGGCATCGTCGAGCTGGTCGCCACCGAGGACGAGTCGACGGTGGTGGGTCACCTGGGGCCGGACCTGCTCGGGCCGGGCTGGGACGAGGCGGAGGCGTTGCGCCGGCTCCGCGAGGACCCGACCCGGGCGGTGCGCGAGGCGCTGCTGGACCAGACCCGGCTGGCCGGGATCGGCAACATGTACGCCGCCGAGCTCTGCTTCGTCGCCGGGGTGCATCCGCGGACGCCGGTCGGCGCCGTCCCGGACCTGGTCCGGCTGGTCCGGCGCGCCAAGCAGATGCTGGAGCTGAACAAGCAGCGGGCGGTCCAGTCGACGACCGGTGACCTGCGCGACCGGGAACGGATGTGGGTCTTCCGCCGGGACCGCTCACCCTGCCGGCGCTGTGGCACGCCGATCGAGGTGGCGATGCTCGGACCGGTCGGCCGGGAGCGCGCGTCGTACTGGTGCCCGTCGTGCCAGCCCGCCCGGTGACCGTCCGGTGACCGGCCAGGCCCGGGGGACGCCGGTGTCGACCTGAGCGGTCAGGCAGCCGAGGCGACGACCGCGCCGGGAGCCGGCCGGGCCGCGGTGATCGGCGTGGCCGCGGCAGCGACCTCCTCGGTGCGCACCGCGTCGGAGACCTCGCGCAGCACCTCGGACAGCGGCACCTCCAGGGCCGTGCACAGGGAGGCGAGGAGCTCGGAGGAGGCTTCCTTCTGGCCGCGCTCGATCTCCGAGATGTAGCCCAGGCTCACCCGGGCCTCGGCCGAGACCTGGCGCAGGGTCAGCCCGCGCTGCATCCGGCGGTCGCGGAGCACGTCGCCGAGCAGCCGACGGAACAGCACCATGCGGGGCCCCCTCCTCCGGGATCGATCCGGGGTCGTGATCGCAACGCTACCGGAGAGGGTTCTCTTCCCCGGTCAGCACGCCCCAGATCAGGTCGAGCGCCGCGGCGCAGGTCCGGTCCTGGATGGTCTCCCGGTCGCCGACCAGGTGCACCGGGACGCCGACCTCGCCCGCGGGGCCGGCGATCCCGACGAACACGGTCCCGGGTGGCTGGTCCTCCTGCCAGCTCGGCCCGGCGACCCCGGTGGTGGCCAGCGCGTACGACGCGCCCGTCAGGTCGGCCACCGCACGGCACATCGCCGCAGCGCACTCGGCCGAGACCACGCCGTGCTCGGTCACCAGCTCCTGCGAGACCCCGAGCAACCCCACCTTCACCGACGTGGCGTAGGAGACGACCCCGCCGAGGTAGACCTCGGAGGACCCCGGGACCGCCGGTGAGCAGGGCGGCGAGCCGGCCACCGGTGAGCGACTCGGCCGTCGCCAGCGTCTCCCCGCCCGAGCGCAGCAGCGAGAGCACCCGGTCGGCGGTGGTGTCCATGGCGGGATGCTGCCACAGCACCCCCGTACGCTCGCGACCATGGCTCTTCCCATCGAGGACTACGCCCTGATCGGCGACCTGCACACCGCCGCCCTCGTCGGCCGGGACGGGTCGATCGACTGGCTGTGCCTGCCCCGGTTCGACTCACCTGCCTGCCTGGCCGCCCTGCTCGGCGACGAGAGCCACGGCCACTGGCAGCTGACCCCCGAGGCCGAGACGACCACCACGCGACGCTACGTCGGCGGCTCCGCGGTCCTGGAGACGACGTTCACCACCGCCGACGGCGTGGTCACCCTGACCGACCTGATGCCGCGCTGCGACGGTCGCCACGACGTCGTCCGCCGGCTCAGCGGGGTCTCCGGGACGGTCCGGTTCCGCCACGAGTGGACGCTGCGGCTGGACTACGGCCGGATCGTCCCCTGGGTGCGCCGGACCCGGGTCGGTCAGGAGGAGGTGATCATGGCGGTCGCCGGACCTGATCGGCTGGTCCTGCGCGGGTCGCGACTGCCCCGCGCGCACGGCAAGCGCCACACCGACAGCTTCGAGGTGCATGCCGGTGACGAGCTCGAGTTCTCGATGACCTGGCTGCCGTCGCACGTGGAGATCGAGGAGCTGGAGGACTTCTCGGACCGGATCACGGCCACGATCAGCCGGGACGAGGAGTGGGCCGCGCGCTGCGCCCGCGACGTACCCCAGCCGGACATGGTGACCCGGTCGCTGCTCACGCTGCGGCTGATGACCCACGAGCAGACCGGGGGCATCGTCGCCGCCCCCACCACGTCCCTGCCCGAGACCTTCGGCGGCGAGCGCAACTGGGACTACCGCTTCTGCTGGCTCCGGGACGCGGCGCTGACCATCAACTCCCTGATCCGGGCCGGGTACACCGACGAGGCCGGCCTGTGGCGCGAGTGGCTGCTGCGTGCCGTTGCCGGGGACCCCGAGGACCTGCAGGTGATGTACGCCGTCGACGGGGCTCGCCGGATCCCCGAGACCGAGCTCGACCACCTCCCCGGGTATGCCGGGTCGCGACCGGTGCGGATCGGCAACGGCGCCGTCGGCCAGGTCCAGCACGACGTGCTGGGTGAGGTGATGGATGCCCTCGAGACGACCCGGCACGCCGACGGCGAGGTCGACCGGAACGCCTGGGCGCTACAGCGCGCGCTGCTGGACCAGCTCTCCCGCACCTGGGACAGCCCCGACCACGGCATCTGGGAGATCCGCGGAGAGCCGCAGCACTTCACCCACTCCCGCGCCCTGGTCTGGGTGGCGTTCGACCGCGGCGTCCGCGCCGTCGAGGAGCACGGCCTGCCGGGCCCGGTCGAGGAGTGGCGGCGCATCCGGGACGCGGCACGCGCCTGGGTGCTGGAGCGCGGCTTCGACGCCGAGCGGGGCTGCTTCGTCCAGCACGAGGGCACCCGGGAGGTGGACGCCTCGCTGCTGGTGCTGCCGCTGTTCGGCTTCATCGCCGGCGACGACCCCCGCATGCTCGGCACGATCCGGGCCATCGAGGAGGACCTGATGCGCGACGGCCTGGTGCTGCGCTACCGCACCGAGAGCGGGGTGGACGGCCTGAGCGGCGAGGAGCACCCGTTCCTGGCCTGCTCGTTCTGGCTGGTCTCGGCCTACGCGGAGGCGGGCATGCTGGACCGGGCGCACGCGCTGTTCGACCGGCTCTGCGGGCTGACCAACGACGTCGGCCTGCTCGCGGAGGAGTACGACGCCGCGAACGGCCGGATGGTCGGCAACTTCCCGCAGGCGTTCAGCCACCTGGCCCTGGTCCAGGCGGCGTTCCGGCTCGCCGACGCGGACCGGCGCCCGGGGGGCTGAGCCCCCCGGGCGCCGGCGTGCGGGTGCAGCGTCGTCGGGTCAGCCGACGACGTCGATGTCGTGCCGCTCCCAGACCTTGCCCGCGCGGCGGTTGCCGTTGTACTTCACGAAGACCCGCTTCGTCCCGGGCCGCGAGAAGCGACCGAGCCGCAGCGTCGTCTCGCTGTCCTCGAGCCTGCGGACCCGGGTGCCCTGCCCGGGCACGGTGATCCGCACCCAGCCGGTGCCCACCGCGACCGACGGGTCGGTCGAGTGCCGCACCATCAGCCGCGCCCGGGTCTTCCCCGCGACGACGCGTCCCGGCCGGTGGGTCACCCGCAGGGACGAGGCGGCCTTGCGGACCCGCACCTGCACCGTCGTCTCACCGGGACCGGTCACGCCGTCACCGGAGTAGCTGACGTCGAGGGTCTTCCTGCCGGGCCAGAGCTTGCCGCCCTCGATCTCGACCACCGCGCTGCCGTCAACCACGTCGGCCTCCCCCAGCGTGCGGGGACCCTTCGACACCACGACGGTGCCGCCCGTGGCCGGGCCGCGCTCCCCGGTGACGTCCACCTGGACCTCGATCGGCTCCCCGTAGCGCGCGGTCTCCGCGGAGGCGGACACCTCGGCGGCCGCCGGCTCGACCACGTCGAGACCGACCACGACCGGGTCGTGGTCGGAGGACCGGTACGGGTCCGCGCGGTGGAAGTCGGTGGCGTGGTTGTTGTACCGGCTGTACTCCAGCGCCACCGACTCACCGGAGTTGATGTTCCAGATGTCGGCGCCGGTCATCGTCTCCAGGGCTGCGTCGTTGAGCAGCACGTGGTCGAGCGAGCCGACCTGTCCGCCGAACACGTAGGACGAGGAGTCCAGGCCGGCGTGCTGCTCGGCGTCGGTGTACCCGGCGTCGTACAGCACCCGCATGGGGTCCTCCATGCCGTAGGCGTTGAAGTCGCCGAGCAGGATCGCCTGGTCGGTGCCCAGGTCCTCCTGCACCCCGGGCACCCAGCCGGCCAGCGCGGTCGCCTGCCGGACTCGGGACTCGTTGCTGGTGCCCTGGCCGTCGCCCTGGTCCTCGTCGCCGGGCCACGGGCCCACCGACCCCTTGGACTTGAAGTGGTTGACCACGACGAGCAGCGGCTCGTCGCCGCCGACGGGCGTGAAGGCCTGCGCGATCGGCTCCCGAGCATTGCCGAAGGCCTGGTCGTCGCCGCTCTGGTCACCCAGGGCGCGGGCGGGGCCGGTGCGTTCCACGGCATCGGTCCGGTAGATCAGGGCGTTGGTGATCACGTCCTGCTCGCCGGCCGGCGGTAGGTCGGCCGAGGAGGGGTTGGCCGCCCAGTGCGTCGCACCGAGATCGGCGTTGAGGGCGTCGACCAGCGACTGCGTCGCCTCGTCGGCGGTCTCACCGAGCGCCGCGGAGTTCTCGATCTCCATCAGTCCGACGACGTCCGCGTCGAGGGCGTTGATCGCGGCGACGATCTTCTCCTGCTGGCGCTGCAGGTCCAGCGGGTCCCAGGCGCCACGGATGTCGCAGCCGCCCCGGACGTTGTTGCCGTCGTCGTCGCGGTCGTAGTACCCCTCGCAGCTGCCGTCGGCGCTGCCGTCGTCGTCCGCGTCGGCCAGCGTGGTGAAGTAGTTCAGCACGTTGAAGGAGGCGACCCGCAGGTCGGCGGTCCCGGCCGGGTCGACCCGGCCGTCCGCGGGGGCGTCGGTGCGGGTGTCCTCGAAGGCCGCCGGGGAGGCAGTGTTGGCCGGCCCCACGACGGTGCTCAGCGGCTGGAAGCGGTACGTCGGGCTGCTCGGCGAGCCACCCTGGCTCAGCACCACGTCGTCGGTGAACGTCGCGGCAGCGCCGACCCGGACCGGGTCGTCGTTCGAGACGTACGGCGGGGTCAGGTCACCGTTGAGCAGGCACGGCACCGGGCGGGTGCCGCAGGTCGAGCCCGAGAACGACGAGGCGTTGAACCGGGTCGACGAGCCGTCGTCGAGGACGATGCCGCGGGCGGCGTTGTCCGCCGCCACCGCGTCGGCCTCGGCCGAGCCGGGCAACGCCACGTCGGTGGGCTGGCGCAGCGGGGTGTCCCCCTGGGCGAGCTGGACCTCACCGAAGGAGTTGATGTTGTAGGTGTCGGTGACGGTGAAGTCGCCGACCGAGGCGGCCGAGAAGACCATCCCCTCGAGCGACTCCTTCTCCGCGTCGCTGTCGGGCCACTCCGACTCGACCGGGACCACCGGGTCGGCCGGCTCGTCGAGCGTGACGACGTCCTCCGCCGCCGAGACGCGGACCTGGGTGAGGCCGGCGTACTCGTCGGCCTCGCCGGTGACCTCCACCAGGTCACCGGGTGCGACGGTCACGCCGCCGGACTCGTAGGCCATGTAGACGAACAGCGCGTTCGAGGTGTCGTGGCTGCCCAGGTCGAGGGTGCCACCGGTGCCCGGAGTCTGCAGGTAGAAGCCGTAGAAGCCCCCGTCGGGGTAGGCGGCGGTCACCAGGCCGCGGGTGCGGACCAGCTCGCCGTCCAGCGGGGTGGCGTCCCCGGACCCCTGGATCTGCTCGATCGTCGCGTCGGTCGGCTCCGGATCGGGATCCGGCTCGTCTCCGCCGCTGTTGGTGGGCGTCGGACTGCCGGCGGAGAAGTCGGCGGCGTTGTCGTCGGTGTCGGCGGCGGAGCCCGCGCGCGACGCCGAGATGCTGTTCGACAGCCCGGCCGCGGCAGCGGTCTCGTAGCTGGTCGCGGAGCCGTAGCCGACCATGTCGACCAGCCCGGCAGCCCCGGCCAGGTCACCCGACCCGGCGTACGCGTCGGTGCCGTCGACCAGCAGCACCTGGCCGTTGCTGCCGGACATGCTGAACGTCGAGGTGGCGTCCGGGGTGGGCAGCGCGGGCTGGCTGGTGTCGGACCCGTCGTTGGCCTTGACCAGGTAGTGGCCACCGGCCGGAACCTCGCCGTCGAGGGCGAACGGCGAGCCACCGGGGCTGCCGGAGGACGAGCGGTACTGGAGGCTCAGGCCGTCCAGGGACACCGGCGCGTCGGTCGACGTTGACCAGCTCGATGAAGTCGGAGCGGTAGGCGCCACCGCTGTTGCCGCCGCCGCCGTACACCTCGCTGATCATCACCGAGGTGCTCACCGCCGCGGCGGGTGAGGAGAGGGCGGGCACGCTGGCGGCCGCGAGCGAGAGCCCGACGGTGCCTGCCAGGATCGAGCGACCGGTGCGCGAGGCCCGGGGTGTGCGAGTCATGCGAGACCTTCCGAGAGGAGCGTCAGAGGGGGTGGGCCGCCGGAGGGCGGAACGGTCCGGGGCCCGCCTGGTGGACGGGCCCCGGACCGTGAGGTGGAGGTGCTACCTGCGGTGCACCCAGAAGCGGTGGAACTCCTGGGTCTGCTTGGTGGTGCCGTTGCCGTAGTACTTCACCCGCAGCCGCTGCTGGCCGGTGGTGCGGAACTCCGGCAGCACGATCATCACCTTGCCGTTGGCCTCCTTGAGCATGGCGGACCAGCTCCTCGGAGCCCCGCGCAGGAAGATCGTGACCTTGCCGGTGGTCGGCTCACCGTCGGCCGTCACCCGGACGTGGATCCGGGGGTTCGTGCGGTTGACCACGACCCGCTGGGGCGCCTGGCGCAGCGTCATGGTGGCGCCGGCCTTGCGGACCCTCTCCAGGTCCAGCGGCACCAGGATCTCGGTGCCGGTCTGCTCGCCGGTGACCAGCAGGCCGGCGGGCTTGCCGACGTACTGCGGCAGGGTGACCTCGACGCCGGCGCTGCCGACCTCGTCGAACTTCGGGCTGCCGGGCGGCATCAGAGAGCTGTCGACGGGGAACCGGCCGAGCTCCTGGCCCTTCAGCGAGACCGTGACCGCGGCGTCCTTGAGGTCGGACTCGTTGGTGAAGGAGAGCGAGGACAGGTCCATCGCCACGGTGTCACCCGGGCCGTACGGCTCTGCGTCCGCACGGTTGGTCGGCCGGGTGTCGGCGGTGGCCGGGTCGACACCGACGGCCCGCTGGTCGTACGCCACCTGGACCGGGTCGGCAGAGCCGAACTCGGCCAGGTAGTCGACCATCGCCTGCAGGTCGGTCTTGCCGGTGTCGCGACGCTGGGTGCCCTCGGTGAGGGTCTCGAAGTTGTCCCCACCCGAGGCCAGGAAGGAGTTCACGGTGACCGAGACGCTCCGGTCCTCGGTGATCCGCTCGCCGTTCAGCCACATCGCGGTGATCCGCTCGCCGGCCGGGGCGTCCGGGTCGTAGGTGTACTCGAACCCCTCCGAGACACCGAGCTTGAGGAACGGTCGCGAGGAACCGGCGGGCTGCCACTGCTCCTCGAGGAGGCTGCGGATCTGCGCACCGGTGAGGTGCATGTTGACCAGCGTGTTGGCGAACGGCTGCACGACAGCGGCCTGCTTGTAGGTCAGCACCGCCGGGTAGCCCTCGTCGGCGTTGCCGACCATGTCGGCACGCAGGCCGCCGGGGTTCATGAACGCGAGCTCGGCGGCACCGGCCTCCTCGGTGGAGGTGGCCCACTGCTGCACCTCCGCGACCAGGTTGCCCAGGGTCGACTCGGCGCCACGGTTCTCGACCAGGTCGGGCTCGGTGCCCTCGTCATCCCCGTCGGGGTCCAGGGCCTTGCCGCGCTTGAACGCCCCGCCGATCTCGCCGAGCGGCTGCTTGCCGAGCTCCTCGGCCTCGGCGGCCGCGGCCTCGACGATCTCGGTGACCTCGGGGTCGGCCGGGTAGGCACCCGCGCCGTCGGTGACCAGCGGCAGGATCTCCTGGCTGATCCCGGTCACCTGGTCGGTGTCGTTGTCCCAGGTGAAGACGAGCTGGTTGAGGTTCATCCCGTACTGGCCGGCGGAGACCACCGGGCGGGTGGTGACGGGGCGGCCCTGGTCGGCCCACTCCTGCACCGGGATCGCGTGGTTGTAGGCCAGGTGGGTGTGGCCGGAGATGATGGCGTCCACGTCCGGGCCGACACCGTTGACGATCTTGCCGAAGTCGGAGGCCGGGTCGGTCGCGTCGGCGAGCGCGGTGGTCGCGGCACCCTCGTGGACCAGCAGCACCACCAGCTCGGCGCCGGAAGCCTTGAGGCCGGCGGTGGCGTCGTTGGTGGCGTCGACGATGTCGGTGACCGTGATGTCGGCGATGCCGGCCGGCGAGACCAGCTCGTCGAGGTGCTCGGTGACCGCGCCGACGAAGCCGACGTCCACCGCGCTGTCACCGGTGCCGAAGGTCTTCATCCAGGTCTCCGGCACCGCGGGGTCGCCGGAGGACTTCATCCGCACGTTCGCGCCGATGTAGGCCCACTCGGCCCCGCCGAACGGGTTGGTGTCCGCATCGTAGGGCGCCATCACCCGGTTGACGAGGTCGTCGTAGCCCTGGTCGAACTCGTGGTTGCCGACCGCGGAGACATCCAGTCCGGCCGCGTTCAGCGCATCGATCGTCGGCTTGTCGTGGGCGATGAACGACTCGAACGTGGAGGCCCCGATGAGGTCACCGGCGGCGCTGAAGACGGTGTTCGGGTACTCCGCCTCGAGCTCGTCGACAGCGCCGGCCATGACGGCCGCGCCGCCCTCGAGGTTGAACGGGCCGAAGTTGGGCAGGATGCGACCGTGGAAGTCGTTGGTGCCGATGATCTGGATGTCCACGGGGTCGGCGGCGTACGCCGGGGTGGCGATGACGGCGACGGAGCTGGCGGCGAGGCCGAGCCCGAGGCCGGCTGCCAGAGCGCGCACGCCCCGGCGGTTCCGGACGGGTGAGAGCACAGGGAGACCCTTCTACAGGTGATCAAGTGATGATGGGATCACCTAACCCTCGACCACCGACATAAATCCACCCCTGCGGTGAATCCGAGATAACACTTTCGGAACGCTGCGGGCCGGACAGGCGGATCTCGGCCGTGCTTCACCCGGACGGATGAGCCGCTCCGCGCGAGCGGCTGAGTCAGCCGCGCAGGCTGTGCCGCTGGCGCCAGACGCCGCGGAAGAACTCGTAGCCCGACCACAGGGTCAGCGCGACCGCCACCGCCAGGCAGGCCTGGGAGGCGTAGAAGAGCACCTCACCGGGCAGCTCCAGGGAGGAGGGCAGGTCGGGGTCGCGCAGCGGCAGCGACAGTCCGCCCAGGGCGAGGGCCTGGAAGGTGGTCTTCCACTTGCCCAGGTCGGCCGCCGCGATCACCACCCGGCGCAGGATCGAGAGCCTCAGCAGGGTGACCGCCCACTCACGGACCAGCACCACGATCGTCACCCACCACCAGATGTCGCCGGTGATCGAGAGCGCCACGAACGCCATCCCGGTGATCGCCTTGTCGGCGATCGGGTCCGCGATCTTGCCGAAGTCGGTGACCAGGTTGCGGGCCCGGGCGATGTCCCCGTCGATCTTGTCGGTGATCATCGCGACGGTGAAGATCGCGAACGCCACGCACCGCCAGGCGATGCTGTCCCCACCGTCGACGAGCAACGCGTAGCCGAAGAACGGCACCAGGACGATCCGCAGGGTGGTCAGGACGTTGGGAAGGTTGAGGTTCGAGGGAGCCTGGTGGGTCTCGCTCATCGCAGACCTCCCGGCTGGACGCCGGCCACCAGGTCGACACCGTCGGCGGCGACCACGGTCGCGGTGACCAGGTGCCCGACCCGGAGGTCGGGGGGTGTGTCGACCAGCATGGTGGTGCCGTCCACCTCGGGGCCCTGGTGGGCGGCCCGGCCCTCGACGACCGGCAGCCCGTCGGGACCGGTCGAGAGGCTCTCGACGAGGACCTCGACGGTCTCACCGACCCGCTCCTCGGCCCGCTGCGAGGTGAGCTCCTCGACCAGCGTCTGGACGTGCTCGGTCCGGGCCCGGATCTCGTCCTCGTCCAGCTTCCCGTCGTAGGTCTCGGCCTCGGTGCCGTCCTCGTCGGAGTAGCCGAACACGCCGGTGACGTCCATCCGTGCGGAGACCAGGAAGTCGCACAGCGTCGCCAGGTCGTCCTCGGTCTCCCCGGGGAATCCGACGATGACGTTCGACCGCACGCCCGCCTGCGGGGCGTGCCGGCGTACGTCGTCGAGCAGGGACAGGAAGCTGTCGGGGTCGCCGAAGCGGCGCATCCGGCGCAACAGGGTCGCACTGGCGTGCTGGAAGGAGAGGTCGAAGTACGGCGTCACGCCGGGCGTGGTCGCGATCGCCTCGACCAGTCCCGGCCGGGTCTCGGCCGGCTGCAGGTAGCTGACCCGGACCCGGTCCACCCCGTCGATCCCGGCCAGCTCCGGCAGCAGGGTCTCGAGCAGGCGCAGGTCGCCGAGGTCCTTGCCGTAGGAGGTCGAGTTCTCGCTGACCAGGAACAGCTCGCGGGCTCCCTCACCGGCCAGCCACCGGGCCTCGGTCAGCACGTCGCTGGGCCGCCGGCTCACGAAGGAGCCGCGGAAGGCGGGGATCGCGCAGAACGAGCACCGCCGGTCGCAGCCGCTGGCCAGCTTCAGCGGCGCCATCGGGCCACCGTCCAGCCGGCGGCGTACGGCGCGCGGACCGCTCGCGGGCGCGCCGACACCGATCTCGGCGGTCGCCCCGAGCTCGGGGACGGCAGCGGCGGAGCCGTGGCCCGGGACGCTGATGGTGCCGGCGTCCCGCGCGGCCGGGGAGATCGGCAGCAGCCGGCGCCGGTCGGTGGGCGTGTGCGGGTGGTGCACCTCGCCCGCCACGATGGACCGCAGCCGGGCGGCGATGTCGGGGTAGTCGTCGAAGCCGAGCACGGCGTCGGCCTCCGGCAGCGACTCGGCGAGGTCCTTGCCGTACCGCTCGGCCAGGCAGCCGACGGCCACGACGGCCTGGGTCCGGCCGGTCTCCTTGAGGTCGGCAGCCTCCAGCAGCGTGTCCACCGAGTCCTTCTTGGCCGCCTCCACGAACCCACAGGTGTTGACCACGACGGTGTCGGCCTGGGCCGGGTCGGCGACCAGCAGGAACCCGTCCGCCTCCAACCGGCCCGCCAGCTCCTCGGAGTCCACCTCGTTGCGGGCGCAGCCGAGGGTGACCAGGGCCACCGACAACAGGTCGGGTACGCCGCTGACGTGGGCGGGGGACGCGTGGGAAGTCGTCATGATCGTCCCCGAGTATGACTGTCGGCCGGGTCCCGAGGCGAACTCGCGGCGGGACCCGACCGGCGCTCAGCGGACGACGTAGGTCTCCTGGGCGGGCTGCCCGGTCTCCCCCACCGACGCCGAGGACCCTCCGTCGATGGCGACCTGCACCGATCCGTCGGAGGTCTGGACCCGCGCCGGCGGGGTCACCGCCTCCAGGGTGCGGGTCTCACCGAAGGCCAGGTCGCCGGTGAAGACCAGCTCGCCGGACCCGTCCCGGACCTCCACGTGAGCCCCGCCACCGGCCGCGATCAGGGTGACCGGGACCGGCTCACCGAGCTGGGTGGCGTTGTTGGGGCCGCCGGAGCCGTTGAGGATCGGGGTGGGAGCGAGGTCGACCGGACCGTCCATCACCAGTCGAGCCACCGACCAGGCCAGCACGAGCGCCATCACCGCGGCCACCAGCACCGACCAGTTGGGGCCGCTGCGGGTGCCGCGGATCGAGCCGTGCGACCCGGTCGCCAGCTCGGCCTCGAAGACCCGGCGGGCGTCGATCGGAGCGTCGGCGTACCGCGCGTCGTACGCCGCGAGCAGCGGGGTCACCTCGATGCCGACCACCCGGGCCAGCGTCCGCAGGTGGCCGCGGGCGTAGAAGTCGCCGCCACAGGGGGCGAAGTCGTCCACCTCGATCGACTCGATCACGTGGGGGCGGATCCGGGTGCGCTCGGCCAGCTGGTCGACGCTGAGACCCAGTCGGGTCCTCGCCGCGGCCAGCTCGGGGCCGACCACCGGGTCGGCGGCGGGCACCCGGACGTCGTCGTCGATGACGATCGGGTCGACCGCGGCGCCGGGACGCGAGATCGGCGCCACCCTCGGGCCCCACACCTCGGTCGCCTCGGGATCGCCGCGGCGCAGCTCCTCGACCTCGGGGAGCACCACCACGGTCGGTTCGGACTCCGGCTCGGCATCCAGGCGCAGCGCGGTGGCGGTGCCGGAGACCAGTCCGGCAGCGGAGCCGGAGACGGCGCCGGCGGCGTGGCGTGCGGCACCGGGCAGGTGCAGCAGCCGGGTGAGCTCGGACCGGATCACGGTCACCGGCGACCGCAGCGGGCTCGGGCTCGGTTCCGGGTCGTGACCGGAATCAGGATCGTGGTCGGGGCCGGCCTCGGCCTCGAAGGCGGCGGTCAGCTCCGGCTCCGGCTCCGGCTCCGGCTCCGGCTCGTCCAGCACCGCGTCGTCCAGCACGGGCTCGTCCACGAGCGCCTCGTCCGGCGAAGGCTCGTCCTCGACCGGCTCGTCCAGCACCAGACGCGGGTCCACCTCGACCACGGTCACGTCCGCGTCGGCGAGTCCCAGCAGCGCCGAGGTCAGCTGGTCACGGCCCACGCTCACCCGGGTCGAGACCCCCAGCGGCACCGCGAACGGGTCGCCGAGCACCCGCGCCGCGAGGCGCGCGTGGCGACGGGCGCCGCGGTCCAGCATCACCAGCTCACCCTCGGGGTCGCGAGGCAGCAGCACCAGCCGGCCGTCCCGCAGGACGCCACGTCGCGGGGTGTGCTCGACCTCCTCGATCCGGCTCCACGGCATCCCCTGCCACGAGCGGCCCAACCGGATCCGGACGCCGTGGGCGTCCGCGACCAGCAGCGGCGAGCGGGCGTCGAGGAAGGCCAGCAGGTGGGCGATGCCGACCAGTCCGACCGTGGCGCTCACCGCCCAGTCGAGCAGCTCGGCCGAGGACGACGCGCGGGCCAGCCACGCGATCGCCACCGCAGAGGCCAGCGCACCGACGGCTGCGGAGAGGCCCGCGTTGCGGCGTACCTCGACCGTCTCCGGCGGCTCGGGCGGCACGTCGGGGACGACCGGGTCCGGGACGCCCTCGGGCTCCCGGACCAGCACTGCCTGGGTCGTTGACTCTTCGCCGTTCACATCTCCCCCTGCAGGGTCGCGATCACGCCGTCCACCTCGTCCGGCTTCACCAACACGTCACGAGCCTTGGATCCCTCGCTGGGACCCACCACCCCACGGCTCTCCAGGATGTCCATCAGTCGCCCGGCCTTCGCGAAGCCGACCCGCAGCTTGCGCTGCAGCATCGAGGTGGAGCCGAACTGGGTGGAGACCACCAGCTCCACCGCCTGCACCACCAGGTCCAGGTCGTCGCCGATGTCGTCGTCGAGCTCGCGCTTGCTGGCCGCCGGCGCCGTCACGTCGTCGCGGTACGACGGCTCCAGCTGCCCCTTGCAGTGCTTGACCACCTGGTGGATCTCGGCCTCGGTGACCCAGGACCCCTGGACCCGGACCGCCTTGGAGGCGCCCATCGGCAGGAACAGCCCGTCACCCTGGCCGACCAGCTTCTCGGCGCCCGGCTGATCCAGGATCACCCGACTGTCGGCCAGCGAGGAGGTCGCGAAGGCGAGCCGGGACGGCACGTTCGCCTTGATCAGTCCGGTGACCACGTCCACCGAGGGCCGCTGGGTGGCCAGCACCAGGTGGATGCCGGCGGCTCGGGCCAGCTGGGTGATCCGGACCACCGCGTCCTCGACGTCGCGGGGCGCCACCATCATCAGGTCGGCGAGCTCGTCGACGATCACCAGCAGGTACGGGTACGGCACCAGCTCACGCTCGGAGCCCGGCGGCACCTCGACCTTCCCGGCCCGGACGGCCTTGTTGAAGTCGTCGATGTGCCGGAACCCGAAGTTGGCCAGGTCGTCGTACCGCATGTCCATCTCGCGGACCACCCAGGCCAGCGCCTCGGCGGCCTTCTTCGGGTTCGTGATGATCGGCGTGATCAGGTGCGGCACGCCCTCGTAGGCGTTCAGCTCGACCCGCTTGGGGTCGACCATGATCATCCGGACCTCGTCGGGGGTGGAGCGCACCAGGATCGAGGTGATCATCGAGTTGATGAAGCTCGACTTGCCGGAGCCGGTGGCGCCGGCCACCAGCAGGTGCGGCATCTTCGCGAGGTTGGCCACCACGAACCCGCCCTCGACGTCCTTGCCGAGGCCGCAGACCATCGGGTGGTGGTCCGCGCGGGAGTTGCCGGAGCGGAGCACGTCGCCGAGGGAGACGATCTCCTTGTCGATGTTCGGGATCTCGATGCCGATCGCCGACTTGCCCGGGATCGGGCTGAGGATCCGGACGTCGGCCGAGGCCACCGCATAGGCGATGTTCCTGCTCAGCGCGGTGACCTTCTCCACCTTGACCGCCGGCCCGAGCTCGACCTCGTAGCGGGTCACGGTGGGGCCGCGGGTGTAGCCGGTGACCTGGGCGTCGATCCCGAACTCGTCGAGGACCTGGGTCAGCCGGTCCACGACGGCGTCGCTGGCGCGGGACCGGGCCTTGTGCGGCGAGCCCGGCTTGAGCATCTCGTTGCTGGGCAGGGTGTAGGTGATGTCGCCGGACAGGGCCAGCTGCTCCACCCGCTGCGGCAGCGGGGTGTGCGGCGGCGGCTCCAGCTCACCGGTCCGGGCGGCGGCGGCCGGGTCGCCCGGGTCCCCGGCGGCGGGCCGCGACCCGGGCTTGCCGCCGGCGGTCCTCGCCCCGGCGGCTGCGGCGGTTGCCCCCGTGTCGTCCTCGGCGAGCGCCACGTCGAGGGCGTCCAGCGGCCCGGTGGCGTCCGGATCCGCAGCGACGTCGGCAGCATCGCCGCGGCGTGGCCGGCGGGACCGGCCGGACCGGCCGCTGGGGTCTGCGACGACCGGGCTGTCGTAGGCCGGGAGGCCGAGCGGGTCGGAGTCGTCACCGCCCTTGCGCCGGGCGCGGCCCGACGAGGCCTCGTTTCCGGCTGACTGGCCGTCGGTCTCACCGTCGGTCTGGTCCGGGTGCCGGCCGAGCGCCCGGTCCCGCGCGGCGGCGAGACGCTCCGGGACCCGGTAGACCGGGGTCGCGGTGATGACCAGCACCCCGAAGAACGCCAGCATCAGCAGCAGCGGCACCACGACGTACGGCGTGCGCAGCAGGTCGAGCAGCAGCGAGGAGACCACGTACCCGATCGCGCCGCCCGCGGACTGCAGGTCGGTGGCGTCGCCGAGCACCGGCTGCGGGCTGCCGTTGGCGATGTGCACGATGCCGAGCACGCCGAAGCTCAGCGCCGCCCAGCCGACGACCTGACGCCCGACCGGCCCGTTGCGCTCCGGATCGCGCAGGGTGCGCCAGCCGATCGCGACGATCATCAGCGGCACCAGCCAGCCGACCTTGCCGACCGACCCGGCCACGATCGTGCGGGTCAGGTCCATCAGCCCGCCACCGAGCTGGAACCACACGGAGGCGGCCACCACCATCGCCAGCGCGAGCAGCAGCAGTCCGATGCCGTCCCGGCGGTGCTCGGGGTCGAGGTCACGGGCCCCACGTCCGATGCTGCGGGCGGCGGCGCCGAGACCGTGGGCCAGCGCCAGCCAGACCTTGGTGACCATCCGCAGCACCGCGTCGAACGTCGTCGCGACCGGCCCCCGGCCGGTGCGCACGGCGCGCGGCGGCACCCGGCGCCCCGAGCGTCCCCGGCCTCCGCGCTTGCTCGCGGGACGCTTCGTGGCAGCGCTGCGCGAGGTGCTGCGCGCGCTGCTGGTCCGGGTGGTGCTGCTGCCGCTACCCCGGGCTCGGGTGCCTGAACCGCTCCGTCCGGACGAACCGGACGTCGACGTGCTCGTGCTCCGCGAACCCGGCGGGGAAGACGTACGGGTCGCCATGCTCCGACCCTACGGCCTGGTCACACCAGTCACATGCTTCACAGGGCGCGTGTCGGGCCGGGGCCTCGATCAGGCCTCGATCAGGCCTCGATCACCACCGGGATGACCATCGGGCGACGACGCAGGCTGTTGCTCAGCCAGCGCCCGATCACCCGGCGGACGATCTGCTGGAGCTGGTAGGAGTCGGTGGTGCCCTCGCCGATGGCCCGGTCCAGCGCGTCGACGATCGGCTGCTTGATGTCGGCGAACGCTGCGTCGTCGATGGCGTTGCCGCGGGCGTGGATCTCCGGTCCGCTGACCACCTTGCCGCTGACCGAGTCGACGACCACGATCACCGAGACGAAGCCCTCCTCGCCCAGGATCCGGCGGTCCTTGAGGTCGGACTCGGTGATGTCGCCCACCGAGGAGCCGTCCACGAAGACGTAGCCGCAGTCCACCTTGCCGGCCACCGTCGCCACCCCGTCGACCAGGTCGATGACGACCCCGTCCTCGGCCATCACCACGTTCTCCACCCCGGTCTCGCGGGCCAGCGCGGCGTTGGCCTGCATGTGCCGGATCTCGCCGTGCACCGGGAGCACGTTGCGCGGCTTGACGATGTTGTAGGTGTAGAGCAGCTCGCCGGCGCTGGCGTGCCCGCTGACGTGGACCAGCGCGTTGCCCCGGTGCACCACCCGCGCGCCCAGCCGGGCCAGCCCGTTGATCACCCGGTAGACGGCGTTCTCGTTGCCGGGGATCAGGCTGGAGGCGAGCACCACGGTGTCGCCGGGCTCGAGGTGGACGAAGCTGTGGCTGCGCTGCGCGATCCGGCTCAGCGCGCTCAGCGGCTCGCCCTGCGAACCGGTCGAGATCAGCACCTGACGCTCGGGCGGCAGGCTCGCCAGCTCCTTGGCGTCGACGAGGACGCCGGGCGGCACCTTGAGATACCCGAGGTCGCGGGCGATGCCCATGTTGCGCACCATCGACCGGCCCACGTAGGCGCACTTGCGCTGGTGCGCGGCGGCGGTGTCCAGCACCTGCTGCACCCGGTGGATGTGCGAGGCGAAGCAGGCCACGATCATCCGCTGCTTGGACTCGGTGAAGACCCGCTCGAGCACCGGCGTGATCGTCTTCTCCGAGGTGGTGAAGCCGGGCACCTCGGCGTTGGTGGAGTCGGTCAGGAAGAGGTCGACGCCCTCCTCCCCGAGCCGGGCGAAGGCGCGCAGGTCGGTGATCCGGCCGTCCAGGGGCAGCTGGTCCATCTTGAAGTCGCCGGTGTGCAGCACCAGGCCGGCGCCGGTACGGATCGCCACGGCCAGGGCGTCGGGGATCGAGTGGTTGACCGCCACGAACTCCAGGTCGAACGGCCCGAACGCGATCCGGTCGCCCTCGGCGACGACGTGGTGCACGGTCTCCTTGAGCCGGTGCTCGCGCAGCTTGCCGTCCAGCAGCGCCAGGGTCAGCTTCGAGCCGACCAGCGGGATGTCGCCGCGCTCACGGAGCAGGTACGGCGTGGCGCCGATGTGGTCCTCGTGGCCGTGGGTGAGCACCAGCGCCTCGATGTCGTCGAGGCGGTCCCGGATCGGCTCGAAGTCGGGGAGGATCAGGTCGACCCCGGGGTGGTGGTCCTCGGGGAAGAGCACACCGCAGTCGACGACCAGCAGCCGGCCCTCGTGCTCGAAGACGGTCATGTTGCGGCCGATCTCGCCGAGGCCGCCGAGCGGGATGACCCGCAGCCCTCCGGCGGGCAGCGGACGGGGTGCGGACAGCTCGGGGTGGGGATGGCTCACGGAGAATGGGTTCCTTACTGCAGGAGGCCGGCGGCGGCGAGGCCGTCGCGCAACGCGGCCACCTCGTCGTCGTCGAGGGGCACCAGGGGTGCGCGGACGTTGCGGTTGTCGAGGACGCCGAGCAGCTGCAGCCCGGCCTTGGCGGTGGTGGCGCCGTAGTTCGCGACGCCCATCACGGCGTCGATGGCGGGGAGCAGACGGGTGTACACGGCCAGTGCCCCGGCGTGGTCGCCGGCGGCGAAGGCGTCGGCCATCGCCCGCAGCTGGTCCCCGGCGACGTGGCCGACGACCGAGACGAAGCCGACCGCGCCGTGGGCGAGCCAGCCGAGGTTGGCGACGTCGTCGCCGGAGTAGACGGCGTACCCCATCTCGCGCAGCCGGACCCCCCGGGCGAAGTCCCCGACGGCGTCCTTGACCGCGACGACGCTCTCCCAGCCGATCGCCTGCTCGTAGGTAGGCATCGCGATCGTGGTCCCGGTGCGGCCGGGGACGTCGTAGAGCATCACCGGGACGCTGCTGGCCTCGACCACGCTGCGGAAGTGGTGCAGCACCCCGGCCTGCCCGGGCTTGGAGTAGTACGGCGTGACCAGCAGCAGCCCGTCGACGCCGATCTTCTCGGCCTGGCGGGCCAGCTCGACGGAGTGGGCGGTCGCGTTGGTGCCGACCCCGGCGATGATCGTCGCCCGGTCACCGACCGCGTCCTTGACCGCGGAGAGGATCTCGCCGTCCTCGGCCACGGTGGTGGTCGGTGACTCACCGGTGGTGCCGGAGACCACCACCCCGTCGTGGCCGTGGTCGACCAGGTGGGCGGCGATCCGGGCAGTGCCGTCGAGGTCGACCGATCCGTCGTCACCGAAGGCCGTCGCCATCGCGGTGAGCACCCGCCCGAACGGGGCCGGGGACGACGCGGACGGCACGGTGCTCATGGTGGCAAGGCTATCGGTTCGCGCCGACGCCGCACGCTCGGGACACCCGCGCGCCGCCGGGCGCTAGGGTCGGCCGCGTGTTGGCGATGGCGCAGGCGGGCGTGGTGTTCCTGTGCACCACCAAGACCGGTTCCTCGGCCGTCCACCAGCACTTCCAGCGGCACGCCGAGCTGGTGATCCGCCGGCCGGCCGGGATGAAGCACATGACCGCGGTGACCTTCGGCCAGACGATCGCCCCGCTGCTGGACCGCTACGGGTTCGCCCGGGAGTCCTACGAGCTGACCTGCGTGGTGCGGCACCCGGTCGACTGGGCCTCGTCGTGGTGGCGCTACCGGTCCCGACCCGCGTCGCGCGGCCGCAAGAACTACACCGGGGACATGTCCTTCCACGAGTTCGCCGAGCGGATCGCTGCCGGCGAGATCTGGCTCGGCAGCCCGCACAACTTCGTCACCGACGCCGAGGGCACCGTGCTGGTGGACCGGATCTACCGCTACGAGCACCTCGAGGCGATGACGGCGTGGATGGCGCAGCGGCTCGGCGTGCCGACACCCGAGCTGCCGACCGTCAACGCCTCCCCCACCCGCGAGGCCGGCGTCTCGGTGGCCACCCGGGCGCTGTTGGAGCAGCACTACGCGAAGGACCTGGCGCTCTACCAGGACGCCCGCTGAGCCCAGCCGGGGTCGCCGTCGGGCTCCTCGTCGGGGGCGCGGCGCCGGTACCGGACCACCTCGAAGCCGTCGTACGGCTGGCGAGCCACCGGCACCCAGACCGCCGGGTCGATCTCCGGGTACGTCGTGTCCCCGGCCGGGCTGCCCGCCACGTGGCTGATCACCTGCTCGTCGGCGACCGGGAGCGCCGCGGCGTACACCTGGGCACCCCCGACCACCATCACGTCCCCGGGCAGCTCCGCCGCCAGGCTCAGTGCCCGGGCCAGGTCCCCGGCCACCCGGACCCCGTCGGCCCGCCAGCCGGGGTCGCGGGTCAGCACGATCGTGGTGCGGCCGGGCAGCGGTCGACCGATCGACTCGTACGTCGCCCGCCCCATCACCAGCACGTGGCCCAGCGTGGTCCGCTTGAAGTGCGCGAAGTCCTCGGGCAGGTGCCAGGGGATGCCGCCGTCGGCGCCGATCACCCCGTTCTCGGCCACCGCGGCGACGAGCACGACCCGCTGCCGCGGACCGGTGGCCTCAGACGGCAATGGGGGCCTTGATCCCGGGGTGCGGGTCGTAGCCCTCCACCGAGATGTGCTCGAGGTCGAAGGCGTCCAGGGCGGTGACGCCGGGGTCCAGCCGCAGCGTCGGCAGCGGTCGCGGGTCCCGGGTCAGCTGGAGCTGCGCCTGCTCGAGGTGGTTGGCGTACAGGTGGGCGTCGCCGAGGGTGTGCACGAAGTCGGCCGCCTCCAGCCCGGTGACCTGGGCGACCATGTGGGTCAGCAGGGCGTAGGAGGCGATGTTGAACGGGACGCCGAGGAACACGTCGGCCGAGCGCTGGTACAGCTGGCAGGACAACCGCCCGCGGCCGCTGCCGCCGGGCTCGGGCGGGGCGACGTAGAACTGGAACATCGTGTGGCACGGCGCCAGCGCCATCTCGGGGACGTCGGCGACGTTCCAGGCCGAGACCACGTGCCGCCGCGAGTCCGGGTCCGCCCGGATCCGCTCCACCACCTGGGCGATCTGATCGACGTGGCTGCCGTCGGGTGCCGGCCAGCTGCGCCACTGGTAGCCGTAGATCGGGCCGAGGTCGCCGTTCTCGTCGGCCCACTCGTCCCAGATCGAGACGCCCCGCTCCTGGAGCCAGGCGACGTTGGTGTCGCCGCGCAGGAACCACAGCAGCTCGGCGAAGACCGACCGGGTGTGCACCCGCTTGGTGGTCACCAGCGGGAACCCGGCGCGCAGGTCGAAGCGCATCTGGTGACCGAAGACGCTGCGGGTTCCGGTGCCGGTGCGGTCGTTCTTGGCGACCCCCTCGTCGAGGACTCGTCGGACCAGGTCCAGGTACTGCTGCACGGGCCGAGACTACCGGCGGGCCGGCCCGGCGATCCGGACCTCTCCGGTGATCGTGGTCAGGGTGTCGCCGGCGACCCAGACGGTCCGCTCCCCGTCCTGGCCGGGGTCGTCGTCCTCGACGGTGATGTGCACCCGTCCGCGCCGCCCGATCGCGGTGCCCTGCGCCGCGACGTACGAGGTGGGCAGCCAGTCACCCCCGGCGAGCCAGTGGGCCAGGCCGGCGTTCAGGCTGCCGGTCACCGGGTCCTCCCCGATCCCCAGGCTCGGCACGAACGCACGGACCTCCACGTCGGCCCCGTCGCCGGTCTCCCCCACGCGAGCGTGCTCGGGGGCGTGCCGGCCGATCACCCCGATCTCGAGGTCGCCGAAGGCGGCGAGGTCCGGGTCGAGCTCCAGGACGGCGCGGGCGCTGGGCAGCAGCACGCCGACCCACCCCGGCCCGTTGTCCACCCACGACGCGCGCCACGATCTCGCGGGCGGAGATCCGCAGCGCGCGGGCGATCCGGGCCAGGTCGTGGCCGCTGACCGGGCCGAAGCGCAGCAGCGGCGGCCCGGCGAACGCCAGGCGATCCCCGCGGCGGACCCGGACCAGACCGGCGCCGCACTCCTGGACGACCACGCCGTGGTCGGCGGGCACCCCACCGGCCTCCAGCCAGGCGTGCGCGCTGCCCAGCGTGGGGTGCCCGGCGAACGGCAGCTCACCGCCGGGCGTCCAGATCCGCAGCCGGTAGTCGGCCCGGGCATCGGTGGGCGCCAGCAGGAACGTGGTCTCGGACAGGTTGGTCCAGCGCGCGAACCGCGCCATCTGCTCCTCGGTGACGTCGTCGGCGTCGTGGACCACGGCCACCGGGTTGCCGAGCAGCGGCTGGTCGGAGAAGACGTCCACCTGCCGGAACCGGTGCTGCGTCCCTCACGGGTGGAGCGACATCGGGCCGTAGACGAGCCGGTCGTGCTCGAACAGCGTCACCGCATCCACCCCGACCTCGGCGAGCTCGGCCCAGACCTCCCCGACCCAGGACTCCGCGTCACCCTGGGTGGCGAAGCGCTGCCGGTCGTGCTCGGGTCCGGCCTCGACCTCGTCGCCGGCGCTGTTCTCCAGCCGCCAGCGCCAGGGCCGCTCCTCGGGCGTCGGCGGCCGGAACGTGGACGGCTGGTCGGGCAGGCTGGCCATCCTCAGGACTCCCGGACGGACGGGTCGACGAACGGCGGCGGGGTCAGCCGGAAGATCTCGCGGCGACCCCGGATGTCGACGCCCACCTCGGCGTCCTTGTCGACGAAGCTCGGCAGCAGCGCGAGGCCGACGCCCTTGCGCAGGGTCGGCGAGAACGTGCCCGAGGTGATCTCACCCAGCAGCACGTCCGGGGTCAGGCTGACGCTCATGTGCGGTCGTGGGATGCCGCGGCCGACCGCCACCAGGCCCCGCAGGATCCGGGTGGGACCCGCCTCCTTCTCCGCGACCAGGACGTCGCGACCCCAGAACGCCTCCTTCTTCCAGCCCACCGCCCAGCCGAGACGGGCCTGGTTGGGCGTCACCTCGAGCGAGAGGTCCTGTCCGTGCAGCGGGTAGCCCATCTCGGTGCGCAGCGTGTCCCGCGCTCCCAGCCCGCACGGCCGGATGCCGTGCTCCTCGCCGGCGGCGAGGAGGGCGTCCCACAGGGCGCCGGCGCCGTCGTTCTCCGCGATCAGCTCGTAGCCGCGCTCGCCGGTGTATCCGGTCCGGCAGACCACCACGCCGGACCCGTCGAACTCGGCCTCGACGAAGCTCATGTACTCGTGCCCGACCGGGAGCCCCAGGGCCTCGAGCACCTCGTCGGACCGGGTGCCCTGCACGGCGAGCACCGCGTAGTCGCGGTGCCGGTCGGTGACCGCGACACCCTCGGGCGCCTGCGCGGACAGCCGGCGGACCACCTCGGCGGTGTTGGCCGCGTTCGGGACCAGCAGCACGTGCTCGTCGTCGTGGTAGTAGACGATCAGGTCGTCGACGACGCCCCCGGTCTCGTCGTCGCAGCACAACGTGTACTGCGCCTTGCCGGGGGCGATCTTCGCCAGGTCGTTGCTCAGCGTGGCGTTGACGTAGGCGGCCGCGCCGGCACCGACCACCATCGCCTTGCCCAGGTGGCTGACGTCGAAGATGCCGACCGCCTCCCGGACCGCGGTGTGCTCCTTCACCACCCCGTCGGCGTACTCCAGCGGCATCGACCAGCCGCCGAAGTCGGCGAACTTGGCACCCAGCGCGACGTGGCGTTCGTGCAGGGGGGAGAGCTGCGGTGCGGGCTGCTCCACCGCGGGCGTGGGGTCGTGGGACGCGTCCTGGCCGGCCATGGCGGGCAACCTACAGGAGCCGGCCACGACGGCTGTCCGACGCCGACGCACCGCCCACTATCCTGCGACGGTGACGACCTTCACCCTGCGCCATGCCAGCCCCGCCAAGACCAAGACCGACGCCGTCGTCGTCGGTGTCGTGTCCGCCGCGAAGGGGGTGGCCCTGGCTCCCGGCGGCGAGGACGTCGCCAAGGCCTACGGTCGCAAGCTGAACCCGCTGCTGGCCAGCCTCGGCGTCAAGGGCAAGGCCGGTGAGGTGGTCAAGGTGCCGACCGGCGGCGCGATCAGCTCGCCGCTGCTGGTGCTGGTCGGGCTCGGCGAGGCCACCGACGCGGGCTCGGTCCGTCGCGCCGCCGGCGCGGCGGCGCGGGCGTTGACCAACTCCTCCTCGGTGTCGCTGGCGCTGCCCGCCGACACCCCCGAGCTGGTCCGGGCCGCCACCGAGGGCTACGCGCTGGGTGGCTACACCTTCACCCGCTACAAGAAGGACGACGGCAACGGTGCCCGTGAGCACGTCGGTGACCTGGTCGTCCTCTCCGCCACCGCCCGCAAGAAGGAGACCACCGCGGCGTTCGCGGACGCCCAGGTCGTGGCCCGGGCGGTGGCCCGGACCCGTGACTGGGTGAACACCGCACCCGGCGACCTGCGGCCCCCGACCTTCGCCGAGGAGGTGGCCGAGCAGGGCAAGCAGCTCACCAAGGGTCGCGGCGCCCCGAAGCTGAGCATCACCGTGCACGACGAGGTGAAGCTGGCCGAGCTGGGCTGCGGTGGCATCCTCGGTGTGGGGGCCGCCTCGGACGCGCCGCCCCGGCTGGTCGAGATCAGCTACGCGCCGAAGGGCGCGACCCAGCACCTCGCCCTGGTGGGCAAGGGCATCACCTTCGACTCCGGCGGTCTCTCGATCAAGCCGGCCAGCGGCATGCACGAGATGAAGTCCGACATGGCCGGCGCCGCCGCCGTGGTCCAGGCGACCTTCGCGATCGCCGAGCTGGGTCTGCCGGTCAAGGTGAGCACCTTCGTGCCGATGGCCGAGAACATGCTCTCCGGCTCGGCGATCCGGCCCGGCGACGTCCTGACGATGTACGGCGGCACCACGGTCGAGGTGCTCAACACCGACGCCGAGGGACGCCTGGTGCTGGCCGACGCGCTGGGCCGGGCGGTCGAGCAGCAGCCCGACGTGATCGTCGACGTGGCCACCCTGACCGGCGCGATGGTGGTCGCGCTCGGCGACCGGGTCGCCGGGGTGATGGGCAGCGAGGACATCGTGGGGGGCGTGCTCGCCGCGGCCGAGTCCGCCGGTGAGCTGGCCTGGCCGATGCCGATCCCGGAGCAGATGACCGAGCGCATCCACAGCAGCAAGATCGCCGACCTCGCCCAGCACGACTGGGTCCGGTGGGGTGGCGGGCTGTTCGCGGCGGCGTTCCTGCGCGAGTTCACCGGCGGCCGGCCCTGGGCGCACATCGACATCGCCGGTCCCGGGTTCAACTCGGGCTCCCCGGTCGGGCACGTCACCGCCGGCGGCACCGGCGTCGCGGTGGCCAGCCTGGTCGAGTACGCCCGCTCGCTCGCCGGCTGAGCTGGGTCGGGGTCAGTAGCCCTGCTGCTTGCGGCGGCGGTTGTAGTCCCGCATCCGCTGCGGGATGCCGACCACCGCGGCGTCGTACGACGGCACCTGGTGCTTGTTGGCGAAGGTGTGCGCCCACTGCACCGAGGGGACCCGGCGCCGCGTCCACTCGCCGTCGTGGGCGACCAGCAGCAGGGTCACGTCGCTGACCGCGGTGCGCGGCTCCACGAAGCCCTCCACGCCGCGACGGGAGGTCACGAACTCGGTGAGGTGCTGCTCGTCGACCTTGGTCGAGGCACGCACCGTCGTCGACCCGCTGCGCAGCCCGTCACCTGCGGGCTTGCGCATCCTCGGACCACCGCTGCGCCGAAACCGGTCGAGCCATCCCATGGCCCCTAGTCTGCCCAATGCCTGCACGGCCGGCTGCGCAGGTGCCGCGCCCGGACCCGCGAGCCGGGGGTGCCCACGGCCGCCCAGGGTGGTGTGGACACCGGCACGAGAAGTGCAAGGATGGGCGCGCAGCACTCCACTCACGGAAGGATCAGCGTGCCCGAGGCCGACTTCGACGTACTCATCCTCGGTGCAGGTTCGGGGGGGTATGCGTGCGCTCTGCGCGCCGCCCAGCTCGGCCTGTCCGTGGGCCTGGTGGAGAAGGGACCCGTCGGCGGCACCTGCCTGCACCAGGGTTGTATCCCCACCAAGGCGCTGCTGCACGCGGCCGAGGTCGCCGACGCCGCCCGGGACTCCGCCCAGTTCGGGGTGCGGGCCACGCTCGAGGGCATCGACATGGCCGGCGTCAACGCCTACAAGGACGGCGTCGTCTCCCGGCTGTACAAGGGGCTCGGTGGCCTGATCAAGTCCCGCGGGATCACCGTGATCGAGGGTGCCGGTCGGCTGACCGGGCCTCGTGAGGTGACCGTGGACGGCACGGCCCACACCGGTCGGCACGTGGTGCTCGCCTCCGGCTCGTACGCGCGCTCGCTGCCCGGCCTCGACATCGACGGTGAGCGGGTGATCACCTCCGAGCAGGCGATCCGGCTGGACGCGGTGCCGTCGTCGGTGGTGGTGCTCGGCGGCGGGGTGATCGGCTGCGAGTTCGCCAGCGTCTGGCGCAGCTTCGGCGCCGAGGTGACGATCATCGAGGCGCTGCCCCGGCTGGTCGCCGTCGAGGACGAGGCGTCCTCCAAGGCCCTGGAGCGCGCGTTCCGCAAGCGCACGATCGCCTTCCGCACCGGCACCCCGTTCCAGAGCGTCAAGGTGACCGACCAGGGGG
Source organism: uncultured Actinomycetota bacterium (assembly GCA_963756135.1). GTDB lineage: Bacteria > Actinomycetota > Actinomycetes > Propionibacteriales > Nocardioidaceae > Nocardioides. The sequence goes on from CAVWMP010000005.1 coordinate 183,823, forward strand.
TCGCGGTGACCGTCGAGGGCGGCGACGTGATCGAGGCCGAGCTGCTGCTGGTGGCGGTCGGGCGCGGCCCGGTCACCGAGGGACTCGGGCTACGACGAGCAGGGTGTCGAGATGGACCGGGGCTTCGTGCTGACCGACGAGCGCTGCCGCACGAACCTCGACGGGGTCTACGCCGTGGGCGACATCGTCCCCGGGCTCCAGCTCGCCCACCGCGGCTTCGCCCAGGGCATCTTCGTGGCCGAGCAGATCGCCGGCCTCGAGCCGACGCCGATCGACGAGACCGCGATCGCCCGGGTCACCTACTCCCACCCCGAGGTCGCCTCGGTCGGTCTCGACGAGGCCACCGCGCGGTCGACGTACGGCGACGACAACGTCGAGACGGTGACCTACGACCTCGGGGGCAACGGCAAGAGCCAGATCCTCAAGACCTCCGGCTTCGTCAAGCTGGTCCGACGCACCGACGGCCCCGTGGTCGGCGTCCACCTGGTCGGCGACCGCGTCGGCGAGCTGATCGGCGAGGCCCAGGTGATCTACGGCTGGGAGGGGTACCCCGAGGACGTGGCACCCCTGCTGCACGCCCACCCGACCCAGCACGAAGCCCTGGGCGAGGCCCACCTCGCCCTGGCGGGCAAACCGCTGCACGCCCACTCCTGATTCGACAGATCGCACTACTCGACCGAGCGAAGGAAAAGCATTGGCCACCGAAGTCAACCTCCCGGCACTCGGGGAGTCCGTCACCGAAGGCACCGTCACCCGCTGGCTCAAGGCGGTGGGCGACTCCGTCGCGGTGGACGAGCCGCTGCTCGAGGTCTCCACCGACAAGGTCGACACCGAGATCCCCTCCCCCGTCGCCGGCACCCTGCTGGAGATCAAGGCCGAGGAGGACGAGACCGTCGAGGTCGGCGCCATCCTGGCGATGATCGGCGACGAGGGCGAGTCGTCCGGCTCCTCCGACGAGGGGTCCGAGGAGTCTGACGGGTCCGCTGAGGAGTCCGACGACTCCGCCGACGAGCCCGAGGACTCGGCCGACGAGCAGGACTCCGCGGACGAGCCGGAGCCCGAGCCCGAGAAGACCGAGGAGAAGCCGGCGGCGAAGAAGTCCGGCGGTGGCGGCGGTACGCCGGTGACGCTGCCCGCCCTGGGCGAGTCGGTCACCGAGGGCACCGTGACCCGCTGGCTCAAGGCGGTCGGCGACGAGGTCGCCGTCGACGAGGCCCTGCTCGAGGTCTCCACCGACAAGGTCGACACCGAGATCCCCTCGCCGGTCGCCGGCACCCTGCTGGAGATCAAGGCCGAGGAGGACGAGACCGTCGAGGTCGGTGCCGAGCTCGCCATCATCGGTGACGCCTCGGACGACTCCAGCGAGTCCGAGCCCGAGCCGGAGCCCGAGCCCGAGCCCGAGCCCGAGCCGGAGCCCGAGCCGGAGAAGGCCAAGCAGTCGGCGCCCGCCGAGAAGAAGGAGAAGGAGCCGGAGGAGAAGAAGAAGGAGCAGCCCGCGAAGGCCTCCTCGTCCTCGGCCAAGACCGACGACTCGCTGGCGGCGCCCACCGCCCAGTCGCCCTCCACCTCCTCGCCGAGCGGCTCCGGGGACGGCGGCTACGTCACCCCGCTGGTCCGCAAGCTCGCCACCCAGCACGACGTCGACCTGTCGACGGTCGAGGGCACCGGGGTCGGCGGCCGGATCCGCAAGCAGGACGTGCTGGACGCGGCCAAGAAGAAGTCCGAGCCCGCCGAGCAGCCGGCAGCGGCCTCGGCCGGGTCCGCCCCCTCCGGCGCCTCCTCCGACAAGGCCCCGGCCTCGAAGGAGAGCCCCTCCCCGCTGCGCGGCAAGACCGAGAAGATGTCGCGGCTGCGCAAGATCATCGCCCAGCGGATGGTCGAGTCGCTGCAGGTCGCTGCCCAGCTCACCACCGTGGTCGAGGTCGACGTCACCTCGATCTCGCGGCTGCGGAACTCGGTGAAGGCCGAGTTCGCCGAGCGTGAGGGCGTGAAGCTGTCGTTCATGCCGTTCTTCGCCAAGGCGGCGATCGACGCCCTCAAGCAGTACCCGTCCGTGAACGCCGGGGTCGACATGGAGAAGGGCGAGGTGACCTACTACGACCGGGAGAACCTCGCCATCGCCGTCGACACCGAGAAGGGGCTGCTGACGCCGGTCATCAAGGACGCCGGGGACCTGTCGATCGCGGGTCTGGCCCGCAAGATCGCCGACGTCGCGGAGCGCACGCGCAGCAACAAGATCGGTCCCGACGAGCTGTCCGGTGGCACCTTCACCCTCACCAACACCGGCAGCCGGGGGGCCCTGTTCGACACCCCGATCATCAACCAGCCGCAGGTGGCGATCCTGGGCACCGGCGCGGTGGTGAAGCGGGCCGTGGTGATCGACGACCCGAACCTCGGCGAGACGATCGCGGTGCGGCAGATGGTGTACCTGGCACTGACCTACGACCACCGGATCGTGGACGGCGCCGACGCCGCCCGCTTCCTCTCCGACGTGAAGGCGCGTCTCGAGGCCGGGCAGTTCGAGGTCTGAGCACCACGCCGGGCGGCGCCCGGCACTCGTCGGACGGGCGGGAGCAGCTGGTGCTGCTCCCGCCCGTTCGGCACTCCGGTGGCCCCTCGTCCAGGTGCTGTCCGGGTGGTTTCCGGCCGCGTGACAGGGTGGCGGCATGTCTCTCCACGTGGTGATGGCCGGCGCGTCCGGCTTCCTCGGCACCCATCTGACCGACGAGCTGGTCCGTCGCGGGCACTCGGTCACCGCGCTCACCCGGCGGTCCACCTCGGCCCCCGACGAGTCGACGTGGGACCCCTACGCCGGCAGCTACGACCGGGCGGTGATCGAGTCGGCCGATGTGGTGGTCAACCTGGCCGGCTCCCCCACCGCCGGCAACGTGCACTCCAAGAAGTGGGCCCGCGAGCTGCGTGAGAGCCGGGTGACCACCACTGCGGTGCTGGCCCGGGCGATCGCCGAGGCCTCGTCGACCCCGGCGTTCCTGGCCGGCAACGGCATCGCCTGGTACGGCGACCACGGCGACCAGGTGCTCACCGAGGCCTCCGACAGCCGCGGTCATGCCCTCCTCACCGAGGTCACCCGGGACTGGCAGGCCGCAGCGGACCCGGCCGTCGAGGCGGGGTCGCGGGTCTGCATCCTGCGGACCTCGCCGGTGATGGACCGGCGCAGCCCTCCGCTCAAGCAGCTGCGGCTGCTCTTCAAGCTCGGCCTCGGCGGGAAGCTCGGGGACGGTCGCCAGCACATGCCGATGATCTCGTTGCGCGACTGGGTCGGCGGGGTGGCCCACCTGGCCGAGCACCCCAGCGCCGACGGCCCGATCAACCTGTGCTGCTCCGAGCAGCCGACGAACGCCGAGTTCACCCGGTCGCTCGCCTCGGCGCTGCATCGACCGTCGTTCGCCACCGTCCCCTCACCGGTGCTCAGGGTGGCCGCCGGTCCGATGTCGCCGGAGCTGCTCGGGTCGGTCAACGTGCGGCCTGCGGCACTGGAGGAGTCGGGCTACGAGGTGCGGGACCGCCACGTCGACGCGGTGCTGCGAGCCGGCCTCGGGTGAGCCGACCGGACCGAGTGCACCCGCCACGACGACCGCGGTGAACCCCGCCGCAGCTCGACGGTGCGCCGCGACGGCCGGTCCCGCGGCAGCTGCACGCTGGCCCTGCCGGCGGTCACCCGGCCGCCGACCATCCGGTCGATCACCCGCAGCACCAGCCGGTCCGGGGTGCTGGTGCGCACCTGGACCGAGATCAGCTGCACCGCCCAGCCGTCGACCCGGACCCCCCGGTCGTTCCACGCGCGCAGCATCGCCACGTCCCGGCGGCCGGCCGACGAGGTCGGGGTGTACAGCCGCCGCAGCGCCGGCCCGTCACCGGCGGCCCAGGCCCGGGACCGGCGTACGTCCCAGCCGTGCAGGATCTGCGCGGCCCGCACCTCCGGCCGCACCGAGGCAGCGCCCGCGGACGCTGAGGCCGGCGTACCCGTGCCGAGGACCGGCAGCTCGCCGGCCCGCCAGGCGAGCACGCCGACCCCGCCGATCGCCAGGATCGACGTGCACATCACCACGAGCAGCCAGCGGGACAGGGTCATCGCCCCTGTTCTACCCCGGGCGGGGAGCGGCCCGCTGAGCTCCTCCACAGCCCCAGGCGGCCACCATCGCCGCGCGGGTAGTCTCGGCGCGTGAGCGAGACCCGGTTCCAGACCATCGGCCTCGGCAGCGAGGCCGTGGACTACCTGCGGGCCTGGGACCTCCAGCGCGAGGTGCACACCCGGGTCGTCGCCGGCGAGCAGCCGCCCACCGTGCTGCTGCTCGAGCACCCCCCGGTCTTCACCTGCGGCAAGCGCACCGATGACCACGAGCGGCCGGTCGACCCCGGCGAGGCCGCGGTGATCGACGTGGACCGCGGTGGCAAGATCACCTTCCACGGGCCGGGACAGCTGGTGGCGTACCCGATCGTGCCCCTCCCGGACCACGTGAAGGTGGTCGACTTCGTCCGCCGGATGGAGGAGGCGATGATCGCCACCTGCACCGACTTCGGGGTCACCACCGCCCGGGTCCCCGGCCGCAGCGGCGCGTGGATGCGGGCCGACGACCGAGGTCCGGAACGCAAGCTGGGCGCGATCGGGATCCGGGTCAGCCGCGGGGTGACGATGCACGGCATCGCGCTGAACTGCGACGTCGACCTCGGCTGGTACGACCGCTTCGACCCGTGCGGGATCAGCGACGCCGGCGTCTCCTCGCTCAGCGCCGAGACCGGCCGTGACGTCCCGGTCGCCGAGGTGCTCCCCCGGCTTCGCAGGCACCTGACCGAGATGCTGGCCTGGGAGCCCTACGAGCCCACCCCCGACTACGAGCCGCGGCCCGAGCCGCCGCGGGCGCCGCGCATCGAGCTGGTGACGCCGGGCCGCTGATCCGCGCGCCGTCACCCGCAGCCGAGGCGCGCCTGCTTGGATCGGCACGGTCCCGACCTGCTCGGGGCCCCGCGCCTTCCGCCGGCTGGCCGGTCATGCCCGGGAGGTAGCGAGGGTGGACGACGCACGAGACGACCTGGTGATCGAGACCACGGGGCTGCACAAGGAGTTCCGGTCTCGGCGCGGCGGTCTGCGGATCGCCGTCGACGGCCTCGACCTGGCGGTCCCGGCCGGCGGCGTGCACGGCTTCCTCGGCCCGAACGGATCGGGCAAGACCACCACGATCCGGATGCTGCTCGGCCTGGCCCGGCCGACCCGGGGCACCATGCGGCTCTTCGGCCGCCCGGTGCCCGCCGAGCTCCCCGCCGTCGTCGACCGGGTGGGCGCGGTGGTCGAGTCGCCCAAGTTCGCACCCCACTTCACCGGCCGGCAGAACCTGCTGCTGCTGGCCCGGTCCATCGGGGCGCCGGCCGGCCGGGTCGCCGCAGCCGTCGAGACGGTGGGCCTGACCGGACGGGACGGGGACCGGTACAAGTCCTACTCCCTGGGCATGAAGCAGCGGCTGGCGATCGCCGCCACCCTGCTCAAGGAGCCCGCGCTGCTGATCCTCGACGAGCCCACCAACGGCCTGGACCCGGCCGGGATCCGCGAGATCCGCGACACCGTGCGCACCCTGGGTGAGACCGGGGTGACCGTGCTGCTGAGCTCGCACATCCTGGCCGAGGTCCAGCAGGTGTGCACCTCGGCCACGATCATCGGCAACGGGCGGCTGCTGGCCAGCGGCCGGGTCGACGACCTGCTCGGCGTCGGCACCGCCTACCGGGTCGGGGTGCTGGACCTCGCCGCGGCGCAGGCGGTGCTCGATCCGGCCGGACTGATCACCTCGCGGGTCGCGGGGCACCCGGGGCCGGCCGGTCACCTGCTGGTGGAGTCCGGGCGACCCGAGCAGATCTCGCGGCTGCTGGGCGAGGCGGGGCTGTGGCTGACCGAGCTGACGCCGGTCCGGCGCGACCTGGAGTCGGTCTTCCTCGACCTCACCTCCGCGGACACCCTCGGTGGGTCTCCCGAGCAGCCCGGCGGTACGCCGACGACCGAGGCGGGCCGATGATCCGGTTGCTCCGCGTCGAGCTGACCCGGCTGCGGTGGCGGCGTGCGGTGCTGCTGCTGATCCTGACAGCGCTGGTGCTGCCCGCACTGGTCGTCGCGGTGACGCTGTGGAGCACCCGCCCGGTCGATGCGGCCGAGCTGCAGCGGGTCGAGCAGCAGGTGGCCGAGGAGATCCGGAGCGAGGACGTGCAGCGTGAGCTGCAGCGATGCCTCGACCGACCGCGGCGGTACGGCGTACCGCCGGACGCAGATGTGCAGGCGACCTGCGAGGAGTACGTGCTGCCTCAGGTCGAGTGGTACACCAACCGTTTCGCCCTCGACGTACGCCAGGTGGCCGAGGACGGCACCTCCGTCGCGATCGCGGTCATCCTGGCGATGGTCCTGCTGCTGGCCGGCACGACCTTCGTCGGCCACGACTGGAACACCGGGTCGATGAGCAACCAGCTGCTCTTCCAGCCCCGACGGCTGCGCGTGTGGACCGCCAAGGCGCTCGCCCTGCTGGTCGTCGGGCTGGTGCTCTCGACCGTGGTGCTGGTCGGGTTCTGGTCGGCGATCTGGCTGACCGCGAGCCTGCGGGACCTGCCGACGGCCGACGGGACGTTCCGGCTGGTCGCCTGGCAGGCGCTGTGGGCGGTCCTGTTGGCGACGGGCGCCGGCATCGGCGGCTACGCGCTGACGATGCTCTTCCGCAGCACCGTCGCCACGCTGGGAGTGCTCTTCGCGGCGGCGCTGGTGGCGCCGCTGCTGCTGACGATCGTCGGGTTCGCCGGGTACGAGCGCTGGCTGCCGCAGAACAACGGTGCCGCGGTCCTGCTGGACGGCGTCGAGTTCATCGCCTACGAACGGCAGGAGTGCTTCACCGACGACGGAAGCGTGCCCCCGCAGTGCGTCACGCGGGTGACCCGCGCCGACGGGGCGACCTATTTCGGTGGGCTGCTGGCGGTGGCGGTGGTGCCGTCGCTGCTGACCTTCCGCCGCCGCGACGTGCCCTCGTCATGACCCAGCCGTTGGTCGGCCGCCGCCGCCGGGTCGGGTAGCCTGCGGGCGGCCGCAGCCCCGCGAGCTGGAGGATCGGGAGACACCGTGGCGCACACCGACGGCCTCGAGGACGCCCTCGGGGCTGGCTACCGCCTGCTGGAGCGTCACGGACGTGGCGCCGCCGGCGAGGTGTGGCGGGCGCTCGACCGGCGCACCGACGAGGTCGTCGCCGCGAAGCTGCTGCGCTCCGAGCACGTGGCGGACCGCGACCTGGTCGACCGCTTCCTTCGGGAGCGGTCGATCCTCACCTCGCTGCGGCACCCGAACATCGTCGCGGTGCGCGACCTGGTCGTGGAGGGTGAGCGACTGGCGATCGTGATGGACTTCGTCGACGGCGGGTCGCTGCGCGACGTGCTGGCCCAGGACGGCCCGCTGTCCCCGGCGCTCGCCGTCGGGGTCGCGGCGGCGGTCCTCGACGGGCTCGCCGCTGCCCACGACGCCGGCGTGCTGCACCGCGACCTCAAGCCCGACAACGTGCTGCTGACCGAGGGCTGGCGCGACCTGGCCCCGGGAGGGCTGAGGCTCACCGACTTCGGCATCGCCCGGATCGTCGCCGACGGTGCCCGCAGCACGACCGGGCTGCTGGGGACGCCGGCCTACATGGCGCCCGAGCTGCTGGTCACCGGCGAGTGCGACCTGCCGGCCGACGTCTACGGGGTCGGCATCCTGCTCTACGAGCTGCTCGCCGGGCGCACGCCGTACGCCGGCCCGGGCACCGACTACACGATCGCGCACCGCCACGTGGTCAGCGAGCCGCCCCGGCTGTCGGTGCCGGACGCGGTGTGGGACTCCCTGGAGCAGCTGCTCGCCAAGGATCCCGCTGCCCGCCCCTCGGCGGCACGGGCGGCCGCTGCGCTGCGGGGGCTCGTCGCCGACCTCGAGGGGCTGCCGGCCCTGGCCGCCCAGCAGCCGCCGCAGGACTTCGCCAGCGCGCGAGGTCCGGCCACCATGGTCAAGGGGTGGGTGCCCGAGGTCGACGAGTCACCTGTCGCTCGCGACCCCGACGACGCCTCCGACGCCCCCGGCGACGAGGCGCCCCTCGACCTGGGAGCGCCCGGACCCGCCACCCTGCTGCGTCCGATGCAGCGGGTCGCCGCCGAGCGACGGGCCGCGACCCTCCAGCACCGGGACCAGGCAGTCGTCCCCCGCCCGTGGTGGCGCGAGCCCCGGGTGATCGCCGTGATCGCCGGCGCCGTGCTGGTGGTCGCCGGGGTGACGCTGTTCGTGGGCACGCGGGACGACGCCCCCGACCCCGCCTCGGAGCCGGCGTCCGGCCCGGCGGTCACCGCCTCCCAGCAGGATCCGCCGGTCCCCAGCGGTCTGACCGTCAGCCGCGCCGCCACCTACGACCCGGCCGGCGAGTCCGTGGAGCTGACGGTGACCTACGCCGCCCAGAACGCCCCGCTGACGGGACCGTTCCTCGAGATCGTCCCCGGCCTCGACGACACCTGCGCCGTGCCGGAGTGGCCGGGCGGGCAGCAGCGGCCGAACCTGCCCTCGGTGACCGGGGTGAGCGCGCCGTGCGGCTGGAGCCTCGATCCAGGACCGGTTCCGGCGCAGGGCACCGTGTCGATCACGGCGAGGGTCCCGCTCACCCTCGACGACCCGGACGCGGCCGGCGCCCTGCAGGAGTGGCTCGACGGGGCCGCGGCGGCCACGACCACGGCCGTCGGTGACCCGGAGCTGAGCGGGCCGGCGTACCCCGTCCAGCGGCTGCAGGGCATCGACGTGGTCGCCCCGCCGCGGACGGTCAGCCAGCGGACCCTGCGGTTGGTGCTGTACCCGGTCTGGCCCAGCGGTCGGGACGAGCTGAACCCGCTGTACCGCAGCCCGGCGGTCGGCAACGCCTCCAGCGTGCTGGAAGCGGTCGCCGGTGGCGAGGACGGGATCCGGTTCGGCGACGGCTGCGGCGGGTCGCTGGCGGTGTCCCCGGACGGACTGGTCGTGACGGCGCTGACCGTCGCACCGCAGTGCTTCGTGGCCGCCCGGGTCGGCAACTTCACCGACCTCGCGAGCAACTCCTTCGCGATCGTCACCCGGGGCGGCTGATCAGCGGTCGTCCTTTCGGGACCGCGATCCGGTCGCCCGGTCCGAACCGGTAGTTTTACCTTCGCCGCTCGGGGTAGGTCTCCGTACGGTCGATCAGCTCCATCCATGACCATCCACCACCCGGCCGGACGCCCGGCCGGAGAACACGAGGGGACCTGATGTCTCGAGTACTGTCCACCGAGCAGGCGAAGTCGGCGATCCAGCAGATGCAGGCGATCATCAACGGTGGGTTCACCGACCAGATCAGCCAGCTGGACTCCCAAGGTCGCACCCTCTCGGACCCCAACGTGTGGGACGGCCCGCTCGCCGAGCGGTTCCGCAGCTCCAGCTGGCCGGAGACCCGGGCGGCGCTGGAGAAGGCCAAGGCCGAGCTCGAGGAGCTCCGCGGCCAGCTCAACCAGATCTCGCAGAACATCTTCAGCGCCGGCGGCGGAGCCTGAGGCTCCCCGCTCGTCCGTCACAGCAGCCACCGCGACGGCCGTCCCGAATCCCGGGTCACGGTCGGCGCGGCAACGGGGCGTCGTGAAACAAGGAGTGTGTGGTGGCTGATCTGGGCGCCATCGAGCAGGACGTGCCGTTCGACCACGCCGTGGCCGAACGGCTGATCGCGCTGTGCGACGGCGCCGCCTCGACGATCACCGGGCAGTCGGGCTCCCGAAGGGCGTGGGAGTCCACGGCCGCCCAGGACTTCCGGGGCCACTTCGCCGACCTGTTTCGCGACAACCAGTCCACCGCGCGCGCCGACGCCGCTGAGCTCGCCGATCGCCTCCGCGAGGTCGCTACCGGCGTACGCCGGCTGGCGGAGGAGGCGCGCAAGGAGCAGGAGCGCCGGCAGGTCGCGCGCGAGTGGCAGCGGGAGCGGGAGAACCGCAACTTCCTGGAGAAGGGTCACGACTTCTTCTTCGGCGAGGACACCCCGCCGGTCGGCGCGCCCGCCGCTCCGGTCGACATCCCGGTCTCGCCCCCACGGTCGGCGCCCCGGCAGACGCCGTCACCCGGCTCCGGCGGTGGCGGGGGTGGTGGAGGGACCTCCTCGGCCCGCCCCGAGGACCTGCGGACCTTCGCGACCGGTTCCCGGAACGCGAACGAGGCGCTGCGCAGCAAGCCCGCGATCCTCCGGGGCGCCTACGGCGACTTCCAGTCCCGCTGTCGCTGGGGCACCCTCAGCGCCGACGGCGTGCTCACCGGCTTCGACCGGTACCTGGCCGCCAACGACGAGGACGTGCGCTGGGCGCTCACCGTCGCCGACGCCTTCGCCCGGGCCGGCGGCTCCGGCGCGGTCTCGACGCTGGCCAACTCCGCGATCCTGGCGGCGCTGCGTGCCCAGGGGGTCGACGCCACCCGCGACGACATCGTCATCGACCCGGCCACCGCGTTCGGCAACCCGCCGACCACCGGGTACGCCGACGACCCGGTGAACACCTCGACCGGCAACTTCCTGGAGAACGAGACCGACCTCGCCTGCTCCGGCGCCACCCGGCACCTGTCGCTGACCCGGACCTACAACTCCTTCGACACCGCCGGCGGCGCGTTCGGCCTCGGCTGGTCCTCGATCACCGAGGCCCGGCTCGACCTCACCGACGACGCCGCCCGGATGGTCCACCCCGACGGCCGCGTCGTCGTCTTCGGCCGGCTCGGCGACGGATGGGACCGGGCCACCGGCGCGAACCTGTGGCTGACCCGCACCGAGGACGGGCTTCGGGTCACCGGCAACGACGGCACGACCTGGGACTACTCCCCCGCCGGCGTGCTCGGCTCCTACGCCACCGGGCCGGGCACCGAGGTGCGGCTCACGCACACCGACGGCCGTCTGGTGCGGCTGGCCCACCACCACGGGCGCCAGATCGACCTGGTCTGGGGCGAGGATCGCGTCGTCGCGGTCCGCGCCTCCGACGGGCGCGAGGTCCGCTACTCCTACGACGAGGGCGGCCGTCTGGTCGGCGCGACCGGCCCGCTCGGCACCCGCAGCTACCGGTGGGAGGACCCCGCGTCCGGAGCCGCTCTGGTGACCGCGGTGGTCGACGCCGACGGTGTGGTCGAGGTGGAGAACACCTACGACCAGCACCGCCGGGTGCTGCGGCAGCGTTCCCCGTTCGGGCGGGTCACCCGCTACGCCTATCTGCCGGGCCGGGTCACGGTCGTCTCCGACGCCGACGGCTCACGCTCCAACACCTGGATCAGCGACGACCGTGGCCGCCTGGTCGGCGTGGTCGACGCCCACGAGCACCGCCAGTCCACCAGCTACGACAACCACGGCAACCCGGTGCTGGTCACCGAGCGCGACGGCGCCGCGACCGTGCACGAGTACGACGCGCGCGGCCGGCGTACCCGCTCGGTGACGCCGTCCGGGGCGGACCTGAACTACGGCTACGACCACGCCGACCGGCTGGTCACCGTGGTCGCCGAGTCCGGCGGCATCACCGAGTACGGCTACCCCGACGACATCAGCCGGCACCCCTCGGTGATCGTGGACCCCGAGGGCGGCCGCACCCACCTCACCTGGGCCGACGGGCTGCTCGCCCGGGTCGTCGACCCGGTCGGGGTCGAGGTCACGTTCACCCACGACGAGCACGGCGAGCTCGTCGCGACCACCGACGCCGACGGCCACACCGCCCGACTGGAGCGCGACCACGCCGGCCGCGTGGTCGCCGCGGTGACGCCGTCGGGCCACCGCACCCGCTACACCTACGAGGAGACCACCGGGCTGCTCGCGACCCGGCGCGACCCCGACGGCGCCACCTGGCGCTACGAGCACACCGCTGCCGGGAGGCTCGCGGCCACCGTCGACCCCACCGGCGCCCGCACCGAGGTCGAGCACGGCGAGCACGGCGAGGAGAGCCGCACCATCGACCCGCTGGGTCGCGCGATCACCCGGCACCACGACGACCTCGGCAACCTGGCCTCGGTCGAGCTCCCCGACGGCGCCACCTGGCGCTTCAGCCGCGACGCGCTGTCCCGGCTCACCGCCACCACCACCCCGGACGGCGCCACCTGGGTCCAGGAGCACGACGAGACCGGCGGCGTGGTCGCCACCATCGACCCGACCGGTCGCCGTCAGAGCGTCGCCGCCGACCGGGCGCTGGGCACCGCCCGCGCCGACGACGGGCTCTCCAGTGCCGCGACCCGGTTCGACCGTCTCGGCCGGCTGATCGCGTCCGAGCAGGCCGACGGTGCCGAGTCCCTGATCAGCTACGACCGCTGCGGGCGTCCGGTCGAGTACGTCGACGCCGCCGGCGGACTCACCCGGGCCCGACGCGACGCCGCGGGCCGGGTCGTCGAGGTCACCCGGCCCTCCGGCGCCACGATCCGCTACGAGTACGACCGGTGCGGTCGCCTCGCCGCCGTCGTCGACCCGACCGGGGCGCGCACCACCCGCGAGTACGACGCCGACGGGCGCCTGGTCCGCCAGACGCTCCCCACCGGGGAGACGGCGTGGACCGAGCACGACGCCTGCGGCCGAGTCACCGCCCGGCACCTGCCCGGCTCGGGCACCGCGCGCTACGCCTACGACGCCGCGGGCCGGGTCAAGGAGTCCAGCGACACCTGGCTCGGCCGACGCCGGTTCCGCTACGACGCCGCCGGCCAGCTGGTCGAGGTCGTCAACGGCAACGGCGGCGTCACCCGCTACGACTACGACACCCACGGCCGGGTCACCAGCATCACCGACCCGCTCGGCGGCGTGACCCGACGCGAGTACGACGCGATGAACCACGTCGTCGCCGAGACCGACCCGCTGGGCCGTGTCACCCGAGCCCGCTACGACGCCGCCGGTCGCCAGACCTCGCAGACCGACCCCACCGGCCTGGCGACCACGTGGGACTTCGATCCCTCGGGTCGCGTCGCGTCGGTGAGCGTCGACGGGGCCCTGGTCTCCTCGATCGAGCGCGACCTCCGAGCCCGCCGGGTGATCGTCTCCGACCACACCCGTCACGGCGGTGCTGCCGGCGAGCACGTCCTGGAGTGGAACCCCCGCGGTCAGCTGGTCCGCCGCGCCCGCGACGGCCGCGCCGTGTCGTGGGAGTACGACGCCGATGGCCGCCGTACCGCGATGACCACCCCCGACGGCACGCGCACGTCGTACCGCTGGGACGCCGCCGGTCGGCTGACCGGCGTGGACCACCCGCTCCTCGGGTACGCCAGCTTCGAGCGCGACGCCTCCGGCCGGCTGGTCGCGGCCAACGCCGACGGGCTCATCCAGACCTGGGAGCACCGTGACGGCTGGGTCGTCGCGCACACCGTCGGTGACGGTGACGGCTTCACCTATTCCGCCGTCGACCGCGACGACGAGGGTCGCGTGGTCGGCCTGGACCGCGACGGCGTCGTCACCGGCTACGACTACGACGAGGCACGCCAGCTCATCGAGGCCCGCGTCGGGGGCTCCGTGGTCAGCTGGCGCTACGACGCTGCCGGTCGCCTGGTGGCCGAGACCGTGGACGGCGCCACCACCGATCACGCCTACGACGCGGCCGGTCAGCTGGTCGCCAGCACCGGCCCGGCGGTCAGTCGGACCTACACCTACGACGCGGTGGGGCGTCGCACCCGGGTCGACGCCGAGGACGGCACGTCGCGCGAGCTGGCGTGGAGCCGGACCGGCTGGCTCAGCGCCGTCACCGACCACGACGCCCGCGGCAGCCGACGTACCGCCGTGCACGTCGACGCCCTGGCCGAGCTCGAGCGCGTCGACGACACCGAGATCTTCTGGGACTCCGCTGCCTCCTACGGCGCGACGCCGGTGCAGGCCGGTGACGTCTCGGTGCTGGCCGCCGGACCGGTCACCGGGGTGGGCGACTCCTGGCTGTCACCGGGATGGCGCACCGCCCGCTCGGCCGGTGGCACGGCCGACGGGCTGGCCGACGGGCTCGCCGCCGACCCGTGGGCCGTGGGGTCGCTGACCGACCTGTCCGGGGTGCTCGGGATCGGGGCGGCCGGCGAGCTGAGCGTCGGCGGCCTGGAGTGGCTCGGCGCGCGGGTCTACGACCCGGCCAGCCGCGGCTTCCTCTCCGTCGACCCGCTCGACCCGACCCCGGGTGCGGGCTGGGCCGGCAACCCCTACTCCTACGCGGGCAACGACCCGCTGCACGCGCTGGACCCGATGGGCCTGCGCCCGGTCACCGACGCCGAGCTCGCGGCGTACGCCGCCCAGCACGCGGGCGCCCTCTCGGCCGCCGGCGACTGGATGTCCGACAACTGGGAGTACGTCGCCGGTGGCGCCATGGTCATCGCCGGTGGTGTCCTCATCGCGACCGGCGTCGGTGGTCCGGCCGGTCTGATGCTCATCTCCGCGGGCGCCGACACCATCATCCAGCGGGCCACCACTGGTGAGGTCAACTGGGGCCAGGTCGCCGTCGCCGGTGCGGCAGGCGGAGTCGGGTTCGGTGCGGGATCGCTGGTGTCCCGCGCCGGGCTCACCGGAATGCGCAGCACGGTCGCGGTGGGGGCTGCCGGTGGTGCGGCCGAGGGGGGCTTCTACGGCGGCGGCTCCTACCTGACCGGGCCCGGTCCCCACACCGTCAACGGCCTGCTCACGCACACGGCGGTCGGCACTGCGACCGGAAGCGTCCTCGGCGGCGCTGGAGGCGCGGCGGCGCACGGACTGCAGTCGGTGGGTGGCCGTCTGCTTGGCTCCACCAACCCGTTCGCCACAGGAGCCGACGAAGCCGTGTTCTGGTCGGGGATCCGTGGTGCCGACACGTCGGCGACCACCTGGGTCGGGAAGAACAGCGGTTCGACGCTGGAGACCATCATGAGCAGCCGGCACATCGAGCTGCCGACCTACGACAGGAACCTCCCGAGCTCGATCGAGGCGTGGCAGAACGCCTCGAGCCAGTTCGCCGACGGCGCCAGGGGCAACGTCCGGGTGCTGCAGGAGGACAGCGTCCGTCTGCAAAGCATCTGGGCGACCAAGGAGTTCCCCTCGCTGACCGCCAACCCGGACGTCACCTCCATCACCGCGGTCGATCCTCGGACGAACGTCGAGACAGTGCTGTGGAGTCGGTGAGATGAGCGAGCTGAACAGCGAGACGGTGACCCGGGCCGTCGTCGTGTGGACGGGGTGGGGAACACACAGCAGCCCGGACCGGCAGGACGAGCGACTCGTGTCGACGTTCGGCGAGTCAGTCGGACTCGACCTGGTCAAGCGCGTGCATGAACTGGAGGACGACTTCTACGAGTCCGACGCGCGGTTCACCGTGCCCGACACCGCAGGGATGGGGGACAAGGCTGTCGCCGATTTCCGCGAACGACACCCCGAGCTCGGCATCGAGGCGGCCGAAGCGCTCGGTTGGTGCTACAGCTTCGACTACAAGTGAGCAGCCACCGGCCCGGGCGAGCCGACACGCCTGGGTCGCTCAGCTCATCGCCACCAGCGTGAGGCCGGGATCCTGGACGCTGTCCGTGCCCTCGACGGCCACGACCGCACGGTGGTGAGCATCTTCCGCGACGGGGCCCTCTCGACGTCGGCGGGAACGCCGCCGGCGCCAGGGTCTCTTCCTTGCGGTCGTCGCCGCCGGACCGCCGGGGGTGGATCGGAACGCGGGCCCACTACGAGGTCGGCTGCTTCGAGACCGGCTCGGACACCCCGACGTGGGTCCGCGAGACCGACCGTCCGGGCTCGGTGCTCCGCGCCGACGGAGTTCACCCGACCGACATACAACGCCGGCGGACCGCGGAACCGGCGCCTGCGACGACTCGCTGGACCGGGCTGCCGAGCGGGGTGCAGGCGGTGAGCGCTGGACCTCGGAGAGCGGCACCCGAGCTCGGCGTCGAGGCAGGCGAGCGGCAGGGTTGGTGCTCCGTCAGGGACAACCGATGAGATGGTGGACCAGTGAGCGGCCACCGATCGGCCAGCGACTACGGACAGCCGCGGATCCGGGTACGTCGCCTGCCGAACCAGACGGGGCGGCACCGTCGAGCGCGGCACCGGCTCGAGGTGGACGGTCCCGGGTGCCGGGGCCGATCGGAGCGCGGGACCTCCGACGGTGACCACGATCGACCCCTCTCTGGGGGTCGGCGACGCGCACGCGGGGTCGCCGCGGCGGACCGCGTGCGACTGGCGGCACGGTCCCAAGGGAGATGACCGTCAGCGTGGAGGAACTGCTCGACGGCCCCCACCGGCGAGGAGGAGCGACGCCGGGTGAGGCTCGATGACGTCGACCGCTCGCTGGGTGGGAATCCGGAGGCCTGGACCGCAGCCGTGGGGCCGCAGGTCCGGGGGGACGGGCTGACCCGGGACCGTGCCTGGGTGTTGCTGTCCTGGGTGGAGGACGCGGCGTCGCAGATCGTGGCGGAACGTCGAGGTGACCTGGTGGAACGGGCCGCCTTCGCGATGTCGCTGCTCGAGGCGAGTCCGCTCGACCGCCGCGACGTGAGGTGGTGGTGGCGATGGTGGTACGGCGAGCATCGACGCTGGCAGACCTGGACTTCCTGCCGCTGGTTCGGGCCGGGTGCGGCCGAGCCGGGGCGCTGGGCACCAGCTGTCAGCAGTGGCTCTCGCGGATCGCCGGCGAGCTCCCCGCGACCCACGAGGAGGTGGGTGAGGGCCGGACCCTGGTGTTCCGGCGCAGCCCCACGACATCGACGTCGGGCGGCTGGAGCAGCGGTTCCGCCGCCGGGACTGAGCAGCACCCGGCTGGCTTCTGTGAGGGAGGTACGCGTCACGGACTCGCTGGTCCTCGACACCGGCAAGGGCGCGGTGCGTGCGGTGCTGGATCCACCGGTGATCGGCCAGGACGTCAACCGGCCCGACATCACGGCAGTCGTCGTGGCAGCGCGACACCTGGACGCGGTTCGACAGGGAGTTCACAGGTCGCCCCGGGGCAGTGCTCAGCCGGGACCGTGAAGATCGGGGTCACCCCCCGGGAGAAGTCCCCGGGGCCGACCTGATCAGGAGCCCGCCATGAACGAGACCCCCCAGCTTCCCGCCGATGACAACGAGCGCCACACCACCGCGCCGACCCCCGAGACCGACACCGGGCCGACCAGGACGACCACCGAGCCGGGCCCCTCCTGGGTACGCCGGTTCGGCCTCGCCATCGCGGCCGCAGCCCTGGTCGTCGCGAGCGGTCTCGGCTTCGCCGTCGGACACGCCACCGCCAGCGACGACGTGCCGGGAGGATCCGTCCCGGCCGAGACGATCCCGGGCGAGACGGTCCAGGCGAGACGGTCCCGGGCGAGACGGTCCCGGGCGAGACGGTCCCCGGCGACCGCGGGCCCGGCGGCCCGCCGCCGGCTCCCGGCTCCGACGCCGTCCCGCCGGACCTGCCCGACTCCCTCGAGTCCGACACGACACCGTCCAGCGGCAGCTCGACCTGACGTCGGTGCCGGCGCTGCTAGTGGCTCCAGCGCTCGCTCTGGGTGAGCCAGAACAGGTAGCCCAGCGCCGGCATCACCAGCACGGCGGCCAGGCCGACGGCGACCAGCAGCGCGCTCATCGTGGCGGGGGCACCGGCGGCGTCGGCGATGCGCACCTCGTCGACCAGCAGCCAGGGGTACTGTCCGACGCCCCAGCCGAGCACGACGCTGGCCACCGCGGCCGAGGCCGTCAGCCGGGCGGGGCCCGGCCGGCGCCGCCAGAGCAGGACCAACGTCGCGGTGCCGGCGACCGCGGAGAGCACGATCAGCACCGCAGCCCGGCTCACCAGACCGTCGAACAGGGTGGGTGCGTCGCTACGCAGCGGCAGCAGGGTCCCCAGCACCACGACCCCCATCACCCCGCCGACCAGGAGGGTCTTGCGGCGCAGCTGCTCGGCCAGCGGGTCGTTCCCCGACCGGGTCGCCTCCGAGGTCAGGAACGACCCGGCCAGGAACGCACAGGTCCCGACGGCGATCAGCCCGCCGAGCAGTGAGGTCGGGGTGAGCCAGGAGGCGAACAGGTCGCCCTGCCCCGAGGCCGGCACCCGGCCCGAGGCGATCGCCCCGGCAGCGGCCCCCAGGAAGAACGGCGTGATCAGCGACGAGCCCGCGAAGATCACCCCGGACAGCTGCGCCTGCCGGAGCGTGGCGGCGTACTTGCGGAAGGCGAAGCCGGCGCCGCGCAGCACGATCCCGAGCAGTGCGAGCAGCAGCGGTATGGCCAGGGTGCTCATCGCCGCCGCGAAGGTCTCGGGGAAGCCGGTCCACCACATCACCAGGACGTAGATCAGCCACACGTGGTTGGCCTCCCACACCGGGCCGATGCTGTGATCGATCAGCGTCCGCACCTCAGCGCCGCGGACGGTGCCTCCGGCGGTGGCGTCGAAGAAGCCGGACCCGAAGTCGGCGCCGCCGAGGACGGCGTAGAAGACCACGCCGGCGAAGAGCGCACCGGCGACGGCGAGCTCCGCGCTCACTTGCGCCCCCGCGTCCCGGCGTCGGTCAGCCGGAGCGACTCCGGGCCGTAGGGGCTCGGCAGGCCCGCCTCACCGGCCCGCCAGCGCCGCGCCATCGACCGCAGCACCACGGCGGCACCGAAGGTCATCGCGGCGTAGAGCAGGACGGTGATGGGAAGGCTGAACCAGATCCACGGACTGTCGCCGGCGGCCTCCGTGGTGCGCATCACGCCGTAGACGATCCACGGTTGCCGACCCACCTCGGTGGCGATCCAGCCGGCCTCGAGGGCGACCACGGCGAGCGGTCCGGCGATGACGACGAACCGCAGGAACCACCGGTTCCCCAGTAGGTCGCGACCCCGCCATCGCAGGAACCAGAACAGCAGCACGGAGGCGGCGAGCAGGGAGCCGATGCCGATCATCGACTGGAACGCCAGGTGGGTGATGTTCACCGGCGGAAGCTCGTCGGGTGGCACCGAGTCGAGCCCGGGCACCGGCTTGTCGAAGCTGTTGCGGGCGATCAGCGAGCCGATCTTGGGGATCTCCAGGTAGAAGCGGGGCTCCCCGTCGATGAGGATGCCGCCGATCCGCAGCGGCGCCGGCTGCTCGGTGGTGTCCGCCAGCTCGAAGGCGGCCAGCTTGGCCGGCTGGGTCTCCGCGACTCGCAGGCCCAGCACGTGCCCGACCAGCGGCTGGGTCAGCGCCGCCACGGTCGCGAACACGAACGGCACCAGGAAACCGAGCCGGTGGTGCCGGTCCCGTCGTCCGCGCAGCATGCCCGCGGCGTAGACGCCGGCGACCAGGAACCCGACGACCATGAAGGCGGCCACCCACATGTGGGCGAACATCAGGAACGCACCGTCGTTGAAGAACGCCGCCCACGGCCGGACGTCGGTCACCTCGCCGTCGACGATCCGGAAACCGGTCGGCGTCTGCATCCACGAGTTGACCGCCACCACGCAGAAGGTGCCGACCACCCCGGCGATCATCATCGGCACCAGCATCATCAGGTGCAGCCGCGGTGGCATCCTCCCCCAGCCGTAGAGGTAGATCCCCAGGAAGATCGCCTCGATGAAGAACGAGAGCCCCTCGAAGGCGAAGGGCAGCCCCAGCACGTCGCCGAAGCGCCCCATCAAGCCCGGCCAGAGGAGCCCCATCTCGAAGCTGAGCACCGTCCCGGAGACCGCGCCGATGGCGAACAGCACCGCCGAGACCTTCGACCACCGACGGGCCAGCTCGAGCGCCACCGCGTCCTCGCGCCGCACACCGCGCAGGTGCACGACGAAGATCATCGCAGGGAACGCCACCCCGAAGCAGGCCAGGATGATGTGCCAGCCGAGCGAGACCGCCATCTGGTTGCGCGCTGGGAGCAACCCGTCCGGTGCGCTGGCGAGGGCGGCCACGATCTCGGGTGAGATGCTCACCCTGCCACCGTATCGACCTGCGCCACCCCACCGCCTCAGCTGGAGGCGTTGCTAGCCGACGTCGTCGCCGACCTCACCGCACGAGGACGTCTCCGCGATCTCGTAGTCGGCTCCCGGCTCGTCGCTGTCGAAGACGAGCTTCGCGCAGGCGCCGGTGCGGATGTTGACCACCAGGAAGTCGTAGGTGCCGGTCACGTAGGCGTCGGACTCACCGGCCCACGGCTGCTCGGAGATCGCGGTGGTGATGTCCGTCCCGGCCTCCTCGGACTGCGCCTGCACGGCGTCGCCGACGATGGTGCCCTCCTGCTCGGCGGTGGCCAGCTGCTCGTCCTCGCCGCAGGCCGTCAGCCCACCCAGGCTGAACGCCGAGACGGCGACCAGGCCGGCAACCCTTGTCGGAAGGCGGGATCCTCGCCGGGATCGGGAGTGGGCGGTGCGGGTGCTCAGCACGGTGATGCCTTTCCTCGGTTCGGTCCGTCGGTTCTTCTCATCACGATCATCCGGCAGCTGTCGGCATGGCCGTCTGCAGCAGCTCCACGGCTCCCCCGCCGGCCAGGTACCCACGCCCCACGGTCAACGGCACCGGCGAGCTGCGTGGGAGGCTGACGCCGAGCAGCTCCCCGTCGAAGTCGAGGTGGGGCTGGAGCAGCACGCCGGAGCGGGACTTGCGCACGGTCTTGGTCCAGTGGCTGTACAGCGACCGCAGGTCGTCGGCCCGGCCGGCCGCGACCACCGTCAGCCCGGTGGTCCGCGCCGCCAGCAGCCCTGCGAACGCCTGGTCGGCGTCCTCGAACTGCTCGGCGTCGTCGACCAGCAGCACCAGCGGACCGGGGTGCACCCGGGCGGCGGCCAGCATCGCGGCCAGCCCGTCGTCACGGATCACGCACCGGTCGAGCCCACCCTGTGGGAGCGGCGAGCGACGACCCCCGGCACCCCACACCTCGAGCGGTACGCCGGCCGCCGCCGCCCCGGCACGCAGGGTCTCGGCGATGGCCAGCAGCAGGGTCGACTTGCCCGATCGGGGTGGGCCCGCGACCAGCACGTGCTCACCCTCGTAGGACTCCAGCACGGCGGGCGCCAGGTCGGACTCGCGCACCCCGATCGGGATCCGCCACGGCTCGGCACCCAGCTCGCCGTGGACCCCGAGCTCGGCCACGGTCACCGAACCCGGCAGCCGGCCGACCACGGTCGGCTTGCCGGACACCGGCCCCCAGCGTCCCGCGACCAACGCCACGGCGTCGACCAGGGACGACGACGGGGTCGCCACGTGCGCCTGCAGCCGGGTCTCGGCGATCACGCACCGTCCGGCCACGGCCGCCGGGGCGAACTTCGCGGGGACGCCGGCGGCGGCGTAGTCATAGGCGTCGGCGAGCCGGAACAGCCACTTCTGGGTGGTGACCTCGTCGATCGCCGAGGGCACCGCCTTGGCACGGGTCGTCGTCGCCGCGCACCACAGCCCCACCTCGGGCCCGTCCGACCAGGCCCGGTAGAGCCCGTCGAGCAGCTTGATGCCCTCGAAGTCGTCGTACTCCTCCTTGAGCACCGCCAGGCCGTCGACCAGGACGACGGTGCGACGGTGCGGGCCGGCGCCGGCCCGTCGGCGGTCGAGCTCGGCGCGCAGGTACTTCAGCAGCCGCACCTGCTGCTCGCGGGCGGCCGCGCCGGACCCGACGTACGCCGCAGTGTGCGGCAGCTGCGCCAGCGGCGCCAGGTCCCCGGACCCGAGGTCGAGGACCACCAGGTCCAGGTCGTCGGGGTGGTGCTCGGTGGTCAGGGTGAGCGCGAGGCTGGCCAGCGTGGTGCTGGTGCCGCTGCCGGGGATGCCCATCAGCAGCAGGTTGCCGCGGTCCAGGTCCCAGCCGGCGGGCAGCTGACGTTGACCGTCCGGGTCGTCGGCGAGCGCGACCTGCACCGACGAGCCCACCACCGCGCCGACGGCCCGCGGCTCGTCGGCGCCACGGGACCGGGTCGCGACCAGCTCCACCCGCTCCCCGAGCGGCTCGGGCCACACCGGGCGCGGTGGCGCGTAGCCGAGCTCGTCGTTGGCGGCGACGATCGCGTCGATGAGCAGGTCCAGGTCGGCCGGCGCGTCCTCGTCGACCGGAGCCGCCCTGCGCTCGGGGTCGGCGCCGAAGGCCAGCGGCCGGACGTCGACGAGCGTCGCGTGCTGCGCCTCGGAGCGGCCGGTGACCAGCGCCGTCTGCACCGGGGTGATGTCGTCCTGGCCGAGCTTCACGAACGCCCGCCCCATCTGGCTGCGGCCGATCGCGGCAGCGGTGGGGACCCCGACGACGTTGACGGAGTCGTCGCGGCTCTGCACCCGCAGCGCCACCCGCAGGTTGGTGTTGGCGAGGATGTCCTCGTTGACCACACCCGCCGGGCGCTGCGTGGCCAGGATCATGTGGACGCCCAGGGTCCGGCCCACCGCGGCGACGCTGACCAGCGAGGACAGCACGTCCGGGTACTCCTTGGCGAGCATCGCGAACTCGTCGACCACCAGCAGCAGCCGTGGCATCGGCACCTCGGGATCGGTGGCCAGGTACGCGTCGAGGTTGTCGATGCCCTCCCCCGCCGCGGCGAAGACCCGCTGCCGGTAGTCCATCTCGGCCTCGAGCGCCCGCAGAGCCCGGTCGGCCAGCTGCTCGTCGAGGTTGCTGACGGTGCCGATGGTGTGCGGCAGCCGCTCGCAGGTCGCGAAGGCGGCACCACCCTTGAAGTCGATGAGGATGAAGGTCAGCCGGGTCGGGTCGTTGCGGGCCGCCAGCCCGGCGACCAGCGAACGCAGGAACTCGCTCTTGCCGGACCCGGTGGTGCCGCCGACCAGTCCGTGCGGCCCGTCGCGGACCAGGTCCAGGCTGAACGGGCCGTGCTCGCCGAGCCCGACCGGCGTGGAGACCCCGGTCGCGGTGGACCAGCTGGTCCGGATCGCCTCGGCACTCAGCTCCTCCAGCCCCAGCAGGCCGGGCAGCCGGACCAGTCCCGGCAGGGCCGCTCCCGGCACCACCAGCTCCGGGTCGTCGAAGCGGGCCAGGTCTCGGGCGCAGCGCCGCGCGGTGGCGACGTCGACACCGGCCAGGACCACGTCCTCGACGCTGCTGAGCTCGTCGGGACGGGTGAGCGTGCCCTCCGCGTCCGGACGCACCCGCAGCACCACGGTGCAGGCCGCCGGGAGCTGTTCCTCGTTCGCGGCGATGACGATCCCGGACACCTGGGTCGCGGGCTCGCGCGACGAGGAGCCGCCCAGGGGCCGACCGTGGCCGAGCAGGGTGCGGGCCGGGGCGTCGCGGCCCTCGGTGAGGACGTCGGAGTCCAGGACGAGCAGCACGGCCGGCGTCGGGTGGGCGTCCACCCCGTCGCGCAGGCCGCGCAGCAGTCCCTCGCTGCGGGTTCGGTCCGCGGAGACCCACTGGCCGCCGGAACCGTCCCCGAGCCGACGCACGTGCGGCAGCCAGGTGGTCCAGGACCAGGCCTCGTCGCGACCGGGGTCGCAGAACACCCCGATGGTCAGGTCGGCCGGGCCGGCGTGCACCGCCGCCTGGCAGAGCAGGCTGCGGGCCACGGCCAGCGCCCCGGCGCGTTCCCCGACGATGCCGACGACCCCCGCGCCGGTGAGGTCCACCTCGACCGGGGCGGAGGGCATGTGCGTCGCCGCCACGATCTCCCTGACCTGGGACTCGAGCCGCGGCCCGGCGGAGCTGTCCAGCGGCGGCGCCCAGGTCACGTCGCCGGTCCCGGCGTGCAGCAGGAGCAGGTCGCCGGCCGAGGGACGGCGCTGCCACAGTCGGGTCGTGGGCAGGCTGGCCCGGCGCAGCGTGGTGGCGGGGTCCGGTACGTCGTCGCGCCGTCGAGCCCGTTCGGCTGCCGCGGCCTCCTCGAGGTCGGTGCGCAGCGTGTCCAGGGCGGTGGCGAAGCGCAGGTCCTCCTCGGCCATGTCCTGCTTGCGGCGACGCTTCTGCTCCCACCACATCCCCACGCCGAGCACCGGACTGAGCGCGGCGAGCAGGGCGTAGCTGGCGTTCTTCATCACCAGCACCATCACCGCGGCCAGCAGCAGCGGCCCGACGACGGTGGCGATGCTGAACCGGGACGGCGGCGGCGGGTCCTTGTGCACCGGTGGCCGCACCGCTTCGGGTGCGGGTGGCCGGCCGGGGCGGGGCGGCCGGTTGAACGGAGCCGTGCCCGCGGTGGTGAGATTGTGCAGCGAGCCCGGCGGCGGAGCGGGTGTCTCCCCCGGGTCGCGGCGCAGCGAGATCGACGTACCCCCGACGACGACGACGGCCTCGGACTCGACGAGGACGCCCTCCTCACCGACCTCGACCCCCTCCACCAGGGTGCCGTTGGTGGAGCCGGCGTCTCGCACCCGCAGCCCCTCCCCGTCCCGCTCCACGCTGACGTGGCTCCACGAGACGCTCGGGGAGTCCAGCGTCAGGTCCGCCTGCGGGGACCGGCCGATGGTCAGCGGTCGGGAGGTCGGCACGGCCACGGCGGTCCCGGTGTGCAGCCCCCCGGAGACGAGTGCCGCCCAGCCGCGCAGCGGCTCGGGCCGTGACACCGGCTCACGGCCGATCCGGGACCCCTCGAGCAGGGTCACGTCCCGGAGCAGGTCCTCGGCGGCGTACCGGTGCTCGTCGACCCACAGGGTCTCCCCCGGCGCGAGGACGACCCCCACGCCGGCGGCGACGAGGTCACCGAGGGTCGCGGCCTCGGCGTGCTGCGGCACCTCGACCTCGCACGGAAGGTCGTCCACGGCGATGACGAGACGCACGCCGGCCCCTCAGTCGCTCGGCGCGGTGAACCAGAAGAGCCGGGGCGTCGATCCGTCGGCCACCGGCCGCAGACCCGGACCCTGGGGCGATGCCTGCAGGGCCACCACGTCCTCGTCCGCGACCACCCGGGGGGCGGTGAAGTCGAGGTCCGGACCGGCGAGTCCGTCGGCGTGCGTGACCCGGAGATCCAGCAGGGCCGCGGCGACGTCGCCCGGCGCAGCGCTGGCCGCGCGGTGCGCGGCGGTGACGAGCGCGACGACGGCGTCGTGGCTGCGGGTGTCGGCCGCGTCGCTGACCTCGACGAACGGCTCGTCGTCGAAGAAGTCCGTGACGTCGGTGTCGGCGGAGACCGCCCGCAGCGCGGCGAAGTACGCCGAGAGGGCCTCGCCGTCCGCGTCCGCGCCCATCGCGGCCACGTCGCCGGCATGCGTGCCAGCGGTCGTCAGGCCGGTGGTCAGCGTGCCGCCCGAGCTCGTCAGCGCGGCCGGGAACCCGGGGCTGAGCGCCGCGGGCGTGAGCAGGACCGGCAGGTCGACCTGGGCGCCCTGGAGACCCTGGACCACCTGCGCCTGCAGCTGCGACGGCCCGGAGACGAGGACGGCGTCGACGCGGCCTGACCGCGCTCGCCGGGAGAGGACAGCCGCGGTGCGGGCCGGGTCGTCACCGGCCTGGAAGCGGAACGAGTCGTCGGTGGGAAGACCGGGGAGGGCACCGCCTCCGGCATCCACCAGCGCGAGGCGTCGCAGGTCGTCGGCCGACATCGCGGTAGCGAGGGTGGCGGCCACCTGGTCCGCGTCCGGACCGGTCAACCATGCCGTCTCGGGCAGCTCGGTGCCGTCGGTCTCGTACGGCAGCAGCACCGGGATGCCGGCCGCGTCGGCGGCCTGCACGGCGGACTGCACGTGACTGCCCTCGGTGGCCAGCACGATCCCGGCGACACCGTCGTCGGCGAGCTGCTCGACCGCCGCGACGGCCCCCGCGTCGGTGCCCTTGTCGTCGACCGGGTTCAGCGCGACCTCGACCCCGCCCAGCTGGTAGCGGTACGCCGCCACCCGGGCGCCCTCGGCCGCCTCGCTCCACTCCGAGCCCTGTCCGGGGGCCGAGCCCAGGGTGACCACGACGCCCACGGCCAGGCCGTCGGGGGCCTGGTCCAGCTCCAGTGCCACCGGTGACGGGCGGGCCGGGGCGGTCTCGGGCTCGTCGGCGCCGACCAGGGAGCACGCCGCCAGGCCGGTGGACAGCCCGGTGGCGAGCCCGGCGACGAGCGTGGCGGCGACCAACCTCCGGGCGACCGGACGTCCGGGTCGTCGGGTCACGAACCGCCTCCGATGTGGAACGTGTACACGGTGCGGTGGTCGGTGCCGTCGGGCAGGTCCATCCCGAAGGCGGGCAGCTCGGCACCCATCCGCAGCGCGGCGTCGCTCTGCGCCTGCCGCAGCAGCAGGCCGCTGACGTCGGCACTGCGCACGTTGGCGTAGGACGTCGTCTTGTCGGTGGCGAGCGCGAGCTGGTAGTCGGCCGAACGCGCGGTGGCGGCGCCGGTGGTCATCGCGCCGAGCAGCCCGGAGCCGTTGACCTCGCGGTCGCCCAGGTCGAGCAGGACCCGGTTGAGGTCCTGGGTGAGCAGGGCGGCCGCTGCCTCGGTGTCCCGGGTCGACGAGGCGACACCCTGCGCGATCCCGGCCAGGCCGTCCGCCACCTGACGGGAGATCCGAGCGCCGGCGGCTCGCTGCTCGCTGGCGTACTGCTTCTTCGCCGCGCTCAACGACGATGCGCCGTCCTTCGCGATCTCTGCGGCAGCGGTGTCGAGTCCCGAGGCCGAGCGGTCGAACATGGCACCGAGCACCTCGCGGCTCTGCTCGGAGAGCTCCGAGACGCGACGGATCTGCGGGTCGACCACCTCGTTGACGTCCTGGGTGGCGTCGTCCGCGGCGTTCCGGATGGCCGCCTTGACGTCGGCGATCGCCTGCGCCTGCTGGTCGCGCACCGTGGTGATGCGCGCGGTCAGGTCGGTGCGCGCCTCGCGCAGGCTCGCCACCGTGGCGTCCAGCGCCTGGAGCTGGCGGTCGACCGTGCCGGAGTCGCGTTCCACCACCGTCCGCAGCAGCGTCAGCTCGGCATCCAGGATCACCAGGGTCGCGTCGAGCGCGGCGAGGGCACGGCCGACGCCGGACCCGGTCGCCGAGGTGTCCGTGGCCGCCACCATCGCGTCCCAGGCCGCTGCCTGGTCGTCGATGCGGGTGGCCATCGCCGTCCCGCCGGGCGGGTTCAGCTCCGTGCTGCCATCGCACGAGCGGGTGACCAGGAAGGCCCGCAGCTCCTCGACCTTGGCCGCCGACAGGGTGTCGGGCTGGCTGCCGTCGCCGACCATCGAGCAGAGCTCCGCGGCGAGGGCGGCGTTCTGGGTGGTCATCGCGTCGACCTGGGCGCGCGCCGCCACGGCGCCGTCGTGCACCCCGTCGACCACGGCCCGCAGCTCCTGACTGCTGTCGTCGACATCGGCGAGCGCGGCCTCGACGTCCTCGAGCTCCAGCCGGACCCGGCCCAGCGGGCTGTCCTCGAGCAGGGCCGCGGTGTTGAGGGAGACGCCGTCGACCAGCGAGGAGAGCCGGGTGGCCGCGGCGACCGCATCGGCGACGCTGGCCGGCTCGAGGGCGCTGAGCGCCTGGTCCCCGTTGGCCACCAGGTCACGGGCGATGTCGCCGAAGCTCTCGCGGGCGCCGTACAGCGCGCAGGTCACCGAGGCCGTCCGGCACGTCTCCTCGGTGGGCTCGGCGGGGCCGGCGCTCGCCAGGATCGACCTCTGGAGCCGCTGCTTGCAGGCGGCGGTCGCGTCGGAGAAGCCGCCGAGCTGGCCGGCGACCTGCACCACCGTGCCGTAGACGCTGGCCGCCTTCCGCGGCCGCGCGACCGAGGTGTTGCAGCCCTGGCCGCGGGTCGCGGCCGGGCGCGGCTTGACGGTGGTGTCGCCGAGCATCCGGTCCAGCGTGGTCACCGTCGCCAGCAGCTGCTCCAGGACCGAGGAGCGCGTCGACTCCAGCGACGCCGAGACGTCCTGGCCCAGGGACCGCACCGAGCCGTCGAGGCTCTTCATCGAGGAGGAGACGCTGATCGCGCTGGCCTCGAGGTCGGCTACCGTCTTGGTGCCGAGGGTCTCGGCGGAGGAGTCCAGGGTCGTCCGCACCTTGGAGATGGTCTCGCCGGCACGAGCCAGCACGGTGTTGACCTCGCCGACCAGGCTGATGGTGCGGGACTGCAGCGCGAGCTCGGAGGACTCCCCGGGCCGGAAGGCGGCGTCGACCAGGGCTCCCACCGAGGGGTCGACGACGAGACCGGGCTGGACGCTCAGGTCGAAGCTGGGCGCCTGGAAGTCGTCGGCGTCGAGGACCAGCCGCAGGGTCGCGCTGGCACCGATCTGCGGCGGGGCGAGGATGGTGGCCCATTGGACCTGGGTGGTGCCCTCGGCGTCCTGGCTCAGCACGCCGTTGGTGACGTCGTCGCCGTCCGTCGGCTCCCCGGTCACCACCGACGCGGCATCCACCTCGTCCAGCGCGGTCGAGGCGACCACCGTCAGCGGGGCCCCGACCAGAGCGGAGCGGGACCGCGAGGACCCGTCGACGTCGTACTGCAGCGTCTGCGGTCGCAGGGTGAGGTTCTGCACCGTCAGGTCGATCTCGATGCGGCCGGTGTGGCCGTCCAGGTCTGCCAGGTCGGTGCCCGCACCGTCCTCGGTGCGGTACGACGTGAGCACCCGCACCGGCAGGTCGCCGACGACGTCGTCGGGCGAGAAGCTCCGGGTGGTCGACTCCGCCTCGTCGGCACCGGACTCGGTGGCCAGCGTGGTCGCCTCGACCTCGGTCAGCGTGCCGTCGGGCGCCATCGTGACGGCGACCGACTGCAGCACCCGCTCGGCCGGGTCGGTCCCGGCCGTCGACAGCGCCGGCGAGGCGAGGGCGAGACCTGGCACCGCGGAGACGAGCACGAGCACCCCGGCTGCGGCGGTGGCCGCCGCTCGGCGCCCCTGGCGACCCCGGTGCCCCCGGTGGAGCGCGCGGGCGCGCGTGGATCGAACCGGCCTGGTCATGTGTCCCCTTCGAGAGCTCCTGGCCACCTGATCCCGTGACCGTCAGCGCGACGCACAGCCTAAGAGTTCTCTTTGCTTTGTCACAATCGGGTCTTCGACGCGGGCTGGTCCTCCCTGCGGGCCGCTCGACGCGGACGAGTTGGGCCACCCCCCGCCCCCGCGTAGTGTTGGCCCACGTGACACAAGCTCCCGCACCCGAAGGCCGCAAGCTCCTCCGCCTCGAGGTCCGCAACGCCGAGACGCCGATCGAGCGGAAGCCGGAGTGGATCAAGACCCGGGCGACGATGGGTCCGGCGTACAAGGAGCTGCAGAGCCTGGTCAAGGGCGAGGGTCTGCACACCGTGTGCCAGGAGGCCGGCTGCCCCAACATCTTCGAGTGCTGGGAGGACCGGGAGGCCACGTTCCTCATCGGCGGCGACCAGTGCACCCGACGCTGCGACTTCTGCCAGATCGACACCGGCAAGCCGCAGCCGCTGGACCGCGACGAGCCTCGGCGGGTGGCGGAGTCGGTGCAGAAGATGCAGCTGCGCTACGCCACCATCACCGGGGTCGCGCGTGACGACCTGCCCGACGGCGGGGCCTGGTTGTACGCCGAGACGGTCCGCGTGATCCACGAGCTCAACCCCGAGACCGGCGTGGAGAACCTGATCCCGGACTTCAACGGCAAGCCGGACCTGCTGGCCGAGGTCTTCGAGTCCCGGCCCGAGGTGCTGGCCCACAACGTGGAGACGGTGCCGCGGATCTTCAAGCGGATCCGGCCGGCGTTCCGCTACGACCGGTCCCTGGACGTGATCACCCAGGCTCGTGACTTCGGCCTGGTCACCAAGTCGAACCTGATCCTGGGCATGGGTGAGACCCGCGAGGAGGTCTCCCAGGCGCTGCGTGACCTGTACGCCGCGGGCTGTGAGCTGATCACGATCACCCAGTACCTGCGTCCCTCCCCGCGTCACCACCCCGTCGAACGGTGGGTCAAGCCCGAGGAGTTCGTCGAGCTCAAGGACGAGGCCGACCAGATCGGCTTCTCCGGGGTGATGTCCGGACCGCTGGTCCGCTCGTCCTACCGCGCCGGCCGGTTGTACGGTCAGGCCATGGAGGCCCGCGAGGGCGCCACCGTCTGACTCTCTCCATCGCTCCACGACCAGCAAAGGCAGCGCCCCGGCCATGGCCAAGAAGAAGGATGTCCCACCCGCCTCCTCCGGCAAGGCTGCCCCCGCGGCCCCGGCGATGAGCCGACGCAAGCAGCTGGTCGAGACCTGGAAGATGACCCGGCGCAACGACAGCCGGATCGCCCTGTGGACGTTCGGTGCGTTCCTGGTCTTCGGGCTGATCGGGTTCGCGCTCTTCTGGATCCTGCCCGGCAGTGGCGTGCTCGGCATGATCCTCGCCGTGATCGGCGGGGTGATGTCGGGGTTGCTGGCCGCGATGATCATCTTCGGCCGACGCGCCCAGAGCGCGGCGTACCGTCAGATGGAGGGTCAGCCGGGCGCGGCCGCGGCGGCCCTGCGGATGCTGCGCAAGGGCTGGCGCTCCGAGCCGGTGGTCGGGTTCACCAAGCAGCAGGACGTGGTGCACCGCGTCGTCGGCCCGCCCGGCATCGTGCTCATCGGTGAGGGCGGCAGCCACCACCGGGTCAAGCAGCTGCTGGTGACCGAGCGCCGCAAGCACGAGCGGGTCGTCGCGGACGCGCCGATCCACGAGGTCATCTGCGGCAACGGCGACGGCGAGGTGCCGCTGCCGAAGCTTGTCCGTCACCTCCAGAAGCTCGGCCGCGCCGTGAAGCCCGCGGAGATGACCGACATCCTGAACCGGCTCAAGGCGATGGACGCCACCCGCTCCAACGTGCCGATGCCCAAGGGCCCGGTGCCGACGAACATGAAGGGCATGCGCGGCCAGATGCGCGGCCGCTGACCCACGGCGGGTCCGCCGGGGGGTCAGCGGCGCCGATCAGCTTCCCGGCAGCTGGGTGATCTGGTTCGGCGGCGGCGCCTGGATGCTCACGTCCTTGCCCCAGTCGCTGAAGGTGACCGAGACGGTGCCGCCGCTGGCTCCCATGTCGACCTCCATCCGGCGGTACCGACCGTCGGAGTCGAAGAAGACGTCGTAGGTCAGCTCCTTGGGCATCGCCGCCTCGGCCTCAGCGCGAGCGGCGGGGTCCATCGACGACAGCAGCGCCTGGGTGTCCAGGGTGACCGAGTAGCGGTCCAGCTCCTCGCCGTCGACGGTCTCCTCACCGATCCTGGTCACCGAGGTGATGCCCTCCTCGAAGACCTCCACCTGCGCCCGCGGGTCCATCTGCTCGGTGAAGGTGGGTCCGAGCGGGTTGTTCGGGTCGTCGAGGGCCATGCTGACGAACTTGCCCCCGCCGCCGGGCACCTGCAGGTACATCACCGAGTCGACCAGCCGCAGCTCGATCTCGTTGGTGCCGAACGCAGCGGAGCTCATCGTCATCCGCATCGACAGCGGTGTCGTGGTGTAGTCGGCGTCCCCCTCCGCGGTCAGCGTGGCCGGACCCGCGACCTCCATCAGCATGTGCGCGGTGGTCGCATCGTCGAAGGCGGCGCGGTACATCTCCATGAAGTCCGCGGTGCTCACCTCCTCGCCCCCGGGTGCCTCGCTGGAGGGTTCGGGCTCCACCGACGTCTCGGTCTCGCTGGGTGAGGAGGAGTCCTCCGGTGCAGTCGAGGTCGGGGCGCTCTCCTCGGAGCTGCAGCCGGCCAGGGCCCCGCCGGTCAGCAGCAGGGTCGCGGCCAGCGACGCGCCCCCGAGGCGGCGGCGCAGAAGGGTTCGGGACATCGGATTACCTCGGTTCTCAGGATGCTCGGGGTGCTCAGCGACCGGCCAGGGCGCGGAACTCTTGCAGGGTGACGGTCGCGGTGCCGGCGAACATGTCGTGCAGCCCGCGGCCGTCGGGACGGAAGACCAGCGGCGGGATGACCACCGCGATCATGAGGGCGCGCACCAGGGACCGGATCAGGTCCGGCGGACGCGGGTCACCGGTGGCACGCACCACCCGCAACCGGGTGGCGAGCTTGCCGAAGGAACCACCGGCGGAGGCGGTGAGCAGTGCGTTCTGCACGACGTACACCCCGAGCACGTAGACGCTGCTGAGCGGGTCCTCGGCCCAGCCGCGGCTGCCGATGATCAGCACCACCACGAGCGTGCTGGCCATCCAGTCGACGAGCAGGGCCACGATCCGTCGGGCCCAGCTCGCCGTCTCCACCTGCACCGCCGTCGTCACGCTGACAGCCTAGTGGTGATGCCCTGGCGCCCTGTGAGACCTGTTACACGGCGGAAACAAAGACGATACGGTCGGGAAACTGCTTGCGACATAGATTGGTGCGCACCGTCCGGCGCAGCGTTGCACCGGTCGCTCGACACCACTGCACGGCTGCGACGGCGCTGGTCGCCGCCAAGGAGGACGAATGTTCCAGAACAGCGAAGAGCTGCTCAAATACGTCAAGGACGAGCACGTCGAGATGATCGACGTCCGCTTCTGCGACCTGCCCGGCATCATGCAGCACTTCACGGTCCCTGTCTCGTCGTTCGACCAGTCGGTCTTCGACGACGGCCTGAGCTTCGACGGCTCCTCGATCCGTGGCTTCCAGGCCATCCACGAGTCCGACATGTCGCTCTTCCCGGACCCGACCACCGCCTACCTCGACCCCTTCCGCATCGCCAAGACGCTGGTGCTGAACTTCTTCATCCACGACCCGCTCACCGGTGAGGCCTACTCCCGGGACCCGCGCAACATCGCCCGCAAGGCGATGGCCTACCTCGCGACGACCGGCGTCGGTGACACCGCGTACTTCGCGCCCGAGGCCGAGTTCTACGTGTTCGACAACGTGCGCTTCGAGACCAAGGCGAACACCGGCTTCTACGAGATCGACTCGCACGCGGGCGCCTGGAACACCGGCGCCGCGGAGGACAACCGCGGCTACAAGGTCAAGTACAAGGGCGGCTACTTCCCCGTCGCCCCGACCGACCACTTCGGTGAGCTGCGCGACGAGATGGTGATCGAGCTGGAGAAGTCCGGCCTGATCGTCGAGCGCGCCCACCACGAGGTCGGCACCGCCGGCCAGGCGGAGATCAACTACCGGTTCTCCGAGCTGTTGCAGGCCGCCGACGACGTGATGAAGTTCAAGTACATCATCAAGAACACGGCTTGGCGCAACGGCAAGACCGCGACCTTCATGCCCAAGCCGATCTTCGGCGACAACGGTTCCGGCATGCACGTCCACCAGTCCATCTGGAACGAGGGCTCGTCGCTGTTCTACGACGAGACCGGGTACGCCGGCCTCTCGGACATGGCGCGCTACTACATCGGCGGCATGCTCAAGCACGCTCCGTCGCTGCTGGCGTTCACCAACCCGACGGTGAACTCCTACCACCGGCTGGTGCCGGGCTTCGAGGCCCCGATCTCGCTGGTCTACAGCCAGCGCAACCGCTCGGCCTGCGTCCGGATCCCGATCACCGGGTCCAACCCGAAGGCCAAGCGCGTCGAGTTCCGCTGCCCCGACCCGTCGGCCAACCCGTACCTGGCGTTCTCGGCGCTGCTGCTGGCCGGCCTGGACGGCATCAAGAACAAGATCGAGCCGCCGGACCCGGTCGACAAGGACATCTACGAGCTGCCGCCGGACGAGATGGCCGACATCGACCAGGTGCCCACGTCGCTCGGTGCGGTGCTCGACAACCTCGAGCGGGACCACGAGTTCCTGACGGCCGGGAACGTCTTCACCCCCGACCTGATCGAGACCTGGATCGACTACAAGCGCACCCAGGAGATCCTGCCGGTGCAGCTGCGGCCGCACCCGCACGAGTTCGAGCTCTACTACGACATTTAGCCCAAAACCCCCGTCTGACCTGCGGTTTTACATTTCACGACCACCCGCAGTCCGCAGATAGTCCGCACGAGCCGCCATCACGGAGTCGATGGCGGCTCGTGTGCTTTCGTCAGCGTCCGGCCACAGGTGCGCGTAGGTGTCGAGCGTCGTCTTCGCACTCGCGTGCCTGAGCCGGGCCTGGACGACCTTCACATCGGCACCCGAAGCGATCAGCATCGACGCCAGGTAGTGCCTCAGGTCGTGGTAGCGGAACGTCGGTGGCAGGCCTGCCACCTGCACCCGCGCGGCGCGGATCGCCCGCTCGAGAGTCCACGGCGCCAGCTGCGTGCCGAACAGGTCCGTCAGCATCGTGTCGGCGCGGCTCCCGGCGACGTGCGCGGACAGCTCGAGCGCGAGGCTCTGCGGGATCGGTACCGCAGTCTTCGACGTCTCGCTCTTGAGCGGCTCGGCCGGGAACTGCACTGCGGGCGAGATCACGCCCCGCATAAAGTCGACGTCGGCCACCCGGAGGCCACACGCCTCGGCCAGCCGGAGACCGGCGAACGCTCCGAGCAGGACCGCGGCGCGGAGGTGCTGTGGCATCGCGTCGTGGAGTGCCCACATCTGCTCCGTGGTGCAGACGTAGGGCCGCTGCTTGCCGGCCGCCGGCGACGTCCGTCGGGAGCAGGGAGACTTGGCGACCAGGCCGTCGTGGATGGCGTCGGCGTACAGCTGCGACAGGCGGCCGTGCAGCGCGTAGATGTAGGACTGCGCGAGGCCTTCGGCGGAGAGCTGTGCACACCAGGTGCGCACGTGTGACGGTCTGACCGCGCCCAGCTGCATGTCACCGAAGGCGGCCTTTATCCGGGCGATGTGGACTTCGGCCTGGCGGACGGTGGACGCTCGCTTGCCCCGGTAGCCGGCGAGCCAGGTGTCGCACCACTCCCCCACGGTTGTCCGCCGCATGCCGCGGCGCGACGTGCGTGCCGGCAACCAGCTTCGCGACCGCGAAGACGCAGGCGATGAGCATGCGAGGCACTTCGTACCTGGCCCGCCACTTCCCCGCGGCATCGGTCGGTAGACGATCTGCACCGAATTTCGGCGGAATGATCGCTGCATCAGTGGCCATACCACTCCACGACCGTCATCCTCTTGGACCATGAAGGCTTGGGGCGAGGCTGGGATGAGCTCGGTGGCATCACCGACCACGAAAGGAACTGCCATGAGTATCTCCACCACCTCGATTCCCGACGGCCCCGACGATGACTTCCTGACCTTGTCGGAGGTCGCCGCCATCCTGAGGGTCCCGGTCAACACGCTGCGCTGGTGGCGTCAACGCGGCGAGGGCCCCCGGTTCTTCAAGATCGGGCGGCGGCTGGTCACCACCATCGGTGATCTGAAGCGTTGGATCGATGAGCAGAAGCGGAGGCCCTCGCCCTTGACACCGGAGCGGCTTGAGCGAGAGTGACTCCATCGGCGAGCCTGGGAGGTCGAGTCACGATGGCAAGTGGGAAGTAGGGCGGGTGGACGATGGCGTCAATCTCGAAGCGTGACAACGCGGAGAAGCGCCGCCCGACCGACGCGCACGCGTCGCCGCCTGAGGTCGGGCCGACCTGCTCGTCGAGCCAACGCTGGGCGTCGACCTTCCTCACGCAGGAATGGGACCGTGAGACAACCCTTTCTGCACAGATGCCTCCAGACGAGGCTAAGGAATAGGGCAACCTAGGTGGCCGGACCAAACCTTACGTCGAGGTAACCTCTACCCCGTGGGTCAGAGTTGGTCAGCTCGGCCTCCAAAGTCACCGTCCGTGATCTGCTGCACGGATCGGTGACACCTGACCCGCGGTGACACCTGACCCGCGGTGACACCTGACCCGTGGCACCTTGAGGCGTCGCAACGGAGGCCTTCGGCGCACGTCACGCTGCGCCGCGTGAGTCGAGCCAGGTGCGCGCACGCTCGGTCTTGGGCTCCCAGCGCGCTGGCACGAGGTCGAGGCGGGCCGCGATGGTCTCAGCATCGACGAGGCCGGCGTCGACAAGCGCGGCGACGAAGTTCCGGTCCTTCTCCCTGAACGCACACAGCTTGGCGACGCAAAGGTCGTCCTTGTCCAGGCACCAGCCTGTGAAACGTGGCCCGCCGGAAGGCGCGGCGGTGTTCGCGTTCTGGACTCTGACCAGCCGGTCACGCCAGCCCTCCGGGAGGACCGCGGTGTCCAGGTCGACGCCGTCGATGCTGAAGCCGTGCAGCTCCTCGAACGTCGAGAACTCGCCGGCCACGCCCTCGATCAGGTCGGCCAGCTTCGCCGTCTCCTTGTTGGTCTTGGCGATGGGCAGGATGTCGACCTCGAGTGACATCGTGGCGGCGGCTGGAAGCTGGGACTCGTCGTAGGTTCCGAGGATTGCTTGAGAGCCCACGACGATGACTTCGCCGTGCTGGATGATCTGGCACGACGCTCGAATCGCGTGCTCGAGCTGGTCGCGTCGCATCACGCCACCCCTTGGAGCACTTCGGTGCGCTCCTGTTGGCTCAGCAGCCCGGACATCGGGGAGACCTCGCGCATCTCGATCGAGTCACGGTCCAACCCCGTCAGCACGCGGTGCAGGCGCGGCAGGTCACCGCGGTCGACGAGCTCTCGCCACCGGTCGAGGTTCCGCTCGTGCGGCTGCCCGGTCACTTGCTCGGTGAGGCGCTTCAGGTTTCGCTCGATGATCGGACGCCACTCCTCGAGGGACGTGCGGTCAAGATGCGTGGAAAGGCGTCGATGGAGCTGCCACGAGCGTCGCTCGGATCGGTTCAGTTCCGGCACGACCGGACGCCGCACCACTTCGAGGCGGTATCCCATGCAGGAGAGCAATCGATCGAGCTGATCATCACTGAGCTCGACCCTGCCCGAGAGGAACTGGCTGATGCTGGGCTGGCGGACGCCACTGAGACGCGACAACTCTGACTGCGTGGTTCCCGTCTCGAGCATCACGCCGCGCAGCACCGAACGCTTGTCCATTTCCCGAACTATAGCAAGATTTGCTATAGACACAATCGGAGCAAGTCGACTGTCAGCGCGTAATTCATCGGGTGATGAGTCCGCGCACAGTCCGCAAGAAATCCCCAAACGGTCGCTGATCAGCATCAATTGCCATCGACAGCCGAAGGGTGTTTCCGCAGGTCAGAGCCCAAATGCACGGCGACAACCACCGAATACCCGCTACGCGGGAGCAGTTCGAGCTCTACTACGACATCTGACCGGGCCTCCGGCTGCGGTCCACGAACAACCACGAACGACCGCAAAAAACAGCCGCTGACCTGCACAAACGCCGTCGAGCGACCTTCTGGTCGTTCGGCGGCGTTTGCCGTTGTTAGCCGCTCGTCTGTGACGAATCTGGTACAAACGCGGACCGGCGCCGTCGGCCGTCCGCCTCTCCCCCGCGAGCTCCTCCGGCATGCCGAACACGCCAGCTCGGCGCTCCCCGGTTGCCCGGTCGACCGCCGTCGCATTGCACGGGCTGGCGACGGTGGCCCCGGTGGCTCGGCCCGTGTTCTGCCAGATTGTTGTCGTCGATGTGATCGCTCTCGCACGGTCGTCGGACATAGGTGCCCAGAGACCTGACGTTCGTCAACGCCGCGAGGAGGGGCCTCGTGACCTTGAACTCGGATGTGCCGGTCGCGGAACCGGGAGTCTTCGGCCCGCGCCGTCGCGGGGAACTCGGCGGTCCGTCACCGCGGCTGGTCGACGCACAGGAGCTGTGGGACATCGACGCCGTCGCGTCCTATCTCGGCGTCGCCAAGCAGACCATCTACTCGTGGCGGACGACGGGCTACGGTCCCGCCGGTTTCCGTGTCGGCAAGCACCTGCGCTGGCGAGCAGCAACCGTGATCGACTGGACGGTTCGACTCGAAGACAAGCAGTAAGTGAGCCCGAGCGCAACGGATCGCCGTGGCCAGCGTTAGCGCGGGCAGGCCGGCCGACGACGGTCGCCCGCGCTACGTCGTGAACTACCGGGATCCGGAGGGTCGGCAGCGCCGCAAGACCTTCCGGCGCAAAGCCGAGGCGGTGGCGTTTCGCAATACGGTGGAGGCGGACAAGCTCCGTGGCACCTATCTCGACGTCGACGCGGGCAGGACCTCGTTTCGGACCTATGCCGAGGAGTGGCTCGAAAGCCGGACCTTCAGTCCCCTGACCTACGAGGCGACCGAGCTGCGGCTCAGGCTCCACGTCTTCCCGTCCCTTGGCCACCTCGAGCTTCGCCACATCAAGCCGTCGACGATCCAGAAGCTCCTCAGGTCGATGGAGATGGCCGAAACGTACCGACGCGTGATCTTCTCCCACGTGTCGGCCATCTTCTCGGCCGCGGTCGACGACGACTTGATCGCCAAGAATCCTTGCAAGGCCAGTTCGGTGACACGGCCCGCCACGTCGCGTCGCAAGGTCGTGCCCTGGCCTACAGAGTGGGTCGTCTCGATGCACGACACGCTCCCTCCGCAGTACCAGATCGCGGTCACCCTGGGCTCGGGTCTGGGACTGCGCCAAGGCGAAGTCTTCGGCCTCGCAGTCGAGGACATCGACTTCCTCCGCGGCGTCGTGGAGATCAGGCGCCAAGTCAAGGTCTTCGGAGGCAACCGCCTGGTCTTCGGGCTGCCGAAGGGCGACAAGATGCGTACCGTCCCGCTGCCCGGAAGCGTCGCAACCGAGCTGAGCGCTCATCTCGCTACCTACACGCGACATGGCGTCAGGCTCCCCTGGGGCACTCCCGATGCCGACAAGGGTTGCACCGCGAAGCTCGTCCTGTACGACGCGCGAACGCTCGGCCCTCAACCGCAACTACGTCAACACGCGCCTGTGGAAGCCAGGACAATTGCGGGTCGGGATCCAGCGATCGCGAGACAACGGCATGCACGCCCTGAGGCACTGGTATGCCTCCGTGCTGCTGGACGCCGGCGAATCCATCCGCGCAGTATCCGAGTATCTAGGCCACAGCGACCCCGCATTTACGCTGCGCACCTACACCCACCTCATGCCGAGCAGCACCGAGCGAACGCGAGCGGCGGTAGACACAGCATTCGCTGCCCAGCGCCGCACCGACGACGACGCCGGCGACGAAACGAAGGAGGTCTCTGACGGATAGCCAGCCGATGAACCGCCCTGAGTTCTCGGACCTACACGCGACATAGTTTCAACTCACAAGCCGCCCCAGGCGCTTCACTCGAACCAACAACCCTCCGTTACCGCCCCGGTCGCCCTGAGCTCAGGGCGATGTCATCGACAGGCTCTCGGGCAACGAGGCCCAGCGCGGCTGGGTCCAGGCCGACGACAGCAGCAACCGCGTCGCCCTGGGGCTGCGGTCGCTGCGCGTCGGCGCGGCGTACGTCGATCGCGACGACACGGTGGTGTGAAGCGGGGCGCAGCCGGTGCTCGACTGGATCTCCGAGGAGCTCGGGGAGGCCGTGCACCTGGGTCGTGTCGACGGGGCGGACGCGGTCCACCAGGCCAAGCGCGACTCCATCCACCCGTTGCGGCTGTACTCGGCGATCGGCCGCCGGCTCCCGGCCCACGCGATCAGCGTCTCGATCCCGGTCTTCCGTCTCACCGACGAGCTGCAGGAGCAGACGATCTCCCTGCTGCGCCGGATCAACGCCCGGATGCTCCGCGTCTCCTGAGGCGCGCGGTACCCCGGTGGGGATGGCCCGTTCGACCTATGGCGCCCGGCCACCGCGCCTGCTTGAGTCGACCTGGGGCCCCCGAACCCACTAACCCGGGGGGAGCAAGTGATGACGGTGTCGATGCGGCTGATGGCCGCGGCCACGACCATGGCGCTGCTGGTGCCGGCAGGGGTCTCGGTAGCAGCGGAGAGCGATCCGAGGGGTTCGGAGACCCGACCCGGGGAGTCCCGGACTGAACGGCTCGCCAAGGTCGCGCTGCCGCTGGGCCTGCAGGTGGCCTCCAAGAACCGGTCCCGACCGCAGGTCCGCCACGGCGGCACGTCGTACGACGCCGCCAACCCGTTCCTGGCGCTGGTGCCGGACCCGGCGACGGTGGACTACAGCTACTGGAAGCGGCAGGCGGCGCAACAGGCCCTCGGCGCCCGACGCTCCTCACCGGGTCTCAAGCCGCCGACCCCGTTCCTGTTCACCGAGCAGGAGCCGGTGGGCACCCGCGGCGCGAACGACGAGCAGGCGGTGGCCGAACGGGTCGGCAGGTTCGGCACCCGCAAGGGTCAGCGACCCGCGGTCCGGATCCTCGGTGAGCTCGCCCAGCCCGAGATCTTCAGGGAGGAGATCGCGACGGCTGAGGACCAGGGCTCGATCCCGTTGGCCACCGAGACCGGGATCCCGGACGACCGGAGTGGGGCCACGGTCTTCAGCGAGATCGGGGACGGCCCGCACGGGTCGGGCGGCGACGGATCAGGTGACTTCGACTTCTACAAGGTGTCGGCGAGCGCCGGAGAGACCATCGGCGCGGACACGTTCGGCAGCGACTTCGACACCATCCTCGTCGTCTACGACGCCGCCGGGGAGGTGCTGGTCGGCAACGATGACGCGGGCGGCACGTTACAGAGCCAGGTGGCGACGACAGCGCCGGCGGACGGTGACTACTTCATCATGGTCGCCGGCTTCCCCTCGGTCCCCGAGGACCCCTTCGACTCCGGCAGCGGCCTCTTCGTCGGCGAAGAGGGCGCCTACCAGCTCTCGATGGCCGTCTTCTTGGGGGACGCGGACTACTACGCCGTCCGGCTGCGGAAGGGTGACGTGCTCGGTGGCACGATCACCGGGGGGGCAACGG
Organism: uncultured Actinomycetota bacterium; assembly: GCA_963756135.1. Classification (GTDB taxonomy): domain Bacteria; phylum Actinomycetota; class Actinomycetes; order Propionibacteriales; family Nocardioidaceae; genus Nocardioides. The sequence continues at coordinate 224,107 of CAVWMP010000005.1, forward strand.
ACCTGCGGGTGGACCGCTACGACGGCCGGCCCCGCATCTCCTCCACGTTCGACATCACGTTCATCCATCCCGCCGAGTCCCCGCTCCCGGGTGGCGGCAGCGCGACGATCTCCTACGTGGCCGAGCGCAGCGGGTGGTACGCCGTGTCCACCATCGCCGGGGCGGGGGCGTACCGCATCCTCCTGGAGGTGTACCGCCCGGGCTCCGAGACAGCGGGCCGCAAGATCAAGCAGAAGATCTTCCTGGACTTCGACGGTGAACGGGTGAACACCGGGACCCTCTTCGGCGGCGCCGGCGTGACCCGGCTCTCCCCGCTGCGGTCGTTCCTGGCCGGGTGGGACCTCACCCGCGACGACCTGGACGCCGTCATCGACCGGACGGTGGCGACGGTGAAGGAGAACATTCGCAACGACCTGCGCGAGCGCGGGCTCAACGGCAAGCTGCGGGTGAAGGTGCGCAACTCGCGCGACCACCGTGATCGCTTCGGTGATCGCAACGTCTCCCGGGTGATCGTGGGCGGCACCATCGAGGAGTCCGGCATCCCCACCATCGGCATCGCCGAGTCCATCGACCCGGGCAACTTCGCCCACGAGGAGACCGCGCTGGTGCTGCTCGACATCCTGAGCGATCCTGATCCCACGTTCGAGCCGTCGCTGAACGCCTACCTGACACCGGCAAGCAACCGCGTCAAGTTCGTCGGGACCGCGATCGGCAACATCGTCTCCCACGAGGTCGGCCACTTCGTGGGCAGCTACCACGTCGACCAGTTCAACGACACGCTGAACCTGATGGACCAGGGCGGCAACTTCCCGTTGCTGTACGGCGTGGGTCCGGACGGAGTTGGCGGCACCGCCGACGACCCGGACGTCGACTTCGGAGTCGACGTCTACAACCCGAACGAGGGGTTCGGAGGGTTGGAGAACACCCTGAACAACACGGCCTGGGCGTTCGTGCTGGGCCGCTAGGGCAGCGCCGGCATCCGCTGCTTCGCGGTCGCCCTCTCGCCGCCCTTCCCGGGAGCGGCCACGGGGGATCCCGAAGGGCACCACCTTGCCGCTCGTGCTGTCTCCCTCGTGTGTGGTGTGGATCCTCCGACCAACTCCCCCGGGGCTCTCGCGGTCAACGGGTGGACCAGCTCGAACTGGCCGCCCGGGGCATGTTTCGGCGTGAAGATGCGCCGGGTCGGAGCTGTTCGGCGTGAGGATGCGCCGAGTCGACGAAGGGCCCGACCTGCGAGTCTCCTCGCGGATCGGGCCCTTCTCTCTGCTCCCCCGGTTGGACTCGAACCAACAACCCTCCGTTACCGCCCCGGGTGCCCTGACCGGTTGACGCCACTTGACGACCGTTGCCGCGAAAGAGCCTCTGACCTGGGGAAACTGCGTCAAGGAGTGCGACCGCGTTGCCGCTCGTTGCCACCTGCTGACAGGGTTAAAGGTGTGCAAACTTGTCGTCACTCAGGTGGCGGATGAGCGCCGCGGCCAGCGAGTCGCGATCATCGGTCCTGCGGCAGCAGATCCCAGCGGTCGCGCCAAGCCGCTATACGGTCCTCCGCGATCGCATGATGCGTGGATCCAGGCGAGTGCCTCCGTTCGCCTCCATGACGGTCGAGGTACCGCTGGTGGTGCTGATAGATGTCCTCGGCCATCCATGCCTCAGGCACCAGGTAGAACGCAGCGCCGCCGCGGGCCAGGTCGACGAAGACCCAGAACCGATCTTGAAGTTCGAGCGGCGCTTGTCGGTGAGCGTTCCTCGTCGAGGTCTGCCAGGTGCCGCTTCGTCGCGTCGACACGCGGAGCCTTCGCTTCCGCTCCCCACGCTCGGCAAGAAGAACGGGTCGTCGGTCAATCTGGGTGTTCTTGACTCTCCACCCGCGCTTGACCAGCTCTGCGACGGCAAGGTCCCGACCTGCCTGAGCAGTCGATGCGGCGGTGCTAGACATCCAGCCCGTACTCCCGAAGCCGATCGTGAGCGATCTCCAGCTCCTCATCGGAGAACAGGTTCTGGAACTCTGGGCGTAAGACGGCGAGGTTCGGGACCTGGACCGCCGTGGCTGCATCGACCTTGCTCAGCCGATTGAGCGCCTCGCCGATGATCTGGAACTGACGCTCGACCGCCGAGCGCAGCATGACGTCTTCTTGGTAGTCGTCCCAGCTCCGACCCGCCACGAATTCGAGGACGCGACCTGCCGCTCGTCTGGCGTCCCAGATCAGCGCCGGCGCCTCAGGCTGCATACAGCTCTCGACTGGTGCTGGCGACCGACTCCGCGAAGTACGGGTTCTCCAGAGCAGCCGCCGAGACGAGATCGACCGGACGCCCGAAGAGAGCCTCAAGGTCCTCCTTGAGGCCGAAGTAGGCATCGAAGCGACTCACAGGTCCGTCGTCGAACTCGACCAGGAAGTCGATGTCGCTGGTCGCCTCGTCGAAGCGATCAGTACCAGCGGAGCCGAACAGCAGGAGACGCCGCACGGCGTACTTGCGACAGAGCGCCGCGATCGCAGGGCGATCAATCGCGAGCGCTCCCGCCATGGCTGCCTCCTGACGCATCGTCGAGCCTTCGCCCAGAGTCTCCCACCGACGAGCCGCGAAGGAAGCGACTGCTTGTCCACACCTCGTCGGCAATCGGCTTCGCCGAGGTCACCGGGTCATACGCCATGGACACGACGCGCAACGGCGAAGGACTCGACGTCAGCGCAAGACGGCGCTGCAGCGACCGCCACCGACACCGACGCCGCCCGCGAGCGCGCGACGGTCACCGGAAAGACCGCCAAGGAGACCCGCCACACGGCCGAGGAGATCCAGGCCAGGCTGAGGAAGGAGCTACCAGCCCGCGACACCCGCCAGCTCGTCGACCAGTACGCCGAGCCCTGGATCGTCCCCGCAGGGATGTGACCGAGGCGTCGCCATCACCATCAAGCACGCGCTAGGTTGTTTCAAGTCCGGTACATCTCGCCATCAATCGTCGACGCGGTGCGGCGGACGAGGTCCAGGTCAGTCGGTACGAGGGCTGAAGGCGAGGACGGCCACGTCGTCGGTGGGTGTCATCCCCTCGATCAGCTGCTCAACCACCCGGACCGCCCCAGCAGCGTCCACCGGCATCCGTTCGGCGAGGTGCTCGCGCAGACCCTGTTCGCCGAGGCGTTGTCCGGCTAGGCGGTTCTCGGTGAGGCCGTCGGTGTAGAGAATGAGGGTCTCGCCCCGGCCGAGCCGCAGGCGACGCTTGCTGAAGGTGGCCTCGCGGACCGCCCCGACCAGCATGCCTCCGCTGGGCAGCACGGCCTGCACCGTGCCGCCGCCGGCGTCGACCACGTAGGCCGGCGGGTGGCCACCGGTGGCGATCGTGACCAGCCAGCCGTCCCCGTCCGGCTCCCGCTCGAGCAGGCCGAAGATGACGGTGCAGAAGCGGTCGGCGCTCGGTTCCTGCTGGAGGCTCCAGTTGAGCTCGGTCAGCACGTCGACCGGGTCCTCGTGGTGGACGGCGGCGGCGCGCAGCGTGTACCGGATGTGCGAGGTGACCACGGCCGCCTCGACGCCATGGCCCTGGACGTCACCGAGGAAGAACGCCCAGCGGTTCGGCCGGACCAGGAAGACGTCGTAGAAGTCGCCGCCCACCTGGGCGGTGGCGTGGTAGTGCCGCGCCAGGTCGAGGCCGGGCACCTTCGGCAGGGTCGGCGGCAGCAGCGTCTGCTGCAGTGCCCCGGCGATCTCGACGACCTCCTCGTGCTGCTGGCGCTCCTGGCGCAGGGTGGTCAGCGCGGACAGCCGCAGCTCCAGCTCGTCCATCACGATGCCGGCAAGATCCTCGAGCACCAGCAGATCCTCCGCTGAGGCGTTGCGTGGCACGGTGTCGAGGACGTTCACGGTGCCGAGTCGATAGCCGTCGGGGGTTCGCAGCGGGGCGGCGGCGTAGAACCGCACGCCCAGTGGTCCGTGGACGAGCGGGTTGCCGGCGACGCGGGGGTCGGTGAGCGCGTCGTCGACGTGGTACGGCTCGTCGAACAGGATCGCGGAGGCGCACAGCCCGGGGTCCCGACCGATCTGGGTGACCCCGTCCAAGCCATGGGTCGCCTTGAACCAGATCCGGTCGGAGTCGACGATCGAGACCGTCGCGATCGGGACGCCGAACCAGCGCGCGGCCAGCGCCGCGACCCGATCGAAGGCACCGTCTGGCGGTGTGTCGAGGATGCTGTAACGCGCGACGGCTTCGAGTCGCCCGGTCTCGATCTCGGCCGTCGTCATCGCCCGCCTCCGCAGCGCGCACCCGACCCGGAGGTCGGTCGGGGCCGCTGCTCTGACGGTAGCCCACCCGGACCCGCATCGGGCCGCTCCGGACCAAGATTCTCACGGCGTCGCGGATCGAGGATCGTGACAACCGTCGGTGCGTCCGTGACGCGTCGCAGCCGGGACTGTGCCTCGTCCCCGCCCGTGGGTCACGCGACGTCGACCACCACCGGGACTGTGTGCAGGAACCCGTCGACGCGCAGCTGGACGAAGCAGACGTACTGGCCAGACCTCTCGAACTGGGTATGGAAGGACACGCGGGTGCCCGTGCCGTCGACCTCCGGCTGCCCGAGCGGGTGCATGTGCACCACTGCCGCGGACTGGCGATGGACTCCGGTCACGTGCGCGAAGGCGCCCAGGTAGCTGCCGAGCTTCACCGGTCGGCCCTGGACGTCGCGGACCACGATGTCCAGGCGACCCGACGGTCCTACGGCAAGCTCCCCCTCGACCTCAGCGCTGACGACGCCGTCATCTCCGGCCGGGGAGCCGTCCACGTTCTCCGGGGTCCACGACCCGGGGACGGTCGCGGTCGTCCCCAGCATCACGTGGTCTCCGTTGCCGCCATCGTCGCGGGCGACGAACTCCGCGACGACCCGATAGTCCCCGGGCTCGGGCAGCGTCACGGGTGCCGACCAGGTGCCGCCCCGTTCCAAGGTCGGATGCAGGTGCCGGAACACCGCGAGGTCGGTCCGGACCAGGTACAGGTGCAGGTCCTTGGTCTGCTCGGCGATGTAGTCGGTCAGCGGCGAACCGTCGTAGACCTTGATCTGGAGTCGCACGACACCAGGAACCGCCGCCCTCTGGGGCAGCGAGACCCCGTGCAGCGTGTATCCCACCTCGTCGTCACGGGTCCCGTCGCCGACCAGAGCCGAGATGTGCTCGTTGCCGGGGCCGTGGGCATGCGGCTGGCTCTCGTCGATCGTGGGCGAGGCGTTCTCGGTCGGTCGGGTGCCTGCGCCGTCGTTGCTGCAGCCGGCGAGCGCCAGGCCAAGTACGGCCGCCACGAATCCTCTCAACAGGTCGATCACCGCCGAGGCGCGCCGGCGCGTCGACCAGGTTCGGGTGGACCGGTCGCGGTGCTCGATCATGGTGGGCATCAGGGCTGCTCCCTAGTCCCTCATTGTGAAGGTGACGACGGCGACGGGGTTGTCGAACTCGCTGAGCCGCAGGCTGACGTGGACCCGCCAGGTGCCCGCGGCCGGGAGCACGACGTCGGCGCGGAAGGTTCCGGCAGCGACGCTGCTGGTCGTGACCTGCCCCAGGTCGAAGTCGTCGGAGCGCACGCTGATCTCGGGGAGCCGGACGGGTTCGAAGGGCTCCCCGCTCAGGTCCTGGAGCTGGACCAGGACGGTGTTCTGGCCGACCCGTGCCGGGGTCATCGTGGCGAGCGCCTTGACGTCGGTGCCGAGCTGGGTGGTCTGCACGCCGGTGCGACCGTCGGGGATCACAACCGCCTCGGCGCGGGGGGACTGGTTGACCAGGAACCCGGTGAGGGCCAGCACCAGCACGATGACGGCTGCCTCCACGGTGACCACGCGCGCCAATCGCACGGCGGTGGTCCGACGCTCCTGGTAGCCGTCGTCGGCCCGGGCTCGTGGCACCAGTACGTACCGGTTCCAGGTGGCGATGGCCACGGCCAGCGCCACCAGGGAGATCTTGGTGAGCAGCAACCAGCCGTAGGGCGTGCCGAACAGGTTCTCCCAGGACGCCATGATGCGCCAGGCGAGCAGCCCGCCGGTGGCGACCAGGGCGACCAACACCCCGGCGGCGAGGGTGGAGAACCTGGCGAGGACCTGCACGGCGTGGGTCCCACGGCCGGCGATCGCCGGCAGGGTGATCGCGAGCCCGACGAGGCCACCGAGCCAGACGCTGCCGGCGAGCACGTGCAGCACGTCCAGCGCGATCACCGGAGCCTGGGGTTCGAAGGCGCGGGAGTGACCGGTCAGCGCCGGGGAGGCCACCGCCAGACCTGTGCCGAGGCCGAGTGCTGCCCGCTGCCACACCAGGAGGAGCCGCGCTCGCAGAGCCACCCTGACAAGAAGCAGTCCGACGGAGAGAAGAATCAGCGCGATGAGCGGCGTGGGCGTGATGCTGACCCAGGTCTCCAGCGCGGCCAGATCGGCCAGGCCACCGCCGTGCTGGGTGATGACAGCGAGCGGCAGCGTGGCAGTCGCTGCGGCCACGCTCACCACGGCGGCCGCGGAGGCCACCGTGCGCATCCGGCTCCGCGGCCGATCCGCACGGACGTGTGCGGGGACCAGGAGCACGGTGAAGATGCCGAGTCCGACCGCGAGCAGGAGTCCGACGTAGCCGACGGCCTGAGCGGTCGACAGCACGGAGGTGACCACCGTCCCGGCCCGTTCGGGCGGCGTCGGGGAGACCACGCGGACGCTGGGCGTGCCCACCGAGAAGGTGAGGGAGCCCGCCACGGGGTGACCGTCGGCGGAGACGACCCGCCACACCACGACGTAGGTACCGTCCGCCAGCTGGTCGGGCAGGTCGACAGTGACCAGCGTGTCGCTGGCCGACGCCGATGTGGTGATCGGCTTCCCGTCGGCGTCGAAGGCCTGCACCCCGTCGGCGGGGACGGAGACGCGCTCGTCGAAGGTCAGGGTCGCCTCGCCCGGCGACCTGGCAAGAACCGTGCCGTCCACCGGGTCGGTGCCGACCAGGGTGGCGTGGGCGGCTGCGGGCGCAGCGGACGCGAGGACGGCGAGCAGGCAGGCGGCCGCCGCGGTGACGAGCCTGAAGGCCCACCACCACGCCAACCGCCGCCTCGCTCCGGTCACGACGTCAGGCGCGCCGGCGGACCTGCACCAGCGCCGTGCCGCCGGCCAGCAGACCGAGCACTCCGGCTCCGAGCCCGGCGGCCCCGAGCATGGAGCTGTCCTCATCCTCGGAGGACTGGGTCGCCGCGGCATCCTCGCCCGAGGACTCGGTCGGCGCGGCATCCTCGCCCGAGGACTCGGTCGACGCGGCATCCTCGCCCGAGGACTCGGTCGACGCGGCGTCGTCGTGGCCGGCCTCTTCCTCGGCTGCGGTGATGGTCACCGTGGGGGCCGGGAACTCCAGCTCGTGCGGGTCCTGACCCTCCGCGGCCACCTGGGTCCACGGGTTCTCACCCTTGACACAGCTCTGGACCACCGGGAACACCAGCGTCGCACCCTCGTCCTCGGGCAACTGCAGCGACAGCTCGAACGCGTCGCGTTGACCGTCCGGGAGCGGGGTCGTCGTCGTGTAGACGACGACGGCGTCACGCTCGGTGACCTCGTTGCCGTGCGCGTCGGAAACCGGCTCGGCGAGCTTCTCCTGCTGCTCGGCCATGGTCCACAACGAGTTACGGGTCGGGGTGACCGAGAGGACTTCCTCGGGAACCTGGATGGCCACCTTGGTCGTGGCCGAGCCCTCACAGCCGTGGCCGATGCTGACGGTGAGCACCGTGTAGGCGCCGGCCGCGGTGGTGGTCGGGGTGATGGTCGCGTGCGCGCCGGCCGGTCCGGCCATGGCGATCAGTGCAACTCCGGCGGCAGCCGGAGCGGCGACAAGGCGCGCAGCAGTACGTCGTGTGTGCATGGTGATGGTCGTCCTTCAGGTCTGGGTGTACGTCGGGCAGGCGTGGGCCGCGCCCGAGGACACCAGCCGTGGCGGTGCTCAGGCGCAGCGGAACCGCGCGGGTGGGCCGCGCTGCGGGGCGCCCACGAGCCAGGCACGCCCCTTCGGCTCCGGCAGCTGACCGAGAAGTCGCACCACCTTCCCGCGCACCACCAGCGCGACGCGCAGGATCGGCCATCGGATGATCGCCTCGACGAGTCGTCGGCGTAGGTGCCAGACCAGAGCGGTCACCACCGCGCTGGCCGCGTGCGCGGCCAGCATCTGCCACGAGAGATCGAGCACGGTCGCGCCGGCCGCCTGGCTGTCGGCGTGAGCGTGGGCGTGGCCTGCCGGCGCCATCACGGCGAGGAGACCGTGGAGCAGGAGCTGAGCCACGGCGAGACCTGGGATCATCCACCGCAGCGGCGCGCGGTCACCGATGACCAGGACCGTGGCGCCGAAGGCCAGGCAGGTGACGCCGAGCAACCACGGGAGCGAGGGCAGGGCGCCTCCTGCCCAGCTGTGGGTGGCGGTCGCCGCAGCCATGATCTCGCAGGTGGCCACCATCGACCGCGGCACCACGCGCGGTGCTGGACGGAGGCTCGACCTGCTCACCCCGGGATCATCCCGGACGGGTTCTCGTCTCCGCGCGGCGGGTCTGTCGGCCTCCCTCCCGGCCGGGCCGACCCCCGGCTGGTCAGGCTCGAGGGGCCCAGTGGCAGCTGGACGGTGAACGCCGACCCTGCCAGGTGCTCGGAGGCGACCGAATGTCGCCGCCGTGGTTGCGCACGATGGAGTCGACGATCGTCAGGCCCAGCCCGTGGGTTCGTCACCAAAGACTCCAGGCTCAGGGCGTGACCTCGCACGAGCACCGGCGCCTCGGGAACGTCGAAGGTCACCTCGAGGGGACGCGAGGGATGGCTGGCGTGAGGACGTAGCGGGCCGCCGAGACGACCGCGCCGAGGTCCACGACGACGTTCTCGGTCGTGGTCATCCGCGCCTCGGCGTTGCGGAGGTACGCCGTCGCGACATCAGCCAGGGTCTGGGCCGTCTGCATGTCCTGCCCACGCGCACTCCTGGCGAACCAGGGGAACCTGGGAACCGCTCGTCCTCTGCCAGGCCCGGGCCTTCGCCGAGCTCGGTCTGCAGCCGCTCGTAGCACACGGCTGACTCGTCGGAACCCGCACTCAGGTGGGGATGCGTCGTCGGCGAGATCAGGGAGACAACCGCGGCGTCGATCGGCAGGATGTCGACGACGCGCTGCACCAGGTGGTCCAGGGTTCCTTGGATCAGGAAGTCCGAGGTCGGGCGCTCGCGTCAAGGCTCCCGACCCCGACGCCCTCAGGTCCGGTTCGTCAACCGTGACCACCCCTGCTCCTCGAGGCGAGCCTCAGCTGCTGCCCGGGCGAGCGTCGCCAGCCGATCCTCGGCCACGCGCCAGATGCGCAGCCGCTCCAGCCGTTCCAGCATGGTGTGCACGGTCTGAGGCGTCTCGGTCTCATCTCGGAGCACGAGGGTCAGGGCGATCCCCCGTACGCCCAGCATCCGGCTCTCCAGGCACAGGAAGACGGCCAGGTCGACGGCGATCTCATCGAGGCGGGTCAGGTCGAGGCCGACGACCTCGATCCCGGCGGGAAGTCGGCGGTGCGCTCGTCGCAACCGCGACAACAGGAGCCTCAGGCTCGCCGACGTGGTGATCTCCCCGGTCACGTCCAGCCAGGCCGTGTTCGTCGTGCGGTGCACGTAGGCCGTGATCGTCACCGGCTCAGTCCCCCGGTCGTGCCGGGCGACAGCACGGGTGAGGCCGCTTGCTCTCATGACGGGGCTCCTTGCGACACGGGCTGACGGCGGCACGGTTGCCACCCGTTGAGCTGCACGGTCTCCCGGGACCCGGGAGACCGTGCAGCCGGTGGTGCGTCAGCCCACGGGCTGACGCACCGGCTCGGGGCCGCGCCGGCTGTCGGCGTCGGCCTCGTCCACGACGGGCGTGAAGGGGTGGTCGCGCTCGAGCTTCGCGCCCTCGATGTCGACGTCCGGCATGATCCGGTCCATCCACTTCGGCAGGTACCAGGCCTTGTCGCCGAGCAGGGCCATCACGGCCGGGACGATCGTCATCCGGACGACGAAGGCGTCGATGAGGACGCCGAAGGCCAGGGCGAAGCCGATCGACTTGATGGTGGCGTCGTCGCCCAGGATGAAGCCGGCGAAGACCGACGCCATGATCAGCGCCGCTGCGGTGACCACCCGGGCGCCGTGCCGGAACCCGCCGATGACGGATTCCCGGGGGCTGGCGCCGTGCACGTAGTCCTCCCGCATCCGGCTGACGAGGAAGACCTCGTAGTCCATCGCCAGGCCGAACAGCAGACCCACCAGCAGGATCGGCAGGAAGCTGATGATCGGTCCGGTGGACTGCAATCCGATCAGGTCGGAGAGCCAGCCCCACTGGAAGACCGCGACCAGCGCACCGAACGTCGCCGCCAGGCTGAGCAGGAAGCCCGCTGTCGCCTTGAGCGGCACCAGGATCGAGCGGAACGCCAGAGTGAGAAGGATCAGGGAGAGCCCCACGACCACGACCAGGAACAGCGGCAGCGCACTGGTGAGCTTGTCGGAGATGTCGATCCCCAGCGCCGTGTTGCCGGTGACGAAGATCTCGGCCCCCTCGGAGTCGACGATCTGCGGCTGCAGCTCACGGATCGCGCCGACCAGGTCCACGGTGGCGGTCTCGGCCGGGCCGCTGCCGGGGAACACCGTGATGATCGCGGTGTCGCCGGCGGGGTTCAGCACAGCCGGGGAGACCGCAGCGACGTCCTCGAGACCGGAGATCGCCGCGGCGGTGGCGTCGGCGGCGCCCTGGACGTCGTCGGACCCCTGGCCGTCGACCACGATCGTGAGCGGGCCGTTGAAGCCGGGGCCGAACCCGTCGGCGAGCAGGTCGTAGGCCTGACGCTGGGTGGCCTCCGAGGTCAGGTTGCCCTCGTCAGGCAGGCCGAGTTCCAGGTCGAGCGCGGGGACGGCGAGGATGCCGGTGCCGATGACGCCGGCGAGCAGGAAGGCAGCCGGTCGCTTCGTGACCAGCGTGGCCCACGTGGTGCCGGTCGACTCGGTGGTCCGCAGGCGCGCCTGACGCCCACGGAAGCCGGGGATGGGCCACCGGTTGAAGCCGTCGCCGGCGAAGCCGAGGAGAGCGGGAACGAGGGTGAGTGCGACCAGCACCGCGACGCCGACCATGCCGGCGGCGACGAGTCCCATGGTGGTCAAGAACGGGATCCCGACGACCGCGAGGCCGGCCAGGGCGATCATCACCGTGGCACCGGCGAAGACGACGGCGCTGCCGGCCGTCCCCACCGACATCGCGGCGGACTCGTGCGGGTCCATGCCGTCGGCGAGGTGCTGCTTGTGGCGGATCGAGATGAACAGCGCGTAGTCGATGCCGACGGCGAGGCCGACCATCAGGCCCAGGATGGGTGCGGTGCTGGTGAGCTCGACGACGGAGGAGAGAGCGAGCGTGCCTGCCATGCCCACGCCGACCCCGATCAGGGCGGTGAGCAGCGGGAGGCCAGCAGCGACCACGGACCCGAAGGCCACGGCCAGCACCAGCATCGCGATCAGTACGCCGATGGCCTCCGAGGCCGCGGACCCGGCCTCCGCCTGGGTGGCCTCCCCGCCGTACTCCACCTGGAGCCCGGCGGACTCGGCGTCCTCACCGCTGGCCAGCAGTCCCTCGCGGGCGGCGTCGGTGATCTGGTCGATCTGGACCGCGTAGGACACGGTCGCGTACGCGACCTGGCCGTCGGGCGAGACCGACTGGGTCTCGAACGGGTCGGAGACCGCGGCGACCTGGTCGGCTGCCGCGGCCGACGCGAGGGTGGCCTCGATGGCGGCTCTGTTGGCCGGGTCGGTGACCGACTGGCCGTCCGGGGCAGCCCAGACGATCCGCGCGGTAGCGCCGCCGGCCGCGCCCTGCGGGAAACGCTCCTGCAGCAGCTCGGTCGCGGTGACGGATTCGACGCCGGGGATGGACAGCTGAGCGTCCGCGTTCTTGCTGAACGCACCCGCCAGGCCGCCGACGGCGATCAGGGCGAGCAGCCATGCGGCCAGCACAAGCCGGCGTCGCTCGTACGCGGCGCGGCCGATGCGGTAGAGGAAGGATGCCATCTGGGAGCGTCTCCTGTGCGTGAGTCGAGTCGAGGCCGATCTGACCGATCGGCAAGTACGACACTGCCACGACACTTGCCGAACGTCAAGTCGATACCTGACCGTTCGTACAGTTCTCACTTGTCGATCGGTCAGCTTTGGCCTACCATCGGCGGATGCAGACCTCCCCCCACGCCCGCCGCGACGGCGAGAGTGCACCCCAGCCCAGCCAACGGTTCGTCGACGCTGCGCTGGAGCTCTTCATGGAGCACGGCTACAACGGCACCTCGCTGCAGATGATCGGCGACCGTCTGGGGGTCAGCAAGGCAGCAGTCACGTACCACTTCCGGTCGAAGGAGGAGCTGCTCTCCGCCGTGACCGCCCCGGCGTTCGACGATCTCGCCAGGCTCCTGGAGGACGCCGAGTCCGTGCACCGCGAGAGCGCCCGCCGGCGCCAGGCCCTGAGCTCCTACATCGACTACCTCATCCGGCACCGCCGGGTCGCTTCCTGGCTGAGTCGGGACGTGGCTGCGGTGACCCACCCGTCGGTGATGGAACCGGCCCAGACGTTCACCGGACGACTCGACGCGCTCCTCGTCTCCGAGACCCACGACTCCCTGGCGCGGATCTGGGGAGCAGCGATCACCCAGGCGCTGACCGGCCCCATCCTCGCCGACATCGACGTCCTCGACGACGAGCTGCGGGCTCAGCTGGAGAGCATCGGCGACCAGCTCCTCCGCGGCTACCGCACGGCCCGCCGCAACGCCACGCCGGCCGCCGGCTGAGGCTCGAGGGCACGGCCCGCGGGGGTTCGGGTGCGGGCCCAGACCACCCAGCCCGCCCCGACGATCATGCCCAGGCTGATCACCCGGTAGAGGATGGTCGCGGCGATCGCGTTCGCCGGGGAGACACCTGCCGCGACCATGCCGAGCACCAGCGCACCGTCCACGACGCCGAGACCACCCGGGACCACGGGAACACTCAGCGCAGCCATGCCCGCGGTGTACGCCAGCAGGACCGCGGCGAAACGGGCGTCGTCGACCCCCACGGCTGCCAGGCACCAGTACAGGCACACGGCGTCGAGCAGCCAGTTGAGCAGCCCGAGCACGGCGACCACGGACAGGTCGCGCTTCCGGATGCGTACCGCGGTGAGCTCGTCGACGACCCGGTTGACCCGGGCGAGGCCCCGCTCGGGATCGTGACGGACCAGTCGGTTGCCGAGCCCGACCGCCCACGCGGCCGCGTCCAGCACCATCGAGGGACGGCGAGTGAGCAGCCGACCGATCAGCACCAGAGCCACCGCCGCGACCAGGTACCCGACGAGGGCAGCGCCGTCGGTGCTGCCGGTGACGAGCAGGCCGGCCACGATCCCGACGACCACGAGCGATGCCGTCGAGACCGCTCCGCTCAGCGCGATGACCCACGAGGCCACCCCGGCGGGCGCGCCCAGCTCACGCATCCTGCGGAAGCTGAAGACCGTGGAGAACACCGGTCCACCGGGCAGGGTGTCACTCAGCGAGTGCGAGGCGTAGGCGAGAGCAGCAGCGCTGGGCAAGGACACCGCCGTGCCCCCCGCCCGCAGCAGACGGCGCTGCATCCGTGCGTAGGCACCCATCGAGGCGACGTCGACGAGGACTGCCAGGGTGAACCACGACCACCGAGGTGTCTGGAAGTCCTCCAGGGTGGACCGTATCCACGGCCAGCCGGCCGCCACCTCGACGACCAGGAGCAGGCACGTCGCGGCGACGACCACGCGGCCGAGACGTCGGGACCTCGTCGGCGCCGTGAACAGTGCGCTCACCGCCGTACCTGAGCGACCGTCTCCGCGGGGGCCGTCGGGAAGGCTCGCTGCTCGGTCGCGTCGAGGCTCATCGCGATGCGATGGAGCCGCTCCATCTTCTCATCCAGCCGACTGGCCACCTCGGCCGCGGCCAACAGCTCGGCCATCAGCTCCGACGGCACGTCGCGGTGGTACTTGTAGTGGATCTTGTGCTCCGTGGTCGCCCAGAAGTCCATCGCCACCGTGCGGATCTGAACCTCGACCCGCACCGTCTCGACCCGGTCCGACATGTACACCGGGGTGTCCACCACCAGGTTGAGGCTCTGGTAGCCGTTCGGCTTCGGCGCCGCGATGTAGTCGCGCACCCGGACCACGTGGACGTCGGGTTGACGGGTGAGCATGTCCATCACCCGGTGGACGTCGGAGATGAAGCTGCACACGATCCGGATTCCTGCCACGTCCCAGATCTCCCGGCGGACGTCCTCGAGGCTGAGGGGACAGCCGATCCGTCGCGCCTTCTCCGCCAGGCTGTGCTGGGACTTCAGCCGAGAGGTGACGTGCTCGATCGGGCAGTAGTCATCGGCGTAGGTGAGCTCCTCCTTCAAGATGTTCACCTTGGTGAGCAGCTCGTCGAGCCCGAACTTGTACGCCAGCATGAACCGCGCCAGGTCACCTGTCATCGGGCCGTCGAAGGGGTTGACTTTCTCCGAGGAACTCATCGGATCACCAGGCGGCACGGGCAGCCGCCACCGTGTCGGGGCGATCGTCGTCCTCGGCCGGGACGCGGCGAGCCGCATACCTGCCGAACGGGTCTCCGTGGATCCCCGGTCCCGAGACGACCAAGGACTCCAAGAACGCCGAGCCGGCCTCGCGAGCCTCGTCGATCAGCTCGGTGGTGTGGCTGAAGTCGAACGGAGAGACCCGACGCGCACCGGGCGGCGGCATGGACACGATCGGGACCAGGCCCGCAGCGCCGCAGCCCAGGCCGGCGCGGAGCCGCTCGCGGAACTGGAGCCTCGACGTCTGGGCGAGCACGTCCGCCACCGAACCGAGTCCGTTGGCCGGGACCGGCACCAGACAGTCCAGCAGCACCAGCGAACCCGTGAGGTGGAACGCCAGCGCCTGCGGCACCGCCACATCCGAGAGCATCGAGCCATCCACCAATACGTGGCCGCCCACCTCGACCGGCGGGAACACCCCGGGGATGGCTGCGCTCGCCAGCAGCGCCGGGACCAGCTCCCCGGAGGTCAGCACGCGCGACTCCCCCACCGTGAGATCGAGGGCGACCACCCCCAGGGGAAGCTCCAGGTCCTCGAAGACGTGGGCGTCCAGAGCGCGTGCAGCGATCCGCTCCAGTCCCTCGGTGCCGATGGCGTGGGTCCTGGTCCGCCCGAGCCGCCAGACCGAGCTGAGGAGGTTCCCGGGGAAGACGTCCCGGCGTTGCAGCTCCCGCCACACCTCGTCGAGCCGCGCCACCCCGTCGTCCGGGTGGGCCGCGAGGATCGAGCCGTTCAGCGCTCCCACCGACGTGCCGACCACGAAGTCCGGTCGTACGCCGGCCGCGTCCAACGCCTGGAGCATGCCGACCTGCACCGAGCCGAGGCTGGCGCCGCCGCTCATCACGAACCCCACCGGGCGAGGGAGGGCGAGGATCCGCTGGGCTGCCGCCTGTTCGGTGAGTGGCTCCACCGACCTCAACCCCGAAGGTCGCGACGCCGGAAGGGCAGCAGTCCGGCCGCCAGGACGGCAGCCGCGAGCACCAGCAGCACCAGCAGATGCCAGGGGTCCGCGCCGTTGGCGAGCGGGTCCGAGGAGTTGTAGTAGTACCAGGGGCTCAGCCTGGCCCCGTCGGCCAGCGAGTCCGCCAACGGCAGGAAGCTGGCGAGGGCGAAGGACAGCCCGGCGAGCCCCGCCGCCGCCGCGGTGGTCAGTCGGCGGCTGCCCGTCCATGCCGCGAACCAGACCGCGACGCCCCCGACAAGCACGCCCAGCACGAAGGTGTGCAACCCGGCTCCCAGGATCCCGGTCGTGCTCAGCCCCATGTCGCCGACCAGGTTGCCGAGGACCAGTCCGGCGCCCACGGCGACGGAGACCAGCAGCACGTGCACGACCATCGCGAGCGACTTGGCCACGAGGAAGGAGGCGCGGCTGACCGGCGCCCCGAGCAGCATGCCCAGGGTCTTGTCCTCCTCCTCCCCTGCGATCGCGCGGGAGGCCGAGATGGCCCCCACCGCGATCACGCCTGCGGGGGCGACCATCGACATCATCTCGGCGTTGGCCCACCCGCTGGGGGTGGACATGTCGGCACCCGCGAGGATCGTGGAGAACGCGTCGGGCAACGAGTCCTGGAGGTCGGCGAAGGTGTCCTTCAGGGACGGCCAGAGCGCCCCGACCATGAGGCCCATCCCGATCATCAACGCCGAGACTGCGCCGACGAGTCCGAGCCTGTCTCGCACCGCCTGGCCGACGAGCGTCCCGGTCACCGCCGGTGCGGTGGCGTGGGTGGATCGCAGCTGCGCGGGTCGTGTAGTCGTCGTCACGGGTCTCAGCCCCTCAGGTCTCGGCGGTTGAAGGAGATCAGCGCCACGGCGAACGCGCCGACCGCCACGGCTGCCAGCACCAGCAGATGCACCGGGTCGAGACCGTTGGCCAGCGGCTCCCCACCGTTGTAGTAGAACCAGGGACTCAGCTCGGCCCACCTGTCCAGGTCCGCCAGCGGCAGCACGCTGTCTGCGAGGTACGACGCGACAGCGAGCCCACCACCGACCCCGGCGCCGACGCCGACCTTCCCGGTCGCCGCGCCGGCCGCCAGCGCGATCAGGCCGAACGCCCACGCGAGCATGCCCAGGTGCATGACGGTCGCCACCACGTTCGAGGTCTGGAGCCCGACGTCGAACATCGCCGAGGCTCCGGCCGCCGCGACCAGGAACAGTCCGGTGGCTCCGGCGACCGCCAGGGTCAGCCCGGCGGCCTTCTCGACCAGGACCCGGGTCCGGCTGACCGGGGCCCCGAGGAGGACCCCGAGGGTCTTGCGCTCCTCTTCCCCGGCGGTCGCGGCCGCACCGGTCATCACCGCATAGGCCACGAGGGCGAGCGGGGCGATGAGGTTGAACACCTCGCCCACGACGTACCCGCCGGGGGCCTCCCCACCCATGAAGGCCATCAGCTCGTCCGGGAAGTCCTGGGTGAGGTCGTCGAGGGTGGTGCTCATCCCGGCATAGATGCCGAGCGCACCGACGGTGAGCACCCCGACCGCAACGCTGAGCGCCACGACCGGGACGCTGCGCTCGCGCAGGTCCTTGGTCAACACCTCAGCCGACATCAGCTGCCTCCCTGGCAGGCACGGTCGGACGCGTCGGCGTCGGCGCCTGGGGTGCGTCGCGGTAGTAGGCCAGGAAGATCTCCTCCAGGTCCGACTCCTTGCTGTGCAGGTTGACGACCTCGTGTTCCATCGCGGCCTGCAGCAGCCCGTTCACCGATCCTTCGAAGGACACCTGGGCCATGCGACCCTCGACAGTCGCGGTGCGTACGCCGGGTGCACCGACGAAGAGCCGGGACGGCACCGCGTCGGCGAACTCGAAGTCGATGCGGCGGATCGCCTTGCGCTTGAGCTCGTCGACGCGCTCGACCACGATCAACCGCCCGTTCCGGATGATGCCCACCCGATCGGCGACGCGCTCCACCTCGGACAGCGTGTGCGAGGAGAGGAAGACGGTCCGTCCGTCGGCACGCACCTCCTCCATCAGACGGTGGAACTCCTGTTGGATCAGGGGATCGAGGCCGGCGTTCGGTTCGTCGAGGATCAACAGGTCCGGCCGGTGCATGAAGGCCTGGATGAGACCGATCTTCTGCCGGTTGCCGGTGGAGTACTCCCCCACCTTCTTCGACAGGTCGGCCTTGAGGCGGTCGGCGAGCTCCGCGACGTACGCCTCGTCCACTCCACCGCGGATCCGGGCGAAGTACCGCAGCGTCTGGTGCCCGGTCAGCTTCGGGTACAGCGCCAGGTCACCCGGCAGATAGCCGAGCCGGCGCCGGATGGCGACCGAGTCCTCCCGGTGATCCATCCCGAGGATCTGGGCGGTGCCGCTGGTGGGCCTGATCTGGTCGAGAAGCAGGCGCATGGTGGTGGACTTGCCGGCCCCGTTCGGACCGAGGAAGCCGAAGATCTCACCCTGCTGCACCTCCAGGTACAGATCCGCCAACGCGGCGAACTCTCCGTAGTGCTTGGTGAGTCCGCGGGACTCGATCACGGGCCTGGTCATCGCCTGGGTGTCCTCTCTCGATGTCGCCGCCACCAGCGTGGTGGTCGATTCGAGCATAGATGCACACTGTGCACTTTCGCAACTGATGCATTGAATGAGTCAGTGCACTATTGCGCTTTCTGATGCCACGGGGGACACTTCCCCCATGACCGACGTCAGCACCCTCGGCCGCCGCGAGCGGAAGAAGCTGGAGACCCGACGCTCCCTGCGGGACAGCGCGCTGCGCCTCTTCGCAGAGCAGGGCTTCGACCGCACCACCATCGAGGACATCACCGAGGCCGCCGATGTCGCCCAGCGGACCTTCTTCCTGCACTTCGCCTCCAAGGAGGACGTGCTGCTCGCCGACGCCCAGGAGCGTGGGGCAGCGTTCGCGGCGGCCCTGGCCGATCAGCCCGCCGACGCCTCACCCACCCAGGCGGCCCGGGGGGCCCTGCACGCACTGATGGGCGGCGCCGTCGACCACGAGGAGCTGATGCTCCGCGCGCGCTTGATGGAGGAGGCGCCGTCGGTCCTGGCCCGCAACCTCGAGCAGTACACCGCCTTCGAGGACCTGATCAGCCGGGACGCCGCCGCTCGGCTGGGCCAGGACCCCTATCGAGACACCTACCCGGTGCTGTTGGGCGCGACGACCATGACCGCGCTGCGGGTGGCGATCTCGGTCTGGTACCGCCAGGGCGGCCGCGGAGACCTCTCCCGGATCGTCGACGCAGCACTGAGCCAGCTGGAACGCGGCCTGGCCATCCCCGGCACCGATCCAGCCCCCGAGGCTGGGTCTCGACAGCAGGAGGACCGATGAACGCCGAGGCACCCGGCCCTACCCGCCCGGGACGGGCACTGATCAGCGGAAGCGCCGCTCCCTTCGCCGACCGCCTCGTGCGACGACTCGAGAGCCTCGGCTGGGAGGTCACCACCGTCGTGCACCCCGACCCGGACCTGGTGCCACCGGCCCACGAGCTGCATCTGTCGACACCGGCCCCCCAGCTGCTGCGTGAGGCCGTCGTGGTCGCCGACGCGGTGATCCTCCTCAGCGGGATCGACAGCCTGACCTCCATGGTCGACGACTCCCGCGACCTGGACGTCGTCCTGGGCAACCTGACCCCCGGGTCCACCCTGGTGGAGGTGACCACCATGGCCGTCTTCGGCGATGCCGGCGCGACCGCGGTCTCCGAGCACGACGCACCGGTGGTGCCGCCCGGCCTCGATCCGGTCGCGGCGTGCGAGATCCGGGTCGGGGCCGCCAGCGACTGGCTGCGCGGCATCGTGGTGCGACCCGGTCTCGTCTACGGCGACGAGGGAGGTGTCGGTCTCGAGCCCGTCATCGACCTCGCCCGGTCCCAAGGCGTGAGCCGGTACTTCGGCGACGGCCACGACATCCTGCCGACCATCCACGAGGACGACCTGCTCGACCTGCTGTCGCTGCTCGTCTCCGACCCTGCCGCGCAGGGCACCTACCACGCGGCCTCGGGATCGGTGACGACCCGCGAGCTCGCCGAGACCGTGGCCTCGGCAGCGGGCATCGGGTCGGTCGAGGCCTGGGACGACGAGAGCATGCAGGCCGAGCTCGGCGCCAGCAGCGCGCCACCCCGGGTCAACGTCAGCACCGACTGCTCACTCGGACGGGCCGCCACGGAGCTGGGATGGCGTCCGACTGGGCGGACGCTGACGGGAGCTCTCTCCACTGACCCGGCAGCGGACGTGCGGATCGGTTCCGTCCGGTCCACCCTCGGACGGCGCCGCCAGGCGACGTACGACGCCACGACGGCCACCAGCAGCGGGACTGCCCACCCCGGCACCCCTGCGGACCACTGCGCCACGCTCTGCTGGGCCGAGAACTCGAGGTCGGTGAGATCACCGATCCCCAGCGCGCCGGTCAGCCCGGCGGTTCCGTCGTAGCGGAGGAACACGACGCCGACAGCGACGAACAGCAGACCGGAGACGAGGGAGGTCGTGTGCACGCGCAGCCGGCGCCAGGTGAGCGTGCGGCCCCGCAGCCATCGCCGCGTGCCCAGGTCGTAGCGGTCCCACAGGGCGGCGAGGAGCAGCAGCGGCGCGGCCATGCCGAGCGCGTACGCCGCCAGCAGCCCCCCGCCCTGCCAGGGCGACTCCTGGGTCGCGGCCACGGTGAGGATGGCCCCGAGCACCGGGCCCGAGCAGAAGCCCGCCAGCCCGTAGACCGCACCGAGCAGCAGGGTGGCGCCCCAGCCATCCCCACCCCGCGTCGCCACGGCGGCGTTGAGCCGCTGCGAGAAGGGGAGCGTGAATCCCTTGCCCAGCAGCTGCAGCACGCCGAGCCCGATGATGATCCACCCGGCGACCCCGATCAGCAGCGGTCGATGCCCGTAGAAGATCGCCGAGGCCGCCCCCGCCCCCGTGCCGAGCGGCACCAGCGTGACCAGCAGCCCGAGGTAGAAGACCAGGGTCCGGGCCACCAGCGCCCGCTTGCTGGTGAAGGCCATCGCGAAGAACGACGGCAGCAGCAGGGCGCTGCACGGGGAGAGGAGGGCCAGGACGCCGGCGGCGAAGGCCGCCAGCACTCCCACCTCGCTCATGAGGCCGCGGCCGCCGCGGCCTTCTCGATGGTGCGCTCGAAGACCTCGGTGGGCTGGGCGCCGATCACCGGCACCCCGTTGATGACGAAGGCCGGCGTTCCGGTGACCCCGATCGCCTGGCCCTGCGAGAAGTCCCGCGCGATGTCGCGCCGAGTAGCCTCGGACGCCATGTCCGAGCGGAACCGCTCGACGTCGAGGCCGAGCTCCTCGGCGATGCCGGCGAGGTGGTCGGCGTCGATCGTGCCGGAGTTGGGTGAGGGCTGGTCGGCGTACAGCTCGTCGTGGAAGGCCCAGAAGCTGTCCTGCGCTGCCGCGGCCCGACCACCCTCCGCAGCGGTGGTCGACTCGGGACCCAGGTAGGGGAAGTCGCGCCACTCGATCCGGAGGGTGCCGTCCTCGACGTACTCCTCGACAAGAGTGGGCTCGGTGTCGCGGGCGAACTTGCCACAGAACGGGCACTGGAACTCCGAGTAGGCGAGCATCACCACGGGTGCATCCACCTCGCCCAGCGCCATCGGGTCGTCGGCCTCGCGCCGGACCAGCTGCTCCCAGGTGTCGTCCGGAGCGCGACCCGCATCCGCGGAGGCGGCCGACGGGCCGGGACCGGTCGAGGTGTCGGCATCGTCGTCGCCGCCGCGGGTGCCGACCAGGGTCAGGATCAGCGCGACCAGCGCCACGACGGCGATGGCGAGCGGGACGGTGGGGCTCTTGCGGCGGTCAGACACGGGCGACATCTCCAGTAGAGGTGGTCGGGCAGGACAGCTCGCCGAGCAGGCGTCGACGCAGAGCCCAGGCGAGCAGGGTGAGGGCAAGCAGCTGCAGCACCGGCTGGACCGGCGCGAACCAGGTGATCGCCCCGGCACTGCCGAGTGCGAGCAGCACCAGCTTGTTGCAGACCGGGCAGCCCACCGCGAAGAACGTCAGCGTCGCACCGATCCAGCCGCCGCGCCTGGTCGCGGTGGCGTCCGGTTGGCTCGGCCCGGCGACGTACGTCGCGACCAGGAGGCCAGCGAGCACCGAGGAGACCGCCAGGGAGGGCCAGGCCCACCAGGTCGGCGGGATCTCCCGGCTGAACACGGGGGTGTCGAGAAGGTCGGTCGGGACGGCCACCACCAGTGCGAACCCCACCGTCGCGGCGACGGCCGCCAGCCACCGCCGCCACGGCCAGGAACCCAGCGGGGTCAACGGAAACGCAGTCACGAGGCGCCGACCTCGACGGGGTGGCCGTGGGTGCGCCACTCGAGCATGCCGTCCTCGAGGCGTCGCGCCTCGATGCCCTCGGCGCCGAGCAGCCGAACCGCGTCGTGCGCCATCACGCAGAAGCCGCCGCGGCAGTAGGCGACCACGTCGGTGGCGTCACCCAGCCCCGCGGCCTGCACGGCCAGCGAGCCCAGCGGCACGCTGCGCGCCCCCGGGATGTGACCGGCGACGAACTCCTCCTTCGGCCGGACGTCGAGCAGGGTGATCGTGCCGCTGTCCAGGAGCCGGGCCAGCTCCTCCCGCGACACCAGCCCCACCTCGTCCGAGCCCGGCAGGTTGAGGTAGGCGTCGAGGGCCTGACCCACGTTGGCCGACCGCTCACGGGCGACGGTGCGCATCCCGGCGTAGAGAGCGGCGACGTCGTCGCCCGCCAGGCGGTAGTGCACCTTCGTGCCCTCGCGGCGGGTCTGCACCAGGTTGGCCAGCCGGAGCACCTGCAGATGGGCCGAGACGGTCGTCATCCCCATGTCCGCCGCGCGGGCGAGCGCCTCCACGGTGCGCTCCCTGGGCCAGGAGATCGACCAGCTCCAGGCGCTTGGCGCTGCCGAACGCCTTGCCGACGACGGCAAGCTCGTCGAAGACCCGGGTACGTCGATCTGCTGACTCCACCATTCCTCCAATGATCTTTGGAGAAAGAGTAGAAGATCGGGCGGGACACGCCAAGCCCGCACCCTGCAGCGGCCTCCCGACCGGCGGTGCGCACGGTCCAGACGGTCCAGACACGCGCTCGTGGCGCGTGCCCCCGACGCCCCTGCTCCGTTGAGACGTCGAGGGTGTCCGCCCCTCGGCCCACCACGTCCGATCACCGCCCGATCAGGGCCCGATCAAGGGAGCCCCGTGCCCCGTCCCACCACCCCGGCCACCCTGACGGCCGTCGTACGCCGGGCCGCGCTGCGCGGGCTCCTGACGTTCGCGATCATGACGGCGATCCTGGTCACGGCGCCGCGACCCCCGGCGACCTACCCGGCGCGACCCAGCGCGGACGACCACCCGGCCGGCGCGGTCGACGCTCCGGGCGGTGCCGTGCTGGCAGACCTGGTGAGCCGGCACGACTGCTGGACGGCCGGCCAGCGTCCCGGCGCCGCGATCCCTGGGACGTGGTGGTGACCAGGCCCGGTTCCGACCGGCCCGAGCACCTGGGGCCCAGAGCGGTCGGGCAGGCCCTCGACCAGCTCTTCGCCGGAGTCGACCACGAGCTCGTCGTCCACGCCTTCTGTCCCTGATCCCGGGACCGGGTCTCGACCCTGTCAGCGGGTCCCGGCCAGCCGGTCCGCAGGGACCCCGAAGATCGCGAGGTCCTGCCCGTCGGCGGAGTGCGGGTTCTCGTCGATCGCCGCGACGGCCGCGGTGCGCTCGGGTCCGGCCGCCCGTCGTCGGTCGAGGTGGACGCCCGCGATCATGCACCGCACCGACCCGCCGGCCAGCTCGATGGTGGGGATCTCGACGGAGACGATCTCGCAGGACTCCTCGATCGCCGCGACCTGGTCCGGTCGCAGGCTGCGACGCGCCCGGGCGGACATCGCCATGACGTAGCGGCGCCGGCCCTCCGGCGTACGCCCGCACAGCTCCACGGCGTTGCCGGCGAACTCGCGGACCTGCTGCTCGCTGAGGGCGACCACGGTCCTGCCGTTGACCGACAGTCGCTCGTGCACCTCGGCGCGGCGCTGGATGTCCGGGATCATCTCGAGCGCGATCAGCGCGACCTCGGTGCCGATGCAGGCCATCACGTTCGTGTGGTAGACCGGCACCCCCGTGGAGTCGACCGCCTCGAAGGCCATCGGCTCGTAGCCGAAGTCGGTGCAGAACCGCTCCAGGACATGGGTGTCGGCGCGGTGGCTCCGCGCGGTGTAGGCCACCCGCGAGACATGGTCGAGGACCATGGCACCGGTGCCCTCGAGGAAGATGCCGTCCGGTTCGAGCCCGGAGTAGTCGACGATGGTCTGCACCCGGTACTCGGACTTGAGCATCTCCAGCACGTCCGCGCGCCGCTCGTGGCGACGGTTGGAGGCGTACATCGGGTACACCGCGACATTGCCGCCGGCATGGGTGGAGAGCCAGTTGTTCGGGAAGACGCTGTCCGGTCGGGTGTGGTCGGCGTCGTCGAAGACGTGGACCCGTACGCCGGCCTCGCGCAGCGCCTGAGCCACGGCGTCCATCTCGGCCGTGGCCCGGGCGGAGATCGCCTGCTCGGACTGGTCGGTCGGGAGGTCGCTCTGGAACGCGTTGTCGGCAGCGGTGGCGTGGTTGGGGACGAATCGTTCCGCGCGGATCAGCACGACAGCGGCGGGGGCCTGGGCACTCACGGACGAAACCTAAGCCATCGCGCGCCAACCCCACGGATCGCGGTGTGGACCACCGTCGACCTCATCGACGCTCACCGCCGGCCTCCAGCCGGCTCGCCTCCACCCGGTCGAACCAGCGGGGCTCTCCGGCCCCCGGACACGTCGCGCAGCGACGCCAGCAGTGCCCCGACCAGCTCGTCGTGGGGCAGCACCCTCCCGCGCCGACGTCGCTCGTCGACGTCCGGAAGCGGTGCGCGCCAGGTTGACCGCCGAAGAGGTCACCGCGATCGTGGCCACGATGTCGTCGGCGGCGGGATGGTCGGCGCCGGCCAGCACGTCCGCGCAGGCGACCAGCACGGTGTGGTCGTCGAGGTAGCTGTGCCGGACCTGCTCCTCGATCAGCCCCAGCAGCCCCGGCGGCAGCCGCCGGCCGGGTCGGTGACCCGCATCAGCCGGAACAGGCCCGCTCGCCAGATCCGCCGCAGCATCAGCGGCATCTCGCCCTGCTCCTCGTCGGCGGCCCGCAGGTGCCGCCGGCTCGCCTCCGGGTCGGAGATCATCGTGGCCCGGGCCAGGGCCAGTCGGCCGACCAGTCGGGTGGTGGCCACCTCCGACGTCCGGCTGATCTCCTCCACCGCCGCCGGCCAGCCCGGCTCCATCAGGTCGAGTCGCCCGCACATCGCCACGCCGTACAGGGCGTTGGCCAGCAGGTTGTCGCGCAGCCCGGGCGGGGCCAGGGGGTCGGCCGCGCAGTCGGCGCGCAACCGGGTCGCCTGCTCGACCTCCTCGGTCAGGATGATCAGCTGCGCGGACTCCAGCATCCGCGCCAGCCCGCTGGTGTCCTGCGGGTCGAGGTCGCGGATGGCGACCAACGAGGCCGTCAGTCCCGCCGCGTCCTTGACCGCGAACGCGCGGGACCAGCCGCCGAGGGCGCCGCTGAGTCGGCCCGGATCCCGGGTGGGAGAACGGCGGTCGCCTCGCGGATCGTGCCCGCCAGGTCGGCCCGGCCGAGCACGAGCATGCCGGTCGCGGCTCCGCACAGCGCGCCGCACCAGGTCGTGGTCACCGCTGCGCCGCCCGTGGGTCAGCGCGGCCCGCCACGCCGGGACCTCACGCTCGAGCCGGACGGTCTGCTGCTGGCAGGCCGGCGAGTAGATGTCCCAGCCGCCGGGGTCGGTCAGCCCGGCCATCCACCGTGCGTGAGCCTCGGCCAGCAGGTCGCCCTCCCCGGCCTGCTCCACCTGCTGCACCGCGAAGGCCCGTACCGTCTCCAGCAGGCGGAACCGAGCCTCGTCAGGACCGACGTCCAGCACCACCATCGAGTGGTCCACCAACGACGCGAGCACCGTGCGGCACCCGGCCCGACGCCAGGCCGCGGGCAGTCAGCACCGACCGTCGCGGCGTCCAGCTCGAACCCGTCGGGGAACACGCCGAGGACCAGCAGAGGCCCGCTGCTCCTCGACCGAGAGCAGTCGATAGGACCAGTCGATCGTCTCGGTCAACGTGCGGTGCCGGGCGTCGCCGCGACGCCCGCGGCGCCTCCAGCACCGGAGACCGCGACCAGGCTGTCGCGGAGGGTGCGGACGCCCAGCGCCGCGGCCCGGCTCGCGGCGATCTCGATCGCCAGCGGCAGACCGTCCAGCCGGGTGCAGATCTCCTCGATCGTCTCGATGTCCGCCGGGCTCAGCACGGCGCCGGCGGCCTCCGCGCGAGACCGGAACATCCGGGTCCCCGCCCCGTCCGGGGGCAGCGGCTCCACCGGGAGGACGCGCTCGCCCTCGAGACCCAGCGGCACCCGGCTCGTCGACAGCACGGTCAGCTGCGGACATCCGGCGGTCAGCTCGTCCGCCACCTCCGCCGCGGCGTCGAGGACGTGCTCGCAGTTGTCGATGACCAGGAGTCCCCGGCGTGACCCCAGCGACGCCCGCCAGCTCGGCGGTCGAGGTCGCGACCCCGCCACCGACCGCGGCCGTCACCGCGTCGAGGACGTGGGCGTCGTCGACCACCCCGGCGAGCGGCACGAACCACGCCGCTCCCCCGCCGGAGTGGTACGCCGCAGCGACCGAGGCGGCGAGCCGCGTCTTCCCGACGCCGCCGGGACCGGTGAGGCTGAGCACCCGGTGCTCGTCGATGCCGCGCAGCAGCGAGGCGGCGTCCGCCTCCCGCCCCAGGAACGAGGACCGGTAACGGGGCAGTGCCGCCGACCAGGACCCCGACCCGGACCCGGACCCTGACCCCGACCGGGGCCCCGAGGCCGGCGACCGGCCCGGACCGGGGCGAGGACTCGGCCGGTTCCGGGGTCTCGGGGCCGGTGGACCGGATCCACCGAAGTCCGAGACCAGCTCCCGCTGCAGTGCGGTGACCGTCGCCGAGGGCTCGGTGCCCAGCTCGACGGCCAGGTGCCGGTGGTAGCGCCGGTACGCCGCCAGCGACTCCGCCTGGCGGCCGTCGCCGGCGTACGCCCGCATCAACAGCCCGTGCGCCCGATCCCGCAGCGGGTGCGCGAACACGTGCGCCTCGAGCATCGCGATCGCCTCGGTCCAGCGGCTCAGGTCGAGCAGCGCCTCCGCGCGGTCCTCGGTCACCCCCACGACCAGCTCGTCGAGCTCCGCGACGTACGGCGCCGCCCACGAGGCGTCCCGGAACTCCTCCAGCGGTGCACCGGTGAGCAGCCCCAGAGCCGCGTCCAGGTCGGCGAGCCGCTCCTCCGCCGACCGTCGGGTGCCGCCGCCCACCAGCCGGCGGAAGCAGTCCACGTCCACCGGCATCGCCAGGTGGTAGCCGACCGGATCGGTGCGGATCGCGTCCGGGGGCAGCAGCCGGCGGACCCGACCCACGCTGCTGCGCAGCGCCCCCGCACTGAGACCGAGCCGCTCGGTGAGCAGATCACCGGCCACCGAACGGCCGGGCTCGACCGCGAGCAGGGCCAGCAGCTGCCGCTGGGTGCGGCTGGGCGGCGTCGCCCCGGCGTCGTGCACGCTCACCCGTACCGGCCCCAGGATGCACACCCGCGGCTCCGACAGGGCGGGAAGGCCGGTCACGTCGCCGACGCTACACGCCGCGGACGCCGGTGACGCGCCGCTGATGCGCAGGCCCGGCAGCCTCGAGTGCAGCGGCACACAGCGCCGGCGAACACCGGCCCGGAGCCGGCCGGACGCCGGAGGGGATGTCGCAGGAGTCGGTCTGCGCCGCCTGCAAGCTGTCGCCGGTCTACGCGGCAGCCCACCGCTGAACCACCTCGGTCCGCCCGTCCATCGATCAACCCAGAGGAGCACGACATGACCCGCATGTTCATCCGCCACCCCGTCCAGGACTTCAGCGCGTGGCGCCAGGGGTACGACGACTTCGCCGAGACCCAGCAGAAGCTGGGCGTGCGCGCCGAGTCGGTGCACCGCGACCTGGAGGACCCGTCGATGGTCACCGTGATCCACGACTTCGACACCGCCGAGGACGCCCGCGCGTTCGCCACCAGCGACGAGGTCAAGGAGGCGATGGGCAACGCCGGCGTCGCCGGTCCGCCCGACATCTGGCTCACCGAGCAGGCCTGAGCCGGTGGCCGGCACGCGCACCGTCGCCGTGGTCGGGGCCACCGGCGCCCAGGGTGGCGGTCTGGTCGACGCGGTCCTCGCCGACCCGGACGCCGGCTACGGCGTTCGGGCGCTCACTCGGGACCCGAGCTCGCCCGCGGCCACGGTGCTCGCCGGACGCGGCGCCGAGGTCGTGCAAGCCGACCTGGACGACCCGACCAGCCTGCGCAACGCCTTCGAGGGCGCGGACGCTGCCTACTGCCTCACGAACTTCTGGGAGCACGGCAGCGGCGCGAAGGAGCTGAGCCAGGCCGGGAACCTGGCCCGGGCCACCTCGGAGGCCGGCGTCGAGCACGTGATCTGGTCCAGCTTCAGCGACACCCGACGCTGGCTGCCGCTGGACGACGACCGGATGCCGGTGCTCCAGGAGCACTTCAACATCCCGCACTTCGACGCCAAGGGCGAGGCCAACGCGCTGTTCGACGCCGAGCGGACCACGATGCTGCTGACCTCGTTCTACTGGGACAACCTCATCCACTTCGGGATGGGACCGCAGCCGGACGAGGACGGGACGCTGACGATCACCTTCCCGCTCGGCGACGCCGCGATGCCCGGGATCGCCGCCATGGACATCGGGCGGTGCGCCTGGGGGATCGTCCGGGCCGGCGACCGGTTCCGCGGTCGGACGGTCGGCGTCATGGGCGAGAGCCTGACCGGCGCCGCGATGGCTGCTGCCCTGGGCCGGGCCCTCGACCGGACGGTGCGCTACCAGGACGTGCCCGCCGACACCTTCCGGTCCTTCGGGTTCCCCGGCGCCGACGAGATGGGCAACATGTTCCAGTTCAAGCGGGACTTCGCCGAGGTGTACACCAGCGAGCGCGACGTCTCGCTGTCCCGAGAGCTGAACCCGGACCTGCAGGACTTCGCTGCCTGGTTGTCGCGGCACGCGGCCGAGATCCCGCTCGGGGCGTGAGGATGCACCGCACGGGGTTCTGACCGTGGCCGGTCGGCTGACCTGCCGACCCGATCCGGCGCCCGACCGCTCGATGCGTAGGGTCGGTCCGTGCCCCAGGTGACGCAGCGATGAGCAGCGCGGGGCCTCCCGCCGAGCCGAGCGTCCGGCGCCCACCGATCCCCAGCGAGATCTGGGTGCTGATCGGCTCGGCCTTCGTGATCGCGATCGGGTTCGGGCTGATCACGCCGGTGCTGCCGGCGTACGCCCGCAGCTTCGACGTCGGGGTCGCCGCCGCCGCGGTGGTCGTCTCGGCGTTCGCGTTCTTCCGACTCGTCTTCGCGCCCGCCGGCGGGGCCCTGGTCACCCGGCTGGGCGAGCGACCCGTCTACCTCACCGGACTGCTGGTGGTGGCCGCGTCGTCGCTGGCGACCGCCTTCGCCCAGTCCTATACGCAGCTGATCATCTTCCGCGGCCTCGGTGGTCTGGGCTCGGTGATGTTCACGGTGTCCGCGATGGCACTGCTGGTCCGGCTGTCCCCGCCCACCATCCGCGGCCGCGTCTCCTCCGCCTACGCCAGCGCCTTCCTGATCGGCGGCATGCTCGGACCGGTGCTCGGCGGCCTGCTGGGCTCACTGGGACTACGCCTGCCGTTCATCGTGTACGCCGGCGCGCTGGTCGTCGCGGCCGCCGTCGTCGGGTTCCGCCTCAGCGGGGCCAGGCTGCGCCCCTCGGTCGACCGGGTCGAGGGTCCGCCGATGGAGCTGCGCGACGCCCTGGGCCACTCGGCCTACCGGGCAGCGCTCGCCTCGGCCTTCGCCAACGGCTGGTGCAACTTCGGGGTGCGGGTGGCAGTGCTGCCGCAGCTCGCCTTCGCCATCGACGGGCGAGCATGGGTCGCCGGGGTGGTGCTCGCGGTGGCCGCCGTGGGGACGGCGGCCTCGCTGCAGGTGGCCGGGCGGCTGACCGACACGCTCGGTCGACGTCCCCTGGTCATCGTCGGCCTGGCGATCACGGCCGTGGGCCTGGGCCTCATCGGTCTCAGCGGGGACCTGCTGGTCCTGCTCCTCCTCTCCGCGTTCTCCGGGCTCGGGGCCGGCCTGGTCAACCCGGGCCAGCAGGCGACCGTCGCCGACGTGATCGGGACCGACCGCAGCGGCGGCGGTGTGCTGGCGACGTTCCAGATGGCCCAGGACTCCGGTGCCATCGTCGGGCCGATCCTGATCGGCGTGGTCGCGGACCAGGCGGGGTTCGGGTGGGCCTTCGGCATCACCGGGCTGGTGAGTCTGCTGGCACTGCTCCCCTGGCTGGTCTCGGAGGAGACCTTGCCGGTGGCATGAGCTGATCACGGTGCCGTTGGGTACCGACGCTCGATGACGATCACCCCGTGGGTCTCGAACGCGTCCAGCTCGATGAACGACCTGGTGGACGCGCTGCAGCGGGCGCTGCCGCGCGTCGGCCTCGCTCTCGGCGTCATCGTCGTCGGGTACGGCGTCGCGCTGCTGCTGCGGTGGGGGCTGCGGGCCGTGTTGTCGCGGCGGCACACCCGGAGCTTCGCCACCGTGATGAGCAAGCTCGCCGGGTGGCTGGTGCTGATCGTGGCGGTGCTGAGCGCGATCACGATCGTCTTCCCCTCGGTCAAGCCGGTGGACCTGCTGGCCGGTCTCGGCTTCTTCTCCCTGGCGGTCGGCTTCGCCTTCCAGGACATCCTGGAGAACGTGCTCTCGGGGGTGCTCCTGCTCTTCCGGGAGCCGTTCCGCTCCGGCGACCAGATCGAGGTGCAGGACCGGACGGGCACGGTGGAGGCGATCACGATCCGTGAGACCCGGATCAAGACCTACGACGGGCAGCTGATCCTCATCCCGAACCGGGACGTGTACAAGAGCGTGATCCGGGTCCAGACCCACTTCGAGCAGCGCCGGATCGCATTCGTCGCCGGGGTGGCCTACGAGAACGACGCCCGCGAGGCCTGCGACGTCATCCGGGAGGCGCTGTCCCAGGTGGACGGCGTCGCCGCCGATCCGGCCCCGGAGGCTCTGGTCCGCAGCTTGGGAGTCTCCACCGTCGACATCGAGGCCCGGTGCTGGGCGGACTCGCGCCAGCACGACTCGCTGCTGGTCGAGCACGCCGCGATCTGCGCGGTGAAGTCGGCCCTCGACGAGGCCGGCATCGAGATGCCCGCGGACATCGTCGCCCTCCAGGCCACCCCGAGCTTCCGGGCCGCCCTCCAGGGTGACGGCGAGATCACCCCCGGCGGCAGCGTCCGGGCGTGAGTCGACGCCGTACCGCAGCGGATGCGCACGGGGGCCGGACCCCCCGTCCCGGCCCCCGTGCGGTGCGCCCACGGAGTCTCGAAACCTCCGACTGGCTGGTCGTTGCGCCCACGGAGGTTGAGGAGCGAGCGCAGCGAGCGTCTCGAAACCTCCGAACTGCGACCGTGGTTTCGAGACAGGCGCTGCGCGCCTTCCTCAACCACCGATGGCGGCGCCCACGGAGGTTGAGGAGCGAGCGCAGCGAGCGTCTCGAAACCTCCGACTGCCTGGGTGGTTTCGAGACAGGCGCTGCGCGCCTTCCTCAACCACCGTGGCGCTGCGCGCCTTCCTCAACCACCGTTGCGGCGCCCACGGAGGTTGAGGAGCGAGCGCAGCGAGCGTCTCGAAACCTCCGACTGGCTGGGTGGTTTCGAGACAGGCGCTGCGCGCCTTCCTCAACCACCGTGGCGCTGCGCGCCTTCCTCAACCACCGGCGCGCTGCGCGCCTTCCTCAACCACCGTGGCGCTGCGCGCCTTCCTCCACCACCGTGCTCACTCGCTCTCGCTGTCTCCCTCGATGACGACGACCGCGTAGCTCTCGTCGAGGCGGACGTCGACGGTCTGGCCGTCGGGCTTGGTCACCTCGACCTCGTAGGTGGCGCCGTCCTCGTTGTCGCTCTCGACACTGTTGACGGTGCCCCCGCCGGTGGCCTCCAGGGCCGCCTGCTGGGCCGCCTCGGACTGCTCCTGGGTGTACTGCTTGCTCGCGGGGCCGTCATCGCCGTTGCCGGCCACGGCGACGCCGCCACCCACCACGGCCGCGCCGACAGCGAGACCGACGATGCCGACCTTCGTGGACTTCCGCATGGATGCTCCTTCCCTGGGTTGCGTGAACGCCATCATCGGTCACGGTTGCTGAAGCCCACCTGAACGCCGCGACCGCGCCGGTCGCGGTCATCAGCGCGCGTTCAGGGAGGGTTCAGCCGACCCGTGGCACGCTGTCGCCCGTGCGGATTCTCGTGGTCGAGGACGACAAGCAGCTCGCGGTGACGCTGCGGCGCGGCCTCGAGGCCGAGGGGTACGCCGTCGATGTCGCCCTGGACGGCGCCGAGGGCGAGTGGCTGGCCGCCGAGAACGAGTACGCCGCCTTGATCCTCGACATCATGCTCCCCCGCCTCCCCGGCGACCAGCTGTGCGCGCGTCGCCGGGAGACCGGCGACTGGACGCCGATCCTGATGCTGACCGCTCGCGCCGGACCCGACCAGGAGGCCCGTGCCCTCGACGCCGGGGCCGACGACTTCCTCGCCAAGCCGTTCTCGTTCATGGTGCTGCTGGCCCGGATCCGGGCGTTGGTGCGGCGCGGCGGCCGCGAGCGCCCCGCGGTCCTCCAGGCCGGTGACCTGCGGCTGGACCCGGCCACGCACCGCGCCCACCGGGGCGAGACCGCGGTGGAGCTGACCCCACGCCAGTTCTCGGTGCTGGAGTACCTGATGCGGCGCAGCGGCGAGGTCGTCTCGAAGCAGGAGATCCTGCACAACGTCTGGGACTTCGCCTTCGACGGTGACCCCAACATCGTGGAGGTCTACGTGCGACAGCTCCGGCAGCGCATCGACCAGCCGTTCGGGCGGAGCAGCCTGCAGACCGTCCGGCTGGTCGGCTACCGCCTCGACCCGCAGGGCGGCTGAGGTGCGACGGGCCGGACGTCTGCTGCCGCAGCCGACCCTGCGCACCCGCACCACCCTGCTCGCCACCGTCGTCACCGGGCTGGTCCTGGTCCTCGGCGCCCTGGCCCTGCTGGCGACGCTGCGGGCCGGGCTCACCCAGGGCGCCGACGACCTGGCCCGCTCCCGGGCCCGGGACCTGCTTGCGCTGGCCCAGTCGGGCAACCTGCCGGACCGGCTGCCGAGAGCCGGGGACGAGACGGTCGCCCAGGTGGTCACCGCCGACGGCCGGACCGTGCTGGCGGCGACCGCGAACATCATCGGGCAGCCGCCGATCGCCGACTTCCGGGCCACCGACGGGTTCACGCTGCGCACCGTGCAGGCCCCCGACGACGCCGAGATCGAGACCTACCGGCTGTGGACGGCCGACGGGACCTCTGCCCAGGGGCCCGTCCGGGTGTACGTCGGCACCACGCTGGAGTCGGTGCAGGAGGCCACCCGCACCCTGCGCCGCTCGCTCCTCGTCGGGGTGCCGATCATCCTCCTCGCGCTGGCCGCCGGGACCTGGTGGGTCCTCGGCGGGGCGCTGCGCCGCATCGACCGGATCCGGGCCGAGGTCGACGACATCACCCAGGACCGGCTGGACCGCCGGGTCTCGGAGTCGGACACCGACGACGAGGTGGGCCGGCTGGCCGCCACGATGAACCGGATGCTGCGGCGGCTCGAGGTGTCCACGCAGCGGCAACGCGACTTCGTCGCCGACGTCTCCCACGACCTGCAGAGCCCCCTGGCCAGCCAGCGGGCCCAGCTCGAGGTCGTGCTGGCCACCGATGCCCCGGCCGGCTGGAAGGCCGGGTCGCCGGGGTCGGGGGACGTGGGTCGCGAGCTGCTGGCCACCACCGCCGAGATGGAACGCCTGGTGGGCGACCTGCTGGTCCTCGCCGCCATCGACGACGACGCCCCGGCTGCCGAGCCCAGCCTGGTCGACCTCGACGTCATCGTGCTGGAGGAGGTGGCCCGGGTCAGTCCGCTGTCCCGGATCACGCTCGAGACCGGCGGCGTCTCCGCGGCCCCGGTCCGGGCACCCGACGGGGACCTTCGCCGGATCGTGCGCAACCTGCTCGACAACGCCGTCGCTCACGCCGAGAGCCGGGTCGAGGTGCGGGTCTCCAGCGCCACCGGCGCCGCGGTCCTCGACGTGCTCGACGACGGTCCCGGGGTGCCCGAGGCCGACCGGGAGCGGATCTTCGACCGCTTCCACCGCGGCGACCCGGCCCGGGTGCGCGACCGCGGCGACACCCGGCACGGCAGCGGGCTCGGCCTCGCCATCGCCCGGAGCCTGACCGAACGGACCGGCGGCCGGCTCGACCTCGTCGACCCGGCCGCCGCCCACTTCCGGCTGTGGCTGCCCAGCGGCGACTGAACCGCTGTCTCGGCGCTCACTCGTCGCGCAACAGCTCGGTCGGCTCGAGCCGGTTGACCAGCCGCGAGCCGACCATCGTGGACACCACCGCGGCGCCCGCCACCAGCAGCACCATCGGGACCAGGTCGGTGACCGGCAGCACGTACACCGGCGCCAGCACGAAGAGCGGGCGCAGGACCGTGACGAGGTAGTACCCCATCGCCGCGCCGACCAGCAGGCCCGCGGCCGTGCCGGCGACGCGACAGTGGCGGCCTCCGCGGCGATCAGCACCCGGACCGTGCGTGGACTCCAGCCCCTGGGCCCGGAGCGTGACGTACTCCCGTCGCCGCTGCAGCAGCAGCCCGAACACGAAGATCGCCATGGTGACCACGGCCATCGCGAGAGCGAACCCCGAGTCCAGGCCGACCAGCCCGGCGACGTTGAGCGCGGCCAGGCTGGACTGGTCCCGGTCCAGGGTGGCGAGCCGGGTCTCGATCTGCAGGTGGTCGGCGGCCGCCGCGCCTCCGCCGCAGCTCGGCGAGCGCCCGGCGTACCTCGTCGTCGCCCGGCCCTGCCGCGGCGAGGAAGAAGTCCGGGCAGCTTCGCCGGGACCAGCGCGCTGTGCCGCGCCGAGCACCATCACCGCGTCGGCGCCGTCGGGGAAGCCGGGCAGCCGCTCGTAGAGGCCGGCGATGCGCAGCGTGATCTCGACCTGGTCCGGGGTGGCCCGGGCCAGCAGCACGTGCAGCGGGTCACCCACCGCCACCTGGAGGAAGTCGGCCATGTCCTCGCTCACCAGGACGCCTGCCGGGTCGGTCCCGGAGGGTCGCCAGGGCCGGCGGCCGCACGCCGGCTCCACCGGCGCCACCGTGCCGAACGTGCGCGGGTCGACCGCCGCCAGGTTGGCCGGGTCCGACGTCCGCGCGCTGCGCAGGATGACGTTGCTGAGCCCGTAGATCACCGGGGTGGTGCCGGTGACGTCCGCGGCACCGAAGAGCGTCGGCGTCGCCGGCGGCGTAGCCACGTTCCGCGGTCGGGCTCGGAGTGATCCGGATGTCCCCGCCGGTGGCGTAGCGGGCATCGGCTCTCTTCGCCGCGTCGTACGACGCGGTGAACGCCGGCCAGGCTCACCGCCAGCGCGACGATCAGCGACACCACGACCGCCCCGGTGCCGATCGCCCACGGACGGCGCCCCACGCTGCGGCGGATCAGGCCCGGCAGGACCCCGCCGAAGGTCGGCGCGGGCACCGGCCTGCTCCGGCCCCGCACCCCGCCGGACGCCCCGCCGAGCAGCCCGCCGAGCAGCCCGCCGATCACCCTGCCGGCCAGCAGGCTGCCGGTCAGCCAGACGGCGATCGGCAGCACCAGCAGCGCCAGGTTGAGCTGCACGCTGCGTCCCACGTAGACCGATCCGGCCGCGCCCGTCGAAGGCGTGGGTACGCAGCGCGACGATCGTCGCGACGACCAGCACGACGGCGCCGACCAGGTCCAGCCGCTGCCGACGCCAGAGCGGAGCCCGCTCCGCCAGCCGCGCCCGGTCCTCCTGGATCTCCCGGTCGATGGACCGCCGACCGGTGACGTACAGGGCCACCCCGGTGGCCAGGAAGCCACCGAGCGTGCCGACCGTCGCGGAGGTCAGCAGCGCTCCGGTGCTCGTCCGGGCCAGCGAAGCCCGTCCGAGCACCTCGACCGCCGCCAGGTAGCCGGCGGCGAGCCCGAGCAGCGACCCGGTCGCGGTGAGCAGTGCGGTGCGCAGCGCGAGCATCCGCAGCAGGTGCCGGCGGCCGGCGCCCCGGACCCGGAGGATCGCCTGCTCGCGACGCTGCGCCTGCGCCAGCACGTTGCCGGCGTACGCGGCGAGGATGGCGGCGAGCAACCCGCCCGGCACCCCGAGGAAGACGAAGAGACGCTTGGCGGTGGCCGCGTCCCCGGACGCCACCGTCAGCGTGTTGGTGATGTTGTCGAGCAGGTAGTCCTGCTCGGCCGCGACCGCCATCACCGCCGCCGCGATCGCGCGGGTCTCGGCGACGGCGGTCGCCGGGTCGGCGTCCAGCCGATCGCGGTCCAGGGTGATGTCGACCTCGCGCAGCGGCGGGCTCTTCAGCCGGCCGTCCCGCCGAGCCATCGCCCGCTCGTAGGCCGGGAAGACCTGGTCGGCGAACAGTCGTGGCGAGACGACCACCGCGGTGCGGGTGTAGACGAAGGTCTCGAGGTCGCCGCCCCGCCGGCTGGAGAACAGCGACCTGGCTCCGGAGAGGTCCGCCACCCCGGTCACCTCGAGATCGAGCCGGGAGTCGTCGGGCAGGGCCACACTGACGGTGTCCCCCGGCCCGACCCCGAGCGCCGCGGCGGCCTCCGCGCTGAGCACGGCGCCGGTCTCGCGCAGCGAGCCGTCGACGAGGTCGATGCCGTCGGTCGCGCGCGGCGTAGTCCGCGTCGAACCCGAAGATCTTCGCCTGGCCCGAGCGCGGTCCCCGCGCCGAGCGCTGACGCGTGTCCGAGCCCAGGTCGGCCAGCGAGAGCTGGCCGGCGCGGGCCACGCCGGGGACCTCGGCGATCCGCGGACGCCAGCTCCGCCAGCCCGGCCGCCGGCGGCTGATTGGCCGGGATCGGGCCGACCGACTCCCGCGTGGAGTACGTCGTCGCCACCGGTGGACGCGTCCGGCGGCAGGTCCACGGACGCGCGGACGCGCGTAGGTCAAGCGCGTGGACCTCCCCGGGTGCGAGGGTGCCCAGGTTGTAGCCCGGTGCGACCCGGCCCGGAGGCCAACGGGCTGCCTGGCGGATCGGCCATCGGGTCGCCGTCCAGCCGCGCCGACCCGGCGACGAACTCGCAGCTCCGGTGCCGGGACCGAGCGGACGGTCACCTCGTGGGCCGGCAGTCGCGCCGGGGTTGTGCGACCTCGACCGGCGACCCGGACGCGGTCCCCCGACGCCGAGACGCTCCGGCGCCCTCGAGCCGCTGGGTCAGTCTCAGGCTGCTCGCTGCGCGCTCGGTGACGATGCGCTGCATGTCGAGGGGCAGCGGCGCGACCGCCCGCTGGGTCATCGAGGCCGACAGCCCGTCGACGAAGAACAGCACGCCGCAGAACAGGCCGACCCCCAGGCTCACGCCGACCATCGTCGGACAGCGTCCGGCGCGGGTTGCGCAGCAGGTCGGCGAGCACGTACCTAGCGAGCACCGACGACTCCGTCCCACGCCTCGGGCCGCGCTGTCGGCCTGCGGCGCGCCAGCTCGAGCGACCCGGTCCGCGTGCCGCGCGATCTCGGGGTCGTGGGTGACCACGACCAGCGTCGCGCCGATCTGTCGGTGCACCTCGACGAGCAGCTCGATGACCCGTCGCGCGTTGTCGCCGGTCGAGGGAGCCGGTCGGCTCGTCGGCCAGCAGGACCGCGGGTCGGTGGACGACGGCCCGCGCGATGGCCACCCGCTGTCGTTGCCCACCGGAGAGCTGGTCCGGCAGCCGGTGGCGGTCCCGGCGAGCCCGAGCCGGTCGAGCAGGGTCGTCGCCGCGCCGCGCCGTCCGGTCGCCCGCGCCGGCGATCGCGAGCTGGAGAGCCGACGTTCTCCTCGACCGTCAGGTGCGGCAGCAGGTTGTCGGCCTGGTAGACCATGCCCGAGCCGGCGTCGTCGGAACACGCACTCGCTCCCGCTCGGGCAGGGCCGAGAGCGGCCAGCCGCCGACGGTGACCGTCCCGGAGGTCGGGATGGCCAGCCCGGCGAGCAGTCCCAGCAGCGTCGACTTGCCGCAGCCGCTCGGACCCATCACCGCCACGCTGCTGGCCGGGGCGATCTCCAGGTCGATCCAGCTCGAGCGCCCGGACGGTACGCCGGTCCGTTCGCCGGCCTGCACGCCGGCGTGCACGCCGGTCGGCCCGGCCCGAACCGGCACCGGCGGGTGAGGCCACGTGGTCCACGACCACGTCGCGCACCGGATCCGGCCGTCGGTCATCGTCGCTGCACCCCACGGCCGACGAGCTCGTACCGATCGTCGACCCGGTCGGCGAGTGCCCGGTCGTGGGTGACGTAGAGGACGGCGACATCGGCGGTCAGCACCTCGTCGCACCACCTCTCCGGCGGTCTCCCCGTCGAGCTGGGCGACGACCTCGTCGGCCAGCAGCAGCGCCGGGTCGTTGGCCATGGCCACCGCCAGCGCCACCCGCTGCGCCTCGCCGCCGGAGAGGTGCCGCGGCAGGTGTCCGGCCCGGTGGGCGACCCCGAAGCGGTCGAGCAGCTCCCGCGCCGCGGGCCCGGGTCGCCGCCGACCCGGCGGCCTCGACGACCCCGCCGACCCCGGCGGCCGGCGAACCCGAGCGCGAGCTCGACGTTCTCCGCCGCCGACAGGAACGGGATCAGGTTGTCGGACTGCAGGGCGATGCCGATCCGCCTCGCCCGGATCGCCGACCGGTCCGCGCTCGCCGCAGATCGCCGAGTGGCGACGCCGTCGATCTCCACGGTGCCGGCGTCGGGACGCAGCAGCCCGGCGATCAGGGCGAGCAGCGTGGACTTCCCGCTGCCCGACGCGCCGACCAGGCTGGCCTTCTCCCCCGGCCGGATGGTCAGGTCGACGTCGGTCAGCACCGGCACCAGGCTCGTGCCCGTGCGGTGCGAACGACTTGGACACCCCGGTCAGCCGGACCACCGGCACGCCTGCAGATCCCGCCGACCCGGTGGATGCCGGGCGGCTCATGACGTGGCGCGGGTCGAGACCGGCGCCGCGCCGTACACGTCGGTCGCGGCGCTGTCTCGGGCGTGCGCCTCGAGGTCGAGCACGGTGCGGCTCGCCTCGGCCAGGCCCGCCGGGCTGAGCTCGAGGAAGTTCAGCAGCTCGAAGCGATCCTGGTGCAGGCTGGCGTCCAGCGGCACGTTCTTGATCACCCCGACGCCCGGGGCGTAGAACTTGTTCTCGTTGTCGGGCGCTCCGACCTCGCCCTCCTGGACCACCCGGACGTCGTCGTAGCAGCCGAACTCGACGCACTGGCGAACGCCGACCTCGACCGGCTCCCCGACCGAGGCGTCCTCGTCCGGGGCGGCGCCGATGCACCAGGCCGGGGTGTCCGTCGGTGACCTCGGCCGGGGCCAGGATGCCGACCCGCTGGCCCTCGGTGCTGCCGAGCCATGCGGACTCGGTGTTGGTGTACTCCCCGCCCTCGTACTCCTCGGTGTAGCCGCCGAGGATCCACACGTTGCCGTCCCGGTCGAGCGCCAGGTAGTCCATGCCGACCTGGGCGACCTCGCCGGAGTCGGTCGACTCGTCCAGCATCGCGATGGTCGGGACACCGTCGATGACCCGGATCACGTCGGTCATCGTGGTGATGATCTCGTGCGGCACCTCACGGCCACCGACCAGCGTCGACCCGCCACGGACCCACTGCAGACCGGGCTTCAAGCGGGTGGAACGGGTTGGTGTCGCGCGTGGGATCGACGAAGCTCGCCGGGTCGAACGGCACCTCGGTGCCGCAGCTCCCGGTCTCCGACGAGGCGGCCGCGGAGGAGTCCGTGGCCGCACCGCCGCCGCAGGCGGTCAGCAGGAGGGCTCCGAAGGCCACCGCCGTCACCGCCATCCCGCGGCCTCTGGCTGGCGGTGGCGCTGGCAACCTGCGCATGGGCTCCTCCTGGTCAGCGGTGTCTCCCGGTTCCACCGGTCTACGCGAGCGACGCTGAAGGTCCGCTGACCGCCGGCCCCACCACGGGCGGTGGGACGATCTGCGGCCTGACCCCACGGGTCGGCGTGGCGCTGTGGGAGCTGGCCACCGCGATCCAGGAGGTGGGCGCGCTGGCCGGTGGGGCCCGGGCCGGTGCACTGGTGGTCGACCACGCCACGTGGCTGGCCGGACTGGGCTTTGTTGACACACGGGATTGACTGGGCTCAGCAGAGGAGTCGACCGAGGAGTGCCCATGCTGCCCGAGTCCGTCCAGCGATTCATCGACGCGGAGATCGCCGCGAGCCCCACCGACCTGAGCGACCTGCGCGCGGTCGTGCTCAACGGCACCCTCAAGCGCTCCCCGGAGCCCAGCCACACCGACGGTCTGATCGATGTCGCCACCCACGTCCTGACCGGGGTCGGGGCTCGGGTGGACCGGGTACGCACCGTCGACCACACCATCCCGCCGGGGGTCCAGCCGGACATGCGCGAGCAGGGGTGGCCCACCGACGACTTCCCGGACCTCTACCACGAGCTCATCGAACCGGCCGACATCGTCATCCTGGCCACCCCGATCTGGCTCGGCGACCAGTCGTCGATGACCCGGCTGATCGTGGAGCGGCTCTACGGCTGGTCGGGCAAGACCAACGACGCCGGGCAGTGGTCCTACTACGGCAAGGCCGGGGGCGTGCTGGTCACCGGCAACGAGGACGGTGCCAAGCACTGCGCCGCTCAGCTGCTGTACGCGCTCAGCCACATCGGGTTCACGATCCCGCCCCAGGTGGACGCCTACTGGGTCGGTGAGGCCGGCCCCGGCCCGTCGTACCTCGATGACGACCGCGGGGCACAGAACCACTGGACCACCCGCAACACCGTCTTCGCCGCGTGGAACCTGCTGCACACCGCCCGGCGGCTCAAGGACGCCGGTGGCATCCCGGCGCACGGCAACGACACCAGGAACTGGGACCTGTCGGACCCGGACCATCCCAACCCCGAGTACCGCTGACCCGTCAGTCGGCAGTCGCGGCTCGCTCGTCGTCGCGCTGCAGCCGCTGCATCGCCGCGAGCCCCACGACCGGACCCAGCGCCAGGACGGCCAGCGCGGCCCGCCAGGAGACCTGGTCGACGACGTACGGCACCAGCCAGATGCTGACCGCCGTGGTCAGGTACCCGCAGGCCAGCTGAACCGAGACCGCGGTGCCGACGTACGCCTCCCCGGCCCGTTCGGTGGCCAACGCCGAGAACTGGGCGGAGTCCGCGATCACCCAGAAGCCCCAGAAGAGGCAGAGCGGGACGACCAGCCAGAGGGTCCGATCCCCCACCAGGGCCAGCACCACGCAGGCGCCGCCGGAGCAGGCCAGTGCCAGCGAGGCCGCCTGGGTGCGACCGACCCGGTCACCGATCACCCCTCCGGCCAGGCAGCCGAGCGCCCCCACCCCGATCGCGGTGAAGGCGAGCACGGCTGCCTGCACCGCGGAGGTCACCGCGGACAGGGAGAGCAGGAACGCCCCGACGTAGGCCCACATCGCATACAGCTCCCACATGTGCCCCACGTAGCCGAGATTGGTCAGCATCACCGGACGGCTGCGCAGCACCGCGGCCGCGTCGGAGACACGGAAGGGCGTGCGCGGGAAGGGGTACGGCCCGAGGTGGTGCTGGGCGAGGATCAACAGCCCGCCCGCCAGGGCGAACCCGCTGGTGGCGGTGATCACCCACCGCCAGTCGAGACCGCCGGCGGCGTTGACCAGGTGCGGGACCGCCGACC
This sequence comes from uncultured Actinomycetota bacterium, assembly GCA_963756135.1. GTDB lineage: Bacteria > Actinomycetota > Actinomycetes > Propionibacteriales > Nocardioidaceae > Nocardioides. The sequence continues at coordinate 265,448 of CAVWMP010000005.1, forward strand.
CCACGGTGAGGGCGGCGATCATCACGCCCATCGCCAGCCCCCGGCCGCGGCGGAACCAGGTGGCGATCCGCTTGAGCGCGGGCGGGTACACCGCGGCCAGGAAGGCACCGGTGGCCAGCCGGGCCGGCACCGCTCCGGCCAGGCCGTCGCACCACAGCAGGCTCAGGTTGGCCGCCGCAGCGCCGAACGAGCCCACACTGAAGAGGATGCGGGTGTCGACCCGGTCCACCAGGCCGGAGACGGCCAGCCCGAGCGCGCCGAGGACGAACCCGACCTGGACGGCGACGGTGAGCCAGGCGGCACCGGTCGCTCCGAGCTGCCAGGCCTCCCGGAGCTGGGGCACCACGAACGAGGCACTGAACCAGACCGTCATCGACAGCAGGGTGCTGCCGGCGATCAGCGCCAGCGCCCTGCGGGGGCCGGGGCCGCTCTCGGCGTACACGTCGGCGGATCCCTGCGCGTGCACGGGGCCAGGATGCCACCCCCGTGGACGTGGGTCAGGCCGAGTGTGGCAGCGGCACCCGGTCGGTGGCGCCGGTCAGCGTGAGGACGGCGGTCACCGCAGCGCTGGCCTCGATGATCCGGAGGTCGGCGCCCGCCTCGCGGACCAGGTCGCAGCAGCCGATCAGGGTGGCGACCCCGGCGCAGTCCATGAACGACACCTCGGCCAGGTCGAGCAGCACCAGCCGGCATCCCGCGTCCAGCGCGGCGTGCGCAGCGGCGCGCAGCCGGGGCTCGATGACGAGGTCGAACTCCCCGGCGATCCGGAGCTGGACGACGTCCCCGGAGGACCTGGCGTCCACGATGCCGCCCACGGTGGGGCTCCGATCCGGGGCCGCCGCGAGAGCCCCTGGTGCCTCGGCGTGCTGCGAGCCAAGCGGCTGGCTCGCGTCGTCTGCCGTCCGATCCTAGATCACCGGGGCCTCGACGCGGGGCATCGAGCCACTACCCGGTGTGAATCATCGGCGCTGTGGGTAAAGGCCGGGCAGGAACACGCAGCCCGCCCCTTCTCGGACTCACGCAGACCGTGCGTCGGGGCGGGCTGTTCCGCGCTCAGAGCGAGCCGCCTCCCTTGCCGCCCCTGGAGCAGGTGGCCGGGGTCGTGGAGACGGGGCTGGTCCAGCCTCGCAGCTGGGCGGTGATGACCAGCCGCCAGGTCGTCGAGTCCCGGTCGTTGGGCTGGTCGGCGCTGAGCGTGACGGTCCGCAGGCTGCTCGACGCGGAGGCCCGGACGAGGTCGGAATCGTCGAGCAGCTGATAGCGGTACGTCGCACCGGCCGGACCGCTGTCGGTGAAGCCGGTGACGAGCACCTGGATCGACTCGACCGATCCCGACCTGGAGCACTTGTAGCTGCCGCTGACGGCGCTCGGTGCGACCATCGAGGCCGAGCCGACCGCCAGGGTCGGGGTCGCTCGGGAGCCGAAGGCTGCGAGTGCCAGCTGCGGCACGGACCACAGGAGAACCGCCACCACCACCACGGTGACCGCGCGGCGGCCTCGGTGGAAGCGGGTCATCGACAGGTCTCCTCAGGATGGCGGTGTACGGCGGGGCCCGCCGGTCAGGGCACGGGCAGCATCGAGAACAACTGTGACGGACGCTTCTCAAGCAACTGCCGCAAACCGCCTCAAGAGAACCTCAAGGTCTGCCACCATGACTGCGTGCTGACCTCGGGAACCGAACGCAGGGCACTTGTCGTGGAGGACGACGAGGATGTCCGCTCACTCATCGACTTCACCCTCAGCCAGCAGGGCTTCGTCGTCACCAGCGTCGAGAGCGGGCTCGCCGGCGTCGAGGCGGTCCGCGAGCTCGACCCGGACCTGATCACCCTGGACCTCGGCCTCCCCGGCATCGACGGCATCGAGACGTGCCGGCGGATGCGCGAGATCACCGACGCCTACCTCGTCATGATCACCGCCCGCGACGAGGAGATCGACCGGCTCATCGGCCTGGAGACCGGCGCCGACGACTTCCTCTCCAAGCCGTTCAGCGTGCACGAGCTGAAGGCCCGCGTGAACGCGCTCTTCCGGCGACCGCGCCGCCCGGTCCCTGCGGCCGCGTCGCCGGCTCCCCCCGCGGCCCCCGACCACGAGGTGCTGCGGCACGGCGTGCTGCGGGTCGACGTGGACGGACGCCGGGCCTTCCGGGCCGAGGACGAGCTCGCGCTGACCCGGACCGAGTTCGACCTGCTCACCGAGCTGATGCGCACGCCCGCCCGGGTGTGGTCCCGCGAGGCGTTGCTGCGTCGAGTGTGGGGCACCGAGTGGGCCACCGACACCCACCTGGTCGAGGTCCACGTCGGCAACCTGCGGCGCAAGCTGGGCGAGACCCGGGAGCTGCGGCTGATCCGCACCGTCCGCGGTGTCGGCTACCGGATGGAATCCGCCTGACCGCTCAGGTCGTGTCGAGCGGCTGGTAGTGGGCCAGCTCGTGGTCCGCGCGGCGCGCGGCCGCCCCGAGGTGGGCGGACCGGGTCAGCGCCGTACGCAGCTCGCCGCACCGCAGGTCCGCCTCGAGGCGCCCGCTGATGGTCGCCAGCTCCTCCGCACCGACGGCTGTCGAGGAGACCCTCAGACTGAGCACCGCGTCCATGGCGTCGTCGACGTCGCATGCCGACAGTGCCCGGCAGACGCGGCCGACCCGGTCCGGCAGCATGGCCCGGTACTTGCCGGCGAAGGTGCAGACGAACCCGGCGTCAGCCAGGTCCGTGGCCAGCTGGTCGAGCACGCTCGTGTCGAGGACCTGCATCAGCGGACGCCCTTGCCGTCGGCCTGCTCGGCCTGCTCGGCCTGCCTGACCGCTGCGTCCACGTCCTCGTCACCGTCCTCGTGGGTGTCCTCGTCCTCGTTGTCGTCCTCTTCCTCGTCACGGCTCCAGATCAGGGACATGCCGAGCAGCAGCAGCGCTGCGAGGGCGACCCAGCGCACCCCGTGCTGGACGGCCGGCACCCGCATGACGCGGATGGCGGAGCCGATCTTGGGGACCACGGCCCGCACCTCCCAGACGGTGTCACCCTCGACGACCGCGGTCCACGGGTCGACCCCGGGGTTGTTGTCACCCTGGGTGCGGAACTGGATCCGTCCGTCGGCGTCGGTGGAGACCTCGGTGACGCGGTGGGTCTCGACCCGGTGGTTCTCGATCGGGATCTGGTAGCTGATCACGTCACCGACCGCCAGCTCGGTGGCCGGCGCCGGGACGGTGACGACCACGTCGCCGGGCATGATGCCCGGCTCCATGCTGCCGGTGAGCATCGTGGCGGTGCGGTAGCCGAGCAGGTGCGGCCCCAGCGCCAGGAAGGCGAACGCCAGCACCCCCACGACCAATGCCCCGGTGGTGAGCATCGCCACCAGGCGACGCCAGAGCGGCGCGCGCTGGTCCTCGGGCTGGTCCTCGACCGTCGTCCCGGACAGCGCCGGGACCGGGCACGTCACGTCGCCGTCGACGCGGTGGCGCCCGAGGACGGCCGGGACTGCGGGGCTGCTCACGGTCGGGCTCCTGGTTCGTCGAGCGGTGATGAGGACTGGGACGGGCTGCTGAGGAGAACTCTGCCGAACCCGGATCAAGGCTCCGAGGGGTGAACCTGCGGATTTTCCGCAAGGAATCCTCAAGGCCTCCCCTCGGCGGGCGTGCCGATGGCCCCGTGACCGGGTGGTCTCGGGGCCGATCGGGTGGTGCTGGGGTTACTTGAACTGGCCGGCGCGCTGGGTGGCGTCGAAGGTGAAGCCGATCGCGGTGCTGAGGCCTTGGAAGGTGTTGTCGGCGTCGGTGGGCAGGGCCAGGGTGACTCGCAGGTGCGAGGTCGAGGAGCCGTTGAGGGCGGTGGTGGCGGCGGGCATGTCGAGGGCGGAGCCGACCACGGCGCGCTTGGTGATGACGGCGGTGGTGGTGCCGGCGCAGAGGAGTTCGTCGGTGGTGGGGGCCTTGGTCCAGGCGATCGTGCACTGGTCGAGGTTGAGCTGGAGGCCGTTGGTGGCGTCGGTGGTGAGCTTGGTGGCGGTGCCGGTGGCGGCGGTGGTGAGGCGGACCGAGCCGAACTGCTCGGAGTCGTTGGCGCGGGTGAGGGTGACGGCGCGCTGGACGGTGTCGCCGGGGACCAGGCCGGTGGCGGGGATGTCGGTGCTGCGGGCGGGGGCGCCGGTGCCGATGGTGACCTTGCCGGAGGCGACGGACTCGCTGGCCGAGGTGGTGGAGGTGAAGGCGCCGAAGGTGCCGAGGCCGGCGACGGAGGCGGCGCCGGCGACCAGGGCGAGGGAGGCGACGACCTTGGTGAGGTTGCTGCGGCTCTGACGGGAGACCTTGCGGGTGGTGTTCGACATGGTGGTGGTGGCCTTCTTCTGGAGGGGGGAGTGCGTGATGAGGTGAACTGTGTCGGGGTGGGATCAAGCATCGCGGGGGTAAAGGCCGCAGGATCGATCCACGAATCCACAAGAACGCCTCAAGCCGGGGGGGCCCGGTGGTTGAGGAGGTCGCGCAGGTCCTCGGTGGTGGAGGAGGTCGCGCAGGCTCCCTCGGTGGTTGAGGAGGTCGCGCAGGGCCTCGGTGGTTGAGGAGGTCGCGCAGCGACCGTCTCGAAACCACCGGTCGCCGCTGGGGTTTCGAGACGCTCGCTGGCGCTCGCTCCTCAACCTCCGTACGGGCCGAGGTCGCGCAGGTCCCCGGTGGTTGAGGAGGTCGCGCAGCGACCGTCTCGAAACCACCGTCGCCAGCGGGGTTTCGAGACGCTCGCTGGCGCTCGCTCCTCAACCACCGACGGAACGGCGCTCGCTCCTCAACCCCCGAGGAACGGCACTCGCTCCTCAACCACCGGGCAGGACCTTCCTCACCTTCTGTGGGGTGGTTTCGAGACGCTCGCTGGCGCTCGCTCCTCAACCACCGTGGAACGGCGCTCGCTCCTCAACCACCGTGGAACGGCGCTCGCTCCTCAACCACCGTGGGGGGCTAGCCGAGCAGGCTGCGCACCAGCAGCACCACGGCCGAGGAGCCGCAGACGAGGAGTACTGCCGGGCGGACCCGGGCCTCGGAGATGCGGGGGCGGAGCCAGATCCCGAGGAGACCTCCGACGACGAGCACCGGCACGAGCGCGAGGGCAAGCAGGGCCGTGCCCCGGTGCAGCTGTCCGGCCACGGCCAGACCGGTCAGCGAGAGGGCGGCGCCTGCCACGAAGTACACCGCCAGCGTGGTCCGGATCTGACGCGCCGGACGGTGCTGGTAGAGGATCGCCATCGGCGGCCCGCCGATCGAGGTCGCCGTACCGGCGAAGCCGGAGACGAGCCCGGCCGCCATCAGCGAGGGACGCGTCGGTGGCAGCACGACGGCTCGCCAGGTCAGCAGCACCGCGGTCAGCACCATCACCGACACCAGCACCCCCAGGGTGCTGCCCGAGACCGCCGCGACCGCGGCGACCCCACCGACGGTGCCCAGCACCCGGGTCGGCAACGACCAGCCCAGGCCGCCCCAGTCGATGTCCTGGCGCTCCCCCGCGAGCGTGACCAGCGGCAAGGTGAACGCGAGCCACAGCATCAGCTCCGGCATGAGCCGGGGCTCGACCAGGGTGATGACGGGAGCCGCCACCAGTCCCAGGCCGAGACCCACCAGGCTCTGCACGGTGGCCCCGGCCAGTAGGGCCAGGGCCACCAGGAGGAGCGCCGGGAGACTCAGTCCGAGCACCCGGCGTACCTCCTAGCTCTTGCGCAGGTTGCGCAGCACGAACTGCATGATGCCGCCGTTGCGGTAGTAGTTCGCCTCGCCGGGGGTGTCGATGCGAACCACGGCGTCGAACTCGACGTCGTCGGCCTTGACCTTGACGGTGCGCGGGGTGGTGCCGTCGTTGAGCTCGGTGACCCCGGTGATCGAGAAGGTCTCCTCGCCGGTCAGGCCCAGCGACTCGGCGGTCTCGCCCTCGGGGTACTGCAGCGGCAGCACACCCATGCCGATCAGGTTCGACCGGTGGATCCGCTCGTACGACTCGGCGATCACGGCCTTGACACCCAGCAGCGCCGTGCCCTTGGCCGCCCAGTCCCGCGACGACCCGGAGCCGTACTCCTTCCCGGACAGCACCACCAGCGGAGTGCCGGCGGCGATGTACTTCTCGGACGCCTCGAAGACCGTCGTCACCTCACCGTCACCGGCCAGGTCCCGGGTGAAGCCACCCTCGGTGCCCGGGGCCAGCTGGTTGCGCAGCCGGATGTTCGCGAAGGTGCCGCGGATCATCACCTCGTGGTTGCCACGGCGCGAGCCGTAGGAGTTGAAGTCGCGCTGCTCGACACCGTGGTCGGCCAGGTACGTGCCGGCCGGGCTGTCCTTCTTGATCGCGCCGGCGGGGCTGATGTGGTCGGTGGTCACCGAGTCACCCAGCTTGAGCAGCACCCGGGCACCCTCGATGTCGGCGACCGGCTCCGGCTCGTCGGGCATGCCGTCGAAGTACGGGGGCTTGCGGACGTAGGTGGAGTCCTCGTCCCACTCGAAGGTCTTGCCCTCCGGGGTGGGCAGCGAGCGCCACTGCTCGTCGCCGGCGAAGACGTCGGAGTAGCCGTCGTCGAACATCTCGGAGGTAATGGCCGACGCAACGACCTCCTCGATCTCCGCGGCCGTGGGCCAGATGTCGCGCATGTAGACGTCGTTGCCGTCGGTGTCCTGCCCCAGCGGGTCGTTGAACAGGTCGAGGTCCATCGAGCCCGCGAGTGCGTAGGCGACCACCAGCGGCGGCGAGGCCAGGTAGTTCATCTTGACGTCGGGGTTGATCCGGCCCTCGAAGTTCCGGTTGCCCGAGAGCACCGAGACGACCGCGAGGTCGTTGTCGTTGACCGCCTGGCTGACCTCGGGGATGAGCGGCCCGGAGTTGCCGATGCAGGTGGTGCAGCCGTAGCCGACCAGGTTGAAGCCGAGCTTGTCGAGGTACGGCGTCAGCCCGGACTTCTCGTAGTAGTCCGAGACCACCTTCGAGCCCGGAGCCAGCGTCGTCTTGACCCACGGCTTGCGCTGCAGGCCCTTCTCCACCGCCTTCTTGGCCAGCAGCGCCGCACCGATCATCACCGACGGGTTCGAGGTGTTCGTGCAGGAGGTGATCGCCGCGATCGCGACCGCGCCGTGGTCCAGCTCGAACGTCGTGCCGTCCTCGAGGGTGACCATCGCCGCGTTGCTCGGCCGGCCGCCGTCGGCCGGGGCGGCCGAGGCGTAGTCCTTCGGCGGCGCCTCGCCGTGACCGTTGTGCGGAGTGTCGGAGGCCGGGAAGGACTCCTCGACGTTCTCGTCGTACCCCTGGGTGTCCTGGTCGTCGTCGGCGTGCTCGACGTAGTCCGCCAGGGCGCCGCGGAACGACTCCTTGGCGTTCGAGAGGGAGACCCGGTCCTGGGGACGCTTCGGACCGGCCAGCGACGGGACGACCTCGGCCAGGTCGAGCTCGAGCTTCTCGGAGTACCGCGGCTCGGCCTCCGGGTCGTGCCACAGGCCCTGCTCCTTGGCGTAGGTCTCGACCAGGGCGAGCTGCTCCTCGGGCCGGCCGGTGAGCTGGAGGTACTTGATCGTCTCCTCGTCGATCGGGAAGACCGCGATCGTCGAGCCGAACTCGGGACTCATGTTGCCGATGGTGGCCCGGTTGGCCAGCGGAAGCACCGAGACGCCGGGGCCGTAGAACTCGACGAACTTGCCGACCACGCCGTGCTTGCGGAGCATCTCGGTGATCGTCAGCACCAGGTCCGTGGCGGTGGCGCCCTCGGGGAGGTCGCCGTTGAGCTTGAAGCCGACCACGCGCGGGATCAGCATCGAGACCGGCTGGCCGAGCATGGCCGCCTCGGCCTCGATCCCGCCGACGCCCCAGCCGACGACGCCGATGCCGTTGACCATCGTGGTGTGCGAGTCGGTGCCGACACAGGTGTCCGGGTAGGCCAGGGTCTCGCCGTCGGCCTCACGGGTGAACACGGTGCGGGCCAGGTGCTCGATGTTGACCTGGTGCACGATGCCGGTGCCGGGCGGGACGACCTTGAAGTCGTCGAAGGCGCCCTGGCCCCAGCGCAGGAACTGGTACCGCTCCCGGTTGCGCTCGTACTCGATCTCGACGTTCCGCTCGAACGCCTCCGGCGTGCCGAACACGTCCGCGATCACCGAGTGGTCGATGACCATCTCGGCCGGCGCCAGCGGGTTGATCTTCGACGGGTCGCCACCCAGGTCGGCCATCGCCTCGCGCATCGTGGCCAGGTCGACCACGCACGGCACCCCGGTGAAGTCCTGCATGATCACCCGGGCCGGGGTGAACTGGATCTCCTTGCTCGGGTCCGCGTCCGCGTCCCAGCCGGCGATCGCCTTGATGTCGTCCTCGGTGATGTCCGAGCCGTCCTCGGTACGCAGCAGGTTCTCCAACAGCACCTTGAGGCTGAACGGGAGGCTCTCGACGTCGAGGCCGTCACCACTCACCGCGTCGAGGCGGAAGATCTCGTAGGACTTCCCGTCCACGTCCAGGGTGCTCTTCGCACCGAAGCTGTCCTTGCTGGCCATCAGCCATCTCCCCTAACTCGGATCGAACTCTCGTACGTCGCAGCGTCTCGGGTGTCTCGGGTGTCTCGCGGCCCATCTTGCCGCCGCCCGGGTGCCGACGGGAAGTAAGGCTTGCCTTCGTCCCACGAAGCATCGTCCTGCAACTTTATCTTGACGTCAAGATACATCACCACGAACAGCGTGACGGCCTCCCGTCGCCACGAGGCGTAGCGGACTGGCTGTCCGTCGTTCCGTGCGGATCGACCAGGGAACAGCGGACTGTGCCATACTGAGAATGATTCTCGTTATCAGCACTGGAAGGGAAGACCATGAGGACACCCCTGGTCGTCATCACCGGGGTCGATCCGGCCGCCATTGACGCCGCGATGCTGAGCCTGGCGTGGGACCTGCCCCAGGCGGTCGCTGTTCGGCACGTGATCGATCCTGACTCGCAAGTGCTCACCCGGACCGTGAGCCATGCCGGCGGCATCCTGGAGCGCCAGGACATCCCGCTCGAGCACGCCTGCGTCTCCTGTGCCCTGCGCGAGGACATCCTCCCCACCCTGGAGCGGGTGGCCCGCGACCGGCCGTGGAGCACCATCGTGGCCGCGCTGCCGTGCGGCACCGAGGCCGAACAGCTCGGCGACGCCCTGGCCACCAACAGCCGTCTCGCCAGGCACATCCGCCTCAGCACCGTGGTCAGCGCGCTGGGCGGCCAGCACCTGGTGCACGACCTGCTCGCCGATGACCTGCTCCGCGAGCGCGGCTGGCACACCAACCCGTGGGACGACCGCGGCGTCGGCGAGATCGCCTGCGCCCAGATCGAGTACGCCGACCGGGTGGTCGTCGACCGCGAGCCGACCGCTGAGGCCCACGACCTGCTCCGTGCCCTGGTCCGGCCCGAGGTCGCGGTCGTCTGCGGCTTCGAGCACCTCGACGGCACGGCAGCGGTGGCCCACCGGCACCTGCACATGACGACCAACGCCTGGTGCTCCCCTGCCCTGGAGGCGGAGCTTCCGCGGCTCGGTGAGAGCCAGGCGTGGCGGTTGGACCTCACCTCCGACCGCGCCTTCCATCCCGAACGGTTGCTCGACCAGATTGAGCGCCTCGGCGCCGGCGAGCACCGCTCCCGCGGCTGCTTCTGGGTGCCCACCCGTCCAGGCGTCACGCTGGAGTGGTCCGGCGCCGGCGGCCAGCTGAGCATCGGCAGGCACAGCAACGGAGGACGCAGCACCACACGCACCCGACTGATCTTCACCGGCGTCGGCACAGCCCCGACCGACCTCGCCGCCGCGTTCGACGAACTGCTGCTCAGCCCCGAGGAGTCGTGCCGCGACCAGCGCAGCTGGGACGTGCTCGAGGACGGCCTCGAGCCCTGGCTCGGCGACATCCGCGACGTCGCCTGACCCACCCCCGCCCGTGGTGGGTCATCGGAAGGCGCCCGTGCAGCGCGCCATCGAAAGCATCGAGCTCGAACTCGGCGAGCTCGACAACGAGGGGTCCGGTACCGCGGAGCCCTATCTCCCCGAGGGACTCGCTCGCCGCGCACGATCCGTCCTGCCGGCGTAGGCCACGGCGAGCCTGAACGACAGCCCACAGGACACCCGTCACTGCTGTGGCGATGAGCGCGATACCGAGGTCGGGCTGGAACAGTCTGATGTTGGCCAGCGGTGTGCCGAACAGGTTCGGCACCAGGTGCAGGAGGACCCACGCTGCGGCAAGCGTGGTGAGCAGCGGGAACCACAGGCTGAACAGGCCGAAGAGGCCCGACTTGGCGCGGATGTCGACGCGGTGCCGCCACGCCCAGATCATGCTGAGCGCGTACACGAACGGGAGGAGCACGAGGGCGATGAACAGGGCCTTCTGAGACAGGCGCGACCCTTCGCCGTCGTCGTCGAGACCCAGCGCCGCGGCGGTGATGCCGTTGCGGAGCTGGGCCGTCTCACCGAACCCGACTCCGCTGCCCGCGTTGACGAGCACGACGACGGCACTCTTCTCGGAGGGCATCATGGTGGCGAGCGTTTCGTAGCCTGGGCTTGTTCCGGAGTGCCAGACGGTTCCGTTGTCGGGGTCCACGAACCAGCCCAGGCCGTAGAAGGGCGATGCTGCGCCGGCCGGCTGCATCATCAGGGACTTGCCTTCTGCGCTCAGCACGTCGTCGTGGCCGTTCATCATCGTCTGCAGGTAGCGGGCCAGGTCGTTGGCGCTCGCGACGATCCCCCCTTGCGGGGCCGTGCCACGCTGCGTCTCGTTCTCGGGAAGCGGCCTCTTGGTCCCGAACCATGGTCGGTGCCCGGTCGCCATGGAGGGATGGACCTCACCGTCGGCGACGAAGCTGTTCCTCATGCCGATCGGTTCGAGGATGTGTTCCGCGACGTAGGCCTGGTAGTCCTGCCCGCTCACGACCTCGACCACGCGACCGAGGATCTGGTAGTTCGTGTTCGAGTACTCCCACTCCTCGTCGGGTGCGTGGGCGGGAGCGACCTCTGCCAGCTGGTCGACGCGGCGCGCCAGCTCGTCCGTCCCGCCGGTGCTGTCGGTGTGGGACGCGTTTCCTTGCCCGGTGGAGTAGCCGCTGGTGTGGCTGAGGAGCTGACGGACGGTGATGTCGCCGGCGGCCCGGCCGAGAAGACGTCGAGATACTGGGACACCTCGGCGTCCAGCTGGATCTCGCCTGCCTCGACCAGCTGCATGACGGAGAGTGCGGTGAAGCTCTTGGAGATCGAGCCCGTGAGGAACGGGGTGTCCGGCGTGACGGCCTTCTCGCCGCCGAGCCTGACGACACCCCGCGCACCGGCCGACGTCATCTCCCCGTCGACCACCACGGCATAGGCCAGACCGGGTGCGCCTGAAGCAGGCATCTCCCTGTCGATGACGTCCTCGATCGAGCCGCCCGGCGCACTCATCGGCAGGACGACGCCCAGACCGAGGGCGACCAGTGTCACCAGTGCCCGCACTCGGCCATCCTCTCCCGGCTCATGTGCCCGCCGCACCCACGCCGAGGCGAGGGCTCGGCCGGCATCCTCGGGGCGGCGCTCACGACCGATGCCCGACCGAGGCCATGTCGTCCTCGCTGGCCCGGTCGACAGGTGTGGTCGGGGCCGCACGCCGGCCGGTGGCCACGAGCAGCAGCCAGACCGCGAAGCTCATCTCGCCGATGACCGACGGCACCGCGACGAGGGCGAGGAACAGGTCGGCGGAGGCCTCGTAGTCGGCCAGGACGAGGTGGGCGACGGTGTCGAGGACGTACGCGGCTCCGGCGGCCAGGAGCAGCCAGGCGATCCACCGTGGGCCGCGTGCCTTGAGCATCAGCACGCCCAGCACCACGAGGTGGGCGCCGAAGGCGGCGAGGCCGGCGACCCAGGTGAAGTCGAAGGTCTGCAGGGCCAGCAGGACGGCGTCGTCGTTGGCCTCGCCGAGGGCGTCGGGGGCTCCGGTCAGCCAGAGCGCGGCGTAGAGGAAACCGAGCGCGGCGCCGAGCACGACGGTGTAGGTCAGGCGGAACCAGGCCGAGAGCAGCGACAGGTCGCGATGGACCGGACGGAAGAGCACCCACAGGGCCCAGGCGACGACGACGTCGATCACGAAGATGCCGAGGAAGGCCACGGCGCCGAGGCGGAACGAGGTCTCGGACTCGCGCAGCGCGGCCGCGGTGCCCGGCGGCGTCGCCGGGCTGCAGCACCGGGCTGAGCGCGAGGAAGTTGGCGAAGATCGCCGAGGACGAAGATGGCGAGGTAGCCGCCCGCCGCCCAACCGGCGGCGGTGCGGGAAGCGGTACCGGTCGTGCCGGCAGTGGTCGGTGGCAGTCATCGGTTGACTCCTCCTGTCGGGTGTCGGGTGTCGGGTGCCGGTCAGAGAGTGACGGCGACCTTGCCGCGGGCGTGTCCGCTCGCGACGTGGTCGATCGCCTTGGCCGCCTCGTGCAGCGCGTAGGTGCGTTCGAGCGCCGGTCGCACGCGACCCTCGTCGACCAGCTGGGCCAGGGTGTCGAGGTCGTCGGCGTTCTCCTTGCTCAGCAGGGCGGTGAGCCGCTGACTCACGAACGGGGAGAGCGCGAGTGCGGCGAGCTGGCGGTGGGTGCCACCCAGCCAGCGGTCGCCTCCCTCGCCGCCGACGATGACGAGGGTGCCGGTGTCGGTCAGGAGCCGGCGCAGCTGACGGATCGGACGGAGGCCGGCGATGTCGAGGACGACGTCGTAGCGGGTGCCGTCGTCGAGGTCCTCGCGGGTGTAGTCGATGACGCGGGTGGCGCCGAGGGCACGGACCAGGTCGGCCTTGCCGCCGCTGGCCACGCCGGTGACCTCGGCGCCGTACGCCGTCGCGATCTGGACCGCGTAGGAGCCGACGCCGCCGGAGGCGCCGATGACCAGGACCCGGTCGCCGGCGCTGACCCGGCCGGCGTCGCGGACCGCCTGGAGGGCGGTGAGCCCGGAGACCGGCAGCGTGGCGGCCTCCTCGAAGGAGAGGCGTGGCCGGCTTGCGAGCCACCCGGCTCTCCGGCACCACGGCCAGCTCGGCGAAGGACCCGTCGGCCGTGCCGATCACCTCGTCCCCGACGGCCACGGCGGTGACCTGCGACCCGACCTCGGCGACGACCCCGGCCACGTCGCGGCCCGGGACGGGGTACTTGGGGCGGCGCAGCCCGAAGGCGAGGCGGACGGCGTAGGGGTGCCCGGCCATCAGGTGCCAGGTGCCGCGGTCCACGCCGGCCGCTCGAACGCGCACGACCACGTCGTGCGGGCCGGGGATCGGGTCCGGCACCTCGATCAGGGTCAGCTGCTCGCTGCCGCCGTACGGTGCTGGTGGATGGCTTGCATGACACGTCCTTTGTGTACTGTGTATGTTATGGGCACCACCGTAAAAGTACGGTGTATGTTTTGTCAATGGGATCGGCGCTGTTCGCCGGTCAGAAGGAGACGGGAATGGCAGGCAGACCACGCTCGGGCGCGGAACGGCTCACCCGCGCAGGGATCGTCGCGGCGGCCGTCGGGCTGGCCGACGACGCACAGGACCTCGCGGCGCTGTCCATGCGCTCGGTGGCGCAGCGGCTCGGCGTCACGCCGATGTCGCTGTACAACCACGTCGCCAACAAGGAGGAGCTGCTCGACGGCATGGTCGACGCCGTGTTCGCCGAGTTCTACGCCCCCGTGCCCGGAGCCGAGTGGCGCAGCGAGCTGCGGCGGCGCGCCGTCACCGCCCGCGAGGCCCTCAAGCGCCACCCTGGGCCGTCGGGCTGATGGACTCGCGACGCAACGCCGGCTACGAGACGCTGCTCCACCACGACGCCGTGATCGGCTGCCTGCGCGAGGCGGGCTTCTCACTGACCCTGACCGGGCACGCCTTCGCCGTCCTCGACGCCCACCTGTACGGCTTCCTGGTCCAGGAGGTGAGCATGCCGTTCCAACCCGGCCAGGACCTCGCCGAGCTCGGCAACCAGATCGTGGCGGCACTGCCGGAGGGCCAGCTGCCGTACTTCCGCGAGTTCACCCTCGAGCACGCGCTCCAGCCCGGCTACGACTTCGGCGACGAGTTCGAGGTCGGGCTCGACCTCATCCTCGACGGCCTCGCCCAGCAACTGGCTGGAGCAGACCGCGGACTTGCGTCCTGATCGGCCGCACCGCTCACCAACGGCGGGTGGTGGCGACGCGGCGCGATGGTCCGCTTCTCCTCCGAGGTCAACGGTGCCGTCCCTGTGCGACGCGACCGCTCTCGTAGGCCCAGATCACGATGTCGACTCGGTTGCGTGCCTCGAGCTTGGTCATGAGTGCGCCGATGTGGGACTTCACGGTGCTGAGCGAGAGGTGGAGCTCTTCGGCGATCTCGGTGTTGGTGCGTCCGGCGACGATCAGATCGAGGACGGCCTCCTCCCGCGGGGTCAACGCGTCGACCGGCTCGGCTGCTGCTCCAGCGCGGGACGAGGCGAAGGTGGCGAGCAGTCGCGCTGTCACGGCTGGGGCGATGAGGGCATCGCCCTGGGCAGCGGACCGGACGGCGCGGGCGAGCAGGTCCGGGTCGGCGTCCTTGAGCAGGAAGCCGCGAGCGCCGGCCCGGAGTGCGTCGTAGACGTACTCGTCCTGGTCGAAGGTGGTGATGACGATGACGGGGACCGGGTCCTCGACATCGGGTCCAGCGACCCGGCGAGTGGCCTCGATGCCGTCGAGGTGGGGCATCCGGATGTCGAAGAGGCACACGTCCGGACGCAGTGAGCGCACCTGGTGCACGGCCTCCAGCCCGTCGCGTGCCTGGCCGACGACGTCGATCGAAGGCTCGGCGTCGAGGATGGTGGCGAGTCCGATCCGGACCATGTCCTGGTCGTCAGCGATCAGCACCCGTACCGGCGTTGTCATGGTCGGGTTCCTCCAGGCTTCGCGGTGGCCGGGATCGTGGCCTCGACGGTCCAGCCACCCGCGGGATCCGGCCCGGCTCGGACCTCGCCCCCCAAGAGCGAGAAGCGCTCCCGCATACCGGCCAGGCCATAGGAGGGGCTGGCCCGTCGCCCGCGGCCCCCGATGGCCGGCCGCCCGTCGTCGTGGACCCGCAGCCGCACTGTCGACCCCTCTCGGCAGAGGTTGACGGCCACCACGGTGGGGTCCACCGCGTGCCGTCGCGCGTTCGTCACGGCCTCTTGAGCCGCTCGGAAGAGTGCCGACCCCCAAGGCGCAGGCAGCCGCTGGAGATCACCGGAGGTCTCGATGACGACACGGGGACCGGCGTCGTCGTCACGCCCCAGCAGCGAGATGTCGGCCACGCCGTACGTCGGTGCACGGCCGCCGAGGACCTCTTCCTCGTGGCGGAGCACCGCCACCATGGCGCGCATGTCGTCCAGTGTGCGCGCGGCCGCGTCCTCCACCCCGTCGATCGCCTCCGCGGCGGCGCCGGGGTCGGTCCGGGCCCGGACCTTGGCCGCCCTGGCGTGAAGCAGGATGCCGGACACGTGGTGGGCGACCGTGTCGTGGAGATCGCGGGCCAGCTGCTCGCGCTCACGAACCCGGATCTCCTCACGTGCCCGCACCTGAGACAGTGCCCAGAAGCGCATCAGCGCGCCGAGGGCAACCGGCAGCATCAGCGCTCCCACCCCGAGGAGGATCGAGGCTCCGCTGGAGTCGTAGAGCGGTTCTCGAGCCACGTGCACCACCAGCAGGAAGCAGCTGCCCGCCACCACACCCCGTCCACTGGCCCAGCGACCCAACGAGTACGCCAGCAGCAGCACGACGGCGGTGACGTCCAGGACGCTGTGGGACGCACCTGCAAGCGCGGGCACCACCCCCGCCACCGTCTGCGCTCCGAAGGAGAGGATGAGCATCGCCAGCGGGCGGTGGGCCCGCCACAGCAGCGTGGCGACGCAGACGAGCGCCCATGCTGCATGCCAGACCGGCCAGACCACGTCGGAACGAAGCCAGGCCTCGAGCACCGTCACCGGGACCAGCCCAGCGACCAGAGCTCGATCCCACCACGCTGTCCCCGCCGGCGCAGCGACTCGCGGCTCGTCCCACAGCGCACGCAGCGGACCTCCGACCATCACCACAGGATAGGACGTAGGGGCCTCCGACCGGTTGGCACTTTCGGCCGGACCGGGTTGGCCTGCGGGACGAGACGACTCCGGCCCCTGCTCCGATGTGGTGGCCGGGTTGAGCGCCGAGAGTGGAGGCATGACATCACACACCGCCACCTCAGGTTCCACCTCCACCACGGCCGCCTCGTCCCCGGTCCCCACCCCCACGTCCCCCGCCGTCGTCCGCGCCGGCGGCATCGCCGCACAGGTCGTCGCCGGCACCTACGTCATCGGCTTCATCGCCATGCTTGCCTACTTCGTCCCCCGGGGTCTCACGTCGCCTCTGGACGACCCGTCGGGGTCCCTCAGCTTCCTGCTCGGTCACCACGCCGAGCTGTCCGGCTGGTACTTCGTGCTCTACCTTCTCGGTGGAGCCGCGATGGCGCTGGTCTCCCTCGGAGTCGGCGAGCGACTCGCCCCGGCACCGGCACTCGCCCGAGCGTCCACCGCGCTCGGACTGATCTGGTCCGGCATGCTCGTCGCCAGCGGGAGCATCGCCCTGGTCGGACAACATGCCGCCGTCGAGCTGCACGCGCAGAACCCGGACCTGGCCCTGAGCACCTGGGTCTCGACCAGCGTGGTCCAGGACGCCCTCGGGGGCGGCATCGAGGTGGCCGGCGCACTCTGGGCCGCGGTGGTCGGCATCGCAGCCCTGCGCAGCAGAGCCCTCTCGGCCGGGCTCGGCGGGCTCGCGCTCGGTCTCGCCACCGCGGGCTTCGTCACGGTCATCCCGGTCGCATCCGAAGCCGCGACGGATATCTTCGGGCTCGGGCTCATCGTCTGGTTCACCTGGCTCGGACTCTCTCTGCGGCGCGGCTGACTCCACTCCCCGCGACGACTGTTCCGACCGGCGGTGGCCCGACGCGTTCGCGCGGCGGGCCGCTCGCCGATCGCTGGCTGACTCGCAGCGGCCGGCCACCAACCACGGGAGGACTGCCCATGACGTCGTCCCTCGATGCCGGTGACTCAGAACTCCGCCGCTGCCTCAGCCAGCTCAACGCTGCCGTACGGCCGCACCGTCCTTCTTGAGTTCGATCTCGATCTCGAGGGCGCGACCGGAGAATCTCGCTGAGCTCGTTGGAAGTTCGCAGCAATGTTGACGGTTGTGGCGCGAACCTGAGCACTCTCGGTGGTCAGAGCGAACGTGGGTGCTCAGGCTCGGGGAACCCAGCCATCCTCGGCGGTGGGCCTGGTTGTCGGGGTGCTGGCGACCCTCAGAAATCGCGTCGGCAATTGCGGGCTCAAGTGGGGTGAGCCTGTCCACGCCCCGGCCGGAACGGATCTGTTCGCAGCGAATCCTTCCGTTGAGGGAGGCGAGGGAGCCGTACGGGAGCGGAGCTGCGGGTCGGTGGTCGGTGATCGCGAAGAGTTTGCCGATCAGCGAACCCCGAGTTCCTTGGCGATGGCCTTGGCCGCGTGCTTGGCCTGTGTGGCGGCATACCCGATCTGTGCGGCGCGTGGGACGAAGCCGATGAAGCGCAGCCCGGGTGCGGCGGGCACCTTGCCGGTGGCTGTGGGGCGGCCCTGCTCGTCGAGGACGCCGAGGTGGCCGACCAGCTTCGCCAGCCCGCGTCTGAAGCCGGTCGCGCAGACGAGGACATCCGGGCGGATGGTGCTGCCGTCGACCAGGCGCACAGTGTCACGCGTCAGCGACTCAACTGCGCCAACGACATCGAAGGCACGGTCACGGATGGCGGTGACGACCTCGCGGTCGACGATCGCAGGAGCGACCCCGAGCCGCTCACTCCGGGCGAAGAGTCCCTCTGCGGGTGCGGGGAGTCCGAACTCGCTCAGGTCGCCGATGGCGATTCGGCGTCCGAAGCGGGCGATCGCATCCGCGATCCGGATCGGCGAGTTGTAGAGAGGGATGGCGATCACATCGCCGGGCAGGCCCAACGGGCCTTCGCGCAGCATGATGTTCGGCGGTGTTCGCACTGCCAGCCAGACCTTGTCTGCGCCGCCGGAGGTCAGGTCGAAGGCGATCTCCATTCCTGAGCTTCCGGCGCCGACGACGAGAACCTTGCGCCCGGCGAAGGCAGTGGGGTTGGCGTAGCTCGAGGAGTGCACCATTTCGCCGGTCCACGACTCGCGACCGGGCCATTCGGGCACGAAGGGCTCGTGGTCGTAGCCCGTCGCCATCACCACCTGGAGAGCGTCGATGGCGCCGTCGGAGGTGTTGACACGCCAGCCGTCCCTGCTCGGCTCGATCCGCTCGGTCGAGCAGCTCAGTCGCAACTCGATGCCGCCATCGATGGCGTGCTGCTCGAGGTGCGCGATCACCTGGTTGCGGGTCGGGTAGGTCGGTGTTCCCTTGGGGTACGGGCGATTCGGCAGGTGCGAGAACTGCCGTCCGGTGTTCAGGCACAGCCGGTCGTAGCGGCTGCGCCAGGATGACCCGACCTGGTCGGCCCGGTCGATCACCACTGGTTGGATGCCGCGGTCGGCGAGCGCGACCGCGGCCGAGAGGCCCGAGGTGCCGGCACCGATGATCACGACCTGGTGGGGGTGCATGTCAGACTCGCTTTGCGATGACAGCGCTCTGTGGCCCGGCCAGCGGCTGGTGCTGTTCGAGCTGCCAGCCGGTTTCGTCCAGCCAGCCCGTGACTTCCTCGACGCTGTAGACATCACCGTCTGGGTTGTGTGCGGCGAATTCGCCGGCCATCAGGGCTGCGGGGACGGGCTGGGTGTGGGTGGGGTCAGTCCAGAAGTCGGCCATCACGAGCAGCGCATCGGGTCCGACGGCCTGCGCAATCCGGGCCAGCAGTGTCGTGTTCGTGTCCGGCGTGTAGTAGTGGATGACGTTGTTGAGCATCACGAGGTCGTGGCCGGTCGGGATCGGGTCGGTGAGGATGTCGGCGCCCAGCACGCTCGCACGGTCGGTCAGACCGGCTGCTGAGAGGTGCTTTTCCGCAACCCCGATGGCGATCGGAAGGTCGACGAGGGTGGCCGTCAGGTCGGGGTTCGTCTTCAGCGCGGCGGTAGCCCACGAGCCGTTGCCGCAGCCGAGGTCGAGGAGCTGGCGGCGGTCGCTGAGATCCACGCTCGCAACCAGGACGTGCGTGGGTCCGGCGAGCATGGCCTCTATGCCGTCGAGCATGATCTGCTGTGTCTCAGGCGGCAGCTCGACGGCCAGCTGGCTGGGTCCGTCCGCCAAGCTGTCGGCGAATCGAGTCCATGCCGGGTAGCTGATCTGGTCCCAGAACCGCAGACCCGGGGCGAGCCCGCCGCCGGTGAGGAACCGGTCAGTTGGCGCGCTGTTGGAGTAGACCCCGTCCTGCTTGTGCAGCAGGCCGATCGCCACGCACCCGTCGGCCAGGATGCGGGCGGAGCGCTCGGTCAGGCCGGTCCGGGCCGCGAGCCCGGCGAGGCCGACCGGGGAGTCCTTGAGCGCGTCGAAGAAGCTGAACTCGTTCGCGGCGAACAGGAACTTGGCGGCCATGAAGCCGCTGGCGATCTGCATGATCGGGTCGGGGGTGATGTCGTCCATGCCTCCAGCATCCGGCTCCCGCTTGCGGAGGTAACTCCCAGATTTCTGGGCTGTTCAGCAGTTCCTGCAGGCCTATCGTGGAGCCATGGACGCCGACCGGCTCGCCGACCAGCTGCGCGGCCTGGCACGAGACGGTCTGGACTGGACCGACTACGTGGCCGCAGCCGATCAGCTGCTCGGTAGAACCATCGACTTCGACCGGTCCTGCTGGCACACGGTCGACCCGGGCACGGTCTTGCTGACCGGCAGCGTCAACCGGGCAGTGGCCTGCAGCGGGTCGTGGCTGGCGGAGTACGAGTACGTCGTCGAGGACGTCAACAAGTGGAGCTTCCTCGCACGATCGGGGCAACTGGCGGGAGCCACGAGCCAAGCGACCCACGGCACCTTGACGCGCAGCGCGCGTCACCGATCCCGCCTCGGGGTCGGGATCGGCGATGAGTTGCGCGGCAGCATGGTCGACCCGGACGGCTACTGGGCCGCCGTCGGGCTGCTCCGCGACGAAGGACGCGCCTGGTTCGGCGACGAGGACGTCGCCCTGCTCGCCCGCCTCTCCGCCATCATTGCGGCCGGCGCACGGCGGGCGCTGGTGAGCACGATCGCGACCGAGGCGATGGCGGACACGGTCGGCCCCGGGGTGGTGACCTTCGACGCCGACGGCAACGTCGAGTCGCTGACACCCGCGGCCGTGCAGTGGATCGGCCTCATGACCGAGAACCCGCCACCGGACACGCCCGGGGAGTCAAAGGTCGTTCAGGCCGTAGCGGCCCGAGCCCGCAACGCGACGGATGGTGACCCCCTGGAGGCGGCGGCACGCGCCCGCCTGCGAGCCGCCGACGGCACCTGGCTCCTGCTCTACGGCAGTCCGCTCAGCGGCGGCGAGGGTCGGACCGTGGTGGTCATCCAGCAGGCCTCGCCCTCGGAGGTCGCGCCGCTCGTTGCTCTGGCCTACGGGCTGACCCCACGCGAGGTGGACGTGACCCGCATGTGCATCGCCGGCCTCGCCACCAAGGAGATCGCCGACCAGCTGCACCTCTCGGCGTACACGGTCCAAGACCACCTCAAGGCGATTTTCGAGAAGACGGGTGTGCGGTCGCGTGGAGCGCTGCTCGGGCAGGTGTTCCTCGAGCACTACATCCCCCGCTGGCAGCCCCTGCTGAACGCACCCGAAGGCTGGCACGGCTACCAGTCCCGGACCCCCTGAGCCCGGTCTTGGCGAGCCGATGGCTTCAGTCTGAAAGGCTCCGCCGCAGGTCAGAGCCAACCTTCTCCAGCAGCGCCACGCACTCCACATGGCTGGTCATCGGGAAGCCACCGATGGTACCGAGCGTGAGCGCGATCCTTTGTCATCGACCGCGGTCATGAGCCAACCTGGCTGCTGACCTGCGGAGTTGCGGTTCGAGGACCCTGATGACGTCAGCACGCCGTTGCGGGCCATGACGATTCACAGCGTGCCCCATCCGAGCCCTCGCCGAGCCGAGGTCCGACCGTCACACACGAGCGCAGGCTCGTCCCCCGCCATCGCTTCCCACTATGCAGCGGCTAGCCCCTGATGACGCGGCTACTCGGAACGAGGGCGGGTGACGGATGGGCGCTCACCCTGGTGTGGCACTCGACATGAGTCCCGGCGCACACACGGGCTGTAGTCCCGTGCAGACGCCAGCCCAGACGCGTGCTTCGACTATGGGGCCCGCCGGTCGATGAAGCCGGCCCGCAGGGCGGCGAGAACCGCGAGGACGCGGCGGTGCTCGTCGCGGTTGCCCTCGAGCCCGAGCTTGGCAAGGATCGCGCCCACGTGAGTCTCCACGGTCTTGGGGCTCAATGTGAGGATGGCTGCGATTCCGTGATTGGACTTGCCTTCTGTCATGAGGGTCAGCACGTCACGCTCACGTGGGGTCAGCCCGTCGAGTCGGTCGCTGGCAGGGGCGACGAGCTGGGCGACCACCTCCGGGGCGACGACAGTGCCGCCGGCGGCGACCGCGCGCACCGCGTCGGCGAGTACCTGTGGGTCGGCGATGCCGTCCTTGAGCAGGTAACCGGTGCCTGGCCCGGCGGACATGGCGCGAAAGGCTAGCGACGGGCTGGCGTACATCGAGAGCAGCAGCACCCCGGTCCGAACACCAGCCGCGCGGAGCCGCTCGAGGTAGGCGATGCCCTCGTCGGTGTGGGTGGGCGGCATCCGAATGTCGAGCACGACGGCGTCGAGCGACCCGGCGCGCTCGAGCACTTGCTCCAGTTCGGCGATGTCTCCCGCCGTCCCCACGACCTCGCAGCCGCCGCTCCTGAGGAGCTGCGTGATGCCCTCGCGCAAGATCACCGCGTCATCGGCGACCACCACGCGTGGCTGGGCGTGGGTCACAACCTCGCCTCGATTCGGGTGCCGCATCCAGGTTGGGAGTCCACCCGGAGGCTACCGCCGGTCGCGGTGGCGCGGTCGGCGATGCCGCGCAGTCCGGAGCCCGCAGGATCTGCTCCGCCGACCCCGTCGTCCTCGACGCGCACCATTGGCCGTTCGGACAGCTCGACGGTGACCGTCGCGCGGTTCGCTCTAGCGTGCTTGGCGACGTTGGTGAGGCACTCGGCGACGACGTAGTAGATGGATGTCTGGGTCATCACGTCAGGCTCCTGGTCGCCGGTGATGGTGAGGTGAGTGGGGACCGCGCATCGAATGGCGAGCTCTTCGAGGGCATCGGCAACGCCGCTGTGGGTCAGGGCGGTGGGCGTGATGCCGCGGACGGTACGACGCAGCTCAACGCTCGCTTGCCGCAGCAGCGTGTCCACGTTGGCCAGGGCCACGTGGAGAGTCTCATCGTCGACGTGGCCCACCTGCTCACCGACCAGCCTCAGTTGAATCGCTGCTGAGACCAGGTACTGCTGCACCCCGTCGTGGAGGTCGCGTTCGATCTCCCGGCGGGCCGCGTCGCTTGCACCAACGATGCGGACCCTCGACTCTCGCACCTCGTCGAGGGTCCGGCTCAGGCGATCAGTCAGCCGTTCATTGCTGACGCCGAGCCAGATCGCCTCGGCGACAGACCCCAGCAGTTCCGAGCGAGCGGTGACCGCGGGATCGTGCACGATGACCGCCAGTAGGTTGTCCGGCGGTCCGATGGGCACTGTCGCGACCCCGGTCCGGGTGCGCGGGTCGTCTGTGGGTTGACCGGACGCGGTGACCCAAGACCCTCCGTCCACCCAGATGAGTTCTGCGGACGGGTCATCGAGCGCGTCGCCGACCAGCTCCTCCCACCGCTGGTGGCCGATTCGGGCGCGGTCGGCCAGGAGGAGGTCCGCCACCCTGGCACGCGCCGCCCGTTGGCGGGCCAGGCTGACCACGTAGAGCACCGGAAGGGCGCCGGTGGACACGTAGGTGAGGTACTGCGCGGGTGCGTTGTCCGCGAACCCGCCCAAAAGCACTGACAGGTCGAACCAGACCCACGAGACCGCCAGTAGACCGAAGGACAGCGCCATCAGCAGGTTCACAGCGCGCCATGGTGCGCTGCCTCTCCACCAATGCACACCGACGGCGAGCAGGGAGGCGAGCGCCACAGCGAGCTCGCAGCGCAGGTAGAGGTTGGCGAGGTTTGGCGCATCCGCGGCCGAGTCCGCAATCGCGAACACGTTCGGGGTGGCGTCGACGTAGCCCCAGGTCCCTGGGTCGTAGAAGGCCAGCCGGGCGACGGCCACGACGAGGAACGCGATGACCGCCAGCCCGGCCACGATCCAGCTCCCGGTGCCACGGATGCGACCAGTCGGGTAGCTGAGCGCGAGGAGGACGGGCACAGGGACAGGGAGGACCGCGCCCGCCCAGAGGAGAGGCCAACCGGGGTTCCAAGCGTCGGTGAGGAGCCACAGGCCGGTGAGGCTCATCCCCACTGACCCCACGAGCAGGAGCGGCACGGTCATGCCCGAGGCGCGCAGCCGGCTCGCCAGCACCGCACACACTGCGTAGGCGATGCCGGTGAGGGCGATCAGCGCCACCAGCCCGAACTCCAGGTAGTCGTCCTTTATCGGCGGGATGACCGCGAGCAGGTTCAGGACCACCGCCACCGCGGCGCCGCAATCAACCGCTGTCAGCCGGCGACCGAATGCCATAGCCGAAACCCTATGGTCTCGGCGCGGCCGGTGGATCAGGAGAATCCTGACCGCGAACCGCGCGATTGTCCCGATGTCACCGCCCACCGGACCGAATTAGGGTCCCGACATGACCATTCGTGCTGGACTCATCCAGGTGACTGCCCTCGTCGCACTCTCCCTCGGCGGCCTCGCCGGTTGCAGCCAGGACAGTTCCGGCGAGGACCCCACGCTGGGCGGCGTCACCGCGCCGGCGACCGTGGAGGAGAGCATCAACGGCACCTACACAGTGACCTACACCGCACAGGAGTACCTCGCCGCCGGGCTAAAGGACCAGGCCCTCATCAACGAGAACGTCGGACAGTTCACTTGGACGCTCGACGACGGCACCTGGAGCTATGCCCAGGAGTCCCCGACCGCGGGCCGGGAAAGCGAGAGCGGCACCTACGAGCTTCGAGGACAGCGAGCTCACCTTCAAGTGGCAGGCCGCCACGATCACCATGGACGTCGAGATGCAGCCCGACGGCTCGCTGGTGTTCACGAATGTCGTCGACCAGGGCTACCAGGCGCTCTCGGACGTGCAGTTCGGTCTACACCCCTGGGCGCCGATCAATTGAAACACACCGCGATCAACAAGCTCGAGGAACAGGAAGAAGGACTCAAGCCCTGGCACCGCCAGCGTCCTACCCGCTTCGGACCCGATCGATCATCGGCAGTGAGCCGAGGGCGCGTGGCGCTCCAGACCCCCTCGCATGCCGCGCCGCCGTGGTCCGAACGCGTTCTTCTGCAAGGTGTCCCGTGGGCAGAAACCGGGCTCCCGAACTCACAGTGAGTCTTCAGGCCGGATTTCGGGGTTCGAGCGTGACAGCTCGAAACACAATCACTGCAGTTCAGAGCCGGTTTTCTCGAGCAGCGCAACGCACTCCACGTGGTGCGTCGTCGGGAAGGCACCGATGGTACCGAGCGTGAGCGCGGTCCTTTGTCATCGACCGCGGGCATGAGTCATCCTAGCTTCTGACCTGCGGCGTTGCGGTTAGAGGACCCTGATGACGTCAGCCCGCCGTTGCGGACCATTGCGATTCACAGCGTGCCCAAATTGAGCCCTCGCCGAGCCGAGGTCCGACTGTCGCACACGAGCGCAGGCTCGTCCCCCGCCGACACTGCCCACTATGCAGCGGCTTCCCGGCTCCACAATGACGCACCCGGATCAGGCCCCCGTCCCGGGAACATCACCGGACGGGTGTTGCGGGACACAGCGCATCGCAGCCGTCGTACGCGAGCGCCGTCGCCGCTCAGGGTTCCTCCTACGGGAACCGCCCGGACCCCGAGCCGATGTGCGAATGTGATCGCGCCGTTCGAGTCCCTGGAGTTTGCCAGGGCGGGTGCTCGTGCATCGGGGCGAGTGGCGTGCGTATGAGGTGAGGGGGCGTCGGGTCACTCGCGGCCGGCTCAGTTCCAATACGCACCAGCAGCACTCATCTGAGCCCCGCCACGCTGTGCGCGTGGGGCCGAGCCAACGGATGGATGCTCGGGGACCGCGGTCGCCTGCTCGAGGAGCTGCGCGAGGCCTACCGCGTTGCGCACCCGACTAGGTCCTGGTGCCTCGCGTGGACCCTGCCCAGGATTCTGCGGCCGCGCCGTCGGAAGATAGTGAGATGTTGCCGCGGTCCGAGGGTGTTCGGCGTCTACGCGTGCTCAAGGTGGCGAGCGCCTCGTACGCCTCATCCGGATCTCGGTGCCGGTCCGACCGGCAGGCATGGGTGCCGTCTCTCCAGTGGTGATGAATCCGAGCCGTGTGTAGGCGGCCAGGGCGGCGGCGTTGTGGTCGACCACCCACAGCACGAGGGCACCTGCACCCCCCTGCTGGGCCCAGTCTTCGGCCGCGGCCAGGAGTGTCCGAGCGGTGCCCCGTCTCCGGTGACCGGGATCCACCCACATGCCGATGACCTCCGCAGCGTCGGTTGTCTCGGCGCGGGTGACGGCCCCCGCTAGAGCGATGTCCTCGTGCTGCACGTGGGCGACGAACCAGGTCACGCTCGAGGCAAAGTCGCGCCACCTGTCTGGGGTGAATGCGCCCTCGTCTTCCCAGGTCGCCCAGAAGGCGTCCGGGGAGTCCCGAAGGGCTCGTCGCCGCAGGCTTCGTAGCCGCGGCCATTCTTCGCCCGACAAGATGTCGATGACCGACGGGGCGACTTCTTCTCGCGTCATGGGTCCAGTGTCCGCGATTCGTCTGGAAGGGAACTGGAATCGTCGGGCGATGGCTTGGCGCATGGCTTCGTTGGATGATTGGTGGTGTGGAACGGGTCGAGTTCCGAGTGCTGGGGGCCTTCGAGGTGCGTGCGGGCGGCCGGGTGATCGGCCGCGGCGGGGGGCGGCGCCGAGCGTTGCTGGCCGGGCTGGCCGCTCACCCGAACCAGAGTGTTTCGGCCAGTCGCCTGGTGGACCTGGTGTGGGGCGAGGAGCGACCCTCTACGGTCGAGAACCTCGTCCAAGGCTACGTCTCGTACTGGCGCACACAGCTGGAGCCCCTCCGCGGGCGGCGTCAGGAAGGCACTCGGCTGCTGTCCGACGGGCTCGGGTACCGGTTGCGGGTCCGCCAAGACGAGTGCGACCTCACCCGGTTCCGGCGCGAGGTCGACCTGGCCAGAGAGGCGATGACCAACGGCGACGATCACACGAGTGCTCAGAGGTTGGCGGCTGCGCTCGCCGAGCGCCGCGGGCCGGCGCTCGCGGAGTTCCCTGCCCCGGCGATGGCAGCGGCCGCGACCAGGGTGGACGAGGAGTGGGTCACCGCCTGTTCACTGGCGGCGGTGCTCGCCCTGCGCCGAGGTCGCATTGAGGACGTCCTGGACCTGCTGGAGGCGCCGATCGCGGAGCACCCGCTACGTGAGGACCTGGCCGAGTTGCAGATCGCGGCGTTGTATCGGCTCGGGCGCCAGGGCGAGGCACTGAAGGCATATGACGATGTTCGGCTTCTGCTGGCCGAGGAGCTCGGGGTTGACCCGGGTTCTTCGCTGCGTCAGCTCCACCTCGACATCGTGCGCCAGGATCCGGTGCTCGACTCGGTTCGTAGGTCGGTCCACGCCGCCCCGGTACCACGGTGGCCGACGCCACTAGTGGGCCGCGAGCGGCTTCTCGCCGAGGTCGGGGAACGACTGGCCGAGCATCGCCTGGTCACCCTCACCGGCCCCGGTGGCAGCGGCAAGACACGCCTGGGGGCCGCGGTCGCGGAGGCGATTGAGGAGCGCGGCGGTCGAGCCGTGTTCGTCGACCTTGTTCCGGCCCGTACGCGCGAGCAGGTGCTGCCAGCGGTCGCGGTCGCCCTCGGAGTCTCACCAGCCGCCGCCTCCAGTGGCTGGAGCGAGCTGTTCGCGCATTGTCCGATCGACCTGCTCGTGCTCGACAACCTCGAGCAGATCCCCGGCATCGGGCAGGTGGTGGACCACTTGACCCGGTCGCACCAGACGCTGGGCGTGCTCACGACCTCGCGCCGCCCACTCGGCGTCCCGGGGGAGCTCATGGTCGATGTCCCGCCACTATCAAACCCCGAGCCGGACGCCACCACCGATCAGGTCAGGGCGTCGCCGTCGGTGCGGCTCTTCGTGGAGAGAGCACTCCAAGGCACACCAGGGCTCTCGTTAGGTCAGGCCGACCTCGCGGTGGTCGCGGGGATCTGCCGTCGCCTCGACGGACTACCGCTCGCCTTGGAGCTGGCGGCCTCGTGGACTGGCGTCCTCAGCCTGCCCGGCCTGCTTGAGCGCCTCGACCACAGCCTGCCTCTCCTGGTGGACCGTCGCGGTGGCCGACCGGATCGCCATCAGTCGCTACGCAGCACAGTCGAGGGGAGCCTGGCTGGCCTCGGCCCTGTCGAAAGTGAACTGATGGAGGTCCTGGCGGTCTCCACGTCCGGTGAGGATCTGGACTCCCTCGAGGCAGCCGTCGCGGCGCCAGGCGACCCCGCCGTACTCCTTGCGATCTCGACGCTGCTCGACCGTCACCTGGTCGTGCGCCACGGGACCACCCATCCCCGCTACCAGCTCCTCCAGATCGTGCGTGAGTTCGTCTTAGAGCGAATCGGGAACCGCAGCACCGGATCGACTCTGACCCAACTGCGCGACGGACACGCCGCGCGGGTGATGGACCGAGCCGCGACAGTGTCGCGGCTGTGCCGTACACCGACTGGACCACAGCTCACGCAGCGGCTCCACGAGGACCGCGACGAGATCCGCGGAGCACTGGAACACCTGGTGACCTCGGGACGGACAGCTGACGCCCTGGCCCTGGCCGTTGACGCCCTACCTCTGTGGTGGGACCTCGGAGGCGTCCCCGAGGGAGTCGCCCGGCTACAGCGGCTGCTCGCGGACGCGGACCAAGGCCAACTGCCGTCGGACCTGGCGGCAGCCGCGCACCTTGCACTCACGATCCTGGTCGACGCATCCGGAAGCCCGGCCGCTGCCGCGACCCATGCCGCCTCGGCCCAGTTCCACGCCGGAGGACCCGACGCCACCGGTCACCTTGCCGTATTCGCGCGCGGCCTGCGGGGGCACTCCTACTGCTGGGAGCACTGGGGCGACGACGTCGGCCCTGGCGTAGACCTCTTGTCCGAGGCCCTCGACGCGGCGCGAGCGCTACCCGACAGTGAGTATCGATGGGGATGGGCCGCACGCGGTCCGATGTTGTCCACCCTTGCCCTCAGCCTGGCCGATGTGCTGCGCCACCGCGACACGGCAGGCGCATCGGCCGTCGTCCAGGACCTTCTGGCCGAGGGCGTCGAGCTCGGCCCCCTCGAGTCATTCGTGGTCCGCGAAGTCGGGGCCCTGGCCGCGGATGCGGGGCAGTGGGTCGAGGCCGAGGACCAGCTTCACGAGTCGCTGCGCCTCGCGCGGGGCTCGGCGTCGCCGCGCAGCGAGGGCCGCAGCCTGGAAGAGCTGGCGCGCCTCGGTTACGCTCGCGACGACTTGGCGGAAGCGCTGCAACTGGCCCACCGCGCCACCGCGATCGCCCGCAGACAGGGCCACGCCCTCAACCTCGCTCGGTGCGCCGCGCTGGAGACCGACATCGCGTTGGCGCTCGGCAACACGGTGACCGCGGGGGCACTCCTCGGCGAGATCGAGCACGCGGTCGGGCCCGACTACCCTGCGCTGGCTGCTCGGACGCTGGCCCCTCGTTTCGCCCGTCGCGCAAGACAACTCGGTGACCTAGCCACGGCTACGGCGCAACTTGAGCGGGCACGAGCCCTGGACTCCGCAGTTCCACTTTCGCCCGACCGAATCGGCTACCTCGTCGAGCGTTGCCTGGCCCGGCGTGCGAACGGGGACACACCAGGCGCGCGCTCCGCCGTCGAGACCCTGCTCAGCGCGGCGGCCACAGTCGGGCTGCGACTACCGATCCCCGAGGTACGGATCCTCGAGGAACCGGCGAGCTGAGCCCTTCCAGACGGATTCCAGAACCGGCGAGCACGGTGGTGGAAACACCGTCTCAGCCCCAAGGAGCCAGCCATGTCGACTCGTTCAAGGGTCGCACGCCACGCTCGCAGGCCTGGTCCAGGCGCACGCGCGCAACTGTGCCACTCCTGCTCCTCAATCCCACGTGCCGGAGCAGCCGGCAAAGCTGAGCGTCGCTCCCTGGCTCGCGCTTCCTCAGCGACAACCACGGAGCTGGTGGGAGCCCGCATCGGAGCGGAGAAGCGCATGAGGTCGATCCAGCTTCGAGTGGTCGGAGCGGTGACGGTGGCGCTCATGGCGGCAGCCTGCTCAAACAGCGAGCCCGAGGCCGAGTCCGAGGCCGTGCAGCCCTCAAAGGTAAGGGCGAGCGAGTACGCAGAACAGGCCAGCCAGATCTGTCGCGACAACGTGGCCGAGATGGTGGAGGCCCTCGGTCCGGCGACCGCCCCGCCCAAACCGTCCGTCGGCCGACGTTTGGTGCGCAACAAGGCAGTACCGATCATCCGAAAGGGCAACCAGCAGATGCGCGAGCTGGAACGACCCGCAGGGGACGAGGAGGCTCTCGGCCAGCTCTTCGACGACATGGACGAGATCCTCGACGGCTTGCTCGAGAACCCCGACCCGTTCTTCATGGGACCCAACCCGTTCGCAAGCGTCGACGAGCGGTTCATCAGCCGCGGCATGACTGCCTGCGCCGGCTGAGCCACACGGAGGGGACGCCGGCGTCCGGACTCGTTCAGAGCGGGGGGAGAAACCGCTGCCGGCGACGGGCTAGTGGTTCAGCAGCGCAGAGGTCCTTGTCCCGGTTGCGGATCCGCTACCGGGACTGCCAGCGCGAGCCCGAGAACAACTAGGGCCTCAGTCTCGCAAGCACCAGCGACATCAGCTGCAAAACCCCGCTCGGTTACAAGCGTGGTACCTATGGGTCAACATCTCCGACGTTTGCGCAGGTCAGCATGGGTCAGTCAGTCACTGCTACGACATCTAGTCACTTGTGCACGTAATGCTCGAACTCACCGTTCGAGCGCGAGGGCTCCGGCTACCCGGGGCCCTCTTTGCATCTCAGCGTTTTGACGCAAGAACGACCTCCGCAGACACCTACCACTCGCCCGGCCCCCGCTGCCGAAGTGCACTCTCATGGGTCAATGGAACTAGCAGCCGATGAGCGGTCGTGTCGTTCCACCGGTTCGTCAGCGGGCTCGTCGTGAACACAATTCACGACTTGCGTCCCGGCGGAAGGCCCTGCCCACGCTGCGGCCATAAGGTGACTCCGGTCCGATGGGCGGGTCACAGTCGCCCGCGGTCCGGGGCTCCTCGTCTCCCCTCCGGGGATCCAGCTGGCTGCTGGTGAGCACCGATCGGATCGCTCCTTCCAGCAGGAAGCCCCCGCGCGTGGAGGAGAGCGCCGTGAACCTGCACGTCGGGATCGGACAATAGGAGGTGTGATGCCGGAACCCAGGGACCTCAGTGACGCGGAGCTTCTTGCAGCCTCTGTGTCGGCGCCGCGCCTGATTGGCGAAGTCTTCGACAGGCACTCCGCAGAGGTCCTGCGTTACCTGACCCGCCGGGTCGGACCGCAGGACGCCGAAGACCTGCTCAGCCAGACCTTCCTGATCGCACTGGAGCGGCGCGGTGCCTTCCAGGCGGCAGCGGAGAGTGCCCGACCCTGGCTCTACGGAATCGCGAGCAATCTGCTGCTGAGACGGCGCCGGGACGAGGTGCGCTTCCTGCGAGCGCTGGCGCGGCTCCCACTCGACCACGGCGTGACCATCTTCGAGGAGTCCACCGCCGCTCGGATCGACGCCAAGGCGGAAGCCGGCGCGATCGCGGGTCCCCTCGCGGAGCTCGCCCCCGGAGACCGCAACGTGCTCCTCCTCCTCGCTTGGGCCCAGTTGTCGCACGAGGAGATCGCCACCGCACTCGAGATCCCGGTCGGGACGGTCAAGTCCCGGCTGCACCGGGCCCGGCGACAGCTTCGCCAGGGCCTGCCCCACCCCGCTGACGAGCACGTAGGGAGCCCTCGCCATGGATGAGATGGCGCTGTTGGAACGCTTTCGATCTGATGTCGAGGTCGACACCACGAGCCTGATCCGCTCCCGCCGGCGGGTGATGCGCCATGCGCTGGCCAGGTACGGGGTGACCCGGCGCCGGAGGCGCCTGGTCCTGGGGGCCGCGGCAGTCGTTGCTGCCGTCGCGGTCACCATCAATCTCACCGGTGGCCTCGCCGTGACTCCGGCGACCGCGGCCGTACTCGCCCGTGCTGCCGCCGCTACCGATGGCGGCGCACAACCCGGGCCCGGCGAGTACCTCCACCTCCACGAGACGACCACCCGCTGGTACGCCGACGGCCCGGAGACGACCATCCAGGAGTGGTGGATCCCGGGCGATGAGGACGAGCCTCGGGTCTTCCGGGACTTCGAGGGGTTGGTGTATCTGGACCGGTCCCCGCTCCCCGACATCTACACCCAGCCCGGCCTCTCGGACGAGGAGGTGCTGAAATGGCTGCGGCGGCCCAACGGCGACCTCAGGGGCGACGACGCCGCCTACGAGCGAGTGGGTGAGGTCCTCGTCTCGGGCAAGGCTCCGTCTGACTTCGAGGCCGCCCTGTTCAACGCCCTGTCGTCCATCGACGGTGTGACCATCGTCGATGAACACGCCGATTTCGGCGGCCGAGAGGTCGTCATCATCGGACGAGAACAGCCGATGGAGACCCAATTCGCCTTCGACAAGCAGTCGGGGCGTCTCGTCGGCTACCAGGGCGTCAGCAATCCAGATGTGGGCGGCAGCCTCTCGTACAGGACGATCACCACATCCTTTGTAGTCGATCGCCTCCCAGCCCGTGCCGAACCCGTCGAGTGAGACAACTGCGGCTGCTCAGAGACGGGTGCGCCGGGCGCGGCTGTCGCCACGGGCGATGCCGACATTTCGCGACAAGCAGACCAGGTCGTTCGTGTCGACGGCGATGTGAAGGTGTTCTGCGAGAAGGTCAACACCCGACCCCACCGGGTCACTCGTCGGCCACCGATCGAGATGCTCGCCGAGGAACGCGCGCGGCTGCACCCGGTCCCGGCGGTGCCGCACACGGTCGCGTTCGGCACCACCCGGCAGGTGCCGGTGAACACGCCGATGGTGACGTTCGAGTCCGGTCAGTACTCGGTTCCCCACCAGCTGCTCGGGTCGACGGTGTGGGTGCGGACCCAGGGTGTCGGCGAGGACGAGCAGGTCGTGATCGTCCACGTCGGCCAGGACGGTCCGATCGAGGTAGCCCGCCACCGGCGGGCCACCCCCGGCACCCCGAAGATCACCGACGAGCACTTCCCGCCCCAGCCAGAGGGACCGCTGGAGCGTCGCCCCAGGTCGAAGAACCCGGCCGAGGTCGAGTTCCTCGACCTGGGCGAGGGCGCGAGGTTGTGGCTGGTCGAGGCCGCCCAAGCGGGCACCCCGCGGATGCGGGTCAAGATGGCTGAGGCCATCGCCCTGGCGAAGCTGTTCGACCCCGTCGAGGTCGACTGGGCACTGGGCCACGCCGCGGTCCATGGCCGGTTCGCCGAGGCCGACCTGTCCTCGATCCTCGACCACCACGCCCGAGCACCCAAGGCCGGTGAGCACCGGGCCGGCGAGGACTCCTCGCTGACCCAGGGCACCAGCGCATGGGCACGCCTGGGCCAACCACTCGACCACCACGACGACGAGCATGACGTTTCCGACCAGGGCGAGGTGACTCGATGAGCACCCCGATCAGCAGGACAACAAGCGCGACGTCCGCGCCGCCACTGCCGGCCGAGCTGGAGGACCTGCTACGCCGGTTGCGGCTGCCGCACATCCGCCGCCACGCACCGGAGGTCGTCGCGACCGCGAAGGCCCAACGCTGGGAACCCGCCGAGGTCCTCAAGGCCCTGTTCGCCGAGGAGGTCGCCGGCCGGGAACGCTCCGCACTCGCCACCAGACGAGCCGCCGCGGGGTTCCCCACCGGGAAGACGTTCCAGGCCTGGCAACCCGAGGCGTCCTCGATCCCCAAACCCACCCAACAGGCGCTGAGGACCCTGGAATGGATCCACCGACGGGAGAACCTCGTGGTGTGCGGTCCGTCGGGGACCGGGAAGACGTTCCTGCTCGAGGCGCTCGGACAACAAGCCGTCGAACAAGGGCTCAAGGTCGCCTGGTTCACCCTCGAAGACCTCGGGGTCCTGCTGCGCCGCCACCGCGCCGACGACACCGTGTCCAAGGCCATCGCCCGGGTCCTGCGGGCCGACGTCGTGATGATCGACGACGTCGGCCTCTTACCGGTCGCAACCGACGCCGCCGAGGGCCTCTACCGCCTCGTCGACGCCGCCTACGAGAAACGGTCGGTCGCGATCAGCTCGAACCTGCACCCATCCGGCTTCGACGAGCTGATGCCCAAGACGCTGGCCACCGCCACCGTCGACAGACTGCTGCACCACGCCCACGTCTGCCAGACCAACGGCGAGTCCGTGCGGCAGCGTGGCGCTGGCGTCATCGCCAGGCACGAGGAGCTGGGGGTGTGTTCATCTCCTGCATAACGGGCCTCGCCGACCTCAGCAAGGCTCAGCTTCACTGGGAGACGAGTCCCAGGGCCCTTCCTCGATGGGGCGAACGCCGTTCCGCCGAGCTGCGGACGGAGATGACGCGACCGGGTATACCCAACGACGTCGGCGGTCTCCTTGCTGGCAGCCATGCGTCCGCGAATGTGCGCGCGATACGCGATCAGTAGGGTCGTTCTATTCACCTTATGTATTCACAGTGTGTGTTGTTGGGTCCATGAGCGTGTCACGTGTCCTTCTCGGCATCCTCGCGGACGGCCCTGCGCATGGGTACGACATCAAGCAGGCCCACGACCGGCGCTTCCCCGGCGCGAAGCCCTTGGCCTTCGGGCAGGTTTACGCCGCGCTGGCAACGCTAGAGAAGGAAGACCTCGTGGAGGTCGTCAAGAGGGGGCGTGAGGCCGGCCCGGATCGCATGACGTACGCGATCACCGATACCGGGCGAGATGCCCTCGCCGAATGGCTCTGCTCGACGGAACCAGCGGGGCCTTACTCGGCGGACGACCTCGCGCGCAAGACCGTCACCGCCTTGAGACTGGGCCGGGACGCAGCCGGCTTCCTGGCTGCCCAGAGGCAGGTGCACCTCGTCGCACTGAAGGGGCTCCTGGAACTGCAGGCCTCGACCGACGATGTGGCTGCCCGCATCGTCATCGACCACACGGTCGAACACCTCGACGCGGACCTCCGGTGGCTGGAGACAGCCGCCGCCCGGGTCAACTCCTCCATCCACGACAGGAAGATGCGCGCATGAACGTCTCGTGAAGGCCCACTCCCTCCGCAAGTCCTTCGCCCAGACCGAGGCGCTGCGTGGCGCCTCGCTCGAGATCGCTGCGGGCGAGACCGTGGCGATCACCGGTCCGTCGGGCAGTGGGAAGTCCACGCTCATGCTGTGCCTCGTCGGGATCCTCCGACCCGAAGCGGGCGGGGTCGTCTATGACCAGCAGCGGCTCGAGCGGCTCGGAGAGGCCAAGCGGACTAGGTTGCGGCGTCGCGAGATGGGGATCGTGCTGCAGTTCGGTCAGCTCGTCCCCGAACTGACGGCGGTTCAGAACGTCGCCCTTCCGCTCCTCCTCGAGAAGCACGACCGAGCCTCTGCACGCCGTGCTGCCCTGTCCTGGCTGGAACGGTTCGGTGCCGACGACCTCGCGGACCAAGTCCCGGCCGGGCTGTCCGGTGGACAGGCGCAGCGGGTGGCGGTCGCCCGCGCGCTGGTGGCTGGCCCGAGAGTCGTCTTCGCGGACGAGCCGACGGGGTCGCTGGACACGGTGGCTGGCGAGCAGGTCCTGGGGCAGCTGCTCAGTGCCGTGCGGGACACCGGAGCGACGCTGGTCATGGTCACGCACGACAACCGAGTCGCGGCGAGTGCGGACCGCGAGATCGTGCTGCGCGACGGTTCCGTCGAGGGTGTCGGGGTGGTGTCGTGATCGCGCGGGTCCGCACGGATGTCGAGCTGGTGGGTGCGTTCCTCCGCAGCGGAGGTGGGCCCCGTGCGGTGCTGATCGCGGTGTGCACGGCGCTCGTCTCCGGGCTGATGCTGGTGGCACTCACCGTCGTCCTGTTCACCTGGACCTCCAGCGGTGAGCGTGAGCAGGTCAGTGGCCTGGTCGCCCAGGGGGGCGTGCGCGGTGGCTACGTCTTCGCGCTCCTGCTGATCTGTGTCGCACCGCTCGCCCTGCTCCGCCAGGTGGTCCGTCTGGGGACGGCCACCCGTGAACAGCGACTGGCTGCCCTGCGACTGGCAGGCGCCACGCCGGGCGACGTGCGTCGGGTCGGCGCGCTCGAGGTCGGCCTCCCCGCACTCGCAGGAGGTCTGCTCGGCTACCTCGTCTTCGGTGCCCTCCGCCTGGTGTTCGGTGGCAGGGTCCCTGACGGAACACGGTTCGGCGGCGCCGGGTCCGAGTTCGCCCGCGAGCTGGCTCTCGTGCCGACCACGGTCCACCCCGCGTGGTGGCACGTCCTGCTGATCGCAGTCGGGGTCGGCCTCATCGGGCTGCTCGCGGGGGCCAGCGCTTCGCGTTCGCTGGTCATCTCACCGCTCGGAGTCTCGCGCCGGGCGCCACGCCCCGCGCCACGGCCGTGGGGCGTCCTGCTCCTCGTGCTAGCCGTGCCTCTGTTCCGGCTGTCCGTGAGCTCCACACACGACGACCTGTTCGCGTTTGCGTTCGTGGCGATCCTCGTCGTCGGCCTGCTCGCGCTGGCTCCCTGGCTCGCCTACTGGGTCGGGCGCGCCGTGGCCGGGCGAGCAACCTCGGTGGCCGTGCTGATCGCGGGCCGTCGGCTGACGACCGATGCGCGTGCGGCCGGTCGGGCCGCAGCTGCCGTCGGGGCCATCGCCATGGTCGCCGGCGGCGGCGGCGTCCTGCTCTCCGACCTGCCGAACAGCTACCAGGGCGGTGACTTCGGTGCTGTCGAGCCGTTCTACACCGTTCCGATCGCGGTCGGCGGCGCGGTGCTCTTGGCAGCGTTGCTGCTGGTCATCCTCTCGATGGCCGTCCACGGAGTGGAGTCGCTCATCGATCGCAAGCGGTCCGTGGCCGCGCTCGCCGCCATGGGGGCATCGGCCCAGGACCTCGAAGCGGCCCAGAGATGGGAGGTGGGGCTCGTGGCGGTTCCCATGGCCCTGATCGGTGTGCTGATCGGGTCCGGGCCCTACCTGTTGCTCATCAACGGTGAACCGAACCGCTACGCCTGGATCCCGCTCCTCGTCGACTGCGTGACGGTCGCGCTGGTGTGGTGCGCCGTACGGGCGTCGTCCTGGATCACTCGACCGTGGCTGGTCCGCGCGGCAGCACCGGCCAACCTGCGCACCGCCTGACACCAATAGCATCGCTGCCCGCCTCGAACAGCCGGCCGACGTCCATATCCTCGCGACGCCACCGCCCGCGGCATGAGTCTCAGGCAGAGCGGCGGACTCAATTGCTGAGCCGGAACTCGGTCTGAGCTGCTACGTCGGTCTGTGCGCAGCAGACGGACGGCTGTCGCGTCTCAGGAGTCCTGTTCATCGGGGCGAGCTCTCTCCCGGGCAGGAAAGCCGCCGCAGCGACCTCCATGGGCGATCTTGGGCGGCAACCGTCCCACTCACGGATCCTGCTCCGGTCACCCTTCGGGAAGTCGGCTTTGCAGCTGCGGTCAGTGCGGCGACAGGCCGTGGCCCGCGATCGCGGCATGGTGGGCGCAGCCGTGAGTGAGCTACTCGCCGAGTAGGACACCCAGTACGCGCTTGGCCTCTTCGAACTCGTCGAGGCACCCGGGATCCTCGAAGGTGGACCGGCACTTGGCGACGGCCTTCCAAAGCGCCCAACCACGTCCTCGTCTCCAGGTCGAGGCATCGACCGCGAGCCGGTCCCGGAAGGCCTGTCGCCCGTCAGCGCTGAGGAGTGTCCAGGCGACGGCGAGGTCACAGGCCGGGTCGCCGACACCGCAGGTTCCGAAATCGATGACGGCTGCGAGTTGCCCTGCATCATCCAGTAGGAGGTTGCCGTCGGCGATGTCACCGTGGAACCAGCGGTCGACGCCGTCCCAAGGTGCGCTCAGCGCGTCGTCCCAGACCTGCCGGGTGTGGTCGACGTCGATGTGACCTCCCAGGTCGTGGAGGGCGCGTCGGGTGTTGGCGTCGAAGGTGCGAAGCGTGCCGCCTCGGAACCAGTTGTGTATGCCTGGCTGAGGTCCCTCGGTCGGATCGACTGCCTGGAGCGCAGACAGAAACATCGCCATATCGGTAGCGAAGGTGACCGGGTGGGCAATCCTGTCTACCGTCGCGGTGCGGCCATCCAGCCACTGGTAGACGGACCACGGATGCGGGTAGTCCGGGCTCGGCGCACCTCGACCGAGAGGTGTCGGGATCGGCAGCGGCAGCAGGTGTGCGAGCGTCGGCAGCCATCGGTGTTCCTTCTCGACCGCTTGGGCGTACTCGGCGGCGCTGGGAAGTCGCACCAACATGTCGTCGCCGAGGTGGAAGGTCCAGTTGTCCCACCCGCCATTCGCGACCAGCCTGATCGGTAAGTCGGCCCACTGCGGGAACTGGCTTGTGATCAGCCGGTGAACCTGGGCGGTCTCGACGCGCACTCGCGTGGGAACGGGCCCGAGATCCGGCGTGTCACTCACGAAAGGGCCCCTGTCTGTCGCTTGCCTGTGGCGCATCGGAGGCTACGGGGACCCTCGTCGTCTGCGAAACGACTTTACGGCTCGGCCTCAGCCCGACCCATCGGCTCGCCGGGACGTCCCGTTCGCCGATCGTCACGCGGAGCGTGCCGGTACGGGGTCGGCAATCGGGACGCCGGACTCACGGCGATCGACGGCCGGGCGCTCACCGATGGTGAGAGCCACAGCCCCGGGTGATAGCCGATGAAGCAGCGACAGTCCCGGACGCCTCAACCGAGACGGCCACGATCCGGCTGTGAGGTCAGTGGAAGCAGCAGCCGATGACCGGCGTGGTCGCCGGCCCGGGCCGGGAGTGGCAGCCTCGGCAATCACCCCCGGTCGAACGTCCGCATCAGCGCAGAGGCCATGTCGCCGACCCAGCGCGAGGTCGTGGGCCTCGACATGTCCCCACCGGGTGGGCACGATCGGTGGATGCGGACCCTGCGTTTCCTTGTCGGGCAGTTCCGGGAGTCCCGGAGCAAGCGTCGCTTCGTGCGCGGGCTGCTGCTCGGCACCCGGGGTGGAAACCTCACAGTGAACTCCCCTGACGGGACGTCCCTCTCGGTGCGAGTCTCCGGCCAGGGTCCGGCCGTCGTCCTGGTGCACGGAGCGCTGGATGGGATGAACGCCTTCGCCTTCGTCGAGCCGGCCCTGGTCGAAGGCGCCACCGTGTGGACGTACGACCGGCGAGGTCGAGGTGGCAGTGACGACGCCAACTCGGACTTCGCGATCCAGCGTGAGGTCGACGACCTGCGTGCCGTGGTCGGGGCCACGGGCGACACCCCTCACGTGGTCGGCCACTCCTATGGCGCCGTTGTCGCGATGCTCGCGGCACTCGACGGGGTTCCCATGCGGTCCCTGGTGCTCTACGAGCCGCCAATGAACGGCGACCAGATCCCCCAAGAGATCGTTGACGAGGTCGCTCAGCAGGTCGCGTCGGGAGACCGCGACCAAGCTGTGCGCACCATGGCCGGTCGCCTAGCCGGGGTCAGCGACGACGAGCTGGCTGTCGCGCTGTCCGTGCCCCCGGTGCGCAGAGTCTTGCGGGACGGCACGCGCTCGATCGTGCGTGAACTCCGGGCTCTCCAAGGCGTCGACTGGTCGGAACTGCCGATCCGCGGCATCGACACGCTCGTGCTTCAGGGAGGACGACGCAGCTCGCCGGCTTACCCAACGGACGAGCAGGCAGCCTCACTTGCCAAGACGAGCGTGAGCGCCGACCTACCGGGGCAGGGTCACCTGGCCCATACCTTCGCCCCCGACGCGTTCCTGGACATCGTTCAGCCGTTCCTCGCTGCCCACTGACACGCTCTGGTCGGTGAAAGGGCTATCAGCGGAGCGCGCCGAGTCCCCCGGCTCTGCCCTTATACCCAACCCCAATAGGACGCCACGAACGATCTGGCGGCCCGAGGACACCGGCGTTCCGGTGGGGTGTCGGATACGGGATCGCCGGCGCCTTGAGAGCTCAGCGCCTGGATGAGGTCTCCGTGAGGCCCGCTTTCGCCGCTACTCGTTGACGTTCGATGGCCCGGTACACGGTGGAGCGCCCCACGCCGAAGAGCTCGGCGACCTCGAGGGTGCTGTACTCGCCGCTATGCACGAGCGAGACCAGATGGGATCCTGCTTCCGATTGAGTTCGGGCTGCTTGCCCCGCAGCCGGCCCTTCGCCTTGGCGACCTTCATGCCCTCGCAGGTCCGAAGCCGGATGAGGTCGGACTCAAACTCGGCAACCATCGCGAGGACGTTGACCAGCAGCCGGCCGACCGCATCGGTGGGGTCGTACACCGATCCGCCCAGCGAGAGGCTGATCTGCCGGGCGGTGAGCTCGTCGGCGATTGCCCGGGCATCGGGCAGGGACCTGGCCAAACGGTCGAGCTTGGTGACTACCAGCGTGTCGCCTGCGCGGCAGGCGGCGAGCGCCTCGCGGAGTCCAGGTCGCTCGCGGTTGGTCCCGGTCAGGTCATGGTCGACGTGGGTTCGCTCAGGTTGAACACCGAGGTTCAGCAGGGCGTCGTGTTGAGCGGTGAGGTCTTGTTGATCGGTCGAGCATCGGGCGTACCCGACAAGCAGCGCGCTCATGGCGCACCTCCAAGGGTGGGCCCTGCCAGACCACGGACGTGGCTGGCTCGGGCATCGGGCAGCGCCCGACTCGAGCAGCAAGACGCTCCCGGCGTGCGGCTGCAAGGGCGGCAGCCCTCCACATCGGTCTCGACGGATTGCCGCGATGTGCGTCGCGGCAAGGGCGAGGCCGGAGTTTTGCCCAATTTTTTGGCTACACTGTGGGCATGACTGCTGTACCCCTTGGCGACGCGCGAGACCGGCTCTCCGAGTACGTCTCGGAGGTCGAACGCACCCATCAACGCGTGACAATCACCCGTCACGGTCACCCGGCCGCGGTCCTCATCTCCGCCGACGATCTCGCCGCCATCGAGGAGACCCTGGAGATCCTTGGAACACCTGGCGCCGCCGAAGCCATTAATGAGGGCCTCGCCGACGCCGCCGCAGACCGCTTCGCCGACAACGACGCACTCAAGTCCCGCTACGGGATCGCCTGAGTGGCGGAGCGGTACTCGATCCGAGTCACGGCCCGAGCCGAACGCGATCTACAGCGGTTGCCAGAGAAGATCGCTACGGCCTGCGCCGAGTTCATCTTCGGGCCTCTCGCTGATAATCCACAGCGAGTAGGCAAACCCCTCCGCGGCGAGCTCGCCGGCCTGCACGCTGCTCGCCGAGGTGACTACCGGGTGATCTACGGCGTCGTTGATCACGCCCGCACGGTGGAGATCGTGTATATAGACCGACGCAGCGACGTCTACAGGCGATGAGGAGACTCCGCCGTCCCGCTCACCGATGGTCACGCGGAGCGTGCCGGTACGGGATCACGCACCGGGTCGCTCCGCGAGCCCATCCCTCAGCGAACGAGGGGTGCTCGTCTCGTGCCGCGCCCGGAGGGTGATCGAGCGTGGATTCAGTGAGTCCAAGCAGTGGCGTGGTCTGGCGACCCGTGGCCACCTTCTCGCGATCACGCTCTCGCCCGCGTATCTAGAGACCCCTAGGCGGTCGGCGCGCGTGTCGGCACTGTCTCGCGGCGAATAGTCACGACGAGGTCGATGATGACGATCACCATGATGCCGACGAGGGCGAGCCGGACCACGTCATCGGCGGCGGGCGCCTCGAAGATGGGGCCGGCCGCGAGGTACCAGGTCAGCAACACGAGCCAGCACACGCCGATCGCGAGCGAGATACGGCGGCTCGTGCTGCTGGTGCGACCGGCCACGAGCACCGCGAACTCGAGGGCGAAGCTCGCCGCCCAGAGCACGAGCACCCAGGGGGCCCGCCAGCGCAGGAAGTCGGGGTCGAGCGCCAAGGCATCGAGCACCGGCTGAGGAAGTCCGGGTGCGAGCGTAGGCAACCACGGCAAGGCGATAAGTGCGCTCGCGCCGAGTGCCCAGAACCCGAGCGAGAGCACGAGCCCCGGTCGATTGATGCGGTCACGGTCGAGCACGGAGGAGCGGATCGACGGTGAGCCGCTGCCAGCGTCTGTGTCCGCGCCTCGAGCGGCCTTCGCGTCGCGACGATGACGGATCAAGCTGGCGATCAGCGTCAGGCTGATCAGAAATCCGGGCCACCAGAACGATCCGAGCCCCCAGTCGAACCACCACACGAAGAGCCGCGTCGCCCAGTCGTCGGATCCGCTGGCTGCTGCCGCCGACCCGTCAACGCCGAGGGCGGGGATGAAGACGGCCGGCAGCGTGATCGCCCACTGGAGTGCGACCCCGCCCAGGGCGACCCAGGCGAAGCGCGGAGCATCGGCTGGGCGAATGATGGTGAAGCCCGCAGGGCGGTACCGGTCGGCCACGTCCTGCGGGGGCCCGAAGGCGGCGAGCAGCTCCATCGTCATCGACTCGTCGGCGGGCCGGCCGAGGTCGGCGGCGCGACCGGTGAGTTCCTCGCCGAGCAGCGAGCGGAGCTCGAAGCCGACGTCGCGGCGTTGGCGACGCGGGAGCCGGCGCACGATGTCGCTCACATAGCTCTCAATGATGGCGTTCGGTTCCACGTCAGCTCTCTTCGTTCAAAAGGCGGTCCAAGACAGAGGTCAGCGCCTCCCAGGCCAGGGCCAGATCCCGGTAGGTCTCTGCCCCTAGATCACTGAGGGTGTAGTAGCGGCGGGGCGGGCCGTCTTCGATGCGCCACTCGGAGGCAAGCAGTCCCTGCCCCTCGAGTCGACGAAGCAGCGGGTAGAGCGTGCCCTCCTCGATCGGCATGTCCCGCTCGGCAAGGGCCTGGCGCAACGAGTAGCCGTACTGCGGCCCGCGCAGCTGCGAGAGCACGGCGAGCACCAGCACGCCCTTGCGGAGATCCTGCTCGAGCTTGACCA
The DNA here is from genome assembly GCA_963756135.1 of uncultured Actinomycetota bacterium. Classification (GTDB taxonomy): domain Bacteria; phylum Actinomycetota; class Actinomycetes; order Propionibacteriales; family Nocardioidaceae; genus Nocardioides. The sequence goes on from CAVWMP010000005.1 coordinate 307,543, forward strand.
TCTGCTCGGTGCGGCCATGTACCATGCGCATTACATTACATTGTCGCGCACAGTAGATCAACGAGCTCCTTCATTTCGGAGTCCGGCAACCGGCCCTCGCCCGATCCGGAGTCCTCCTCGGTGGCGAATCCCGCCCGGCGTGCGACCGTGCTGGTCGCCACCCCCGCCGCTTCGTGATCGCCGCCGAGTGGCTCCAGCGCCTCGATGCTGCTGCGGCCAGCGCGCTGGGCGGTGGTGAAACTCAACCCATCAGCCGGCACAACATCACCAGGGGCGTTTGTCCACGACCGAGAAGAACACCCAGGTCATAGGCCGCAGCCAACACTTTGCTGGGCCGACAACGTCCCCTCGAGGAACTCCACGAACTCATCGATCAAACCCGCCCGCAGGCGGACCACCACCCTGCCCCGATGGACCACGACAGCGGATCAGATGCGGATCGTCACGCGGAGCATCCCAGTTCGGGATCCTATGCGGGGACGGTCGGGGCACAGCTGTGGCGACCGCGGACGTCGCCGTAGCCGATTCGGCTTGCGGTGCGTATCGCACACTACGCCGCGCTCAGGCTCGTTCCCCTGAGTGTCTGGCTGTGTAAGGGGGATGACTCATGTGAGAAGCGTTGCTCCGAACGGCTGCAAGGACGGCTACCCCAAGGGCGGCCGCGAAGGCGAAGTAGGCGAGTCCGAACGTGGTGGGCCCGGCGAAGCCCGAGCTCAGAGAAGCGGAGATTACGGCGCCCCCTGCGGTGCTGCCGACGAGGCCGCCGAAGGTCTCGGTCGTGATTACGGCTGACGCCAAGGCGTGGGCATCGGTGGCGGCGTCCGGGGTGGTGGCGCGCAGATAGAGGGTCGGGTACGCGGCGCCGACTCCCGCCCCGACGGCGGCCCAGGTGAGGAGCGCGAGGGTGTATGTGGCGCTGGTGATGAGAAGGGTTCCGGTCAGGACGACCCCGATTGTCGTCACCGTGAGTCCGGCCGCCGGGCTGGGGGCGATCCCACGCTCGCGGAGCCGCGGGATCGTCAGAGTGGTCAACGCCCACGCCACAGGCCCCGCGCCGAGTGCCCAGCCCGCCTGGGCCAGGGATGCTCCGAGGACGTCCGTGAGAGCGAGAGTGAGCAGACTGGTGGCTCCGAAGTAGCCCACGCCGAAGAGGGTGAGGGACGCCATCGCGGCGGGGGCGCCGGGTCGGAGTCGTAGGGTGCCAGCAGGCATCAGGGCAGCGAACCCGACGCCGGCCAAAGTGAGCGGTAAGAGAGCCAGTAGCCAAAGCTGCGACTCGGTGAGCGCCACGAATCCGGCTATGCCAACCGGGATGAGCAGTGTGCGCCTCATAGGGCGGTGGGGCTGCGTGAGGGTTTCCGAGGACTCCGGGGCGGCACGGATCACCAGGAGTCGGCCGAACAGCACGAGAGGAATCGGCAGCAGGATGGTCCAGCGCCACCCGGCAAGATGCTCGAGCGCGGCGGCTGCGGTGGGACCGACGAGGCCAGGGACAATCCACATCGCCGTGGAGGCGGCGATCACGCGTAGCCGGATGCGCTCGTCGAGGTGTTGGATTGCGGCGGAAACGCCGAAGACGGCGAGCAGTCCGGCAGCGAAGCCGGTGACGAACCGGCCGCCGGCGAACGACCACGCATCGCCTGCCGTGGCCGTCCATGTGGCGCCGGTGAGTGTCAGCACTAGTCCGACCGTCAGGAAAGGGCGGCTGCCGACGTGGTCGAGGAGCAAGGGCGCTGCAGCCATGGCGGTGAACAGGCCGACAGTGGAGCCGCTGAGCAGGACGGCGAGCTGGTCTCCGGCATCCAGGTCGCGGGTGACGACGGGAAGGAGGGTGGTGACCACGAGTGTCGCGACCGCCGCCGCGAACTCCAACGCGACGACGCCGACACCGAACACCGCGGCGCGACGACCAGTCAGTCGGGTGCTGCTGGTGTCAGTCACGGAGTCGTCGCCCCCTCGATTGGGACGTCGCGATATTCCCGCAAGAGCTGCTCGAAAGAGGGACGGCTCCTCGCGGGTTCGAGCCCGAGAGCAAGTGAGAGGCGGTCGAGCATCGCGTGCCAGCCCGCTGCCAGGCTCCGTGGCCGAGCGTCGGCGCCGGTCGTGTGCACGACGCGCAGTTGGCAGTGACCCTCGGTCGTGCTGGTCAGCTCGAACCGCACCTCGCCCTCCGGAGCGTCGGGGCTGCTCCAGGTCAGGGCCAACAGGTGGGGCGGTACCCACTCAGTGACCCGTCCGGCGATGGCGTGGTGGCTGTCGTGCAGATCCACCAGGCCGCCCACGCGAGGCTCGATCGTGCCGTCGAACAGCCACTCGGCGCGCGCCCCACGGTCGGTCAGCATCATCCACACTCGATCGACAGACGCCTTCAGCTCGCGGGTAAAGACCAGGGTGTAGCCCGCCTCGTTGGACGAGATCCTGCCGTACACAAACGTCCCCTCCCTAGTCGAGTCAATCGTTTGACAGGCAACCATATGGTTGCCTTACAGTTCAAGGGTGAGTACGTCCGTGTATCGAGCGGTGGCCGATCCGCATCGGCGCTATCTCCTCGACGTGCTGAGGGATCGGGGCGAGCAGAACCTCAACGACCTGTGCCGAAGCCTGCCGATCACGCGACAAGCCGTCGCCAAGCACCTGACCCTGCTCGAAGACGCGGACCTAGTCCGGTCGAGGCGCCTTGGACGCGAACGGATCCACTCGCTCAACCCCGCGCCCCTTCGGGACCTTCTGGACTGGGCCGCGACCTACACAACCTTCTGGAACAACCGTCTCGACGCACTCGAATCGCGTCTCGATCAACCCGACTGACTCTGCGTGCACCGAGCGCCGTCCACGTGCGCCATCGCGTTGAGGACGTGCCAACCCGACACATGACGATGCCGTTTGGCGTATCCCGCTGGCGGATCCCCAGACAGACCGCTCCCGGGAGTCGCCTGGCGGCGCGTCCCCGCTGCGGGCGGTGCTGTCGTCCTCCTCGCCGGGACCATCTCGCGGCAGCGTGGAAGAGTGGGGACTATGCAGATCGTCGAGCAGAAGGTGACAAGTGGCGACCGGGCCCTCTTTGAGCGTCGACGAGTTCTTCGGCAGGCCACTGTTCGCCCACCTAGCCACCAACTCGGAGCACGGACCACGTGAATCCCCAGTCGTGGTTCTTGTGGAAAGACGAGGCGCTGTGGGTCATCGGCGGAACGTCGTTCCCTACAAACCTTGAACGCGATCCACGATGCGCGGTGGGGATCGTGGACTTCGACTCCACCACCGGCCTGGTTCACCACGTCGGACTCCGCGGAACGGCCGCCGTACTCCCGCTCGAGCCTCAGGTCGTCACGCTCATCTTCGCCAAGTACATGGGAGACGACCGGAATTACTTGGGATCCGCGGTTCCTACCCTCCGTCCGCGGCGAGGAGGACGTCCCGATGATCCGCATCACTCCGGACACAGTTGTTGTACGGGAGCAGTCGTACACTCTCGCCCGGTGAGGGGCGTTTGATAGGAGCCGTCGAGCCTGCCTGGGGATCCGTCACCGGCACGCTCTGGGTGACCATCGTGATGCGGGATAGTGTCCACGTGGCTGGATCTGACTGCGTCTTTTGCGACATCGTCGCCAATCGGTCCCCAGCGTGGTTCCTCTACCGCGATTCGACGGCGTGCTCGTTCCTCGACGTCGAGCCAGTCCGGGCGGGACGCAGCGTGGTGGTTACCAACAAGCATGTGGTCGATCTGATCGAAGAGGGGGGTGCGACAGCCTTCACGAGGATGGCCGAAGCGCTGCCGATTCACGGCGACCCTCCTCAAGAAGCGGCTCCACGCTGATGGGATCAGCATCTTCCAGTCCAACGGCGCTGCGGCGGGCCAGAGCATCGCGCATCTTCATTTCCACCTGGTGCCTCGCCGCGATGGCGACGGTCGACTCACCGGCAATTGGTCCTCGTCCCCGGCGGATGCGCGTGACTTGAAGGCGACGCACGAGCTGCTCATGTAGGCCGACGGCAACGGTCGTCACTCCGGTGCACGACGGATCAGGGAGGCGCCGATTCGGGATCGGCTCACCGGGAACGGAATGCCCGGTGCCGACTCCCGCGCTCACACGCTCCGCGGACCGATCGGCGGCTCTTCGTTGACGTCCGTCCGACCCGGCATGTCAACCCTGGTCCCCTCGCGCACGCCCGAAGAGATCCTGAGCGAGGCCAGACAGTCCGACAGCTCGAACCCGCGCCACCGCGTCAAGTCGCTCTGAGCGCGCTGATGACGATGAGGGTTCCGCTCACGGCGAGGGTCCCCAGGATCAGCATCCGCGCCCGTTCGGGCGGGAGCCGGGTGAACACGAGGTCGCCCAGCCGCCAGCCCAGCCATAGCGCGGGAGCGCCGACCGCGACGAGTGTGACGCTGGTGGCGGTGAACTCACCGAGTGCGGCGAACCCGCCTACTACGACGACTGATTGAAGTGTGAACGTGGGCTGCAGGGTGGCGCGGAACACTGTCGGGGGAAGTCCTGCTGCCTGGAGAGCGAGCACGAGCGGTGGCCCGTTCATGCCCGTCGTGCTCAACATGACGCCGCTGACCGTCCCGGCGACGACCTGCGTCGGTCGTCCGCCCGGGAGCCGAACCCGCATGGCCAACAGTGCGGTGAACAAGAGCACCGTGACCCCGATGGTGAGGCCCAGCGTCTCCACTGGCAGCGACGCGAAGACCACCAGGCCCAGTGGGATCCCCACCACAGCGCCGGCAATGATTCCAGCGATCGGACGCCAGTTGACTGCCGCGCGGTCCTCGAACCAGCCGAGGCTGGTGATCAGCAGACCCAGCGTCGTGCAAGCGACCACGGCCGTGCGGGGATCCGTCGAGCAACGTGAGCAGCGGAACTGCCACGAGCACGAAGCCGAAACCCGTGATTGCCTGGCCGGCCGCCGCCAGCAGGACGGCGACGAAGGTCGGGCCAACATCTCCGCCACAGCAGTGCTCCTTTGGTCCGGTGAGCCCATGACACCTGCCCAGGACCACCTCACGGTGGTCGGTCCTCTGAACACGGCTCGTCGTGAGTTCGCGAGCAAGGTAGCCATGCTCGCTGCTACCAAGACCACATTCGCGGGTCCCCATGAACGAAAGTGAGACCGGCAAACGGGGCTGACTGACGATACCCACCACGTGCGTGGACTGGAACGATCCCGCCGCGTTGACCAGCTTCGGCGAGCGGGAACCCACGGAGCCTTGGACCTGGGCCGGACCCGCCCGGACCGTCACGGGTCGAGAGTGGGGTGGCTGCATCGAGGTGACCCAGCAGATTCTCCTTACCGGGATGGTCGAGGAGCGTGCCGGAACGATCGGAGTGCGGGCACCCGTCAACTTGAACCCGACCGCCAAGGAACTCCCCCGTGACGTGGTCTCTGCAAGTCGTCAATTAGAGCCTCTACCACCGCATCTGCCGCGCGCCCCGACGCCTCTCTGCTCGCTCTTACCTCGGCCTGATGAGTGAACACTGCCTCGCCCACGAGGACGAGCCCCTTCAGTTGGTTGCTTTGTCGAGCGACCTCGAGCTGTAGCTGCAGGTCTACAGCTTCTTGCAAAAGGGAGAAACGCTCTCGGCAATCGTGCGCGCCCAGCAGCAGTAGGCGGCGCTCGTACTGCCTAGCGCTCTGCAACGTCTTCCAGAGGGTATCTGCGTTGTTCGATAGGTCGAGGTGGCTACCAATCCAGTCAACGATCTCTTCATAGAGAATCCAACGCTTCTCGCGCAGCCAGTGCTCGGTTTCTCGTCGGGTATGGAGGCGGGCACCCAGGTATGCGCCGAGAGCGACACCCAGCAATGGGACTGTGTAAGGCAGCAGATCGGCGCCAGTTGCCCCCGTCACAAGCGACTCCATCGGTTCCACCGGTCCCATCCAGCGCAGTGCCAATAGGCGATGTACAGCCCGCCTGCGCGGGCGGTCCCTTCTGATCGTGCCGCAGCCCCTCGAGCATCACAAGGCTTGTCCTGTCGGCGCCAGAAGGTCTATCCCGGAAGCGTGTAGGGGTCTGCTGCACGGAAAGGTGGTTTTGACCGTCCCGGTAGCCGAACCCCAAGCGGTCCCTCCCGGGTCAACGGCCGTGCTGGGCGCCGCGCGTTCCGGAAGACCCGTCCGGAGGACCGTCCGGGACAGGGAGGCTATGCGGGGCCAGTTCCCCCGTGCAGTGTTGCGAGCCCGAGAAGGTGCGCGAGTGGATCAGCACGATCGACGGCGATTACCCGGGGAAGCGCCCGGACGCCGTTGCTTGACCAGCCACCACCGCCGGATCAATCGCCTAGCCAGACGCTTCAGCGAACCAGGCTTCTGTTCGCGATCCTTGCGCGCGAGTTGATCGCTTGACGACGAATGACGAGTCCGCGAACTGCACCCGCTCGAACAGCTCATCAGCCTTCGAAACTGAGCGGCACGCATGCTACGAAGTTCGGTAGAACCACCAGCTCGGCCCGTCCCCCAGGGGCGGGCCGAGGGTCATTTCGATGCTAGTTGACGAGCAATGACGAGGCCCCGAGGGGAGGTACGTGGCGATGCACGGCGGCGTGAAGTTCTACCGCGGCTCAGCCGCAGCCGCCCGCACCTACGTCGAGGCCGACCGGTCGCGCGTCGACGACTACTACCTCGCCGAGGGCACCGGCGTCGCCACCAGGTACGTCACCGGGGCCGGTTCCGTGCGCATCGCCGGCACGCTCGACGGTGACGGCTACGAGCAGTGGGTCGCCGGCTACGACGTCGAGACTGGTCGCCCGAAGGGGCGGCTGCGCACCGGCGAGCACGGGCTGCGCTTCGTCGAGGTCGTGGTCAACGGACCCAAGACGTGGTCGCTCGCGGCGTTGCTCCACCCGGCCGTCGCCGGCGCCTACGACGCTGCCCAGGAACGCGCCGCCCAGGAGATCATCGGCTGGGTCGCCGAGCACGCCACGACCCGCATCGGTCCGCGTGGCCGCCAGGTGCAGGTGCCCGTCGACCAGGTCGAGGCCGCGGTCGTGCGGCACTACACCTCACGCGCCGGCGACCCGCACCGTCACCTGCACCTCCAGCTCAACGCGCGCGTGTTCGCCGGTGGCCGGTGGCGCGGACTTCACTCGGTCGGCATCGTCGACTCCATCGAGGCCATCAACGGCATCGGGCACGCCGCTGTCATGTGCGACCCCGAGCTGCGCACGACGCTCGCCGCCCACGGCTACACGCTCGACCCCGCCACCGGCGAGGTCCGCGAGCTCGCGCCGTACGCCGGCGCGTTCAGCGCTCGCGCGGCACAGATAGGACGCAACGTCGACCGCTACGAAGCCCAGTGGCGCCGCGAGCACCCTGACCAGCAGCCGGGGCCCCAGCTGCGCCGCAGCTGGGACCGACGCGCGTGGGCCCACGCCCGACCCGACAAGGTCGTCCCTCAGAGCGGCGAGCAGCTCGAGGCGCGGTGGGTCGACGAGCTGCGCGACCTCGGGTTCGCCGCGCCGCCAAGGCCGGCCCCGTTGCACCCGACGGCCATCGCACGGATCAACCGCGACGCCGTCACCCAGGTCGTCGTCTCCCGGCTCGGCGCCCGGCGCTCGAGCTGGAACGCCGCCGACGTCCGCGGCGAGGTCGAGCGCGTCATCGCCTCGGTCGACGTCGTGACCGATCCAGCCGTACGCCGTGAGCTCGCCGAGGACCTCACCGCCCGGACCGTCGCCACCTGCCGACCGCTGCTCGACCGCGCCGACGTACCCGAGCATGTTCGCACGCTCACCTCCCGCACCGTGCTCGAGGTCGAGGTCGACCTCGTCGACCGCCTCGCCGCACGCGGCCTGAGGCCCGGGCGAGCCGCCACCGTCGGAGAGGTCGTCGCCGGCATCCGGCTCGACGACACCCAACGTCGGGTCGCCGCCGCGCTGGCCGGCACCGCTCGGCTCACCGTCGTCGAGGGAGCCGCCGGCGCCGGCAAGACCACCACGCTCCGCGCGACACGTGAGCTCGATCGAGATGCGGCACCGCCTTGTCGTGGTCACCCCGACCCTCAAGGCCGCACAGGTCGCCGCCGACCAGCTCGCCACGTCGGCGTTCTCGGCCGCCTGGCTGGCCCACCAGCACGGGTTCCGCTGGGACGACGACGGCTTCTGGTCCCGCGACGACTCCGGGCGGTCCGCACCCGACCGACTCGCCCGCCTCATCCCGGGCGACCTGTTGCTCGTCGACGAGGCCGGCATGCTCGACCAGGACACCGCCCGCGCTCTCCTCACGATCGCCGACGAAGCCGGCGCCCGCGTCGCGCTCGTCGGCGACCGTCATCAGCTCCCTGCCGTCGGGCGCGGCGGCGTCCTCGACCACGCCAGCCGGTGGGCGGCCGAGGACGACCGGCTGACGCTCGAGGCCGTGCACCGGTTCGCCGACCCCGCCTACGCCGAGCTCACACTCCAGATGCGCACCGGCCAGCGGGCCGACGAGGTCTTCGACGCCCTCCTCCAGCGCGGCGCAATCGTCATCCACCCCACCGACGTCGAACGCCTCGCTGCCGTCACCGACCTCGCCGCTGCATCACCGGGCGACCTCGTCGTCGCCGACACCCGCGAGCAGGTCGCCGACCTCAACGCAGCCGTCCGCGACCGGCGCGTCACCGCCGGCACCGTCGAGACCGGCGATCACCTCACCACCAGCTCCGGGGCCCGGATCGCCGTCGGCGACCGCGTCAGCACCCGCCGCAACGACCGCGACCTCGACGTCGCCAACCGCGACCAGTGGACCGTCACCGGCATCACGGAGCACGGCCACCTCGACATCGAGGGCCGCCGCGGCCGCCGTACCCTCCACGCGGCCTACGCCGAGGCCCACGTCGAGCTCTGCTACGCCACCACCGTCCACGGCGCCCAGGGTGAGACCGTCGACCGGGCGCACTTCCTCCTCAGCGAGACCACCGGCGCCGCCTCTGCCTACGTCGCCATGACCCGCGGCCGCCACCACAACACCGCCCACCTCGTCGCCGAGTCCGTCAACGACGCCCGCGCCCAGTGGGTCGACACGTTCGGCCGAGACCGAGCCGACCTCGGACCCGCTCACGCCCGGGAGGCCGCACTCGAGGCGATCGACCGTTACGGACCGAGTCTTATGCCGTCCGAGCGCACCGACCGACCGGACCGACCCCGCCGTCCCGTCGAGGTCCCGTTCACCCCGTCGAGCCGGCCCTCACGCGGCCCTGGCAGATGACGACCACTACCGAGCGGTGACGAACTGCCGCGCAATTGATCGCCGGACACCTCACCGCCGTCCTAGGTGACCAACCGGACCCGAAGAGGTCCGTCGTCAGTGATCGCCAGGAGCCCCCTCACCGCCTCAGGTGAGAGCCCCCACGCGCCGACCCGGAGAGGACACCTCATGACCCCCACCCAGCGAGACGGCGACAGCCCGACCGACGAGCCTGGAGCAACGCTCGCGAAGAGCGCCGCCGATGCTGACAACGCCGTCATCCGTCTCGCCCACCAGCTGGCCAGCAACCCCGCCGCGACGCCGGCCGACGTGGACGTCATTCTGGCCCACCTCGCGAACACGGTGGCCACGCTGCCTCAGGTGGCTCAACGGCTCGCCCTCGTGCTCGACCGGTCACAGTCCACCTGGGAGCTGTCGATGGACGAAATGACGTCCACCACCGACCCGGACGTCGCCGTCGCCACCGCACGGGCGCACCTCGACGCGCTCGACCAGCCCCTGCGAGAGACCTACCGGCACCTCAATGCCGCGCGCAACGAGGCCGCGCACATCCGCGCCAACCCACCCGAGGACTACGACCAGCCGACCACCCGGTCGCGACCGCGACGACCCAGAGGAGCGCGACGCCCCGCACTCGCCGGCGCCGAGTCCTCGTGGACCGTACCGCTGACCCGTCAGGACCGACCCACCCACCAAGGAAACCACCGTGAACCCGATCCACATCCCCGACGACTGGCACGAGAACGCTCTTCTCACCTTCGAGGAGTTCTGCGACCTCATCCACACCCCGCAACGCACCGTCCGCGACTGGCGCCAGCGCGGCATCGGACCCCGCTGGGCACGGTTCAACGGCTGCGGAAGGCTCTACGTCACCGTCGCCGAAGCCCGCCGATTCCTTCGCGCCGCCATGACCGCCGAACACCCCTCTGGGCGCACCGAGACCGACCGAACGGAAGCGACATGACCGAACATGTCATTGCGGAGGAGGCAGGACACCGCAACCTGCTGACCCCCGCCCAGCTTGCCGACCGCTGGGGCGTCACCACCGGCCACCTTGCCAACCTCCGCCACCACGGCGAAGGCATCGGTTATCTCAAGATCGGCAGCCGCGTCGCCTACAGGTTCACCGACGTCGTCGCCTACGAGAATGACCACTACGTCTCTCCCTGCTGACTCCTCCACAGGCATCGAGGAGGGACGGGGCGCCTGTCGGTGCGTCGACGCACACTTGCGACCTGGGAACGTCACAGAACACGGAGGCATCGATGGTCCGGCGGGCACTCGGCCTGGGTGAGCACGGGGAGATCGAGACGACCCCTCAGGTCCTCCATGCCGGGCGCTGGGTCACCGCACCGAACCCGCGCCGGGCCGACCGTCACCGTGCTCGTGTCTACTTCCGAGGCTGGGACGGGGTACGCCGCGAGGTCTCGGCGGTCGCCCGGACCAAGCACGCGGCGATCAAGGGCTGCGAAGTCCGGCTGGTCGAGCGACTGCGGCAACCAGGGGCAAGCGGTCAGACGATCAGGAGGACCACCCCGTTCGTCAACGCCGGTCGGGTCTGGCTGGCCCAGGCGGCGCGCGCGGACTCCGGCCTGGCGCCACGCTCGATCGCTGACTACACCAGCAGCTTCGACCGGCATGTGGACGCCGACAGTTCCTCGATGCGCGGTCTCACTCTCGAGCAAGCCAACGACCCCCAGCGGCTCCGCATCTTCCTGCAGACCCTGGCCGACCGGCGCGGCACCGGGGCATCCAAGCTCGCCCGGTCCGTGATCTCCAACATCCTTAACTTCGCCGTCGACAGCGGCGTCCTGACCAGCAACGCGATGCGTCAGGTCCGCGCGACGAAGTCGCAGAACCCGAACGTCGACCTGCGGGATCGAACCCGGGCGTTTACCCGCGAGGAACGAGACCAAGTCGTTGCCTGCGGCGACGAACGGGCCCGGCAGGCGAACTTGGACCCGCGATCGGTCAGGCGACGCGAGACCACCGCCGAACTGGTGGCGTTCCTCGCAGGCACCGGCGCCCGTATCGACGAGGCGAGATCAATGCGCTGGAGCGACTATGACCCGACCACCGGGGCCTGCCGGATCCGCGGCACCAAGTCCGGCAGCTCCGACCGCGTCGTCAACCTGCCCGACTGGCTGCAGACCCGGCTCAACGCCCGTGCCTCGCGGGTCGGCGCCGACGGACTCATCTTCGCCGCACCGGCTCTCCTCGGGAACAACGAGCAACGGTGGGACCAGTCCAACAGCAACCATGCTGTCCGCGAGCTCCTCGACGCCGCCGGCTTCGGTTGGGCGGTACCGCACACCTTCCGACGCACCGTGGCCACCCTGCTGCACGAGGCCAACGTTCCGATCGTCCGGATCGCCGACCAGCTCGGGCACTCCGACCCCGCGATGACCGCACGGGTCTACCTCGGACGAGATTTCGAGGGCGACAAGTCCGACCTGGCGATCCATCTCTGACGCCGGTCCGTGACCCACTTTGCTCCCCACTTTGAACCTGAAGTGCCTCGATCCCGGATGAAGCCTGGTGACCCTCGATAGCGACCAATCCCGCTCACACAGCCAAGATCTGGGTACAGAACGACCTCTGATGATGTGCCGTGAGATGCGCCTTTGGGAAGCGAAAGGTCG